>NZ_JAKIHO010000001.1:0-1266111 GCF_021608205.1 Flavobacterium sp. K77 | reverse complement strand
CTTGCAACTTCTGCTACGCAGTTCTCTAACGTAGGTGCTTATCCTATCGTGGTAACTTTAGGTAGCAATCCTAACTATAATGTTACTGCTGTAAACGGAACTTTAACAGTTACGCCTCTTAAAATTCTCGCAAAAGACGATGCAATTACAGCAACAGCCGGCACAACAGATGCTGGTAACGTATTACTGGATAACGGTTCTGGAAAAGATACATTAAATGGAGAACAAGCTACTACTACACTTGTGGTAATAACTGTAACAAGACCTGCAACGTCAGCTACAAATTCACCTGTACCTGTTCTTAACCCAACTAATGGACAAGTAAGTATTCCACTTGGGACATTACCAGGAACATACGAAATCAAATATGAAATTTGCGAAATTATAAATTCTTCTAATTGCTCTACTGCAACTGTGATAGTCAAAGTAAATGAACCAATCTATAATCCTGGAATTTCAGTTTTGAAAGAAGGTACTTATGTTGACAAAGATGGTAGCGGAAATGCAAACATCGGTGATACAATACAATATACATTTGTGATTAAAAACACTGGTGATGTAGACTTGACAAACGTAGTTTTAACAGATGATAACGCTGTTGTAAACGGTGGACCTATAGCTCTTTTAGCTGTTGGTGCAACAAATTCTACAACATATACAGCAGTTCATACAATAACTCAAAATGATATTGATGCTGGCTTCGTGTATAATTTAGCAATAGTAAAAGGTAGCTTACCAAATGGATCAACTGTAACTGCAACATCTACTGATCCAACACCTTGCACGACCTGTCCTGTAATTCCAACTTGTACAACATGCACGATAACACCTATTGCACAAAATCCTAGTTTATTGGTTGTAAAAACATCTAGTACTGAAAACTATATCAATGTTGGAGACGTCATCAATTACACCATTAAAGTCACAAACAATGGAAATGTAACTTTAGCACAGATTGTTGTAACTGACCCGCTTACTGGTATGAATGAAACTATCGACACTTTACTACCAGGAGCGTCTAAAGAATACGAGCAAAGCTACAGAGTAACTCAAAGCGACATCACTAATTTAAGTGTTACAAACGTGGCCTTCGCAAAAGGAAAAACACCTCAAAATAATGAGGTAAGTACTTCTGATGACGCAATAGTAGATGCAGCCATTGTGTTAGGTTGCGGAACTATAAAAGTTCACAAGGCATTTTCTCCAAACGGTGATGGTATCAATGAAGTGTTTGTAATTGACAATATTGATGCAACATGTTACCCAGAAAACACAGTTGAGATTTACAACCGTTGGGGAGTTTTAGTATTCGAAACGAAAAATTACAATAACGAAACTAATAATTTTGATGGTACTTCTAGAGGTAGATCTACAATTCAACAATCAGCTGGACTACCAACTGGAACTTACTTCTATATCTTGACATACAAATCAGTCGATGACAGTAATAGAGTTGAAACAAAAAAATTAGATGGATATTTGTATCTTTCAAGATAATAATCACAAATACAATCCTGAGCAACACCTATCTCAGGATTGTATTTAATATTACTCGAACTAACGCAAAGATGAAATAAATCGATTACAACCTTAAGAACACATTACAGCTTAGGTACCATTATATTAAAAAAGCCCACTATGAAGACGAAAATATTTTTTGTTTTGTTGCTACTTACAGCTTACAAGAGCGTTGCACAACAAGATTCCCAATTCACGCAGTACATGTACAATACCATAAATATTAATCCAGCATACGCAGGCTCTAGAGGGGCAATGAGTATTTTTGCTCTACATCGTGCGCAATGGGTAGGATTAGATGGTGCACCTGTTACTAATGTAGGCTCTATTAATACGCCCTTAAATAACAGCAACCTCGGACTTGGGGTGTCATTTATTAACGATAAAATTGGTCCAACGAACGAGACAACAATATCTGCAGATTTATCATACAGCATACAAATATCTCCAAGTTATAAACTTGCTTTTGGTTTAAAAGGAACAGCCAACTTGTTAAATTTAGATCCTTCACGATTAGATCCTGTTACATCAGATCCTACTCTACAAAATTTCAATAATAAGTTTACCCCTAATATAGGTACAGGTTTGTACTTACATTCAGATAAGGCATATTTGGGTTTATCTGTTCCTAATTTCATCGAATCCAGTCGCTATGACGATAATGAAGTAGCTATTTTAAAAGAAAGAATAAACTACTATTTAATTGGAGGATATGTATTTGATTTGAACAATAGTGTAAAGTTTAAGCCTGCGTTTTTGTCAAAGTTAGTTACTGGAACACCTTTACAAGTTGATATTTCTGGAAATTTTATGTTTAACGAAAAATTTGTTGTTGGACTTGCCTACAGATGGAGTGCCGCTGTTAGTGCTATGGTAGGATTCCAAGTAAGCGAAGGTATGTACATTGGTTATGGTTTTGACAACGAAACCACAAATTTGAAAAACTACAACAGAGGCTCACACGAAATATTTATTCGCTATGATATTTTCAAAAATAACGGTAAAATAGTAGCTCCACGATTCTTCTAAATAAAATTATATGAAACAGAATATACTCTTTTGTATCACTCTATTGATTACCATTTCAATATCAGGATATTCTCAAAAGTCACAAGTAAAATTAGCTAACAAGGAATATGAAAATTATGCTTTTATAGATGCTATTAAAACGTATGAAAAAGTAGCTGAAAAAGGATATAAATCTGCAGAGATGTTCAAAAAACTTGGCAACTCTTACTATTTTAATGCACAATTAGATCAAGCGGCGAAATGGTACCAGGCTCTTTTCGAAATGAATACTTCCGATTTAGAAACTGAATATTACTACAGATATGCTCAATCTCTAAGAGCCATCGGTCAAAATGACAAAGCGGATAGAATACTTCTTGAATTTACAAAAAAATCAGGTGGTGATTCACGAGGGATTTTATACAAGAAAAACACCAATTACTTAGAACAAATAAAAAAGAATTCAGGGCGTTACACAATTGAAGATGCCGGAATTAACTCTGTTTATTCTGATTACGGAACAACCATTTACAACGACAAAATTATCTTTACATCAGCGAGAGATACGGGTGGCATTAGCCAACGTAAACACAAGTGGACTAATCAACACTTTACCAACCTGTACAGTGCCTCTTTGGATCAAAGTTCTGCTACATCAAAACCGACAAAATTTGATGAAAATGTAAACTCCAAGTTCAATGAATCAACACCTGTTTTCACCAAAGACCTCAACACTATGTACTTTACTAGAAATAATTTTCTAGATGGTAAAAAAGGAAAAAACACAGAGAAAGTAACACTTTTAAAAATATACAAAGCCATCAAAGTGAACAACACTTGGACTAACATTATTGCACTTCCATTCACTAGTGACAATTATAATACAGCCCACCCAGCGCTTAGTCCTGACGAAAAAACGCTTTATTTTGCTTCTGATATGCCAGGCACAATTGGCCAATCTGATTTATTTAAAGTTGCAATTAACGCCGATGGCAGTTTTAGCAATCCTGAAAACTTAGGCAAAAGTATAAACACTGAAGGAAGAGAAACATTCCCTTTTATTAGTCAAGATAACGAATTGTATTTCTCATCTGATGGGCACCCAGGATTAGGAGGATTAGACATATTTGTATCTACATTGACCAGCGATTCCACTTGGGGAACTGTTGAAAATGTCGGATCGGATATCAACTCTCCTAAAGATGATTTCGCATACTATCTTGATACAACATCACGAAAAGGTTTTTTTACATCTAATAAAGATGGTGGAAAAGGATATGATGATATTTATAAATTTTTAGAACTCAAAAAGATAAAATGCGAACATGTATTGTATGGAGTTGTTACTGATTTGAGTACCTCGACCGGTTTAGCAAATGCAACAATAGTGTTATTAGATGAGCAATACAACACGCTTAAAACTCAACAAGCGGATGCTCAGGGCAAATACTCATTTAACGTGGAATGCGATAAGATATATTTTGTAAGAGGACAATATCCTGAGTTTACAACAAAAGAAGTAAAAGCAGAAACCAAAAAAGAGAACGAAAAAACATATGTTCCAATTGCTTTAGAAAGTTCAAAATGCAAAGTTGCAATTGGTGATGATTTAGGAAAATGTTTCAATATTAAAATGATCTATTTTGATTTGGATAAATCAACTATCAAGCAAGCTGCAGCATTTGACTTAGAAAAAATATTAGATGTATTGCAACAAAACCCAACAATGAAGCTAGATATAAGATCGCATACAGATAGCAGACAAACCTTCAAATACAATGAAGCATTATCTGATCGTAGAGCTAAAGCGACAATTGATTGGTTAATTTCTAAAGGTATCAATGCAAATCGTTTGACTGGAAAAGGATACGGTGAAACTCAGTTAGTAAACAAATGTGCTGATGGAGTAACGTGTACCGAAGAAGAACACCAACTAAACAGAAGAAGTGAGTTTATAGTTACAGCTTTATAATTAGAGTTAAATAAACAGTTTTCAAACTGATTGAAAAAAGGAGTAGTTGACACTACTCCTTTTTTTTTTTACGACAAGATTTGTGGATCAAAGAACTAATTTGGATACGACATCAAAATATAAGTAAGGATAAAATCTTTAAAACCGTATTCAAGATATAAAACTTCTTTACAAAATTAAAAGGCAATGCAATAATTTTCAACTGCGCGTATAAAACAACTAGATACTTTATCAATTGATATTAGTCCCATAATCGTTATGCGGCAATTTTAAAAATAGTATTTATTAGCTACGACCCTTTTCATGACCTACGTCTTCTCTAAACTATCAATAAGGTATTGCTTTTAAACGTGAAAAAGAAGAGCGTATAGCACTAAAAACACGTTAGTGCTAAAAGTGTACTTGTAATGCAAAATTGTCTCTCAAAACTAAATTAAATACATTATTAAAAGTAAAAGAATTGAAGGCCTAACTGCATTCCTAAACGCAAAAAACCGAAATTGGTAAATAAAAATAGCTGGTCACTACCCTATTTTAATAACAAAAAAAAGCTGCCTCTTGGGGAGAAGGCAGCTTTTTTTATCACAAACTCAACTTATATTTTAGCAAAGATATTAGTATAGTACTTTTTACCATTTGCTGGATTCTCTTTAATTGCTAGGCCAAAGTGTGTAAAATTTCCTTCGATATTTTCTTTGTGACTTGGACTTGCTAACCATGCATTTAGAACAGCTTCTGGCGTGTTAAAATTGTATGCTATATTTTCGCTTACTTTTTTTGCACCTAAAGTCTTCATAATGTTTTCAGATCTTGCAACAAAATCATTATGGTTTACTACATTGTTTGCAATCATATAATTATCATGTTCTTCAGATTTGAATGACATGTGATTAATACGTTGCAACGGATTTAAACCTTTACTCACTCTGTATTTATTGATCAAATCCATCGTTTCAATCTCGATAGTATTATACTCATAACTTACTACTTTTTCAAGCGATGCTGTTGGTTGCGTTTCTGCTTCTGAACCATCAGATGCACAAGAATTCATAGTTAAGATAACATTTGCAATCAAAAAGATACGGAGTAAAGTTTTTTTCATAATAAATAGTAGATTAAAATTAAAGTAGGTTGTGGGGCAAAAAACTTTAATACATCATTAATTTTTTCCTTGATTTCTTTGACAAATATACAAGCATTATCGTTAAAGTACCAAAAAAAATCGATGAACTACATCATTACAAAAAATAAACAGGTATTTATCTTACATCAAGGTGCCAAACGGTTATAATTCCAAACCCCGTTTTGATTGTCTGTAAATCGAATTCGATCATGTAAACGATTGGGTCTTCCTTGCCAAAATTCAATTTCAACTGGTGAAACTAAAAATCCACCCCAATGTTCTGGCCTTTTTACTTCTTTGTCTATCATTTCATTTTCTAACTCCGTCAAGGCATCCTCTAAAAATGATCTTCCGGCAACAATATCACTTTGATTCGATACAATAGCCCCTAACCTACTTCCTAATGGGCGCGAATTAAAGTAGGCATCCGATACTTCAGGACTTGTTTTAACAGCAATACCTTTAATTATTACTTGGCGCTCTAGATTAGGCCAAAAAAATGACAAACAAACTTGTGGATTAGAAATTATAGCTTTTCCCTTTTCGGAGTTGTAATTGGTGTAAAAAACAAATCCTTCTTGTGTTACTTGCTTTAATAAAACAACTCTCGATTTTGGGAACCCATCTTTACCAATTGTAGCAACAGTCATTGCATTTACTTCAAACTCTCCTCCTGCATCCTCAACTTCTCGAAACCATGAATCAAATAATTCCATCGGATTAGTTGGTATTGTCGACTCTAATAGTTCATTTTTATCATAAGACTTACGATAATTACTTAAATCATTCATACTTATATATTTTAATTTATTGTGAAAATCTATTTAGTAAATCAGAACTGATTGTAGTTACAGCTCCTTATTTCTACAGTATATCATTTTAGAACTCGAAAGTTTTACCATCTTCAGCCAAAAGAACAAAGGGGAAAATCGATTCAGCTTCGGCTTTAAATAATGAAATAGAATCATATCGTGTAGAATAATGACCTAATATCAATTGCGTGACCGCTGCTTTTTGGGCAATCAAGGCTGCTTCTTGTGCGGTGCAATGGAATGTTTTTTTTGCTAAAGCTTCTTCTGACTGCAAAAATGTCGATTCATGATACAATACATCAACATTTTTTATAATGGGAATAATTGCTTCATGATATATAGTATCCGAACAAAAGGCATAGCTCTTGGCAGCGTCAGGATCGAAAGTTAATACCGTGTTAGGTATGATAGTGCCATCATCTAATGTAATATCTCTACCGTTTTTGATGTTTTGGTAATAGCAAGTTTCTATTTTGTATTGCTGTACGGCTGCAACATTTAATTTTCGCTCTCCAACTTTTTCTTCAAATAAAAAGCCGTTCGTATAAACACGATGCTTTAAAGGAATCGTTTTCACTACTACCTTATCATCTTCATAAATAATCTCACTATCGAGCGATTTTAATTCATGAAAAAACAAACCATAATTAGTCCAAGCGTTTGATAATTTAAGTTGAAGTAGGATAATATCCTTAATTCCCTCAGGACCGTAAATGTGCAAATCAGTCGTTCTATTTAATAATGAAAAGGTAGAAACCAAACCAACAAGGCCAAAAAAATGATCACCGTGCAAATGGGATATAAAAATATGATTGATCTTAGAAAACTTAATCTTGTTCTTTCGGAGTTGTACCTGAGTACCCTCGCCACAATCAATCAAAAAAAGTCTGTTTTTTATCTCTAATACTTGCGAAGTAGGATTGGTAAAAGTGCGCGGAGTGGCGGCATAGCAACCAAGGATAGTTAGTTTCAAAGGGGTTCGTATTCAATTAATTTAGAGGTATTCCTTTTTGCAACACTTTCAAGATTTGAGAATAAGTTTAAAAACCCAAATCACGTTCAATTTCTTCCATTTCAATAATATCATGTGCTTCAAGTAATGAAGGTACAACAGTCAACTTGGCTGGAAGTGCGTTAAAATCAAAATCAGCTACCACAATGACAAATGATTTTTTTAATTTTCTGTGTTGTTTTGCCAAAGGAGCAAATGACTTTACATCAGCAACTGAAACTTCCTTGTACGCCAACAAATCAATTATTATATTGTGCGTTTCAAAGGTTTTGTGTTGGTGTGTTACTTTCATCAAAAATCCCATTAAATCTCCTTGTGTATCTTTAATGGTGATAGTATGTCCTTTTTGATCTACTTTCATTTTGTAATTATTCTGAAATCAATTTTTATAATGTAATTGTATTGCTTTGGCTAATTTACGAAGTTTTTCAACAAACTATTGAATTTTAGAAGCCAAAAGATAAATTACCGCCATACGGATTGCTACTCCATTTTCAACCTGATTCAAGATAACCGATTGACCAGAATCAGCCACTTCACTAGTAATCTCAACTCCACGATTTATCGGACCAGGATGCATGATGACAATTTCTTTATTCAACGATTCTAACAACGGAAGATCCACTCCGTACTGTTGGGCGTACTCACGAGTTGAAGGAAAAAAATTCACATCCATGCGTTCGTTTTGTACTCGTAACATATTGGCTACGTCACACCATTCTAATGCTTTGCGCAAATTAGGTTCGACTGTAACACCTAAGGATTCGATGTGTCTAGGAATTAATGTTTTAGGTCCGCACACTTTAACTTCAGCACCTTGCATTTGCAACGCGTAAATATTAGAAAGTGCAACTCGGGAGTGCAAAACATCACCCACAATAACTACTTTTTTACCTGCTACCTCTCCTAATTTTTCTCGAATAGAATAGCTATCTAACAAGGCCTGTGTAGGATGTTCATGTGCGCCATCGCCTGCATTTACAATACTGGCTTTTACATTTTTACTCAAAAAATAAGCGGCTCCAGGATTGGAATGTCTCATTACCACCATATCAACCTTCATGGAGAGAATATTGTTTACGGTATCAATTAAGGTTTCACCCTTTTTAACAGATGACTGCGCTGCCGAAAAACTAATAACATCAGCAGATAATCGTTTTTGAGCTAATTCAAATGATAATTTAGTTCGGGTACTGTTTTCAAAAAATATATTGGCAATCGTAATATCTCGTAACGAAGGTACTTTTTTAATAGGTCTGTTGATTACTTCTTTAAAATGATCCGCAGTTTCAAAAATTAGGTCAATATCATCTTTTGTAATGTACTTGATACCCAATAAATGATTTACGCTTAATTCTTTCATTTTAGTTTACGATTATATGTTTTTACTTGATAGTTTCGCTTGTATTAGCTTGTAATCAAATACACGCCATCCTCGCCTTCTTGCTCCTTCCAACTAACTTTTACTTTTTCGTTGTTGATGGCATCAACTTGCCTACCTCTGTAATCGGGTTGAATTGGCAAATGCCTACTGAAACGTCTGTCTACCAGAACCAAAAGTTCAATTTCTGAAGGTCGCCCAAAAGATTGAATTGCTGTTAATGCCGATCGAATACTACGACCGGTATAAAGTACATCGTCAATAAAAATTACTTTTTTATTTTCGACAATAAAATTGATCTTGGTTTTGTTTGCTTCCAGAGGTTTATCAGTTCTTCTAAAATCATCTCTAAAAAAGGTGATATCTAGATAGCCTAACGCAATTGCCGGTGTATTATATTCTTGCTCTAAGATTTGTTTTAAACGCTCTGCCAAAAAAACACCACGAGGTTGAATTCCTACTAGAATTGTATCTGAAAAATCTGAGTGTTTTTCAATTAATTGACAAGCCAAACGATGCAGTATGATAGTAACTTCTTGTGCAGTAAGTAATACTTTTTGACTCATAGTAATAAGGTAGATTGTTAAGCAAATATACAAATTCAATTTTAGCTTTTGGTAATTCAATTAGGAGAAAAAAGCGCAAATTATTTTCAAAAGAACTTTTTAAATATGACAATCGTGTAAAAACCAAACAGAATTGTATAACCCACATACTTGTAATTCGCTTACTTTTGTCACTTCACTAACCATTAAAACCTCTACCTTATGTTTCAGCAAATATCAAGAGTCTTTCTATTAGTACTCGTTTTACTCACCATATCAAGTTGTTCCTTAATCGAAGGTATTTTTAAAGCGGGTGTTGGCGTAGGAATTTTTATTGTAGTAGCCATACTAGCCATACTAGCCTTTATAATTTCAAGAATCTTAGGACGTAAATAGAATCCAAATAAAAACCCCAACGGCTAGTGCAGTTGGGGTTTAGGTATTGTTTTATAGATAAGTAATTTGTAATTAAACCGTATACATTCTAGTTCGTAATTCTTGAACTTTATCATCCTCAAGGTATTCATCAAATGTCATGTAACGATCAATAGCACCATTTGGCGTAAGCTCTACTACTCTATTACCTACAGTTTGTGCAAACTCGTGATCGTGTGTTGTAAAAATCACAGAACCTTTAAAGTTTTTAAGCGAGTTATTGAATGCAGTAATCGACTCCAAATCCAGGTGATTGGTTGGCTCATCTAACATCAAAATATTAGCACGCTCCATCATCATTCTAGACAACATGCAACGTACTTTTTCTCCTCCTGATAGTACTTTACTTGTTTTTAAAGCTTCTTCGCCAGAGAAAATCATTTTACCCAAAAATCCTCTGATAAAAACCTCATCACGCTCCTCTTCTGTTTTAGCATACTGACGTAACCAATCGACTAGTGTTAAGTCATTATCAAAAAAAGAATGATTTTCGCTTGGTAAATAAGCTTGATTTGTAGTAACTCCCCAATCAAATTTACCTGAATCAGCAACTTGATTGCCGTTTAAAATTTCATAAAAAGCGGTTGTAGCACGCGAATCTCTTGAGAAAAGAACAATCTTATCTCCTTTGGCCATGTTCAAATCGACTCCTTTGAATAAAAGTTCACCATCTACAGTGGCACTTAAATCTTGTACATTCAAAATTTGATCTCCTGCTTCGCGATCTTGATCAAATATAATAGCAGGATACCTGCGGCTTGAAGGCTTGATTTCAGAAATATTTAATTTAGAAATCATTTTTTTACGAGAAGTAGCTTGTTTCGATTTAGCAACGTTGGCACTAAAACGACGAATAAACTCTTCTAACTCTTGCTTTTTCTCCTCAGCCTTTTTGTTTTGTTGCGCACGTTGTTTAGCAGCTAATTGACTAGACTCATACCAAAACGTATAGTTACCAGAATAGTGACTAATTTTATTGAAATCGATATCAGAAATATGCGTACAAACCGCATCCAGGAAGTGTCTGTCGTGAGATACCACAATTACTGTATTCTCATAATTAGCCAAGAAATTTTCTAACCAAGCGATCGTTTCAAAGTCAAGATCGTTGGTAGGCTCATCCATAATCAATAAATCAGGATTCCCAAATAAAGCTTGCGCCAAAAGCACACGTACCTTCATTTTTCCTTCAAGATCAGCCATTAAGATGTAATGACTATCCTCATTAATACCTAAGTTAGACAACATAGCTGCAGCATCAGAGTCAGCATTCCAACCGTTCATTTCTTCAAATTGCACTTGCAATTCGCCGATTCTATCCGCATTTTTATCATTATAATCTAAGTACAGCTCATCCATTTCTTTTTTAACGGCATAGAGCACTTTGTTACCCATCATTACAGTTTCAAGAACGGTATGCTCATCAAACATGTTGTGATTTTGGTTCAAAACAGACATACGTTTGCCTGGCTCTAAATGAATGTGTCCAGAAGTTGGATCCATATCACCCGAAATTATTTTCAAAAAGGTAGATTTTCCAGCACCATTAGCACCAATCACACCATAAATATTTCCGTGCGTGAAAGTAGTGTTTACCTCGTCGAATAAAATTCGCTTGCCAAATTGAACTGATAAATTATTAACTGTTAACATGAAGATCTGATTATAAAATTTTTGCAAAAATACAAAAAAAATACGGTTTAAAAACCATCAAAAAAAATGGTGCATATTCTATTACGATTGCCCGTAAAACAAACATATTTTTAAAATTGTTCTTTCAAAATGACAAATGGTTTTTAGAAAGCAAAGCTCCTTTTTTAATTAATAGTCTAGTATATAAAACTACAAAACAAAAGAAACGCTTCACAAGCGAGTTACTTGACATAACTTAAATACGCAAGTAATAACGAAATAATGATTCAACTTATCTATAGTAACAGACGTACGACACTAGTTCTAAGAAAATCAAATAAAAAGTTTGAAAAAAAAGCAGATATCTCGATTAAAAACTAGTTATTCGATAATTATAATATTATTTCGTTCGATTAATTTTTTTTTAATTCACTTAACAAATATATTTACGCTCTAACAGCAACACATATCTGCTATTTCTAATTTTAAATTAATTTACACGTATGAATTCAGAACAAACAAAGTCTAATAATTCTGCCCTGTATACGCTAATTACAGTGTTCTTTTTTTGGGGATTTATTGGAGCATCAAATGGAGTATTTATTCCATTTTGTAAAGCCAAATTTGGTTTAGACCAATTTCAAAGTCAATTAATCGATTTTGCTTTTTATGGAGCCTATTATATTGGAGCCTTGCTGCTATTTATTTTTAGTAGCATTGCCAAAAAAGACATTTTGAACGGTTGGGGATTTAAAAAAGGAATTATCTACGGCTTATTGATTAGTACTTTTGGTGCTTTATTGATGATACTTGCCGTTACACAAGGGAGTTACCTATTTATCCTTGGCGCTTTATTTATTGTTGCACTAGGTTTTTCATTACAACAAACCTCTGCGCAACCTTTCGCAGCATCTTTGGGAGAAGCACATACCGCTTCAAGCAGGTTAAACCTTGCTGGAGGAATTAATTCTTTCGGAACTACTATTGGACCAATTGTAGTTTCAATTGCGTTATTTGGAGTAATTGCAGGTGTAAACATTGAAGAATACGCTCAAAGACCTGATTCATTAGATTCCATGCGAATTTTATATGTTTTCGTAGGAGGATTATTTTTACTTGCAGCTGCTTTATTTCAATTTTCAAAAAAATTACCGTCAGGTAAAAGTGATTCTACTTTTGAAACAGCAAATAAAGCCATGAAAACATTAATTGGTATTACAGTGATTTTAGTTGCTGTATTTGCTTATATTTTCTCTCGTTATGAAGATCCTGAATTCATCACAAGATTTATCGAAAACAAAGAAAAAGATTTCTTAGGCTTGGGGCTAACAGTTTCTACATTATTAATTGTTGTAGTTGGACTTTTGTTTGCTAACACAACTGCACAAAAAAATCCTGAGGGTTGGGGAGCCATGAAATACCCTCAATTGGTTTTGGGAATGTTAGCTTTATTTGCTTACGTTGGCGTAGAAGTTACAATTGGAAGTAACTTGGGTGAATTATTAGTAACTCCTGACTTTGGTTCCATTTCAGGACCAGGATTAGCGCCTTACATGTCTATGTATTGGGGAAGTTTAATGATTGGTCGTTGGGCTGGTGCGATTACTGTTTTTAATCCATCTTCTCAAATGAAAAAAATATTATTAATCGTTGTTCCTTATGTTGCCTTTGGAGTTGTATTAACTGCTAATGCCATTTCAGGACAAGATGTAACGCCGCTTTATGCTTACGCTTTTGTAATTTTATTTCAAGTTGCAGGATTCTTTTTAGGAAAAGATCAACCATCAAGAACTTTAATGATTTTTGGCTTAATGGGAATGACAGCCATGCTAATCGGTTTATTCACCACAGGTACTATTGCTATTTTTGCTTTTATGAGCGGTGGTTTATTCTTAAGTATTATGTGGCCATCTATTTTCTCATTAGCTATTGCTGGATTAGGAAAATATACTTCACAAGGATCTGCATTTTTAGTAATGATGATTTTGGGTGGTGGAATTATCCCTCCATTACAGGGTAAACTAGCCGATATTATTGGTATTCATACCTCTTACTTTATTCCTGTACTTTGCTTTGCATTCATTGCATTTTACGGTTGGAAAGTGATTGGTATTCTAGAAAAACAAGGAATCGGAAAAGAAATAGAAGTTGGTGGAGGACACTAATTTCGCAACAAACTAACCAAAACCAAACCAACAAAAAATCCCATTCGCCGCGGCGAATGGGATTTTTTTATTTCATCCAGTTTGACTAAAAAGTGTACACCGAAAAATGTTTTATTTATTTCCTTTCTCGAAATCAGCAACAAACTGCGCCAATCCAATATCTGTCAAAGGGTGTTTTAACAAACCGTAAATTGCTGATAACGGGCCAGTCATTACATCAGCACCAATTTTAGCACAATTTACAATATGCATTGTATGACGCACTGATGCAGCTAAAATTTGAGTTTCGTAACCGTAATTATCGTAAACCAAACGAATCTCTTCAATCAATGCCAATCCGTCTGTTGAAACATCATCCAAACGTCCCACAAATGGCGACACATAAGTTGCTCCCGCTTTAGCAGCTAAAATAGCTTGCCCAACAGAAAACACTAAAGTAACATTGGTCTTAATTCCCTTATCTGAGAAATATTTAGCAGCCATAACCCCTTCTTTGGTCATTGGTAATTTTACCACAATTTGGTCATGTAAGTCAGCAAGCTCCTCACCCTCTTTAACCATACCCTCGTAATCAAGAGCATTTACCTCAGCACTTACGTCACCTTCAACAAGGTTACAAATGTCAACATAATGCTTTAGAATATTGTTTTTACCTGTAATGCCCTCTTTTGCCATCAATGACGGATTGGTAGTTACACCATCCAAAACACCTAATGCTTGCGCTTCTTTAATTTGAGCTAAATTAGCTGTGTCAATAAAAAATTTCATAATTGTTGTATATTTAATTGTGTGTTATTACTCTTTTGGGCGTTACCCTCCGCAAAGCTACGGGTCGTGCTTTTCGCTATATCCTCGCAAAAAAAGCGAGGGATGCCGCTACAATCACTAACGCGAAACCGTTGCAAAACTACAATTTAGAATCTGAATTTAGCTCCAATCGCTAAATCTATTCTTAATAAATTTTCATATTCTTCCTCATTGAGTTTGATTGTTTGTGTAGATCCATCTTCATAAGTATACTTTAACTTTTTTAGAACCGATCCTGCAAAATTAAACTGAGGACCTATCAAAAAATTAGGACGCACCTTAAAATGATATCCAAGTCCACCAACAATTCCAACGTCACCACCAGTAATTTTTACTGGATTACCCACAATCGAAGCATCATTTCGATAAGCCATATAACCTAAAGCAAGTTCTAAACTGGGTTCTCCTAATTTGCCATTTAAGTTATCCGAAATAATAAATGATGGCCCAATAAATGATATTTTGATATTATCAGCAATATCTCCACTAATGAAGTTCCCGTTACCAAAATCAATAACTTGATTGCGCAGTACAGCATCTGAACTAAATACATTATACTTTAAACCTACTCCATTGCTCTGGTTAGTAATGTAATAAGCAGAAAAATCATAACTACTCCCCGATTTCAACTCTTTATAATATTTTTTCTCTTGTGCAGTTAGATTATCAGGTGAGGAAGCAACTCTCCAACTCTTTGCTAAATTAGCCATTAGCAAAAATTTAGGATTTTCACTCTTTGCTACAGCAGCCGTTACTTCCTTTTCATTAAAATTTACGTTTGATTGTACAATCGGGCCACTATTGATAGTATCTTTTACTGATGCTGCATCATTCCATGCACTACTATTTGTATTTTTTATGACACCAGTTGTAGCATCATTAATTCTAAATTGTTGGGCAGCCGCAGCGATACTAAAAAGCGGAATAATTAAAAGAGCTTTCTTTAAAACCATATTTAAATAATTATAAGTTATAATGATTCATTAGTATTTTTTCGTACACTTTGTCAGGAAGGATTCGCTTTAGTACGATACTGAATTTTTGTAAAAACGCACCTACCTTATAATGTCCTCTCGGACTTGGCGCAGAAATAATAGCGTATACAGCTTCTGCCATTTGATTGGGATTGCTACCACTGTCAACATGTGTATCCATTGTTTGCAAAGTTTTGCCGTAAGAAGCCTCGTAAGGCGAACCCGAAATTATAGGCGCATGATACCTTCCAGAAGCTATATTGGTAGCAAAATCTCCTGGTGCAACATTTGTAATATGTACTCCAAAAGATTTAACCTCCATACGCAAAGCTTCAGTTATCAGCTCCAAAGCTCCTTTTGAAGCCGAATAAATACTGCGATATGGCAAACCCATGTAGCCCGCAATAGAAGTAATATTGATTATCAAACCTGATTTTTGTATGCGCATTTGCGGTAAAGCGGCTTTCATAACTTCAATTGGTCCAAAAAAATTAGTCTCGAAGTGATTTTTGATTTCCTCCATCGGAATTTCTTCTAGAGGACCTGTAATCCCAACTCCAGCATTATTAATCACTACATCAATTCGTCCAGCCAACTTAATAACCTCAGCAACTGCAGCATGAATTGAACTTGCATTTCTTACGTCTAGTTGTAATAATGGAAAAACAGAATTTTGAATATTTTTAGGATTTCTGCTTGTTCCAAACACCACAAAACCCTTTTCATGTAAAAATTTGCCTATTGATTTTCCAATTCCTGATGATGCGCCCGTGATCAATACTACTTTTTTCATTGGTATTTTGTTGTTGCTAGAAAGGTCCAAAAATAAAAAAATCCTCCGTAAGGAAGACTATATAATGAAGTGAATTTCGGAAAGTAAATAAAATAAAAAATGGCAAGCGACCTACATCGCACCGCTCAACCACGTACCCTTGCTATGTTCCCATCCTGGGGGAGTCTGCAGGAGCTGGTCGTGTAGGACTTGCCGGTGCAAATATACAACCTTTTTATATTTTCGCAAGAGCTTTACCTATTAAAAATAACGTTGTATATTGCTTCAACAAAAAATAGATCTCATGAAAAAACATAACTTCCTATCTGTCATTTTATTAAGCATAGCATTAACAAATTGCGGCGATACAAAAAAAGATACAAATACTTTATTTTCCTTTGATAGTAGCAAATTAAAAGAGCAATACACACCAAAAGAAACAGCTTCATTAACACTTTTGAACAAGGAGGATAAAGCAATTGACAGCATTGTTTATTATGTAAACGATAAAAAAATTGCAACCAAAAAAGATGCTACAGCTCTGCCATTGGTATTACAAGACCAGAAACTAGGTTACCAAACCATAAAGGCTTTGGTCTATTTTGAAGGACAAAATTCTGAAGCAACTACTCGCATCGAGCTAGTCTCAGATGTACAACCCAAATTATTAAAGTATACCATCGTAAACACCTACCCACATGACACAGCAGCCTACACGCAAGGTTTAGAGTTTTATCGCGATACTTTATACGAAGGAACAGGAAATGGAGCAGGAAATAGCACGGGAGTAAAAGGAATTTCGAGCTTACGCAAAACCAATTACAAAACCGGCGAAGTGTATAAAAAAGTAGAATTGGCAGAACAATATTTTGGCGAAGGCATTACCATTTTAAACAATAAAGTATACCAATTAACTTGGCAAAATGGCGAAGCTTATGTATACAATGCCGACACTTTTGCGAAAGAAAAAACTTTTCCTTATTACAAAAAAATGGATGGTTGGGGATTGGTAAATGACGGAACTAATTTATACATGACAGACAGTTCAGAGACCATTCATATTTTAAACCCTGCTACTTTTCAACTAATTGATCAAATACATGTTTACTCGCTTAACTCTAAAGTTGCAGCGGTAAATGAACTCGAATGGATTAATGGAAAAATTTACGGAAACGTTTACCAAAAAGACGCTATAGCTGTTATAAACCCTAAAAACGGAGCCGTAGAAGCCATCATTAATTTAGTCGATTTAAAAAAGAAAATCACGCAATTACCAGATACTGATGTACTAAACGGAATTGCTTACAACCCAAAAACTAAAACTATTTTTGTAACCGGTAAAAACTGGGATAAAATGTTCGAAATCAAAGTAACAGAATAATTACTTATGATCACGCTATTTACCAATATCAAAGAGTTAATTCAAATCAGAAAAGTAGGAATCACAAAGGTTTCAGGTTCCGAAATGGCCGTTTTACCAACCATACAAAATGCTTTTCTGGTTATTGAAAATGATTTAATTGTTGATTTTGGATCAATGGACAATTTACCAGAAATAAATCCTGACAAGACGATTGATATTACTGGGAAAATGATTTTACCTACTTGGTGCGATAGTCATACGCATTTAGTTTATTCTGGCAATCGGATTCAAGAATTTGTAGATCGAATTAACGGACTGAGCTATGAACAAATAGCACAGCGCGGTGGCGGAATTTTAAACTCTGCCAACAAACTCAACCAAACTTCTGAAGACGATTTATACGAGCAATCAAAAGAACGTTTAGAAGAAATCATGCGCATGGGCACAGGCGCTGTTGAAATAAAATCAGGTTATGGTTTAACTGTTGAAGGCGAGTTGAAAATGTTACGAGTTATTCAGCGTTTAAAAACAGCATATCCTATTGCCATAAAAGCAACATTCTTGGGC
The DNA here is from genome assembly GCF_021608205.1 of Flavobacterium sp. K77. NCBI lineage: Bacteria > Pseudomonadati > Bacteroidota > Flavobacteriia > Flavobacteriales > Flavobacteriaceae > Flavobacterium > Flavobacterium sp. K77. Next base: position 1,248,025 of record NZ_JAKIHO010000001.1, on the reverse strand, counting down.
GCTCATGCATTACCTACCATTTATAAGAACAACAGAGAAGAATATATCGACCTAATAATAAATGAATTGTTGCCCGCTATTGTAAAAGAAGAGTTGGCTGATTTTATTGATGTTTTTTGCGAAACTGGCTATTTCACTGTCGCAGAGACAGAACAAATCATGCAAGCAGGAATTTCTTTTGGCCTAAAACCAAAAATTCACGTCAACCAGTTCAATGCTATTGGTGGCATTCAAGCCGGAGTCAATAACAATGCGCTTTCTGTAGATCATTTAGAAGTTCTTACTCCAGCTGATATTGAAGCCTTGGCAAAAAGCCAAACGATGCCTGCTGCATTACCATCTTGTTCGTATTACTTAAGCATTCCTTATACACCAGCTCGCGAAATGATCACTGCAGGCCTTCCGCTGGCTTTAGCCTCTGATTATAATCCAGGATCAACACCTTCTGGAAACATGAACTTTGTAATAGCAACAGCTTGCATCAAAATGAAAATGACACCCGAAGAAGCTATAAATGCTGCAACAATCAATGGAGCCTATGCAATGAACTTATCCAACACTCACGGCAGTATTACCATTGGTAAAAAGGCCAATTTTATAGTAACTAAACCCATTGCATCTTATGCCCAATTACCTTACTCTTTTGGAAGTAACTTGATAGAAAATGTTTTTATTGAAGGAAAAATAATTTCATAAAAAAAGAGGAATCAACTGATTCCTCTTTTTTTATGAAAACTACCTACCTTGAATTATTTCAAAGTAAAACTAGTTTTCGAAACCAATTGATCTTTGTCAAAAATGTTAACATAATAAACACCCTTTGGAAAATCTTTCCCTTTCAAGTTTTCAGTTACATCAACTGTTTTGTTCTCATAATTAATATTCGATACAAAACTATAAGTCAACGAATTCTCTCCAAAGTTTTCTGTTTTCTTGTCTCCAAGAACATTGTTTTTGCTGTCAATAACTTGAACAAAGTAAGTTTTAGCGCCAGATTGTGCCACTTGATTTTCAGCAATAGTGTAGCTAATTTTTAAAACATCAGCACGACTAGCTTTTTCAGTAGAAATTTCTTTACCACTACTTCTCAATTTAAATGCAGATCCTCTTGTATTCAAAACAGTCAATTTTGCAGCTTTTTCTACCACTTTAGATAATTCTTCGTTTTGCCCCACTAGAGTTTCGTTGTATTTTTTTGACTCTCCCAAAACAGTTGCAGTACTATCTCTTTGCGCTGTTAAAGTAGTATTAGCCTTTTTAAGTGCTTCATTCTCCTCCATTAAAACCTTCATGTTGCCTTGCAAAGTATTGTATTGCGCTTTGTATTTTGCCAAACTTGCCACGTCACCTTTCGACTTTGATAAACTTGCCATTAAATTAACCACCTTATCACGCTCCACAATCAGTTCGTCTGACATTGAAGTATTTTCAGCGATTGCCGCATCATAAGTAGCTTTTAGTTCTTCTAAGTCTTTCATAACAGACTCTTTTTCAGTCGTAGTTGTTTTTAATTCTGTTTGTACAACTTCTGCTTCCGATGTCATTTTAAAGATATACACCAAACTTCCCACTAAAAGAAGTGCTAATATGGCTACTATCGCTTTAAGACTTGAATTGCTTTTTTGATTTTCCATCTCGATTTAATTTTTTATTTATTTTTCAAATTTAACAATATATAATCACCTACTAACGAATGTTAACACAATTATATTATTTTTGGAAAAAAATTTATTTCTCTAATGGAAAAAATAATCCCGTTTACCTCTCACGATCTTGCTAAAATAACCAACCACCGCAGTGGAGAAATAAAGTTTGGGGAAAAAATGATTACCATTCCAAAAGAGAATGACACGCTTGAGTTTTTAAAAAAATCAGAGGCTAAATATGTGTTATTTGGTATTCCTGAAGATATTGGCATACGTGCCAACTACGGCAGACCCGGAGCTGCATCTGCTTGGGAAAGCGCTATAAAAAGCATTGCCAATATTCAGCACAATAAATTTTGTAAAGGAAATCAAATTTTGGTTTTAGGCACATTAGATGTAAAACAATTAATGAAAGATGTTGCCTCTTTAGATTTTAATGATATCGATGACCGTTCAAAACTCAGTCAATTAGTTCAAAAAATTGACAAAGATGTATCGCACATTATATTTAATATTGTTTCCTCAGGAAAAATACCAATTGTAATTGGTGGCGGCCATAACAACTCTTACGGTAATATAAAAGGTACCGCTCTCGCAAAAGGAAAACCTATTAACGCAATTAATTTTGATGCGCACTCTGATTTTAGAATCTTAGAAGGTCGCCACAGCGGCAACGGATTTTCCTATGCCTACGAAGAAGGTTTCCTGAAAAAGTATTTCATCTTTGGATTACATGAAAATTACACTTCAAAAAATGTATTAGACATTATCAAAAAACTTGAAAATAGAGTTCGATACACTACCTATGACAGTATTTCTATTCGAGGCGAAAAAGACTTCAGACAAGAAATGCAAGCTGCCTTAGAGTTCATCGATGACAACCACTTTGGTATTGAAATCGATCTTGACTCTTTACCTAATATAGCTTGTAGCGCCATGACAACTAGTGGTTTTTCAGTTGAACAATTGCGCCAATTTATTTCCTTTTTTGCAAAGAATAAAAATGCTGCATACTTGCATATTTGCGAAGGTGCTCCTGACTTAGGAGAAGAATTAAATAACCACTTAATTGGAAAACTTATTGGTTATTTAGTAACTGATTTTATAAAAGCAAATCAATAAGACAATAAACCAAAACATAACATAAAATGGGAGTGCAGAAACCCAAACAATAAATAAACTATCTTTGCAGCTCCAATCTTGTACTTCTTGCAAGATTTATTAATTTATAATTTATGTTATTCGAAGAATTATCATTATCCAAAAGCATACAAAGAGCCGTTTTTGAAGAAGGCTACCTAAACCCTACTCCTATTCAAGAGCAATCCATTCCTATTATTTTATCAGGTCGCGATTTAGTTGGTTGTGCGCAAACTGGAACCGGAAAAACAGCCGCATTTGCCATACCTATTATTCACCAATTGCACCGAATTGTTGGTTCATCAAAAAAAGCCAAACAAATTCGCGCATTAGTCGTTACACCAACTCGCGAACTAGCAGTGCAAATAGGACAGAGTTTTGACACTTATGCCAAATACACCAATTTAACTCAGCTAACCATTTTTGGTGGTGTTTCACAAAACCCGCAAGTTGACACTTTAAAAAACGGTATTGATGTACTTATTGCAACGCCAGGCCGCTTACTTGATTTACACAAACAAGGTTTTATAGATCTAGATCATTTACACACTTTAGTACTAGACGAGGCAGATCAAATGTTAGATATGGGTTTTGTAAATGATGTCAAAAAAATTGTGAAACTCACGCCAAAGAACAGACAAACGCTGTTTTTTTCGGCCACAATGCCAATTGCAATTAGAGAATTAGCCGAATTGTTTTTAACTGATCCTGCCTCGGTGACCGTTTCTCCTATATCTTCAACTGCCGAAAATGTAGAGCAACGCGTGTATTTTGTCGAAAAAGGTGAAAAAAGAAACTTACTTTATCACTTGATTAAAACTGAAAATTTGACCGATGTACTCATTTTTTCAAGAACAAAACACGGTGCTGATAATGTTGTAAAAGCATTAAACAAAAACAATATCGCTGCCGAAGCTATTCATGGTGATAAATCGCAAAACGCCAGACAAAGAGTACTTGATGCTTTTAAAAACAAAGAAATTGGTGTATTAGTGGCAACTGATATAGCCGCTCGTGGAATTGATATTGAACAACTTCCGGTTGTAATAAACTTTGATTTACCTAATATTCCAGAAACCTACGTACACCGAATTGGTCGTACAGGACGCGCAGGTAATGGCGGAATTGCTATCTCTTTTTGTGGCAAAGACGAGCATCCTTATTGGAAAGACATTCAAAAACTTATAAAAGTTGATGTTAAAACAGTAACTGACCATCAGTTTCAATGGCATTCAGGAAGTCCTGACGCTGCAGCGGGAAGCAAGCCAAAAAATTCAAACAGAAGCGGTGGCGCTCATAAATCCAGAAAATCAGCAGGTTCTAAACAAAACAAGAAACGTTGGTATTAAAAAATATTTAGACAATAAATCAAAAAAGCCTCAATTGAAATTAATTAATTTGAGGCTTTTTCTATTGTAATTATTTTAAAATTCGATATTAGCTTTTAATCATTCATCGAAATTAAAAACTCTTCGTTATTTCTGGTTTTCTTGAAACGATCATTGATAAAATCCATTGCTTCAACAGGATTCATATCAGATAGGTATTTGCGCATAATCCACATACGTTGCAATGTTTTTTGATCTAGTAACAAATCATCACGTCTGGTACTTGATGAAGTCAAATCAATAGCTGGGAAAATACGTTTGTTGGCAATTTTACGATCTAATTGTAACTCCATGTTACCCGTACCTTTGAATTCTTCAAAAATTACTTCGTCCATTTTAGAGCCAGTTTCAGTTAATGCAGTAGCAATAATACTTAACGAACCGCCATTTTCTACGTTTCTAGCAGCTCCAAAAAAACGTTTTGGTTTTTGCAAAGCATTAGCATCAACACCACCACTTAACACCTTTCCAGATGCAGGTTGAACAGTGTTGTAAGCACGAGCCAATCTGGTGATCGAGTCGAGTAAAATAACTACGTCATGACCACATTCTACCAAGCGTTTTGATTTTTCGAGAACAATATTGGCAATTTTCACATGCTCTTGCGGCTCACGATCAAATGTTGAGGCAATTACTTCACCTCGCACACTACGCTGCATATCCGTAACCTCTTCCGGGCGCTCGTCAATCAATAAAACAATTAAGTAAACCTCAGGATGATTTGCTGCAATAGCATTAGCAATTTCTTTCAATAACATGGTTTTACCTGTTTTTGGCTGCGCCACAATCATACCACGCTGCCCTTTTCCGATAGGAGAAAAAAGATCAATGATACGAGTAGAAATAGTACTTTGCTTCTCAGCTAATTTGAATTTTTCAGAAGGAAAAACTGGAGTTAAATGCTCAAACGAAACACGATCACGCACTACTTGAGGATCGTGACCATTGATTTTCAAAACACGTACTAATGGAAAAAACTTTTCTCCTTCTTTCGGAGGACGCACCACACCCTTTACTGTATCACCAGTTTTTAAACCAAAAAGTCTAATTTGTGAAGTAGAAAGGTAAATATCATCTGGCGAAGCCAAGTAATTATAATCTGATGATCTTAAAAATCCATAACCATCAGGCATCATTTCTAAAACTCCTTCACTTTCTATGATTCCATCAAATTCAAAATCTGAAGAAGCAAAATTGTTTTTTTTGTTTTTGAAATTTGGGTTTTGATTCCCGTTTTGATTTCCGTTCGCGTTGTTATTTTGGTTTCCGTTAGAATTTCCGTTCTGGTTTCCATTGGATTTATTCAACTGATTAGGATTTATTTTTTTTGGAGCAACTGGCGCTTCAGCTTTCTCCTCAGCTATTTCAACCGAAGTATTTTCAACCTCATTAATAGGTTTGTCTCGATCGCCTTTCTTTTGTTTTAAAGCTATTTTTTTCTCGTAAGCTGATTTATTGAATTTTATAACCTTACCTATTTTCTTTTCAGCAGGTGTACTTTCAATACCAATCGTTTCGTCTTTGGTTTCTTCAGTTTCAGCTTTTACTGGAACTGCTTCAATGCGCTCTTGTGTTTGTTGATTTTGCTCTGATTCAACTCCTTCTTCAACATCTCTGTTTTTTGTCGGTACAATACGAACTCTTTTAGACTTATTATCTTCCTTAAGCTCTCCTTTAGTTTTTTCAGTTGCAATTGGAGCAGCGCTTGCTTGAAAATCTAAAATCAGACCAATTAATGTTTCTTTTTTAACACCATTAAATTTAATAGTTTTAGCGGCTTTAGCTATTTGTTGAAGCTCGGTAAGCTTCATTTGTTTTAATGCAGAAATATCAAACATGAAAGTTCTTGGAGTTTAATTAATTTTGTGTTGGGAATACTGTAAGGATAGGTAGTAATCGTAAAATGAATGAACCGCAGTATGAAGTGCTTACGGTAATTTGATGCAATAATACGAATAAAAATTAAGCATACAATAGTATTTTTAAAAAAGAAAATATATTTTTGTAACAGATAATGACCACAAAATGATACAAAGAATTCAAACTGTTTATTTATTTTTAGCATTTGTTGTAACGGGTGTTTTGGTTTTTTTCATTCCTCTTTGGAAAGGGACTGATGGAACTCCTTTTTACTTTATGCAAAGTCAAGTATACACTGTTCTTCTTGGTTTAAGTACAACACTTTCGGTTTTTAGTATCCTTTCCTATAAAAAAAGACAAAATCAATTTGTGTTAGGCAGATTGAATATGATATTAAATTTGATTTTATTAGGATTATTTGTTTATCGCTCACTAAGTGTATCTGGAGAAACTGCTGTTTCTGAGAAAGGTATTGGGATGTTTCTGCCTGTCGTAGCTATCGTGTTATTAGCCCTTGCTAATAAGGCCATCAAGAAGGACGAAGATCTTGTAAAATCTGTGGACCGATTGAGATAAACCTATAAATTTTAATTTATTAGTGCGAAGGAAACCCGAATTTAATCATTCGGGTTTTTTTGTACTCCTATTTTACCATTAATAACAAATAAATCACTTTAGCCTCTTTAAATTTTTCAAAAAAGAGAAGAGTAAAAACATTCTTATAGTTCTAAAGAAAAAGAAAATGATAATAAAGTTCTTAATAAATTAAAAACTTAGTATTTTTTTCATAAATTTGATTCATAGAACTTCCACATGCTTCACAAAGTCCGTATTCACCTTGCCGATGACCACCAAATTTTAATTGACGGAATTAAAACATTATTGCACACCCATTCTAATTTACAAGTAGTAGGTACATCACTAAGCGGAAGCAACTTATACCAAGAGGTAATTGACAATCAAGCAGATTTATTAGTTCTCGATTTAAACATGCCCGAAACAGACGGTGTGCAAGTTATAAGAGAATTCAATGCTAAAGGATTTCCTTGCAAGGTAATTGTTTTATCAAGCCATGACGACCTGCGAATAATTAAAGAAGTCATGAAATTGGGAGCAAAAGGTTTTTTGACCAAAAAATGTGCAGGCGAGCATATCATTGAAGCAATTGGCGCTGTACTAGACGGAGAAGAATATTTTTGTAAGGCCGTTCGCGAAAAGATTTTTACCTCTGCAACCAAAGATCTAGCTAAAGCATCAATCTTTGAAACTAAAGATGATGATAACTTAACTGAGCGAGAAAGAGAAATAATTACACTCATTGCACTTGAGTTTAGCGGAAAAGAAATTAGCGAACAACTTTTTATTAGCGTCAATACAGTTGAAACACATCGTAAAAATATAATGAAAAAATTAGATGCAAAAAACTCTATTAGCTTAGTAAAATATGCATTAAAGAAAAAACTAATTCAATAACACTACAACCACTTTTTCTCTTATCACCTTTTTTTACAAAACCAATTGCCATGCTGTTACCTCAATTTGTATTGTTGATCACATTTTATCTCAGTAGTATAAATACAACACTTGCACACCCTAATCCAACCCTTAACAACAAAACTGCAGCCCTAGCAAAACAAGCTAATGAGCTGATGAAAAAAGGAGATTTTGAACAATCTCTGGTTCAATCAAGATTAGCATTAAGTCAAGCTATTGCATTGAAAAACGATAATTTAATAGCTAGTTGTTACAATACTATTGCTGCTAATTTTGATCAACTTTCAGAGTTTGACAAGGCTTTTTACTATTATAATCAAGGTCTAACTTATGCCAACAAAACTAATAATGATGTTTTAAAAAATTGGATTCATAACAACCTTGCCAACATCTATTGTTTTGATAAAAAAGAATACAAAAAAGGAATTTATCATTACAAAAAATCCTTGTCATACAGCCTGAAGTTAAAAGACTCAGCACAAATTGTTTTCACCAAATTAAATATCACTTGGGCGTACTTTGATATTGGCAATTTTAACCAAGGCGCACCTCATTTAGATTACATCAACAAACACCATCCCAAACATGGCGACATATCAACTACGGTGGCATTAAACATGCTCAATGGTATGTATCAGGCTTCGCTAAAAAACACTAAGGAAGCACACCAATTTTTTCAAAAAGCAATTAAGGAAGGTCTTGCAGGAAACGAAAAATCAGATTTATCATATTCTCATAATGAGTACTCAAAATTCCTTTTATCAGTTGGTGATTATAAAAATGCTTACCTCAACTTAGCTCGATACAACCAAATTACTGAAGAACTCAACAACGAAGAAAAATTAAACAAGGCCAATGTGGCTGGTATCAATTTGCAAATTGACGAATACAAAAGAGAAATAGATAAAATTGAAAACCAATATGAGGATCAAAAGATTAAACTTTTAAAAGAGCAAGATCGAAATAAAAAAATAGTCATTGTGGTTGTCATAATTGTGTTGTTACTATCACTACTTTTTTATATTTGGGCACAAAATTCGAAACTCAAGCACAAAAACAAACTCAAAGATTTAAAAAGTAAGGTGCAAGAAAACATCATCAACGCATCCATAAACGGGCAAGAATTGGAGCGCAAAAAAATCGCCTCCTTTTTACATGATAATATTAGTGCTTTACTATCTTCTGCTGGGATGCAGTTACAAGCTTTTTTGATACAAAATCCTATTCCGTCCCCAGAAATAAGAAAAACAAAAGCAATTTTAGACAATGCACACGACCAAGTACGCGATTTATCACATGAACTTATGCCGTCTCTACTCGCTCGTTTCGGACTTTTTGACGCACTAGAAGATTTGTGTGAAAAAAACTCGAGCCCAATTCTAGAATTTAAATTCAATTCGGCAACAACCCATGACAGACGCTACCACGAAGAGTTTGAAATAAAGATCTACTATATTGTAATGGAACTAACAAACAATATCATCAAACATAGTGAAGCCAATCAAGCACTACTAGAAATTGAGGAAATTAATCAAGCGCTGCACATCAACTTAAAAGACAACGGCAAAGGCTTCGACTCAAAAAACTTTCAAGTGTTAGAGGGCTTTGGAATCAACCAAATCAAAGCACGTATCAATAATTTGAAAGGTTCTATAATTATCGACTCAAAATTAAACAACGGCTCGAGTATTCAGTTACAAATTCCAATTGCTTACCAAAAAAAGAAAACTAACCCCGTTTACCCAACTCAATAATCTCCATATCCTTAATCGCAGCTCCGTCAATTACAAAACGCAGCATCGTTCGCATTTGATGAAAACCACTTTTACCTGCAGCACCTGGATTTAAATGCAACACCTGAAACTGCTTATCAAACATCACTTTCAAAATATGCGAATGTCCACAAATAAACAACTTAGGAGGATTGGTTGCCAAAACTGATTTGATTGCCGCGCTGTATTTACCCGGATAACCGCCAATATGCGTGATCCAAACATCCACATCCTCACACAAAAAACGCTGGTGCAATGGGAACTCCAAACGTGCTTTCGCATCATCAATATTACCATACACGGCACGCAAGGGTTTTAATTCCTTAATTGTATCCGTTACTGCTAAATTGCCAATATCACCAGCATGCCAAACTTCATCAGCTTGTGCCACATATTTTAAAATAACATCATCAACATGACTGTGCGTATCCGAAAGTAAAAGTATTTTTTTCAATGTTTTATATTTAGGAGCTTTTTCCAGCTATCCGCTTTATTCCCGATCAAAAAACTACGGCAAAAAAGCCTTGTTTTTTAAAATCGGGAGATACCGCTGCTATCTGGGCTATAATTTTCGGTAAAAATAGCCATTATTTGGTCAATAAGAATGCCTCATTTAATCTTAACAAACTTTGGCTCTTTGCTACTTCCTAGCGCAAAAATTAATAAGTATCTTTGTGCTTTCAAAAAAATAGAATTGAGGTATTTTATCAAATTCGCCTACAATGGCACGCATTATCACGGTTGGCAAATCCAACCCAATGCCGCATCGGTTCAAGAAACGCTCAACAAAGCACTTTCGGTTGTCTTAAACACAACTATTAGTGTCATGGGAGCGGGCCGCACAGATACTGGTGTTCACGCAACCCAAATGTTTGCCCATTTTGATTATGATACTCCAATCAACGAGCCAACTTTAGTTCATAAACTCAACTCGTATTTGCCAAAGGATATTGTCATTTTTGCAGTGCAATTGGTTCATGATGACGCTCATTGCAGGTTTGATGCTAATAAACGTACCTACGAATACCACATTAACACCTTTAAAAATGCCTTTTTGCAAGAACAAAGTTGGTATTTTCATCAAGCACTTGATGTAGAATTAATGAATCAAGCGGCACAAATTTTGCTTGTGCACACTAATTTTCAATGCTTTTCTAAAGTAAACACCGATGTTAATACATTTGATTGTACTGTTTTTGAAGCCTATTGGACCGCAAACAATGGTCATTTGGTTTTTACCATTTCGGCCAATCGATTTTTGCGTAACATGGTTCGCGCCATAGTAGGAACATTAGTTAATGTAGGATTACACAAGATTACAATTGCTGATTTTTCAGCAATAATCGAAAGTAAAAACCGAGATAAAGCTGGATTTTCGGTGCCGGCACACGGGTTGTTTTTAACCAAAATAGAATACGATTACATCACTGAATAGCCTTGATTAAATTCCTAGACTTTAATTTTAGTAGAATTTCAGTAAATTATATTTATATCTAATAGCAGACACGAGCAAAGCGAATTGACGAAGTAAATAGCTCCAAAAAAAATATGAAAGCAAAAGCATTTGATACCCGACTGTTTAGTCGCATTTTAAAATTTACAAAACCATACAAATGGCGTTTTAATGGCGTTATAATATTTGCCATTTCACTCTCCATTTTTGCCGCATTACGGCCGTATTTGCTTAAGCAAACCGTTGATGCATATATTGCAACCGAAGATCAAAAAGGCTTGCTGTTGTACGTAACCTTGATGGGAATCGTGTTGTTACTGGAAGTCTTTTCACAATTTTACTTTGTATTTTGGGCCAACTGGCTCGGTCAAGATATTGTAAAAGACATTCGAACTAAATTGTTTCAACACATTTTAAGTTTCAGAATGAAATACTTTGACCACGTTCCTGTTGGGCAGTTAGTAACGCGAAGTGTATCTGATATTGAGTCTATTGCACGTATTTTTAGTCAAGGTTTGTTTATGATTATTAGCGACTTGATGAAAATGGTAGTCGTGTTAGGTTTCATGTTTTATATGAACTGGACTTTGACTTGGATTGTAATTGTAGCCATGCCAATTTTGGTGTTTTTCACTCGTATTTTTCAGAAAAAAATGCAGGTTGCCTTTGAAGAAGTTCGTACTCAAATTGCCAATATGAATTCCTTCGTGCAAGAACGTGTTACCGGAATGAAGATTGTTCAACTCTTTAATAGAGAAAATATTGAATCCGAAAAGTTCAAAGAAATCAACGACAAACACAAAAAAGCTTGGATAAAAACCATTTTATACAACTCCATCTTCTTCCCTATTGCAGATATCATCTCGTCATTGACACTTGGTTTTATTGTACTTTACGGCGGAATAAAAATTTTAAATGGAGATAACTTTACCACTTTTGGAGATTTATTCTCGTACACGATGTTTATTGGTATGTTATTTAATCCGTTGCGTCAAATTGCTGATAAATTCAACGAAATGCAGCTTGGAATGATTGCTGCCAATCGTGTTTTTGATATTTTAGACACGCAAGATCAAATACAAGATACTGGTGTTATTGAAGCACCTACTTTTAATGGTGCCATAACTTTCAATAAAGTTCGTTTTGGGTACATTCCGGAAGAAGAAGTAATCAAAGGCATCGATCTTGAAGTGCAAGCTGGCCAAACAGTTGCCATTGTAGGATCAACTGGAGCAGGAAAATCGACCATTATTAATTTATTGAATCGTTTTTACGAAATCAATAGCGGTTCGATTTATATTGATAATCAAAATATAGAGAACTATACTTTGGGTTCGTTACGAAAGCAAATAGCAGTGGTTTTGCAGGATGTTTTCCTTTTTGCAGATACTATCTTTAACAATATTACCTTACATAATCCAGAAATTGATCGCGACCAAGTATTGGCTGCCGCCGAAAAAATTGGTGTTCATGACTTTATTATGAGTCTGCCAGATAATTATGATTTTGATGTTAAGGAACGTGGCGTAATGCTTTCATCAGGTCAACGCCAATTAATTGCTTTTTTAAGAGCTTATGTAAGCAACCCAAGTATTTTAATTCTTGACGAAGCCACATCTTCTATTGATACTTACTCTGAAGAATTAATTCAGCGTGCTACCGAAACTATTACTAAAGGTCGCACCTCTATTGTTATTGCGCACCGACTAGCAACGATTGTCAACGCTGATAAAATTGTGGTAATGGACAAAGGATTAATTGTAGAGCAAGGAACACACCAAGAACTAATTAATCGCGAAAGTGGTTATTACAAAAACTTATACGAATCGCAATTTGTTTCTGAGTATAAATAAAATCCTTACATTTACTTGAAAATATTGTTACTATAACACATAAGCAAGTGAAAAAAATTGGACTTTCTTTCTTAATTGTACTATTCTATTCGTGTATCCCACTGCGAATTGCCCCAAATATTAAGGGCGACAAGATTGTACAAGCTAAAAAATTTAAAAAAGACCTACCCAATTGCTACGGTTTTGTATTTGAAGATAAAAAAAAGGCTGATGAATTTTATAATTTCATCAACACTAAATACAATTTAAAACATAGCAATGTCGATGCAAATGTTCCTATTATTATCGACAAGAAGACCTTTTATATGTCGTTTTTTGAAAGAGAAAGAATCTCAAAAACACTGAATTTAATACCAATTGCTGTTGACGCAGGTTTACAAAACAGAGGAAATGAGCCTATTTTTGAGAACAATTATACTTCCAGAGACGGGTATTGGTATATTGTCATTTCAGTTCGTGATGCTGAAATTAAAGACTGCCTCGACCCTACTCATCCCGAACAAGCAATTGTAATCAAACATTTAAAAAAGATAAAGGACGAATATTTTTCGACCACAAATTATGTTGAAGCCTATCTAAAAATGAAATGATTCTATTTTGGCTATCAACAAAGCTAATAAACTTGTAAAACGGTTAATTTTTTTTAAAATAAATCCTTAATTTTGCTACCCGAAAAGTGTTTCGAACCACTCGTAAATTACAGTGGTAGAGGTGCTAGATTTTCAACAATAAAAAAAACAAAAAAACTTTACAATGAAATACGATATTATAGTTTTAGGAAGTGGTCCTGGTGGGTACGTTACAGCTATTAGAGCATCGCAATTAGGCTTTAAAGTAGCGGTTATTGAAAAAGAAAACTTAGGTGGTGTGTGCTTGAACTGGGGATGTATTCCAACAAAAGCATTGCTGAAATCAGCTCAAGTTTTTGATTATTTAAAACATGCTTCGGATTACGGATTAACTGTTTCTTCATTTGATAAAGATTTCCCTGCTGTAGTACAACGCAGTCGCTCTGTGGCAGACGGCATGAGCAAAGGAGTTCAATTTTTAATGAAAAAAAATAAAATTGACGTTATTGATGGTTTTGGAAAACTAAAACCAGGAAAAAAAGTTGATGTTACTGACAAAGACAATAAAGTTACTGAATACAGCGCTGATCACATTATTATTGCTACCGGAGCGCGCTCTCGTGAGTTGCCAAACTTACCACAAGATGGTGTAAAAGTAATTGGTTACAGACAAGCAATGACTTTGCCAACACAACCAAAATCTATCATTATTGTAGGTTCTGGAGCAATTGGAGTTGAGTTTGCTCATTTCTACAACGCAATGGGAACAGAAGTAACTATTGTAGAATTCATGCCAAACATTGTTCCTGTTGAAGATGAAGACATTTCTAAACAAATGGAACGTTCTATGAAAAAAGCCGGAGTTAAAATCATGACTAACTCTTCTGTAGAACGTATTGATACCACTGGCGCAGGCGTTAAAGCATTTGTAAAAACAACTAAAGGAGAAGAAGTCCTTGAGGCTGACATTTTACTTTCAGCGGTTGGAATCAAAACTAACATTGAAAACATCGGACTAGAAGAAGTAGGTATCGCTACTGATAAAGATAAAATTTTGGTAAACGCATTTAATGCAACGAACATTCCAGGTTACTACGCTATTGGCGATGTTACTCCAGGGCAAGCATTAGCACACGTTGCTTCTGCTGAAGGAATCAACTGTGTTGAAAAAATTGCAGGTCTTCATGTAGAACCAATTGATTACGGAAACGTTCCAGGTTGCACGTATGCTACTCCTGAAATTGCATCAGTTGGATTAACTGAAAAACAAGCTAAAGAAAAAGGATACGAATTAAAAATTGGTAAATTCCCATTCTCAGCTTCTGGAAAAGCAAAAGCTTCTGGAACTCCAGATGGTTTTGTAAAAGTAATTTTTGACGCAAAATACGGCGAATGGTTGGGATGTCACATGATTGGTGCTGGTGTTACAGATATGATTGCTGAGGCAGTTGTAGCTCGTAAACTGGAAACTACAGGTCATGAAATTTTAAAAGCCATTCACCCACACCCTACAATGAGTGAAGCAGTAATGGAGGCCGTTGCTGATGCTTACGGTGAAGTGATTCACTTGTAATACTAAACTTTTAGGACAAAAAAATCCGATTGGCTCAAAATGCTAATCGGATTTTTTTTTGCAAAACAACACGATGTGACGCATTTGTTTAATTTTTGTACATTAACAATTATTTACAAAATGTACCCTAAATTCTAATTAAATCTACTTTATCTTTGTGAATGGTGGTTTAAACCACTTTTTTATTGAACTTATTTTACAGCAATGACACCAGAAAACAAACGATTTTCTACACTTTTAAGCGAAAACCAGAACAACAATTGGGTACGAGCAATCGATTCGACAAAAATCATTAAATGGATTGATGATTTATTCAAAATATTATTCCCTGAAAAGGCTTTGGAAACGCTACAGATTGAAGTATTACTAAATCAAAACAAGGCCGATTTTATCAGTATCTTATCTGAAATCGTAAAAGACAAACCTACCAACACCATCTTAGATGATGCTGAGGCGTTTTACAACAGCTTGCCGGAACTTTATTCTAACATGCAGGCTGATGCTCAAGCGATTTTAGATACTGATCCAGCTGCTGATTGCATTCAAGAAATTATCAATTCTTATCCAGGATTTTTTGCTATTGAAGTATACCGAATTGCCAATGCCATTGCAAAAAGAACTCCTTGCCTACTGCCACGTATAATTACGGAGTATGCACACAGTAAAACGGGTGTCGATATTCATCCAAATGCTACTATTGGCGTACCATTCATGATTGATCATGGCACAGGTATTGTAATTGGTGAGACTACCGTTATAGGAAAGCACGTGAGCGTTTATCAAGGAGTAACACTTGGCGCCTTGCAAGTAGAAAAAAGCATGCAAGAAAAAAAACGTCATCCAACAGTTGAAGACCATGTAATTATTTATGCCAATGCTACAATTTTAGGTGGCAGCACTATTATTGGAAATCATAGTATTATTGGTGGAAATACTTTTATAACAAAAAGCGTTAACCCATACTCGTTTGTAATGCAATCAAATAAAAACACTGTATTAAATCAACAGGAAACTAAGGATATTAACTTTTTTACGATCTAAAGAAATGACAAAATACAACAACATACTCGAAACCATTGGCAACACGCCACATGTAAAAATCAATCGCTTATTTGGCGAAAAACATAATGTGTACATCAAATTAGAGCGTGCCAATCCTGGAGCAAGCATCAAAGATCGTATTGCACTAGCTATGATTGAAGATGCCGAAACAAGTGGAAAACTAGTTGCTGGAGGTGTGATCATTGAAGCGACTTCTGGAAATACCGGAATTGGACTTGCAATGGTGGCAGCCGTAAAAGGTTACAAATTGATTTTGGTAATGCCCGAATCAATGTCGATTGAAAGACGCCGATTAATGAGTTTGTACGGTGCTGAATTTGTACTTACACCTCGCGAAAAAGGCATGAAAGGCGCTATCGAAAAAGCCCAAGAGTTAGTTGCAGAATTGCCAAATGCGTGGTCGCCGCTTCAATTTGAAAATCCTGCTAATATTGCTATTCACCAACAAACTACTGCTCAAGAAATCATTGCTGCTTTTCCGGAGGGAATTGATTATTTGATTACTGGCGTAGGCACAGGCGGCCATATTACAGGTTGTGCCGACATTTTAAAACAAAAATTCCCGAACTTAAAAGTCTTTGCTGTAGAACCCGAAGCGTCTCCAGTAATAAGCGGCGGAGCTCCTGCCCCGCACCCTATTCAAGGAATTGGAGCTGGTTTTATTCCAACAAACTTACACACAAATTTGTTAGATGGAAGTATCCAAGTTAGCAAAGACGAAGCTTTCACCTTCGCACAACGCGCTGCAAAAGAAGAAGGCATGTTTATTGGGATATCTTCAGGCGCATCGCTTGCTGCAGTAGCACAAAAATTAAATGAAATTCCAGAAAATGCTACCGTCCTCACTTTTTGTTACGACACAGGAGAACATTATTTGAGCATCGAAGGTTTATTTGTCTAATTCTTACAACAACCGACTTATAAATTTTAAGTCGGTTTTTTTTATTAAAGTTAAAGTAACTTCTCGAATTAATTCATTAATAGCTATCTAAGTCAATTACTTATAAATACTATGAAAAAAAATTTCTCGTTACTTGTTGTTTTCTTCCTCACTTTTATTTCCTGTAATCCTGATGATGATTTTAGAAATCCCGAAAAACAAATAAAAGGAACATGGGTTTTAAAGTAAGTCGTGCAACATAAAAATAATGCAACAGTTGTACTTGATCGCAGTAACACCGAATTTACTTTTGACGGAGCTACCGTTTCAATTAAAAAAGATACGCCTCTTCATTTATCAGGAAACTACAATTACTCCTTATTGATCGAGAACTATTTTAATCCAGATTTACAAGAACCAAAAGGAAAAGTCCTTTCAATAGATGGTATTAGATATATGTTTGAAATCACAGCAACTGGTGATAACATCAATTTAACGAATTTTTCAGATGGCAGAATCTCTTACTATTTAGAACGTAAATAACTACATAGCAATACACTCAACTATTACATAAAGAATAATGAGTTAATCTCAACTCTTAAAAAACCAAACGATTAAATTTTGTTTAATATTTTGTTAAATAAGTTAAACAGTTAGTTATTATACCTACATTTGAACATCTTAATTTAACAATCTAAAATAAACCTTATGAAATTAGTAAAAACAATTAGTGCATTAATGGTGGTTGGAGCTTTAACCACATCTTGCGGAGAAAAGAAAACAGCTGAAACAACAGAAGCTGTTGACTCAACTGCTGTAGCAGTTGATAGCACAGTAGTAACAGAAACGCCAAATATTGTAGGAGTAGCATCTGAGAATGCAGACTTCTCTACTTTAGTAACCGCTGTTAAAGCAGCTGGACTAGTTGAAACTTTGAGTGGTGAAGGACCCTTTACAGTATTTGCACCAAACAATGCAGCTTTTGACAAATTACCAGCTGGAACTGTTGATACTTTATTGAAGCCTGAGAGTTTAGAAAAATTAAAATCTGTATTAACATACCATGTTGTAGCAGGAAAATTTGATGCTGCAGCTGTAACAGATGCCATTACAAAAGGAAATGGAAAATATACTGTAACCACTGTACAAGGCGGAACTATCGTTCTAAGTTTAATAGATGGTAAAGTAATTTTAACTGATGCAAACGGAGCTACTTCAACAGTAGTGCTAGCTGACGTACCGGCTTCAAACGGAGTGATTCATGCAATTGACAGCGTTGTGATGCCAAAATAATTAGCTCTATATATTCAATCTGAAAGCCGTTGCATTAATTTGTGGCGGCTTTTTATTTCTAAGTTTGAATACAACTTAATGCTAGTTTTTGAATCCGTCACAATATTATTGTAATGTTAGCCTAAACTGGGAAAGTCAAATTGAGGCTCAAAAATGGTAGGTTTTTAATATCTTAGCATTTAAAAAATTATAAACCACAGCATTATGAAATTCAAATTATGTATCGTAATAGCTCTTTTTTGCGCTTCATTTGCGTTTGCACAAAAAGAAAAAGATCAAGAACAAATTAAAAAACTACTAGAACGAGAGTCATCAACCTGGCGTTTGCAAGATACAAAAGGTCATGCTGAATGTTGGCACATTCAACCTTACAGTCGAATTTTAGTTTCAACACTTGATGGAAAAACTTATGACGTACCACCATTGGCAATGATAACTACAGACACTCAACAAATGGGCAACGGCGGTTCATCAGTAAATAGTAATTACAAAATGAATATTAAAAAGAATACAGCATGGGTTAGTCACGATGAAATTTCTACTTCAATTGAGGGAAAAAAAACATACTCCTATGAAATACGCTTACTCGAAAAAATCAAAAAAAAGTGGAAACTTGTTGGACAATCGATTCATATTTACAAAAAAGAATAATTGTTTCTCCGAACGATTTTGATTTTTTGATAGTTTTTTTATCGATAAATACAGTTTTTAATATATTATTCTAACCAGCAAAACACTTCACCTTGCAACAAAATGAGGATTTTTAATTTTAGTCCTTATTTATTTACAATTTATTCCGTACTAAAAATGGTTTTTCACAAAAAATAAATTTATATTTGAGTACTAATTATACGTTTCTATCGAATGAGCTACTTAAAAAAGGAACTATATGAATTGATCAGCAATGATAACTCCATTTTTGATTTTATTCAAGAATCAGCCCTCGACGGTCTTTGGTACTGGGATTTAGAAAAGCCAGAGGAAGAGTGGATGAATCCAAAATTCTGGACAACTTTAGGCTATAATCCAGAGGAAATGCCTCATAAATCTAGTGCTTGGCAAAATATTATTTTTCCAGAAGACCTCGCCATTGCTGCAAACAATATCACAAAACATTTGGAAGATCCTAATCATCCCTATGATCAAATTTGCCGATACAAGCATAAAAATGGCTCTACCAAATGGATAAAATGCACAGGTAAAGCCATTAGAGATGAAAGTGGTAAGCCAACTCGTATGTTAGGCGCTCATATTGATATTACCGACTTAAAATACCAAGAAGAACTTTTAGAAAAATGCAATGAAGCTGCCCTAATAGGATACTGGGAGGTAGATTTAATCGAACAGAAGCTATATTGGAGTAGAATGACAAAAATCATTCATGAAACTCCACTAGACTTTCAACCAGTACTTGAAACAGCAATTAATTTTTTCAAAGTGGGAGAAAATCGGGAAGAAATAATTGCAAAATTTACTGCCTGCGCTGAATATGGAAAACCATATGATGTTCGTTTACAAATAATAACTGCAAAAAATAATTTAAAATGGGTGCGATCAATAGGTCAAGCCTCATTTGTAAACGGTAAATGCGCTAAAGTTTATGGTACTTTTCAGGATATAACCGCTGAAAAAAAAGCCAAATTTGCCTTAATTAAAGAAAAAGAAAAGCTTCAAACCGTTCTAGAAGGCACTAATTTAGGTACTTGGGAATGGAATATTTATACCGGCGAACTACAATTTAACAAACGCTGGGCTGAAATGATCGGGTATACGAGAGATGAATTAGAGCCTATTAGCATTCAAACTTGGTTAAATTTGGTTCATCCAGATGATTTAAAAATATCTCAAGCAAAACTTCAAGAATGTTTTGAAAAAAAATCAGAATTTTATAGCGCGGAGTGCAGGATGCGTCATAAAAACGGAGAATGGATTTGGATTCTTGATCACGGTAAAATCATAAGCTGGGCTGATGATGGACAACCATTACTTATGTATGGCACCCACATGGACATCACCGAAAGTAAAAAGTTATTTGAGTTAAACAAACAGTTTATTGCTCAAAACCCAACAGCTATAGCCATGCTAGATAACGACATGGTTTACATACAAGCCTCTGAAAAATGGAGAAATGATTATGGACTCAAAGATATTGATGTTGTTGGAAAATACCACAAAGACCTATTCCCAGAAATAGCGCGCGAGTGGAAACCAATTTACGATGACGTACTTGAAGGAAATATAAGAACTAACGAAGGACAAGAATTTATTCGAGAAGATGGCTCATCCTTATGGCTTGAATGGGAGATAAAACCTTGGTATAATGATGCGAAAAAAGTCGGAGGAATTATAATTTATACCTCTGACATAACGCAAAGGAAAAAAACAGAGGAAAACTTACGCATTAGCGAAGAAGCATTTAGAGGGAATTTTGAAAATGCAGCCATTGGAATGGCTTTATTAAACTTAGATGGGCAGTGGCTTAAAGTCAACAAGAACCTTTGCGGTATCTTGGGCTACTCAGAGTCTGAACTCTTAGAACTGACCTTTCAAGACATCACCCATCCAGAAGATCTCGATGCTGATTTAAAACAATTAAATGAACTCATTGCCGGAAATATCAAGTATTACCATATCGAAAAAAGATATATTTGCAAAAATGGTGCTATAGTTCATATAATATTAGCTGCTTCTTTAGTCCGAGACGATAATCAAAAACCTTTATATTTCATTTCACAAATAATTGATATTTCTTCTCAAAAAAAGGCGGAAGAAGAAATCCAAACATTATTATTAGTGACCAAAGATCAAAATGAAAGACTGAAAAACTTTGCTCATATTGTATCGCATAATCTTCGATCACATTCCGGAAACATTGCAATGATGATTGATTTATTATTGTACGAAAACAAATACCTAGCAGATAATGAAATTATACAATTACTTGATGGAGCTTCAAAAAACCTAAAAGAAACGATTGCGCATTTAAACGAAGTAGTATTGATGAACACAACTATTAGCGATAATTTAATTAGCGTTGATCTAAAAAAATCAATTGAATCCAACATTCAAAACCTTCAAGCTTTAATCATTAGCGCACATGTAGAGGTTTACAACGCAATTCCTGAAGGTGTTTTCATCAAAGGTATTCCGGCTTATGTAGATAGTATTCTATTAAATTTTTTGACTAATGCAA
Organism: Flavobacterium sp. K77; assembly: GCF_021608205.1. NCBI lineage: Bacteria > Pseudomonadati > Bacteroidota > Flavobacteriia > Flavobacteriales > Flavobacteriaceae > Flavobacterium > Flavobacterium sp. K77. The sequence continues at coordinate 1,226,849 of NZ_JAKIHO010000001.1, read as the reverse complement.
TAAAGTACAGATCAATAATTCATCCTCCTACAATCAAATTATCCCTATTAGACCATGAAAATCAAGCCGTTTTATGTATTGCTGACAATGGTATTGGAATTGATTTGAAGCAAAATGGAGATAAACTATTTGGTATGTACAAAACTTTTCACGGTAATGAAGACGCCCGAGGAATTGGTCTTTTTATTACCAAAAATCAAATAGAAGCTCTCGGGGGAAAAGTAGAGATAGAAAGCGAACTTAACAAAGGTACCACCTTTAAAATATATTTTAATTATGCCTAAGATTGACATTGCATGTATTATTGATGATGATCCTATTTTTGTATTTGGAACAAAAAGAATCATGGAAATTGCTGATTTCTGCGAAAGTTTTATGATTTTCAGAAATGGAAAAGAAGCCTTTGAGCACCTTGAAACAATTATTTTAGCCGATAAAAAATTACCGGATTTAATTCTTTTGGATTTAAATATGCCAATTTGGGATGGGTGGAAATTTTTAGATGAATTTACAAAAATTCCTAGTGCTAACCCAATCACTATTTACATCATGACAAGTTCGATTGATCCTGCCGATGTAGAAAAAGCAAAAAGTTATGATGCTGTAAGCAACTATCTAGTAAAACCAATTACCATGGATGAGTTGCAAAAGCTTATTTTATAATATCGCATTCGCTAAAATTTGTAAGTTTTCAGAACTTTTTAATTTAAAAAAAGCTTTTTTCAAAGGATTACAAAAATGTCCATTGAAAAAAGCTTTTTTATTTTAAAAGTAAAATAAAGTTGATCAAATTGCATGCAAAGCTTGAACAAATAGATCTATATCTTCTTTGGTATTGTAATGACTCATCGAAACACGCAAACTTGGTTTTTTTAGATCCTCACCCGTAAGTAATTCAGCCAACACATGCGAAGGCTTAATACTACCCGATTGACAAGCACTACCACGCGATACAGCAATACCTTTCATATCCAAATGAAATAAAATCATCGCCGTTTTACTTTCTGAAAAAGGTAGCAAGATATTTACAACCGTATGTAAACCTTCTGCTGGTCCATTTACTCTAACACCCGGAAACGAATCTTCAAGTGATTTCAGTAAATAGGATTTAAGCAATTTTATATGCTGTTCATCCTCGCTTAAACTCTCATAACTCAAGGTCAAGGCATGCGCCATACCAGCAATTTGATGCAAAGCCTCAGTACCCGCACGCAAGCCTTTTTCCTGTTCACCTCCAAAAAAAAGTGGTTGTAATACTGTATTCTTGCGAATAAAAGCAAAGCCCACACCTTTTGGACCATGAAACTTATGGGCACTTGCAACTAAAAAATCAATAGGCAACTGACTCACATCAATCGGTAATTTCCCTACTGATTGAACTGCATCTGTATGAAACAAAGCAGAATGCTCTTGACATATTACACCTACACGATGCAAATCAAGTATGCTACCAATTTCATTATTTACATGCATTAAACTTACGAGGGTTTTGCGTTCCTGACTAAGTAATTCAACTAAATGAGTCAAATCTACACTACCATCGGCTTGTAAATTCACGTAATCAACTTCAATTTTAAATTCATTTTGCAATGCCAAAACTGCATGTAAAACCGCATGATGCTCAATTTTACTGGTTATAATACGGGTTATTTTTAAATCACGCACCGCCGATCGAATAATCCAATTGTTTCCTTCGGTACCACCTGAAGTAAAAATAATCTCTTGCGCTGTTGCATTTAAGTTTTTTGCAATCGATTTTCGAGCTAATTCTAAGGTGTTTTTGGCAGATCTACCAGAACTATGCGTAGACGATGGATTACCATATTCTTGGGTCAAAACACGGGTCATTTCTTGAATTACTTCAGGTCTTAAGGCGCTGGTAGCAGCATTATCGAGATATACTTTATTCATGGTGATAGATACTAATTGGGTCAAATAAATAACGTTGTTATACCAAACTGGATTTCTTTTTAGCAAACAATAACTTTTCATTAAAAACTACAATCGAAACCAAAATTAGGAAATACGAAAATAGTTGTACGAAGCTTACTTGTTCTTTGTAATAAAAAATAGCTAGTAAAAAATTGATGATTGGATTAATATAAATCATGATTCCAACTGCCGAAGAACTTATTCCTTTAAGTGCATATAAATTTAAAAACAAGGGAATAACCGTAAAAAACACAACAATTAGTGCCATACACCCGTAAAACAATGGTTCAGTAGGAACAGCTCCACTATAAGTAGGATAAAAGGGAGCCAAAATCAGCGCAGTAAAACTCAGTTGTAAAGTAAGTCCAAAAAACTTATCAATGGCAGTGTTTTTTCGTTGACTAATAATATAAAACGCATAAGTAGCCGCTGTTAGAAGGCTATAAAAAATAGCACTAAAATGACCATAACCCAACAATAGGCAACTCACAAAACTGATAAAAACAGCAAACCATTGCCACTTACTTAGTTGCTCTTTAAGTAAAAAATAGGCGAATACAGTCGTCAATATAGGACAAATTAGATAAGCTAATGAAGCCGCATTAACACTAACGTGGTTCATTACAAAAATATAAATGAACCAATTGCTTGATAAAAAAACAGCTCCACCCAAGGTCATCACAATTGCATTGCGCCGCTCCGCCAAGGGCAATGAACGCAAATAATACCAATTTTGTACAACTACTTTTCTCCTAAAAAGTACGTTGATCAAAATCATTGTAGCTACACTAAAAAAAACGCGGTAAAACAATATATCGAGTGAGGGATAATCTTGCAAAGGTTTGAGAGCAAAACTAAAAAAACCCCAAATAAAGAAAGCCGCAAAGGCCGCCGCATAATACGTATTTCGTCCCATGTAAGATATAAAATAAGTGCAAAGATACTCATTTATGTTGGCTAAATCCGCAAGCGAACTCCTTTGTAACAGCAAACTATTGAGGTCAAATAAACATTCACTTAACACAATATCTTGTTAAAAATGGGAATTTTGAAACGGAATCGATTCGATACAGATTAAAAATTATATTTTTGTTACAAATAGACGAAAAAAATGAAAAAAATATTGAGCCTAGTAACGCTAGCCCTGCTGTTTAACAGCTGTGATGACGGAGATATAGTTATTGAAGACATTAGTTTTGAAGATGGTACACCTACCAAATGTGCTACTAACAACATCATTTATAAAACAAAAGATAATGAGGCTTTGATTTTTGATGCCAGTGGGATTACGTTTCCTACTGAAGAAGGAAGTCAAGAAATCACGATCAACTCTTCTAACCGCGTGCTTTATCGTTTTTATAACGGACCAGTGACATCAGCAACGCTATGCGAAACCATACCTCCTGCGACACCTATTGTCATAAACGAATGGATAGCCACAAAAGGAATAATAGTAATCAATACAAAAGCCAATAAGGAACCAAATACTACGGATAACAGCAATAGAATTACAGGATATAATCACAACATCAGCTTTAAAAACATCGAATTTACAAAGACTGATAGTGCTCCCCAAACGTATCCAACATTCTTTTTTGGAGACTACAAAACTACCGCAACACCTTTGCCATTTTCATTCACCAAAGTATTAAAGCAATGCCCAACATCCAAACAATTGTACGACAGAAATAGTGCTGAAGCGCTAATTTTGGACATCGACCCAAGCCTGATAAGCAATACACCGACACCTTTAAATACTCCAAGAACAGCATTAATTAGTACTACAACAAACAAACTTACTTACCAATTATTTGGCGGTTTATTAACTGACGACTATTTCTGCAACCCTACATATCCTGCTACACCTGTAGTGAATGAAGAGTGGTTAGGCGTAGCTGGAGTTGCCAATACTAGCGGAATAATTGAAGTGACAACAACCTCTTTTGGTAACGGATTTAAACATACGATTGTATTAAAAAAGGTCAAAATGAAGAAAGGAAATAATGATTTTTTACTGGGTGACAATTACATTTATGGCGAACTTTTAACCACAAATTAAGAGTGAAAATCGGTTAAAAAAACACTGCTTTTTTGAGCTAAAAAATCCTAAATTCTAGGAGGTATTTAATACCATAAAACTAGAATTTGGGATTTTTTTTTATGCTCTAAAAAAACAATAAAAAAGCTTTTACATCGCACTTTGCTTGATAAAAACTTCAGTTGCACCTAAGCCATATTTTTGATAATTGGCATCTCTAAAATCGATGTTATCATAGCGACCCAGCAAAAAATCCAACTCCGATTTTAAAATTCCTTCACCAACTCCGTGAATAAAAATGATTCTCGGAATTCTGTTTCTGATTGCAAATTCAATATGCCTCTTGGCCGTTTCTGTTTGCAAGGTCAAGATATCATAATTTGACATACCACGTTTGTTCGGGACCAACTTTTCGATGTGTAAATCGAATTCTGGAGCGGCAATTTCGTGCTTCGATTTCTTTTCTTTTACAAAACTTCTCGGTTTTGGAATTTCTTTTTCCTTCGCAATCTCACTTACATTAATTCTTTTAATATCATTAAGTAAATTACTGGAATCGTTTACTTTAATAACTTCATTGACAAAAAATGTCATCGTAAAACCATCCTCAGTTTCTATTGTAACTTGGTTATTTTGAACGCTCAACACGCGTCCGCTGATGGCATCATCTAATACCTCTACTCGATCGCCTTTAGTTATCATGCTCTTCTTTTTTATCTTGATTTTTACTTGGTGTTTTAGCGCTTAATCGCATCATGCCAAACATGAAAACTAGAATTGCAACCACCATTATGTACACGTTTTTTTCTTTGCTCACCTGTTCGTTGAAAGCTATAGCTATTGCAACCACCATTATCAGAAGTACTATTTTTTTCATCTTTAAAATATCAGTTTCCAAAAGTACTGAATTTAAAATTGCCTCCTTTATTCTCAAAAAAGTTTCTCTTTTTTTTGTACTATTGTACCATATGGAACTCGAAGAAATACAAAAATTCATGTTACCTTGTTTAAGCAAAACACTCTTTGGAATTGAGTGTTTGGGTTGCGGTTTTCAGCGCAGTTTATTCTTGCTATTACAAGGAGAATTTCAAGCCTCTTTCGAAATGTATCCAGCCATTTTTACGAGCTTAATTTTCATTGCTTCGCTACTTCTAAATGCTGTTCATAAAAAAGGGAATTACTCAAAAATGATTTTTGTTTTAGCGGTCATTAACGTATCGATAATGATAGCTGGTTATTACTACAAACATTTTTAAAATTCATTTTTTCGAGAAAAACTTGCCGCGAAATTTATTCGCATACGCACAAATTCTTTTTGATTGTAAAGACCTTTTTTAACAAATTGAATTGAATTCGTGTTTCACTTTTTGCGTAAGCGTACGGCTGTATAAAAATTGTTCAATACCTTTGCAAAAGATCGCAACGATCTAAATTTTAAAAATAAAAGCAAGTCAAAAAATCTTTCAAATAAAATAGACCAAATCATCTCTCAAAAGTTGAAGATGACTTTACAATTGCTATGAGTAAAATGAAAGATAAAAAGTGCATTACAAATTATATCCAATGAAAGCATACCCCTTACTTCAATTAATTGGCAACACGCCTTTAGTCGAATCAAGTCACTTAGTAAAAAATAAAAACGTCAAACTTTTATTAAAGTTAGAAGGAAATAATCCTGGCGGTAGTGTAAAAGACCGAGCAGCTTACAATATGATCAAAGCGGCACTAGATCGCGGTGACATCAAAAAAGGCGACAAGCTTATTGAAGCTACAAGTGGCAACACCGGAATTGCATTAGCCATGATAGCGCAACTTTTTAATATTGAAATCGAACTGGTATTACCAGAAGACTCCACAATTGAGCGAACTCTGACGATGAGAGCTTATGGAGCGACGGTTACTTTAACTCCAGCCGAAACGGGAATCATTGGCTCAAGAGATTATGCAGACCAAAAAGTAGCCAAAGGCGGCTATGTTATGCTAAACCAATTTGCCAATGATGACAACTGGAAAGCACACTACAATACCACTGGACCAGAAGTTTGGCGCGATACCGAAGGAACCGTAACTCATTTTGTGGCGGCCATGGGAACAACAGGAACAATAATTGGAACCTCAACCTTCTTGAAAGAGCAAAATCCAGCTATTCAAATTGTGGGCGCGCAACCAAGCGATGGATCTCAAATTCCGGGTATTAGAAAATGGCCTCAAGAATACTTGCCGAAAATTTTCGATGCAAGTAAAGTTGATGTTACAATTGAAATTACAGAAGCAGAAGCGAGAGCTATGACCAAACGTTTGGCACGAGAAGAAGGCATATTTGCGGGTATGAGTAGTGGCGGCTCGGTAGCGGCTGCTTGTAAAATTGCCGAATCAATCGAATCTGGAGTGATTGTAGCCATTATTTGTGACCGCGGCGACAGATACCTATCATCTGACTTGTTTGATTAATAGTGACCATCTACAACAGTAATTTTTGCAAACCTTTATATTTATGAAAATCAGCAAATTTATTCCAATTCTTATTTTACTTGTCATGACAACTACAGCTCAAGGTCAAGATTGGCCAAATTTCAGTAAATACCAGTCACAAAACGCTGCACTTGTCACTACTAACAAGAACCAAGGACGAATTGTTTTTATGGGCGACTCCATAACCGAATTTTGGAGCGCAACAGATTCTGATTTTTTTTCAGGAAAAAACTATATTAACAGAGGCATTAGCGGACAAACAACCCCGCAGATGTTGGTGCGTTTTAGAGCAGATGTTATTGCATTGAAACCGGAAGTAGTGCATATTTTAGCAGGAATCAATGATATTGCAGGTAACACAGGACCATCAACTATTGAAATGATTGCTGATAACATCTTTTCGATGGCGGAACTCGCTAAAAGTCATAACATCAAAGTAATATTATGCAGTGTATTGCCTGCATACGATTTTCCTTGGAAACCCAATCAAAATCCAGCTGAAAAAGTTATTGCTCTTAATACAATGCTGAAAACCTACGCCAACGCGAACCAAATTGAATACATCGATTATTTTACCGCAATGAAAGACGATCGCAACGGACTCCCTTTAGCTTATTCTGGAGATGGTGTGCATCCCAATAAAATAGGATACCAAGCCATGGCTCCACTAGCAACCAAAGCTATTCAAAGAAGTTTAAAATAAAATCAAAAAAAAATGGCTCAAATTCATACTGATTTTGAGCCTTTTTTTTTAAAATACATCGTTCTACTTGATAAGTGTTGCAGTACTTGATATAGTTGCGTTTAATAACTTTGAAATCGGACAGTTTTTTTCTGCCTTTGTTACTAATTCTTGAAAAGCATCCTCGGTTATATCTTGTACTTTTGCTTGCACAGTTAAATGAGAGGTTTGTATGGCTCCATCAACAAAATCAATATCGCACTTAGTTTCTATTTGGTCTATTGCAAAACCAGCTTCTGAAATATAAGCGGTTAATTGCATCGTAAAACACCCTGAATGCGCTGCCGCAATCAATTCTTCGGGATTTGTACCTACTCCTTCATCAAACCTTGATTTAAATGAATATTGTGTATCGTGCAGAACAGTGCTTTGCGTACTCAAGTGACCAGCTCCTTCTTTTAAAGTGCCTTTCCAAACGGCGGTTGCATTTCTTTTCATAATAGTTTGTTTTTAGTTCATGTGTTTTATCAAAGATAGACGGAAGTCTTTAAACCAACTCTTTAAAAACTTTTTTTTAACACAAATTTGACTTAGCGATGTTCAACAAATCATCATAGAAATTAATAAATACAAAAAAAAGAATTAGTAAAGTAAAACAAACATTCAATCATATTTTGTAGTAAAATAATTAACTTTGTAAGGAACAGTTCGACTTCAAAACTTTTAAGAATCATTAAAACCTTGTCAATGTCAGATTTCATCAATAAGCAACTACTTCAATTTTTATCATTTTTAAAGAACCCAACAGACGAAGTTTCTTTGCCTACAACAATTGCATCAAAGTTTAAAATTGTTCTTTCGTTTTTTTTACTTGAAATACCTGTAATGCTCGTTTTGATTTTAATTATTAGCGGTTTAGAAACTGCTAAATTAATTAATACAGATAATCACTCCATCGAAACCTTATTAAAAACTGTACCAACAACAGCACTTTTTTTTCTCGTTGTGATTATTGCCCCTTTATTTGAAGAACTTATTTTTAGACTTTATTTGCGCTATGAAACGAATTTATTAATTGGAACAAGCATCAGATTTAGTCAACTTTTTTTTGATAGGGAAAAAGCAGCACAATTCGATTTGGCTATGAACAGCAAATGGTCTCGGTTTTACCCGAAGATTTTCTACTTTTCGGCACTGCTATTTGGCCTTGTTCATCTCGTAAATTTTGAAATAACCCCTGCAATCCTTTTACTTTCGCCTATTATAGTGGCACCACAAATAGTATTAGGACTAGTAATTGGGTACTTAAGAGTTCGTCACGGCTTTTGGACTGGATTTTTGATGCATGCCTTCCATAATTTTGTATTCATTGGCATCAGTATCATAGCTCTTAAAACAAATCCTGACCTTGAAAAAAAGAAAATTTCGCAGCAGAAAATCATAGAATGGAACTCAAGCCAAGAATGCATAGTCCACAATACTTTAAAACACGAAAAAGTATTTCAGCTAAACAATGATAATACGTAGTAATTGTAACGAAAATAAAATTTTCCCAAACAAAAAATTGTGAGGTTTAAAATCAGCCAATTTGGTGCACAACAAGAGCATCAGCAAGGCTTTTCTCTCTCAAAAACAGATAATTTAAACTTTCTAAATAAAAACATTTTAGTCAAAACTAGGTAAGCTAATTGTAAATGTAGCTCCATTATTCACCCCTAAACTTACAGCAGAAATTTCTCCGTTAAATTTTTCTACTATTTTTTTGCAAAGATACAACCCAATACCTGTAGAATGCTCTCCTGCAGTACCAAGTCTGCTTTTACTTGTGAATTTTTGAAATAGTTCAGGCACTTTGTTGGGATCAAAACCAATACCATAATCCTTTATTTCAAAAATAATTCTTTTGTTAGCCTCAAAAATAGCAAACTCAATATGGCTGTTCTCAAATGAATACTTTAGCGCATTATCTACTACATTAACTAAAACTCTGGTAAGCAAATCAATATCAACTTTAAGCTTAACTGATTGTAGTATAACATTTTTCTGAAATACAATATTTTTAGATTTTAATTTCGCCTCCATTTCAAGTTGGATTTGTGCAACAAGAGATTCAAGAGGAACAGAAATTAATTTTTTACTTTTTTTAGTCACCTCATCCTCCGTGTGAATCAGTTTAATAAAAGAACCAATCATCTCCAATTGTTGTGTCATTGATACCTCTATCAACTGCGCATATTCTGTTACCTCCTCTGATCCTTTTTCGTCAATAATTAAAGTCGCAAGTGTCTTTGCATTTGCAGCAAAAGCTCTAAGATCATGTGATAAAAGATAAACCAAATCTTGCTTATCATCAATAAAACGCTCATTTTCAATTACAGCACTTTGTATATTTGCCAATAACAACCCTGCCTCATCTTGAAAATCAATGGGCAACTGCGGAATAATTCTTTTTTTACGATATTTTTGGAGTGCTTTAGAAGCAAGCTCAATAGGTTTTATTAACAATTTTAGCGTCCATAAAGTGATGGATGTGGCAAGCAAAGTAACAATTAGAATAAAATAAATTGCAGACTCTGCCGTAAAATGCTCTTTGCCAAAAAGCACAAAAAACACCAATCCAATTAAAGGCAAGTGAATTCCAACAAATGCAACAAACAAAAATTTGAAGGCATACCTTTTTTTAAGAAAAGAAATTTTTGATAACTGACTGTAAAAATGCATCTTATATATTTTAAATGTAAAAATGGAGGCTAAACGAAAATAATTAAATACAATAAGCTATTTCTGATTTAAATCATAAGAAAAAGTTAAAGCTTTTATGGTGATTGAAATGACGTACGATGAAATTAACTAATTGGTTTTTGTAGTATGACAAAAAGCACAAATTGACTAAAATTGTTAAATTACACAGCAATCCAATAAATTTATCAAAGTTAAAAACTCCATGAAGCAGGTACATCCTTTACTTGAAAAAAAATAGGACTTAAAAATATTTCACAATTTAAATTCAAAAAACCATTCAATCCCTTATTTTTGCAGCATGGCTAAGAAAAATACAGACAAAGTTGTCTTTCATCAAATAAAAGTCCTTGATGCTGGTGCAAAAGGCGTATCAGTAGCAAAAGCTCCTGATGGTAAAGTAATCTTCATCCCGAATGTAGTTCCGGGTGATGTAGTTGATGTACAAACCTTTAAAAAACGCAAAGCGTATTACGAAGGCAAAGCAGTACATTTTCATGAATATTCAACACATCGCGTTGATCCTGTGTGCGAGCATTTTGGTGTTTGCGGAGGATGCAAATGGCAAAACATGAATTACAACCAACAATTGTTTTACAAACAAAATGAGGTTCAAAATCATTTGCAACGCATCGGAAAAATTGAATTACCAGAGTTCGAAAATATTCTTGGATCTGAGAAGAAGTTTTTTTACAGAAACAAAATGGAGTTTTCTTTCTCCAATAGTCGCTGGTTGACTCAAGCCGAAATCGACAGTACAGACGATCTAGGGAACCGCAATGCCTTAGGTTTTCATATCCCAAAAATGTGGGATAAGATTTTGGATATTACCAAATGCCACCTTCAAGAAGATCCATCAAACGCGATTAGAAACGAAGTACGTGACTTTGCTAATGCAAACGGATTAACATTTTTCAACCCGAGAGAGCACGCTGGATTGCTAAGAACTTTAATGTTACGTACAGCTTCTACCGGAGAAATCATGGTGTTGATTCAGTTTTTTGAAGATAACAAAGAACAAAGAGAATTATTGCTTGATCATTTATACGCTAAATTTCCGCAAATTACTTCTTTACAGTTCGTAATCAACAACAAAGCGAACGATACTTTATACGACACAACCATCGAATTGTACAAAGGAAGAGATTACATCCTTGAAGAAATGGAAGGTTTAAAATTCAGCATTAATGCCAAGTCTTTTTACCAAACCAACTCTGATCAAGCTTACGAATTATACAAAATTACCCGCGATTTTGCAGGTCTTACTGGTAATGAAGTAGTGTATGATTTATACACGGGAACGGGAACTATTGCGCAATTCGTATCTAAAAAAGCGAAAAAAGTAATTGGTGTAGAAAGTGTTCCTGATGCAATTAAAGACGCCAAAGCAAATGCCGTACGAAACGAAATAACCAATTGTGAGTTTTTTGTTGGAGATATGAAAGTAGTTTTTAACGATGCTTTCATTGCACAACACGGACAACCAGATGTAATTATCACTGATCCACCACGTGACGGAATGCACAAAGATGTAATTGAACAAATCATGAAAATTGCGCCTCAACGTGTGGTTTATGTTAGTTGTAATTCGGCTACACAAGCTCGTGATTTGGCTTTAATGGATGAAAAATATAAAGTAACGCGTGTGCGTCCTGTAGATATGTTTCCGCAAACGCATCACGTTGAAAATGTTGTTCTTTTAGAGCTAAGATAAACGCGACAGTTTCATTTTTTGTCAAAATTAGCTGTGTAACCACAATAATTTTGCTTAAAAAATGTTTGCGCTCAAGTACAAAAATATGCAAATGAAAAAAATAGTAGTGTTCATCATGCTCTTGGCGTGTGTATTCTCATCTTGTGAAAAGGATGATATTTGCGATGCGAATACACCAACCACTCCCCGACTCATTATCGAATTCTATGATTTCGATAATCCTTCGGTGCTAAAAAACGTATCCAACTTGAGAGTCATTGGCCAGGGAATGACCGAACCGCTGCTGTTCGGTGGTGCTCCTACTACTAGCGCAAGCAAAATTGCTTTGCCCTTGCGAACTGTCGGTACCACCACAACATTCAGCCTGACACTCAACTCCGGAAATGCAAATCCTGCTTTGATTGACGAGGATATTATCCGTTTTGATTACAGCACACAGGAGTTATTTGTATCAAGAGCGTGCGGCTACAAAAGTAACTTTACATTAGATCCTACTACACCTTTTACACATACAGATCCGATTGCGGCTAACCAAAGATGGATCCGATTTATTTCAGTTGAAAAAAACAGTATAACTAACGAAAATGAAACACACCTTAAAATCTTTTTTTAGTAGTTTGCTTTTCTTTTCGATAGCGATCACTACTGCACAAGAAACAACAACCAAAGGAGAAATTCCGAAAGCACCCAAAGCAAAAACTGCTGCACCTTCAGTTAGTAATCAAAAACCGCTTAGCAATACAATTATCAATGATACAGTAAAAAAAGCCACTGTAGTACCACCCAAAACAGATCGTTATGGGGTAAGGGTAGGTCTTGATTTATACAAAATCACAAGAGGTTTGTATGATCGTGATTACAAAGGATTAGAACTTGTTGGAGATTACCGCTTGACTAAGAAATATTTTTTAGCAGCTGAATTAGGTAACGAAAACAAAACGACTGATGACGATCGGGTTAACTTCACCACAAAAGGTTCGTACTTGAAAGTAGGTTTTGATTACAACGGTTACGAAAATTGGCTGGATATGGAAAACATCATTTCGATTGGTTTGCGCTACGGCTTTAGTACTTTCAATCAACAATTGAATTCGTATCGAATTTACAATGCCAATCCGTATTTTCAAGAAACACCAACTATAGCTTCTGGACAAAAATTCGAGGGATTGTCAGCAAGTTGGATCGAAGTAGTGGCAGGAATAAAAGCGAAAGTTTTTGATAATGTTTTTATGGGATTCAGCCTTCGTTTAAACCGATTGGTTACTAATAAAGAACCTGATAATTTTTCAAACTTATATATTCCGGGATTCAATCGAACTTATGATGGTAATTTTGGAGTTGGATTTAATTATACCGTAACGTATTTTGTTCCTATCTTCAAAAAGAAGGTAGCACCAAAAGTAGTAATAAAAAAATAACCGCCAATTGGCGGTTATTTTTTTGATGTAGTATCAACTACGATCCTATTTCTTTGAATCCTTTTATAAAAAGCCATTTCATATACAACTTCTCGCCATCTTTAGTTTTGACAGCTTGAAATTTTGGTGCAACTAATGTTCCTATCACAAATGCGGTTAAGGGGATCCAAATCCCAGTTAAATTAGTGTATTCTGCAATGGCGTAACGCGCTGCGATAAATAAAACTGCAAAACTAGCCAATTGGTAAACAAATGCTTGTACTTGTTTTTTTGTCATTTCTTTATTTTTTTGAAAATATAAATCAACTTATATAATTAAGCCTCTTCTGCTGCTTGTTCACCGTCGGCTTTGCCAACTGCTGCAAATTTCGTTCGCTTACTACCTTCGTACATTTCGTATTTAGCCAATCGAGCTTCTAGTCCGGCATTAAATAATTTAATCTTACGAGAAGGTTTCAATCCCACAAACTTTAAGGCTTCTAGATTTGCTGTAATCATCCAAGCATTCGTACCCGGATAATTTTTCTTTAAAGTGTCACCAATATTTTTGTAAAATGCTTCCATGTGAATATCCAAACGCTCATCATACGGCGGATTGAATACGATATGCAATTTGCCTTCAGAAGTTTTTTCCGAATCGAAAAAGTTAGCTTCACTTATCGATACATAATCCTCAAGGTTAGCATTCCTGATGTTTTCTTTTGCTTTTAAAACCGCACTTGGCGCTTTGTCATAGCCTTTTATAGTGTAATGAAACTCGCGCACACGCTTAAGCAAACTATCTGTGATAGCATCGAATAAGTCATTATCCCAATCGTTCCATTTTTCAAATGCAAATTGATTTCTGTTGATATTCGCCGGAATGTTGCAAGCAATCATGGCTGCTTCGGCCAAGAAAGTCCCTGAACCACACATTGGATCTAAAAAATCCGATTGCCCATCCCAACCAGAAAGCAATAAAATACCCGCTGCCAGCACTTCATTTATAGGTGCTATGTTCGTCGCCGTTCTATAACCACGTTGGTTCAACGCATTTCCAGAAGTATCTAATGCCACCGAAACTTGATCTTTGTCAATATGAATGTTGATGCGCAAATCAGGATGCACTTTGTCAATACTTGGGCGTTGTCCCGTACGTTCTCTAAACTGATCTACAATAGCATCTTTACATTTTTGTGAAACAAACTCCGAGTGATTAAAATAGGTAGAATGCACCGTTGTGTCAATCACAAAGGTTTGATTGGCTTGCAATAATTTTGACCAATTCATGCTCGCAATACCGCGATACAAACCTTGTTCGTTATTGGCTTTAAAGAAATATATAGGTTTTAAAATTTTTAAAGCCGTACGCAAAGACAAATTCGCTTTGTACATAAAACCTTTATCCCCTTTAAAACTAACCATTCTTACACCTTGCTCCACGTTTTGTGCGCCAAGCATTTGCAATTCTTTTGCTAATATTTCTTCAAAACCAAAAAAGGTTTTGGCAATCATTTTAAAATTATTTTCCATTGTAAAATCAAGTATTCGTTGCAAAAATACACTAAATTTGCATCAATCGAATTAATTGAAAAAGAATAAATGTCTGCAGATCAAAATACGTCTCAAGAAAACCAAGAACTTTCTAAAGCCAATTGGTACACTTCCTGGTTTGACACTCCTTATTACCACATCCTTTACAAAGACCGTAATTACCGAGAAGCGCAGCTTTTCATGGATAATTTAACGCACTACCTCAACTTACCCGAAAAAGCCAAAGTATTGGATTTAGCCTGTGGCAAAGGCCGTCATTCTATTTACTTGAATCAATTAGGATTTGATGTTTTGGGTGCCGATTTATCAACCAACAGCATTGAAACAGCCAAGAAAAACGAGAATAACAATTTGCACTTCAAAGTACACGACATGCGCGTTCCTTTTGAAGAAAAATTCGATGCTATCTTTAATCTTTTTACCAGTTTTGGGTATTTTGAAAATGACGAAGACAATTTAACAACCCTAAAAGCCATCAAAGAAAGTTTATCTGAGTACGGCTTTGCAGTGATTGATTTCATGAACGTTAATCAGGTGTTGAACACACTGGTACCCGAAGAAACAAAAACCGTTGACGGAATCGATTTTCACATCACCCGTTACCTGAAGGATGGACACATTTACAAAGAAATTCAATTTCAAGACCAAGGGCAAGAATACCATTTTACCGAAAAAGTAAAAGCGCTCACTCTGATCGACTTTGAAAACCTAATGGAAGAAGCTGGAATTTATCTCTTAGACCTTTTTGGCGATTATAAATTGAAAAAATTCCATAAAACAGAGAGCGAACGATTGATTATGATTTTTAAATAGGAAACGATTGTTATGTATCACAGCTACAAAATGAAAGTGTAGTTGCAGATTAAAACAACAATTTATTCGTTAAGCAAAGCCCATGAATTACCTATTGCCCTTACTTTCTGTTTTACTTGGTTACATCATAGCACTTGCGCTAAAACCAAAAAACAAAACCAACTTAAAATTACTACTCGCCTTTAGCGGGTCGTTTTTGTTGTCGCTAACAGTCATGCACTTGCTGCCTGAAATTTACGAAAGTAGCATAAGCAATATTGGTTTGTTTATCATGCTGGGGATTTTGTTCCAAATTATCTTAGAATTCTTCTCCAAAGGCGCAGAGCACGGACACGTTCACGGCAAAGCCAGCATGAGCCAAATTCCGTGGTTGCTATTCATCAGTTTGTGCATACATGCCTTTCTGGAAGGCTTTCCGGTAAGCCATCACCACGATTTAGCATTAGGAATAGCCATACATCACCTGCCTATCGCTATTATTTTGACTACGTTTTTCATTAACGGAAATCTCAATAAAACGGCCATCTTTTTCTTCATGATCACTTTTTCGGTCATGACACCTTTGGGCACCTTTTTATCGGATTACCTGCCTATTTTAAATCAGTATTACGCCGAGCTAACCGCCATTGTGATCGGAATTTTATTTCACATTTCCTCCACCATTATTTTTGAAAGTAGCGAGGGCCACAAATTCAATATCGCCAAGGTTTCCATGATTGTAATTGGTATTGCATTGGCATATTTTTTATAAATTTACAAGGTGGGCGTGCCCGCCAAAAAAAGGCGGTCGGGCTATCCGTTGCAATCTTTTTTCATTTCGCTACCGCTGCATGATAAAAGGATTTCCGCTTTTATCCCTCACGCGCGACCCGAATCAATAGAAAATTTTGTGCTTTGGCACTCAAAATATAGTAGCAATGGAATTTACAAAAACCACCGAACAAGCCTCCAAATACGACCATTTAGAAAAAATGTCGGTTCAGGAATTGTTAACCAACATCAACCAAGAAGACCAAACCGTACCACAAGCAGTGGCAAAATCCATCCCGCAAATAGAAGCGTTAGTTCAAGAAATTGTGCGCAAAATGCAGCAAGGCGGGCGTTTGTTTTACATAGGCGCAGGAACATCCGGCCGATTAGGAGTAGTTGACGCCTCCGAGTGTCCGCCTACTTTTGGAGTTCCATTTGATTTGGTTGTAGGTATCATTGCAGGTGGCGATGCTGCGATACGCAAAGCCGTTGAAAACGCCGAAGACAATGCCACACAAGCTTGGCTTGACTTACAAGCTTTCAAAATCAATAGCAACGATGTCGTTATCGGAATCGCTGCTTCAGGCACTACGCCCTACGTAATTGGTGGTTTACAGGCTTGCAACCAAAATAACATAACAACCGGAAGCATTTCGTGCAATGCCAACAGTCCACTTTCTAAAACCGCACAATTCCCAATTGATGTGGTTGTAGGTCCTGAATTCGTAACCGGAAGTTCACGCATGAAAGCCGGAACAGCGCAAAAACTAGTGCTAAACATGATTTCGACTACAAGCATGATTCAGCTCGGAAAAGTAAAAGGAAACAAAATGGTTGATATGCAACTCAGCAACAACAAACTTGTTGATCGTGGCATTAAAATGATCATGGACGAAATTCTAGTTACCTATGAGCAAGCATCTGCCTTATTGTTGGAACATAAAAGCGTAAGACAAGCGGTGTTGAATTATGTTGCATCAAAGTCGTAGATAGCTTCCTGTATCCTGCAAAATAATCAATTCAAGAAACTAAAACAGCGATGAACGAAGAATTTATCACATTTGAAAAATTTAATGACCAAAATTCCGCAAAAGAATTTGGCGAATTGATAGCTGGACAAAATATTGAATTTGTATTAGTAGATAATTCTTTAAGTTTCGACCCAACTTTTGCCAACAATGGCTTTGGAAAAGAATACTGTATCAAGCTCAAGAAAAATGACTTTGAAAAAGCTAACAAGATACTTGCAGATAAATCGGAAAACGAAACAAATGAAATAGATAAAGATTACTACTTATTGAGTTTTAACGACGACGAATTAATTGAAGTTATTACAAAAAGTGATGAATGGAACAAGTTTGACATTTATCTTGCTAAAAAATTACTTAAAGATAAAGGCAAAGAAATTACGCCAGAAAAAATTGAAGAAATAAAAAGGCAGAGAATTATAGAATTATCAAAACCAGAAGAAGGACAAAAAGGATACATAATTTTGGGATATATAACTGCTTTTTTAGGCGGATTATTGGGAATTTTTATTGGGTGGCATTTATTAACTTATAAAAAAACATTGCCTAATGGAAACCGAATTTATGCTTATTCAGAAAATGACAGAAAACAAGGAAATCGCATTTTAACAATTGGATACATATTTTTGGCGTTTTGGTTAATAATTAGAATTTTGATATAAACAACATAAAACGACAACTGTTAATACGCAATACCAACGATTTCCTTTTTCAAATTAACGAAAATATTGTTTTATGTTTAAAAGTTGCAAAAACTAAGACCTCAAAATTACAAACTGCAAAAACTATCACTATGAGCACCAACAGAGTACTTTTATCCAAAGGAGTTAAATATTTAGCGGGTTCGTTGCCGTTACTATTTATAGGACCGTCCTTGATTTACAATGCCTTCATGAACCAAGGAAATGTTTGGCATTATTTAATTCTTGCTATAGGTATTACAGCCTGCGGTGCCGCGATGTACTGCATGTTTAAAGGCCTAAAAATAATCATGCAAAGCTTATTTAACGATTAATGGAAGAGTTACTCTATTTTCAGAAAAAATTCGATAAAATCGTGCTGCCTTCTTACAAACTCACCAACCGTGAATTTGAAGATTGTGTTTTTACTAACTGCGACTTCTCTTCAAGCAATTGGTCACAAACCACTTTTATGGATTGTGAGTTTATCGATTGTAATTTAGCACTAATTCAAACCGCTGGCTGCAGTTTAAAAAACGTACAATTTACCAATTGCAAATTGCTAGGCATTGCTTTTGACCAATGTGCTGATTTTTTGTTTCAAGTTAGTTTTCAGGATTGCAATCTAGATTACGCCTCTTTTGCCAATAAAAAAATGCCGAAAACTAATTTTATTGCCTGTTCCCTCAAGGAAGTTAGTTTTGTTAGCAGTACTCTTACGAGCTCTAGTTTTGAAGACAGTATACTGGAAGGCGCAATTTTTAACAATACGCAACTAGCCTCGGTAGATTTTACCAAAGCAAGCAATTATAAAATTGACCCCGAATACAACCCTATGCGCAAAGCCAAATTTTCGGCGCAAGGAATTGTGGGATTATTGGATAAATATGATATCAAAATAGTTTAATTTTACCCCAGATGGCAGTGAAAACAGGGTTGCTATTTTTTGCGTTCTTTTTCTTGGCCAAAAAGAGCGACCAACGGAAGCTCCTTTTGGGACAGTAGAAAAAAAGCAAAAAACGCAGCACGTTGTAACGAACAGCTGGAATAGGTTCTAAAAAAAATTAAGAATGAAAAAAATTATTGCATTAGTAAGTATTTTTATGTTGGCTTCCTGCTACGAGCAAGAACGCAATTGTAAGGATTTTAAAACTGGAAAATTCAAGTTTGAATACGAGGTAGATGGCGTTAAAAAAACGACTGTTTTTGAGCGCAACGACAGTATTGAAATTGAAACTTTTGAGGGAAAAACAGATACAGCTAGTATTAGATGGGTGAATGATTGCGAATATGTTTTGCTCAAATTGCATCCAAAAAATATGGCCGAAGAAAAAGCGATTGGTATGAAAATTTTAACCACTACTAAGGATTCTTACACATTTGAATTCGGGATGGTAGGCTCCGATGCTAAGCAACGCGGTACGGTAACTAAAATTAATGATTAAAGTAGACTTTTAAACACTATAAAATGGAAGTATTTTTGAACCCAGATGCTTGGGTAGCCTTATTAACGTTGACTTTTCTTGAAATTGTATTAGGAATTGACAACATTATTTTTATTTCGATTGCAACGGGTAAATTGCCAGTAGAACAACGCAAAAAAGCCACCAAAATTGGTATGTTTTTGGCCATGTTCATGCGTATTGCACTATTGTTTGGTATCAATATTTTGATTCAAATGAAAGAGCCTTGGTTTCATATTGATTTGCCTTGGTTTTCGGCAGGAATTACAGGACAGAGTTTGATTCTGTTTGGCGGTGGATTGTTCTTAATTTACAAAAGCACCAACGAAATTAGAGAGAAAGTGGACGAAAAAGGCCATGAAGAAAAAGAGCTTGGAAAAGCGGCTACTAAATCGTTTCAAAATGTAATTTTTCAGATTATTTTAATTGACCTTGTCTTTTCTTTTGATAGTATTTTAACTGCCGTGGGAATGACCAATGGCGTTGAAGGTGCTCTTTATATAATGATTACTGCTGTAGTAATTTCGGTACTTATAATGATGCAGTTTGCAGTTCCTGTTGGGAATTTTGTAAACAAACATCCGTCGATTCAAATTTTGGGATTGTCATTTTTGATCTTAATTGGGATGATGCTACTTACTGAAAGTGCGCATTTATCTAACGCTTTGATCTTTGGAAGTCATGTGACTCCTGTGCCAAAAGGTTACTTGTACTTTGCGATTTCGTTTTCATTATTAGTAGAAGTACTGAATATGAAAATGAATAAAAGTAAAAGTAAATCGTGAGAAGTGAATCGTGAGAGTGAGTTGTGAGAAGTGAATGGTGAGTTGTGAATGGTGAGTTGTGAGAAGTGAATTCGAATTCATTTATTAATAGAATGCCCCCAAGTAGTGTAACACTGTTTGGGGGCATTTTTTATGGAGAATAAATTAATCTAAACTCATGGTGATTTGACCATCATCGTCAAGTTGTACCGGACCGGCGTCTTCATCGCTTAAAACAGCTGTTTCAGGAACCTCTTCTACGGGTTCTTCATACGGCAGTGGATCTAGCAAATTGACTTGTTTTAATTTATCAGTAGTCAATTGATTACCCTGTGCTTTGAATCCTTTTACGGCGATAAAAGCCTCTACGTCTACAATTTGATTTTCTTTTTGAACGCCTTTTACCTTTGCAAAAATCAATTCAGCCACGGGTCTATAATCGGTTGAAACAATTTCGAGTCTGGAATTAGCATGCTCTGAGATGAAAGCTTCTTCTTTGTTCTCGGTTTCTACTAAAAAGCGTTTGATGTAATAGCGTTCTTTTTCGCCGTCGTAATAAATAGCCGAGATAGGTTTTTTAGGATTCCATTTCTCTAAAACAATCATGTCTTGATCAAAATGTGTGGTTAATTCAGGTGTAATCACTTTTAATTTACCTGATTGCGACACGATTAAAATTTTGTCTGAAGGTCTGAATTCACCCAGTAATTCGCCACGTCCGTCTACATTTAAACGTTGTACCGTATCGTCAAACCAGACTTTACGAGGCAACAAAGTAGAAATTCCTTTTTCTTTCAGTTCAATCTTTTTGATTGGGTATTTGGTGACTAAATTTCCTTTTGAACTTCGCCCTTTGATGGCTAAGTTAGCAAAGTCAATATCAAATTTTAATTTTTTGATCGTTCCCACCTGACGCAACAAAATGGTAATTACCTCAGCCTCTCCGTTTGGATTGCATGAAAAGTATACTATTTGAGATCCGGCAGTTTCATTGGTTAAATCATACGCTTTATCACGCGTAACGCCCGATACATTAAAACGTTTGATGTACGATGGACCCGATTTTCCGTCGCGGTAAATCAAGTTGTAAATCGTACGCTTGTCGCTTTTGTCAAAAATAGCTACGTGAATAATATCTTTTCCTACGAAAGTCTTTGCATCGACTTTGGTGATCATCATTTTTCCATCGCGCATAAACACAATAACATCGTCAATATCAGAACAATCAGTAACGTATTCGTCTTTCTTTAAACTCGTACCCACAAAACCTTCTTCGCGGTTGACATACAGTTTGGTGTTGCGTAAGACTACTTTTGTTGCTTCGATATCATCAAAAATGCGCAATTCGGTTTGGCGTTCGCGTCCTTTACCGTACTTCTCTTTTAACTTTGTGAAATAAGCAATTGCAAAGTCATTTAAGTTCGCTAAATGATGCTCTACTTCTTGCATTTCAGCTTCTAACTTGGCAATCATATCGTCAGCCTTATCCGAATCAAAGCGTGTAATACGAATCATCGGAATTTGCGTTAAGCGCTGTAAATCGTCATCATTAATTTCTCTGACAAATGATTTTTTGAAAGGCTCAAAACGATCGTATAAGTATTTGTAAAGCGATTCTCTATCCGAATACAATTTGAAATCGATGTACATTTCTTCTCGAATAAATATCTTTTCGAGCGTAGAAAAATGCCACTTATTTTTTAATTCTTCAAGCTGAATTTCGAGTTCTTGTTTTAATAAATCAACTGTTCTGTGTGTTGAAATACGCAACATTTCAGACACTCCAATAAACAAAGGTTTGTTATCTTCAATCACACAGCCCAAAGGCGCAACTGATGTTTCGCAAGCTGTAAAGGCAAACAAGGCATCAATGGTTTTATCTGGAGAAACTCCTGGAAAAAGATGAATTAAAATTTCAACTTCGGCAGCAGTATTGTCTTCAATTTTTTTGATTTTAATTTTGCCTTTTTCATTAGCTTTCAAAATACTATCAATCAAAGTAGTCGTATTGGTCGAAAACGGAATTTGAGTAATCACCAACGTATTCTTATCCAACTGGGCAATTTTAGCACGAACGCGTACACGTCCGCCACGCATTCCGTCATTGTAATTCGATACATCAGCAATACCTTGCGTCAAGAAATCTGGATATAAGGTAAATGATTTTCCTTTTAATATTTTAACCGAAGCATCGAGCAATTCGTTGAAATTGTGCGGCAACACTTTCGTGGAAAGTCCTACAGCAATACCTTCTGCTCCTTGTGCCAAAAGCAAAGGGAACTTTACCGGAAGATTGTTTGGTTCTGCACGACGACCGTCATACGAAACACCCCAATCGGTAATTTTTGGAGAATACAAAACCTCCAAAGCAAACTTAGACAAACGCGCCTCAATGTAACGCGAAGCCGCAGCACCATCACCTGTTAGGATATTTCCCCAGTTTCCTTGGCAGTCAATCAACAAATCTTTTTGACCAATTTGCACCATGGCGTCACCAATACTCGCATCTCCGTGTGGGTGATACTGCATGGTATGCCCTACTACATTGGCTACCTTATTATAACGACCGTCATCCAACTCTTTAAGCGAGTGCATGATACGGCGTTGAACGGGCTTGAAACCATCTTCAATAGCTGGTACGGCGCGTTCCAGAATTACATACGAAGCATAATCCAGAAACCAGTCTTTGTACATGCCCGTAACCTTGGTTATGGTATCGCCTTCTTCGTTATTGTTTTCGTAAAAATGCTGCATGCCACTCGAGGTTTTTATGTCTTCGAAACCAGATTCACTCGTGGTCTCATTCGACTGTTCGTTATTCTCGTCTTCGTTTGGAATGATGTTATCGTCTTCTTCGTCTTTCATTTATTGAAATATTTTCTAATGGAAGTTGGAACTTTCACATTCCATAAATTTTCGTCGAGATGAAAAGCGTGAAATGTATTTTCATTTGTATTTTCATCAGGAAATAATATGTATTTTTGGTTTGATAAATCGTCAAAATTCACATGAAAACTAGCTCTTTTTCTTAAATCAAAAATTGCGAAATCAAGCAAATCTTGTGATTCTTCATCCGTAGTTAATAATTGTGATTCACCACTTTGTGCAAGTATTAAGGTTCCATTATTTTTTCTCCTACCATGTTTTGTATAATTTGGATTGAAATTCCTTTTTGGCAATTTTGAATTTATAAAAGACCATACTTGTTGAGCATTATTGAATTGACCTATTTCCTCATTAACTGTTTTTGAAAAGTTAATATTGATTTTATTATCTTCATAAATAAAATTTTCAACACCTTCAAATTTACCAAAAACATCTTTTATTTTATCTTTAAATCTTGGTTTGTAGTTATCCCCTTCAATATTTTTCATTGCATCTTGGAATGCTAATTTGTTATAAAATGTTTGAATATTTACTTGGAGAGGCACTTCAAACAACATCTGAAAATTTTTGATAGTTTCAATATCCAATCCTTCAGTAAAAAAAATATCATCTATATAAAACACAAAATTATGCTCCATTATTATAAGTCAAATAAAAAGTCAGTATCAATTGTACTTTGATCAAAAAATCCTTCTGGTGCAAAGCTAATTCTTCCACCTTCTTTCACTTCCACTTTATTAGCTACAGAACAATGATAATTTTCATCTCTTTCAAATTGATAAATACTAACATTATCTTTATCTATTCCTCTTTTAGTCTCTTCGAATAATTTAGATTGCACTAAAATTCCATTAATAATGTGATCCGAATGTGTTTCTATAATAATTTGAATGCCTGCTTGCGATGCCAAACATATCAATTCATTAAGTTTTGAAATTCCTTTTGGATGTAAATGTGCCTCTGGATTTTCGATGATAATTAGAGCACCTTTCTTGGCTGAAAGGATAGCTACTAGAATAGGTAGAGTGTAAGAAAGTCCGAAACCAACGTTAGATGAAGAAAACTCTTGTGTTTGCCCATAATCTGGCACATCAAAACTGTATCTAATTTCATAATTCTCCCCAACTTTTTTAGGCAGAACATTTACCCCCTTACTTATTTCTCTTTCCCAAGCCGTAACCTGACTCAATAAGTATGGGTCGCTTTCTGACCAATGATGTAAATCTTGATTTACTTTTAAATCTTTTTGATATTCATATAAAAAGTGGGCAGTCAGTTCTCCCTTTCCTAACCTGATAGAAATTTGTTTATTGGATGAAACTTCGTAATCATCTGACTCATATTCAGCTATTCTAGCAGCACTTATATATTGAAAATCATTGGTAAACAGTGAAAGATTTTCATAACCAGAACTATCATCAATATCATTTATTCTATTCAAAAAGTCATACTCTTTTGAAGCATCAAACATCCAAGAATATTCCTTATTTTCATCTGCTATAACAAAAACAATTTCATTCTTGTTTTCGCCATCATTAAACTCGTGTAAAGCATCTTTTGTTTTTCCGATATCGCAAAGAGGTTTATTTAGGCTCAAATGTTCTTGCAACTTACTTTTATTATGTGTTTGCTTTAATAACAAAAGACTTTGAATTAAGGAAGATTTTCCTACACCATTTTCTCCACAAAATACAGAGAGATTTTTTAATTGAACCGTTGTATCTTTATGCGATTTAAAATTTACTATTCGTAATAAATTAATCATTTTCTACTGTTTCTTTAATAATTCTTTCAATGTCGGAAAATCGTTGTGTAACCAAATCTTTTTGTGCTGTCCCCTGAGAAATGGATCGCACAAACTTTCCGTCTTTAGCATTATGAAGTTCAATTAATTTTTGCTTAAAAATATTTTTTTTAGCCTTAATTATTTCTCGATTACCTAACGATAATTTTGCCAAATTAACACTTAAAACCTCAAAAAGTGCTTTGTTTATTGGCTTTCGCTTATCTGTTTTACTAAATCTTTTTCGGAAAGCATCATTGCCAAAAATATGATAAGCTAAATTCATAGCACTTTTAAAATCGAATTTTAAATTTTCAATCTCCGCTTTATTTAACTCTTTTATTCTTTCCATTCCTTTATTCAAAAAAGAATCTAAATCTGGTTTGTATTCTTGATATGGAATAAGATAAAAAGCAACAAATCTTGTTACAAAATCTCGATCTTCCATTCGTGTTGAGTTAATTCGATTTTCTGTTACTTTAACAAATGCTTTGCCTTCGTCCGTTGCTTTTAAATCTACAACTGTTCCGTCGCTATTTTTTCGAATACGAATTGCTCCATCTGAAGTGTTGTTATTTACACCTCTAGCCAAATCAGCAATTAACTCTGCGGGTATTCCTTGATTTATGGCATGGCGTATTTCTTGTGGAGTCAGCATTAAACCTCCGGTATTTACCCTTTTAAAAATATGAAATTTTACCTCTACGGGAGTTGTTTTCTCGATGATATAAATTGTTATACCAAATCTTGTAATCCTTTTTTGCAACGGATTCGGTAAATCGTCAAATTTAAAACCATTATATTCTGTCAAAAATTCTAAACCTGTTAGAACAAGATTCTTCTCAACCAAAAAAGCATATATAGTGCTTATACGCTGCAATCCATCAATTACTTCCCAGTTATTTTCTTCTTTTTCATTAAAATAAAATGTTGGAATTGGTAAATTTAAAAGTAACGATTCTATAAATTGACTCTTTTTTTCATTATTCCATAAACCCGGTAATCTTTGAAATTCAGTATCTAAATCAATCGTTTTATCTTCTAAATCTTGTACAATTTGTCCAACAGAATAAGACTTTGTTACTACTTTAATTTTGTTTGGATCAAAAGGAATTTCGATAATAACATCTTCATTTCCTTCTTCAACTTCAATATCGCTTTCTAATTCTTCTTTATCTAAAATCATAATTATAAATTTTATTTATTTAATTTTCAAAACCCATTTGAAACAAAAATAACATACTAAGATCTTAAACCTCCTCTACCAAAGCATCCAGCTCCACCTTCAAGTTCTTAATAATAAAATCTTGTCGGTCTGGTGTATTTTTACCCATGTAGAAAGACAATAACTGCTCAATCGACGTATTTTTATCCATCATAATAGGATCTAAACGAATGGTTTCTCCAATAAAATTCTTGAACTCATCTGGCGAAATTTCTCCCAAACCTTTAAATCGGGTGATTTCTGGTTTTGGTTTTAGTTTTTCGATGGCATCTTTTCGCTCTTCTTCAGAGTAACAATAAATGGTCTCCTTCTTGTTTCGAACTCTAAAAAGTGGTGTCTGCAAAATATACAAATGTCCTTCTTTGATTAATTCTGGGAAGAATTGCAAGAAAAAAGTAATCAACAACAATCGAATGTGCATTCCATCGACATCTGCATCGGTAGCGATGACAATATTGTTGTAACGCAACTTTTCGAGACCGTCCTCGATATCCAAGGCTGCTTGCAGTAAGTTAAACTCTTCGTTTTCGTACACAATTTTTTTACTCATTCCGTAGGAGTTCAGCGGCTTTCCACGCAAACTAAAAACCGCTTGCGTATTCACATCACGCGATTTGGTAATGGATCCCGAAGCCGAATCTCCCTCAGTAATAAAAAGTGTACTTTCTAAGTTTCTAGGATTTTTAGTATCCGGCAAGTGCGCACGACAATCTCGTAATTTTTTATTGTGTAGATTGGCCTTTTTAGCACGATCTGTAGCTAGTTTTCTAATTCCAGATAACTCTTTTCGCTCACGCTCTGCCTGCAAAATTTTACGCAATAACGCTTCTGCAGTGGGTGGATTTTTATGTAAATAGTTATCTAACTTATTCTTGATAAAATCGTTTACAAACGTACGAACAGAAACTGGCGGCGTGCCATCATCTGATCCCATATCTGTGGAACCTAATTTGGTTTTGGTCTGAGACTCAAAAACGGGCTCCATTACCTTGATACTAATGGCACTCACAATCGATTTTCGCACATCCGATGCTTCGAAGTTTTTGTTGTAAAACTCACGAATGGTTTTTACAATGGCTTCTCTGTAAGCTGCCAAGTGCGTTCCTCCTTGTGTTGTGTTTTGCCCGTTTACGAACGAGTGGTATTCCTCACTGTATTGCGTTTTACTGTGAGTAAGCGCAATTTCTATATCGTGTTCCTTGAGGTGAATAATTGGGTATTCTTGGTCTTCGACATTGATTGTTTCTTCTAATAAATCGCGAAGCCCGTTTTCCGAAATGTATTTTTCGCCATTAAAAATAATCGTCAAGCCATTGTTCAAGTAACAATAGTTTTTGACCATTTTGATCACATATTCCATTCGGAATTTGTAATTTTTAAAAATGGTTTCATCAGGCATAAAAGTTACTTTAGTTCCTTTACGCTTGGTGGTATCAATTATATCTTCTTCAAGGACTAAATTTCCAGCCGAAAACTCAGCGGCTTTTTGCTTGTCATCTCGAACTGATTCTACCCTAAAATAATTCGACAAAGCATTGACAGCCTTGGTACCCACACCGTTCAAACCAACCGATTTCTGGAATGCTTTCGAGTCGTATTTACCACCCGTATTCATTTTCGAAACCACATCAACGACTTTCCCTAACGGAATTCCGCGGCCGTAATCACGCACCGAAACCGTTTTGTCGCGAATAGTTACCTCAATCGTTTTGCCCGAACCCATGACAAACTCATCGATACAGTTGTCAAGAACTTCTTTTAATAAAATATAAATACCGTCATCTGGCGAGGAGCCATCACCTAATTTCCCGATATACATCCCGGGACGCATACGGATGTGCTCTTTCCAGTCGAGTGACCGAATATTATCTTCGGTATATTGATTTTGATTGGACATGGTAAAAATTGTGGATTTTAACTTCGTTCAGTTAGGCCTTCGCTATCCGCCTAGCCCTCGAAAGCGCTAATATAGCGCATCTCAAACTATATAAAAAGCAGATGCTGGCAAAGTTATTAAAAATGATATTGACAACGAAACCCCACCAACAATTTTGAAATCAGGGCCTGAATTTACTTCACTCTAAAAGTCTTGCTTTTTTTCATTTAGGACCACCAAAATCCTCCTTTCAAGACACTCTCTCCCGCCATTCGCTATATCTTGTGCCGGTATAAATGCCACAGGCACAAGGATGCCGCTGCTGTCGGGGGTAATGAGACGAGTATATTTTTTTTTTGCTATTTAGCCAGCGGTTTGCAATTAAAAAAGAAAAATCAATTTTCTCAATTCCAAATCCAAATCTTCATTTTTAATCACGCCTTTTTCAAGATCGAAATTATCATTAAAACTAGGCAACGAGAAAGTTGCTTTCACATCAGCGCCGTAGCGCGGAAAAGCATTTTTAGCAATTTCTAAAACCGAAGCACCACCGCGTGCTCCCGGCGAAGTAGCCAGCAATAGCATTGGTTTGTCTTGAAAAACTTTGGGAGTAATTCGAGAACACCAATCGTAAATATTTTTGAAGGCCGCCGAATAATTGCCATTGTGCTCTGCCATTGACACCACCAACAAATCAGCTGTAGAAACCGTTTGTAAAAAGGCTTTAGCCAATTCATGTTGGCCAATTTCGGCTTCTAAATCAATGCTAAAAAGCGGCATTTGATAATCGTTTAAATCAATAACTTGAACTTCAGTTGCACCAAAAAAACTTGCTGCATAAGTTGCCAAGTGTTTATTAATTGAGTTTTTACTGTTGCTAGCGCCAAAAGCGATTATTTTCATAGGATTGGTTTATGTGTGAATAATGTAACTATTACTTATTTGATTTTTTAAACACTTCATCTGATTTTAACCTTTTTAAGTTAATGAAGGTTTTGAATTCATTTCTTGTTGGTTTTGCCAAATACGTTAAAGAATCAATAGGAATTGATTTAACCTGAGTTAGCGAATCCATTCGTCTCACATCGTCTTTGGTGCCCATTGTTTTCCAATGCAGCGCATTTTTTGCTATATCAATTGTACTTACTGCCCAGTACAATGAATCCTTGTAGTTCAGTACTAATTTTCCATTAAATCTTTTTGCTTTTTGTGTATTTGAGAATACAAAAACAGTATCCATTTCCGTGTGCATAAACTCAATAGAATCACCAATGTTTTTGGAAATAAAAGCACGGTTATCGTCTTTAAAAAAGTATTTGTCGTTCTTTAAATCAAATTCTTGTTTTAAAGAGTCCAACTCGGTTTTGTGAATTCTAAATTTTCTATCAAATTCTCTAAGGATCATTTTTTCAGAAATCGTTAAGTGTACAGAGTCTGAATTTACAAAAACACCTCTAAACTTTAATGGAATTTGAGTTAATTCAGCATCATGAATTGGCTGTGGTTGTTCGTAATACAACACATTCTCATCTGCTGGCGAATTTGCTTTTTTGCAAGAAAAAACAAGGAAAGATATTGCTATTAAAAGAAATTGCTTCATTTGAACCGCTTAAAATTAAAGTCAATTTACACTTTTTAATTGAATCGGACTTACAAAGATTACAAAATTACCCCCGATTGCTGCGGAAAGC
The DNA here is from genome assembly GCF_021608205.1 of Flavobacterium sp. K77. Lineage (NCBI taxonomy): Bacteria > Pseudomonadati > Bacteroidota > Flavobacteriia > Flavobacteriales > Flavobacteriaceae > Flavobacterium > Flavobacterium sp. K77. The sequence goes on along the minus strand of NZ_JAKIHO010000001.1, from coordinate 1,197,362 downwards.
TTTTTTAGCTAAAGTTACTATTTTTTCTTGCACTAAAAGAGCGACCACCGGAAGCTCCTTTTAGAGCTTAGAAAAAGTGACTTTAGCTGAAAATCTTGAAGCGGAAAGCGGGATTAGGTTCAAAAAAAAGTCGAAAGCTATTTCTAACTTTCGACTTTTCAATTTTGACTTTTGACTAGTTAAAAACTAGACGTTAAATCTAAAGTGCATGACATCACCATCTTTTACAACGTATTCCTTACCTTCAACTTTAAATTTTCCAGCTTCTTTACATTTAGCTTCTGAACCATAAGTTACATAATCCTCATAAGAAATCACCTCGGCACGGATGAATCCTTTTTCGAAATCAGTATGGATTACTCCTGCTGCCTGCGGTGCAGTTGAACCAATATTAATGGTCCAAGCGCGAACCTCTTTTACACCTGCAGTGAAGTAAGTTTGTTGTTTTAGCAACTTGTATGCAGCACGAATTAAAACAGATGCACCTGGCTCTTCAAGTCCCATATCTTCAAGAAAAACCTGACGCTCTTCATAGCTTTCTAATTCGGTAATATCAGCCTCGGCTCCTACTGAAAGAATAATCACCTCAGCATCTTCATCTTTTACTAATTCTTTTACTTGGTCTACATACTTGTTTCCGTTTACGGCTGAATTTTCGTCAACATTACAAACATATAATACTGGTTTTGCAGTGATTAATTGAAAAGCTTCCATTAAAACCTCTTCGTCATTGCTTTGAGGAACGATAGTACGTGCTGATTTTGCTTGTAATAAAGCTTCACGAATACGATCTAAAAGTGCTTTTTCAGTTTGCGCTTCTTTGTTACCTGTTTTTGCAGCACGATTTACTTTTTCTAAACGTTTTTCAACTGTTTCTAAATCTTTTAACTGCAACTCGATATCAATAGTTTCTTTATCGCGAATTGGGTTTACATTACCATCTACGTGGACAATATTATCATTGTCAAAACAACGTAAAACGTGAATAATAGCATTACACTCTCTAATATTTCCAAGAAATTGATTTCCTAAACCTTCCCCTTTACTTGCTCCTTTTACCAAACCTGCAATATCAACGATATCTACAGTTGCCATTTGCACGCGTTCTGGTTTTACCAATTCTTCTAACTTGTTAATTCTTGGATCGGGAACGTTCACCACACCAATATTTGGTTCGATGGTACAAAAAGGAAAGTTAGCACTTTGCGCTTTTGCGTTTGACAAACAATTGAACAAAGTTGATTTTCCTACATTAGGTAACCCTACAATTCCTGCTTTCATGTGTAAATACTTTTTCTATAATAAAGAGACTTGCCACTTGTTATTGGCAATGTCATTAATTGATTTTACTCTTTTAGACCACGTTACAAAAATAAAGAAGATGGACTGTTGCTAAAAGTTGGCAAATATACCATTTTAAAATAGGTTTTCAATACCCAATTGAAGGCTTAAAACTACTAGAACTGTTAAATTCTAAAAAAAATTAAAATTTGATACTAATGTTTTGTTAAAAGATATATATCTTGCAACCAATTTCTAATCAAACCAAAAAAATCACAACTTATTATGAAAAAATTCGCATTTTTATTAATTCTATTAAACATCTCCTTTGCCTTCGCACAGAAGCAGGTTTCGGGAGTTGTAAAAGACAACAGCGGCAACACACTCCCAGGAGTAAATATTGTTGAAAAGGGAACGCAAAACGGAGTATCGACAGATACTGATGGTTCGTACAAGATCAAAGTAAAAGATGGCGCAACTCTTGTATTTAGTTACGTGGGCTTTAATAAAGTAGAACGAGCCGCCACTGAAGCCACAATTAATGTTGTAATGTCTGAAGAAGGTGGACAAAATTTAAATGAAGTGGTAGTAACAGGAACCAGAACAGCTCCTCGAAGCAACACTACTTCAGCATTACCTATTGATGTATTATCTTCAAAAGACTTAACTTCAACAGGACAAGCCACTTTTGATAAAGCTTTACAGTACAAAATACCTTCATTTAACACAGTGCAAACTCCTGTTAATGATGCAACTTCATTACTTGACCCGTATGAGATTAGAAATATGGGACCAAGTAGAACGTTGATCTTAATTAACGGTAAAAGAAAAAACTTAAGTTCTTTATTATATGTACAGACTTCTCCAGGACGCGGTGAAACAGGATCTGATATCTCAGCGATTCCAACTGACGCAATTGAAAAAGTAGAGATTTTACGTGATGGTGCATCTGCACAATACGGCTCTGATGCAATTGCTGGTGTAATGAATATCATCTTAAAGAAAAACACAAATGGCCCATCGGTGACTATGAGAAGTGGAATGACTTCAGAAGGTGATGGAGAAATGATCGGTATTAGTTTAAATAACGGTTCTGAGGTAGGTGAAAAAGGATTCATCAACTACACAGTAGATTTTTCTAAAGTAAACCTTGCTAACAGACCTGGTAAAGTAGATGCAGCTGGAGAAGCAGCTGATTTTGGAGCATCACTAGCAGATGTACAATCGTTTTTAGCATTAAAACCAGATGCAGGAAACATCAATGGATCCCCTGAAACCGCTGCTGCTAAATTTTTAGTAAATGGTGGATTTGGATTATCTGATGACACTTCATTGTACTATAATGCTGCTTATGTTTACAAAAAAGTAAATTCATTTGCCAACTACAGAACACCATATTGGAGAACTTTAGCTGATTATCCTTTCTTAGCTGATTTCTTCGGAAACGGAACTGCAGCTTCTTACAAAGGTTATGTACCTACTTTCACAGGAGATTTGAACGATTACAACGCAACATTAGGTTACAAAGCCGTGAAAAATGGTTGGAATACTGACGCAAGTATTACTGTTGGAGGAAACTCTCAGACGTACAGTGTAGAAAATTCATTTAACCGCTCTGACATTCAAGATGAGGATGGTAACAATGTTTACTTAGAGAATAGCCCTATCACATTCAAGCCTGGAGGAACTTCTTTCAATCACATTGTGGGTAACTTAGATATTTCTAAAAACTTATCTGACCAAGTTAGTATTGGATTTGGATCAGAAATTAGAACAGAAACTTTTGAAGTAACAGAAGGTGACAAAGCTTCTTGGGACGGAATTGGAGCTGACTCATTTGCAGGAAACAGACCTGAAAATTCAGGAAAATGGAACCGTTACAATTTAGGAGCTTACTTTGATTTAGCTTATGACGTTACCGAAGACTTCTTAATTAATGGAACACTTCGTTACGAAGATTATAGCGATTTTGGTGGAGCTACGGTTTGGAAAATTAGCTCTAGATACAAATTCCTAGACGATAAGATTACTTTGAGAGGATCTGTGTCTACTGGATTTAGAGCACCAACTTTGCACCAGATTTATACGCAAAAAGCACAATATTCTTTTGTAGCTGGTCAAGGAATTCAAGTAAGTGGTATCATTAATAACGTTTCACCACAAGCACGTATTTTGGGTGTACCTCAACTAGATGCTGAAAAATCAACTAACATTACTGTTGGTTTTGGCGCTAAACCTTCTAAAAACTTTAGCCTTACGGTAGATTACTACAATATTAAAGTGAAAGACAGAATTGTTTTAGGTGACAGACAAGACACTCAATTTGGTAACATCGCTTACTTCTCTAATTCATTTGATTCAAGAACAGCAGGTTTAGATGTCGTAACAAACTACAGTAACATTCTACTAGGAGAAGGAAAATTAGGATTCAATTTATCTGGTAACGTGACTTTCCAAAATGAAAGAATTTCTCCTGTAACAAATAATTCATTTGGAGCAACTTTAGATGCATTGATGTTCACTTCAAGACCAGAAACTAAATGGATTTTAGGAGCAAACTATGAAATTGGTAAATTTGGTTTTTCTTTGAATAACACCTATTTCGGAAAATCAACTTTCAAACAAGATGGTATGAATGCAAACTTAAGAACAGAGTTTACACCAAAAATTGTTACTGATTTAGGAGTTACGTTCTCTGCCACTGATAAATTGACTTTATCTTTAAATGTAAATAACCTTTTGAATGTTTTACCAGAATGGAATTTCAAAGCTGAAAATGCAGCTGGTGTAGCGATCTTAAATGACCCAGCACAAGTTAAAACACAATCTAACTTGATCACATTTAACCAACGTTATTCTCAAATGACTTATGATGGATACCACTTTAGTCAATTAGGAACGATGTTCAATTTATCTTTGAACTACAAATTCTAATTTTAGAATATCCAAATAACAAAAAAAGGACTGTCGCAAGATGGTCCTTTTTTTCTGCACATTCTCAAAATAATAATCACAAAAAAACCTGAGAATATCTCAGGTTTTTTTGTGCTTTAAAATAAAAAGCTGTTATTCGTTATGTAAAAAAGCTTGTCTGTTTAACAATGTTTCTTCACTTTCTACGTGGTTATCATCAGGCACACAACAATCAACAGGACAAACTGCTGCACACTGTGGCTCGTCATGAAATCCTTTACACTCAGTACATTTTCCAGGAACTATGTAGTACACCTCGTCTGAAATTGGAGTTTGAGCCGCCTCAGCATCAACCTCAGTTCCATCAGGAAGAATAATCGTACCCGATAGTTTTGTGCCGTCCTTGTACCTCCAATCATCTGCACCTTCGTAAATTGCTGTATTTGGGCACTCTGGTTCGCAGGCCCCACAATTGATGCACTCGTCTGTTATAATAATTGCCATGATATATAATTTTTAAAGTCTGACGGTCTGCTGGCAACGATCAATTTCTTTTGAACGCTAGACCTTTGACTTTAGACATATTTATGCTTATTTTTGTGCAAAATTACAATCAAAACAATTCATAAGCAAACATTATGACATTAGAAACAAAAAAAAGTATTTTTGTTGCATTAGGTGAATTTCTCGGACAATTTACAGCCAACAACACCTCAAAAAATGATGCAGTTTTGCATAACGATACTTTTTTTGACTCGTTTCATGATTTGATTCATTTGTCGCAAAGCCATAACGGCTGGTATACTCCCGAGAATGTGTACTATGCCATTAATTCATGGGCACAAGCATTAACTCCTGAGAATTTAGATCAGTGGTTAAAATCCTATGAAATTGAGCAGCAACAACCAAAAACTATTGCCTTAATATTGGCAGGTAATATTCCGTTGGTTGGTTTTCATGATTTTTTATCAGTGTTAATTTGCGGTCATAATGTAGTTATTAAAACCTCTTCAAACGACCAACATTTATTACCCTTTTTAGCCAAATACCTCATTGCAATTGAGCCTGAATTTGCCACTAAAATTACTTTTGTAGAAGGCAAATTAGAAAATTTTGACGCTGTAATTGCCACCGGAAGTAACAATACAGCACGTTATTTTGAATATTATTTTAAAGACAAACCCGCTATCATTAGAAAAAGCCGCAACTCGGTAGCCGTATTAACGGGTAACGAAACTGCTGCACAACTCCATGCATTGGGCGAAGACATTTTTAGATATTTTGGTTTAGGCTGCCGCAACGTTTCTAAACTTTTTGTTCCAAAAGATTACTCGTTTGTTCCGTTTTTTGAAGCGATTTTTGCCTACCAAGATGTGATTCATTACGAGAAATACGCCAATAATTACGATTACAACAAAGCCGTTTTCTTGATGAGTAATTTTAAATTGCTTGATAATGGCTTTTTGACCATCAAAGAAGATGTGAGTCATGCCTCGCCAATTTCGAGTGTGTTTTATGAATATTACGACAACCTTGATGAGCTCAAAAATCGTTTAGAAAACGAAAAAGACCTACTACAGTGCATTGTATCAGATGATTTGATTGAAAACAGTATAGCCTTTGGCGAAACTCAAAATCCGCGATTGTGGAATTACGCAGATAACATCGATACAATTTCATTTTTAACAAGTTTGCTGTAGAAAAAAGTGTAATTATTCCGAATTAAATAGTCCTTATTAAGCAAGTATTGCCGAAATTTGCACTTTAATTTTTTGGATATAAACTACACCATGAAAAAACACAACTACAGCGCAGGACCTTGCATTTTACCGCAAGAAGTTTTCGAAAAATCAGCACAAGCCATCCTTAATTTTAACGACTCTGGACTTTCACTTTTAGAAATTTCACACCGAAGCAAAGACTTCGTAGCAGTGATGGACCAAGCAAGAGCCTTGGTACTTGAATTGTTAGGCCTTGAAGGGAAAGGATACCAAGCCTTATTTTTAGCAGGAGGAGCAAGTTTAGAATTTGTTATGGCTCCTTATAATTTAATGAAAGTAGGCGGAAAAGCTGCCTATTTAGATACTGGTACTTGGGCAGCAGGGGCAATCAAAGAAGCCAAACTATTTGGTGAAACAGTAGTCGTAGGATCATCAAAAGACGATAACTATAATCACATCCCAACCGATTACAGCATTCCTACTGATGCCGATTATTTTCACTGCACGAGCAACAATACCATTTTTGGTACACAAATGAAAACTTTTCCAACTACTGAAGTGCCGGTAGTTTGCGATATGAGTTCGGATATTTTCTCGAGAGTATTAGACTTTTCTCAATTTGATTTGATTTATGCAGGCGCACAAAAAAACATGGGACCTGCTGGAACTACCCTTGTTGTTGTAAAAGAATCAATCCTAGGAAAAAGCGGACGCGAGATTCCAAGCATGTTGGATTACAGCAAACATATTAAAGCAGAAAGTATGTACAATACGCCGCCTGTTTTCCCGGTGTACACCTCATTATTGACTTTGCAATGGTTGAAAAATTTAGGTGGAATTGCAGCCATTGAAAAGCAAAATAACGCGAAAGCGGATTTATTGTATTCAGAAATTGATCGTAACCCATTGTTCAAAGGCGCCGCTGCAGTTGCGGATAGATCAGCGATGAATGCTACTTTTTTATTGAATGATGAGGCGCATGCCCCAATTTTTGATGAAATGTGGAAAGCAGCAGGTATATCTGGACTACCGGGTCACCGCAGCGTAGGTGGTTACCGTGCCTCTATGTATAACGCATTACCTCTTGAAAGCGTACAAGTTTTAGTTGATGTGATGAAAGCTTTAGAAACGAAAGTGTAAAAACCAAAAAAACGAACTACAAAAGCAATAGGCTCTAGCCCCGATTGTAATGGAAATCCTTTTATGTTTTTTCTTTAAAAACATAAAAGATTGCAATGGAAAGCGGGAAATAGCTCCTGAAAAAACAAATAACTAGAGGATCGTTTTGGATTCTTAAAATTTAAAAAAATGAAAGTATTAGCAAACGACGGAATTTCAAAAAGCGGAATTCTTGCCTTGGAACAAGGCGGATTTGAAGTAATTACAACCAAAGTAGCTCAAGAGCAAGTGGCTAATTTTGTGAATGAAAATAATGTGAGCGTTGTTTTGGTGCGTAGTGCAACCAAAGTTCGTAAGGATATTATTGATGCTTGTCCGGGACTAAAAATTATTGGTCGTGGTGGCGTAGGAATGGATAATATTGATGTGGATTATGCTAAAAGCAAAGGCATTCATGTGATAAATACACCAGCATCGTCATCAGAATCGGTTGCAGAATTGGTATTTGCACATTTATTCTCTGGAGTACGTTTCTTGCATGATTCGAACAGAAATATGCCACTTGAGGGCGATACCAACTTTGATGGACTTAAAAAAGCATACGCAAATGGTATTGAACTTAGAGGAAAAACATTAGGAATTGTTGGTATTGGTCGCATTGGTCAAGCTACTGCAAAAATGGCTTTGGGCTTAGGCATGAAGGTAATTGCAGCAGATAGTTTTATTCCTCAAGTGGATGTTACTGTATCGTTTTTTGACGGTCAATCAATTACAACTACTATCGTATCTCAAAGTTTAGAAAGCGTATTCAAAGAAGCTGATTTCATCACCCTTCACGTACCTGCACAAGACGGCTATATTATTGGTGAAAAAGAATTGAGCATCATGAAAAACGAAGTGGGCATTGTAAACTGCGCGCGTGGCGGTGTAATTGATGAAGTAGCTTTGGTAAAAGCCTTGGATAGCGGCAAAGTATTGTTTGCAGGATTAGACGTTTTTGAAAGCGAACCAACTCCTGAAATGGCCATTTTAATGCACCCGAAAATTTCGTTAACACCGCATATTGGTGCAGCAACTGGCGAAGCACAAGACCGCATTGGTACGGAATTGGCACAACAAATCATTAGCCTTTTGGCATAACAAAATACGATTTTAGGCCTAACTTGAAAAGGATTTATTTCAATGAAATAAATCCTTTTTTTATTTAGCTTTGGTATCTAAACAAAACCAAAAACCTATGTTAGAACAATTAACCCAATTAGCAAAACAATTTGGACTAGAATCAGTTGTAAACAACAACGCAATTCCAAATGAACAAAACGATGCCGTAATTCAGGAAGCTAGCGGCTCTATATTTTCTGGCTTACAAAAAATAGCTTCGGAAGGTGGTATAGAACAATTAGCATCACTCTTTCAAGGCGATGCTGCTCAAAACGCATCTAATCCGGTGGTTCAGAAACTGACGGAACAACTCACAGGAAGTTTAGGTCAAAAATTCGGTATCAGTAGCGAAACCGCCGCCGGCGTAGCAGGAAATTTGATTCCGCAAATCCTTGGTTCATTAGTAAACAAAGCCAAAGATCCAAATGATAGTAGTTTTCAAATTTCGGACATCATTGCTGCCATATCTGGAGGTGGAGCAAACGGCTCTAGTATTATGGATGCAGTTTCTAAGTACGGTGGCCAATTTGGACTAGATCAAAATGCAGACGGAAAAGTAGACGTAAGTGATGCAATGGCTGCTGTTTCAGGAAAAAGTGGCGGATTAGGAGGCTTCCTCGGAAAACTATTTGGAAAATAAAAACATTAAAAATCACTCAATTGGGTGATTTTTTTTTTGTTAAATATTTAGTAGTAGGTGTTTTTATATTGTACTTTTAAAATAAAAATCATGACGATCAAAAACACCTCTTGGATTTTGCTTGTATTTGCACTCGTTATTTTTAGCTGTACCGCTGTAAAGCCAAATGATACAAGTTTTAAAAAGCCAACCGCAACAGTAGGCGATACCGTTCGTATTGCCAATGAAGAGTTAGAATACGAAGTGATCATTATTGAACCTGGTTTTAATACTTGGCTGACATCTGTAGCTCTGCCTCGAAATTACCATTCACAGTCGTTTTTAGAAAGCAAAAATTTCATGTATGTAACTGAGTGGAATAACCGTGCCAGACAGCCAATGCGATACAATCCTAATTTATACGAAATGCCTATTAATTACGATCCAAATATAAACTACGGCTACGAAGTGAATTATCTTATTTACAATTACATGATTTATTTTCAAAACACATACAAACAGCAGCTCTATGGTTTTGTTCCAGTGAGATAATGTCAGTATATTTGTATAGATTTTTAAAGAAAAATGAATAAACTCAAACAGCGTTGGGGTGTTACTAGCAATTACCAACTAACGATAATTTTTATTGTTTTCGCTATCACGGGCTCTGCCTCTGCATGGCTTTCTAAGCCTCTGTGCGTGTGGATAGGCATTACCAAAGAAACCCTTGGCTTGGGTTATTATCCGCTAAGATTCTTGTTAGTATTTCCTATTTATCAGGTTTTGTTGGTATTAATAGGTTTTATATTCGGGCAATTCAAATTCTTTTGGACATTTGAAAAGAAAATGCTTCGCCGTATTGGCTTGGGATTTTTATTAAAAGAATAAAAAAAACGCCTTATTGGGCGTTTTCCTTTTTGATAACATATTTATAAAGCCAAGCTAGTGTAAAGGTGGGCACAAAATCAGAGAATGGCAATACCTCTTCGACAAATGCCAAAATACCACCAACTTTTCCTAATGTTCCTTTGTACATCCGAGTCATTAAAAAACCAGCGAATGGCGCCCAAATCACATCTGAAAACTCGCCAAGAAATGGAATTGTAAAAGACAACATTCCAATAGCATCAAATAAAATACTCAGAGCCAAAAGACGCATTTTGGACTGGGTTTCAGGAATAGCAACAGGGTTATTCATTTGTATTACTTTTTAATATTTCACAAAGCAGTTACAAATCTAATGCCAATTATTTTTTGAGCTTGTCTTTGTACATTTTTTGCAATTTCTCAATTTTAGGAGTAATCACATAACTGCAATAACCTTGCGTTTTATTTTGATTGTAATAATTCTGATGGTAATCCTCAGCAACATAAAAAGCAGTAGCAGGAGAAATTTGAGTTACAATAGGCTTTCCAAAAGTATTTTCGCTAGTCATTAACGCAATATAATCCGTTACTAATTGCTTTTGAGCCTCATTGTGGTAAAAAACCTCGCTACGGTATTGGGTTCCTGAATCAGCACCCTGACGATTCAATGTTGTTGGATCGTGTGTGGCAAAAAATATTTCTAGCAATTCGCCATACGATATTTTTTTTGGATCAAATGTAATTTCAATCGCCTCGGCATGGCCTGTCATACCGCCGCTTATTTCTTGATATGTCGGATTCAATGTTCGACCGCCAATATATCCTGAAACTACTTTAGTTACGCCATCTAGTTGTAAAAATACCGCTTCGGTACACCAAAAACAGCCACCTGCAAATGTGGCTACATCCCAATCTTTTTGAATTTCCATATTATTTTTTTCTATACTTTTAGGTACTATTACTGTTTTTTCTTTGGCACAAAATGAAAAAGGAAGTAATGCCAAAAAAACACCTATCATTTTTTTCATAGTGTAATTTTTAAATCAAAGTTACAAGATATGCAACAGTCCAACCATCGCCATTAACTAAAGTTTATCGTTTGTTAATCTAAAATTACGAAGGATCTATTTAATAATACTTAAAATCTTTGTTTCTTTGTCAAAACAGTTTCAAAAAATGATCCAAGCTACCAATTTGCATAAATATTACGACCAATTACACGTTCTAAAAGGAGTCGATTTACATATCAAACAAGGTGAAATCGTCTCAATTGTCGGTGCATCAGGAGCCGGAAAAACCACTTTACTGCAACTATTAGGTACTTTAGACAAACCCACTGTTGCGGCAAGCAAGCATCATGCAGCTCCTGGCGAATCCTCATTACTTATCAACGGGCAAGATATCACAGAAATGAACGACATGACTTTGTCGCAATTCAGAAACCTCAACCTGGGTTTTATTTTTCAATTTCATCAACTTTTACCAGAGTTCACTGCTTTGGAAAACGTATGCATACCCGCTTTGATTGCCAAAAAATCAAAAAAAGAAACCGAGGCCGAAGCAATAAAACTCCTCACCTATTTGGGTTTAGCGCACCGTATTCATCATAAACCGAACGCACTTTCTGGCGGAGAGCAGCAGCGTGTGGCAGTCGCTAGAGCTTTAATCAACAAACCAGCTGTGATTTTTGCCGATGAGCCATCAGGGAATTTAGATACCGCCTCAGCCGAAAATTTGCACCAGTTATTTTTTAGATTACGTGACGAATTCGGCCAAACTTTTGTCATCGTAACACACAATGAGGAGCTAGCCAATATGGCCGACAGAAAATTAATTATGGTAGACGGGCAAATTAGTAATTAGGAGCTATTTAGCTCCGCTGAATCTTCGATTTCCAGCTATCCACTATATTCCCGATCAAAAAAACTACGGCCGAAAAAGCCTTGTTTTTTTTTTAAAATCGGAAGCTGCCGTTCATATCTGGGCTAGGAAAACTGCTCCAAACATGCGTAATTAATTTCATTAAGCTACCTCTTAACCATGACTTCAACTGAACTCAAAGACTTTTTAGACGAAAAAGTCATACAATACAACACTCTTGATTTTATTGACAGTGACCCCGTTCAAATTCCGCATCTTTTTTCACAAAAAGAAGACATTGAAATTGCAGGCTTTCTGAGTGCTACTATTGCATGGGGCAACCGCAAAATGATCATTCAAAATTCACATCGCATGCTCGATTTAATGGGTAATGCACCTTTTGATTTTGTAATGTCGCACAGCGAAAGCGATCTAGAACGCCTCAATAATTTTGTGCACCGCACCTTCAACGGGCAAGATTTCATGGGCTTCATAAAATCATTGCAATATATTTATAAAAACCACGGTGGACTTGAAGCTGTTTTTGCGCAAAATCAGGAAGCTCAATCCATGCAAAAAAGCATATCTGAATTCAAGAAAACTTTCTTTTCAATTCCGCATTTGCCACGCACACAAAAACACATCTCTGATCCTTTGAATAATTCGGCAGCCAAACGGATCAACATGTACCTACGTTGGATGGTTCGACAAGACAATAAAGGAGTGGATTTAGGCATTTGGAAAAGCATTTCGCCTGCTGCCCTATCTTGCCCTCTAGATGTACACTCTGGCAATGTAGCACGTAAATTGAGTATTTTAAATCGAAAACAAAATGATGGCAAAGCCTTAGCCGAGCTAGATGCCAAGCTAAGAGAATTTGATCCCAATGATCCTGTAAAATACGATTTTGCTTTGTTTGGGCTGGGTGTTTTTGAAGGCTTTTAATCCAAAACAAACTGCCTTTGCCACATTCCTTGTAAAAAGACTATCTTTGCACAAAATTTAAGCAAATGAGTACTTTCGAACAATTCAAACTCCCTAAATCTGTACAAAAAGCAATTGATGATTTAGGATTTACCACTCCAACTCCGATTCAGGAAAAAACTTTTTCTGTAATTATGTCAGGACGTGATATGATGGGAATTGCACAAACAGGTACTGGAAAAACATTTGCCTACTTATTACCACTACTAAAGTTGTATAAATTCACGCCCGGCCATACGCCAAAAATCGTGATTTTAGTTCCTACACGTGAACTGGTTGTACAAGTAGTTGAAGAAGTTGAAAAGCTAACCAAATACATGTCGGTTCGTACTATAGGTATTTTCGGTGGTGTTAACATCAATACCCAAAAAACTACTGTCTACCAAGGATGTGATATTCTTGTGGGTACTCCTGGACGTATCATGGACCTTACTTTGGACAATGTGATCCGCTTTGAGGAAATGCAAAAATTAGTTATTGACGAGTTTGATGAAATGCTCAACTTGGGTTTCCGCACTCAACTAACTGCAATTTTGGCCATGATGCCTAAAAAACGTCAAAACATTCTCTTCTCGGCTACAATGACAGACGAGGTAGATGCTATTTTGAATGATTATTTTGATAATCCTGAAGAAGTTACTCTTTCAGCATCAGGAACACCACTTGAAAACATTACACAAATTACGTATCACGTACCAAATTTTAACACCAAAGTTAACTTATTAAAACACTTACTTTCGACAACGGAAGATATGAGTCGTTTGTTGGTATTTGTAAACAATAAAAAAATATCAGATCTCTTACACGAGCGCATTGAGGAAGATTTTGAAGGTCAATTTGGGGTAATTCACTCTAATAAGTCTCAAAATTACCGTTTGAGCACTATGGCTTCTTTTCAAGAAGGCAATTTACGTGGCTTGATTACTACTGATATCATGGCAAGAGGACTTGACATTTCTAACATCACCCATGTTGTAAATTTTGAAATGCCTGAACTACCTGAATTGTACATGCACCGTATTGGTAGAACTGGTCGTGCCGATGCAACAGGTACAGCAATAAGTTTTATAGCTCCTCGCGAAGAAGAAAAGAAAATTGAAGTAGAATTATTAATGAATATGGAATTGGCTTTAGAACCTTTCCCAGAAGTAGTTGAGATTTCTAGCAAATTAATCGAACCTGAAAAAGATAGACAACCGATTAAGTTTTTGATGAAAAAACAAAAACTAGCCGGCGATGGTGCTTTTCAGGAAAAAAGCAAAAAAAACAAAAAGGTAAATCTTGGAGGTCCTGGTGTAACAAAGAAAAAAACACACGGATCCGTGAATAGAAACATGCTCAAAACGCGAGCTAAAAAGAAGAAAGACAGTAATAAATAATACTTTTATTAGTTACATAACATTAAAAAAGGCTAAAAATGCAATTGTATTTTTAGCCTTTTTTGTTTCTTTAAACTATTTACTGCTTTGTAAAAAACAAACAAACTGGTGCGCATAAAGAGATCTTCTTACCCGTTGCTGTTAAACTTCCTGTTTTTTTATTTCGTTTAAAAACAACAACTTCATTCGTATATTGGTGCCCGACTAGTAAAAAATTACCGCTAGGATCAATCACAAAGTTGCGAGGCCCTTTACCTAATGAGCTTTGATGTTCTTGCAGTTTTAATAAACCGTTTTTTTCGACTTTAAAAATCGAAATGGTATTGGCTTCTCCACGATTTGAGGCATATAAAAATTTTCCATCCGGAGAAAAATGCAAGTCGGCTGCACTAAAACTACCTTTAAAATCTGGAGGAAGTAATGAAGTTTCTTGAATTAATTTTAATTGACCGTTTCCATATTCAAAAACGGACAAAGCAGCAGTAAGTTCTTGTAATAAATATATGTATTTCCCATCAGGACTAAAGGTTAAATGCCTTGGCCCGCTGCCCGATTTTATAGCAACAACAGCAGTTTGTGTTAAAACAATCTTTTCTGAATTAGGATTGTAAGCATAGAGCGTCACAGTATCAGTACCTAAATCGGTTGCTAGCACATACTTTTTATCCGGCGAAAAATGTAACATATGTACATGAGGTCCCTCTTGTCGCTGGGTATTTGGACCTTGGCCTTTATGAGAAATAATTTGATTGGCTGCGGAAAGACTTCCATCGGATTTCTTTTTAAAAACAGTAATACTACCACCACTATAATTGGCCACCATTACATTTGGGCCGTCTGTAATTATATGACAAGGATCAGCTCCTTCTGACGGCTGTATATTAAGTAATTGCAACTGTGCAGAACTCGCATCGTAATTAAAAGCACTAACGCTACTTTTACTTCCAAATTCGTTTACCGCATAAACAAACTTTTGGTCACTGGAAACTGTTAAAAAACTCGGATTCACAGTTGGATCCGAAGTGCTTTTCAATTTAAAATCACCTGTCTTGCTATCAAAATCGTAGACATAAATTCCCTTACTATCGCAGCCCTGAGTGTAGGTACCTATGAGTAAATTCAATTTGTTTTTTTGTGCATGAGTAGCCGATATAAACAGAAACGCAACGGTACATAAAACTATTTTTTTCATGTTCGAAATGGTATTAAGTAGCTAAAATACACATTATATGTGTACGTTTAACACTTTGAATCAAGCACCGAAAAATAAAAGCGCAATACCATTAATCTGTTCACAAATTTGTATTTTTGATTCCGAAAAGTAAACAAATGCCCTTGCAATTGACTTGCAAAGCTTTAAACACCGCTTACGAATGCATTTTAAACATCCTGAATTTTTATATTTCCTGTTTTTGCTCCTCATACCCATAGTGGTGCATCTGTTTCAACTTAGACGATTTAAAAAAGAATATTTCACCAATGTTCGCTTTTTACAAGCACTTTCTATTCAATCCAGAAAAAGCTCCACCCTAAAAAAGTGGTTGCTCTTGGCTTGTCGTTGCTTGCTTTTAACAGCTTTAATTTTGGCTTTTGCCCAACCTTTTTTTGAATCCAAAGACAGTAAAAATGCTAATAACGAATTGTACATCGTGCTTGACAATTCTTACAGCATGCAAGCCAAAGGCAAAAAGGGAGAATTATTAAAACGTGCCGTGCAAGATTTATTGGAACACGCACCGGAGCAAACTACGTTTTCATTACTTACCAATACAGAGAGTTTTTGGAATACCGATATTAAAACGATTACGAACGCTTTGCAAAATTTAGAGTACAGCGCAACACCTTTTAATGTTGAAGCTCTTTTATCACAAATCAAAGCCCGAAAATCAGCTTTCAAAAAAGATATTGTCATTATTAGCGATGCTATAGATTTAGATGTAAAAGCACTTAAAAGTTTATCGAAAGACTTAACTCCATTGTTGATAATTCCGGAGGCAGAGCAAAAAACTAACGTATCTATTGATAGTGTTTTTATCAAAAAAGCGGTTTCCAATTTCTATGAGATTAGTGTTGAGATTTCAAACTATGGTTCAGACATGGATCGTATTCCAGTAGCTTTATACAATGAAAACAAATTGATAGCCAAAACATCAGTAACACTAAAAGGCAACAAACAATCCATTCCGTTTACTATTCCCAAACAAGCTTTTCATGGTTATGCTTCTATCAGCGACGATGGTTTAGCTTATGACAATACCTACTATTTTAGTATTGCTGAAATGAAAAAAGTAAATGTGTTGAGCATTGGAGATGAATCAAAGAGCGAATTTTTATCCCGAATTTACACCGCTCCCGAATTTAGTTTTCGCAATAGCGCACTTTCTGCTTTGGACTATAACAGCATCGAAGAACAAAATGCCATTGTCTTAAATGAAATTGATGCCATTCCACAAGCATTGAGTACAACATTACAATCATTTATTAACAAGGGAGGGAGTGTTATTCTTATTCCTGCAGCAAATGCACAGGATACGAATCCATTTTTAGCAAAAACGTCTAACATACAGTTGACTGATTGGGCTGCGAATGAAAAACAAATTACCAAAATCAATTTTGACCATCCAGTTTTTAATGCGGTTTTTGAAGAGAAAATTACCAACTTCCAGTTTCCTAAAACCAAAGCCAGCTTTAAGCTATCAAGTAATAATCCTGCGGCTTTGTGGTATGAAGATCAATCGGCATTTTTAACAGCAGTTATCAATCCAGTTGGTACTTTGGGTGTATTTGCAGCGCCTTTAAATACTGAAAATTCTAATTTTCAGCAATCGCCTTTAATTGTTCCCACTTTTTACAAACTCGCTACTTTACAGCAATCCAATGGTAGCTTAGCTCAGACTATCGGAAACGATCAACCTCATATTACACCCGTAACCTTATCAAAAGATGCTATTCTTGAAGTAAAAGGTCCTGGCGAACCCTTTATTCCTGTGCAACAAATTTTGAGTAACAAAGTCAAAATGAGTTTTACAGAATATCCGCAACAAGCCGGAAATTTCAGGATTTACAATAAAAAACAGTGGATTGAAAATATCAGCTTTAATTACGACAGAAACGAAAGCGACCTGTCTCAAACCAACCAAAATGCTGCGTCGGATTTTGACACCGAATCATCTATAGAATCCTTTTTTGATGCCCTACAAACCAACAGAACCGATAATCAAATATGGAAATGGTTTGCTATCTTTGCGCTATTGCTAGCACTGACTGAAATGGCGATAATTCGATTCGTAAAATAACAACACACACCTTGCTTAACTTTATACAATCATGAAATTAATCATCAGAAATGCCAAGATTATCGATCCTACAAGTCCATTCCACAACCAGACTACTGATCTTTTAATCGTTGATGGTTTCCTGCAAAAAATAGAAACAGCATTAACCAATCCTGATAAAATTGAAGAACTCCAACTAGAAAATTTACACGTTTCTCAAGGTTGGTTTGACAGCAGCGTTTCTTTAGGAGAGCCTGGTTTTGAAGAAAGAGAAACTTTAGCCAATGGGCTTTTAGTAGCTGCCAAAAGCGGATTCACAGCCGTGGCTTTACAACCTAACACCAACCCTGTTGTTGACAATCAGTCACAAATCAACTTTGTACTTTCGAAAGCTAAAAATACAGCCACTGAACTCTACCCGATTGGCGCATTGAGTAAAGCAAGCGAAGGAATTGATATGGCTGAAATGTTCGATATGAAAAATGCGGGTGCAATTGCGTTTGGAGATTATAACAAAAGTATTTCGAATGCAAACTTGCTGAAAATCGCTTTGCAATACGTACAAGATTTTGATGGATTACTCATCGCTTTTTGCCAAGACAACACACTCAAAGGACATGGTGTAGTGCATGAAGGTATTGTTTCAACTCGTTTAGGTCTCAAGGGAATACCAAGTATAGCTGAAGAGTTGCAAATAGCACGAAATTTATATTTATTGGAATACACAGGTGGAAAGTTGCACATTCCTACCATCTCTACCCAAAAATCGGTTGCCTTAATTAAAGAAGCTAAAGCAAAAGGATTGCAAGTTACTTGTAGCGTTGCAGTACACAACTTAGTTTTGACTGATGAAAAGCTCGATGATTTTGATACCCGTTTTAAAGTTTTGCCACCGCTGCGTAGCGAAACTGACAGACAAGCCCTCTTGGAAGGTATTCACGATGGGACCATTGACATGATTACATCTGACCATAATCCGATTGATATTGAACACAAAAAAATGGAATTTGACGGCGCAAGATATGGAACGATAGGTTTAGAAAGCGCTTTTGCAAGTTTACTAACTGTGCTTCCACTAGAGCTAGTTATTGAAAAATTAACCGCTGGAAAAGCAACTTTTGGCATCGACTCGCAAAGCATAACTGAGGGAGCCAAAGCTTCACTTTGCTTATTCAATCCTGATGGAGATGCTATCTTTAAAAAAGAAAACATACTATCAAAATCGAAAAATTCTGCTTTTTTAGGTAGTGCTATCAAAGGAAAAGCATACGGAATTGTAAACCAAGGACAATTAATTTTAAACAAATAATGACACCAACAAATCAGTCTAATTCAGGAAAAACAGCCGCGATTACAAGTTATATTTTAGGGATTGGCGTTTTTATTGCAATGTCAATGAACTCCGAAGATAAAAGTGCCTTTGCTTCCTTTCACATCCGACAAGGGCTCGGACTCACACTTACTTTCTTTTCACTTGGGCTTATCATTAGTAACTTTGATAGTATGATGATCTCCGCGCCAATGTGGATTTTTATTTTAGTTTTGTGGTCGTATGGGATTACATCTGCCATAAGAGGCGAAATGAAACCATTACCGCTCTTAGGTAACTTATATCAAAAATGGCTTTCTAATATTTCATAAACGAAGTTAGAAGCCACTATTTAACTAAAAAAAACAGGATTTCAATATTCCTTAAAACACACATCATGAATTTATCTTTAGAATATAAAATTAGAGAGCCCAAAAAAATTGAAGCTCAAAATCCGTTATTGTTATTATTGCATGGTTACGGCAGCAATGAAGCTGATTTATTCTCTTTTGCAGAAGAATTGCCAGAAGAATATTATGTGGTTTCTGCAAGAGCTCCGTATGATTTGCAGTATGGTAGTTATGCTTGGTACGCCATCAACTTTGATGCAGACGAAAATAAATTTTCAGATGTTGGTCAAGGACAAGAATCTAGAGATCGTATCAAAAAATTTATTGAAGAGTTAATTGAAAATTATCCAATCAATAAGCATGATGTTTCTTTAATCGGTTTTAGCCAAGGAGCAATTTTAAGTTATGCCGTAGCTTTATCGTACCCAGAAACAGTGCAACGAATTGTTGCTATCAGTGGTTATGTAAATCTTGAAATGGCAACCGCTGATTACTTAAAAAACAGTTTTAACAACTTAAAAATATTTGCCTCACATGGCACGGTAGACCAAGTAATCCCTATTGATTGGGCCAGAAAAACACCTGCAATAATCGAAAAATATGGTATTCCTATAACCTACAAAGAATATGCTGTTGGCCATGGAGTAGCACCACAAAATTTTTATGACTTTAAAGCTTGGTTACAAGAATAAAAAAATAAAAAAATCGCAGTAGGAATTAAATTCTTTACTGCGATTTTTTTTGATTTTTACTTCTGATAAATAAACGACTGGTTTACTTCAAATGAAATACTGTCATCTTCATTGGTAAAGTATTTCAAAAGAACTTCGCCCCAACGTTCGCCATCACTATAATCTGCAATAATCCATCGGTGGTTTAAAATTTTCACTTTATTAATCACAAATTTATTAGCTCCAATTTGATCCTGACCTGTGTAAGGATTCCCTTTTGGATTAGAGTTAAAGTCTAATAATTTTTCAGTAACCACAGGAATTAACTTTTCGTATTGAATGGTTTTATCAGGAAAACTAGCTTCTAAATAATTTTGAGCATTTTCATTTTTGTTTAACGAAAAATAATCAGCTTCTGCCAATTGATTAGTTACTAAAGTTAAACTATCACGTAATTTTTTAGTTGTTTTTTCGTAGCGCTTTTGCTCAAAATTTACTTGATTACTCAAAAACATATAAGTAAAAAGAGTTGATAAAACGGCCAAAATTGTAAGATAAAGCAAGAAAGAATTTTTCATTTTCTAATTTTTTAAATAGTAATTTCTAGGGTATCAAATGCAAAAAAAACATTAGGTGGTAATTTTTTTTGTACCTCCTCATGAAAGCCCATCATATGACTAATGTGCGTTAAATAAGCCTGTTCTGGCTGTACCAAATTTATGAAATCTAAAGCTTCTTTCAAATTGAAATGTGTATCATGTGGCTCTTCGCGCAAAGCATTCACCACC
Source organism: Flavobacterium sp. K77 (assembly GCF_021608205.1). NCBI lineage: Bacteria > Pseudomonadati > Bacteroidota > Flavobacteriia > Flavobacteriales > Flavobacteriaceae > Flavobacterium > Flavobacterium sp. K77. Next base: position 1,177,065 of record NZ_JAKIHO010000001.1, on the reverse strand, counting down.
AATACTTTTACTCCTTTTAACTTTTCAATTTCGGCTTTTTCAATCGTTTTTACGTCTGTTAAATAAGCAAAATCGTCCACTCGGTAACCAAAAACTTGTAAGTTTCCGTGTAGCACATTGATCGGAATAATTGATTTTCCGCCTAAAACAAATGGAACGTTATTTTGAACCGGAATTGTACGTACCGAAGGAGCTCCGGGATATTTGTTTACAGTTTCAAAAACATAAGCAAAACGCTCCTGCAAGTTATCTAAAACTCGCTGATGTGCATATACTGGAATTTCACCTTGTTTGAAGTTAAAAGGACGAATATCATCTAAACCAGAGGTATGATCTGCATGTTCGTGAGTTAACAAAATGCCGTCTACTTTTTGACAATTGGAACGCAACATTTGCTGCCTAAAATCGGGGCCGCAATCAATTACGAAAGAATGTTGCTCCCATGCCAACCAAATGGATACGCGCAACCTTTTATCCTTACTATCAGTACTTTTACAAACAGGGTGATCGCTACCTATTACGGGGATGCCTTGTGAGGTGCCAGTTCCTAAAAAATTTACCTTCAACTTTATCGCTTTTTATTGCAAAAATAGGGTTAATTCTCTTTCTTTGATAACCTATTTCATTAACTTTGCAACATATTAGCCATAGTAAACAAAAATGGATACAGCAATTAAATTAAAAGGTGATAAAATCATCGAACAAATACCTTCGATTAAAGACAAAGCACTTCGTATCAATTTGAACGAAAATATATACGGAACTTTTGCTGAAATTGGTGCTGGACAAGAGACAGTGCGTCATTTTTTTAGAGCTGGTGGATCATCTGGAACTATTGCAAAAGCAATGTCAGCTTATGATAAAGACTTTAGTGATGCCGTTTATGGTGTAGAATCGGATGGGCGCTATGTAACTGAAAGTCGACTCAAAAAAATGTTAACCCACGAGGTCAATTTGATTGAAAAACGTTTGAGCAGAGAAAAGCATCCTAATAAAATGTTTTTTAGTTATGCCAACACTGTAGCTACTATCGATTTTGCGAAACAATTTAAAGGCCACGGTTGGGTAGGAATTAGTTACCAAATTGAACCTGACGAAGACTACAACGAAATTATACTGCATATCCGTTTTAAAGAAACCGATGTGCGTTTACAACAAGAAACTTTAGGTATTTTAGGTGTTAACTTAATTTATGGCGCCTTTTACAAATACAATGATCCAAAGCGTTTATTGCGTTATCTGTACGACCATTTAGACAAGGACCAACTCGAAATTGATACCATTAACTTTTCGGGACCTCGCTTTGCTGATGTAGATAACCGTTTGATGAGTTTACAATTGGTTAAAAACGGAATGACTGATGCGGTGATGTTTAATCCTGATGGGAAAAATATTTTACCTGCTGCCATTTTGTACAAGAAAAACATTTTGGCTTTTAGAGGAAGTTTTAGACCGGTTACCAAGGTAAACATGGACATGTATGAGAAATCATTAAAAATGTTCCTGAACGAAAACAAAGTAAATAAAGACAATACCTTGGTGGTTTTTGAAATAACACTTTCGAATTTGCGATCGGATGGTGAAATTGACGAACGAGATTTTATGGATCGTGCCGAATTACTTTGTTCTCTTGGACAAACGGTAATGATATCGAACTTTCAAGAATATTACAAAGTAGTTGAATATTTTGCTAATTATACCAAAGCCCGCATGGGATTGGCACTAGGTGTAAACAATTTGGTTGATATTTTTGACGAAAAATACTATCGCCATTTAAGTGGTGGAATATTGGAAGCCTTTGGTAAATTATTTTACCGCGATATGAAGGTATTTTTATATCCTATGATGGGCGAAGATGGTGTGATCATCAACTCTGACAACTTAAAAGTACATCCTAGAATGAAGGAGCTTTACAAGTTCTTTAAATTTAATGGTAAAGTAGTAGATATTGACGACTATGACCCTACAATTTTGGAGGTGTTTTCTCGTCAAGTATTGAATATGATTAACAATGGAAAACCAGGTTGGGAAACTATGCTTCCTTCAGGTATTGCAGAAATTATCAAAGAACACCAATTGTTTGGTTACGACCCAAATAAAATTTTAAAAGAAGTCAATTAAAGATCTCCTTTTAACGATATAAAAAAACCTTGTTAGCATTTACTAACAAGGTTTTTTGTTTTCACCAAACGAAGCAATAGTTGAAGTTAACGGCTTTGCTGAAATGTATATGTAATTTTTATTTCAAAATTTGAGCAGCGTGCGCTTTAGTTTTTACATCTGCAATTACCTCATCGATAATTCCGTTTTCATCTATAATAAAGGTGGTACGGTGAATGCCATCGTACTCTTTACCCATGAATTTTTTAGGACCCCAAACTCCGAAAGCCTGAATTACAGATTTGTCTTCGTCAGCTAATAAAGGGAAAGGAAATTCATACTTGTCTTTGAACTTTGCTTGTGCTTTTGCCGAATCAGCGCTTACGCCTAATAAAGCATAGTTATTTGCTTGAAAACGCTCAAAATTATCTCTTAAATCGCAAGCCTCAGCGGTACAACCCGGTGTATTGGCTTTTGGATAAAAGAAAACTACTAATTTTTTACCAGCATAATCAGCTAGTTGATGGGTATTTCCGTCTTGATCGGTTCCTGTAAACGCTGGAGCGGCATCGCCTTTTTTTAATGTTGTCATGGATTGTGGATTTTACTTCTATTTGTGTTTTTTATTGAGGTATGCCCCAGATGGTAATGGAAAGCCCGGACTGAAAAACACTATTTTTTTCAGGATGCTAAAGAGCGACCGGCAGGAAGCTCCTTTAGCATTCTAGAAAAAAAAGTGTTTTGAAGGAGGACTTGCAATGTACAGCTGGATTAGGCTCCTCTTAAAATTTTTGTTAATTTTACCTGAGTTAAAAGTACGAAAATGAACAAACAGGAACGTGTAACTTTTGTTATAAATACGTTAAAAGAATTATATCCTACCATCCCAATTCCGCTAGATCATAAGGATCCTTATACACTATTAATTGCAGTTTTGCTCTCGGCACAGTGCACCGATGTTAGGGTCAATCAAATTACACCTTTACTTTTTGCGAAGGCAGATAACCCGTTTGACATGGTGAAAATGACCGTTGACGAAATTAAAGAAATCATTCGACCTTGTGGCTTATCGCCAATGAAATCGAAGGGAATTCATGGTTTATCTCATATTTTAATTGACAAATATAATGGCGAGGTACCGCAAAGTTTTGAAGCCTTGGAGGAATTGCCTGCGGTGGGTCATAAAACTGCGAGTGTGGTAATGTCACAAGCTTTTGGTGTACCTGCTTTTCCGGTTGATACGCACATTCATCGCTTGATGTATCGATGGAATCTAACGAATGGTAAAAATGTGGTTCAGACTGAAAAAGATGCCAAACGCCTTTTTCCTGAAGCTACTTGGAACGACTTGCATTTGCAAATCATATGGTACGGACGTGAATATTCACCGGCTCGTGGTTGGGACTTAGAGCGCGACATTATTACCAAAACTATTGGCAGAAAAACAGTTATTGATAGTTTTTACAAAGGGAAATAAGCATAAAAAAACCACTTTCATCGACTAGAAAGTGGTTTTTTTATACTTATTAAAAATCCATAGAGAATTCAAGCCATTTAATTAGCTATTATCAGAAATTTTTGATCTTTGGTTTGCAATAAATGCAAGGCTTTTGAATAATTGAGTAAAAAAGAAATTGTTTCTTTTTTGGGTTTCATTACAGCACTTGTCTGCAATTTTTTAGAGTAAATTTTTGCCATAGAATACAAGATTTTGTTTCTATGATAACGCTTTACTTTCTCTATTATTGCTAAGCCGTTAAAACTATTTGATGTTTATCAATCACTTTACGTAAATTGAGTAAGGCATAGCGCATGCGCCCGAGAGCAGTATTGATACTAACCCCAGTAGTTTCGGCTATTTCTTTAAAGCTCATGTCCTGATACATGCGCATAATCAAAACCTCTTTTTGATCATCAGGTAGTTCTTCGATTAATTTTTTGATATCTAATTGCACTTGATCAGCAATAATTTGATTTTCTACCGTTAATGATTCATCAGTCATGATCGAAAAAATAGAGAATTCTTCGGTTTCTCTAAAAAGCGGCATTTTTTTAGATTTACGAAAATGATCAATGATTAAATTGTGAGCAATACGCATGACCCAAGGCAAAAATTTACCTTCTTCGTTATACGAATTAGACTTAAGGGTGTTGATGACTTTTATGAAAGTATCTTGAAAAATATCGTTGGTAATATCGCGATCTGGGACTTTTGAATAAATAAAACCGTAAATCTTAGATTCGTGTCTTTTGATGAGCTTTGCTAGTGCATCCTCATTACCGGCGATATAGTCTTTGATTAATGACGCGTCAGGAAGTTGTATACTAACCATAATAGTACTTTTTAGGTGTAATTAATTGGGGATAACGTTCTAAAAAGTATTGTTCTGTTATAGGCAGTATGTTTTGAGGTAAATTATAAATCAAAAATAGCTAATTTTTTTTTTAACTTACAAGTAAAATCAAGAAAAGTTAACATTTTGATGGCAAAAAATGTTAAATTTCAAAACTTGATTTAACTTTGCGCGCTTAAAAGCAAAGATGTAAGACCTTGTATTTCATCTCTTCAAAATTATTTGACATTTCAACTCTATTCAAATAAAAAGCTGTTGCTCGTAAAACGAACAACAGCTTTTATTTTGTGAAGCTATTTTTAAAAAGAAAAAAGCATGAACTCATTTCTTCAAAAATTTAAATTGATTATTGATAAACTCTGATATAATCGATCACAAATTCTTGTGGTAAGATGGTATCATCAACTGCAGGTCCACCAAAATTGCCACCTATTGCCATATTTACAATTAGATAAAATGGCTGATTGTAAGGCCAAGTTGCTTCCGTTTTTTGCTCTGGTTGAAAGGTATACACCAATTGATCGTCTACGAAAAAATCCATTTTGTCCTTTGTCCATTCTACTGCATAGATGTGAAATCCCTTTTCAATATTTTCAAACTTTGTTTTTTTAGTATTGATTGTATTGCTGTGACTTGCCTGCGTGTGTAACGAAGTGAAAACCATGTGAGGCTCTTTGCCCACGTATTCAAGAATATCAATTTCACCGCAAAGTGGCCAACCTACTTGTTTGATATTAGATCCTAGCATCCAGAATGCTGGCCAAACTCCTTGTCCGACTGGCAATTTAGCTCGGGCTTCAAAACGTCCGTACTGAAATTCTTTTTTACCTTGCGTAGTAATGCGTGTGGAAGAATAGTTGTTACCTTCTTTTTTGCCCACAATAGTCAATTGATTGTTAGCTACTTTATGGTTTGTTTTCGTGTACAATTGGCGTTCATTATTGCCCCAGCCACAGTTTGGACAACCATCACCGAGCTCAAAATTCCAATCTTTTTCATTCAAACTTGACCCGCTAAAATTCTCTTCCCAAACTAACTTTCGTTGCTGTTGTGCAAAACTATATTGCACAATCAATATCAAAAAAAGGATATATTTTTTCATCTTAACTTACTTTACAAATTGAAAACTACTTTCTAAAACCGTCGCGGAACTTCCGCCTACAAATACTTTAAAATCGCCCGCTTCGGCCTCCCATTTACGGTTAGCGGTAAAATATTCGATGGTTTTTTCATCAATAGTAAAAATTACTTTTTTCGATTCGTTAGCTTGAAGTTCAATCATTTCAAAACCTTTCAATTCTTTAATAGGACGTGTTGTACTACCAATTAAGTCACGAATATACAATTGAACCACTTCTTTCCCAGCTACTTTACTGTTATTTTTCAAGGTAACTGACACTTCAATTTTTCCGTTTACACCAAAAGAACTAGAACTTAGTTTTAAATCGGAATATTCAAATTTTGAATAGCTTAAACCATGTCCAAATGGATACAAAGGTGTAATTTTCTCATCAATAAAATGCGACCAAAACACACTTTCAGGTTCGTTCATTGTAGGACGTCCCGTATTTTTATAATTGTAATACAAAGGCAACTGCCCTACACTACGTGGAAAAGTCATTGGTAACTTACCACTTGGATTGTAATCACCATAAAGCACTTGCGCAATAGCATTACCACTTTGAGTACCCAATTGCCAAGCCTCTACAATTGCTGGAATATTTTCATCTGCCCATGGTAGCGCTAGTGGGCGACCGTTGTTGAGTACCAAAACAACATTAGGGTTTGCTTTGTACACTTCTTCTAATAATTCTTGTTGTACTCCCGGTAAATCGATATTGGCCCTACTGCGTCCTTCCCCTGATTGCAAACCGTGCTCGCCTAAAACCATTACCACCACATCAGCTTTTTTTGCAGCAGCAACCGCCTCAGGAAAACCACTTTTGTCCGTCATGTTAATATTAGTTTCCCAAATAAACTGCGTTCTTCCCACAGCGACATCAGCACCTTTAACGTAGGTAATTTGATTTCCGGTATACTTTTGCATCCCTTCCACGACGGAAACTGCTGTGTTATCATCAGCAGCAATGCGCCAACTTCCTAGCGGACTTGTTTTATCTGCCGCAAGTGCGCCAATAATGGCAATTTTTTGACCTGATTTTTGTAAAGGCAACAAGTTTTTTTCATTTTTTAATAAAACGATAGACTTCTTAGCCACATCTAAAACGCCATCATGAAACTCTTGCTTTCCAACTGTTGTTTTCTCACGATTTTCATCACAATATTTGTACGGATCATCAAACAATCCCAATTCGAATTTTACTTTCAAAATTCGTCTTGCAGCATCGTTGATTGTCGCTTCTTTAACCTTGCCTTCTTTAACTAATTGAACCAAATGATCCACGTATGCTGAAGATTCCATATCCATATCAGAGCCTGCGTTGATAGCTAATTCAGCGGCATGTCTGCTGTCTATTGCAAATCCGTGTGGAATCATTTCGTTAATAGAACCCCAATCAGAGACTACGAATCCGTCGAAATTCCAATCTTTTTTCAAAATTTCTCTTTGCAGGTAAGCACTTCCCGTTGCAGGCACACCATTTAACTCATTGAATGAATTCATGAAGGTACGCACGCCAGCATCAGCTGCAGCTTTGAACGGAGGAAAAATAGTGTTTTGCAAAACTGATTCGCTGATATCAACTGTATTATAATCGCGCCCTGATTCTGCGAAAGCATAACCTGCAAAATGTTTTGCACAGGCCAAAATTGTATTGGTCGCTGCCAAATCCATTCCTTGAAAACCTTGCACACGAGCTACTGCGATTTTACTTCCTAAAAACGGGTCTTCGCCAGCGCCTTCCATCACGCGACCCCAACGGGCATCTCGCGCTACATCAACCATTGGTGCAAAAGTCCAATTTAAACCTACTGCAGCAGCTTCTTCGGCTGCAATTGCCGCTGATTTTTTGATCGCTAGTAAATCCCAACTAGCTGCTTCGGCTAACGGAATTGGGCTGATTGTTTTGTATCCATGAATGACGTCAAACCCAAAAATTAGGGGAATACCTAAACGAGTTTCTTCAACAGCAATTTTTTGCAAGGCACGTACATCCTTCACCCCTTTTACGTTGAGCATAGATCCTACCAAACCCTTTTTTAAATCGTCGTATTTTTTGGCTGCTTGACCTTCTTTTGGCGTAGGCCCAGTTATATCCCAAAAACCATTGTACTGATTGAGTTGACCTACTTTTTCAGACAGCGTCATTAAATTTAAAACAGAATCAACCTTACGGTCTAATAGATTGGTCGTTTTCATAGTTACTGGAGCTTGCAATGTTTGCTTACTACAAGCCACCGCAACGCTTACACAAACTGCCAGATATATAAATGAATATTTCATTTTTAGTCTTTTTTAAAAAACAAAAGGCAGGTAATGACACCTACCTTTTATTGATTGATTTATAAATATACCGCTATTGGTAAACTCGAACGTAGTCCACCTCCATTGCTGATTGTACGAAAGCAGGATCAATTGCACCACCAAAAGTACCACCCATTGCCACATTCATTATCAAGAAAAAATCCTTATTGAATGGTAAACTACTTGTGTTATTTACGGAGTGTACCAAGGTATCATCAACATAAATTTGTACCGATGTAGGAGTCCAAAGAGTTTTGTAAATATGAAACTCTGTCGAAACATTAGGAATTGTTTTTTTTGCTGTATTCGCACTACCTCCAAAATTACCTGGATAATGGAAAGAACCATGAATTACATTTTGTTCGTTTCCTCTGTGTTCCATATAATCAATTTCACCACAGGCAGGCCAAGGATTGGTAGCATAATTTTCACCAAGGGACCAGATAGCAGGCCAAGTTCCACGCCCGATAGGTAATTTGGCTCTTACTTCAATTTTACCGTAAGTAAATTCAAATTTATTTTCTGTTTTGATACGAGCAGATGTATAACTTGAACCTACTTTTTTAGCAGTAATTTTCAAAGTTCCGTTTGACACCACAACGTTATCGGCTGCACTTGTGTAACTTTGAGATTCGTTATTACCCCAACCGTTTGTACCAGTACCTAAATCGTAACCCCATTTTGTTGGATCTGGAGCACCATCTACGTTAAATTCGTCTGAAAATTTTAACACAGTATAATCCGTTACAGGCGTTGGATTCACTACTGAACCCGCTGGCGATGTCGTAAAAGTATGGTACCAAGCTAGGAAAGGATTTCCTGATTGAATTACACGAACTGTCATACGATTGTCAGTAATACTTAAAATTTCGTAAGAGCTAGCTCCAACAAAATAACCCATGAAACCGCCATCAGCAATATTAATCACAGTTCCTCTTGTTTGTGTTTTCGCATCCGGATTTTTAGAAACAAAAGATTCTGATTTACTTAAAGTTACTGTTTTTAGACCACTTGTATTTAAAGGTGCGCAAACATCATCTCCGCCGCCTTTAAAAGCACCGTTATAGTATGTTTCACCTTTGTTATCCAATTCAAATTTCATTTGTTGACCAACAAGTGAGAATGTCATTACACTTTTGTACAAACATGTGGCAGATTTTTCATTGGCTGCTGCGCTATAGAAAGCTGGGTAGTAATTTTGCATACCAAAAGTAGGATCAGCCCAAGCTACATTCGGCCCTACACCTAAATGTCCTGGCTCGCTTTGTGCCCAATACCATTTTCTAGATGTACCACCTGTAAGACGTTGTACTGCAATTTCATCCTTAAAATCACTAAAAACAGTTACTTCAATAGTACTACTTGAACTAACTCCACCTGCTCCAGAGGCAATCACTGTTACTGTGTAAGTGTTGGTGCCCGGTGTTAAAAACGTATTTTCGAAAACGCCACTAGGAACATTTTTAGAAGTACCATCACTAAAAACATACTGGTATGAAATGGCATTATCAGCTTTGCTTATAAACTTTACTTTACCTGATCCATCACCGTTAGGCAAAGCAGCCGTTTTACCAACTAACTCTACAGTTACTTGTAGGCCTGAAGGCGCATCAATTTCGCCAAAACCTAGGTTATCCTCTTGACAATTGACCATCAATAGAAGGGCAAAAAGAGCAACAATGTTTGATATTAATTTTTTCATTTTCTTATTATTTTAAATCTGATTTCGATTTAGTTATGGAAATAAACATTATCAACATGAACGGTTGTATTTCCGGATGGAACTCCAACATAAATTAGTTGTGCAATATGAGCTCTCGTTGTTAAGCCTGTAAACTGAGTCAATGGAATATCAAGGCTTACCCAAGTATTTTTTGCAGGTGATGTAATGGCTACTTCATGTTCAACATCGTCACCACCACCGAAAACACCATTAGCACCAAAATCTACTAACTTAATTTTGAATTGTGTAAAATCAGACGACCATACATCTGTATGAAAATGTGTCATATTAGTTGCATTGATTGGCGCACTAGTAGTTTCGATACCCACGAAATCAAGATTACTGTATTTTTTTGCAGCGTTGCCACTAATACTTACATCTGTTAATGTAGCGCTAGACCAAGAAGTTCTCCAAGTATCAACTGCTACATTGGTGTAAACATCACTAAACATAGAGATTACTTTGGATGCTGGTAAAGTAGGGTTTGGCGAAGCAGTAATTGAGCCTGCTAAATTGTAAAAGAAGACATTATCAACATACACTGTATTATTTGAAGCTGGTGCTCCAACTAAAATCAATTGTGCAATATGACTACGAGTAGTTAAACCAGTAAAATCACTCAAAGGTAGATCTAAACTTACCCATTGTTCCCTTTTTGGGTTGGCAATTGTAATTTCGTGTTCTCTATCATCACCTCCAGCAAAAACTCCATTGGCACCAAAATCGACTAACTTCACTTTGAATTCAGTTAAATCTGCTGACCAAATATCGATATGGAAAAAAGTCATCGCTGATGCATTTATAGGAGAAGATGTAGTTTCGATTCCAACAAAATTCAACGCGCTGTATTTTTTAGTAGCATTCCCACTAATATTAATATCCTCAAGGGTTGCTTGTGACCAAGATGTTCTCCAAGTATCAACTGCAACATTTGTGTAGCTGTTGCTAAACATAGATATTACATTTGCAGCAGGAATGGTAGGAGCCGGAGCGGCAAATAAGTTAGTTACAGTAACACTTTCTGTTTTTTCAGCTTTTGCTGTACCACCGCTAAGTGCCACCACTCTTACTTGATAAGTACCTGCTGCTTTGTACGTATGAGCAACAACATCCCCTTGCATAAAGTCAACTGGTACTTCGTTAGCAACATCTCCAAAATAAACTTGAAAGAAGGTTTCCAATTCCGCCTCGGCAGAAACTGTAATTCCTAGATTACTTCCGATTCCTACTTTAGTAACTAAATTGCGTGGCGCCAAGAAAGAAACCATAACTTCTTGAGTAGTTTCTGTCCTTTTACCATTTAAAGTCACACCAACAATACGAGCATTGTATTTCCCCTCCTTGTATTTGTGTGTGTATGTCTCACCAGCTCTCAAAAACACTGGAGCTGTAGTTGTGTCGCCAAAATAAATTTCGAATTGCGTCACCCCATCACCTTTCGGCAAAAAGGTAACATTACCCGTATTGTCCTGCGTAATCGTTGTTAGTGCTGAGACATTGGATGGAGCAGCGATGCTGTCTAAATCAACATCGTTATTTTCCTCTGAGCACCCAAAAGCGAATGTCAGTACAAAAACACTTAGTATTAATTTTAACTTTTTCATATCTAGATAGTATTAGTTTTTAGTATCCTGGATTTTGTGCCCAATTTCCGTTAGCAAACTGAATTTCTTCGATTGGAATTGGAAACAATTCGTGCTTATTTGCTGTAAATCCTGTAATTTCTTGAGCCGCTTTTCCGGTACGAACTAAGTCAAAGAAACGATGACCCTCTCCTGCTAGTTCCACTCTTCTTTCTGCCCAAATAAAATCTGTTAAAGCCGCTCCCGAAGAAGAAATATCATGATTTAAATCTCCAAACGCACGACGACGCACTAAATTTAAATAGCCTCTTGCTTTGGCATCATCTATGTTTCCACGATTTAAAGCCTCAGCAGCCATCAATAATACATCAGCATAGCGAATGGCTCTGTAATTGTTTGGATTGGTTAAGTTCAAATCTCCTTGGGCATTAGTACGTCTTTTTCTTGGAATGTATTTTCTGTTAAAAAATCCAGTGTGCTCGTATCCTTTACCAAAAGTAGCACCTGTACTTGCTGCCCAAGCTTCAATATCTAAAATAGCAACTGCTTTTCTGTTATCACCCGCTTCAAAAGCGTTTACAATTTTTTGTGTAGGAACATTAAAACTAAATCCAGAGCTAAATAAATCACCTGTATAGTTACGTGGTCCGCTAAAACCAACAGCTACGTTTCCTTCACTACATTGCAAACAGCCAAAACCAGCACCTTCGGTATCGGTGTATTGAACTTCGAAAACTGATTCTACACCATTTTCACCAGCTTCTTCAAAAATAGAATTGTAATTAGCAACTAATGAGTATGCTGAAGAATTTATTACGCGCTCTAGAGCGGTAGCAGCAGGTGCAAATTTACTTTGATACAAATATGCTTTACCCAAAAGTGCTAATGCCGCACCACGAGTTACACGTCCTTTTTGGGTAGCTGTAACTGGTAAGTTTTCAGATGCAAAAATCAAATCTGCCTCAATAGATGCATACACTTCTGCTGGAGTCGATCTTTTAATTGATTTTTCATCACCTGGACTAAAGCGGGCGTCCCCTTTCATAGGAATACCTCCAAACCATTTTACTAATTCAAAGTGAAAATAGGCTCTTAGAAAACGAGCTTCAGCAATCACTTGATTTTTTCCTGTAAAATCAGTTTTGTCTTTGAACTCTAGGATATAGTTGGCACGTTGTACTCCTGCAAACATATAATCCCAAAGATTTTTCAAGTTACTATTTACTGGTGTATGAATCATATCATCAATCTGCTGAAAACCAGGAGTATCTAATTGACTTTCTCCACCTGCTAAGGTATTATCCGAAGCAATTTCTCCTAATAAAACATTCAGGTAAGTTGACTGTAAAATATCATAGGTTGCAATTAATGCATTGTCATAATCCGATTTTGAATTGAAATAATTCTCTGAATCGATTGAATACTGAACCGGTCTGTCTATAAACTCATCGCTACATGAAACGATTAAAGTAGAGCTAACAGCAACCGAAAGTAAACTAATATAAATATACTTTTTCATTGGGTGTAGAATTAAAAATTAAGATTTAAACCTAACAAATAGGTTCTTGGAATAGGGTAAAAACCATTGTCAATACCTCCACCAATTGGAGCTCCATTTGAAGCACCTGGATCATAACCACGGTACTTTGTAAATGTATAAAGGTTGTTTACCGCTGCGTATAAACGTACTTTCGAAATACCCGCTTTTTCTACAAAACTCGGTTTTACTGAATAGCCTAACTGAATATTTTGAATTCGTGCATAAGATCCGTCTTCTACAAAATAGCTTGAGAAATTTGAATTTCCAGTAGCTCCAGTAGTTACTCTTGGAATCGAGTTTGTACTTCCTTCACCTGTCCAACGGCCTAAAACGTAGTTTAATCTATTGACATCTGTAAGGTTTCTTTCGTAGTTACGAGCAATATCATTACCAACGGAAGCAAATGTATACATGGCAAAATCAAATTGCTTGTAATTCATTTGAATATTGAAACCCATTGTTGCTGTTGGAATAGGATCACCGATGTTGGTTCTGTCTTTGTCGTCTAAAGTACCATCACCATTAACATCTACAAATCGTAAATCTCCAGGACTAGCTTCAGCACCAAGTGCTAATTGAGATGGATGTGCATCGACCTCAGCTTGATTTTGGAAGATTCCGTCCGTTTTATAACCGTAAAAATATCCGATTGGCAAACCTACTTGCATTCTTGAAGGTGCTTGTTGACCTACCCCGAAAGATCCACCTGGTATAAATGGTACTCCATTTGTGCTAAGAACTTCATTTTTAATAAAAGTAACATTGTACCCTAAATTAACTGAAAAACTATCCGAGAATTTATTTTTATAATCAACAGCAAACTCCAAGCCTGAGTTTCTCACTGTACCTCCATTTATTGTTGGTGAAGACGCTCCTGGCGCTGCGGTTCCATTAATACCAGAAACTGGTATATTAGTGATCAATAAATCAGCTCTTGTGTCAATAAAATAATCAGCCACAATTGAAACTTTGTCATTTAGTAATCTCAAATCTAAACCAACGTCAAATTTCCTAGCTTCTTCCCATTTCAAATTTGGATTAGGAATTTGTCCCGTAGCCAAACCGTTAATTAAAGTTCCATCAAAAACATAAGTTGCCTCACCAGTTAATTGAGAAATGTATCCATTATTTTGAATTTGGTCATTACCCAATGTTCCATAACTTCCTCTTAATTTCATAAAATTAACAAGTTTGTCTTTTCCAAAAAAACCTTCATCAGAAATTACCCAACCCGCAGTTAATGAAGGGAAATAGCCCACTCTGTTACCCGGACCAAATTTTGTTGAAGCATCTCTTCGAATCATAGCGGAGAATAAATACTTTCCTTTATAATCATATTGTCCTCTTGCAAAGTAAGACAGTCTGCGCTCATCGTAAACATAAGACCCAACTGGAATCGTACCTTCCGGCGGAACACCTCTTGTTAGAGTAATATCAGCAAATTCCCATGAATTATAGGGCACATCATATCCTGTTGCAAACAAACCATTACCAAACGACTTGTAAATGGTGTTACCTACTGTTGCAGTTACATTATGATTTTCACCAAATTTGTTTGAGTAAGTTCCGTATAAATCGAAAGAATAATCGTTATCATTAATCGCATTTTGAGATACTGAACTACGCAATACATCAAAAACTTTACCACCATAGGATACTTGCTTTGCAAAAGATTTTGCTTCACTGTTCGCTGTATTGAAACCAATGGTACTAGAAATCACAAAATTTTTAAATGCTTTGTACTCTAAACCAAAATTTCCGTTAATTTTTTTGAAATTGTAGTCATTGTAAGTATTAGCCATTTGCTCTAGAGGGCTGATAATTTCAAAACCCAAACCTGCTGGGCTTGGCACTTTGGTAAAATTGCCATTTGCATCATAAGGCGCAAGTGTTGCTGGTAAATTCAAGGCATTGAATAAAACTGAACCTAGTCCGTTTTCATTTAAAGATTTTCTATTAAAGTAAGTGTAAATTACATTGGTCTTCAATTTCAGTTTATCAGTAACATCTGCACTTAGTCCAATTCTGGCAGTATTTCTTAAAAAACCTGATTTTGCTCGACCGATAATTCCCTCTTGATCAATGTGTGAACCACTCACAGAATAAGTAATTTTATCAGAACCACCTGAAAAAGACAAATCATGACTTATAACTGGGACATTGGTGCTAAAAATTTCTTTTTGCCAATCAGTACCTTTACCTAAACCTGATACATTAGGAAAAGGAATGGCAGCACCACCATTAGCATAACTTTCATTTAAAAGTAAAGCATATTCAGTTGCATTTAATGTAGGTAGTGATCTTGATGTTTCTTGAAAACCAGTGTAAGTATTATAGCTTAATTTGCCTTTAGAATTCTTTTTACCTGACTTTGTTGTAATTAGGATAATACCATTCGCACCAATTGTTCCATAAATGGCTGCTTGAGCATCCTTCAAGACAGTGATCGATTCAATGTCATTAGGATTTAATAAGCCCAACTCTCCTACATAACCGTCAATGATTGTGGTAGGTCTGTTCTCACCATTGGTAGCAATACCTCTAATTCTGATATCTAATGAAGCTCCTGGAGCACCTGATGTAGTAGTTACATTCACTCCCGAAACGGTACCTTGAAGGGCTTGCTCAACACGAACGGGCTTTAATGTTTCAAGAGTTTTACTGTCCACTACTGAAACAGCACCAGTTACTTCACGCTTTTTTTGACTTCCGTAACCAATCACGACTACCTCGTCAAGTACTTTTGAATCCTCTTGCATCACAATATTTAATGCATTATTTGTAGAGGTAACTTTAAATTCAAGGTTTTTGTATCCAACGTATGAAAACACTAAAGTTGCTCCTGCTGGCACGTTTTTAATAGAGAAACGCCCATCCATGTCTGTGGATGTTCCTGAGGTTGCATTTTTAACTTGAATGTTTACTCCTGGAATAGGTAAACCAGAACCTGCTTCTTTAACAACTCCTCCTACATCATTTCCTTGGGCAAAACCAAAGGAGGTCAGAAATAGAAAAAGAATGAGTAGATAGTTTGACTTCATAATTTGTGTTTTTTGTGAATGATAAAATTAGCAGTAACAACTAATAATAAATCAAAAAGAACCTCAACAAAAAACATACAATGCAAAAAAACATCTAATTAATTTAGAATCTCCAAACATACATTGAAAAGCGAGCCTTTTTACAGAAAAATATCCCCCACAAAAATGTTAAACCATCCAACAATAACGTTAATGTTGTGGTGATGTATAGGTAATATCCATTAAATTCGACTTACCTATACAGCTAAAATATACTCAACAAGTCCTTGTTCATGTGATAATCCCATCTTTTTACGCAAACGATATCTTTTAATTTCGACACTTCGAACAGAGATGTTTAACAATGGAGCAACTTCCTTAGACGAAAGATTCAATCGTAAGTAAGCGCACAAGCGTAAATCGTTTGGAGTTAAATTTGGATGTGCGTCTTTTACTTTCTTCAAGAAATCTTTATCAGCATTATCAAAAGCTTCTTTAAAAACGCTCCAACTATCGCCTTCAGAAATGTTTTTATTGATTGTAGAAATAACAGATTTAATGCTTTTACTTCCCTCTTCGGAAGTTTTCTTTAAATCTTCTTTTATAAAAGCGAGCAATTCGTTTTTACTGTTTAAACTCATGGTTGACACCGCTAGTTCCCTGTTTTTGGTATCTACATCGCGAGAAAGCTGTTCGTTGCGCACGCGCATGAGTTCTTGTTCATTTTCTAACTCTTTAATCTCCAACAAAAGATTATTTTCTTCAATTAACTTAAGCTCTTTCTCTTGGTAATATTTTTTGTATGCTTTGTGGATGAATCTAGCTGAAATGACAAAGAGAACGAAATAAATCAGCAAAGCAAGGTTAGTTAAATACCAAGGTTTTTTTACCGTAAAACTATAACTTACACCCTCATCAAGCGTTCCATTAGCATATTTGGCACGTACTTTTAAAACATAATCACCTGGTGGTAAATTTTTAAAATTAATAGACGTTTTAGAATTCCATTCGCTCCACTCTTCTTGAAAACCTGTCAGAAGATATTGAAATTCTGTATTGATGTACTTATTGTACTCCGGAACGGTGTAATTTATCGTAATGTTGTTTTCATCATATTTAAAAAGACCTTTGCCCTGAATTTCTTGATTTTTATTAGCCTCGTTCTGTTTGTTGATTGTAACTGATGTAATAGCAACTTTGTAGTTTTTAAAAGTCAAATCATTCAGATTTAAAATGTAGTAACCGTCTGTTGTTCCTATTAAATAATTTGCATTAGAAATTTGAGTTATGTTTTCATATCCTAACATCGAATTGGTTAAAAATGCAGGTATTGGAATTACATTTTGTTTTAGTTGACTACTTAATTTGCCAATTGAAAAATAGTGGATGTAATTTTTAGAAAAAAGCCAGATTTTGTTCGACTCGTCTACAATTAACTTACCTGAGGTGTATTCGTCTTTGGCAAATACATTACTTAACAAACTGTCTTTAGCAAATTGATTGGTTGCTACATTCAATTTATATATCCCTTGCTTGTTAGCGTAATAAATAGCATTATTAAATTGCGTTAAACTGGCATGTTTGCCTTTGCTCGGAGATTGATACGTGTATAAAGATGTAATTTTGCTCCAGTTAGCGTCCACGTTTAAGCGATAGACTCCTTTATATTCGTGGCTTATAAAAATTTGATTTTTCGCTGTAGCTTCAAAATATTTTGAAGAATTATTAAAGCCCGCGATTTTGTTTTTAAAACGCCAACCAGAAGCAGTTTTTTGTAGCACTGAAATTCCGTAATAATTTCCTTGAAGCAAGAGGCCCTTTTGGTTAGGAACAGACTCAAATTTCCATGTTCCTGAGGCCGAAAAAATAGATTGAGCTACTCCTTTATCAACAACAAAAGTACCTGAGTCATGGCCACAAAATAAAGTATTATCAAAAGTGAATAACGACCATACTTGCCCCTTAGTCCCTGGAATGAACTTAAAAGAATCATTACCACCATATTTCTTGTAAAACAAACCTTGGTTGGTACCAATGTACAGGATTCCTTTGTACAATTTTGAAGCGTAAACTGTTCCTAAAGTACCCGTATCGTCTACATAATTTTGAACAGGAGATTGCAAGTTGATACAATTGATACCGTTATCGAGGCCAACCCATAAATTTTTATCATCATCCTCAAATAATGAAAGTGCAGTATTGTTACTTAATCCTTTGTTTTGAGTGATATGATATTGAAATCGACCAGTAGAACTAATAATGTAAATTCCGTTAGACACTGTTCCTAGTGCAAAACTTCCATCAGAAAGCCGTTGACTACTATACACGCTACTGGCCGCCAATTCAGCATCTACTTCGGTGCTAAACTTAGTTACGGTATTTCCAACCAGCTTGTAAAAACCATTTAGCTGCGTTTGAATCAGCAAACCATCCGCATCTGAAAAAAGATTTACAATTTTATTATTCTGTAAAATCGGACTGTTCGAAACCAAACGAGCTTTGCCATTCTCTATTTCAAACAAACCTTGATTAACTGTTTGAAAAAAGATGCCGTTCTTGGTCCAAAATGACTTCGAAATCGTATTTTTAGGACTAATAATCTTAAAACTATTTAATTTTGAGTCGTAAATATAAATCCTGTTTAACGATTGAAAAACAACCCAATGCTCGTATTGCAAGATGTTCCAAAACTGTTCGTCATCTAAAATTTTTGATTTTATCTTTTTACTTAACGAATTGTACTTCAATTTTCCGTTCGCTTGCCTTGACCAAAAGCCAAATTCCATGTAACAACCAGTGTAAACTTTATTGCCTATCACTTTAACCGAACGTAAAATTGTTTCGTTTGGCGAAGGATACAACTCCCAACTAGCGCCATTATATTCAAGTAAACCCTCATTGTTTGCAAAAAAAACAAAATGATTTTCATCTTGCGCAATCATCCAGTTTTGATTTCCCGCACCATAAGTTGCCGAGTTATACTTTACAATAGGTGGCAATTCCTGCGAAAATGCAACAGAATAACAAAATAGAATTAGGAAGTAAATAGGTGTTTTCAAGGTTCAAAAGTTTATTTTTTCAAAAGTAAATCTAAAAATAGTATTTATTACACATATCAGCCTCATAAAATTGGGATGACGTATTAAACCTGTCAGAATACCTGTTTTAAATATTATTTGTGAGTTGTTCACGCTCAAATCTCTGTTCAAAAATGCTTACTTTTGTAAAAATTATCATTTGTATGCAAATTGACCTTTCTCAGCTAGATCCAAAGAAAAATATTATTATCAAAGGAGCTCAAGTTCACAATTTAAAAAATGTGGATGTGGCCATACCGCGTAATAAATTAGTTGTAATAACGGGACTTTCAGGCTCAGGAAAATCTAGTTTGGCATTTGATACGCTTTATGCAGAAGGACAGCGCAGATATGTAGAAAGTTTATCATCGTATGCACGTCAATTTCTCGGTCGTTTAGACAAACCAAAAGTAGAATATATCAAAGGTATAGCTCCTGCAATTGCGATTGAGCAAAAAGTGAATACTACAAACGCGAGATCAACAGTTGGTACATCAACCGAGATTTATGATTATATGAAATTGTTGTACGCTCGTATTGGTCGTACATTTTCACCAATTTCTGGTCAAGAGGTTAAAAAAAACACTGTTACTGATGTTGTAAACGAAGTAAAATCGCTTCCATTAGACAGTAAATGGCTACTCCTTGCCCCGATTCATCTCGAAGAAGGCAGACTTCTCAAAGACAAGTTAAATGTACTTCTGCAGCAAGGTTTCGCAAGGATTTTGGTGGACAACGAAATGGTTCGACTTGATGAATTACCAGATAATTTAGATAAAAAAACGATCTTTTTAATTGTTGACCGAATTGTAGTCAAAGACGAAGAAGAATTCTTAAACCGATTGGCTGATGCAGTTCAGACTGCCTTTTTTGAAGGGAAAGGAATTTGTTATTTGCAAGACTTAACCGGCGATAAAAAGTACTCTTTCTCAAACAATTTTGAGTTAGATGGCATTGCTTTTTTAGAGCCCAATGTACATCTATTCAGCTTCAATAATCCATATGGAGCTTGTCCGGTGTGCGAAGGCTACGGAAACATTATTGGTGTAGATGCTGAATTAGTTGTGCCTAACACTACCTTATCCGTTTTTGAAAACGCTATTTATCCGTGGCGAGGTGAAAGTATGGGATGGTACAGAGATGAATTGGTTAATAAAGCCTATAAATTTGATTTCCCTATTCACAAACCTTATTACCAATTGAGCGACGAGCAAAAAGAGTTGTTGTGGACTGGAAATTCTTATTTTGTTGGTTTGAATGCCTATTTTAAAGAATTAGAAGAGAAAAATTATAAAATACAAAACCGAGTAATGCTTTCGCGTTACAGAGGTAAAACAAAATGTACGGCATGTAAAGGCAAACGCCTTCGTGTGGAGGCTTCTTACGTTAAAATTAACGGCAAAACTGTTTCTGACTTAGTTGACCTTCCAATTAAGCATTTAGTTACCTTTTTTAAAGACATTCAACTAGATACTTATGAGCAACAAATTGCTAAACGATTGCTAGTTGAAATCAATAATCGATTGTCATTTTTAACACAAGTAGGTCTCGATTATTTGACTTTAAACCGAAACTCGGCCACGTTATCAGGCGGTGAGTCGCAGCGAATCAACTTAGCAACTTCTCTAGGTAGTAGCTTGGTAGGATCCATGTATATCTTGGACGAACCTAGTATTGGTTTACACCCAAAAGATACCGAACGATTGATTCAGGTATTGCTTTCATTGCGTGATTTAGGTAACACCGTAATTGTAGTAGAGCACGACGAGGACATCATGAAAGCTTCTGATATGATTATTGATATTGGTCCCCAAGCAGGAACATTAGGTGGAAATTTGGTGGCGCAAGGTACTTATCCAGAAATTCTGAAAGCCGATTCGCTTACAGCCAAATACCTGAACGGAGATTTAGCCATTGAAGTGCCTAAAAAAAGAAGGTTGTTTAAAAATCATATCGAAATAAAAGGAGCTCGAGAAAATAATTTACAAAATATAGATGTTACTTTTCCATTAGATGTTCTAACTGTTATTACTGGAGTTTCAGGAAGTGGAAAAAGTACCTTGATAAAAAAGATTTTGTTTCCTGCCATGCAAAAAAAGCTGGAAAATGTAGGAGACAAAGCAGGACAATTTAGCGAAATGACAGGTTCTTTTTCGCAAATAAAACACATTGAATATGTAGACCAAAACCCAATTGGTCGCAGTTCACGGTCAAATCCTGTTACTTATATCAAAGCATATGATGATATTAGAGATTTGTACGCTCGAGAAAAACTCTCTAAACTGAGAGCATACCAAGCCAAACATTTCTCGTTCAATGTGGATGGCGGACGCTGCGAGACTTGCAAGGGAGAAGGCAGTATTAATGTAGAAATGGTTTTCATGGCAGACGTACAATTACCTTGCGAAACTTGCCAAGGGAAACGCTTTAAAAAGGAAGTGCTAGAAGTAACTTTTGAAGGCAAAAACATCCATGAAATATTGAGTTTAACCATAGATGATGCTCTTGCCTTTTTTGCCGCTCACAAACAAACTAAAATCACTCAAAAACTACAGCCATTACAGGATGTAGGTTTGGGTTACGTACAATTAGGACAGTCCTCTTCTACCCTTTCTGGTGGTGAGGCACAGCGAATCAAATTAGCTTCATTTTTAGTCAAAGGAGCCACAAAAGATAAAGCTTTGTTTGTGTTTGATGAACCAACTACAGGATTGCATTTTCATGATATTAAAAAGCTCCTAGCCTCATTTGACGCATTAATTGACAAAGGACATTCTATAATTGTAATTGAGCACAATTTGGATTTAATTAAGTGCGCCGATTGGATTATTGATTTGGGTCCAGAAGGAGGCGAAAATGGCGGCCAATTGCTCGCCGTTGGTACGCCGGAACAAATTGTAAAAAACAAAAAATCAATTACTGCAAGTTATTTGAAAGCAGTTTTATAAAAGCAAAAAGCCGATTCTTATCCAGAATCGGCTTATTTTTATTCATATACTTTCTTTGCTTAAAATCGGTAACCGAAACTCAAACCGCTACGTATTCCGCCCCAAGGACCACTAACTTTAATGGTTGCACCACGAGCGGTAACTGTTGAAGTCACATCAGATAAAGGCAACTCAATATCGTCTAATTGGTTGCGCAATTCATTTTGCTCAAAAGCATTCAAATCACGATTTGTAACACCTTGAAAATTTCCATCAGAAGTTCCATAATGAGGTCCCACAATCCACCAATCTAAAATAAAATGCTTGCCTAAGTTAAATTGTGCTCCCAATTGTAACCCGAATGAATTGGCAGTTAATTTACCTCCAACAGCCAGATTTTCTTGTGTAGCTCCAACTTGACTTGTATCAAACGTAAAATTTATATTTGAAATATCATACTTCACATTTCTGTAAAAAGGAGCAATGTAAAATCCTTTTCCGTATCCTTTTCCAAGATAAAATCGAACCTCAGGAGTTATCGCTGTATAGCCTAAAGTAGCATTTTCAAAAATCCCTTGTGTATCTTGATTATCAGATGCGAATTCATTAATTGTTTTTTGGAATGGTAAGGCACCTGAGGGAATAAAACTGTAACCTAATACAATTCCGATTCGTTTTGAAACACTTCTTTCGTATTGAAGTTGAATGTTTTTGAATGCCAAACTTGTCAAACTAATTTTAAAATTGTTTTTCGGTATTACAATTGAGTCATTTTTTGTTTGTGCAACAACTGGCGCAATGGCCAAAAGTAGCAATGCTACTAAAAGGATACTTTTTTTCATAGGTTTGGGGTTGTTTATGGACCCAAAAATAGTATTTTTTACGCCATGTAGCAATTTTCTTCAAAAATATTACCGTCCTCATCAATCGCAATAATAATCTCCCGCGGCTTCGCGCTTACTCTTGCATGATACAGCCAAACAAATGACCATAACCCCAATGTAATACAACATAATACAAAATTAAATAAGTGATCAATTTGTTGTTTTTCTCTGCGTAGAACAATGTAAGGCAATTTGTCATTTTGTTCTAAAATAACAAAACCATCTGCAATCTTATTTTTTAAGGTAAAATAGAAATTCTTTTTTTGAACTTCTGAAACGTCTTGAAGTATAATTTCTGATTCCATACTTGGTTGTAATTTTTTTTGATTTGCTAAAAATTAACTCCGCAAATTTACCTCCAAAATGCAGGACTGGCAATACCAACTTTAGGTGATATTTACACCATAAAAAGAAGTGCTTTATTACAAAACCGACTTTAGAACGAAAAACGTAATTAGTTACCTGTACTAAGAACGAATTTTCAACTTAACTAGAACCATATCAATAGCATTGTTAATCTCGGGAGAAATAACTAGTTTATAGTTAACACCTATGTAAACAACTGTAATTAATATCGATTTTAACATGATATTTAAAATTGGCACAAATGAAAAGTCCCAAAAATAAAACAACAAAAATAGTAAGAGCGTAATTCCTAAGGAATACACAGTTTGTTTTGTAAATGGATACAAATGCATTCGTTTAACAACAAAAAGTAATTTAGCCAAACTATATAAAGTTATAGATAAAAGCGTAGCGACTGCAGTTCCTGTAATTGCAAATCTTGGTATAAAAAACATATTTAACCCAACTGTCAAAAAAACAAGCAATAATCCTAAAAACAAGACCATGCGATAGTATTTTGAATTGAAAATAATCGCATTATTATTTCCCAAAATCAAATCAAAATATTTAGATATACCAATCAAAAATACCACAAGAATTCCACCGCCATATTCTTTTGGAACCATAACATAAAGCTGATTGATGTTAACAAAAATACACAGCATTACAAAACCACCAACCACTTGCAGATTAATAGAAGTCTTTTTATACAAATCATTTAATTCATCATGCTTGTTCTCATGCATCAATTTAGCAGTTATTGGATAGGTGATCTGATGCATTGCACGACTAGGAACAGCAATCACTGAAGCAATGTAAGTAGCAACTGAATAATAGGCTATATTCTCAATTTTAATATACTGATTCAGCATAATCTTATCAATATCCAGTAACATAACTGCTACACTACCTGACAAAATAATGAAAAAAGTATACACTAAAACATCTTTCACATTTTGCGGAATAGAGTACTGGAACACAGGTTTTTTTATACGGAAAGCATAAAGCATGGTAATAATAAAAGCCAGAAAATAAATAATAGCAGTGACATAAATAAATTCAACAACAGAAATCCATCCGTAATAAACTCCAATCAAAGCAAATAAAGAAAATAATCTTAGGCCAACCTCTTTAACAAAATTGCCAAAAACTGAATGCATGTGTACTCTAGCCCAAGCATAAAAAATCTCGAAGTAAGCCATACTGAGGCCGATAAATGGAATAAGCCACAAATAGTCTTTAACAACAGGGTTTTCTTTACTCAAGTATAGCGAAATGGGTTCAAAAAAGAACAATCCTATCAATCCTAACGGAACACACAACAATAGAGGAATTAAAACAGTAAAAGATAAAAAACGAGAGCGTTCCTCCTCTGTTTCATATTGCGTATAAAACTTTACTAAAGTGTTTTGCATCCCAAAGGCTAACAAAGGCATAATAATATTTGCCCAAGAAAGTATGTAATTAGTTAGAGCATAAAATACAGTTCCTAAAAAAAATGGATATAAATAAAGTGTATTAATTGCACCGATACCAAAACCTACATAGGTAATTATTGTATTTTTTAAAGATTGATTAAGAACTATTCCCATTGTGATTTTGTGTAAAGTGTTTCTTGCCTTACTTTTATTTTTAAACCTTTTTTAATAAAATTGCTAGTTCTTGAGTTAAATTCTTACGTGAATATTGCTGTAAACCAACGGGATGCGATTGTAATTTCCCTTGCAAAAATTGGTTATAATAGTCCAAAATTACACTTTTCAACTTCACTTTATCTGAATATTCAAAAAACACTCCCGTATTAGTCTGCGTAATAATTTCGGCAAAATCAGAATCTTTCGGACCAATTGCGATTATTGGCCTGTTGGAAACCATATATTCAAATAATTTACCAGGAATAATACTTTTGGTGTCAACTGAATCTATTTCGATAAGCAGTAGTACTTGCGATTTGCGTTGGTGAGCAATAGCTTCTTTATGCGACACATAACCTAAGTTGTTCAAGTAGGAATTCAAGCCAACTCGCTCTATAGTTCCTAAAACCTCCTGACTTACAGCTCCGATAAGCTTTATTTCCAAATCTGATTTGAATGTGGCGTATTCTTCACATAATTCTACCAAACTTTCCCATAGTGCCAAAGGGTTACGTTCTGATAAAAATGAACCAATATGCGCCAATGAAAACTTACTATCCAAAACTTGTGCTGACACCTCTTCGCTGTCATAGCCATTGGTAATTACTGTGATTGGTTTTGAAGTGATCGCTTCAAACTCAGCTTTGGTAGTTTTGCTGGTAACCAAAATCGAATCAGCAGCATTTAGAACTTGTTTTTCTAATTTTTTGTGAGTCGATGCTGCAAAATTAGACAACCGTAATGCCTTATGATAACCAATAGTTGTCCAAGGATCTCTAAAATCAGCAATCCATTTCACAGCCAATCTTTTCTGTAATTCCAATCCAATAAGATGCAAACTGTGTGGCGGTCCGGATGTTACAATTGTATCAATTTGATGTTCTTTTAGGTACTGTTCTAAAAAGTTCACAGAGGGTTTTACCCAAAAAACGCGTGCATCTGGTATAAACAAATTACCTCGTATCCATAAAAAAGCTTTGTCTAGAAATGATTGCTTTTTTTGGTTAGGAATAATTCCCGAATTCATCTTTTTCGTTTTATTCTTAGATAAAAATGATGCCAATTGATAAGGTTCAAAAATCTTATTTCGAATAATAACAACCTCATTAGAAACTTCTTCTACCAATTGCTCATCAATGATGGGATAAGTTGGGTTTTCAGGAATATAAACAATTGGTTGTACACCGAACTCAGGTAAATATTTGACAAATTTTAACCAACGTTGCACTCCTGGTCCTCCTGCCGGCGGCCAATAATACGTGATAATAAGTACCTTTTTTTGAGACAAAATGTGTTTTTTTTTAAACTTTATACGCAACAACAAAATAAACAAGATTAGTTCAACAGTGTTATTGAAAATTCTAACGAAAATTTCGATTTATTGGTTTGCTGTTGCAATCTTTTTACGTTCAAAATAAATTCCTGCCACAATCAAAAGCAAGATAACAATAGAACTGATAAGCGTTATAGTACTCCCGGTTTTTACCACTTGAGGTTCGAATTTAAACTCGATAATGTGATTTCCTTTTGGAACCATTAGCCCACGTAAGGTATAATCTACTCGCAAATGATCAACTAATTTATTATCAATGTAGGCATTCCAACCATCGGCATAATACATCTCTGAGAAAACAGCCAAGCCATCGTTCGCATTCACAGATTTATACTTTAATGCATTCGGCTTATAACTCTCTAACGTAATACTAGCGCTACTATCTTTTGCGAAAGCCACTGTAGGAACTTGAAACTCCTTCTGGTTTACAATAGCTACTTCTTTAGAGTTTAAATTTGTCAACGCTTTCATTTCCTCATCAGGAGAATTTACTTTTTTAACTTGGCTCACAAACCAAGAATTTCCATTTGCATCTGGATTTGCAACAACAAAATCATTGTCTTTTTCATCCTTTTGAATCACGTAAACCACATTAAGCATATTGAGTACTTCAATATTATTTTTGGCTATTTGATAATCCAATAATTGCTGCATACGTCTTGGTCGTACCGCACTATAACCTCCAATTGATTTGTGGAAATAAGAAGTACGCGAACCCATAACATTTGCTACTTCAAATACTCGGAAATTGGCAGTATCCTTTAAAATCTGGCTATCAACTGCTGTTTCTTGAAATGGAACTTCTACTTCGTATTTACTAACAAAATCCTTAGCTGAAACGTATTTTTTATCTACAAAAAACAAGTCGAAAATCATAAAAAGTCCAACTAGAATAATTGCAGTACGTTGCACAAAAAAGTTTTTAATAAACAACCATAATACACCTGCAGCAACCAAAATAAAGAATCCAGATCGAAGCAAATCTGCAGTATACAAATTCATACGATCCTGCTTTAATGCAGTTATAAATTCAGGACCGAAATTTTTAACAAAAAGTGCATCCGATGGACCTGAGAAATTAAACATTCCTTTGCTCAAAAATAAAATAATGAGAATACCTGCACTTAAAATTGTTGTCTCATAAAGTGCTTTCCATTGCGCTTTTTTATCTGCTAAAAAGAAGGCTTGCAACCCCATAATTGCCAAAACAGGGAAACATAATTCTAAAACCACTTGAATCGATGAAACGGCTCTGAATTTATCGTACAAAGGAACGTAGGAGATAAAAAAGTCAGTGATTAGGCTAAAGTTCTTACCCCAAGAAAGAATTAATGCTACGGCAGCACCACATGCAAAAACGTATTTAATTTTTCGTTTATCAAGAAACAAAGCTAAAATGGCAAGAAAAAATACAATTGCGCCAATATAAGCTGGAGCAGCCACAATTGGTTGGTCGCCCCAATAAGTTGGCATGGCATCTACAAACTCTCGTACTTGATCTTCTCGAGCTCCTTGACCAATTAAATACTCGTAAACATTGCTATCTGTGCCTACTGCTTCACTATTTGATCCACCAAAAAGCCTTGGAGCAATTAAGTTAAAACTTTCTGTTATGCCGTAACTGTACTCGGTTATATACTCTTTCGACATAGCCGAAGTAGTTTCATTTTTACTGCCATCCGGATTATAAGTCAACTCGCTTTTACCACGAATACTATAATCGGTATATTCTTTAGTTGCTAAAAGACTTGTAGCGTTGGCCCCAAGAGACAATATTCCAGCAATCAAAAGCACTCCAAAAGCGATACCTAAACCTTTGTAATCTATTGACTTGATAAATTGATAGGAATAAAAAGCAACTACGAATAATAACAAAAACAACAAATAATACGTCATTTGGAAATGGTTCGCATTGATTTCTAAAGCCGTAGCAATCAATGTTAATAATCCACCCAAGATGTACCTTTTTTGAAAAACTAGTATAAAACCAGCTACAACTAGCGGCATATAGGCAATGGCGTGCGCTTTGGCATTATGTCCAACACCCAGAATTACGATTAAATATGTAGACAAACCAAAAGCTAAAGCACCAAAGAATGCTTTAAGCGGATCTACCTTCAGCACTAACATCAATCCGTAAAAACCTAGGAAATATAAAAATAAATAATCGGCAGGACGCGGTAAAAAACGCAAAATATCATCTAAAACTCCCACGTAATCATGCGGATATTGTGCTCCTAATTGGTAAGTTGGCATACCACCAAAAGCAGAATTAGTCCAATACGGTTCTATATTTTCAGCCGCTCTGAAGTCGTTTTGCTCCTTTGCCATTCCGGTATATTGAACAATATCCGACTGAAATATCTGTTTACCTTGTAAAACAGGGTAAAAATAAAGAACAGAGACCAAAACGAATCCCAGTAAAGCAAGAGCGTGCGGATAGAACTTTTGTACTTTTTTCAATGTAAAAAGAATTTGAATTAAATAAATCTAATGCTAAAAAGCGCAAATTTAGTCTATTTCTTCGTAATCCACATACTCTCCTACTTTTTTGGTCTCACGAGGTTTTTTCACATTTTCGGTATTGTATACAACATCCTCATTAGCGCGTGACTTATTCCAATTATTTTGTTGCTGGTATTGCTGTTGCTGCATATTTTGACCTGCTTTTTCAACTACTTTTTTCACAACAAGAGGTAAAAATAATTTAGCTAAAAAACGAAAAATATAATAAAAAGCAATCATGTAAAAAATCGCTCTGATAAATCCAGAAAATGAAGCTGTTTGCATATTGGTATATTTTTTTTCAAAATTACTAAATCCAAAGTTCAAAAGTAAGTTATCAATCTTAAATAAATAATAAAAAATAGTACATTTGAAGAGCCTTGTTAATTTTAAACTCAAAAAACAATGAAGCATTTAAAACTCTTTCTATCTTGCACAATGATGGCCTTTTGCAGCATCAATTACGCACAACATACTGATGAAATCAACTCAAATCGTCCTGGAGAAACTATGTCTGCTTTTTCAGTCGGTAAATCTGTTATTCAAGTAGAAACGGGAGTATACGGCATTCGTCAAAAGCATTCTATTTTAAATTATGAATCAAATGGCTTTGGCGTAGACGCTGTGTTGCGTTGGGGAGTTTTTTCAGAAAAATTAGAACTTATTGCCGATTTGCAGTATCAAAACGAAACAATCAATAGTTTATTTAGCTCAACAAAAATATCTAATTTAAAACAAACCGTACTTGGTGCTAAATACTTGATTTACGACCCGTTCAAAAACTATGAAAAAAAGGTAAATGTCTACAGCTGGAAGGCCAATAGAGCTTTTAATTGGAGACAATTAGTACCTGCAGTTTCCTTTTTTGCTGGCGCAAATATCACTATGGCAGACAATCCTTATGCTTTTGATTTACAATCGAGTATTTCACCAAAAATCATGCTGATTACTCAAAACCATTTGGGGGATGGCAAATGGGTTTTTGTCACTAACATTATTGCTGATTATATTGGCACAGAATTTCCAAGTTATGGCTACGTACTTACTTTAACCAGAGGCATTACACAAAAATGGTCGGGATTTGTAGAAAATCAAGGGTATAAAAGTGACTTTTACAGTGATGCCATTGTTCGAGGTGGAGCCGCTTACTTACTAAATAAGGACATGCAAATTGACGCATCAATTAGTACGAGTTTAAAAAACACACCCTCTATTTTTTACGGAGGACTTGGTTTTTCTTGGCGATACGATGCTAATTACAAAGAGGTACGCATCAATATCGATAGCCCAAAATCGGCATCAAAAAAATCCAAAAACAACAATACATCCAAAACGGGATCAAAAAATTAACACTAGACTTTTTTTCATAAAATGATTACAATACACGAAGCGATTACCAAAAAAGAATTAACTGATTTTATTAAGTTCCCTTTTACCATTTACAAAAACAACGAAAACTGGATTCCGCCACTAATTGCTGATGAATTAGAAGGTTTTGATAAAAAAAACAATCCGGCTTTTGAAAACGCTGAGGCGTATTTCTACGTTGCCAAAAGAAATCAAGAAATAGTAGGACGAATTGCTGCTATAATTAATTGGAGTGAAGTAAACGATCAAGACAAACGCAAAGTACGTTTTGGCTGGTTTGATGTAATTGATGATATCGAAGTTACAAAAGCACTATTAGAAAAGGTTTACGAATTAGGTAGAAAGCACCAAATGATCTATGCTGAAGGGCCGATGGGTTTTTCAAACCTTGACAAAGTAGGTGTTTTAATCGAAGGTTTTGATCAAATTGGTACGATGATTACTTGGTACAACCATCCCTATTATGCCCAGCATTTTGAACAATTAGGCTTTATAAAAGAAAAAGAATATATCGAAAGTACCTTTCCTTTTGTTAATGTAAAACTTGAGTTTTTTGAGAAAGCGAATGACTTGGTTCGCAAGAGATACCAACTTAGCCCACTTAATTTTAAAACTACTGCAGAGGTAATGCCTCATGTAGATAAAATGTTCGATTTATTTAACAAGTCTTACGCATCGTTATCGTCGTTTGTAGCAATTTCAGATACTCAAAAAGAATATTTCAAAAAGAAATACATTAGTTTTATAAATCCTGAATACATCAAGTTTGTAGAGGACAAGGACCACAATATCGTTGCTTTTAGCATTGTTATGCCTGACTTTGCTCCTGCTTTAAAAAAGGCAAAAGGAAAGTTATTCCCATTTGGATTCATCCATCTTTTAAAAGCCAAAAAACAGAGCAAAAATGTCATTTTTTATCTAATTGGTGTTTTACCCGAATACCAAAACAAGGCAGTAACCGCCATCATCTTTAAGGAATATTATGAAACTTTTAAAAAGTTGAATATTCAAGATTGTTTTAGAACACCTGAACTTGCAGACAATGCGGCTAGTTTGAATTTATGGAAACATTTTGATCCAAAAATTCACAAACGCAGATGTACCTACAAAAAAGATTTGTAGAACTAGTGATGAAACTAATAGACGACACTATAAAAAAAGGAGTAAAACAATGTTTTACTCCTTTTTTTATTTATCGCCAAGAACTTAAAATAGTTAACTTCTGGAGATTATTATTTATAATTCACTACTGAATTATGCTTCCATATCTACAGTAGTGGTTGCTGCAATTTGTTTGTAAGTTCCGTTTACTAATTTTTCGCGGATAGCTTCAAAAGCTGCTAAAGTTTCATCGATATCGGCTAAAGTATGTGAAGCAGTTGGAATCATACGCAATAAAATAATTCCCTTTGGAATTACTGGATACACAACAATTGACAAGAAAATGCCATAGTTTTCTCTTAAGTCGTTTACCATCACCATTGCTTCAGGAATACTTCCTTCTAGGTAAACAGGAGTAATACAAGTGTTCGTATCTCCAATATTAAAGCCTTTCTCTTTTAATCCGTTTTGCAACGCATTAACATTCTCCCATAATTTATCTTTAATCGCAGAAGATTCACGCAATAATTGTAAACGTTTTAACGAACCAATGGTTTGAATCATTGGCAATGCTTTTGCAAACATTTGAGAACGCATGTTGTATTTCAAATAATCAATAATGTCTTTATCTGCTGCTAAAAAAGCACCAATATTAGCCATTGATTTTGCAAAAGTCGAAAAATACACATCAATTCCGTCTTGACAACCTTGCTCCTCACCTGCACCAGCACCGGTTTTTCCTAAAGTTCCAAAACCATGCGCATCATCAACTAACAAACGGAAATTGTATTTTTCTTTTAAAGCAACAATCTCTTTTAATTTACCTTGTTGTCCACGCATTCCAAAAACACCTTCGGTAATGAACAAAATCCCGCCGCCAGTTTCAGTAGCCATTTTAGTAGCACGCTGCAGGTTTTTCTCCATACTCTCGATATCGTTATGCTTGTATGTAAAACGCTTACCACTGTGTAAACGTACACCATCGATGATACATGCATGCGCATCAACATCATACACAATAATATCGTTTCTTGTTACAAGAGCATCAATTGCTGACATGATTCCTTGGTAACCAAAATTCAATAGATAAGTTGATTCTTTCATTACAAAAGCAGCCAATTCTTGTTCTAATTGCTCGTGATATTTGGTGTGTCCACTCATCATACGTGCACCCATTGGGTAAGCAGCTCCAAATTGCACAGCGGCTTCAGTGTCTGCTTTACGTACTTCAGGGTGATTCGCAAGTCCTAGGTAGTCATTCAAACTCCAATTCAAAATATTTTTTCCACCAAACTGCATTCTTGGTCCTAATTCACCTTCTAATTTTGGAAAAACAAAATAACCTTCGGCTTGAGAAGCCCATTTCCCTAAAGGTCCTTTATTGTTTTGAATCCTTTCGAATAAATCTTTTACCATAATATATCAAGTAATAATTTTAATTTTAAGAAGTTGCAAAAATAATTATTTAATTTTATAAAGGACTTGAAAATAAATTTATTTTTTTTGGTTATAAACAGCTTAAAATCATTAGTAATTACAGTAAACAAGTAAAAACTTTACAAATTATGAAAGCAATTTTCGACCTATTAATAATAAGATAGATTACATTTTTCATAGTATCGGTGCCATTTAAACTTTGTATATTTGGCTGCAGCTTGTTAAAAAGTAATACATCATGTCACAAAACACTAAAGAATTAAAATTAGCCGTATTAATAGATGCCGACAATGTGCCTTACAGCAACGTAAAAGGTATGATGGAGGAAATTGCCAAATTTGGCACACCCACTACCAAACGCATTTATGCAGATTGGACCAAACCAAATGCGGCAGGTTGGAAAAGTGTTTTATTAGAGCACGCCATAACTCCAATTCAGCAATACAGCTACACTGTGGGTAAAAACTCTTCAGATTCAGCAATGATTATTGATGCCATGGATTTATTGTACTCTGATAAAGTGGATGGCTTTTGTATTGTATCCAGCGATTCTGACTTTACTCGTTTAGCCATTCGCTTGCGTGAATCAGGCATGAAAGTAATTGGAATTGGCGAACAAAAAACACCAAATTCATTTATTGTGGCATGTGACCGATTTGTTTATATCGAAGTTTTGGATGGCGCAACTAAAAAAGTATCTCCTAAAAGAGCCAACACGGATACGAAAAAGACAGTAACCAAAAGCTTAAATAAAATTGATTTGCAAACCATTGAACTTATTGAAGCAACTATCGAAGATATTGGTGACGAAAGCGGTTGGGCCTTTCTAGGTGATGTAGGCAATTTAATAGTTAAGAAAAAACCTGAATTTGACCCCAGAAATTATGGATATACTAAACTCACACCCATGTTAAAATCACTGACTGACATTTTAGAGATTGACGAACGTGACTCCGATAAAAAAGGAATCAAACATGTGTATGTACGCTTGCGTTTTAGCTAAGCAATCGCTGTACAATAGCAAATAAAGTTTCTTTTTTAATTGGTTTTGTAATGTAATCATTCATACCAATTTCTTTAACTCGATCTCTGGTAGTTTCCATTACATCCGCGGTAACGGCAACAATTGGCACATTGGTATTTTGCAATCCGGCATCACCTTTTCTAATAGCAATTGTAGCCTCGTAACCATCCATAACAGGCATTTGTAGGTCCATTAATATCAAATCATAAGTGGTTTCCAAAAGAAAATCCAAAGCCTCTTGCCCATTATTTGCGTAGGTCACAGTGGTGTTTAGCCATTTTTTTGTGATCATTTTTATAACCATCTGATTAATAGGATTATCCTCTACAACCAAAATAGATTTACCCGATAAATCATATTCAATCGCGATTTTACTTGCTTCTACTATTTCAATAGCTTTTAAAACAGGAAAGTCAAGAGCAATAACGCAGGTTGTACCTACATCAACTTTGCTAACAATTTGAACCTGTCCTTTTTGCATATCAACCAAGGTTTTAACGATATACAAGCCCAAACCTAAACCACCAAATTTTCGTTTATTATTGATATTATTTTGGGAAAAAGAATCAAAAATACTACCGATCTTTCTTTTTGAAATTCCAATCCCAGTGTCCGAAACATTCAATACAATATGAGCCTTGTCTCCCTCGGTAAGTTCACAACTTACAACAAATTTGACATGACCTCGACCTGTAAATTTTATAGCATTATTAAGCACATTATTTACAATTTGTACAAATCTATTTACATCTCCTTCCACACGATCCGGAAAAGTACCACTTTGTACAAACTCAAACTCAAGTCCTTTGTCTTTGGCCCGATAAATGGCATTGTTTTTTAAATTATTTAAGACTTCAAGGGGATTAAACGGACTTTTATCCAGTTTAAGTTCTCCTTTTTCAATTTTAGAAAAGTCTAAAATATCGTTTACAGAACTCAGTAAACTATGTGAAGAGTATTTGATAATTTGACAATTTTCTCGGATTTTGTCATCTTGAACCTCTGTTGAAATGTTTTCAATTAAATTTAAAATAGCATTCAAAGGAGTTCGCAATTCATGACTAATATTCGATAAGAAGTAAGATTTCAAATCATTCATTTCTTCAGAACGAACCAAAGCAAGACGATTCAATTCGTTTTTTTCGTTTTTCAGATTTCGAATTAGATTAGACATTGACAACGACAGAAAAATTACCTCAAGTGCAGTACCTAATTTAGAGCTGTTTTGTGTAAAAAAATTAATAGGTAACAATCCAAAATTGTATAAAATAAATACACCAAAACCTAAAATCAAAAACAAAATTCCAGTCGTAAAATAGGAATCAACAGGCTTTTTCGTGTAATACAAAAACCCTATCGAATAAACAATCAGCAAAAGAAAAACTAAAGTTAAAACATTAACTAATATGTAGGAAAACAACAATATGCTTGGCAAGAAAATTACTGAAAATAGGAGAAAAATCAACAAACCATACGCAACCTTAAAAAGTTGGTAAATTGTTTTACTATTTTCTTTAATTCTCAGGTATAACTGACTGTACATACCCGACATGAATACGGCGACAATTGCAATGAGTAAAATGGCATGTTTAGAAAACCAACTACCATCTGAAACTACTAGTTTATAAAAGAAACCATCTAGAGAAAACTGCAATAAACCCACAGAAGTTACATACAAACTGTAAAAAAGAAAAATTTTCTCTTTTAAAGCGAGATAAAAAAAGAAATAAATTACCGCAACTATAAGAAGCATGCCGTAAAAGACTCCAAAAAACAAATTTTCCTTAGACATCAGGGCAATGTAACTTTCAGTCGAATAAATAAGCATTGGGATTTTAACCACTTCGCCGTCGCTCTTCAAATGCAAATACAAATCGAACTGCGCTTTTGGAGGTAGAGTTAGCTCAAAAATTGATTTTCGACTGGTAAAATCACGATCCTCGAAAGGCTTAGCATCGCCACTAATTTTTTTGGTTATTTTACCCGTTGCACGATTAACAATAAACAACTCAACCACGTCAGTCATCGGTCTAGCTGTTTCCATATAATAGTGAAACTCTACATTTGTAGCATTTACTAAACCCGTTTTTGCCCAAAAATGATGTTGCGAAAAACCTAAATCGTCATTTTCAGATTTTAAAGGAACAGGTTTAAAACTATTAAAACCTTTGATTGCTTGCTCAATTGTTAAAACACGATCCTGCACATCAATTATAGAGGTATACTCGTGTAATGAAAATGTATTTAACGAAGTGTTATTTTTTACAATAAATTGTGCCCGGGAATTGACAGAAAATAAGATAACTAAAACCAAACCCAAAAAAGCGAAATTATTTTTTGTCTTTTTTTCTCCCATACTGCTATTCTACTTAAATTCCTGTATTCTTATCTACGTGCAGAGCGCACATTTGGTTTTACATCACAAGATAAAGTTAATCATAAAATGGAAGCAAAAATAAGATTTAATAAAAGGTTTTAGTAAAAAACACCATTTAAAAACAAAATGAAATTAATTAGTGAATATACTGTCCTGCTATTAAAACAAGAAAGTAATTTACAAGTAAAGACTATCGAAGCCTCCTTCAAATTATTATCTTTGTTTAAACGAAATATAACTCATGAAAATAGTTTTTGCCTCCAACAACCCAAATAAAATCACCGAATTACAAAGCATGATGCCAGACAGCATTACGATAATATCACTTAAAAGTATTGGCTGTCATGAGGAAATTCCAGAAACAGCTGACACTATTGAAGGTAATGCCATTTTAAAAGCCAATTACGTAACACAAAACTATGGCTACGATTGTTTTGCCGATGACACAGGTCTTGAAGTAGCTGCCTTGAATGGCGAACCAGGATTTTACAGCGCCAGATATGCAGGTGAACAACGCAATGCTGATGATAATATGAACAAACTTTTAAGAGCACTTACAACCAAAAATGATAGAAGTGCTCAGTTTAAAACAGTTATTGCACTTAACCTTAACGGAGAACAGCATCTTTTTACAGGAATTGCAAAAGGACAAATAATAACTGAAAAAATTGGAAATCAAGGTTTTGGCTATGACCCTATTTTTCAACCCGAAGGATATCAAGAAACGTTTGCTCAATTACCACTGAGCTTGAAAAACAAAATCAGCCACCGAGGTAAAGCTACACAGCAATTGCTTGATTTTCTTCATGAAAAAAGATAGCACCGCTCAAGCATAACATTTTTACAACAATTCTACACTAAACAAGTCATAATTTAACACATTAATTTCACAAAACTCTGTAACCTTTTGAATAACAAAAGATAACTTTCTGATAATCAAATCGTAATAAAACCACAAATCTTGAGATTGCATTAGTTTATATGGATATTTTAGAGTAATTTTGCACCCTATTTTAAAAATACATATGAATAAATTTGAACAATTAGGATTGAGTGAATCGTTACTGAAGGCGGTTTTAGATCTAGGATTTGAAAATCCGAGCGAAGTACAGGAGAAAGCGATTCCCCTATTATTGGAAAAAGATACAGATATGGTTGCGTTGGCTCAGACAGGGACAGGGAAAACGGCAGCTTTTGGTTTTCCAGTTATCCAAAAAATTGATGCTAACAACAGAAACACACAAGCATTAATTTTATCTCCAACGCGCGAGTTGTGTTTGCAGATTACCAACGAACTTAAAAACTACTCTAAATACGAAAAAGGTATTAATGTGGTAGCAGTTTACGGTGGAGCTAGCATTACAGAACAAGCTAGAGAAATAAAGAGAGGCGCACAAATCATTGTGGCAACTCCAGGAAGAATGCAAGATATGATTAACAGAGGTTTAGTAAACATCACTGGAATCAACTACTGCATTTTAGACGAAGCAGATGAAATGCTAAACATGGGATTCTACGAAGACATTGTTAACATTTTATCTACAACTCCAGACGACAAAAACACTTGGTTATTCTCTGCAACTATGCCTGCTGAAGTAGCACGCATTGGAAAGCAATTTATGACCGATCCAGTTGAAGTAACTGTAGGCGCTAAAAACTCTGGTTCAAACACAGTATCACACGAATTTTACCTAGTAAACGCACGTGATCGTTACGAAGCTTTAAAACGTTTAGCTGATGCAAATCCCGATATCTTTTCAGTTGTTTTTTGTCGTACCAAAAGAGACACACAAGCAGTTGCTGAAAAATTAATTGAAGACGGATACAGCGCCGCAGCATTGCACGGAGATTTATCTCAAGCACAACGTGATGGCGTTATGAAATCGTTCCGTGGTCGTCAAATTCAAATGCTTGTTGCTACTGACGTTGCCGCTCGTGGAATTGACGTTGATAACATTACACACGTAGTAAACTATCAATTACCTGACGAAATTGAAACTTATAACCACCGTTCTGGCCGTACAGGTCGTGCTGGTCGTTTAGGTACATCAATTGTTATTGTTACCAAAAGTGAATTGCGTAAAATTTCTTCTATTGAAAGAATTATCAAGCAAAAATTCGAAGAAAAAGTTATTCCATCAGGAATCGAAATCTGCGAAATTCAATTGTTGCACTTAGCTACAAAAATAAAAGATACTGAGGTTGATCACGAAATTGACAACTATTTACCAGCTATCAACAGTGTTCTTGAAGGTTTATCTAAAGAAGAGTTGATCAAGAAAATGGTTTCAGTTGAATTCAACCGTTTCATCAATTACTACAAGAAAACAAGAGACATTTCGTCACAATCTGGAGAAAGACGTGAAAGAAGCGATGACAGAGAACCGAGAGAAAACAACAATGGTGGAGCAACTCGTTATTTTGTAAATATCGGATCAAGAGATAACTTTGATTGGATGTCTTTGAAAGATTACTTGAAAGAAACATTAGACTTAGGTCGTGATGACGTTTTCAAAGTAGACGTAAAAGAAGGTTTCTCTTTCTTTAACACTGATCCAGAACACACTGATAAAGTAATGGAGATATTGAATAACGTACAATTAGAAGGACGTAGAATCAATGTTGAAATTTCTAAAAATGACGGTGGCGGAAGACGTGATCATAACGGAAGAAATTCTGGTGGTGGTTTTGGCGGAAGAAGTTCAGCTCCAAGAAGAGAAGGAAGTTTTGCACCAAGAAGAGAAGGTTCTGGCGGATTTAGAAGCGACAGAAGTGCTGCTCCAAGAGAAGGCGGATTTAAAAGTGATAGAGGCGGTTTTTCTTCAAGAAGAGAAGGTGGTTTTTCATCGGATAGATCAAGAAGCGAAGGCGGATCTGACAGAGCACCAAGACGTTCTGAAAGTTTTGGAGACGCTCCTAGACCAAGAAGACCAAGAAGAGACTAACGTTTAGTTAATTTTCTTATAATTATAAGAGAACTACAAAATATTTAATCTTGATTTATTACTTTTAAAGTCTTAAATCTAAGTATGAAATATTTTGTAGTTTTTCTATTTATAACACTTTCAATATCTGCTTTTTCGCAAGTTAGAGAGCCATCGCAAAGAGTAGAAGGAATCATCCTGAGTAACACGACCAAGCAACCGCTTTCGAGCGTAAACATCATCAACGTCAATAAAGTACGAGGAGCCACAACTGATGAAAGCGGCCACTTTGAACTTGATGTACAAGTAAATGACACTTTACACATTACTAGTCTAGGATTTCAATCTTTGCGCGTGCGCGTTACCAATGACTGGATCAAAAACAGAACCACTAAAATTCAATTGACAGAAAAGGCTATTGCACTTGAAGAAGTTGTTATCAGACCTTTCAATTTAACTGGATATTTAGAGGTAGACAGCAAGATAATCCCTGTAAAAGAAAACTACCGCTACAGTATTTCAGGCTTAACACAAGGCTACGAAGCCGGGCAATACTCTCCAAACGCATTTGGAAAAGTTTTAGGATCGATATTCAATCCCGCCGATTTACTTTATAATTTCTTTGGTAAAAACCCCAAGGAATTAAAGAAATTAAAGGAGATGAAAAAAGATGATACAGTACGCAAATTACTAGAATCTAAGTTTGACCGAGAAACCATTGCCGTTTTACTTGGCATTGATAAAAACGAAATTCCTGAAATATTACAACGTTGCAACTACTCTGAATCGTTTATTAAAACTGCTAACGATTTGCAAATTATGGATGCCATAAGTGCTTGCTACGAAGATTATAAAGTCCTAAAAAAGAAATAAAATAAAATAGAATAAAGTTACTTATTGATAAAATCCTCTTTTGATAAAACAAAAAGAGGATTTTTTATTTAAAAGAATTTCAAACAAAAAAAACACTCCTAAAAGAAGCGTTTTCAAAAAGATTTTATGACAATCTGCAGCTCCTAATTTCATCAAGAACTGCGGTCAAAAATTATTTTATTTAAGAGGAATATTAGCCAATATTTCAACGAAGAATTTCCAAAACTTTTGAGAAGATGAAATGCTCGCTCTTTCATCTGGCGAGTGTGCTCCATGAATCGTTGGCCCAAACGAAATCATATCCATATCTGGATAATTTGTTCCCAAAATACCACATTCTAAACCAGCATGACAAGCAACAACTCGTGGTTTTTCGCCATTTTGCTTTTCATAAAGCGGCACCAAAACATCTAAAATTTCAGATTTAGAATTCGGAGTCCAACCCGGATAAGAACCTGAAAACTCCACCTCGCAACCCATTAATTCAAATGCAGATCGCAAACCATTAGCCAAGTCAAACTTAGCTGTTTCAACAGAAGAACGAGTTAAACATTGAATGGTTAATTGTCCCTCTCCTAACATCACTTTTGCAATATTATTTGAAGTTTCAACCAAATTATCAAAGTCGGCACTCATACTATAAACTCCATTGTGTGCCGTGTACATAGCTCGCACAAAATAAAATTGCGCAATTGAAGGCATAACTTTAGGAGGAGTAGCCTCTAACTTTTCAAAAACAACTTCTAAATTAGGCTCGGTAGTTTTTAATTCGGTTTTGATTTCGTTTACAATTTGCTGCATGTCAAAAACAAAAGCTTCATCGTAAACTTCGGCAATGATTACTTTAGCCACACTTTCTCTCGGAATAGCGTTGCGCAAGCTACCACCTTTTATTTCAGCAATTTGCAATCCAAAATTATCAAATCCGTCAAATAACAAACGATTCATAATTTTGTTAGCATTGCCTAATCCCTTGTGAATATCCATACCAGAGTGCCCACCATTCAAGCCTTTTACCGTAACAATGTAGCCTACTGATCCTTCAGGAGTATCCTCTTCGTCATATTCGGCAGTCGCCGTAACATCGATACCACCTGCACAACCTATGTCAATTTCATCATCTTCTTCAGTATCCAAGTTCAATAAAATTTGCCCTTGCAAAATACCACCTTGCAGGTTTAACGCTCCCGTCATACCTGTTTCTTCATCAATGGTAAACAAAGCTTCAATAGCTGGATGCGCAATTGTAGTGCTCTCCAAAATAGCCATAATTGCTGCTACTCCTAAACCATTATCGGCACCTAAAGTTGTTCCACGCGCACGAACCCAGTCGCCATCAACATACATATCTATACCTTGCGTATCAAAATCAAATACGGTGTCTCCATTTTTTTGATGCACCATATCCAAATGTCCTTGAAGCACAATAGGTTTGCGATTTTCCATTCCGGCAGTGGCAGGTTTACGAATAATCACATTGCGGATTTCATCTTCAAAGGTTTCCAAACCAAGGCTTTCGCCGAAGTTTTTCATGAAAGCAATTACGCGATCTTCTTTTTTTGAAGGTCGAGGTACTGCATTCAAATCTGCAAATTTATTCCAAAGCGCTTTTGGCTCTAGGTTTCTTATTTCTTGACTCATGTCGTATATTTAGATGTTTACATTATTGAAAGTTCAAAGTTACAAAGTTTAAAATCGATTACGATAGAATTGATATTGTAATTATATTTACGGGAATAAAAAAAATACTCGTGCGCAAATCCTACTTCTTGTCCCTTTTTCTATTATCTCAAATTGTACTATTACAAATTCTGCCGTATTTCCCAAAGATGGTCGAAACAAGATACAGCCAAACGTTATACCCTATTATTTCGCGATTTTTAAGAAGTAGTTTGGGAAAAATTCCTTTCTCAGTGGGAGATGTTCTCTATTTTATTTTGATATTGTTTTTAATACGATGGGTTTGGAATTTAAAAAAATCTTGGCTTTCCAATCGAAAGAAAACCATTCTGGGAATACTAAACTTTTGTTCGGTGCTTTATTTTTGTTTTCACTTTTTGTGGGGATACAATTATTACCGACAACCTTTGCACGAAAAGCTACAGCTTCAAAAAGAATACACCAACGAAGAGTTACTGCTTTTCACAGAAAAATTAATCGTTAAAACCAACGCTATTCATCATCAAATTACGGGAGTAAAAAACAAAAAAGTGATGATACCTTATAGTGCGGCGGCTATTTTTAAAATGAATCAAAACGGTTACGACAACTTAGCAAAAGAATTTCCCTTCTTGAAATACGAAAAAGCGAGCATAAAAAAATCGCTTTGGAGTACACCCTTAACTTATATGGGTTTTGGTGGTTATTTGAATCCTTTTACGAATGAAGCTCAAGTAAACTCGCTAGGACCGATGTATAGTTTTGCCATGACTACCAATCATGAAATGGCGCACCAAATAGGATATGCAAGCGAAAGCGAATGCAATTTTATAGGATTTATGGCTTCTACTAAAAATACGAATCCTTACATCAAATATTCTGGCTACAGCCTTGCGCTGAGGTATTGCTTGGCTAATTGGCAGGCTCGTGATGGAAAACAGTACCAACTTTTACTAAAAAAAATAAATCCTGGAATCATTCAGAATTACAAAGAAAGCATTGCTTTTTGGGAACAGTACGACACTTTTATCGACGCTGTTTTTCACGCATTTTACGATCAATTTTTAAAACTCAATCAGCAACAAGATGGC
The DNA here is from genome assembly GCF_021608205.1 of Flavobacterium sp. K77. Lineage (NCBI taxonomy): Bacteria > Pseudomonadati > Bacteroidota > Flavobacteriia > Flavobacteriales > Flavobacteriaceae > Flavobacterium > Flavobacterium sp. K77. Next base: position 1,134,762 of record NZ_JAKIHO010000001.1, on the reverse strand, counting down.
TTGAATAGTTATAGTAAATATGTTGATTTGATGGTGAACTACTACAAAGACAAACCGCTGTAACAAAACAATAAATTCGGCATATTGAACAGAAAAAACAAGCTACATTGGACTACATTTCATCAGTCGTAAAAGTAGTAAAACTTCTTTTTTTGTAGGGTCTAATGATTAAGCGGCCTTCTCGATCAAATCGGATGTAGTTGTACACCCAATTCAAGAAAACAACAGCTCGGTTTTTAAAACCAATCAATGCAAATAAATGCACAAACATCCAGACGAACCAAGCAAAAACGCCATGAAAATGATATTTTGGTAAGTCGACTACCGCTTTGTTCCTACCAATTGTTGCCATGGAGCCTTTGTCATTGTATTCAAAAGCTTTCATGGGTTTGTTATGCAGGAGTTGCACTAAATTTTCGCCCAATAAATCTCCTTGCTGTAAAGCAGGCTGTGCCATCATAGGATGCCCTTGCGGAAACAATTCTGACTCCATAGTAGCGATATCACCAATGGCAAAAACGTTATTAAATCCGCGAACTTGATTGAATTCGTTGACTCTAATTCTAGCTGCTTTATCCACGAGTTCACTCCCTTTGATTCCGGCTAGTAAAGCACCTTGTACGCCCGCTGTCCAGATCACAGTAGCGGTTTCAAATTGCAGGTCAGAATTGGTAGTAATTGTTCGACCATCATAATTGGTCACACGTACATTTTTCCAAATCACCACACCTAAGCTTTCTAGAAATTGTTGCGCCGCCGCAGATGATTCTTCGCTCATAGTATTTAAAATGCGATCACCACTTTGGATTAGATTAATTTGCATTTTGCCCATGTCTAAATCGGGATAATCCTTTTGCAAAATGGCTTTTTTCATTTCGGCCAGAGCACCCGCTAATTCTACTCCCGTTGGGCCGCCGCCTACAAGAACAAAGTTCATCAACGCTTTTTGTTCTGTAGGATCTTGTGTGAGCACCGCTTGTTCAAAATTTTCAAGAATCAAACTGCGAATATTAAGCGATTGCGGTATGGTTTTCATTGACATACTGTTGCGTTCAATTTCTTTATTGCCAAAAAAATTGGTTTTAGAACCAGTTGCAATCACCAGATAATCATAGGTTAAATCACCAATTTCGGTACTGATTTTCTGGTTTTGCCTATCAATTTCTTGTACATTGGTTAACCTGAAATAAAAGTCGCGGTATTCTTGAATCACTTTTCGAATGGGATATGCAATCGAGCCTGCCTCTAAACCTCCCGTGGCCACTTGATACAACAAAGGCTGAAACGTATGGTAGTTGTGTTTGTCAAGCAACACGACTTGCAAATTTTTGTTTTTGAGTTTTTTAGCAACTGCTAAACCAGCAAATCCGCCTCCAATGATAACAACGCGCGGCAAAGTAGATTTAGGAATATTCATAGTATTAAAAATGAAAATGGTGTATTCAAAGGTACATTTATTTTGAAAGTAGCAGTATCAAAGCAGTAAAAAGCAAAATTAAAATTATTAGTTTTTTGAAAATTACTCGACTTTAGAGCCCCGATAGCAGCGGCATCCCTCGCCTTTTTTTTGGCGAGGATACAGCGGAGAGCGGGACTAGGCGACTTCATGGAAAGGAAAAATTCCTGCTCCTAGAAAAAAAACAGCAGTTTTGTAACAAAATCCAGAAGCGCAGTACTAACGTAAATATGAGTACACAATTAGAACAATCCTTTGTGCAGCAATTGCAAGAAAACCAGAATATAATCCACAAGATTTGTAGGTTGTATACCAATGGTGACGATGCGCATAAAGACTTGTTTCAAGAAATCACGATTCAATTATGGAAAGCGTATCCTAAATTTAGAGGAGATAGCAAGTTTAGTACTTGGGCCTACCGAGTGGCCTTAAACACAGCCATTACGCTTTACCGCAAGACCAAACGCTCAATAAATACCGTTGAATTTGAAGGAAGGCAGCATTTTTTAAATGAGGTGGAGTACAATTATGAAGAGGAAGAACAATTAAAATTAATGTATGCTGCAGTGTACCAATTGAATGATATTGAAAAGGCGTTAATTTTTATGTATTTAGAAGATAAAGATTACCAAGAAATATCAGAAACATTGGGGATTAGCGAAGTAAACGCAAGGGTAAAAATGAACAGAATTAAAGGGAAATTAAAAAAAATATTAAATCCATTAGGATAATGAAAGAACTGGATTTACTAAAAAAAGACTGGCAAAGGAGTGAAAACTCTTTCGAACAAGTGAGCGCAGACGCTATCTACCAGATGATTCACAAAAAATCATCATCGGTAGTGAAATGGATATTGATTGTAAGTATACTGGAATTTGTACTATTGAATGGTCTATCGTTTTTCATGAACAGTAAAGAGTACGATGCTTTTGTGTTGGCACATCCGATTATCAAAACGATTGAGATCATCAATTACGTTGTAATTTTTGGTTTTATTGTATTGTTTTTCAGGAACTACAGATTAATATCCACCCTAACCTCGGCTAAAGAACTCATCAAACAAATTTTGACCACACGTAAAGTCGTTAAATTTTATATTTTGTGGAATATAGTGTTTGGTGGACTCACAGGTACCTATACAGCAATAGAAGGTTTCAATGAAGGGCAAAAAGCAGCAAATTCACAAGCAGAGCTTTTAGATAGCGAAAACATACTTGTAATATTGATTTTTGCACTGATTATCATGGGTTTAATTTGGTGTTTTTACAAGCTCATTTACGGTAGTTTCTTGTCGAGATTATCAAAAAATTACACTGAATTGAAAAAAATTGACTTATAATATGAAGTTATGACCTCAATGAAATACAAACAGACAAAGTTTTTCATTATGGAGATTCACTTAAAAAATAAAAGTTCGTAAGCACGGAAAACGTTTTATAAAACCAAGGAACCAAAAAACAATCGCACTGTTTTTTGGTTCCTTTTTTTATGTGAAATTAGAGTATAAATAGTTTCAAATAAAATCTGATTTATATTTACTTCCACAATCGCATCATTTACTGAAACAAACCTAGGCCAACTATTGCTTGTGTTTTTGTAAAGGGCTATATTTGCAGTATAAAACTATCAAACAATGATTAAGATTACTTTGCCCGACGGGTCAATTAGAGAGTTTGCTCCAGGAGCGACTCCCATGGATGTTGCTAAAAGCATAAGCGAAGGATTTGCAAGAAATGTAATTTCGGCTTCTTTCAATGGTACCACTATTGAAACCACCACTGCATTGACCACCGACGGAAGTCTAACATTGTATACTTGGAACGATGCGGAAGGAAAGAAAGCTTTTTGGCACTCGACTTCACACGTAATGGCTCAGGTTTTAGAAGAAATGTACCCAGGTATAAAGTTAACTTTAGGACCAGCTGTTTCTAATGGATTTTATTATGATGTAGATTTTGAAAATCATAAAATTACTGATGCTGATTTCAAAAAAATCGAAAACAGAGTTTTAGAAATATCAAGAGGAAAACACGAATTTAAATTGCGTCCGGTAACAAAAGCAGAAGCACTTGAACTATACAAAGACAACGTTTACAAAACTGAGTTAATTACTAATCTGGAAGACGGAACGATTACGTTTTGTGATCACGATACTTTCACAGATTTATGCCGTGGTGGCCATATTCCGAATACTGGAATTATTAAAGCCATGAAAATCATGAGTGTGGCCGGAGCTTACTGGCGTGGAGACGAGAAAAACAAACAGTTGACTCGTGTTTACGGTACCTCATTCCCGAAACAAAAAGACTTGACTGAATACTTAGAATTGCTTGAAGAAGCGAAAAGACGCGACCACAGAAAACTAGGTAAAGAGTTAGAGCTATTTGCTTTTTCACAAAAAGTTGGACAAGGATTACCATTGTGGTTACCAAAAGGAGCTGCATTGAGAGACCGTTTGGAGCAATTTTTGAAAAAAGCGCAGAAAAAAGCGGGTTACGAGCAAGTAGTTACGCCACATATTGGTCAAAAAGAATTGTATGTAACATCAGGTCACTATGCAAAATACGGAGCTGATAGTTTTCAACCGATAAACACACCTGCTGAAGGAGAAGAGTTTTTATTAAAACCGATGAACTGTCCGCATCACTGTGAAATTTACAACGTTCGTCCTTGGTCATATAAAGATTTACCAAAGCGTTACGCTGAATTCGGAACTGTATATCGTTACGAACAAAGTGGAGAATTGCACGGTTTGACCCGAGTACGTGGATTTACTCAAGATGATGCACACATTTTTTGTACACCAGAACAATTAGACGAAGAATTCAAAAAAGTAATTGACTTGGTTCTTTACGTATTTGGATCACTTGGTTTCGAGAACTTTACCGCTCAAATATCATTACGCGATAAAGAGAACAGAGACAAATACATTGGTACAGATGAAAATTGGGAAAAAGCAGAAAATGCCATCATCAATGCCGCAGCAGATAAAGGTTTAAACACTGTTGTGGAGTACGGCGAAGCTGCGTTTTACGGACCAAAGTTAGATTTCATGGTGAAGGATGCTTTAGGAAGACAATGGCAGTTAGGAACCATCCAAGTAGATTACAACCTACCGGAGCGTTTTGACTTGACTTACAAGGGTTCTGATAATGAATTGCACCGTCCGGTAATGATTCATAGAGCACCATTTGGATCGATGGAACGCTTTATAGCTATTTTATTAGAGCACACAGCAGGAAATTTCCCGCTTTGGTTAATGCCTGAACAAGCTATAATATTGTCTTTGAGCGAGAAATATGAAATATATGCGAAAAAAGTTTTAGATTTGCTAGAAAATCACGAAATTCGCGCCCTCATTGACAACAGAAATGAGACTATCGGTAAGAAAATTAGAGATGCCGAGATGCAAAAAACGCCGTTCATGTTAATTGTAGGTGAAGAAGAAGAAAAGAACGGAACCATTTCAATTCGTCGTCACGGACAAGAAGGAAAAGGTAATGTTACCGTTACAATAGAAGAATTTGCAGCTATTGTAAATGAGGAAATTAGCAAAACATTGAAAGTATTTACAGTTTAACTTAAATTATAAAGTCATAGCAATAAGAAGCAACAGAGGTTACCAACCTCGCGTAGAAAAAAAAGATGCACACAGAATAAATAATCTTATTCGTGGTGTACAAGAAGTGAGGCTTGTAGGAGAAAACATCGAACCAGGTGTTTTTAAACTAGCAGAAGCATTGCGTTTAGCCGATCAGTTTGAACTAGATTTAGTTGAGATCTCGCCAAATGCAGAGCCGCCAGTTTGTAAAATCATGGATTACAAGAAATTTGTTTACGAGCAAAAGAAACGTGACAAAGCGCTGAAAGCGAAATCTACACAAGTTGTGGTAAAAGAAATCCGTTTCGGACCTCAAACAGATGAGCATGATTATGAATTTAAAAGAAAAAATGCTGAGAAGTTCCTAAAAGAAGGAGCTAAATTAAAAGCGTTTGTATTTTTCAAAGGACGTTCAATCATTTATAAAGACCAAGGTCAAATTTTGTTATTAAGATTAGCAACAGATTTAGAAGAATTTGGTAAGGTAGAAGCGATGCCAGTTTTGGAAGGAAAGAGAATGATCATGTTCATTGCTCCTAAGAAGAAAAAATAAGTCTTAAAGGCAAAAGTCTTAAAGTCAAAAGTAAACAACTTTCGGTTTTAAGACTCTAAAACTTTACGACTATGCAATATAAGTAAGTAAGAATAAATTAAAAACACTAGGAAAAAATGCCTAAAATGAAAACCAAATCTAGCGCCAAGAAACGTTTTAAAGTTACTGGTTCTGGAAAGATTAAAAGAAAGCATGCTTTTAAAAGTCACATCTTGACTAAAAAATCTAAAAAACGTAAATTAGCTTTGACACACTCAGCGTTAGTTCACAAAACAGATATGAAAAGCATCAAACAACAATTAAGAATTATCTAATAAGTCCAAAGTTAGAAAGTCTTAAAGTCTAAAGTTCACACTTTCGACATTCGGCTTTTGACATTTGACTAAAGATTTCTTTAGGTTAAAACAATTTCAATAACCTTGGAGTATGGCCTTTAAGTTCTCTTGATTAAATTCGGGACGCCTGCTACAAAAAAAAATTAAAAATTATGCCAAGATCGGTAAATTCAGTTGCTAAAAGAGCAAGAAGAAAAAAAATAATGAAGCAAGCCAAAGGTTTCTTTGGTAGACGTAAAAACGTTTGGACAGTTGCAAAGAACGCAGTAGAGAAAGCAATGTGCTACGCTTACCGCGATAGAAAAGTGAATAAGAGAAATTTCCGTTCATTATGGATTCAGCGTATTAACGCAGGAGCTAGATTAGAAGGAATGTCTTACTCACAGTTTATGGGTAAAGTAAAAGCTAACGGTATCGAATTGAACCGTAAAGTTCTTGCTGATTTAGCGATGAATCACCCAGAAGCTTTCAAAGCAGTACTTAATAAAGTAAAATAAACGTTTTATCAACTCAATTTAGATTACTTACTTATAAAAAAACCCCATCCACATTCGTGAGATGGGGTTTTTTAATTGTTATAAATGGAAGAATTAGAAGATTAAAATTGTTTTGATTTTAAAATAAAATAGGTATTTTCGTGATATGAAATACCACAAAATTTCCAACCTTTTTTTATTGTTTACAATTATATTTATCTCTTTTTCTTGCCAAAAAGAGAAAGTAGATCCTGCTTTTAAAAAGAAAAAACTAGCAGAGATTGAAAAACTATTTGAACGTGGATATTCTGTTTTCGATGAAGCCAAGCACGACAGTGCTTTTTACTATTTTAATAAAGCCAAAAACTTAGCCGAGCAAATTCAAGATACTTCTAGAATTGTTTATTCTTTGACTTGGATGGCGACAATAGAGCACAATCAAGGAGACTACGTCGGTAGCGAAGCTACAAGTACTGAAGCACTACCCTATTTAAGTGGACCAAGAAGATTCCCTTATGGAGAAACCAATATCTATGCTCACATTGGTTCAAATTACATCGCTACCCAAGATTATAAAAACGCTGTTTACTATTTAAAAAAAGCAATTAACTATAAAACTGATGAATTATTTAAAGGAACGATTTACAACAATATTGCGCTAGCTTACAAATATCAGGAGCTTTACAATCAAGCTGAGTCTATATTAAAACCTCTTTCTTCCAAAAAAATAATATATCAAGATTCATCCTTAGTAGCAACGATAAAAGATAATTTGGGCTTTGTGCAATACAAATTAAACAAACCCAATTCTCTTGTAAACATGATGGAATCCTTCAAAATAAGAGAAGCTATCAAAGATAATTACGGCTTACTTTCTAGTTACAATAATCTCTCTCTTTATCATGCTAATTCTGAACCTAAACTAGCAATAGCATATGCAAAAAAAGGATATCAAACAGCACTTAAAATTAGTCATCCTGATTCCGTTTTAGAGTTTTTAAAATTATTAATCCAAACCGATCCCGGTAAAGATCTTAAAAAACATGCAGATAATTACATTAGGATTAATGACAGTCTTGTTGGAGCAAGACAAAAAGCCAAAAATACATTTGCAAGGATTAAATACGACTCCAAGCGTGAAAAAGATGAAAATTTACGTCTTAAAAACGAAAGTATTCAGCAAGCACAAAAAATACAAAAACGCAATATAACCATTGTCCTCACCATTGCGACAATGACCCTGATTGGATTTTTTATCATTAAGAAAATCCGACTAAATAGCAAAAAAGAAAAAGTAAATGCTGCCTACTCTACTGAAGTACGATTGTCACAAAAACTACATGACGAGTTGGCGAATGATTTATTTCAAACTATAGCATTTGCCGAAGGTCAAGATTTATCAACAAAAGAAAATAAGGAAACACTCATTGCTAACTTGGATATAATATACAATCATACTCGAAATATTTCACGAGAAAATAATAGCATAGAAACTGAAGCGAGTTATTTGCCCAATTTAAAAGGACTGTTTTTTGACTTTAACACGCAACAACAGCATATTATTACCGTTGGACTAGACATTATAAAATGGAACAGTATCGAAAACCATACAAAAATTACTATCTTTAGAATCGTACAAGAACTATTAGTCAACATGAAAAAGCACAGCAATTGCTCTGTTGCTGTGTTTACTTTTGAAACCAATTCAAATCAATTATCACTCTCGTATAATGATAATGGAGTAGGATTACAAAATAAATCACTTCACCGAAAAAACGGATTATTAAACTTAGAGAACAGAATACAGAGCATTGATGGTACCGTTATTTTTGAAACGATGAATACCTCCGGTTTTAAAGCACAATTTCAAATTCCGATATAAATTACTTCTATGTTTAATAAAGTTTTAATTGCTGAAGATTTAGACACGATTGCTCTTTCACTCACAGCCGCTCTAAAAGAAATTGGAGTTCACGAGATTCAGTATACAAAGCATTGTGACGACGCCTATTTGCAAATTAAAAAAGCATTAAATGATAAGAAACCTTTTGAACTTCTTATCTGTGATTTATCATTTAAACCAGATCATCGAGAAATTAGAATTAAATCTGGAGAGGAATTACTCGTTGCTATTAAAAAACTTCAAAAAAACATCAAAACCATTGTCTTTTCAATAGAAGACAAGTCTTATCGCATACAATCATTATACAAAAACATTGGTATTAATGCTTACGTGCTTAAAGGTCGCGATAGTATACCTGAATTAAAGAGGGCAATTGAGCAACTTTATAACAACGCAACATATACCCCAACTAGTTTTGTATCAAACGCTTTACAAGAAAAATCTATTTTTGAAATCGACGTATACGATATTGAATTATTAAAGGCACTTGCTGACGGTTGTACAATTGAAGAAATAGCGCTACTATTCAAACAATCAGACCTTACACCCAACGGGCATAGTAGCATTGAAAAAAGAATAAACAAACTAAAATTATCTTTTAAAGCCAACAATAATGTACAGTTAATAGCCATTACCAAAGATTTAGGCTTATTCTAATTTCGTTTTCGACCATTGTATTTTGCTTTTGAACTGATATAATTAACCAATAATCGTTTTTTTAACAGTTTTTCTACCCATTTAGACCAAAAAAAAGTGAGCCTTTACGGATTCCCGTAAACTTTTGTTTTACAAAGATGGTACGTTTGTACCCGAAAACTTTAAGACAACAAATAATGGCACTTTTTACTACTAAAGATTTATCTTATTCAGGTTATTCACAATCAATTATAGATAGTACTCATCCTGATGCTATCACTGTTTTGCAGGGTGACTATGTTGACAAATCAGAAGAAGCCGAGGTCGTTAATTTTTGCAATCAATTTCTTGAAAAATATAAAGTTCCAAAAACCAAAGCTAGTTTTCAAAAGGTAGAACATTTTTTACATCACGAAGCACTAGAAAACGAAATACATAGAAGTCAGTTACAAGATTGGATTGCTACCAATTGGATCAAACTTTAGTAGTCCTTTTAATGCTTAAATAGCCCTCCCTACTGTTATTGCAATACTACTTTCTCCAGTTCCTGTTTTCTTTAGGGATTTGGTTACTAATTTAATGTTGTTTACAAACATAAAACAATAGGCGAATTATTTTCAAGCATACTCTTTTTCCTTGTAAATCAAAAATTATCAACTAGACTGCTACAACCATAGAAAATGAAAAAAACACTTTGGATTTTGTGCTTAGTTTTAATTATTATCTTTTCATTACCTGCAAATCAAATACACATTGAAACACTAAAGTCCGATTATACAAACTCTAATACAATTTTGTTCAAGCAGCACTTCAAAGAAAATGATGATTTCAAATTACCCTCTGATGACATCAACAACGCAAATCGAACAAAAGGTGATCCAAAACATCGTACTCGACGTAAAAAAGGAAAGATTATTTTCGAGAATCCTGTACTTTTGCAATCGGAATCAAGAAATGATTTTAAAACCAAAAAATAGCCGAATGACTACTATTACAAAGGGCGTAAATCCCTTGTATTTGAAAATTATTTAACTGTAGCACCACTTACTAGTTTGAAAAGATTTATACCTCTATTGCTGCTATTTTTTATTTCATTTTACACTTTTGCTCAATTAAGAGTAGCCTCGTGGAATATTGAAAATCTTGGTAAGTCAAAATCTGCAAACGAAATCCTTTTCATAGTTAATACCGTAAAAGATTTTGATATTATTGCCATCCAAGAAGTAGTTGCTGGACCCGGAGGAGCCCAAGCTATCGCTCAACTAGTTGACAACCTCAATCGAAAGGGAAAGCAATGGGATTATGTTGTTAGCGATCCTACAAGTAGTAGTGCCTATAAAACCGAACGTTATGCTTTTATTTGGCAAGTATCAAAAGTTAAGAAGCTAGGAAATACTTGGCTTGAAAAAAAACACAATAAAGAAATTGACCGAGAACCTTTTTACTGTACATTCAGATACGGGAATAAAACCTTTACTTTGGTAAATTTTCATGCCATAACCAAGCAACGTCAACCCGAAACAGAAATCAAATTTTTTAAATTATTACCCGAACAATACCCAAATTTAAACTTGGTATTCCTGGGCGATTTTAATTGTCCGCAATCTCACAGCGTATTTAATCCTTTAAAAAAAATGGGGTATGAACCAGTTTTTAAAGGCCAAAAAACTTCGTTAAAAAAGAAATGTGTAGCAGGAAATTGTTTAGCATCAGAATTTGATAACATTTTTTACAACAAAGCAAGGGTAAAAGTAGATCAAAAAGGCGTATTGCCTTTTTATACAAGTTTCACCACGTTACTTGAAGCAAGAAAAATTTCAGACCACATTCCTATTTGGTTTCAATTTTCATTGCTCTAATTAAAAAAAACATTCTTTACCTGTCTCACACTCTTTATACAATATCAAGAATGATTAAGATTTTAAACCGACTTAATTTAGGTTTTTAACTTCTTTTTCTTTGCAGCAGGAAATAAAACATTGTTCAAAATTAATCTGAAACCAGGAGAATTAGGATGCAAATCTAACACGGTTGGCGCATCACCCACTTGATGTTGGTAATCTTCAGGATCATGACCTCCGTAAAAAGTAAACATTCCTTTGCCTTTTTGCCCATGAATGTAACGTGCTTCGTTGTTGAGTTCACAGGATCCCATGACCAAAACATTAGACTTAATCAAACTAGAATCATAAGCAGTGGTTTGCCCCATAAAGCCTTTTACTAACTGCGTATGATTTTGACACAACATACTTGGAATAGGATCCCATTTTGCAGAAAATTCCATTAATGTAAAATAGTCTTTATCCATCGGAATACGACGTTTAGAAGTCATGTCAATATCTGAAAACTCATACTGTTCCGGTTTACGCTCTAAAGTAAAATCCTTGAAAGCGAAAGCGCCCGTGTAATTCAATTTTGATTGATAATTGGCCTCACTAGCATCGCCATCAAACATAGTTTCGCAAATGTCTAATCCATCAGCTGCCAATGCAATATCAAAGCTGTCAGTTGCTGAGCACATAGCAAACATAAATCCACCACCAATTACAAAATCTCTGATTTTTTTTGCCACAGCACCCTTTTCTTCTGAGACTTTTGCATAACCTAAAGAGGAGGCCAAAGTTTCGGCTTCTTTTTTTTGCTCAATGTACCAAGGCGTATTTTTATAAGCACCATAAAACTTGCCATATTGCCCCGTAAAATCTTCGTGATGTAAGTGCAACCAATCATATAAAAGCAATTGATCTGTCAAAACCTCCGAGTCATATATGGCTGTAAAAGGAATTTCGGCATACGTAAGCACTAGCGTTACCGCATCATCCCAAGGTTGTTTGCCTTTTGGGGTATAAACCGCAATTTTTGGGGCCTTTTCGAGGAGAACAGCTTCCATGTTTTGCGACGGACTATTAATTTCATTTAAAATTGTTTGTTGCTCGTTATCTGAAATTACTTCAAAACTCACTCCACGAATTTGACATTCTTTTCTAATTTCATCAGCATCAGGTAATAAAAAAGATCCACCACGGTAATTTAAAAGCCAGCTAGCTTTGTAACTTTTTTCTATACACCAAAAAGTGATTCCATAGGCTTTAAGATGATTTTTCTGCGAGCTTTCATCCATTGGCAACATAATAAAAGAAGCTTTTGCCTGTATCGAAAGGAACACTACCACTAAAAAGAGAAGTCGCTGCATCATAGGATATTTTTTTTTTGCTATTTCAAAGATAGAAACTAAGGAGAATAGTAAATCTAATTTTAACTATAAAATGACTCTGCACATAAAATTTACTTCAAAACACGTAAAAACACGTACAAATGGTTTACAGTCTAGTACTAAATTCGCAAGTAGTTAAAACCAAAACTATGCGAACCTTAGTAATGATGCCAAACCCAAACAACTCACCATTAAAAATGTTGACACTTTTAAAAAAAATAGGAATTATTGTGCTAATTGGGAGCATAGTGTTATTCTATATTTTGTGCTTCCAGTTTTTAAGCCAGTAACTAAATTTAATAAACACTTTTTCTTTTGAAAAATTACCACGTCAATATCGCCCAAGAAATGCTTTCTCTTGCTCAAAAAGGCGGCGATAGCAGTGCGCATCGCAGACAACTATACTACATTCGAGCATTTAATCTTCAAAATAGTCTAACAACCGATTGTTTAAAAATTGTATTTTGGCTCAATTTATACAGTGCTTTTTACCTACTACAACAAAATGAGATTACAAAAAATAAGGATTATTATAAACTAAAAAAGATCAAAGTAGCTCGATCATTACTTTCTTTACATGATATTGAGCACGGCATTTTAAGAAAAACAAAACTAAATGTAGGTTTCGGGTATTTAAAAAATCCTTTTTACTCTCAGTCCATTAAAAATATGGCTGTTGATCAATTGAATTACAACGTGCATTTTGCCTTACAACACATCAAAACAAACTCCAGCGCAACAATAATCTATGATGTAGAAAGCTTACAAACGCAGCTAAAAAACATTGCCATTACACTGTTACAAGAGCAAACGCAAGAAAACGCACAACACACTATACTGTTTACCCCTTCTTTTTTACGTCAATATGCAGGTGATTTTGGTGGATTTGGCAGTATCAAAAATATACTGCAATTAATTTTAAACAAGGATTTACAAAAACATCGGTTGCGATTTAAAAAATTCACGGTCTAAAAAACATCCCCTTCCTATAAGTCGTAGATCATTAAGTCATTTTGAACTGCAAAAACTACTAAGCCTGCAATATTTTTAGATTCTGTTTTCAAAAGTAAATTATTTCGATGTCCTTCAACAGTTCTAGGACTTATAAAAAGAATCTCAGCAATTTCTGCTGTACTTTTTTGTGCGCAAATTAATCTTAAAACTTCTAATTCACGAGTGGTCAAAAAATTGGCATCAAATACAGATTTTGCTTTTTTAGAATTAAAACCATCTTCTTGAATAATTTTTAACACATCGTCTGTGTAATAAAATCCTTTTTCAGCAACTTCATTTATTGTAAGTAAAAGTTCTTGCGGAGTAGCATTTTTGATTAAATAAGCCACGGCACCAACAGCAATCATATTTGCTATAAAAGATTTAGTGTGGTAACTTGTAAGCGCTATTATTTTTATATTTGGAAAAGTGCTATGAATAATTTTAGTTGCCTCGACCCCATTTATTTCAGGCATTTTAAGATCCATTATTATGACATCTGGCAGTTTTACATTTTGATCATGTAAGGCATCTAGGAGCTCTTGTCCGTTTGCTGCTTCAAAAACAACGTTGATATTTTCTTCGCGGTCTAATAAAAATAATATTCCCTTGCGAAATAAAATTTCATCATCTACAAGCGCAATTTTTACATCGTTTTTCATTTTTTAAAAATTAAAATTTACTTTTACTCCTTCATTAATTCCTGATTGCAATTGCAAATTTCCATTCAAAAAAGCCACACGGCTCTCGATGTTTTTCATTCCCAGTCCTTTTTGATTCTCAAATGACTTTTGATCGAAACCAACTCCATTGTCACTATAAAAACCGTGTTGTTTTCCATTTTTTTCTTCTAACACAAGATTAATTTGAGTTGCTTTACCATGACGTAAAGAATTATTCATTAATTCTTGCAGAATTCTAAAAACATGTAAATGTCTATCAATTTCGGCAAGATCAAAACTAGTGTTACAAGTAAAATTTACCTTAACTGCTTTACTACTACTGAACTCCTCACAGAGCTCTTCGATTCCTGCTTGCAAACCAAATTTCTCCAAAACTGGAGGCAGTAAGTTATGAGCTATTTTTCGCGAATTATCAAGTGCTTTACCTGTTAAGTCAATAATAGTAGTTGTAATTTCCTTGACTTGTAATTCTGATAATTTTGGCGTGTTAAGCAAATGACTATTCAAGGAAACAATATTCAATTTAGAACTAATATCATCATGTAAATCTTGTGCAATGCGTTTTCTTTCCTCTTCTTGGGTAAGAATTACAGCACTAAGTAGCTCTTTTTGGTATTGAATTTCTAGATCTTTTTTTTCCAATTCTTTTTGAATAATTTTCTTTCTTGAAAAATAAAAAAACAAGACCAAAACAATTCCCATCAGAATAAATGTAACGCAACTATAGATAATAATCTCTATTATTTCATTTTCAGCAAGGGTGTTTGGTTTCATAATTCGTCCTTTATTTCGTTGTTTGAAAATCTTGTTTTCCAATCGACCAAAATAATTATTTGATACAACAGATACATAAAACTATTCAAAACCCATGGTATTTTATTAAATTCTGCACTCAACGACGTCATTAAATTACCTACCAGAAATAAAATAGTACTTCCTAATAAATATACTAGAATCCCTATGTTCACGTAATAAAATTCTTTTTTTTCATTTAATAAATTATAAAAATGAAAACTTGCCAACACAACTAATACAATTGAAGTAATTACAATTTCTAATAAATTGAACCTAAAAAACAAAGTGTTATCAGAAGCAAATTGCACGCCTAAAATCAATAAAACAACTACGAAACAAGCTATTACAATTTTATTTTGCATACCATCTTGTTTTAATATTTGCTTGTAAAACCCACTTAACAAGATGAATTGTCCAATAAAATAAAAATGAGAAAGGAATAAATTACTACTCTTTTGCAAAATTAAAAATTCAGCCCACACTTGAATAATAAAGGAGAGCGCGAGATAAATTGTAAAGATTTTATAGGCCTTGGTTTCTTTAAAAAATTGAGTAGAAAAAAGCATTAGATTAAGAAATAAAACAAAATATCCTGTGTATGCGAGAATTTTAATCATTTCTATTTTTGTAATAATGGACTACTTTCATCACATACAGTTGGACAGGGTCTGGTAAAATCATAAATATCGTCTTCGCCTTGACCAACACCATCAACGCCAACAGTAATCATGTCAACGTATGTATTTGTTGCTGCATTAAACTTAGTGCCTACAATCATTAATTTTTCTACATTATTATCATCAACTCCAATATAAGCCCTTACCGCATCAACACCCTCGGCCAAAACTTCAAGCAAGTCCTCTTTTGGAATTAAAAATGCATTTAATCGATGGTGCTTGTTATAATCACCTTCTTTTTTAGACCAACGTTTGGCCCATTTTTGAGCAGTTTTTAATGAAATTGAATTTGGTTTTTTACTCTTAATACTTTCTTTTGAATTGGTTTCTTTATCCATTATTTTAAAATTAGTTGGTTTCTATTGGTTCGAGAATAGATAGGCTAAACTAACGTTTTTTTATTATTTTAACAAAAAGAGTATAATTTTACAACTTACTAAAAAAGCCTAAACTTTTTGAAATTTAGGCTTTTATATGATTCAAATATTTTTTTCGACCAATTTAATTAAAACGGAACATCACTATCGTCTTCATCATCATTAAAATTACTACCAAAAGCCTCATTTGCTGATGGTAAATTTTTAGTAATAAATGGATTATCTTCTTGATTCATACTCGAAGGCAAATCATCATATCCTCCGCTGTAATCTTCCAAGTTATCAAATTTACCTAGATGTCCTAAGAATTTTAAACGAACGTTCTCGATACTACCATTACGGTGCTTGGCAATCATAATTTCGGCTTGACCTGCCGTTGGCGCTGCCTCGTCATCATCCCATTCATCAATTTTATAATATTCCGGACGGTACAGGAACGATACAATATCGGCATCTTGCTCAATCGCTCCAGATTCACGAAGGTCAGAAAGCAATGGTCTTTTGCTTGAACCACGAGTTTCTACGGCACGAGACAACTGCGAAAGTGCAATTACTGGCACATTTAATTCTTTTGCTAAAGCCTTCAAGTTTCGCGAAATTGTCGAGATTTCTTGCTCACGATTTCCTCCTCCTTTTCCGCTACCTCCAGCAGTCATTAATTGCAAATAATCGACAATGATAATTCGAATTCCATGCTGCGAAACCAAACGTCTGGCTTTGGCACGCAAATCAAAAATAGATAGCGATGGAGTATCATCAATAAAAAGCGGTGCTTTCTCTAAATTTTTAACCTTGGTACTCAACTGCTCCCATTCGTGTTTTTCTAACTTTCCGGTACGTAATTTTTCTGAAGACAAACCTGTTTCTGACGATATCAAACGTGTAATCAATTGCACCGATGCCATCTCGAGCGAGAATAAAGCTACTGGCATTTTAAAATCGATTGCCATATTACGAGCCATAGACAATACGAATGCCGTTTTTCCCATCGCAGGTCTCGCAGCAATGATAATTAAATCACTAGGCTGCCAACCAGAAGTTACTTTATCTAATTTGTCAAAACCAGTGGCTACACCACTCAAGCCTTCTTGACCAGCAATTTCTTCGATTCGCTTTTTAGCTTGTAAAACCAAACTTTGTGCTGTTTCAGAACTACGTTTGATATTACCTTGAGTAACTTCGTAGAGTTTAGATTCAGCTCTGTCTAATAAATCAAATACATCTGTAGTTTCATCGTAAGAGTCTTCGATAATTTCAGTTGAAATTCGAATCAAGCTACGTTGAATGAATTTTTGCAAAATGATTCTCGAGTGAAATTCAATGTGAGCCGAAGATGATATTTTTTGAGTCAGTTGAATTAAATACAAATCGCCACCAGCAAGTTCTAATTTTGCATTCTTTTTTAATTGTGCCGATACAGTCAACAAATCAATAGGTTGTGTATCAGTAAACAATTGCGTAATTGCTTCAAAAATATGCTTGTGGGCTTCTTTGTAAAAAGCATCAGGTTGCAGAATATCAATAACATCATCTACTCCTTTTTTATCAATCATCATGGCGCCAAGTACAGCCTCCTCTAATTCAATAACTTGAGGTTGTAATTTTCCTTTTTCTAGGCTTATAATTGTCGATTTATCAACCTTCACTGGATTGATGTTTCTGAAGTTTTCCATAGCACGAAAGTAACAAAATTATAAAAAAGATTAAGCCGGAGTTATTACAAATAAATGTTCATAAGTAACTATTTTTTGTTTATAACCCCAAAAAAAACCGTCTCATAGCAGTACGAGACGGTTAGGTAAATATAAGTTTGGAGTGCTTATTCCTTGTACTCTCCCATTTTGCTGTATTTCTCCATTCTTTGCGCAATTAAATCAGCTGTTGATAAGTCTTTCAGCTCATTATAACCTTTCAAGATGTATTGTTCTACTGTTTTAAACGTAGTTTCTTTGTCATAGTGCGCTCCTCCGAGAGGTTCTGGAATAATATCGTCAACTAATTTTTGTTTTTTCATATCAGCTGATGTCAATTTCAAAGCCTCAGCAGCTTGTTCTTTGTATTCCCAACTTTTCCATAAGATTGAAGAACAAGATTCAGGTGAAATAACAGAGTACCAAGTGTTTTCCATCATGTAAACTCTATCTCCCACTCCTATTCCTAGTGCACCACCTGATGCTCCTTCACCCACAATGACAGTAATAATTGGCACTTTCAAGTTAACCATCTCAAAAATGTTTCTCGCGATAGCTTCTCCTTGTCCGCGCTCTTCAGCCTCAAGACCTGGATAAGCACCGGGAGTATCAATAAGGGTAACAACTGGAATACCAAATTTCTCAGCCATTTTCATCAAGCGCAATGCTTTTCTGTAACCTTCAGGATTTGCCATCCCGAAATTACGGAACTGACGCATTTTAGTATTAATCCCTTTTTGTTGACCAACAAACATAAATGATTGCCCATTTATTTGGCCTAAACCACCTATCATGGCTTTATCATCTTTAAATGCTCTATCCCCAAAAAGTTCTAAAAATGTACCTTTTGTAAGATTAGTGATGTGTTCTAAAACATAAGGCCTATTTGGGTGCCTTGAAAGTTGAACACGTTGCCAAGCGGTAAGATTTTTGTAAATATTTTTTTTGGTTTCTTCTAGTTTTTTATTGATTTGTTTGCAGGTATTTGTAACGTCTACATCTGATTCAGCACCAATAACAAGACATTTTTCTAACTGCTCTTCTAACTCTTTTATAGGAAGCTCAAAATCTAAATATTCCATAGGATTTTTGCGTTTTTGTTTTTATTTCGAAGCGCAAATATAAAATTTTAAATCGTTCGAAAAGGTAATTATTGTGTTAATGTATATTTTTTTGAATGATTTGAACGAGTATCTATTCCTTAATTTTTGCTTTTTGATAGTGTTTGATTACCCCATTTAACAGCACGGTAAGCACAATAATGACAGCACCAACATAAAACTCGAAACTCATTTTTTCTTTTCCGCCCAAGATAAAATAGGCCAAGACAATTCCGTACACAGGTTCTAAATTGGTAGTTAGCATAACAGTGTATGGAGTAAGTTTTTGCATTACTTTGACCGACGCTGTAAAAGCATAGGCTGTACAAACTGAAGCCAAAACTAAAATCAAAATCCAATTTTTGGTAGTTAACGTAAAAAAGTCAGGAGTAAAAACGCCTTGGTACAACAAATAGATCGAAATGAAGAAAACTCCAGCTACAAATTCATAAAAAGAAATTACAGCGGGATCGTGCTTGGCAATTAACTTTCCGTTCATTAAAGTAAACAAAACACCTAGCACTATCGAAGCTAATGCAAACAACATTCCGTTAATGTAATTTACCTCAACTTGCATGATCAAAGCCAAACCGGCAATGATAACTAATCCAAAAAATACCTCGTACCATAAAACTTTACGTCCATAAAAAAGCGGTTCTAGTAAGGAGGCAAAAAAGGCTCCCAAAGAAAATACAGAAAGTGTGATGGACACGTTTGAAACTTTTATAGCTTGAAAAAAGAAAATCCAATGCAAGGCTATTAACAAGCCAACAAAAAGTAGTTTGAAGAAAGATCGTAAAGGTACGCGAAACGATTTTTTGGTAGCCACAATAAAAAGTGCCAAAAACAATCCTGCAAAAAACATTCTGAACCAAACCAAAGCATCCGATTGAATGGTAATCAATGCGCCTAAAATGGCCGTAAAACCCCAAATAAAAACAATTAAATGAAGGTTTAAGTAACTTTTTAAATTATCGTTTTGCATTTCGTAATAAGTAAATGGCTAAAATTCCGAAGGCAATATTTGGCAACCAGACGGCTAATAAAGGAGGAATACTCGATTTTTCGGCCAGTACACCAAATATTTTATCAAAAAACACAAAGGCAAATGCTAGTGCAATACCTATTGCTAAATTGGTCCCCATACCGCCTCTACGTTTCATTGACGAAACCGCAACGGCTATAATAGTTAAGATAAAAGCTGAAACAGGAATACTGTATTTTTTGTACAACACCACCAAATACACATTGATATTTGATGATCCTCGTTCTCGTTCTTTGGCAATAAACGCGTTCAATTTACCCAAATTTAAGGTCTCTGCAATATAAACAACAGGAGTTAAATCTTCTAAGTCAAAAGCAAAATTGGCTTTTTTTTCAGGTAACTTCACAATAACATCACTTAATTTGCCTACGGTTCGTTTGGTGTAATCGAATAATGTGTAGGTACTGTCTTTTGGGTTCCAAGTGATTCGAGTAGCAGTTATTTTATGTTGCAACTTATTGTTTTTGAATTTCTCTAAAGTAAAACTATAGGCTGTTTTAGTATCTGTATTAAAGCTGTTTACGTAAATAAACTCATTGTCATTTAATTGGCGATAAACATCAGTATTGTCGCCACGCATGGCTTCTTTACCATTTCCTTTTAAGTAAGTGTACCTAAAATTGTTAAATCCTTCACTTGCTGACGGCACTACATAAAAACCCATCAACAAGACAAAAACCGATACAATAGAAGCACCAATCAAGTACGGACGTAAAAAACGAGTAAATGAAATTCCAGAACTCAAAATAGCAATAATCTCAGTATCATTGGCCAATTTTGACGTAAACCAAATCACCGACAAAAACAAAAAGATAGGAAACAGCGAATTAGCAAAATACACTGTAAAGTTGTAATAATACAGAGCTATTTCTTCAAACGGAACCTTGTTTTCGAGTAACTTATTAATCTTTTCAGATACGTCGACCACGATTCCGATTGGGATAAACAGCAACAACATGACCACAAACGTGGCCAAATATCTTTTCAGGATGTACTTGTCTATTATTGTAAGCATGTTTTTGTTTAAAGTTTAAAGTTTCAGGTTTAAAGTCAGCGCTAGAACGTTAAACTTGAAACCCTAAACATTTTTTTTACAAACGTTGACTCATGTTTTTTACCATCATTTCTTTCCATGGCTTGAAATCGCCTGCTAAAATATGCTTTCTAGCCTCACGAACCAACCACATATAAAAACCAAGATTATGTATTGTAGCAATTTGTTTACCCAAGTATTCATTAGCAGCAAACAAATGACGCAAGTACGCTTTGGTATACTCGGTATCCACGAAAGTGATTCCCATTTCGTCAAGTGGCGAAAAATCAGCTTCCCACTTTTTATTTTTAATATTGATGGTACCGTTGGCTGTAAACAACATTCCGTTTCTCGCGTTACGAGTAGGCATCACACAGTCAAACATATCAACACCTAACGCAATATTTTCTAGAATATTTATTGGCGTACCTACACCCATTAAGTAGCGAGGTTTGTCTTCGGGTAAAATTTCGCAAACCACTTCGGTCATGGCATACATTTCCTCAGCAGGTTCCCCTACTGATAAACCTCCAATTGCATTTCCTTGTTGATTTGAATTGGCAATATACTCCGCAGATTGCATGCGTAAATCTTTGTACGTACTACCTTGAACAATTGGGAAAAAAGTTTGCTCGTACCCGTATTTAAAAGGCAATTTATCCAAATGACTGATACATCTATCCAACCACCTGTGCGTCATTTTCATAGAGCGTTGCGCGTAGCGGTAATCACAAGGATAAGGCGTGCACTCATCAAAAGCCATGATAATATCAGCACCAATGGTACGCTGAATTTCCATTACATTCTCTGGTGTAAAAAAGTGGTACGAACCGTCAATATGCGATTTAAACTTTACACCCTCCTCTTTAATTTTACGATTTGCAGATAATGAATACACTTGATATCCGCCTGAATCGGTCAAAATATTACGGTCCCAATTCATGAATTTGTGCAGTCCGCCAGCTTTTTCAAGAATTTCAGTTTGCGGACGCAAGTATAAGTGATAGGTATTTCCTAAGATAATATCTGGGTTGATATCGTTTTTTAATTCGCGCTGATGCACTCCTTTTACAGAGGCTACAGTACCTACAGGCATAAAAATTGGGGTCTCAATCACCCCATGATCAGTAGTTATACTTCCCGCTCTAGCTTTGGATAGCGGATCTTTTTTTAATAAATCAAATTTCATCTGGTACTTCTATTTTTTCAGTCGCCTAAACATTCCGCAAAGACCTTTTTTAACAAAATCAGCCTGCGTAACGCCTTTCATGCGAACCTATTTCACCCGTTTGTTCGGCTGGCAAAGATAGGTTAAATAGAAATCCACATCAAAAAAAATATTTTAGTCCATTTTCACACTCATTTTATTGGCTACAATATTAACCAGTACCTTATTTCTTTGGGCGCGACCCCATTTCACTAGCGTTACAATTGGGGTCGGGCTATTCGTTGCAATCTTTTTTAATGTACAGCTGTTCGCTGTTCTCTAAAAAAGGATTTCCACTGCTATCCATCGCGCAAAAAAACTGTTTACAGCACAAAACAGCTACAAAACGAGGAATTACTTATTGAGTCACACTATCCATAAAACCAATCATTTCTTCAAATCTAGCGCTCCAAGGTTTAAAATATTGTACTACCATAGGAACATGCTTTTTCTTCAACCGAATGGTTTGCACCTCAGGTTGAAAAACTTTGATAGCTTTCTCAAAACGTTGGGTTCCCTCAATAATAGAGGGATAGGTTTTTGTACCAACATACAATAAAACTGGCGGCGTTTGGGCATTAACATAATAAATTGGCGAAGCTGCTTTCCATTGCTCAGGATCGGAAGTCCACGTGGCTAAATAATCATCCTGATTAGTAGGAGGATATTTTTCGAGATAGTTTTTCATATCGAGTCCAGCCGCATCGTTTAAAATAATTCCAGCAACACTCTTAGGTTGCACACCATATTTAGGATTCATAACCGCCAAGGCACCAAGATGCCCACCTGCAGAATGTCCGGTTACAAAAATTTGGTTCGCATTACCGTTGTATTGACCAATATTCTTTTTAGTCCACTCAATGACAGTTGCAATTTGCTGTGCCATAACATCATAATTTACCGCAGGACTCAAGCTATAATCTGGTATAACGGTTATAATTCCCCTTTTGGCAAAATTGCGACCTAGTAAATTATAAGTTTCCTTACGCCCGCTATTCCAATTTCCACCATGCACAAAAATCAAAACTTTAGCACCTGCTTTATTTACTTTTCGAGGAACAAAAATGTTTAGCTTGGGCGCTGTGCTTGCATTTTCAACCGTAGCTGGTTGGTAAACAATATTAGAAGTCTTTTTAGAGGCACAACTCGTTATCAGAAAAACCGATATTAAAACAGTAGGGATTTTAAACAAACGCATCATGTATTTTTTTTTTACGAATATACTATTTAAAAAAATCGTAGCCATTAGCAAGTCTCTAAAATAGACTCAACAATGCCTGTAGATATAAAGTTATTTTCTCTTTTGGTACATTTTAAATCAAAAAAACGGTCAATATCAAGGATACAAACCGTTTTTAATGAAGCTTATGATTTTCAAATAATAATCCATTACACTAATTAAACTGCGCAGACACGTATTCAATTAAACTTTGATCTGACATTTTATTTGAAGTGCTTTCTGTAGCTACTACATTTTTGTACTGTGGAGTTTCGTTCAAAAAATTTATAAATTGCTCCTGAGCAGTTCCTGTTCCTGTTACGTGCAATTCATCTACGTTTTGCATGTGAGCAGTAATACTTTTAAAAAGTTTTCGCAGCTGATCTCTCTCGGCATTGTTAGCAGCATTTTCACTAGTATTGTGACCTTGTCCGTCAACGGTTTCATGACCTAGTACTAAAAAATCTCCGGAATCTACATTTTCTCTTCCTACAATGGTAGCGTGATGGGTATCCATCCACACTCCAAATTGCTTTTTGCTGTTCTGTGACATGATTGTTTGTTTAAGTTATAATACCTTTTGTGTCAGCATTACTTTGCTGATTATTAGTATTCTTATAAAGGTAGCCTATCTATTTTTAATAAAGTTGTATTTAACAAAGTCTTATACTCTCTAAAAATTGAAGTCCAAATTCTTATTTCACAGAAACAGTTCTAAAAAATTCAATTTTAAAGCGGTAAAGTAGTTAATTAGTTGTCAAATAAAATACCATTTTTTTATAGATACTTCAGTAACACAGCAACAAACAAGACTCTAAAAACGGGAATTGTTTGTATCTTTACTAGCTCATTAAAAAACTACTATTTGTACGATGTACGAATCATTAATACGGTATATCCAAAGCAGAGCTGCAATAGAAAAAGAACAATTGGATCTCATTTGTTCCCATTTTTCTGCTTTAAAAACAAAACGAAATGAAATTTTAGTACGATACGACGAAATTTGCCAACACTACTATTTTGTAAACAAAGGATGCATTCGTCTTTTTACCATCAATAAAGAAGGAATAGAAACCTCTCGCTTTTTTGCTTTTGAAGGAAGTTTCGGAACTGCATTGCCTAGTTTTATTGATCAAAAACCAACTTTTGAGTACTTACAAACCATAGAAAAATCGGATCTACTTGTTATTTCTAGAGCTGATTTTTATCAATTAATAGATACCATTCCTGCTTTTGCAATGATTTATAGAGAAATTCTAGAGCTTGGTTTTATAACTGCTCAAAAACGAATCTATGGCTTTCAAGGGTTTGATGCTTTAGAAAAAGTACAATGGATTATTTCGAATCAACCTCAATTTTTATTACGTGTGTCCAATAAAATGGCTGCCTCCTATTTAGGAATTACGCCATCGACATTAAGCCGCATTAAATCCAAACTTTAAAAAACGTTGACATAGGACAATCTTTATAACGCCACTCATTTTTAATTTTGACAAAAAATTAATTATGAAAACAACCACTTTTTTATATGCACTGTTAATACCAATATTTGCAGCAGCACAAAACAAATCGCCAACTAACCCTGAGAGTAACCAACTGCCATTGCAGCAAGAACAACAGTTCACTAAAACAGTTACACAATTAACACTTAAAGCGGCCGTTGCCATTACTGAAAATGCAAGAACAGCTGCAACGGGTTTACAAAAAAATGTCACTATTGCTATCCTTGACCATTCAGGAGAAATATTGATGATTACTCGAGGCGAAGAGGTTGGCCCACACAATACGGAGGCCGCAAGACGAAAAGCGTACACGGCACTATCAACTAAAACGCCCACATTATTACTTTCTAGAAATGCCCGAAACAATCCCGATACGCAAAATTTGGCAACACTTCCTGAACTATTATTATTGGCAGGCGGCTATCCGCTTTGGCACAACGGGCAAGTCATAGGAAGCATTGGAATTGCCGGCGGAGGAAGTCCAGAAAATGACGATTTTATAGCTAAATCAGGAGCAATACCAAGTGCTCAAATCACCACCTATTAATTCACATAAAAATAAAAAAAATGAAAAATTTACTTTTTAGTTTTCTATTTCTAGTTGCAGCAACAGCAGCTTACGCGCAAAATAACAGCCATCAACTATCTAGTCATATCCTAGATATTTCAACAGGAAATCCCGCAGTAGGTGTTCCAGTGGTATTAGAAAAATACGATGAACCTACAAAAGTTTGGTCGTATGTCACTGAGAAAATTACAGACAAAAACGGACGTATAACCGATTTTTTACCTAACAAAGAAAGCAACAACGGAATCTATAAACTTCGATTTTTAGTTGACGATTATTTTAAAACTAAAAAAACAGCAAGTTTTTATCCTTTTATTGAAGTGGTATTCCAAATCAAAGATGCAAATCATTACCATGTTCCTATCACTCTTTCAAGCTTTGGTTATTCCACGTATCGTGGTAACTAAGTGTAAGAAGCAGGATTAATGTCCTTAGTAGTATTTAGAAATTTCAAACGCTACTTTTCAGTTTGAATAAAGTTTTATTTTTGTACCAATGAATTTTAGATTCGAAACAAGAATAAGCCCAATGGAAATAGCTCAAATTATTAAAGAAAAAATAGGAACCTTAATTAACGTTCGCTCTTATGCAGAATTTACTGGAGGTCATGTTGCAGGATCTTTAAATATCCCGCTTCAAGAAATACTACACAGAATACAGGAAATTCAGGAACTGAAAACGCCTTTAATTTTATTTTGTGCCTCTGGTAATAGAAGCGGTCAAGCACAAGTATTCTTAACTGCGCACGGAATTGAATGTTATAACGGAGCTTCTTGGTTGGATGTCAATTTTTTACAAGCACAAGCTGAATAACTGCTAATAAGATCACTAATTTCTATAAAATTATATTAGGCAAAAAGCCCGCTACTTGCGGGCTTTCTTGTACTTTATTGATGCGTCTCAATCAAATTTTTTAATAATCAAAAGACTTAGTCATTCAAAGCTGGATAATCTGTATATCCTTTAACTGTATCGGTGTAAAATGTATTCGGATCAGGTGTATTCAAAGGCGCATCGGTTTCATAACGTGCTACCAAATCAGGATTGGCAATAAAAGGAACACCATAAGCGACCAAATCAGCATCACCATCTTCCAAAACTTTAATACCTGTTTCCTTATTGAAGCCTTTGTTAATAATCAAAGTTCCTTTGTACAATGGTCTGAAATGTTTGGCTACTTCAGTTACTGCAAAAGGCACTTCAGAAACATCTGTAAAAGGTTCCGTTAAGTGAACATACGCTAATCCGTAATCGTTCAGTTTATTAACAATATATTCGTAGGTCGGAATTGTTTCTTCATCCAACATCATCCCTTGCGCATTATGCAAGGATGGATTCAAACGAACTCCTACTTTTGAATAGTCGATAACTTCTTTCAAAGCATCTAGAATCTCAAAAAGGATTTTTGATTTGTTTTCAATAGATCCGCCGTATTCATCGGTACGATGATTAGAATAACCGTTAAAAAACTGTTGCAACAAATAACCATTAGCAGCATGCAATTCAACGCCATCAAATCCTGCAGCAATTGCATTTTTCGCTCCATTTTTAAAATCTAAAACAGTTTGTTTGATGTCTTCGATTGTCATTTCCTTTGGCACTACGGTATCTTGAAAACCATCTTTGGTGTACGCTTGCGCAAAAGGATTCAATGCTGACGGTGCGTGCGGCAATTCACCATCGTGCAAATCAGGGTGCGACATGCGACCTGTATGCCACAATTGTGCAAAAATAGTCCCGCCATTTTCGTGTACCGCTTTAGTAACCAGCTTCCACCCTTCGGTTTGCGCTTCACTATAAATCCCTGGTACATTAATAAAACCTACTGCTTTTGTGCTTACAAAAGTTCCCTCAGAAACTATTAAACCTGCTGTTGCTCTTTGTGCATAATATTCTGCTGTAAGTGCTGTAGGAACGTTCCCTTCGTTATTTGAACGGCTACGAGTCATAGGCGCCATCACCATTCGATTTTTTAAAACACTGTTTCCTAAAGTGTAAGGCTGAAATAAAATTGATTTACTCATTTGATTTATTTTTTAGATAATTAAAACCGCAACTACATAAATTCAAATTATGCAGTAAAACGGTCAGTGAGAGAAGAAATTAAACTGACACACATTATTTTCTTAACGCAAGTCAGTTTAAATAAAAGTTCTATCTCCATTCTTTATCGTACAAAGGTAAATCAGAACCACAACTTATTTCGTTGACCTAGGACAAGAAACGACATAGATATAAAATTTTTTAGCTGCTAATTTTTCTCCGCACCCTACTAAGTGTAGCCGGAGTGCATCCCAAATAAGAAGCAATCATGTGTTGCGGAACTCTTTGTACAATATTGGGATAACGGTGAAGTAATTGAATGTATTTCTCTTCGACGGATGCAGTCAGCACACTGCTAATGCGCTCTTGATTGGCAACGTAGGCATTTTGCAAAAGCAAACGCTGGTATCTTTCAAATAAAGGCACTTGCTCCATTAAAGCCTCACGAGTGGCTGAAGTTTGCAATAATACCTCTGAATCCTCAAGAGCCTGAATCGTGTAAATAGAAGTGCTTTGCGTTAAAAAACTAGCTAAATCAGTAATCCACCAGCCTTCGACTGCAAACTGCATAGTGTGTTCATTGCCTTTTTCATCGACATAAAAGGATCGAAGTACTCCTTTTTCAACAAAAATATTATACTGGCAAAGTCCGCCAGAAACTTGTAGCATTTCTTTTTTTAACACTCTCTTAGGCACAAAATAAGTTTTACACAACTCACGCTCTGCTTCACTCAAATCTACCTTTTCTTGAATACTTTTAAACAATTGATCAAACATGTTTGCAAGTTACAAAATACTGTAAAAACAGTAGCGTAGCATTTACAACTAATAACAATTCAACCTTGATAACTAATGATAAATCTAAAAATGGAACCTTATATTAATCAAATTATCTGATTATATTTGCGGAGTCTAATTTAACACACAAATGAAACCAAACACACAACAATTAAAGGATTTAACAATCCAAGTTAGAAGAGATATTCTTCGCATGGTACACGCAGTCAACTCAGGACACCCAGGTGGTTCATTAGGTTGTGCTGAATTTCTTGTAGTATTGTACCAAAACATAATGGATCGCAAAGAAGGTTTTGAAATGGACGGAATAGGTGAAGATCTTTTCTTTCTTTCTAATGGTCATATTTCACCTGTATTGTACAGTGTATTGGCACGAAGCGGTTATTTTCCAGTTGCTGAATTAGCTACTTTCCGTTTGATCAATTCTAGATTACAAGGTCACCCAACTACACACGACCATCTTCCGGGTGTTCGTATTGCATCTGGTTCTTTAGGTCAAGGATTATCTGTAGGGATTGGTGCTGCTCAAGCTAAAAAATTGAATGGTGACAATCATATCATCTACACTTTACACGGTGATGGTGAACTACAAGAAGGTCAAAACTGGGAAGCTATCATGTATGCATCTGCTAAAAAAGTAGATAATTTAATTGCAACAATCGATTTAAACGGAAAACAAATTGATGGAACTACTGACGAAGTTTTAGCTATGGGAAGTATCCGTGCTAAATTTGAAGCTTTTGATTGGGATGTTTTAGAAATCGAAAAAGGAAACGATATCGAGGCTATTATTGCCGGTATGAACGATGCTAAATCAAGAACTGGAAAAGGAAAACCAGTTTGCGTATTGTTGCACACAGAAATGGGTAACGGTGTCGATTTTATGATGTACAGTCATGCTTGGCATGGTAAAGCACCTAACAACGATCAATTGGCTACTGCATTGAGTCAAAACGAAACTACCGGAGATAACTCAGATTATTAAGTATTAAAATTATGGAGTGCCAATTTCTGTCCGACGCAATGGCGAAATAGTTCAGAAATTTTAATCTTTCAATTTTTTAATCTTTCAATTTTAAAAAGCGATAATGAAAAAATATACAAATACAGGAAGTAAAGATACACGCTCAGGTTTTGGAGCGGGAATGACTGAACTAGGTCAAAAAAACGAAAATGTGGTGGCGCTTTGTGCCGATTTAATTGGTTCTTTAAAATTTGACGATTTTAAGAAAAACCATCCAGAGCGTTTTTTCCAAATCGGAATCGCAGAGGCCAACATGATAGGTATTGCAGCAGGATTAACCGTAGGAGGAAAAATTCCTTTTACTGGAACTTTTGCTAACTTTTCTACAGGAAGAGTGTACGATCAAATTCGTCAATCAGTTGCGTACTCTGAAAAAAATGTAAAAATTTGCGCCTCACACGCTGGTTTAACTTTAGGAGAAGACGGTGCTACACACCAAATCCTTGAAGATATCGGGTTGATGAAAATGCTACCTGGAATGACGGTAATTAACACTTGTGATTACAACCAAACCAAAGCAGCAACATTAGCACTTGCTGATCATAACGGACCGGCTTACTTGCGTTTTGGTCGTCCGGTTGTGCCTAACTTTATGCCAGCTGACGAACCATTCGTAATTGGTAAGGCAATCACGCTTACAGAAGGATCTGACGTGACGATTGTAGCTACGGGACATTTGGTATGGGAAGCGTTACAAGCTGCTGCAGCACTAGAAGAAAAAGGAATTTCTGCAGAGGTAATCAACATTCACACCATCAAGCCATTAGACGAAGAAGCGATTTTGAATTCTTTGGCAAAAACAAAATGTATTGTAACTGCCGAAGAGCATAATATCTTGGGTGGTCTTGGCGAAAGCATCTCGAGAGTATTAGCCTTAAACAGTCCGGCTCCACAAGAATTTGTTGCGGTAAATGACAGCTTTGGTGAATCAGGAACTCCAGAACAATTAATGGAGAAATACAAACTGAACGATCAAGCCATTATCGAAGCAGTAGAAAGAGTAATGAAAAGAAAATAATCTTTTCGATTTATTCCATAAAAAAAACCAGACTGCCTTAGCAATCTGGTTTTTTTATGCCTTTTAAATTCTAGTTACATTTAACCAAATGCCTTTTTATTCTTGCTGGATTGGTGACATTACCATCACAGCTTGGAATGTCAGCAAAAGGAATTAACTTGCCGTTAACTGTAATTTCAGTTCGTGTACTTACACCATCGCCATCATCATCAGTATCTAGGAAATTTGGAATTCCGTCTTTATCTGTATCATCTGCATATCGAACATTATCTGCTGGAGTAGTAGGATAATTAGTTGTATTAGCATAATTGTACATATAACCATCACCATCTAAGTCTTCTAAATAATTAGGAATACCGTCAAGATCGCTGTCAGTTCTATTAATTTCAAACAATTTGATACTAAAAATTAATGGTGCATAAGCAGGAATAGTATTTTGACCTTGTGAGTAATAACTTAAACCTGAAGGCAAGAACAAAATCCCGGCTCCGAAATCAGAATACGAAATCGTTCCATCAGGGTTTGATAAATAATTTCCTGTTTTAAATTCCGGAAAAGTCAATCCCCAACCCGAAATAGTAGTAGTTAAATTAAAAAAACTTTGAGGAGTGTTTGAAGCTTCAAAAAAAGTAGCCTCCAAGGTTTCTACATCTGCCACTTTTTTTCTAGACAAATATGATCCGCTATACGCAGCTAATACCTCATCAGTATTTGTTGGTCTTTGCCCTACTCCTTCACGCAATACCATGTAGTATACTTCATATTTTATATCGTGAAAGCTTATCTCTTTCATCAATAATTTAGGAAAGGAGGCATTATTTAAATAACTAAAAATGGATCTTTGTGTTCCACCAGAAGGAATTTTACTAATTTTAGTAACTACATCAGGATTCAAATCTTCGATATAATACGTTGTCAAGTATTCCTCAATATCTGCTTTTTCAGTCTTATACTGTGCAGCATACTCTCGTGGTGGTGTCAATGCCGCCGCTTCATCTTTTGAACATGAAAATAAAGAGACTGTTGTAATTAATAAAATAAAATAATACTTAAATTTGTTCATTATAGCTAAATTTTTTAAGTGCGCAAGATACAATATTGATTGATTTTTGTAAACAATTTAACGCTGATTTTAGAAAAATTATGAGAATAGATAAATATTTATGGTGTGTTCGTTATTATAAAACCAGAAACATGGTAACGGAGGCCTGTAAAAAAAACCATATTACAGTTAACGGCCAAGTAGCCAAAGCCTCCAAGGAAGTTTTCCCTACCGATAAAATTACCTTTAGAAAAGATCAAATAACGCAAACCATAACCGTTCTTGATATTCCTGAAAATCGTGTAGGTGCGAAATTAGTCGACATGTACCGCCGCAACGATACCCCTGCCGAAGCTTTTCAGCATTTAGAATTGCTGAAATTATCCAAGGAACATTACCGTAAAAACGGAACTGGTAGACCAACCAAAAAAGACCGTCGTGATATTGATGAATTTGGGAACGAGATAATCACCGATGAAGAAGAGGATTAAACCATAATTTCTCATCAAATAAAAAAATCATTTTTACAACATAATACTGCAAAACAACAACTTTATATAATGAGCAAAAATATCATCTTGAACAATCAAGAAATAGAACATAAAATAAAACGAATTGCCTATCAAATCTACGAAACCTTTGTTGATGAGCAAGAAATTGTGATTGCTGGCATTGCAAGCAACGGTTTTACATTTGCTAAAAAAATTGCAGCAGTTCTAGAAACTATTTCGCCACTTACGGTTACGCTTTGCGAGGTACAAATTAACAAACAACATCCGCAGTCGCCTATTGAGACCTCGATAACGCAAGAACAATACGCTAATAAAGGACTAGTTTTAGTAGATGATGTTCTCAATTCAGGCACTACACTGATATATGCTGTAAAACACTTTATTGATGTACCACTGAAAAAATTCAAAACAGCGGTATTGGTAGATCGAAATCACAAAAAGTACCCTGTAAAAGCCGATTTCAAAGGTATCTCCCTTTCTACCTCACTTTTTGAGCATGTACAAGTTGTGTTTGACGAAAACGGAGACAGCTACGCGTACTTAAGCTAACAAGGCAATAATTTCGGCAACCGTTTGTTCGATAGATTTCTCATCAACCACAATTTTATACTGTGCTTGATTATAGTAAAAACTTCTATCGAACAAATGTTTTGCTATAAATTCCCTCATTTCTTCTTCGTTTTTACTCGCTATAAGTGGTCGTTTGCTTTTATTTTGATTCAATCTTTGAAATAAAGTCTCAATCGAAGCTTTCAAATAGATCGAAAAAACGTTTTCTCCATTAAAAAATTCATGATTATTGGCATAACAAGGCGTTCCTCCGCCCAAACCGATGATCATTTCCTCGGTTGATTGCATCAAATTGGCAAAAACTTCGTGTTCTATTTTACGAAAATAGATTTCTCCGTGCTTTTCAAAAATAGCATTTACAGATAAATTGAGCTTTTTTTCGATCATTTCATCTAAATCTACAAAAGGGACTTGAATACTTTTTGACAATTTTTTAGCAATAGTAGACTTCCCGCAGCCCATATAGCCTAATAATATGATTTTTTTCATCTTAATAAAACCTTACAAATTAAGGTGTTGTGTTTTTTTTGTTTAAAAAAGACAAATTTATAATAAAAATGCTTGCAATAATCCGAAATTAGTTCTTATATTTGCACCCGCATTCAAGGAAAGAATATGACTCGATAGCTCAGTCGGTAGAGCACATCACTTTTAATGATGGGGTCCTGGGTTCGAGCCCCAGTCGGGTCACAAATTTAGTGATCAACACATAATTTTCTTGAAAGCAATGACTCGATAGCTCAGTCGGTAGAGCACATCACTTTTAATGATGGGGTCCTGGGTTCGAGCCCCAGTCGGGTCACAAAAGGTTGTTCGCCATCGCGAATGACCTTTATTTTTTTTAGGCCACGTGGAGAAACGGTAGACTTGCCATCTTGAGGGGGTGGTGCTCGTAAGGGCGTGTGGGTTCAAATCCCACCGTGGTCACTTTAAAATCATATTTTAGGGGCTTTACAAAGGTTTTAGTCAACATTTAGTCAACTAAGTTGAAAAGTGTAGATTAAAACCTTTTTTTATTACCTACGTTCAAAATCCTCAGACCACTTAAATATGCTGTTATTTTGAAACATAACGAAATGAAATCTTTTACAAACAAAAGATTCTGCTCAAATAAAAATACTTTTTTTACTTTTTTATCACTCTAAGTTTAAAAATTTAAATAGTTGATAAAAATAAATTATCAAATTAAAACAATGAAACGAAAGATTTAAAAAATAAAATCATATCGTAATCCGTTTTATCTTTTAAGAATATAATTCTGTTATTTCAAAATACAGATTTTAATAAATAATAGGCTCAAAGAACTTTTTTAGTGCAGTCTACTTACTTCTCAAATTTATTTATCTGAATTATAAAATAATGATCATAAACCAATAATTTGATCTGTTTTTAAAAACTTAGCTTGATATTAAATACAAAGTCAGTCTCACAAAAAAACTATATTTACAATTATATAACCTACTAAATTATTACCACTTTAAATAAAAAAAACCAGTTTCAATGAAACTGGCTCTCCTACTGCTTTAATCTTATTTCCACCCGCCGCCTAAATCACGGTATACGTGAACTACGGCATTAAGTTGGGCTTTTTTAGTTTCGATTAATTCGAGTTTTGACTCTAATGCGTCACGTTGTGTCATCAACACCTCAAAATAATCTACTCTGGCTGACTTGAATAAATCGCCAGCTACATCAATAGAGCGGTTTAACGCAGCTACTTGTTGGGATTTTAAACCATAGCTTTTTTCTAAGTTATTGATTTTAGACAACTGACTAGAAACTTCTAAATACGCATTCAAAATGGTACGTTCATAATTATACAACGCTTGTATTTGTCTCGCATTAGCAGAGCTATACTCGGCTTTGAGCGCATTTCTATTGATCAAAGGCGCGACTACATCTCCCACCAAAGAATAGAGTAAAGACTCTGGCATTTTAAATAAATAATTTGGTTTAAAAGCGTTAAAACCTACCGTAGCTGTAATATCTAAGGACGGATAAAACTCAGCGCGAGCCGTTTTTACATCCAGTTTAGCAGCTTCTAATTCTAATTCAGCTTGTTTAATATCCGGACGATTGGCAAGCAATTGAGCAGGAACACCAGCTTGAACTATGGCTGGCAAACCAGCATCAAAAACAACACTATCTCGTTTAATTTCCTGCGGATATTGTCCGAGTAAAAAGTTGATGGTATTTTCTGTTTCCTTGATTTTTTGAAGCAATTCAAATTCCATACTTCTAGAGGCCATGACTTCGGCTTGGAATTTCTGTACTGCTAATTCCGTACTTCTAGCGGCTTGTTTTTGAAATTTTACAATTTCTAGCGCATCAGATTGTAAAGCGATGGTTTGTTTTACAATTGCCAATTGATTATCTAAAGCCACTAATTCATAATAGGAATCAGCAACTTCAGCAATAAGACCAGTGATTACAAAATTCTTCCCTTCAACGGTAGCCAAATAGCGACTTACCGCTGCTTTTTTTGAATTGCGTAACTTTTTCCAGATGTCGACTTCCCAGTGTGCGTAGGCAGCAATTTTCAAATCACCTAGTGGATCTGGCATTTCTTTTCCGGGACTAATTTCGGTAGAAGCATCGCCAGCACCTTGACTGGTATAGCGACCTACTTTTTCGATTCCAGCACCAGCTCCTACACCTACTTGTGGCAATAAGGCTCCTTTGCGAACGCGAATGTCATTTTTGGCAATTTCAATTTCTTGCAATGTGATCAGTAACTCCTGATTGTTTTTCAGGGCCGTATCAATCAAATTGATCAAATTAGGATCTTTGAAATACGTTCGCCAAGGCGTAACGGCAATAGTATTCGTATCTGTACTTTTTTCAAATGATTCGGGAACCACTTTGCTTGCTGCTAATGGAGCTAGCTTAGGCGTACAACTTACCACCGCTAAGCATATGCCTAGCGGGATAAGATATTTATAAGGCTTACTTTTAAGCATGATTGTTATCAATTTCTTCGGTTAATGGATTTTCGTTTTCATTTTTAACTAATTTGTATTTTTCTGCAATGCGACCAAAAACGTAGTACAATCCGGGAATAACAAATACTCCACAAATGGTACCCAAAAGCATTCCTCCAGCAGCAGCGGTACCAATGGTTTGGTTACCAATTTTGCCCGGACCACTTGCAAAAACCAACGGAAGTAAACCCGCAATAAAGGCAAACGAAGTCATCAAGATAGGACGAAACCTTGCTTTTGCACCTTCCATTGCTGCTTCCAGCACTGTTTTACCAGCTGCGTGCCTTTGAATAGCAAACTCGACAATCAAAACGGCATTTTTACCCAGTAAACCAATAAGCATAACCATGGCTACTTGTGCATAAATATTGTTTTCTAAGCCTGTAAATTTCAGCAATAAGAAAGCTCCAAAAATACCTGCAGGTAAAGATAAAATCACCGATAAGGGTAAAATAAAACTTTCATACTGTGCTGCTAAAACCAAATAAACAAAGCCCAAACAAATTAGAAAAACCCAAATGGCCTGATTGCCCTGAGCCACCTCATCTGCAGAAATACCGGCCCAATCAATTCCAAAACCACGAGGTAATTTTGCTTGTGCCACTTCTTGCACTGCTTTGATCGCAGCACCACTACTGTACCCTGGAGCTGCTGCTCCACTAATTTCAGAGGAGTTGTACATATTGTGTCTTGTAATTTCCGACAGTCCGTACACTTTCTCTAATTTCATGAAAGCAGAGTAAGGAACCATTTCGTCCTTATTGTTTTTGACGTATAATTTTAAAATATCTTCGGGCAAAGCGCGGTATTCTGGAGCTGCTTGTACGATTACCTTATAATTAAAACCGTATTTGATAAAACTGATTTCATAATTACTACCAACCAAGGTCGAAAGAGTATTCATCGCATTCTCAATCGAAACTCCTTTTTGTTGGGCTAAATCATTATCCACTTTCATCATAAATTGTGGGAAACTGGCACTGTAAAAACTAAAAACGGAAGCTAACTCAGGTCGTTTGTTCAATTCCTTCACAAAATCAGCATTGACTGTTTCCATCTTTTTATAATCTCCAGAACCCGCTTTGTCAAGCAAACGAAGCTCAAAACCTCCTGCTGCTCCATAACCTGGCACCGCTGGTGGTTGAAAAAATTCGATATTAGCTCCGGGAATGTCTTTCGTTTTTTCCTCTAGTTCAAGCATAATTTCTTGTACAGAATGTTTACGCTCGCTCCAATCTTTCAAGTTGATCAAACAAGTTCCAGCATTGGCACCAGTACCTTCAGTCAAAATTTCATATCCTGCCAAAGCAGATACCGATTGCACACCATCTACCGTTTCGGCAATTTTTTGAAGCTTTTCAGCAACATTGTCTGTTCTTTCGAGAGAAGAACCCGGTGGCGTTTGAATAATTGCATAGAACATTCCTTGATCCTCATTAGGAATAAATCCAGAAGGAACCGTACTACTTACCAACCAAGTACCCACACAAAAGCCTACAAGTGCTACAAAGGTCACTACTCTTCTACTAACAATAGTTTTTAAAACTCTTTGATACTTGTCCGCAGTAGTATTAAATCTTGAATTAAAAGCATCTAAAAATCTGTTTACAGGAGTTCGTTTCTTAGCTTTTCCGTGATTATTTTTCAACATAATCGCACAAAGTGCCGGCGTAAGCGTTAAGGCTACGATACCAGAAAGTATAATAGCTGTTGCCATTGTTATGGAAAATTGGCGGTAAAAAATACCTACCGGTCCAGACATGAATGCCACAGGAATAAACACAGCTGCCATCAAGAAGGTAATCGCGATAATAGCTCCTGCAATTTCATGCATGGCTTTTTTAGTGGCTTTTAAGGGCGAAAGATGCTCTTCCTCCATCTTGGCATGCACCGCCTCGATGACTACAATGGCATCATCGACGACGACTCCAATGGCTAGTACTAAGGCGAAAAGCGTAATTAAGTTTAAAGTAATACCAAATAACTGCATGAACATAAATGTTCCTACTAACGAAACTGGTACGGCTATGGCTGGAATAATGGTTGATCGCCAATCGCCAAGAAAGATAAATACGACTAGACCTACTAAGATAAAAGCTTCGACTAAAGTGTGAACAACTTTCTCGATAGAAGCATCTAAGAATTTAGAAACGTCATAACTGATTTCATATTCCATTCCTTTCGGGAAAGAGTTTTTCTTAATTTCAGCTAACTTTAATTTGACATCCTTAATTACTTGACTCGCATTACTTCCGTAGGACTGCTTCAATACAATAGCTGCAGACGGTTTACCATTCAAATTAGAATAGATATCGTACATGGAACTACCAAATTCAACATTGGCAACATCCTTTAATCGTAAAATTTCGCCATCAGGATTCGATCTCAAAATAACATTTCCATATTGCTCTTTGGTCGTAAATCGTCCTGAATACTTAAGTACATATTCAAAAGCTTGAGATCTTTTACCAGAACTTTCCCCTGTTTTTCCTGGTGAAGCTTCGAGACTCTGACTCGCTAGGGCCTCCATAACTTCATCTGTAGAAATTTTATAGGCTAACATTCTGTCAGGTTTCAACCAAATACGCATCGCATATTCACGATTCCCCAATACATCAGCAAATCCTACTCCATTTACCCTTTTCAATTCTGATAAAATATTGATTTCAGCAAAGTTGTATAAGAATTTTTGATCCGTATTTTTATCTGTACTGTATAAGTTCACATACATTAACATACTGGATTCTTCACGGGTAATCTTGACTCCTTCACGAACTACTAATGGTGGCAATTTGTTTACTACCGAAGCTACTCTGTTTTGTACATTGATCGCTGCTTGATTAGGATCTGTACCCAAATTAAATACAACTTGAATACTCGCTTCTCCGTCATTTCCAGCATCTGAAGTCATGTATTTCATTCCGGGAACACCATTCAAGGCTTTCTCTAAAGGAATAATTACCGATTTAATCATCAACTCTCCATTAGAGCCCGGAAAAGCTGCCGTAACATTCACCCTTGGCGGGGAAATAGAAGGGAATTGAGTCACTGGCAAATTCAGTAATGCCAATACTCCTAAAAAGACAATTATGAGCGATATCACTATCGACAGCACAGGTCTTTGAATAAATTTATTAAACATAATATGAGGTGTTTTTTAGGATAGAACCCAACTGAAATTGGATTCATCCCATGCATTTTAGTAAAAAAAGTTTTTTATCGCAGTATGCAATCTAGTAGAATACTTTATTCGGCTTTTAAGCGCAAATGAGTAATGACTTCTTTAGGCGAAACATAATTGTACTTAATTTTTTCGTCGTCCTTCACTTTTTGAACTCCTTCTAGTACAATTTTGTCATTCTCAGTAATACCGCTGGCAATTACAAACAAATCTGGAATTTCGCCTGTAACCTTAATCTCTTTAGACTCTAAAACATTGTTTTTATTGACTACAAAAACATATTTTTTATCTTGAATTTCGTAAGTAGCTTTTTGAGGAATTACAATTGCATTTCGCAGAGGAACCAACATTTGCACTGATCCTGTTTCGCCGTGTTTTAGCAACTTTTTTGTATTAGGAAATCGAGCACGAAAGGCAATATTTCCAGTCTCATTATTAAATTCACTTTCAATTACCTCAACATTTCCTTTGGATTGGTAAACCGTATTGTTCGCCAATAGCAAGCTCACATTTGTATTTGCACGGTCTTTGATATTGGTTTGATAATCTAAATATTCAGGCTCTGAAACATTGAAATAGGCAAACATTTGACTGTTATCTGAAAGACTAGTCAATAATTCTCCTTCTTCAATAAGACTTCCTAATTTTTTTGGAATTCGGTCAATAGTTCCGTCAAATGGAGCTCTAATTTCAGTAAACGATAAATGCAGTTGAGCCAAGGCCACTTCAGCTCTTGCTTGCTCTAATTTAGCGAGTGCTAAAGCTTGTTCATTTTTAGAGACAATATTTTTGTCTGCCAGCATTTTTGCATTTTGCAGTTCAATTTCAGCTCCTTTTGCTTCTGCCTTTGCTCGAAGTAGCTCCGCTTGGTACATTCCTGGCATAATTTTAAACAAGAGCTGGCCTTTTTTTACAAACTGACCTTCGTCAACATATATATTTTGCAGAAAACCTTTTTCTTGAGCACGAATTTCAATGTTTTGAATCGAGCGAATTTGGGAGACATATTGCTTGGTAAACGAAGTATCAATTTTTATCGGATTGGTAACCGTGAAAATTGCAGCTTCTTCTTTTTCTTCTTTTTTTGTGGTACAGCTTGTAAAGCATAAAACGGCGATTAAGCCTGTAAATACAAGAAATTTATTCATGATGTAAAATGGTAATTAAGCGATTAAATACTTGGAATTGACAATTCCTAGGGACGTGAGAAGTCAACTGCTTACACAAAATTTGAACAAAAAAACATACCTGAAAAAAGTCAAAACTTGTTCAGATTAGTCTTTCATCAAAAACGTAGAAACAGATTTTAGTATTAATCAAATACGCAATACCTGCAGAATAATGTATATGGGTTTGGATGGGCCGTAAAATGGCGCGAAGATTGTATTTTTTTTATCGCAGTGACATAATTCAGTGGCACAAGAATAACGATGATACCACGTTTGAGGTAGAAAATCATTAACGTACGAAACCCTACTACTTGGATTTTTGAAATTTTCACTACTTGAGAGTTCTTCTTCTAAATCAAACTCAGCAGTTGTCAGCGACAGCGTATGAGAAATAGATTGAAAAAGATGAGCCTGTTTACTGCTGGATTCAAGAGATTGCATTGCACTGTTATTTTCATGCGAAAAAGCATGAACAACATTTCCAAAACTTAGCATTTGGAAAAACAGATACAGAAAAAATAATCTTACTCTCATTTAGAGGTCAAAAGTAAACAAAGTACCAAGAGAAAAAAACAATTTAAATATTGTTTAACACGTAATGGCGCACTACATCGTTTTCTCTTGTACAAACCTAAAAGTTTTCGATCGGCTTTATGTTTATTTGCTGTTCATTGTGTTTTTTTAAAAACGCCACAATTCGACCTTCTCAAAAATCAATTCTAGGTAATCCATTCAAAAACAGTGGTAAATCTTGAAATTGGCTAAAAAACAAAATCTTTGTTTTTTTTATGATGTAAACCTGGCAATAAAGAAGAGCTAATTTCGTTGTATATTTCTACAAAAAGTGATACTTTTATTTTTAGAAAAAAAACAAAAAACGCAATAAAAAAACCTTCCCTATTTAACAAAAAAACATGAAAAAAATATTTTTACTTGCCATTTTATTAAGTTCCTACGTAGGCTGGAGCCAAGATCCTGCTGCTTATGCCTTGTTTGACAAAGCCATCAAAAAAGCAGAAGCAGGAAATTCAAAAGGAGCCATTGACGATTATACAAAAGCCATCAAAATTGATCCTTTGTTTGCCTCGGCTTATCTCAACAGAGCACTTTTAAAACAAAAATTAGGAGACATAAATGGAGCTTTGAGCGATGTGAACATAACTATAAAAATAGAACCACAACGTGCAGATGCCTTTACCACTCGTGCTGATATAAGCTATAAAGCAAAAGACTATAAAACTACTATTCAAGATTGTACCACTGCAATAAACATGAATGCGAAAGATTTTATTGCATACAACTTGCGCGGTTTGGCAAACTACCATTCTAAAAACAATAAAAACGCTTGTGCTGATTTTACCAAAGCTATTCAGCTTGGTAGTCAGAGCGCAGTGAAAAACAAAAAAACCTTTTGTAAATAAACTTTCAAACGCGTCCTTTTAAAAATGACTTGCTTAATGGTAAGTCATTTTTTTTATTAAAAAATAAAAGGAAAGTATCTTTTTTAACTGATTCAATTTTCTATTATTCTCGCTGTTAAAATTTAACAATTGACTTTTTTTTTATTTTAAAGGAACAAGTACTTTTGCACCATCAAAATACACACTTTGAAAAAGTTCAGTATCTACATACTTTCTTTTATTTTACTACTACCTACTTTTGGCAGCTCATTTACGTATTTGAACTTTAAACTCCAACAAGAAGAAATTGCCAAAACCATTTGTGTGCAACGTAAAATGGTTTTTAATAGTTGTAACGGCCGATGCGAACTGCAAAAAAGTCTAAAACGATACACCGACAACGAAAAAAGCATGCAAAACACCCTCAAAGAAAAAGTTGATGTAGTGTACGTGCAAGAACTACTTACTGCCTCATATGAGTTGGTACAACCAATCATCATTTCAACAAAAACCGAAACTGTTGTAAACCGCAAACCGGTTTCATTTTCGGCTTACACCTTCCGTCCTCCCGCTTATTTCATTTAAAAAGATCAACCTAATTTAGAACGAAAGGCAAATTATGTTGCCTATTTCGTTTTACAATATTGCGTACGTATCAACCGCGTCTTGATCTTTCGTGCTTTGTTTGCTGCTCTTTAATCTTGCAAACAATTCAAACTTTCACTGAAATAAGATTTTTACACCTTTCAAAAAAAATGAAAAAATTGATTTTTGTAATGCTTTTGGCGTTACAATATAACTATGCACAAAAAAATGTTGCAACAGATAGTAGCGCCGTAGAAAACCTAAACGAAGTAGTAATTACCGCCAACCGTGGCAAGGCAAAACGAAGTGAGGTGCCAGTGGCAATTTCTAAACTATCTACAAAACTCATACAAGAAACTAAAGCGACTTCTGCTTTCGAAATTGTGAATAAAACGCCTGGGGTAATGATGACAAATCTAGGCAACGAGCAACACGGAATGTCCATCAGGCAACCTATGGGTTTGAGTCCGTATTATTTGTATCTCGAAGACGGTTTGCCCATTCGACCACTCGGCGTTTTCAACCACAATGCGTTGCTTGAAATAAATCCGTTTAATTTACAAAATTTAGAAGTGATCAAAGGACCCGCTTCATCACTTTACGGTCCAGAAGCTGTGGGCGGAACCATAAATTTTATTACCGTAAAACCAAGCCGCGATCCCGAGTTTAAAGTAGGGATTCAATCAGATCAATACGGCTACCGCAACCTGCAAGCCTTTGGTAGCGCTACCGTAGGTAAATTTTCGTTTGCCATTGCAGGCGCAAGCACTGACCAAACTAACAGTTGGCTCACTTTTTCTGATTACAACAAAAACAATTTGAACGCTAAATTCCAATACAATTTTAGCAACAGTCTCCGCTTGATTAGCAGTACTTTTTATGGGCAGTATTATTCGGACATGACGGGAAGCGTGAATGAGCAAGATTTTAATAATCGTTCGTACAAAAGTACAACCGATTTTACCTACCGAAAATCAGAGGCCTTACGCAGCCGTTTAACACTTGAGAAAGAGTGGTCTGAAAACAGTCAAACCGTTGTAACAGTTTACCACCGAGACAATAAATTAGGACAAAACCCAAGCTACGGCATTCGATGGAATCCTACGCCATCAGCAACCAACGATCCTACAAAAGCAACTGGCGAAATCAATTCGAACAATTTTAAAAGTTACGGTGTAGTGGCACAGCACACGCAAGGATTTTCGTTTTTAAACTCTAAACTAATTGCCGGTACTACTTACGATAGGTCCCCAAACGATTATTTTTCGCACCAAATTAAACTACAAGCCAACCGAAATCCTGATGGAAAGACAGTAAACAATTATCAAATTTTAGAAGTCCGACCAGACTTACGCATTTCAAATTACAATGCCACCATTTATAACAATTCAGGCTATGTGCAATACAACTTTCAACCGCTTTCAAAAGTAACAGTAACCACAGGGGCGCGCTACGACTACATAAAAATTGATTACATCAATAACATCAATGCTACTTCGGGAGCCAAAACCTACGATCAGCTTACCTTTAAAGCAGGTGTCAATTACAATCCGCTAACTAATGTTGGGTTTTATGCTAATTATTCTCAAGGATTCTCTCCACCTTCGGTGACCACTTTATTCCGTCCAAAACCTGGAGTTACACCCGTACAATTTTACACTGATCTCGATGCGGCAAATTTTTCAAACTATGAAATTGGAGGTTATAGCACTTTGCTAAAGAACAAATTGACATTAGATTTTGCCTTGTATGTACTTGATGGTCGCAATGAATTATTGAGCATTCGTCAACCTGACAATTCAACCGATACCCAATCAGCTGGAAAAACAAGCCACAGAGGAATTGAACTTGGGTTACAATACAATCCGTCCTCACAGCTTGCATTTCGCCTTGGCGGAACCTACGCGCGCCACGAATTTATCGACTTTACCGTTTCCAGACGAAGCACCGATGCAGTTCAAAAACTCGACGGCTTTGAAATGCCTAGCGCACCACGATGGATTGCTAATTCTGAGCTTAATTACTACCCAAAATGGTTCCCAAACTTCCGTGCAGCACTAGAATGCCAGTACGTATCAAGCTGGTTTCAAAACCAAATCAACACTGTTTCCTACGCGGGTTACACCCTTTTTAATGCTCGATTAGGCTACCGCTACAAACAAGTTGAATTTTTTACCAATATCATGAACCTGACCGATAAATTGTATGCTACCAATGTTTCTCGGGGCAATGCCACAATTGATCAGGCTACGTATACCGCCGCCGCACCTCGAATTTTCATGATGGGATTGCAGTACAACTTATCATTAAAAAAATAATTATCAGGAGCTTATCCGGCTATCCGCTTTATCTTTTTTGAGGCCAAAAAAGGCCTCAAAAAAGGATATCGCTCCTATCCGGGCTAAAAAACACACCAAATGAAAAAAGAAAATCAAAAGGCATCTACACGAAAAAAAGATTCCAAATGGATCAAAAAAATCAAGCAGCACGTCTACACGTGGCACCGAACTTTGGCCATTATCACCATTATTCCGGTTATCTTTTGGACACTTTCAGGCATCATGCATCCGTTTATGGCGCATTTTTTTAAACCAGAAATCGCTAATCAAGAACTTCCACAAACCATCATCAAGCCGGGTCAATTACCATTGACGTTAAAAGAGGTCCTACAAAAAAACCAACTCAAAACGTTCAAAAACTTTCGCCTTGTAAACCTGAGCGATAAAACCTATTATCAAGTAAAAACCGAATCAGGAGCCCTACTCTATTTTGACACAGCCACGGCTGAAAAACTTGAAAACGGCGACCAAAAATACGCCGAAGTTCTGGCGCGTTACTTTTTACAAGATAGCACCAGCAGCATTTCAAACAGCAAAATTCTCACTGAATTTACAACGCAATATAAGTACGTCAACCGCTACTTGCCCGTGTACCAACTGAGTTTTAATCGTTCCGATGAAATGCAAGTTTACGTAGAAACCGCCTCAAGTAAACTAGCGACTTTCAACCCGAAATCGCGTCAAATTTTCATTTGGTTCTTCGATACCTTTCACAATTGGTCTTTTATTGATGCGATTTCAAATAACAGCTTGTGCATCATAGTCATGATAGTACTTTTGTCTGTGATCTCCTTTTCAGCAATAAGCGGACTCTTGATTTATGGTTTTTTCTGGAAACAATTCAAAAAAAGCGATGCGCTCGCTCCCAAAAAAGGCTTCCGCCGTTACCACCGACAAATCGGGATTTGGATTTCATTATTTACCTTAACCTTTGCTTTTAGCGGCGCCTATCACGCCACTACCAAATGGGACCCGTACACGCTATCGCAAATGGTGTACGAACCTAGCTTTAAAACCGAAGCACTTACAACTTCACTTTCTGATTTAAAATTAGATTGGAGTCGGTTTGAAAATGCCAGTGTAGTAGCTTTTCAAGACAGTTTGTACTACCGCTGCCAAATGCTTCCTAAGCAAGTAACAAAGACCAATACAGCCATCAGCGCACCCGAATCAAAATGGGCGAAGAAAGACAAACAACCACTAGAAATTGTTTACATCAACGCACAAACCAATCGCATTTC
Source organism: Flavobacterium sp. K77 (assembly GCF_021608205.1). Lineage (NCBI taxonomy): Bacteria > Pseudomonadati > Bacteroidota > Flavobacteriia > Flavobacteriales > Flavobacteriaceae > Flavobacterium > Flavobacterium sp. K77. The sequence goes on along the minus strand of NZ_JAKIHO010000001.1, from coordinate 1,089,795 downwards.
GGCCAATCTAGATGTGAAATATGCTGAATTTTTAGCCCATTATTTTACAGATGGTGCGCCAAAAGCCGCTTGTTGCGAAATGATTCCTGAAACTGATGAACCTGAAACTTCTTTACAAAGCGCAAAATTGGTTGAAACGAAAACCATTTACGAATTTGAAAGTCGTGAGTATGGTTTTGTGAACAAGCGCCTTCCTGTGGTAAAATTGGCTTATGACACGCCTGAAAATACTACTTATTTTATAGAAACAGCTACCTCAAGATTAGCCGCAAAAGTAGAAAACGCAGACAAAAGAGAAGGTTATTCCTTTGCCATTCTGCACAAATTTTTGTTTTTAGATTGGGCAGGCAAAAATGTACGTGATGCTGCAATGGTTCTGGCCGCACTTACAATTTTAATCGTGAGTGTTTTAGGATTGATTTTGTTACTAAAGAAAAAATAAAAGCCAAAAAAAAAGCGTCATAAACAAGAGTTCATGACGCTTTACTTTTTTATGACAACAATTATTTTATCAATTGCTGTAAAGGCTTGAGCTGTTTCATATCAATTTTTGATTGTTGCAGCACACTCATCATGGTCATAATGTGCGTCGGGTTCATGTCTTTGCCCAAAACACGTACAACTACAAAACCGTTTTCTTTTTTGTTACCGTACAAAATAAACTCATCGATGTGCTCGTCAGTACCCACAAAACTCACCGAAGCACCCTCTTTTCCTGAGCCAAATTTCATCAATTGCTGGTACTTTTTGTCTTTTAAAATCAAATCGACTTTGGCACGCTCTGTTTCAAACTCGGCTTTATTGGTCGCATTTGCCTTAAAGGCCAACACATTCATTTTGTCAAAAGATTTTAATGCTTCCGTCTGAGCGACTGATAACTTGCTCGCATCCAGATTCAAGATATCAGGCGAAACATCTAAGGCAACAAAGTTTTTGTTTTCGGCATGCTCCACAAAATATTTTTGTAAAGACGGCTCATTGTTACAACTTACCAAAAATAACGCCAGTAGTGCGGGAATTCCGTATCGCAATTTCATCTTACTTTCTAGCTTTACTTGCTTTTTTCAAATCATCGCCACCTGGAATACGCATTTTATCGGTCAACACTGAAATTTCATTCAAATCAAAGTTTCCAGTCAATGACATTAAAACAGTATCTTCGTTTTTGGCTCCTTCAATAAACATCAACAACTCACGTATCTGTGTATCTCCAGCACCTGATTTTACAAGAATTTTTACATTTCGGCCATTCTCGTTCACGCGCATTAACTCTTCAAGACCTGCAGTTTTAACATATTTTTCAGCTGCAAGTTTCATTTCGCCCTCTATACGAGTGCTTTTGGTTGTAAAAACTCTCAAGTTATCTAACTTTTTGATCAAAGCCAAGTAACGCTGCGTGTCTTTATCGGAGGTATCCATTTTAACTTTGCTCATTAGGTCTAACATTTTTTTGTTGACAATAAAAGACTTTACTTCAACTTGATCTTCAAATTTATCAAACGTCGATTGTGCAAAAAGCGAACTTGTAGCCAAGAACAAGGCCAAAGTGAGCGCTATTTTACGAAACGATTTTTGAATTGAAACTCCATTTTTTGCGCTAACTAACGCTTTTTGATTGATTGATTTCATGATATAATTGGGTATTTGTGATTACTTATTTTTAAATGATAATTATTGATTAACTGCCACGCTGTTTCGCAACAGGCTTTTTGAAAACTTTATTTTTTGCAATTTGATACTCTTCAACATACTGTACACTTTCTATGCCAACATTTACTTGAGTAGACAACATTGATAATGCCTTTTGTGTTGCTTCAAATGCTACTTTAGGATCTTCATAAGTCCCTAAATCTGATTGCTCAGATGCTGTTGTTTGTAAAAAAGCAAAAGTACTCCAACCTACAAGCACCACTATAGATGCCGCCACTGACCACCACAGCATTCTATTACGAACTGGTTTTACAGTTCTAAAAATTGGCAATTGTTTAGGGCACTCCTCTAATTTTGCTTGATCGAAATAACCAAAAAATGATTGGTATTGTTTTAAATGTGGCGCAGGAACTTGCGTGGAAAAATAATCACGCAGTTGCTGCTCTTCGTTCAAAGAAGTTTCTCCGTTAAAATATTTCTCTAAAAGACTATCTATCTCGTTCCATTCCATAATTGTGTGTTTTTGTCATATTTTCTCGAATTGTTTTACGTGCTCTTGATAGCGCTACGCGAATGGCACTTTCGCTCATGTTCAAAATCTCGGCCATTTCGTCAAATTCATATTGTTCAATGTCTCTCAACTGAATTATTACCCTCTGTTGTTCAGGCAACTGCAACATTATTTTGTTAACCCATTCTAGGCTATCACTATCTTCAACTGTTTGTTCAACTCTCGCTGCTCCGTCAGTATAATTGGTATGAACCAGTTGCATGTTGCCAGAACGCTTTGCTTTTAACTGATCTAAGCAATAATTTTTGGTCATGGTCATAGCTATCGCCTCTGTACTTTTGTAGGTTTGTAAGTTATCGCTCTTAGTCCACAACTTTACCAAAACTTCTTGTGTAGCATCTTCAGCTTCTTCGGTACTCACCAACAATCTTTTGGCCAATCGAAAGAGTTTGTCTTTGAAGGGTAAAACGACTGTTAAAAATTCATTTTGGTTCATACTAAGGGTGCTGTTTGACCGTTTATAAAAAGAAGACGATTCACATTTATTTTTGCAACAAAAAAATGTAAAATAAAACTAAAGGTATTATTTTTACGTTAATTAAAGAATTAAACCAAATTTATGAAAACCTACTTTAAACTATTACTCGTAGCTCTTGTTACAACTTTTTTTGTTCAAGGCTGTCAAGACAATGACGATATAGTACCACCAGCAACTCTTGAAATTCAAGATTTTATATGGAAAGGAATGAATCAGTACTATTTATGGACGGACGAAGTCGCTAATTTAGATGAGAATAGATTTCCAAATCAAGGTGCTTTGAATTCATTTCTACAAAACTACAATAAACCAGAAGATTTGTTCGCGGCTTTACGAGTAAGTTCAGATTTAGACAAATTCAGTTGGATTGTTGATGACTACTTGGAGCTTGAAGGACAATTTCAAGGGACAACCAACAACAACGGCGTTGAATTTGGTTTGGGCAGAATATCAGCTGGATCATCGGAAATTTTTGGTTTTGTAAGATATATTATTCCAGGATCAAATGCATCAACTAAAGATATTAAACGTGGTGACATTTTTACGGGAGTAAACGGAACACCACTTACCATAAGCAACTATATTTCATTACTTTACGGAGCTAACAATGATTACACATTGAACATGGCTAATTTGGTAGGAAACACGCTAGTTGCAAATGGGAAAAATATTGCTTTAACTAAAACGGTTTTGACAGAGAATCCTATCTTAGTTAACAAAGTAATTACTGTTGGATCTCGCAAGATTGGTTATTTGATGTATAATGCTTTTACCGCCACATTTGACACCCAATTAAATAACGCTTTTGGAACTTTAAAAGCACAAGGGATTACTGAACTAGTTCTTGACTTGCGTTATAATGGCGGAGGATCAGTGCAAACTGCAACTCGATTGGCGAGTATGATTACAGGTCAATTTACAGGCAAAATATTTGCAAAACAGCAATGGAATAAAGCTATTAATGATTATTTCGAAGCTGAAGATCCAAACGCATTAAACAATTTTTTTACCGATAAAATTGAAAGTACTCCAATTAATAGTTTGAATTTAACCAAGGTTTATATACTTACCTCATCTAGCTCAGCATCAGCGAGTGAATTGGTAATTAATGGCTTGAAACCTCACATTACAGTTGTTCAAATTGGAGATGTAACTGTAGGTAAAAATGTGGGTTCCGTAACTTTATACGACTCACCTACTTTTGGTACTGAAAACAGAAATCCAAAACATCGTTATGCCATGCAACCAATTGTACTTAAAATTGTCAATTCTTTAAATTTTGGAGAGTATCAAAGCGGCTTAAGACCAGACGTTTCTGTAATAGAATCAATAGGGAATTTGGGCGTTTTAGGTGACGAAAATGAGCCATTATTGCGTGCTGCTATTTCACGAATTACAAATAATGCTCGATTGATACCGCAAAGTAAAGTCACGAACTTTCAAGCAGTAAGTAACCCTATGGAAAACAACGGCTTTAACCAAATGTATCTTGAAAAAGCGCCGGAAGGTTTATTAAAAGCTTTAGAGCAAAAATAAGTTTCAACCGCAAACAAATTTAAAATGCCACAACAAGAAAGGAAACATCCTTTTTTGTTGTGGCATTTTTGATTTTGAATAACTTGGAATTGAAAATTTTTAAAGTCGAAAAATAAAAATAATGATTCACGGTACAATAAATAATACTTTTTGTAAGTTTATAAATACTAACATCAAAAAAACATACCTATGAAAAAAGCAATTCCGTATTTTGTAGCTTTAACTGCATTACTAAGTGTAGGCTTTACGCAACCTAACTTCAATAACAACAAGCAAATTCACGTAGTTATTGATGCCGGGCATGGAGGAAGCGATTTTGGAGCAAGCTCTATTCTTTATAAAGAGAAGCAAATTGTTGCTGCTATATCCCAAAAAATAAAAGCATTAAACCAAAATCAAGACGTAATAATTCATTTTACAAGAGAAGAGGATGAATTTTTATCCTTAACAGATCGAGCCAAGATGATTAGTGACATCAAGCCTGATTTAGTGCTCTCACTTCACGTGAATCAAAGTGACAATATTGCGAAATCCGGAATGGAATTTTATGTGTCAAATACTTCAAAAGACAATGATGCAACGCACACTATTGCCCAAGCGCTGCAAGAAAAATTCAAAAAAGACAACACTATCAGCGCAACAGAAATCAAAAAAGCACCTTTTTTCATTTTAAAAAAGTCAGCAGCACCAGCCGTTTTAATCGAATTAGGATACCTTTCTAATACTGCAGACAGAGCAATGCTTACCGATGAAAAACAGCAAGAAAAAATTGCCTCCACGATTCTATCTTTCGTTTCAGAATTAAAATAAAAAAATAAAAAAGCGAGATCATCATTTCTGAGTCTCGCTTTTTCGTTTCCAATTCAAACAGAATCTATTTTATAATCTTAAAATAAGAAATTCAAACCTACTTTAAAGTTTCGACCTCTGGTAGAATACCCTCTAGTCTCAACAAAATCACGATCAAAAATATTATCAACGGCTCCAAAAACTTGAAGTCTATTTTTTAGTAAATCATAACGTGCATTAGCATGCACTAATTGGTAATCTTTCAAAATTTCTGAATTTAGCACCGGATCAAAAGTTGGCGCAGGATAAGTTGTGTATTCAAAAACCCTGTCCGAAACAAATTGATACACCATATTAAATGCTAATCTAGAAGAGGCTTGATAATCAAGAGTAGCGTTTACTTTGTGTTTTGGATTTAGAATTCGAGACTGTCTTTCTAATTCTGTGAAGGTATAGTTAGCAGCGGCTTTTAATTTATCTGAAAAAGCAAAAGAAACCATAGTCTCTAGTCCGCGCGCTTTATTTTTACCAAGTACATTAAAATATTTATAATCGATTAAATCAAACCCGATAGCATCCTCCTCTTCACGTTGAAAAGCAACAGCATTAAGTACTAATTTTTTGTTTAAAATACTAGTTTCAAAACCCAATTCTGCAGTAGCATCTTTCTCTGGTGCTAAATCTAATTTTCCGTATTCAGAGTACAATTGGTACAAACTTGGAGTTACAAATGCCGTACTAAATGAAGCCAGAACTTTAAAATTTGAACTCACGTTGTAAGACGGATTAAAGTTGTAAACCAGATTATTGCCGTACTCATTATGCATGTTGTAACGCGCACCAGCATTTATGTTCAGTCCGAATTCAGCGTTATAAACCAAAGTAAAATAAGGATCAATCATGTTGAATTTTGCCAATTCAGTTGGAATTACAGCAAACTCACTTTCGTTTGACATTTCATGAAACTGAAATTGCACACCAGTTACCAAGAAAAATTCAGAGCTGAAATTGTATTTGTTGAATAAATCAGCATTGATATTTCTTGATTTGTAATTGCTTAAGCTCCCGAAATTAAAAATTCCTCTTTCAATCAAGCCTGCACTAGCATTCAAAACTAATTCGCCTTTAGCATATTTCAATTTCGGTGTAAACCCAACTCTGAACTGCTCAGAAACGCTAAAATTATCTTTATTGTCTGCAAATGAACCTGAATCAAAATCGCTTTTCAAACGATCATAATTAGAGAAAAAATCTAATGAAAATGCTTCATTTGCTTTAAAGCCTACTTTTACCACTGCATTAACGCGGGAAAAAGCATCATTTTCAAAAACATCAGCATTTGATGCTGGTCGTGCCTCAGAAATACCAGTTGTTTCAGTGCTATTTAGTGCCGTGAAGTAACTGAATTTTTTAGATCTACCGTTTACTGCAATACCTTGATTAAAATCTTGCAAACTATAATCAACAATTTTAGCAGCCGTTTGCGAACCCATATTCACGTAGGCATTTCCAGCGATTTCTTTTTTAGCTGCTTTTTTAAGTGTAATGTTGATTACTCCTGTCGCAGCTCCAGAACCGTACAAAGTACTTGAGGCTCCTTTTAAAATCTCGATGCTTTCGATTTGTTCAACCGGCAAAAGACGTAAGTCGTAAGACAAACTAATTCCAGAAGCATCCGTTACCGGAACTCCATCGATCATAACTAAAACTTGGTGATTGCGTCCGCCACGAATGTAAAGTCCTAAATCTTTACCCATTCGGCTTTGGTTTCCGTTGATTTCAACACCAGCAACAGTACTCAAAATGGAGGCTACTGACTGTCCCGCTCTTTTTTTAAGATCTTCGGCGGTGATTTTAACAATTACTTTTCCTGATTTTTCTTTAGCCAAAGTAAATTTTGAATCAGATACTACTACCTCATCTAGGTTTTGAGGCTCTTGTTCTTGTGCAAACGCACCCATTGCAAAAAATAATGCAAGCGCACTGAAGCGAATGAATTTTTTGTTCATTTTAAAAATGTAAAATTTTAATAACTGGGAGAAAAGCACAGAATTACCCATACCCAAACCTTTTTTCCCGAAAGTTTGATACTCGATGTAATGGGCAGGTCTCCTGGCTTGCGTCTTGTTGTTGACCTTCTCATCCGCCACGGCGGACAATGGTTTTGTAGATAACAACAAGCTTGGTAGCTTACAGTTGCGGGTACAGCTTAGGTTTTGAACCTAATTCCCTTTTAATGCTATTGGAACAAACTGAACCAATAACAACCTCAATACTGGCGCAAATATAGAATTATAAAAGTTTACAATGCAACAGAAATTTGATTTTTATATTTCAAGCCGAATAACTTGACCAAAATCGACCTTGTTTTGAAAAGCATCTTTCAGCGGTAAATTGCTGTACGCACATAAAATACTTCGAATTACGCCGGCGTGTGCGACGATTACAATTGGTTTTTGCGATGATTGGGTTAATTCTGTTTCAATAAAAGACAAAACACGATCATGCAAATCAAGAAAAGATTCGCCATTAGGAACACGAACCGAAACAAAATCAGCCATCCAAGGTTGTAAAACGGCTTCATCAATCGCATTCCATGGTTGAAGTTCCCAATCGCCAAAATTCATTTCGAGCAATCGATCGTCGTGCTTTATTTGAGGGATAGCAGCATACTTTTGAATAAATGTTGCCAAAATACGGCAGCGTTGCAACGGACTAGAAAACAAGTCAAAATCAGAAGGCAATTGTTTTACTATTGCTTCAAAGACAGATTCGTAAGGTGATTGAATCTCGACATCGGCTTGACCGTAGCAGACTCCTTTTTCGCAAACAGTTTCGGTGTGGCGAACTAAATAAATTTCCATATTGCAATATTTGAAAGATAAAAAACAACTTCACATACTTGTTGAGTAGCACCCAAACAATCGCCTGTATAACCGTCAATCCATTTTTGGAAGTAGCGCGCCATAAAAATTCGCGATACCGTTACAGGAACAATAGCTAACAAAAATAGAGGTTGTTGGACCGTCAATAAAACCATAGGTAGCAATCCAAAAAAACAAGCTCCTACTACTTCACGCCAAGTAAAATTTTGAGCAATTGGTTTGCTTTTACTTGTGGCGTCATCTCGTGAATATTGGTGGGTAAATACAATTGAAATCGCCGCAAATCGACTCAAGGCATGACCGCAAATAAAAAACAAAGCAATCCAATAAAATGAAGTGCTATCGACTGCAACTAGCTCGTGTAAAGCTAAAAATTTAAGTAAAAAAAGTAAGACTACCCCAATGGCTCCATAGGCTCCAATAGCACTATCTTTCATGATGAGTAAGATTTTTTCTTTGGTCCAACCGCCTCCGAAACCATCACAAACATCAGCAAAACCATCTTCATGAAAAGCTCCTGTGATCAAAATGGAAGCAATCATGGACAAAACCAAAGCTATACTTTCATTAAAAAGCTGGCTGCCCAAAAAGTAAATAGCAAATGAACCGCTGCCAACTATCCAACCAATCAAGGGGAAATAACGAGATGCTTTATTGAGAGAATCAGCATCATGATCGATGTTTTTGGGACAAGGAATCCTGGTGTAAAACATCAAGGCAGTAAAAAACAAGTGTATTTCTTTTTTCATTTGTAGTGTATTAAAAATCATTTCCTTCTCTCGGAAATTTTTAAATTAGGATTAAATTTCTTTCGAGTTTACTCCGGCACTTTCAAAACTGGCCATTTCATTCAAAAAAGCTACAGCCGATTGCAGCAAAGGAAATGCTAGCGCACAGCCCGTTCCTTCGCCCAAGCGTAAATCCAATTGTAACAAAGGACGAACGCCTAAGTAGTTTATGATTTTTTGATGCCCTTGCTCAGCTGATAAGTGACAAAAAATCGCGTTGTGCAAAACAGCAGCATCTTTTTTATAGGCTACCAAAAAAGCAACCGTAGCTATAAAACCATCCACGAGTATCAACATATTTTGTGCTTTTGACTCTAGCATGGCTCCCGCCATTTGCATGATTTCGAAACCTCCAAAGTAGGCCAATTGACTATCTAATGTTTCAGGACCGGTATAATTATTCAGCGCTTTTTTAGCAATTTCTAGTTTAAATTGGAGTTTTTCATTGGCAATTCCTGTTCCTAAACCGATACATTCTTCGATGGGGATTTGCAGCAAGACACTCATCAAAACAGCTGCTGTTGTGGTGTTCCCAATTCCCATTTCGCCAAAACCAATACAATTGCAATTAGTTTGCGCTATGGTACGAACAATTTCGGCTCCTTTTGAAAAACACAATTGCAACTCGGTACTACTCATGGCTGGATCGTTCAAAAATGAAGCCGTGCCCTTCCCTATTTTAGCAGCAATTAAGGCTGTGTTTGTCGGGAAATCGTAGTTTACACCAGCATCTACAATAGACAGTTCAATGTTGTGCTGCTTGCAAAAAATATTTATGGCGGCGCCACCATCCAAAAAGTTAGTCACCATTTGCCTAGTAACATCTTGCGGATAAGCGCTAACGCCATGGTTGGCAATGCCATGATCTGCGGCAAAAACAAACAAATGTGGCGCGATAATTTTTGGTGAATCAGTTTGGAAAACCAATGCTATTTGCTTCGCCAAAGTTTCCAAAATACCTAATGAGGCAGTAGGTTTTGTTTTTTGATCTATTTTGAACTGAATCGCTGCTTCAAAAGAGAGATTTTTTGATTGTTGTTGCGGAACAGCAGGATTAATTATATCCTCCAAAGGGTGTAAAAAGTCAATGGTTGTCACCTGCGCAGCGGACTGTTTTTCTCGCCATTCCATTTGTTGCAACATGGGTTGCTTGCCATAATCCGTAGCCGGTTTGCCAACGCAAAAATAGCCCAAAGGCTCAATATGTTCCGGTAATCCGAGTAGTTGTTTGAATTGATGATAATTTAAAATCGACACCCATCCCATAGAAAATCCTTGCTCTGTGAGCGAAAGCCAAATATTTTGTGCTGCGCAAACCGCACTAAACTTGATTGACTCATTGCTGCCCACGGTGCCAATGGTAAACGAATTTAGCACCGAACGATCATAGGCAATTACCAAGCCAACAGGCGCCTCCTCTATTGCTTCTAATTTCAAGGCTTTGTAGGATTGCTCTTGTTCTAGATTGTCAGTTTGGGCAATGGCTTTCGCATCATAAGCCACAAAGAGTTTTTTTATTGCTTTTTTTACCTCAGCAGAATGAATCGTGTAATAGCGCGTAGCATCAGTTAAACCTACAGATGGCGCATAGTTTCCGGCTTGTAAGGCTTTTGCCAAAACATCATCCGGAACAGGATCTGCGGTAAAATGACGGGTATCGCGACGCGATTGCATGATTTTATCTAAATGTGTCATTTTGCTTTTTTAATTTCAACCGGAATTCCTGAAACCATCAGCACCACATTATCGGCTTTGCTCGCTATGTATTGATTCATCCAGCCCTGCAATTCGGTAAACTTGCGTCCAACCGCAGTTTCGGCGTGAAGTCCCATTCCGATTTCGTTTGTAACTATGATAATTGTAGCATTTTCTTGTTTTACTAAAGCATCAATTTCATCTTTGGCTTGTTCCAAACATAAGGGTACATCATTTTTTGTATCGACAAAAAAGTTAGTCAGCCAAAGCGTCACGCAATCTACTACTGCTACTTTGCCAGAAAAATCAATCTCGCTCAAAAATTTCTCTTTTTCGATATTGATCCAACGTTCGTCTCTGTCTTTTTGATGTCGGTCAATACGCTCTTGAAAATTAGCATCCCACTTTCGCGCAGTTGCAACATATAAAGGTTGTTCTACTAACTTTTTCGCGAGATTTTCGGCATAGGAACTTTTGCCTGAGCGCTCACCACCTGTAATTAAATACATCATTTGAAAATCATTTAGATGCCAGACTAAAAACTAAAAAGTACTATCGCCTGCATTTTTTTGAGGGGTAAAGATAGTGTTTGTTGATTTTTTTACTGCAAAAAATAAACAAGAAAATAGATTAATTTGGGCTACCTTTGCCGTGATTTTAAATTTACCTCATGAGAATTTCAGTACCAAATTTACTTATGCTCCTTGTTTTTGTTGCTTTAAGCTCTTGCAAAAACGAGGTAAAGTCGGATAAAAGAATCACCCAAAAAAGTCAGAATAGCATTTTGTATGCCAGTGGTTTATCAATTGTATCCTATGATGGTTATGACGTAGTAACCGTATCTGATGCTTGGCCGCAAGCCAAAAAAGATTTCACCTATGTGTTAAAAGAAAACCAAGCTCAAATTCCAGATAGTTTGTCTGAATATGAAACTATAAATGTACCCTTAAAAAGTATCGTAGTTACCTCAACTACCTCGATTCCGTTTTTAGAAATGTTGGGTGTTGAAAAAAAATTAATTGGTTTTCCGCATACAGATTATGTTTCATCAGTTAAAACGCGTCGACTCATTGATGCTGGAAAAGTGACTAATATTGGGCAAAATGAAAAGCTAAATATTGAACAATTAATTGCATTATCACCTGATGCCATAGTGACTTTTGGTATTGATAATTCAAATCCTGTTCTGGATAATTTACAAAAAAGTGGTTTAAAAGTATTGATTCAAGCCGATTGGATGGAACAAACTCCTCTTGGAAAAGCAGAATGGATCAAATTGTATGGCGCTCTGTTTGGAAAGAAAAAAGAAGCTAACACACTTTTCAATACTATTGTAAAAAATTATAAAGAGGCGCAACAAATGGTAGCTACTAAAAAACCTTCAAGCACAGTTTTATATGGGTCGATGTACGCAGACACTTGGTACGTTGCCAAGGGAAACAGTTGGGTAGCACAATTTATGAAAGATGCAAAAGCCAATTACCTTTGGTCAGATGTGGCCGGCTCCGGAAGCTTGAATTTACCATTTGAAAAAGTTCTTGAAAAAGCTCAAAATGCAGATTATTGGATTGCCACTGGAGCGATCAAAAGCAAAACTGAATTTGAAAAAAGTAATCCGCATTATGCTCAATTTACAGCCTTACAAAAAAATAAAGTTTTTACTTTTGAGGCCAAATTAGGAGCCAAGGGCGGCACGATTTATTATGAAACCGCTGCCAGTAGACCTGATTTAGTTTTGAAAGATTATATTAAAATTTTTCATCCAGAGGTGCTGCCAAATTATAATTTTACCTTTGCGGAACAATTGCAATAATCGCAAAACATCTTTTAAAAAATAACTTTTCAAACAAAATCGACCAAAAATAAATCTTCAAAAACATTGAGTTCAAGCAAGAGAAATAGCTTTTTATTTATAATCCTAGCCCTTGGGTTAGTAGTGCTGTTTTTTGTAAACATCAGTTATGGCGCAATTCAAATTCCTGCGGAAGATATTTATCACAGTCTCACAGGAGGACATGCAAGCAAAACAACTTGGGAATATATCATCATCAACTACCGCTTACCAAAAGTAATTACAGCTATTTTGGTAGGTGCTGGATTATCAATTAGCGGTTTATTGATGCAAACCTTGTTTCGAAATCCGCTGGCAGGACCGTATGTTTTGGGTTTAAGCTCAGGAGCGAGTTTGGGAGTAGCCTTTGTAATTTTAGGGGCTGGTTTATTGCCTTCATTTTTAGGTACCCTCATCACCTCGCCTTACGGAATAGTATTAGCGTCGACCATTGGAAGTTCATTGGTTTTATTGGCCGTATTGGCCGTTTCACAAAAGCTGCGAGACACTATGACTATCTTAATTGTTGGATTAATGTTTGGTAGTTTTACAAGCGCTATTGTTGGTGTTTTAACTTATTTTAGTTCGGCAGAACAACTACAAAAATTCACCTTTTGGTCAATGGGAAATTTAGGAAACCTATCTTGGACTTCAATTGGACTGTTGACTTTTTGTGTGCTTTTGGGAATTTTTATTAGTATATTCAGCATCAAACCATTGAATGCGTTACTTTTAGGCGAAAATTACGCTCGCAGTATGGGTTTGAATTTTAAACGCACTCGAAACATAATCATTTTAGCCACCAGTATTTTGGCAGGAAGCATTACCGCATTCGCTGGTCCTATAGCCTTTGTTGGCTTAGCCGTGCCACACATCGCTAAATTGGTTTTTCAAACTAGTAATCATGCTGTTTTATTTTGGAGTACCCTACTATTTGGTGCAGCAATACTTTTATTATGTGATATTTTAACGCAACTTCCTGGCTTAGAAGTCATGCTCCCAATTAATGCTATTACCTCGATTATTGGTGCACCAATTGTAATTTGGTTATTGGTACGCAAACAAAAAATGATTGCCTAATGAATGCAAAAACACTTATATCAGCAACTGATATTAGCATAGGCTACACGCACAAAAAAACAACAATTACCGTTGCTTCAAAGGTGAACGTGCAACTTGAAACTGGCAAACTTGTTGCTCTTGTTGGTGCCAACGGAATTGGAAAATCTACATTGCTAAAAACGCTTACGGGAATACAAAAACCGCTGCAAGGAACTGTTTTTTTGGAGGATAAAAAAATCGATACCTACAACCCGTTGGAACTTGCGCAGAAATTAAGTTTAGTTTTAACCGAAAAATTACCACCAAGCAATCTTATTGTTTTCGAATTGATTGCATTGGGACGTCAACCTTACACCAATTGGATAGGCACATTGACCTCAAACGATATTACCAAAGTAAATGAAGCGATGGAGCTCACGCAAATTAGTCATTTGGCACACAAAAAACATTTTGAAATTAGCGACGGTCAACTTCAAAAAGTACTGATCGCAAGAGCATTGGCACAAGATACGGAGCTGATAATTCTCGACGAACCCAGTACACACCTCGACTTGTTGCATAAAGTGGCTCTTTTTAAATTGCTTAAAAAGTTAACCTCGGAATTAGGCAAATGCATTTTATTATCAACACACGATATTGATATGGCCATACAATTGAGTGACGAAATGATCATCATGACGCCAGAAGCTACTTTTCAGGACCAACCTTGTAATTTTATTTCGAAGGGGACCTTTAGCACACTTTTTAAAGATGACCACATCGCTTTCGATGCTGACAAAGGAAAATTTGTAATCACTTAAACGCAAATTAAAAAAGCTGTAGAAACTTATTTTGATTTCAAATAAAGCTGTCTTTTAGCCTCACCTACAACAAATGCTACGGAATTCGCAATATTAAAACTTCTGATTAAGGGCGACATTGGAATTTTTAATTGATTTTTTTTATCGAATAAATTCAAGACTTCTTGGCTTAAGCCAACACTTTCTTTACCAAAAACCAACCAATCTTCGTCTTGAAATTCGATATCTAAATACGAATTTTCGGCATGCGAACTCATCAAAAAAACACGTGATTTATCAGGAACCTGATCGAGCCACTCGCTTACATTTTGATATTCGGCTACATCCAAGTGTACCCAATAATCCAATCCTGAACGTTTTAGATTTTTATCATTGATGACAAAACCAAAAGGATGAATTAAGTGCAAACGACTTTCTGTACCTACGGATAACCTGCCAATGTTTCCGGTATTATTTGGGATTTCAGGTTCAACTAAAACGATATTTAACATTTTATACTTTATTATAAGATTGGAAAATTAAAAGATTAAAAAACTAGTACTACCTTTTAAATTTCTATTTGAAAATTTTCTACTTCAATTACCTCTCCTGCCTGCAAATCGTTGAGATTTACATTTCCTATTCGCACACGAACCAATCGCAACGTAGGAAAACCAACTGCAGCAGTCATTTTCCGCACTTGTCGAAATTTGCCTTCGTTGACGGTGATCGATGCCCATGAAGTGGGACCATGACGCTCGTCTCTAATTTTTTTTCCGCGCAGTCCGAAATCGGGTGCTATCTCAAGTGCATTCGCTTTGCAAGGCTTGGTTAGATATTTCGTACCATTAAACCCAATTTCAACACCTGCTTTTATTTTCTCGATAGCTTCCTGAGTGATTAGCCCATCAACCTGAACAAAATATTCCTTTTCTACTTTTTTACTTCTGATGCGTTCACTCTCTTTTCCGTCTGTGGTTAACAGTAATAAACCTTCAGAATCCTCATCTAAACGACCAATAGCCATAGTGCCTTCTGGAAAATCATACAATTCACCAAGTAAACGTTTCTTTCGCTTTAGCTCGTAAATAAACTGGCTTAAATAACCGTATGGCTTGTGAATGATGAAATGGCGGTGCATGAATTATTTTATTTTTTGGCAAATATAGTGGGTTAATGTGCCACTTTGAGATTTTTTTTAGCTAGTAAAATCACAATTAATTAACAAATTCAACAATAAAAACATATTTTTTTACGGATTTAGCATTGCTATAAACAAAATATAGCTAACTTAGACTCAGAAAATAACTATCAAAATTTTGCTAAATAGAATTGTAAAAAAAACGATACACATTTAAATTGAAAATATTAAAAAAATAAGTCACTGTAAAATAGCGCTTTACTAACAAAAAAAAGTGTAAAAAAAAAGAAAATAAAGTTCTGAAAAGTATTCTTGACGAAATTTACATGCTACTTAAAAAAAATATGTACCGTGTTTAGATTTTCACTGGTAAAATTTAATCGATAAGAGTAATCTTTACTGTTGTAAGATGTGAATAAACTTAAACAACAGATAGCATACCTATTTTATTTTTATAAAAGAACAGGTAATTATACGCAGTTTTGGGTTAGTTATTTCAAATAAATTTGTTACAAAAAAGACAAATTAAACAATAGTTAATAAAAATAAGATTATCAAAAAACCTAAAAAACTAATATTAACATTTAAAACTAAAATTATGGAAGATGAATTAATGGGAACCATTAAACTTTTTGCAGGTAATTTTGCTCCTATGGGTTATTTTACTTGCGAAGGGCAAATATTACAAATTAAAGAATACACTGCATTGTTTGCAATAATTGGAACCTATTATGGCGGAGATGGTATAAACACTTTTAAATTACCTGATTTGCGTGGCGCTTTTCCAACTCAATGTTCAAATATCTCAGGTGAACATTTAGGAGGCACTTATGTACTGGGGCAGACTGGTGGAGCGCAAGCTGCGACTATTACAGCTTTAAATATGTCCACACACTCTCACTCAAAATTAGAAGAATCAGCAACTAGTACAACTGAAAATATATCCGCAACCACAGCATTGCAAGCAAACAATAGTGATGGAACTAATTCTAATACCCCTGCGATCAATGATGCTTTTGGTAAAACAGTCGATACCATTAGCAATAGTGACCCTACTAGTTTGCAACAGGCATCATGGGGATCTAACCAAGCTCCATTACCAACGGTACCACCATTTGTTGCAATGCAATATATAATATGCTATCAGGGAATCTTCCCTTCAAGACCATAAAAAATTAAAAGACGGACTGTTTTTCAACAGTTTATTTTTTTTTTAAACACTTAATAATAAACACATTAAACTAATTATGATAAAAAAACTACTTTTCTTGGGATGTTTTCTAAGTTTGTTAACATCCTTAAACGCCCAAACCACTTTATCAGCAGGAGATATTGCTATTATAGGTACTAATTACGATGTTATCCCTTATGAAATGACTATCGTAAATCTTGTTCCTATTTCAGCAGGTACTGTTATTAGAATAACAGATTATGGATATGATGAAGCTACTGGTACTTTCGGAACCACTTCTGTAACAAATACTGCGGAAGGCTCGATTACTTGGACGCTAACCGCTGCAATGCCAGCTGGAACCGTAACTAAATTTTCAATTACTGGTGGAACAACGCCTAGCGTTTCTGGGTTACCAGGCATAGTTAACGTCATAGGCTGGACACTTACAAATCCTGCAAGTTGTCCAATTCCTGGTGGAGGAGATAACTGGTTTATTTTTCAAGGAAGTTCACCTACATCTGTAAGTCAATATGTATTTGGATTCATGAACACATTTGGTACCACTTTCAATGGTGTAAATCAACCTGCAGGACAATTTCTAGTAACTGGTTCTGGTCTACAACCCAACAATAGCAATTCGTATTTACCTCCATCTCTTACACTGGGATCAAGTGCTATTGCAATTAATAGAGATCCAAATTCTGGGGGATACCATGGTGACAATAATGTTTATACCGGTATAAGATCGGGTACAAAAGCAGCTATTCTTGCTGCAATTTGCTTAAATACCGGTGATCGTAATACGGATAATTGGCTTTCTGATGAAATCATAACATATGACATCAATCCAGGCGGAGCTTACTTCCCTGGTACTAATCCAATTTTTACTGTTATAGCACCTTGTGCTTTGAGTCTTACCGCTGCAGCACAAACTAATGTTTCTTGCTTTGGAGGTACTACGGGGTCTGCTTCGGTAAATACAGCTACAGGCGGAAGCGGAGATTATACTTATAACTGGACACCAGGAAAC
This sequence comes from Flavobacterium sp. K77, assembly GCF_021608205.1. Taxonomy (NCBI): domain Bacteria; kingdom Pseudomonadati; phylum Bacteroidota; class Flavobacteriia; order Flavobacteriales; family Flavobacteriaceae; genus Flavobacterium; species Flavobacterium sp. K77. Next base: position 1,072,386 of record NZ_JAKIHO010000001.1, on the reverse strand, counting down.
CCAATAGGTGACGGAACCGTTTCAGTTACTGGATTAAGTGCAGGAAATTGGACTTGTACCGTAACGGATAATATAAGCGGATGTACAACTACACGTGATTTTACAATTACTCAACCGACGGCACTTTCGCTTACTCCAGCATCTCAAACCAATGTTGCCTGCAACGGAGGTTCTAACGGAGCTGCAACTGTAAATTCAGCAACTGGTGGAGCAGGTGGATATACCTACAATTGGACACCAGGAACTCCAACCGGAGACGGTACAACTTCTGTAACTGGATTATCACCCGGAAGTTGGACGTGTACCGTAACCGATGGAAACGGGTGTACAGCAACTAGTACTTTTACAATTACACAGCCAACGGCTATAGTAGCAACTGCAGCATCTCAAGCAAATGTTTCTTGTTTCGGCGGTTCTAATGGAGCTGCCTCGATTAATATTCCAACAGGAGGAGCTGGTGGATACACCTATAATTGGACACCGGGTAACCCAACAGGTGACGGAACTACTTCTGTTACAGGTTTAACAGCTGGGACTTGGACCTGTACTGTGACCGATGCTAATGGTTGTACCAGAGCGCAAAATTTTACAGTGACACAACCACCTGCTATTTCAGTAACACCTGCTTCACAAACCAATGTATCTTGCTTTGGAGGTTCAAATGGTGCCGCTGCTATCAATACACCAACAGGAGGAGCTGGTGGATACACCTATAATTGGACACCGGGTAACCCAACAGGTGACGGAACTACTTCTGTTACAGGTTTAACAGCTGGGACTTGGACATGTACTGTGACCGATGCTAATGGTTGTACCAGAGCGCAAAATTTTACAGTGACACAACCACCTGCTATTTCAGTAACACCTGCTTCACAAACCAATGTATCTTGCTTTGGAGGCTCAAATGGTGCCGCTGCTATCAATACACCATCAGGAGGAGCTGGTGGATACACCTATAATTGGACACCGGGTAACCCAACAGGTGACGGAACTACTTCTGTTACAGGTTTAACAGCTGGGACTTGGACATGTACTGTGACCGATGCTAATGGTTGTACCAGAGCGCAAAATTTTACAGTGACACAACCACCTTTTATTTCAGTAACACCTGCTTCACAAACCAATGTATCTTGCTTTGGAGGCTCAAATGGTGCCGCTGCTATCAATACACCAACAGGAGGAGCTGGTGGATACACCTATAATTGGACACCGGGTAACCCAACAGGTGACGGAACTACTTCTGTTACAGGCTTGACAGCTGGAATTTGGACCTGTACTGTGACCGATGCTAATGGTTGTACCAGTGCGCAAAGTTTTACAGTGACACAATCACCTGCTATTTCAGTAACGCCTGCTTCTCAAACCAATGTATCTTGCTTTGGAGGTTCAAATGGTGCCGCTGCTATCAATACACCAACAGGAGGAGCTGGCGGTTACACCTACAATTGGACTCCGGGAACACCAACTGGTGACGGAACTACTTCTGTTACAGGTTTAACAGCAGGAACTTGGACATGTACTGTGACCGATGCTAATGGTTGTACCAGAACGCAAAATTTTACAGTGACACAACCAACTGCTATCAGTACAGCAACTGCTGCGCAAACAAATGTGTCGTGCAACGGTGGATCTAATGGTTCAGCTTCTGTAACTCCTTCTGGCGGAGCTGGTGGATATACTTACTCATGGTCTCCTGCTGGTGGAACAGCTGCAACAGCAACTGGGCTTTCCGCAGGAACTTATACAGTAACAGTAACAGATGCTAATTCTTGTACAGCTACTCGAAACTTTACAATTACACAACCAACTTCTATCAGCACGTCAACTGCTGCACAAACAAATGTGTCGTGCAACGGTGGATCTAATGGTTCAGCTTCTGTAACTCCTTCTGGTGGTGCTGGTGGATATACTTATTCATGGTCTCCTGCTGGTGGAACAGCTGCTACAGCAACTGGACTTGCTGCAGGAACTTATACCGTAACAGTAACAGATGCAAACGGTTGTACCGCAACTCGTAACTTTACCATCACACAGCCAACTGCTATCAGTACGGCAACTGCTGCACAAACAAACGTATCCTGCAACGGTGGATCTAATGGTTCGGCTTCGGTGACTCCTTCTGGTGGTGCTGGTGGGTATACTTATTCTTGGTCGCCTTCGGGTGGAACGGCTGCTACAGCTACTGGATTAAGTGCTGGAACGTATACCGTAACAGTAACCGATGCTAACGCATGTACAGCTACTAGAAACTTTACAATTACACAACCAACGGCTATAGTAGCAACTGCAGCTTCTCAAACCAATATTTCGTGCAACGGAGGTTCTAATGGTGCTGCCTCGATTAATATTCCAACAGGTGGAGCGGGTGGATATACCTACAACTGGACTCCAGGTACCCCAACAGGTGATGGAACAAGATCAGTAACAGGATTAAGCGCTGGAACTTGGACTTGCACTATAATGGATGCAAACAGTTGTACTACTACTGTTAACTTTACAATCACGCAACCAACTGCTATCAGTACGGCAACTGCGGCGCAAACAAACGTATCTTGTAATGGAGGTTCTAATGGTTCTGCTTCAGTGACTCCTTCAGGAGGTGCTGGTGGATATACTTATTCTTGGTCTCCTTCAGGTGGAACAGCTGCTGCAGCTACCGGATTAAGTGCAGGAATATATACTGTAACTGTAACCGATGCAAATTCTTGTACAGCTACTCGTAACTTTACAATTACTGAACCAACAACAATTAGTACGGCAACTGCTGCGCAAACAAACGTTTCTTGCAACGGTGGATCTAATGGTTCGGCTTCCGTTACACCTTCTGGTGGTGCTGGTGGATATACTTACTCATGGGCACCTTCGGGTGGAACGGCTGCTACTGCAACCGGATTAAGTGCAGGAACATATACTGTAACGGTAACCGATGCAAACGCATGTACGGCAACTCGTAATTTTACCATCACACAACCAACAACAATTAGTACGGCAACTGCTGCACAAACAAACGTATCTTGTAATGGAGGATCTAACGGTTCGGCTTCGGTAACTCCTTCTGGTGGTGCTGGTGGATATACTTACTCGTGGGCGCCAGCTGGTGGAACAGCTGCAACTGCAACCGGATTAAGTGCTGGAACTTATACTGTAACGGTAACCGATGCTAACGGATGTACCGCTACTCGAAACTTTACAATTACCCAACCAACGGTTATCAGTACGGCAACTGCTGCACAGACAAATGTTTCTTGTAATGGAGGATCTAACGGTTCTGCTTCGGTGACTCCTTCTGGTGGTGCTGGTGGATATACTTATTCTTGGTCGCCTTCGGGTGGAACGGCTGCTACAGCTACTGGATTAAGTGCAGGAACATATACTGTAACGGTAACCGATGCTAACGCATGTACGGCTACTAGAAACTTTACTATTACACAACCAACGACTATCAGTACGGCAACTGCGGCACAAACAAACGTGTCTTGTAACGGTGGATCTAATGGTTCGGCTTCGGTGACTCCTTCTGGTGGTGCTGGTGGATATACTTATTCTTGGTCGCCTTCGGGTGGAACGGCTGCTACAGCTACCGGATTAAGTGCAGGAACATATACTGTAACGGTAACCGATGCTAACGCATGTACGGCTACTAGAAACTTTACTATTACACAACCAACGACTATCAGTACGGCAACTGCGGCACAAACAAATGTGTCTTGTAACGGTGGATCTAATGGTTCTGCTTCGGTGACTCCTTCGGGTGGTGCTGGTGGATATACTTACTCATGGGCACCTTCGGGTGGAACGGCTGCTACTGCAACCGGATTAAGTGCAGGAACATATACTGTAACGGTAACCGATGCTAACGCATGTACGGCAACTCGTAATTTTACCATCACACAACCAACAACAATTAGTACGGCAACTGCTGCACAAACAAACGTATCTTGTAATGGAGGATCTAATGGTTCTGCTACGGTAACTCCTTCTGGTGGTGCTGGTGGATATACTTACTCGTGGGCGCCAGCTGGTGGAACAGCTGCAACTGCAACCGGATTAAGTGCTGGAACTTATACTGTAACGGTAACCGATGCTAACGGATGTACCGCTACTCGAAACTTTACAATTACCCAACCAACGGTTATCAGTACGGCAACTACTGCACAGACAAATGTTTCTTGTAATGGAGGATCTAACGGTTCTGCTTCGGTAACTCCTTCTGGTGGTGCTGGTGGATATACCTACTCATGGTCACCATCTGGTGGAACTGCTGCTACAGCAACGGGATTGAGTGCTGGAACTTACACTGTAACGGTAACAGACGCTAACGGATGTACGGCTACTCGTAACTTTACAATTACACAACCAACGACTATTAGTACCGCAACTGCTGCGCAAACAAATGCATCTTGTAATGGAGGATCTAATGGTTCTGCTTCGGTAACTCCTTCAGGTGGTGCTGGTGGATATACTTACTCATGGTCACCTTCGGGTGGAACTGCTGCTACAGCAACAGGTTTGAGTGCAGGAACTTATACCGTAACTGTAACCGATGCTAACGGATGTGTCGCTACTCGAAACTTTACAATTACACAGCCAACATCAATCAATTTCACAACAACTATTTTGCCTGGTTATGATTACAATACTGGATATAGTCAGACTATAGTAGCTTCAGGAGGTACAGGTTTTAAAACGTACGCCGTTACAACGGGAAGTTTGCCTTCTGGTTTTTCATTATCAACAGCTGGACAATTAACAGGTATTTCAACTCAAATTGCTGATAGTAATTTTACGGTTACTGCTACTGATGCTAATAATTGTACTGCTACATTTAATTATGTACTGAAATTAAATCAAATCCCAGTTACTGTAACTGCAACACCTTCTCAAACTAAAGTATATGGTGAAAGTGATCCTGTTTTAACTTATACAGTGTCACCAAGTTTGCTTTCAGGAGATTCATTTACTGGTTCTTTAACAAGAGTTAGTGGCGAAAATATTGGTACTTATGCTATCAACCAAGGTTCGCTTTCAGCTGGGTCTAAGTATTTAGTTAATTATGTTGGTACTGACTTTGCCATTGCCGCTAAACCAATTACAGTAACCGCAACAGCCGGACAAACGAAAGTTTATGGAGCAACAGATACAGTTTTTACTTATACAGTTTCACCAAGTTTAGTTGGTAGTGATTCCTTTACAGGAGCCTTAACAAGGGTTGGTGGGGAAAATACAGGAACTTATACTATAAACCAAGGAAGTTTAAGTGCCGGAACTAATTACATCATAAGTTACGCAGGTGCTAATTTTACTATTACTGCAAAACAAATTACAGTAACAGCAACTCCATCACAAACAAAAGTTTATGGAACAACAGATCCTACTTTTACTTATACAATTTCGCCAAGTCTTGTAGGTACTGATGCCTTTACAGGAACTTTAACTAGAGCTGCAGGAGAGAACATCGGAAACTATGCTATTACACAAGGAAACTTAAATGCAGGTTCTAATTATAACATTACTTATGTAAGTAGAGATTTTAATATTACGGCAAAACCGATCACAGTAACGGCAGACGCTTCACAAACTAAAGTATATGGAAATACGAATCCAGTTTACTCTTACACATTCTCACCAAGTTTAGTAAGTGGCGATGCTTTCATAGGAGCTTTAACGAGAGCCGCTGGAGAGAATATCGGAAACTATGCAATCACAATAGGTAACCTAAGTGCAGGAGCTAACTACAACATTACTTATGTAAGTAGAGATTTTACTATTACGGCAAAACCGATCACAGTAACTGCAAATGCATTACAAACCAAGGTATATGGTACAACGAATCCAGTTTACTCTTACACTGTTTCACCAAATTTAGTAAGTGGCGACTCTTTCACTGGTGCCTTAACAAGAACTGCTGGAGAGAACGCTGGGACCTACCCTATTACACAAGGCACCTTAAGCGCTGGTGGAAATTATACCATTACTTATAACGGCTCTAATTTTACTATTACTAAGGCCGATCAGCTAATTACTTGGAATCAGACGTTAGGATTTGGTTGCAATGGAGAAACTAATGTTGTTTTAACTGCTGTTACAAATAGTGGTTTAGCAGTAAATTATACTTCTTCAAATTCTAATATTGTTACCATTTCAAATAATTCATTATTATTCCAAAATTATGGATCTGCAACTGTTACAGCATCTCAGCCGGGTAACTTGAATTACAATGCAGCTCCAACTGTAGCTTTACCAGTTGTAGTTAGTCAGCCTAACTTAATTAGAAAACAATTTGAAAATGTTATATTCTTTGACAACAGTTCGAAGAATTTCAAATCGTACATCTGGTATAAAAATGGAGTTTTAGTTCCTGGACAAACTTCACAGTATTTCAAAGAAAGTGGGGCTCTAAATGGAACTTATTATGCAGTTGCGACAAAACTAGACGGTACATTAATTACAAGCTGTCCGTTAACTCTCTCGCCAACTGTTGAAGAGGAATACATGAGAGTTGTTCCAAACCCAGTAAAAAGTAATGCAAGTTTTCAGTTAATAACCAACATTAGCGCGAGCAGAATACAAAACGCACGTGTTGAACTATTTAGCTTAACAGGAAACTTATTAACCACTGTCAATACAAGTCAAAACACTGTTGACTTGTTAGCTCCTAGTGCTGAGGGTATTTACATTGTAAAAATAACTTTAGCAAATGGTAAGTATTTTACTAAAAACCTTTTAGTAAAAAATTAAAATAATTTACAGAATAGGACATCCTCATTTTCATGAATGAGGATGGATTATTCAAATAAAAAAGATGTATGAAATCGCCAATATCAACAATTTTACGAGAACAAAAACTTAAATATAAAAAGGCAACAACATACAAGACCACTAAAATAAATTTTACACCTATGAAATTCAATCTTAAAAACATAATTGGAACAACCGCTTTTTTGATTTCGCAAGGAATAGCCGCACAGGTTTATGTAGGAATACAGTCTGGAGTAGGTAATATCCAGAGTGATATCGCTGGCATAAAAACAGGTAATCGTCTTGGAGCAGCTATCAAAGCTGGTTACGTGTACTCTTTAAACTCGCATTTCGGAATTGGTACAGGGATAGAGTTCTCTCAATACAAACAAGAAGTTTCGTTTTCTCAGCCTACTGCAACGCTTTCAAATTTTGAAGTTGATATTTCAACTTCAGCCTTTGTTTATAACATGACTACAAACAATTATAGAGAAAAACAGACTTTACAAGCAGTACAAATTCCTCTTTTTGTGCAGTATAGAAAAAGTATAAATACTGGCATTGATTTTAATTTTAGAGCTGGTGCTAAATATTTTTTACCTGTAAACTATAAAATTAATGCAATTGCTGATTATGCAAATGGTACTGCTTATTATCCAGATGTCAACCTTACCATTATTGACTTACCAGAATATGGTTTTGGTCAACAAAATAATTATTCCGCATCAGGAGAATACAAAACAAAAGGAATTATAATGAGCTCTTTTGAATTAGGATTTACATTTGATATGGGAAAGAAGAGTTCTTTGTATGCGTCCATGTTTCTTGAAAATGGATATAGTACCATCTTAGACCAAAATCAAAATGAATCCTATATTAGCTATAACCCTACATCAGTAACTGACAGAAAAACTAATGGTTTATACAGTACTGATAAAGATGCTGAAATTAAGCCGGTAGCTTTCGGATTAACACTCGGATGGAATTTTAAATAATTTCATTTTTTAAAATAATACCAAAGGTCTTGACTCATAATCAAGACCTTTTTTTATGGAAAAAAATCTCTTTCCCAAAAATTCGTTTAAACTGAATCTGCCTTGCTTGAGATGTTTACCTCGATTGGCCAATTTGATTCAACAAAAAGTAACAATTTCCACAATCTTTCAATGTAGAGTGGTTGTTCAAAGTTTATATGAAGTTGTGAATCATATTGACTACTATTTGATAATACGAGATCGATAACTAAAAAAATCATATATTAATAAATAAAAATGATATGTATCGTTATTTTTGATAGAAATATCTTTTTAAAATAATCTCGTTACAGACTTATTCCAGTTCCCAAATTTATTACTTCCCCGAAAGATCCTTGTAAACTTCTTTTTACATAGAACTCCTCTCTACAAAATTTACGAACGTTTTGTCAATTTATAAACCTTTAATGCTATCATACCTATCTCACCGGAGTATTTTTGATATGCTTTATATCTCTTAACTCATTTGGATAACTTTCTTTTTCAAAGCTTTGTAAAAAATTTCGGAAGGTTATTCCCTTAAATATAAAATTATTATTGTCAACGAAACTTTTACAATCAAATAATTGGCAAATTCATCCCAGAAATTCTCAAAAAAGACAAATATAATATTGACTTAACCTTAGGAATTCTATTTTTGTGCCCACTTAATTAATTGTTACCCTATGAAACACAATTACGCATTTAAAACCTTAGCGTTTTTCTTATTAGTACTTCTGGCATTCAGCTGGAATATCTCGGCACAAGGTACACAGCCAACCCCTCAAGCCTTGCCGTTTTTACAAAATTTTAATGCTCTTGATGTTGCATCAACTACTTATCCAGACGGATTTCAAGGATGGACAGCCAGTACTTCACCTGGAAGCAGTTACAACACATCGGCAACTATAGTTGGTGACAGAGTTTTGACAGCAAGCAGTACTGCTGCAACAACTAGTGGAAATGTACACAACTACAACGGTAAAATTGGTTTTTTAAACACAGGTTCATTAGATCTAAGCATTGGCTTGGCTATAAAAACTACAGGTAAATCAGGAATTTTTGTAGAATATGATGCTATGGTTATTCGTAACCCATATAACGGATCGACCAATACCCGCATCAATGATATGATTTTACAGTATCGCGTAGGAACCACAGATGCTTTTGTAAACTTACTTACCACTGCTTACGCAAATAATACTACTCCGCAATCAACAGGAACAGCAGAGCAAAATCTACAAAAAATAAGAATACAATTACCTGCTGATTGCGAAAACAAAGATATTGTTCAACTCAGATGGATTTCAAAACAAACATCAGGAGTAGGTGCAAGACCATCATTTGCAATCGATAACATCAGCATTACAAACGATACCGAAGCCCCAAAATATGCAGATGGTTTTCCAAAAATAAACAATATTCTTTCAGAGGGATTTGACTTTGCTACACAACTTAATGAAAACGGAAAAACTTTTTTTGTCGTTTTACCAGCTGGAAGCCCTGCCCCTAGCGTTGTGCAAATTAAAGCAGGAACCGACTCTAATAATTCGGCTGCACTTAAAACAGGAATTCTTGTGATAGCCGATCCTGCTGTTGTTTACACTGCTGCGGTGAGCGGATTAACATTAGGAACAAGCTACAATGTTTACGCTGTATCTGAGGATACTTCAGGGAATTTACAATCTGCAAGCACCTTACTAAATGTAACTACTTCGAATGTTGCAGTACCTTCAATTACTACCACTGTAAATGAATTGAACTTTAGTTTTGTGGAACAAAATACTTCAAGCTCAATTTTAAACTACGGTATTCAAGGACAAAATTTAACCCACGCGGTTACAGTTACTGCTCCTTCAGAATTTTTAATTTCAAAAACAGAAAGCACTGGTTTTCAAAGTAGTTTAAGCTTTGAAGTTAGCGAATTCGCAAACAACGCTATTCCAAAAGTGTTTGTACGATTTAACCCAACAACAACTGGGGTAAAATCTGGAGTAATTACACTTGCAACTGCAGGTGGCTCATCAAAAACAGTAGCTGTTAATGGAGTAGGAATCAACCCGTACACCCAAGATTTTAACGATATAAATGTATTGACTAATAGCGGTTGGACCTCATACAGTGTAGCTGGAGATAAAGTAAAATGGAGTAGTACAACTTCTCGTTTTAACAGTTCACCTGCAGCAGTACAAATGAATGGATTTACAGAAAATGGACCAAGTAAAGATTGGTTGATTTCGCCAGCGATGCGTTTAAATTCATTTGATAAATTTCCATTATTATCTTTTTTCAGTAGAAAATTCTTTTCCGGAACTACTTTAAAATTAATGGTCTCTACCAATTATGATGGAAAAAGCAATCCTGAAACAGCTACATGGACTGCTTTAAATGGTGATTTTCCAACTACAACAGGAACTTTCAAACAGTCGCAATTTATCAATCTAGAAGCCTATAAATCAAACAGCACCTATGTTGCATGGGTATATGAATCAGGTTTGAATGGAGCTACAGACAGTGCTGAGTGGACACTTGATGATGTAAAAATTACAAATGAAGCTGCTTTCATCGCAACAATACCAACTTTAAATTTTGGTGAAATCGCCCCAAATACAGTTTCTGCCAGTCAATCGTTTAATTTCATGGCTGGAGGATACGGCGCAATAACTGTAACAGCACCCTTGTACTATCAATTAAGTTTGGATAATACTAACTTTCAAAACAACGTACAAGTAACTGCTGAACAAGCATTGGCTGGAATTACGCTTTATGCTCGTTTTGCTCCAACCACAAAAGAGTTAAATAGTGCTGGACCATTGCAATTAAATGGAACAGGATTGAACCAACAATTAGGTATGTTAAATGCTTCATCTTTAACTAAATCTGAAACTTTTGATATCGTTACTTACAATTTAGAGTTTTTTGGAACTGATGTAAAAGATACTAGCGGAGCTGAATTTGGCCCAACAGATGACGCACTACAAATAGATAATGTAGCAAAAGTAATGAACACTTTAAATGCTGATGTATACGCTGTACAAGAAGTATCTGATGATGCTGCTTTAGAGACTTTGATTACAAAAATAAATGTGAACGGAAAAACTTTTGCAAAAGCAGTTTCTCCTGTGTGGTCACGCTCTTACCAACCAGCCGATCCTAATTTTCCACCTCAAAAGTTAGTTGTCTTGTACAATACTCAAACTACTTCTGTTAAAAAGACACGTGTCATGTTTAGCAAATTGTACGATGATGTTCGTGCTGGGACAACTACTTTACCTAATTACCCAAGTACTGGTGAAAGCTTTTATTCATCTGGTCGTTTACCGTACATGGTAGAACTTGAAACTAATATTGGTGGTATTAAAAAAGACCTTAAAATAGTTAATTTACACGCTCGTGCTAATAGTGGTACCGACATTACACGTTACAATATGCGTAAATATGATGCTGAATTACTAAAAGACAGTTTAGATACTCAATATCCTGATGCTAATATTATTTTGTTAGGTGATTACAATGACGACGTAGATGTCTCTGTAATTGCAGGTAATCCTTCATCATACCAAAAATTGGTTGAAGATACCGCTCGTTACAACGCTTTGACATTAGACATTAGTAAAGCAGGTGCTTTTAGTTTCTTATCTTCTGGAGGATTTTTAGATCACATCTTAATCTCGAATGAGTTAAATGACGAGTACATCGCGAATTCTATTCAAGTGTACGACCCACGGCCAGAAATTACAAATTACGTTAACACTACTTCAGACCACGGACCGGTTATTGCTCGTTTTGAATTAAAAGCAGATACTACACTTGGATTATCTAATCCAGTAACCAATATCACTGCTGTAAACGGTTATCCAAATCCAGTGAACGATATTTTTACCGTAAATGTAACTACTACTGATAGCGAAAAAACTAGTGTACAATTCTACGATCTTCTTGGCCGTAAAGTAGGAAAACCAGTTATTTTAAAAGCTACTTCAAATGGTAGTTCAGCTGCGATTAATGTAGACCAATTACCTACAGGCATTTACATTTATACCGTAACAAGCGGTGAAAAGGTAATTTACACTCAAAAAATAATTAAAAAATAAGCTTTAAAAGCAACGCTAAAAAGCCAGATTTCATCCTTCTGAAATCTGGCTTTTTTTATGGTGTAAAGCGATAAAACACGACACTAATTTGTTTGTCGTAATCAAAACCTAGAATCTTTTCCTTACTTTTACCAACTGACAAATATTTAATTTATGACCAACCTACTCACATTCTTATTCGTTTTTATTGTAGCCCTAGGCATTGGAATTTTTATCGGGAAATTGCTTTTTACCGCTCAAGCAAAAGGCGAAAAAATAAGTTTGGAAGAAAAAATTCTTGCTCTTACGCAACAATATTCACAAGTAAAAGAGCAGGCAAGTATAGAAAAGCTGCAATTTGAAAAACGAATTGAAGTAACTAACGATGAGAAAGAACGCATCAGAAACGAGAAAGACAGCCTAGCTATTCAACTCTCCAAAAAAGAAGTCGACTTTGAAAATCTTTGGGAACGCAACAAGGAGCAAAAAGAAGAAGTGGAACAACTACAAGCTAAATTCACTAAAGAATTTGAAAATTTAGCCAATAAAATTCTCGAAGAAAAATCGAATAAATTCACCGAACAAAATAGAGAAAACATGAAAAATATCTTGTCACCGCTACAAGATAAAATTCAGTTGTTCGAAAAAAAGGTAGAAGATACCCACAAGGAAAGTATTGATTATCATGCCGCTTTACGCCAACAAATTTTAGGCTTACGTGAAATGAATATTCAAATGAGTAAAGAAACTATCAATCTAACCAAAGCTTTAAAGGGCGATAGCAAAATGCAAGGCAATTGGGGTGAATTAGTTCTGGAACGCGTTTTAGAAAAATCAGGACTCGAAAAAGGACGAGAATACGAAGTGCAACAAGCTTTTACAACCGAAGAAGGTAATCGTGTTTTTCCTGACGTAGTGATTAACTTACCTGATGGCAAGAAAATGATTGTCGATTCAAAAGTATCCTTAACTGCCTACGAAAAATACAGCAACGAAGAAGATGACACCATTAGATTAGGTTGGCTAAAAGAACATGTAAACTCGATAAAACGCCACGTAGAACAATTAGGAAACAAAAATTACCACGATCTATACCATATTGAAAGTCCTGATTTTGTACTGCTATTTATCCCTATTGAACCGGCATTTGCTGTTGCATTAAATGAAGACAACAGCCTCTACAATAAAGCTTTTGAAAAAAATATTGTCATCGTCACGCCTTCTACATTACTGGCTACCTTGCGCACCATCGATAGCATGTGGACCAACCAAAAACAACAAGAAAATGCCCTTGAAATTGCAAGACAAGCAGGCGCACTTTACGATAAATTTGAAGGATTTGTTAATGATTTGATCAAAATTGGCAAAAAAATTGATGAAAGTAAAACGGAATACGCAGCCGCAATGAACAAATTAGTGGAAGGAAAAGGAAACCTAATAACTAGTGTCGAAAAATTAAAGAAAATGGGCGCAAAAGCTAAAAAAGCATTACCCGAAAGTATCATAAATCGAGCAGAAAAAGACGAAAACAAACTATTAAACTAAGTACAAATGAGAAAATTTTTAATGATCACTTTAGCAGTAATCGTGTTAGGACTAGTTTCCTATTTCACTTTTTTATATAATGCCACTTACAGCGAGGGAGTGCGCTCTGGTGAATTAATTAAAGTGAGTAATAAAGGAGTTATTTTTAAAACTTGGGAAGGCGAAATCAGTCAAGGTATCTCTGGTGCACAAATATTTTCATTTTCTGTTTTAGACAGCGAAGCTGAAGTAATTACACAATTGCAAGAAATGGAAGGCCAATACGTTCAAGTAAATTATGTTGAAAAATACCGTACTTTCCCATGGTGGGGTGACACGCGTTACTTTATCACTTCAGTAAAAAAAGTAAATTCTCCTTTCAAAATCAAGTAGATGAAAACTTCGTATAAAACCGTGGCGAGTTCAGATATTAAAATTTCTGAATTGATGCTTCCATCCCATACCAATTTTAGCGGAAAAATACATGGCGGCTACATTTTATCCCTTTTAGATCAAATTGCTTTTGCATGTGCTTCTAAATTCTCAGGACATTATTGTGTTACGGCATCAGTAGATACAGTCAATTTTTTACGCCCCATTGAAGTGGGCGAATTAGTAACGATGAAAGCCAGCGTGAATTACGTAGGCAATAGCTCTATGATTGTAGGCATTCGTGTAGAATCAGAAAACATTCAAACAGGCGAAATCAAACACTGTAACTCCTCTTATTTTACAATGGTAGCCAAAGACAACAGCGGCAAAAGTATAGCCGTTCCTGGTTTGATTTTGTCTACAATGAATGATGTTCGACGTTGTTTTAATTGCATCAAACAAATTGCCCAAAAAAAGGAAAAGAACCTTCACGAAGAAATATTCGATTACAGTTCACCCGAAGCACTCGCCAGCTTAGATCAGCACAATATTAAATTAGACCTTCGTTAAGAATAGCTTTAGAAAATAAAAACTTCGAAGGAGTTCTTAATTTGTAAATAGAATACGTTCTAGAGTATAATTTGTGAAAGAATTACATTATTTACTTAAACAGTTACGCAAGGCTCCTTCAAGGTTTTTGAATTGAAAACGAAAACCAGCAGCTTCAATTTTTTGAGAAGAAACTCGGCGACCTGTTAGTACTATTTTAGACATTTCGCCCATTGCTAGCTTAATAACAAACTCGGGCACAGCTGGCAACCAGATCGAATAGCGATAGACACATGATAGGGTTTTAGAAAAAATAGCATTATTGGTGTCATCCTGAACCGCTGCATTATAGGCACCTTGCATTTCATTATTTTCTAGTGCCATAGCATACATCTCACACAGATCATCTATATGAATCCATGGCATATATTGCTTACCGCTGCCAATGATAGCACCCAATCTGTACTTAAATAAGGGAGCCAATTTAGACAAAAAACCATCTCCTTTTCCTAGAACCAAACCAGTTCGGATTTTTACAGTTCGAATATTTCTGTTTTCAATAAAATCTAAAGAATCCTCCCATTTCTGGCAAGTATAACCTAAAAAATCATTTGCAGGAAGCATTTCCTCTGTACAAATTTCAGGACCATTTACAGCACCATAAATACCAATTGCTGAAGCAGATACAAAAGCCTCAAGCTTTTTATTTTGTTTTTTAATTATAGAATACAGCAAAACCGTTGATTGCTCTCTACTTTCGATAATTGCCGCTTTACGTTTTGCAGTCCAGCGTTTGTCAGCAATGTTTTCACCAGCAAGATGTACAATAAAATCAGCCTTGGCAACAGCCTTTTCATCTATAGTTTGCTGAGCTACATCCCATTTAAAATAAAAAACATCTGGTTGATTTGGTTTTACACTCCTAGTTAAAATAGATACAGAGTACCCTTTTTTTAACAATAAATCCGTTAGATGTTTTCCAACAAATCCAGTACCGCCGCTAATTAATACATTCTTTTTCATAATACTGTAAAGCTAGTGATTTTTTAATGGTATAAAATTATATTAAATTTTGTTTAACTTTATTAATATATAGTTAAACATTTACTACCTTTATACCTTAATTTGAAATACACACGAAATGGCTACTAAAAAAACAGCAATTACAAAAGATAAAATAGTTTCTATGTACATGGATCACGTACTAGAGCACAGCGAAAAACCTAAATCAGTATACAATTTCACCAAAACTAACGGTTTCACCGAAACGGAATTTTATGCGTTTTTTGGAACTATCGAAAGTATCGAAAAAGAAATTTTCAGAATGTTCGTTGAAAAAACAATTGAACTTTTGCACAAAAATAGTGAATATGAGACCTACGACATGAAAAGCAAAATGTTGAGTTTCTATTTTACCTTCTTCGAAATCCTAACAGCTAATCGCAGTTATGTTGTTTTGGTTTTAAAGGAGCACAACAATCAACTGAAAAAATTGAGTTTACTAGCTGGTTTGCGTGAGCGCTTTAAAGAGTACTTGACGGAAGTGATTGAAGATGATTTTAGAACACAGCAAGAGCGTTTTCAAAATTTTCAAGAAAAAGCATTTCAAGAAACTTCATGGATTCAGTTATTACTTACACTTAAATTCTGGTTAGATGATGCTTCACCCGCTTTTGAAAAAACAGATATTTATATCGAAAAATCAGTAAAAGCAACTTTCGAATTAATGAACATTGCTCCTATTGATAGCCTAATTGACTTTGGAAAATTCATTTTCAAAGAAAAAATATACAAAAAATAATGAAAACGATAGATTATATACCTACTTCAAAAATTGAAAGAGCATCAAAATTAGTGCAAACAGGCGCTAAAATTGGTGTGAATTATTTGAAGTACTACGGCGAAAAAATGGTCAATTCTGATTTGACTCGCGATAAATTAAACGAAGACAATGCCGAGGACATCTACGATGGCTTGAAAAGCTTGAAAGGAAGCGCCTTGAAAGTAGCTCAAATGCTAAGTATGGATAAGAATTTCTTGCCTCAAGCTTACGTTGAGAAATTTTCATTGTCTCAATTTTCGGTTCCGCCTTTGTCTGCGCCGCTGGTCTTAAAAACATTTAAAAATAATTTTGGTAAAACGCCAACTGAAATTTTTGATGATTTTAATGCTAATTCAGTTAATGCTGCTAGTATTGGCCAAGTGCACGTGGCACACAAAGACGGTAAAAAATTAGCAGTAAAAATTCAGTATCCTGGAGTTGCGAACAGTATTTCATCTGACTTAGCAATGGTAAAGCCAATTGCGATTCGCATGTTTAACCTTCAAGGAAAAGACTCTGATAAGTATTTCAAAGAAGTCGAAGACAAATTAATCGAAGAAACGAATTATCTACTAGAGTTAGAGCAAAGTACCGAAGTAGTTACTGCTTGTTCTAAAATTGACAACTTGGTTTTTCCTAGTTATTACCCGGAATATTCATCAGAAAAAATCATCACAATGGATTGGATGACAGGCAAACACTTGTCTGAATTCACTAAAATCAATACCGATCAAGAGGCTGCAGATAAAATAGGCCAAGCCCTTTGGGATTTTTACATGTATCAAATTCACGTGCTAAAGAAAGTACATGCCGATCCGCATCCTGGGAACTTTTTAGTGGATGGCAACAATAACTTAGTTGCACTCGATTTTGGTTGTATGAAAAAAATTCCAATGGATTTTTACATCCCTTATTTCGAACTTATTGACAAAAAGGTAATTAATGATGCCGCTTTATTTCACGATAAATTATTGGAATTAGAAATTCTTCGCCAAGACGATACTAAAGAAGAAATGGCTTATTTCACAGGTATGTTCCACGACTTATTGTCATTATTTACCAAGCCTTTTCAGGAAAAAACTTTCGACTTTTCTGATGAGAAATTCTTTCAAAGCATAGGCGAATTAGGAGAGCGTTTTTCTAAAGATACCAATCTTAAAAAGATGAATGGTAGCAGAGGCTCGAAACATTTTATTTACATGAACAGAACTTTCTTTGGTTTGTATAATTTGATGTTTGATTTGAAAGCGAAGATTGTAGTAAACGAATTTGAGAAATACACCTAGTGAAAAAAGAACATTTACCCACCAAAATGTGTTTGGTATGCGATAGGCCCTTTGCTTGGCGCAAAAAATGGGAAAAAGTTTGGGATGAAGTAAAATATTGTAGCGAAAAATGCAGAAGAAACAAAAAGGTTTAGTTTGGTTTAGAAATGATTTACGTGTTCATGATAATGAATCGCTTCATCTTGCAATTAAAGAAAACGAAGCGGTTGTGGCCGTTTACTGCTTTGATCCAAGACATTTTGCGAAAACAAAATACGGCTTCAAAAAGACAGAGAAGTTTAGAGCGCAGTTTTTACTTGAATCAGTTGCTAACCTTCGTAAAAATCTCAAAGAACTTCACATCCCTTTGTTTGTGTATTTTCAAGAGCCTGAAAATGTTGTGCCCGCAATGATTGAAAACCAAGAAATCACCAAGGTTTATTATCAGGAAGAATGGACGACCGAAGAGCTGGCTGTAGCCAAAGCGTTAAAAGCTAAAGCTACTGATAACGTAATATTCAAAGCCACTTACGGACAATTTTTGTTTCATCCAAATGCAATTCCGTTTACGATTGAATCGATTCCAAATGTATTTACGCAATTCAGAAATCAATGTGAAAAGAAAGCAAAAGTAAGTGCCGAATTTAAATTAGGTTCACTCACAGCTGCTAATTACCAAGAAACGAATACGTCTTTGCCCACTTTACAGGAGCTCGGATTTGAAGCTTTTGAAAAAGATACGCGAACTGCATTCCCTTTTAAAGGTGGAGAGCAAGAGGCGTTACGCCGAATGGAAAATTACTTTTGGAATACTGAAAAACTAAGTTCTTACAAACTCACGCGCAATGGACTAGTTGGTACCGATTATAGTTCAAAATTTTCGCCTTGGCTAGCTAATGGTTGCATTTCGGCAAAAAGAATTTACTGGGAAGTGGCACAATATGAAAGAGAAGTAGAAAAAAACGAATCGACTTATTGGTTGCTATTTGAGCTGATATGGCGTGATTATTTCAAATACATTTCACTTCAAAACGGTACTGCTATTTTTAAAATTGGAGGCATTTTGGAGCGTGATTACGAATGGAAAAACAACAAATACGCCATCAACAAATGGATTAACGGTACTACAGAAGAACCTTTTGTAAATGCCAACATGATCGAATTACAGCAAACGGGCTGGATGAGTAATCGCGGCCGACAAAACGTAGCTTCTTATTTTGCTAAAGAAATGTTGATGGATTGGCGCATTGGCGCTGCCTATTTTGAAGCCATGCTTCTGGATTATGATGTACACTCTAACTACGGTAATTGGATGTATGTATCTGGCGTAGGCAACGATCCTCGAAACCGAAAATTCAACATCAAATTGCAAGCAAGTAATTATGATGGACAATCGAAGTTTCAAAACTTGTGGTTACAACAACAATTATTCTAAAAAAACATGACGACCAACAAACCAAAGATTAATGTAGTATGGCTCAAAAGAGACCTTCGTTTGCAAGATAACGAGGCGATTTTTAACGCCACAAGAACTGCTATTCCTACTTTGTTGCTGTACGTTTTTGAAAAATCGCTAGAGCAAGACGCACATTATAGCAGCAGACATTGGAATTTTATCAAACAATCAATCGTTGACCTAAATAAACAGCTAGCCCCTTGCAATACCAAAATTTTAGCCGTTTCATCTGAGGTTATTCACGTATTTAACATCCTTGAAGAAAGCTATAAAATTAATGCCGTATTCTCACACCAAGAAACTGGGCTTCGCATTACATACGAGCGCGACAAAGCATTCAAACGCTTTTGCAAAAACAACTTTATCACTTGGACAGAAAATATAAATAACGGCATTTTTAGAGCGTTGAAAGACCGTAGCAATTGGGTACAAAAATGGGAAGATTACATGAATCAACCACAATCCCAGTTTGATTTTACACCATCAAAATACCTTAATCTAGAGGAAATTGCAGCTCTTGAAACCTCTTTGGACGTTCAAGATTTAGAAACCCTACCGGATGCTATTTTCCAAAAAGGAGGATCAACTATGGGTTGGAAATACATGAATAGTTTTTTAAATGATCGCTACCACAATTACAGTGCGCACATCTCTAAACCAACGTTGGCTCGCAAAAGCTGTAGCCGTTTGTCGCCGTATATTGCGTGGGGTAATTTATCCTCAAGACAAGTCTTGCAAAAAGCAGCGACTTTTCGATTGACTTGTAATAATCCAAAACAAATCGATTCGTTTGTATCGCGTTTGACCTGGCAAGCCCATTTCATACAAAAATTTGAAATGGAAGACATCATGGAATTTGAAAGTGTGAACAAAGGCTTTCATTCTTTACAGAAAAAAGTGAACGAAAACTATATTGAAGCCTGGAAAACGGGTCAAACAGGCTTCCCGCTGATTGATGCGTGTATGCGATGCCTGAACGAAACGGGTTATTTAAACTTTAGAATGCGTGCCATGTTGGTATCGTTTTTTACCCATAATTTATGGCAACCTTGGCAGGAAGCCACACAGCATTTGTCGCAAAAATTTTTAGATTTTGAACCTGGTATTCACTTTCCACAATTGCAAATGCAAGCGGGTGAAACAGGAATTAATATGTTGCGTATTTACAACCCAATTAAAAACAGTTATGCGCACGACCCACAAGGGGAATTTATTAAAAAATGGGTACCTGAATTGCGCAATTTACCAACCAACTTTGTACATGAACCAAACAAAATGACCTATTTGGATCAAAAATTTAATGATTTTGAAGTTGGTGTGCATTATCCAAAACCCATAGTAAATATGGAACGTACCCGAAAATTTGCAAGTGACTTTTTGTGGAAAATGAAAAAAAATCCGCTTGTGAAGGAAGAAAGCAACCGAATCCTGCGCCTGCATACCATGGCCGATATTGGTGATTCAGATGCCTAACATATTTTAGAAACCATTTACGAATATAATAACCGTTGACCGTGACTACAAAAAGAGAATTAACCGACCTTGAAAAAGACAGAATCATAGAGATGGCCTGGGAAGACCGTACTACTTTTGATGCGATCCTGAGACAATTTGGACTTAAGGAACAAGAAGTGATTAACTTGATGCGTACCGAAATGAAACCTTCTAGTTTCAGAATGTGGCGTGAGCGTGTACAAGGGCGCAAAACCAAACACGAAAAACTGCGCGAGTTTAGAGAAGGTCGCTTTAAATGCAGTATGCAAAGACAAATAAACAACAATAAGATTTCCAAACGATAAGCTCAAGAGCAGCAACATATTTAATAACTGATTGAACAAAACACATGAAAAACATCGTAATCATTGGTGGCAGTAAAGGAATTGGAAGCGCCATTTTGTTGCAACAACTAGAGACAAATATAGTGTACAACATCAGCAGAAATGCACCTGAAATCACGCATCCCAACTTAAAACATTTTTCAGTAGATGTTTTGCAAGACGCACTCCCTGATTTGGAAGCTGTTGATACCTTGATTTATTGTCCGGGATCAATTAACTTGAAACCAATTGGCAGTTTGAGTATTGACGATTTCAGAAACGATTTCGAAATCAACGTGATTGGCGCAGTAAAAGCTATTCAAAAATACTTACCCCTTTTGCGTAAAGGAACCAATCCTTCTATTGTACTTTTTAGCACAGTAGCAGCAAAACTCGGAATGCCGTTTCACGCTAGTATCGCTACAGCAAAAGCTGGAATTGAAGGTTTAGTAAAATCGCTTGGTGCTGAATTGGCATCGGTAGTTCGCATCAATGCTATTGCGCCAACAATTACCGAAACTACGCTTGCGGCAGGCATTTTGCGCAACGATCGCATGAAAGAAAACATGATCGAAAGACACCCAATGAAAGGGTATTTGAAACCAACAGAAGTAGCCAATATGGCCCATTTTTTAATATCAGATCAAGCAAAATCTATTTCAGGACAAATTTTTGAAATGGATTATGGCATTGTCTCTTTTAAAATCTAATACAATAAATTACATATATAGAAAACCGAAACCCATGATCAAAGAAATGAAAAGTTACGAGAAAATCGAACAATACGACACCGAAATTACTTCAGCATTAGCGGACAACTATAAAACCATAATTGACAATTTAGGTGAAGATGTGACTCGTGAAGGACTTGAAAAAACACCAGAGCGCGTGGCTAAAGCCATGCAATATTTGACTCACGGGTACGGATTGGATCCTTTAGAAATACTTAAATCAGCTATGTTTACTGAGGATCACCAGCAAATGATCGTTGTAAAAGATATCGAAGTGTACTCTATGTGCGAGCACCACATGTTACCGTTTTTTGGAAAAGCGCACGTGGCTTACATTCCAAACGGAAAAATTGTAGGTTTAAGTAAAATACCACGCGTAGTAGATGCATTTGCACGCAGAATGCAAGTACAAGAGCGTTTAACTGACCAAATTAAAAACTGTATTCAAGATGCTTTAAATCCGCTAGGTGTAGCCGTAGTAATTGAGGCACAGCACATGTGTATGCAAATGCGCGGGATTCAAAAACAAAATTCGGTTACTACAACCTCTTCTTTTACAGGTGCTTTTACAAAAGACAAAACAAGAAAAGAATTTATTAGCCTAGTTTCGAATAAATTAAGCTAACTTTATGTAGTTAATCCAACATTAATAATTGCCACGAAGGCGCAACAATACAAAGTCATACTCTCCTATTTTAGATTGTCACCTTTGCCATTGTTGCGCCTTTTGGTTTAAAACAGAGGCACTATGAAAATTCTACTAACAGGAGCTACGGGATATATTGGCAAGCGACTTTTGCCAATGTTAGTAAATAATGGGCATGAGGTAGTTTGCTGCGTTCGGGACAAAAACCGATTTTACTGCCCAATCGATTTACAAGATAAAGTTCAAGTTGTTGAAGTAGATTTTCTAGATGAAGATTCATTAGTTGCCATCCCAAAAGATATTGATGCTGCGTATTACCTCATTCATTCGATGTCTGGATCAGCCTCTAATTTTGATGATTTAGAAAGCTTGTCTGCACACAATTTTGTCGAATATTTGAATACCACACAAGTAAAACATGTTATTTATTTAAGCGGAATCGTAAATGACAGTGCACTCTCTAAACATTTATCATCAAGACTGCGCGTTGAAGAAATTTTAAGATCTGCGAATTTTGCAACCACTACCCTACGCGCCGGAATTATTGTCGGCTCCGGCAGTGCCTCCTTTGATATCATTCGTGATTTGGTGAATAAATTACCTGTAATGATTACTCCAAAATGGCTCAACACACGTTGCCAACCCATTGCAATTCCTGATGTTTTAGATTTTATGTACAAATCCCTATGCAATCCGTTGACGTACAACCAAAGTTTTGATATCGGCGGACCCGATATACTCACCTATAAAGAAATGCTTTTGGGATTTGCCAAAGCCAAAAACCTAAAACGGTACATTTATACCGTTCCGGTGATGACTCCCAAATTATCATCGTATTGGCTGTATTTTGTAACCTCAACTTCGTACCGCTTGGCATCGGCATTAGTGAGCAGTATGAAAGTAGAAGTCGTGTGCCAGGATAATCGAATTAATGATTTATTGGGCGTGCAACCCATGACCTATCAACAAGGTTTGTCACGTGCATTGATAAAAGTAGATGAAGATCAAGTGGCATCGAGTTGGAAAGATTCGTTGGTAAGTGGTCGCTTCAACCGTAATCTATCACCATATTTAAAAGTCCCGAAGAAAGATTGCTATATTGATCGACGTAAAATGGAAATTATTGATCGTGATTTCACCATACGCCGCATTTGGTCAATTGGTGGCGAAACGGGCTGGTATTATGGCGACTGGCTCTGGGATTTACGCGGATTTATTGATAAACTATACGGAGGTGTTGGCTCACGTCGCGGACGCACCAACCGACATGACATACACGCAGGCGATGCTCTGGATTTTTGGCGTGTTTTGTACGCTAATAAACAAGAAGGAAAATTGATTTTGTTTGCCGAAATGAAACTTCCCGGTGAAGCTTGGCTCGAGTTTAAAATTATCAATAATACCTTGTACCAATCGGCTACGTTTAGACCGCGCGGCATTTGGGGCAAATTGTATTGGTACTCCGTTTTGCCTTTTCACGGATTCATCTTTAAGGGAATGCTCGAAAAATTAATTCGGTAATTTCAAATACAATTAATTTCAAAAATGATCAGTAACAAAAAAGGCTCGAAATGAATTCCGAGCCTTTGTCTTTTGATATAAAAGTGATTTTGGTCTATTTTAAAATTCCCGCTTTGTATGTCGTAATAGCGCGATCGCGGGCCATGGCGTGCTCCACCATTGGTTTTCCGTAACCTAAATTGAATTCTTTAATCCAGGTGCGGATGTAAGCTCCTTTCTCATCGAATTTCTTCTGCTGGATATCCGGGTTAAAAACTCTGAAATAAGGCGCTGCATCGCAACCTGTGCCTGCTGCCCATTGCCAATTGCCTACATTGGCTGACATGTCATAATCCAACAGTTTTTGAGCAAAATAGGCTTCTCCCCATTGCCATTCAATCAACAAGTGCTTGCATAAAAAACTCGCTACCACCATACGAACACGGTTGTGCATGTAACCCGTTTCGTTAAGCTGACGCATGCCTGCATCTACCATAGGATAGCCTGTTTTTCCATCGCACCAGCGTTTAAAATCGTCTTCATTGTTACGCCATTGAATGCCGTCATACGCCGACTTAAAATTTTTATTAGCCACTTTAGGAAAGCTGAATAAAATTTGCATGAAGAACTCCCGCCAAATTAACTCACTTAAGAAGACATCGTTTTTGTGAAAGGCCCAATTTATTAATTTGCGTACGCTTACCGTTCCGAATCGCAAATGCGGCGACAAGTACGAAGTTTTGTCCATTGCTGGAAAGTCACGTGTGTCGTGATAATTAGCTATGAACTTTAAATTATGCGGTTTTACTTTGATTGGACTTGGTTCAAATCCAATTGCTGAAAGCGTCAAAATTTCTCCCTTATGTTGGTACAACTTGCTAAAATGTGAGGCCGTATCCCACTCTTGAACAGGCGCCAATGTTTTGTACTTTTCTAACCATTTGTTTTTAAATGGCGTGTACACCGTATAAGGTAAACCATCCGCTTTTACGATTTCTTTTTCTTCAAAAATAACTTGGTCTTTGAATGGAGAAACGCTTACTCCACGCTCTTTCAGCAAAGTTGTAATTTGTGCGTCGCGTTGCAGTGCATAAGGTTCGTAATCTTTGTTATAAAATACTTCTTTCACATCAAACTCTTCCAAAAGCGATTCCCAAACATTGGTAATTGCTCCGTGGCAAACACGCAACCCACTAGAATGCTCCTGTAATTGGGCATGCATTTGCTGCAGATTTTCATGTATGAAACCTAATCGAGCATCGTTTTTAGGAAGTTTACTCAAAATAGCTTCGTCAAAAATAAATATAGGAAGCACCGGATAATCGGATTGTAAGGCCTGGTACAAACCTACATTATCTTCAAGGCGTAAATCACGACGAAACCAAAAAATAGAAACAGCTGCTTTGCTCATTACTTCGAATTAAAAAGTTCGTCTACTTTTTGTACGCGGTATTCAAATATGGATTTCAATTTGTTTTTTACCACCAAAGCATTCATGATACGACCAATAAAACCAAGCGGCAATCCGTAATGAACAACATCAGTCATTTTAGTTCCGGTGGCGGTAGCTTCAAAAAAATGTTTGTGATGCCAAAAACTGTACGGACCAAATTTTTGCTCATCGATGAAATAACTATTTTCTTTTACTGCAGTAATTAAAGTCATCCAAGAAAGTGTTACCCCAAAAAGTGGTGTGACTTTATATTGAATAATTTGTCCGGGATACATTGATTTTTGATCAAAATCAGTGATTTGGAATCCCATGTCTTGAGGTGTTATTTTTTGAAGATTTTTAGGATTTGAAAAGAAAGCCCAACATTCCTCTACCGTTGCATTGATGTGTTGCACGGTTTCTTGTTTGTATATTTTCATGGTATTTTATTTAGGGTATTTAGCAACGGTCCGCGTGAGGGACAGCAGTGGAGCTCTTTTTTAGAGCCCTTTTTTTGGGCGAAAAAAAAGCGGGAGCGGATTGCCCGACCCCGCTGTAACGCTAGTGAAAGCGGGGTCACGCCCCAAAAAACTTTATATTTTATAGTATTTGAATGGTACGAAAAGCATTCCGAAACATTCGCCATCCTCTTTACCGAGGTGTTTATGGTGTACTTTGTGTGCTTTACGAAGACCAATTAAGTACTTGTTGTTTGTGTGTTTGAACCACTTGAAACGCTGATGAATTAACACATCATGGATCAAAAAATAACATAAGCCGTAGAACATGATACCAAGGCCGATGAAAAATCTGTAATTCAAGCCGCCCTCTACTCCGTAGTAAAATAAGGCGATGCTTGGCGCTGCAAAAATGACAAAAAAGATGTCGTTACGCTCAAAGATATTGGCATATTTAGGTTGGTGATGATCGGCGTGGAAATACCACATAGAACCGTGCATCACGTATTTGTGTGTACACCAAGTTATGCCTTCCATGGTTAAAAATGTACCCAAAAAAATCAAAAAAAAGATCATTTTATTATAGATTTAAGTGAAAATTAAAGGAATGAATTAAACTAGTTTTAGCTTGTACGATACAAAAGATTTGGCCAAAAGACCTGCTTTGGTGTAATTAGAAACGCGAATACGGGCGCTTCCTATTTCGTGACAAGGTGTGTTCTCTAATTTTTTGAGTAGTTTGCGGTAGTAGACATACGCCGTGTATACACCAAACTTAGCTTCCATAGGTAATTTTACAATACCTTCGTAGGCTACTCTAAAATCTTCTTCGATTTCGTTTATGATGGCTGTTTTGGCCTTTTCATCGAACGAATTCAAGTCGACACCCGGGAAATAATTGCGGTTGAGTACTAAGTTATCATCTTTCAAATCGCGTAAAAAGTTTACTTTTTGAAAAGCTGATCCCAAACGCATGGCCTCGTCTTTGAGTTGCTCGTAACGTGCATTATCGCCAGCCACAAAAACTTTAAGACACATAAGCCCTACCACATCGGCCGAGCCATAAATGTAAGCATCGTACTCTTCTTTGCTGTGATAATCGGATTTTATAAGATCTAATTTCATGCTTCGTAAGAAGGCCTGAATTAAATCGTCACCAATATTGTACTCTTTCACCGTTTGTTGGAACGAATTCAAAATAGGGTTTAAACTAATACCACGATCGTAGGCTTTGTAATACTCGTCTTCAAATTCGGTGATTAAAGTTTCTTTGTCGAAACCGTGAAAAGTGTCGACAATTTCGTCAGCAAAACGCACAAAACCGTAAATACTGTAAATTGCCTCGCGAATAGTTGGCGATAACATATACACCGCGAGTGAGAAAGATGTACTGTAATTTTTAGTAACTAACTTACTGCATTTAAAAGAGACATCGTCAAATAATTGCTTCATATTATTGTTCTGAAAATTGCTTATTAATTAATTCCGACACTAATTTTCCAGAAATCAGTGCAGGCGGTACTCCAGGTCCAGGAACGGTTAATTGTCCTGTGAAATATAAATTCTTTACTTTTTTGCTCTTTAGTTTTGGTCTTAAAAATGCGGTTTGCAATAAGGTATTGGCCATACCGTAAGCGTTCCCCTTGTACGAGTTGTACTCGGACACAAAATCATTTTTACAAAAAGATTCTTTAAATATAATATTATTTTTGACACTTTGCTGTGTTAAAGTTTCGAAACGGCTGATAATTTTTTCGAAGTACTCTTCACGCAATGCCTCGGTATCATTGATTCCAGGCGCTAATGGTACAAGGAAAAACCCAGATTCCATTCCTTCAGGAGCTGCAGTTGCATCAGTAACCGATGGAAAGTTGGCATAGAAAAGCGGTTCTTTTGGCCACTGTGGCTCATCATAAATGTCTTTCGCGTGTTGGTAAAAATCAACATCAAAAAACAAAGCATGATGCGAAATGTTATCTAACTTTTTATCAAAACCAACATAAAACAACAAGGACGAAGGCGCAAAAACGCGTGAGTCCCAATATTTCTCAGAATAAGCGCGGTGCTTTTGATCGAGTAAAGTTTCGGTATGATGGTAATCGGCACCGCTCAAAATCAAATCAGAAGCAACTATCTTTCCGTTTACTTGAATGGCAACCGCCGTTTTATTTTCGACAATAATTTTTTCAATATTTGCATTGGTTACAAATTGAACACCTAGTTCAGTTGCCAAGTTTTCCATGGCGCGCACTACATCGTGCATACCTGTTTTTGGGTGCCAAGTTCCAAGACCAAAATCGGCGTAGTTCATAAAACTGTAAAAAGAAGGCGTGTCCGAAGGTTTTGCTCCAAGGAATAAAACAGGAAATTCTAAAATTTGAATCAAACGTTCGTTCTTGAATTTCTTGCGAACATCTTTGCTAATGTTAGAGAAAAACTCTCCTACTTTTAATGCTGTTTCAACAGTAATTAATTCAAGTGGCGAAACACCTGGACGATAAACCAAATCCTTGATGGCAATATCATAATTGCTTTTGGCGTGATCCATAAAAGCTTGCAACTTAGCGCCACTTCCTTTTTCGATGGCCTCAAAAGCCGCAACAATTTCCGGAAGGTTGTCTGCAATGGCTATAAAATCATCAATACCGTAATACACGCGGTAGGCAGGCGATAGTTTTACTAACTCATAATAATCGGTTGTTTTTTTGCCAAAATCAGCAAAAAAGCGTTCAAAAACATCAGGCATCCAGTACCAACTTGGTCCCATATCAAAGGTAAAACCTTCGCGTACTAAGCGACGTGCGCGACCGCCAACAGCGCTGTTTTTTTCATAAACGGTAACTTGGTGACCGCTCTTAGCTAAATAAGCCGAAGCCGCTAAAGCAGAGAAACCCGATCCTATAATGGTAATTTTTTTTACTTCCTTCATTTGTTTAGCAAATATACAAAATCTTTAAACAATTATTTTTAAATCCAATCGACTAATTCCGTGATAGAATTAAAAATGTTTATGCGCTCGGCTAGCTTTTCTCTATCGATGTGTTCGACCATTCGACCAATAAGCCATAGCTCAGTTGTATCATCTAATAGTTGATCCGACATTTGCTGTACGTATTCGTCTAGGATCCCTTTTTCAGGTTGAACCGTCATGTAAGAAACATATACGATCGAATCAAAATGTTTTTTAAGATCTCTTAGGTTTTCTATCGGCATACTTTCGCCAAGATAGATGGTTTTATAACCGTGTAAAAGTACTTCGTAATTTAAATACATCAATCCCAATTCATGAATTTCATTCATTGGTAATGAAAGTACAAAAACTTTATCGGTCTTGGTTTGTTTTAAAATTTGTAATTTTTCAGTGTTAATGAGCAATTTTTGTTTGATCAAATAACTGATAAAATGCTCGTGTGCTGGAGTAATGGTATCTGATTGCCATAACAATCCCAACTCGTTCATTAATGGAATGAATACTTGATGGAAAATTTCTTTAAACGACTTCTCGGCGATAAGCCAATTATAGGTATTAAAAAAAAGTTCTTGATCAAAGTTCATCATTGCCATTTTAAACTCACTTATGGCGTGACTTTTGGCTGTTTTATTTGATATAATTTCACGAACCAAAGACGGGATTTTCTCCTGTGGATAGGTCGCGATTTTAGATATTTTATAACCGTAATCGTGTAGTAACGTGATATTTAAAAGCTTTTGCAAACTCGGCAAATCATACAAACGAATGTTAGTATCGGTACGCATGGGCTGCAGAATATCATAGCGTTTTTCCCAAATTCGTATCGTATGCGCTTTGATTCCTGAAAGGTTTTCAAGATCCTTGATACTGAATACATTTTTTACATTGTTCATCGTTTCTGAAAATTTATTGAACAAATGTAAAATAAATTTAGATATAAAACGACCTAAACCGTTGTAAAAACGCTATTTTTCTTTAAAATCGACTTTTTGATAACTGTTTAACAAATCTAAGTGTAAGATTGTCTTGGAGTTCGATTCATTTCGGGTGTACATCGAATCGAATTTAGCGCCATAAACTACTTCATCAAAAGTATAAGACGTTCGTGTAGCCACTGTATTACTGAACATATCGTCAAAAGCAGTCAGGTGCACAATAAACTCTCCGTTGATAGAAGTGAAATCTTCAGCTGAAAGACTATACAACGGGCTTTCAGGAGTTATAGGGTGTACAAGTGTCCAACTCAAACTAAGTACATTAATGCGATCGAGTTCTAAATCTAAAGCAAAAAAGCGATTGGTCATGGCACCATTTTCATTATCACTCCTGCGCATCGTAATTCTTGCGAAAGCATCGGTCAAGTCGGTATTTTTAAAAGGAGTCAATCGCAGCATCAAAGCCGTTACCTCGCGGTAAGGCCCAATCAGGGCATTGTCTGAAAATTTGATAAAAGCAGTGGGTTTGCTAAAACGCCCAAAAAACAATCCGGTTGCAATGGCAAAACTGAGTAATCCAATTAAGGCCTCGGCGGCAGAAAGCGCGCTAGCCAAAAAACCAACGGGACTGATGTGCCCATAGCCCACAGTTGTAAAAGTTTGCGCACTAAAAAAGTAAGCCTGCCCAAACTTACCCAATTCGGTACCCGAAGGATCGATACCGTTTAAATGTTCGATACCAATAGAAAAATACAAAAGTGCAAAAATGAAATTCATTCCCATGTAAAACAGCAAAAGTGTCAATAAAAATCGCCACTGCGGCATGGCAATCATGGTGTGGTACCAACTAATACGACGCAGTAAAAACATCCCTCGTTTTTCTACATTGGCGCTGCCGTCTTTATTGATGAATCGGCCGCCGTAATTGCTGGCATTGGTTCCAAAACCTGTATTTTCTTGTGATTTCCCTGCTGTGTTCATACTATTTTTACGTTCTATTCCACCCACCGTTATTGCCTAAGCTGTGCTTGGATTTAAAATTCAAAAATAAAACTATTATGGTAACGTAGCACTATTAATTCGAGGAAGATGATTGTTTGGTTTCACAAGGTTCTCGATACACTTTGTTTTCCATTGCATTGCAAACAAAGCACTCGAACTGACGAACTCTCGATACCCAAATTTGTCATTACGACGAAGGAGGAATTCAAACAAATTACTCACCGAAAGGAGATGCTTCGTACCTCAGCATGACAAAATAAGGGCAAAAAAAATAGTAAAGCGCAACAGTAAAGAAGTCTCAAAACTATTACTTATCTTAGTACCAACTAATTCAAAAAAACATGACCAAAATAACCAAAGAAGACATCAGCCAAGAAGTTTTTGACCTTTATGACGATTACGCACACAATAAAATTGACCGTCGTGCCTTTGTTGAAAAACTATCCCTATTTGCCGTGGGAACCTTAACCCTACCCTCGTTACTGAGTTTTATGTCACCCAATTATGTTGACACTTTACTAGTTTCACCCAACGATCCACGACTGAAAACGGGTTTTATCACCTACGATTCGCCCAAAGGTGGTGGCGCTATCAAAGGTTTATTATCGCAACCTGTGGCTAGTAAAAAGAAACTTCCGGGAATTATTGTCGTTCACGAAAATCGTGGCCTCAACCCTTATATTGAAGATGTGGGCCGCCGAGCTGCGCTAGATGGTTTTATCACCTTGGCTCCAGATGCCTTGTCGCCATTAGGCGGTTATCCCGGAAACGATGATGCGGGTCGCGAACTACAAAAAAAACGTACTCGCGATGAAATGCTCGAAGATTTTATTGCAGCCTACAACTACCTAAAAAACCATAAGGACTGTAACGGACACATAGGCGTTGTTGGTTTTTGTTTTGGAGGTTGGATTGCCAATATGATGGCGGTAAAAATTCCAACTTTGCAAGCTGCCGTGCCATATTACGGAGGTCAACCAACCGCTGCCGAAGCAGAACTAATTAAAACTCCGATTCTCGCCCAATACGCTAGCTTAGACACGCGTGTTAACGAGGGTTGGTCTGCCTACGAAGCTATTTTACAAAAAAACAAGGTACCGCACACAGCACATTTTTACGAAGGCGTGAACCATGGTTTCCACAACAACACCACACCGCGTTACGACGAAAAAGCCGCTACCCTATCCTGGGAACGCACCATTGCTTTTTTTAAACAAGAGCTCAAAAAGAAATAAGCGCATTGCAAAATGATAAGAAAGTGGAAATGAACGTTTCCACTTTTTTTATGTTAAATTTCCTAATTTCTGGTTTTCCGTATAGTTTTAAAGATTGGATTTTGTAATATTATCAAATGAAAGAAAATAGCATCATAGACGTGACTTGCGCATTGATATTTTTGGGAAATAAAATACTTGTTACTCAAAGAAGCGAAAAAATGAAACTACCATTAAAATGGGAGTTTCCGGGTGGTAAATTAGAAGAAAATGAAAGTGAAGCAGATTGCATAAAAAGAGAAATATTAGAAGAAATTAATATTGAAATAGAAGTCGTAAAACAATTATCAAATAGTGTTTATGATTACGGAAGTTTTAAAATCAATTTAATTCCTTTTATAGCCAATTATGTTTCTGGAGAAATCATTTTATCCGAACATAAAGATTATAAACTATTAGAAAAATCAGAACTACTGAATTTAGATTGGGCAGAAGCAGATTTACCGATCGTTGAAGAATTTTTAAAACTTGAATTATGAACCAAGGATTGTACGAAGAATTAGTAACCAAACTAATCAACTATAAATTAAACGAACTAGATAAAGATACTTTTCAAGTTAAAAAAACCTCAATTGACAAAGCAGAAGCAGCACAATTATTATCGCAGCATATTGGTAGAACAATAAAACAAGCTTTTAACTTGATTAAAGGCGAAGATATTCTTGAAACTCAAATTGAAATTGCTAATAAGATTATTCTTTTTTTGAGAGAAGAATTGAAAAAGGAAGAATTTGAAGATGACTTAATTGAAACTGAAGGAAAAATATTAAAAGCAGTTTTCACTAAAGTTGACAGTCATTTTACAGATTTGGATTTACATTTAAAAGAAATCACACCCTACACAAGATTAATTCACAGTGAACTTTTTACAGGTGGAAATTCAGGAACAACTTTAGAAAGTGAATTAAGAAAAGAAATTTTATCATCGGATGAAATTGATTTGTTGGTTTCTTTTATCAAATGGAAAGGAATTAGAATTTTAGAACGTGAATTAAAAGAATTTACAAATAGAGGCGGAAAACTAAGAATAATTACAACTACATATATTGGTGCAACTGATGCGAAAGCAGTTGAGTTTTTATCGTCATTAAAAAACACTGAAGTCAAAGTTTCTTATAATACAGGAAATGAAAGGTTACATGCAAAAGCCTATTTATTTCAAAGAAAAACAGGTTTCCACACAGGATATATTGGCTCTTCAAATTTTTCTCGTTCTGCATTAACAGATGGATTAGAATGGAATTTAAAAATAACAACCAAAGAAGTTGGTCATATTATTGATAAATTCAAGAAAACATTCGAAGCATATTGGCAAAATTCTGAGTTTGAATTATATGATAAAAATATTCATTCTGTAAAGTTAGTTGAAGCTTTAAAACAAGGGAAATTTTCTAAAGAATATACTTTTATAACATCTTATTTTGATTTAAAACCGTTTCATTATCAAAGTGAAATACTAGAAAAATTAGAAGTTGAAAGATCAGTTCACAATAGATTTAGAAATCTTTTAGTTGCCGCAACAGGAACTGGAAAAACAGTTATTTCTGCTTTTGATTATAAAAATTTTAGAAATAATAATCAATCATCAAAGTTACTTTTTGTGGCTCATAGAAAAGAAATTTTGCAACAAGCAAAAGCAACTTTTCAAGGGATTTTAAAAGACAATAATTTCGGCGATTTATGGGTTGATGGAATAGAACCAAATTCAAATGAATATGTTTTTGCTTCGGTTCAAACTTTAAATAATCGACTTAAAGAAATTAAACTTTCACCGGAATATTACGATTTTATTATTGTAGATGAAGTACATCATATATCTGCATCAACTTATAGACCTATAATAAATTACTTTAAACCTAAAGTTCTTTTAGGGTTAACAGCGACTCCAGAGAGAATGGATGGTGAAGATATTTTAGAAGATTTCTGTAATCGTATTGCTGCTGAAATTAGACTTCCCGAAGCTTTAAATAAGAAATTATTAAGTCCGTTCCAATATTTTGGAATTACAGATAGTATTGACTTAACAAATGTTAAATGGGAAAAAGGAAAGTACGTTGCAAGTGAATTGACGAGTTTGTATACAAAAAATGATGTGCGTGTTGGTCAAGTAATTTCAAATCTTGAGAAGTACACCAATGACATAAACGATGTGCGAGCGATTGGATTTTGTGTTACAGTCGAACATGCAATATTTATGACCGAAAAGTTCAATTTAGCAGGTTTAAAAGCAGAATGTTTGACCCGCAAAAATTCAAGTGACAGAGATAGAATTAGAGCACAATTCAAGAAAAAAGAATTCAATTATTTGTTTGTCGTTGATATTTTTAATGAAGGCGTCGATATTCCCGAAATTGATACAGTTTTGTTTTTAAGACCAACAGAAAGTTTGACAGTTTTTCTTCAACAATTGGGACGTGGTTTACGTTTAGCAGAAGGAAAAGATTGTTTAACCGTTTTAGATTTTGTTGGGAATTCAAGACCAGAATATGATTTTGAAAGTAAGTTTAGAGCGTTAATTGGGAAAACAACAACTTCGGTTCAAAAAGAAATAGAAGATGATTTTCCACATTTACCATTGGGTTGTTCTGTTATTTTAGAAAAGAAAGCAAAAGAAACTATTCTTGAAAATATCAAGAAAGCAACGTCCTTAAATGTAAATCAACTCATTGCAAAGATTAGAAATTTTCAACATCAAACGACTTTACCATTATCTTTAGAAAATTTTATTAGTTTAAATCATTTATCAATTGAAACAATTTATAAAAAAGATAGTTGGTCAAGATTATGTCAAAAAGCAGGTGTAATAGATGATTTTGAATCAAAAAATGAAAAACAAATTTATTCAGCTATCGGAAAAAAATGGTTGTCTACAAATTCCACCAGTTATTTCAATTTCATTTTGAACATTGCAAAAAGTGGTTTTAATATTGACATCAATGATTTTAATGAAAATGAAAAAATCATGTTACTTATGCTACATTATGATGTATGGCAAAGCGCAGGTGGTTTTGATTCTTTAGAGCAAAGTATAAAGCAAATTGGGAAAAATAAAATACTAGTAAATGAAATTATTGAAGTATTAGAGATTTTAATTGATAAAATTGGATTTAAAGAAATTGACATTAAACTTCCTTACGAGCAACCATTAAAGTTACATGCTAGATACACAAGAGATCAAATCTTGGTCGCTTTTGGACTTAGTACATTTGACAAAAAATCTTCAAACCGAGAAGGAGCCGCTGAAAATAAAAGATTAAACACTGAAATTCTCTTTATCAATTTAATTAAATCAGAGGAAAATTTTTCTCCAACAACGATGTATGATGATTATGCAATTAGTGAAACATTATTTCATTGGCAATCACACAATGCTTATGGTCCAGAGACAGGCAAAGGATTATCATACATAAATCATGGTAAATTGAATAAAAAAATACTTCTTTTTGTTCGAGAAAAAGCTAATGACGAAAACGGAAATACGCTTGGTTATGTTTTTATCGGCGAAGCAAATTTCAGAGAAACAGAAGGCTCCAAACCGATGAGCATTAAATGGGAACTCAAAGAACCCTTACCCAATTATTTGTGGAAAGAATCTGCAAAAATGTCAATTGGATAAAATAATTTCAAATTCCTCTTAACAAAAAAGCCCCAAACGGGGCTTTTTCTATACAATTATGTTACATTTTATTTACTTAAGTACATTTTTCTACGAGAGTACAATTCGTAGAACTGATCGTCTTTAAGGTCATCAATAAACAAGATGCTTTCACCAGTTGATTTCATTTCAGGTCCTAACGCTTTGTTTACATTATGAAACTTACTGAACGAGAACACCGGCTGCTTGATGGCAAATCCTTTTAATTGTGGGTTAAAGTCGAAATCAGTTACTTTATTGTGTCCTAGCATAACTTTGGTAGCGTAGTTCACATACGGTTCACCGTAAGCTTTGGCAATAAACGGCACTGTACGTGACGCACGTGGGTTGGCCTCTATAATATACACGGTATCGTTCTTGATAGCAAACTGAATGTTGATTAAGCCCACTGTTTTAAGCGCCAAGGCAATTTTTTTAGTATGGTCTTTTATTTGTTGCATCACAAACTCACCCAAGTTGAATGGCGGCAAGGTCGCGTTACTATCGCCTGAGTGCACGCCACAAGGCTCAATGTGCTCCATTATCCCGATGATGTAAACGTTTTCACCATCGCAAATTGCATCGGCTTCAGCTTCGATAGCACCATCCAAATAGTGGTCTAAAAGCAATTTATTACCCGGAATGGTTTTTAACAAATTGATTACGTGCTCTTCTAACTCTTGTTTGTTGATTACAATTTTCATTCCCTGACCACCCAACACATACGAAGGACGAATTAACAATGGGAAATCCAATTGATCTGCCAACGCAGCGGCTTCATCAGCTGTTTCGGCAATACCAAACTGCGGGAACGGAATTTCTAATTCGGTCAACAAATCAGAAAAACGACCGCGGTCTTCGGCTAAATCGAGTGCATCAAAACTAGTTCCTATAATTTTAACTCCGTATTTAGATAACTTTTCAGCCAGTTTCAAAGCAGTTTGTCCGCCTAATTGCACAATTACACCTTCTGGTTTTTCGTGTTGGATGATGTCGTAAATATGTTCCCAAAATACTGGCTCAAAGTATAATTTATCGGCCGTATCAAAGTCCGTCGAAACCGTTTCAGGATTACAATTGATCATGATTGTCTCGTAGCCACATTCTTTGGCAGCCAAAACTCCGTGGACGCAAGAGTAATCAAATTCGATTCCTTGACCAATTCTATTTGGCCCAGAGCCCAAAACAATAATTTTCTTTTTGTCGGTAACAATACTTTCGTTGTCGACGTAGCGCGTACCATCTGCTTTTTCGATTTCAGCTTCAAAAGTAGAATAGTAATAGGGTGTTTTTGCTTTAAATTCGGCCGCACAAGTGTCAACCAATTTAAACACACGATTGATGTTTTGCTCGGTACGTAGGCTGTGTACTTCGCTTTCTACGCAGCCCATCATGTGCGCAATTTGTCTGTCGGCAAAGCCTTTTTGTTTGGCTTCAAGTAACAAATCTCTTGGCAAAGTAGCGATGGTGTATTTGGCAATTTCTTTCTCAAGTGTAAACAATTCCTCGTATTGTTTCAAGAACCACATGTCAATTTTAGTGATTTCATGAATTCTACTCAACGGAATTCCAAGCGCAATGGCATCGTAAATAACAAACACACGATCCCAGCTGGCATAGGTTAATTTCTCTATAATTTGTTCGTAATTAGTGTAGCCTTTTCCGTCAGCACCCAATCCGTTTCTTTTAATTTCTAATGATTGTGTAGCTTTATGCAAGGCCTCTTGAAACGAGCGTCCGATTCCCATAACCTCACCTACTGATTTCATTTGAAGACCTAATGTTCTATCAGCTCCTTCAAATTTATCAAAGTTCCAACGCGGAATTTTCACAATTACATAATCCAAAGTCGGTTCGAACAAAGCCGAAGTTGACTTGGTAATTTGGTTTTGCAACTCATCTAAATTGTAACCCAAAGCTAATTTTGAAGCAATTTTGGCAATAGGATAACCTGTAGCTTTTGATGCTAATGCTGAAGAGCGAGAAACACGAGGATTGATCTCGATGGCTACGATATCTTCTTTTTCATCTGGCGAAACGGCAAACTGCACGTTGCAACCTCCGGCGAAGTTACCAATAGAACGCATCATCAAAATGGCATAATCACGCATTTTTTGGAAAGTCGTATCCGATAAGGTCATTGCTGGCGCTACCGTAATCGAATCACCTGTGTGAATCCCCATTGGATCCATATTTTCGATAGAACAAATAATAACTACGTTGTCATTTTTGTCTCTCAGTAATTCTAATTCGTATTCTTTCCAACCCATCAAAGCTTTATCAATAAGCACCTCGTGAATTGGAGACGCCTCTAAACCGCGGGTTAAGAGTTCGTTGAAATCTTCTTTTTTGTACACAATTGCAGCTCCTGTTCCTCCTAAGGTAAACGAAGGACGAATTACTAGCGGAAAACCAAATTCCTGCGCAATCTCTTTACCACGTAGGTACGAGGTACAAATTTCGGCTGGAGCAGTTGGTACATTTATTTTTTTAAGTAATGCTTTAAATTGATCTCTGTCTTCGGTAATGTTGATGGCATTAACGTCAACACCAATTAATTTCACATCAAAATCCTTCCAAATTCCTTTCTCTTCAGCTTCCAAACACAGGTTCAAAGCCGTTTGTCCGCCCATCGTTGGTAAAACAGCATCAATTTGCGGATGCGCTTTTAGGATTTCGATAATCGATTTGGTAGTCAGCGGTTTTAGGTAAATATGATCGGCCATTGAAGGATCGGTCATAATGGTAGCCGGATTGGAATTGATCAAGATTACCTCGATTCCTTCTTCACGAATAGAGCGTGCAGATTGCGAACCTGCGTAATCAAATTCGCAAGCTTGACCAATTACAATAGGACCTGAACCTATTATTAAAACCGATTTTATTGATGTGTCTTTAGGCATGTTGTAGTGTGTTGTGTAGTTATGTGTAAATGTAAAGGTACTGAAAGGATGACTTTTAGGTCGATTTACAGTGATTTTTTTACCGAAAAGGTATAAAAAAAGGCGATACTAAAAAAAGTAACGCCTTAAATATGTTTATTCAAACATTATTTTTTGTGTCTTGGTTCGCTAGAAACAGTCAATTTATGTCTTCCTTTAGCTCTTCTACGCGCAAGAACTTTTCTTCCATTAGCAGAAGCCATTCTGTCCATAAATCCGTGCTTATTTCTTCTTTTTCTTTTCGATGGTTGAAACGTTCTTTTGCTCATTGCTTTGTATCTTTAAAAACTTATTTATATGTCTATTTAATTCTCAATAGTGGTTGTTCGAAAACCGAGTGCAAATATACAAAGACTTTTTTTCCTCACAAGTAGTTTTGTAAAAATATTTTCAATTCCTTTTACTATATTTGTGCTCTTAAATTAAACACGCTATGTTTCACAAAAATATCAAATTTATTATTGCCGGACTTATTATTGCTGCTGGCATTTGGCAATTTACTGAGAGTAACATCGGTAACGGAATTTTCCTATTAGTATTAAGTGCCATTCCAATATTTTTATACTTTAGAAATGAATTTATTTTACTTGCTTTCTTAAAACTGAGAAAACAAGATTTTGAAGGAGCCAAAAAATGGTTGTCGCATATTAAAA
Organism: Flavobacterium sp. K77; assembly: GCF_021608205.1. Lineage (NCBI taxonomy): Bacteria > Pseudomonadati > Bacteroidota > Flavobacteriia > Flavobacteriales > Flavobacteriaceae > Flavobacterium > Flavobacterium sp. K77. Next base: position 1,033,579 of record NZ_JAKIHO010000001.1, on the reverse strand, counting down.
ACCCTGAAACTGCTTTGATTCAGAAACAACAAGGATATTTTAATTACTTACATGGAATCATGCTGGCGCAAACCAACATCAATCAAGCCGAAAAATATTTCAAAAAAGCAATTGAATTAGGTTTATCAATGGATATGGATTTGGCTGTTGCCAAATTGAATTTGGCAGGTGTAGCAATGACACGTCGTCGTAAACTAGAAGCTACTGCTCTTTTGAACGAAGCTAAAAAATTAGACAAGCAAAACATGCTGAAAGAGCAAATTACCATGATGAAAGAACAAATGAAAAAGATTTAATTGTTTCAATTTTATATAACAGAAAGGGTCAAATTTATTTTTGACCCTTTTTTTTATGCTTTCAATTCAGATGTTCCTAAAATTAATGCAGGTAAATGCTCATTGAGCCATTTGTATTTATTTAAAATCATAATGTGTGTTCCGCCTTTTACAACAATACATTTATTAATGTATTGAATCGGAAAAACGTCATCTTGATCGCCATGAATGTGAATTACTTTTTCGTCAATTGCTACTCGATCCCACAGCACAACCTGTTCTACGGCCCAAGTTAGGTATCCCACATCACGAACGGATAAAAATTTCTTGTACAAATGCAAGCGTTCGTTAATTTTATGACCAAACGAAAACCGTGCTAAAGCATCTACATTTGCAATCAACCGCATGGGCAACAACTTATAAGCCTTGGTTGCCTTGGCTATTTTTAATCGCCTCGGAAACTGATTATTACAACGAACGCTTGATATAATGATTACTTTGCGAGTTGTAATAAACTGTGCTATTTCTTGAACTAAGATTCCTCCAAAAGAAACCCCAATAAGTACTGGATTTGCGTGTGTAATTTTAGCAGCCATTCGTGACGCATACTGCTGTAGAGATTCATTGGTTAATGGAATTTCCCATTCTAATAAATGCATTTCAAACTGCGATTCAGGCAAAGAAATACGTTCAAAAATAGCAGTACTTGCTGCTAAACCAGGCATGAAATAAACTGGAATTCTATCCATAATTGTTTTAACTATTTTATAACATCATTCGGATATATAATCCCGAAATTTGTTTAAAAATAATTCTTTTTTCAGAATAAGCACTTCTTTATAATTACATATTACCATTAAATTATGACTTCGCAACTTTATAAAGCAAATACAAGAGGTACTGCCGATTTTGGCTGGCTTCAGGCTAATTTTTCTTTTTCGTTTGGCAACTATTTCAATCCAGAACGCGTGCAATTTGGAATGTTGCGTGTACTAAATGACGATACCATTGCAGCAGGAGCTGGTTTTGGCACGCACGGTCACGCCAATATGGAAATCATCACGATTCCGCTTGAAGGTGGCTTGATGCACAAAGACAGCATGGGTAACGAAGGCGTTATTCGCTTTGGCGAAGTACAAGTAATGAGTGCCGGTAGCGGAGTAGAACATTCTGAAATGAATCCTAGCAAAACCGAGCGTGCAAAAACGTTACAGTTATGGGTTTTTCCCGATACAGAAGAAGTAACACCGCGTTACGACCAAAAATCATTTGACCTAGAACAACACAAAAACACTTTCGTAAACGTAGTTTCACCAAAGGATCACAACGATGGGAACGCGCTTTGGGTGCACCAAAAAACGTTTTTTAACTTAGGTGTTTTTGACGAAAATACTACGGTAAGCTACCCGATTCAAATTCCAAACAACGGAGTTTACTTATTTTTAATAGAAGGTGAAATTGAAATAAACAACCAAATTCTGACTGCAAGAGATGCAATCGGAATAACCGCGACAACTGCAATTGACATTAAAATTAATAGTACAGCTAAAATACTGTTGATTGAAGTACCAATGCAGCAATAATCCTCCTTATTTTTATGGAAATTAAAGACAATACATTTTCGAGACAATTTGAAACCAATAGCCCACAAGGTTTACTAGCTGTGGAGTATTCTTTTCAAGAAAAGAAAATCTTTCTCACCAAAATTCACAAACCAGAAGGATTTAATGATGAAGATTTTTTGAATGATTTTTTAAAAAGTATTTTAGAAAATGCGATTGAAAAAAAGTGGAAAGTAGTTCCTATTTTACCACGAATTGTACAGTTTTTTAAAAAATTCCCCCAATACAAAGAATTACTTCCTCCCGGAATTAGACTATAAACAAAAAAGCGACTGCATTATTCCTGCAGTCGCTTTTTTATTTTAGATCGAAAATTTTACTTTTCAATCTCACGCATATTTTCCATTTTCTTATTTGCTAAGAAACCGGTAATATCTTCAAAATGCTCTACCACACGTTTGTTTCCAAATTCAAAGACTTTAGTTGCTAATCCGTCAAGGAAATCACGATCGTGCGACACCAAAATTAAAGTACCATCAAAATCACGCAATGCATCTTTGATAATGTCTTTAGTTTTCATATCTAAGTGATTTGAAGGCTCATCCAGAATTAATAAATTCACTGGCTCAAGCAACAATTTAATCATCGCCAAACGTGTTTTCTCACCTCCAGAAAGTACTTTTACTTTTTTGGTCACATCGTCACCATGAAACATAAACGCACCCAAAATATTTTTGATTTGAGTTCGCACATCACCTACTGCAATGCCGTCAATTGTTTCAAAAATAGTAGCATTTTCATCTAATAAAGCCGCTTGGTTTTGAGCAAAATAACCAATTTGTGCATTGTGCCCAATTTCTACACTACCTGAATCAATACCAATTTCTTTCATGATGGCTTTAATCATGGTCGATTTACCTTCACCATTTTTACCCACAAAGGCAACTTTTTGACCTCTTTCGATTACCAAATTAGCATCTTTAAAAACCACATGCTCGCCATACGATTTTGACATTTCTTTTACAATCACAGGATATTGTCCAGAACGAGCTGCTGGCGGAAATTTCAAACGCAAGGCAGAAGTATCCACTTCGTCAACCTCGACAAGAACTAATTTTTCTAACATTTTAACTCGCGATTGAACGGCATCTGTTTTAGAGAAAGTACCACGAAACCTATCAATAAAAGCTTGATTGTCTGCTATAAATCGTTGTTGCTCATCGTATGCTTTTTGCTGATGAATACGACGGTCTTTACGCAATTCTAAGTAATGCGTATACTTTGCTTTATAATCATAAATACGTCCCATTGTTACTTCAATAGTACGGTTGGTAATATTATCAACAAACGCTCTATCGTGCGAAATTACCACAACCGCTTTAGCTGAATTAATCAAAAAGTCTTCTAACCATTGAATACTTTCGATATCCATGTGGTTGGTAGGCTCATCTAGTAAAATTAAATCGGGTTTTCTCAAAAGAATTTTAGCCAACTCGATGCGCATTCTCCATCCTCCTGAAAACTCAGAAGTTTGACGCGTAAAATCAGTACGCTCAAACCCTAAACCTGTTAGAATTTTTTCTACTTCAGCTTCATAATTTATTTCTTCGATAGCATAAAATTTCTCACTCAAATCAGAAACGCGTTCAATTAACTTCATGTACGCATCACTTTCATAATCAGTACGAATGGTTAATTGTTCGTTGATTTCGTCAATTTCAGCTTTCATGGCAAAAACTTCCCCAAAAGCTTTTGAAGCTTCTTCAAGCACAGTAGCTCCATCAGTTGTTAGTAAATGCTGTGGCAAATAAGCCACGACAGCCTCTTTTGGTGCCGAGATATTTCCTGTTGAAGGTTTACTTTGTCCTGCAATAATTTTAAGTAAGGTAGATTTACCCGCGCCATTTTTACCCATCAGGGCGATTTTGTCATTTTCATTAATGGCAAAAGAAACATCACTAAAAAGCGTTGTACCACCAAATTGCACTGAAATATCGTTTACTGTAATCATTATTTGAGTTTAAAGTTTTATGTTCAAAAGTGTAAAGGATTCCATATTTTATGAAACCGTTTTTTGAAGGTGCAAAGATAGATTAAATAAGGAATTGAGCAATTATTAATTTTTTATACCAAAAACTAAAAACCGCTAATTCACGAATTTAAAATTTGCGAATTAGCGGTTATTTAATGGCTTTATATTATTCAAACAAGAAGCATTTATTCTTTTCTCCACTTTTTAGTTTCCTCAAAAACATGTTCTAAAATGGCAGCTTCACGCTCATCAAACTCCATATTACGGCGACTCATCACCAAGCGTGCCGTTTCAAAAGCTTTTTTAGTGATATAAGTTGTAAAACCTGCAGCTCCACCCCAAGAAAAACTTGGTACAAAATTGCGAGGAAAACCGCTTCCAAAAATATTGGCACTCACTCCCACTACCGTACCGGTATTGAACATCGTATTGATACCGCATTTACTGTGATCGCCCATCATTAAACCACAAAACTGTAGTCCGGTTTTAGCAAATCCTTCGGTTTCATAACTCCATAGTTTCACCTCTTCGTAGTTGTTTTTAAGATTCGAATTGTTACTATCTGCACCGATATTACACCATTCGCCAAGAACTGAATTTCCTAAAAAACCATCATGACCTTTGTTCGAATATCCGAACAAAACCGAATTATTTACCTCGCCACCTACACGGGAATGCGGACCAACGGTAGTCGCACCATAAATTTTGGTAGCTAATTTTACTTGCGCATGATCGCACAATGCAAATGGACCTCTGATTACGGAACCTTCCATAATTTCAGCATCTTTTCCAATATATATAGGTCCAGTAGAAGCATTTAAAGTAACATATTCGAGTTTTGCGCCTTCTTCGATAAAAATGTTTTCAGGTGCAATCACATTTACACTTTTGGGAATAGGTTGTGACGTTCTATCTTCTGTCAAAAATTCAAAATCAGCACGAATTGCAGCATCATTTTTAGCAAAAATATCCCAAGTATGCGCCACTGTTAGGCAATCATCGTTGTACTCGATGATTTCGTAGGAGTCAAAATCAACCTCTTCTTGCTCGTCATTGGTATAAAAAGCAATGACTTCATCGCCTTTAAAAACTGCTTGATTCGGCTCTAAATTACTCACTATTTCCGCCAAAACCGGATTAGGAAGAAAGGAGGCATTGATCATTACATTCTCCTCTAATTCAACCATTGGAAATTTTTCTGACAGATATTCTTCTGTTAAAGTAGTTGTGGTCGAACCTAGGTAAAGTTCCCATTTTTGACGAATAGTCAAAATTCCGATTAAAATATCAGCAACAGGGCGTGTAAATGTAAAAGGCAAAAGTGCATTTCTGGCAGGTCCGTCAAAAAGTATGTAATTCATGGTGTAGCGTTTCAGATGTTATGAAGGTTCAAAGTTACAAAGTTTTGAATAGCAATAAAAATAAAAGGTCAACGAAGGAATTGCCTATAAACTTGTAACATTTTTCGTAACCATTAAGGTATTAAGAGAATTAAGGTTTTGAAAAATAAAAGGTCAACCAAAAAATTATCTAGTAAATCGTAATGTTTTTTTTAACCATTAAGAAATTAAGGTTTAGGAAAATAAAAGTAGTTTGCACCAATTTATAACGCAAACTTGCTATTAAATAAAAAGCCCCGCAAATTGCGAGGCTTTGGTATGATGTGAACAGTTAAAATTATTTAACGTGTTTCGCGTATTTAGTTTTGAACTTGTCAATACGTCCTGCAGTATCGATAAGTTTAGATTTACCTGTGTAAAAAGGGTGAGAAGTTCTAGAGATCTCCATTTTTACAACTGGGTATTCAACACCGTCAACTGTAATTGTTTCTTTTGCATCTGCAGTAGATTTAGTGATAAAAACTTCGTCATTTGACATGTCTTTAAATGCAACTAATCTGTAATTTTCTGGGTGAATTCCTTTTTTCATCTTGTAAATCTTTTTTTATTGATTGGTTAGTCCTTGTTTTGCAGCTTTTTCAAATACAAAAAAGGTATAAACGCCTACTAACTTTTTGTTTAATACTATTATTTTGAGTGTGCAAATTTACAATTAATTTTCAATAAACAAATCTTTGATTCACTTTTTTTACGCAATTCCAAAAAACGTTTTTTAGCGCTGTATGTATTGGGAATTGTTATCTTTGTGGATTAATTTTAAAACTAGCAAAAATGACTAACGAAATTGTTAAAAAGAACGGAATTACATTTGGAGTTGCAATTGGAATTGTTTCTTCATTAATTACTGCACTAATCTATGCTATTGACTTGAATTTGTTTACCGAATGGTGGATAGGAGTACTCAGCATCTTAACATATTTAGTTTTAGGAATTGTTTTGTTGGTTCGAACAAAAAAAGAATTAAATGGCGTTTTTACTTTTAAGCAAGCCTTTACGACTTATTTTATTGCCATCGTAGTTGGAATTTTAATATCTGTCCTATTTAACATCCTACTATTTAATGTAATTGATCCATCTGCAAAGGAGGCCGTTAATGAATTGATCATCAAATATACTATGAATATGATGCAAAAATTTGGCGCTCCAGCATCAGCAATTAATGAGGCTATTGCTAAAATGAGAGAAAACGATCCGTACTCACCTATTGAATTGTTGAAAGGATCCCTTTTCAGTATTGGTTTTAGCTCAATATTTGGTTTATTATTAGCCGCTATTTTCAAAAGCAAATCTACACAAGAATAAAAATTAATGAATTTATCTATACTAATTCCGCTTTTAAACGAAGAGGAATCCCTGCACGAACTCTACACTTGGATTATCAAAGTGGTTCAATCTCATAATTATTCGTATGAAATCATTTTTTTAGATGATGGAAGTACCGATAATTCTTGGGGACTAATTGAAGGCTTTTCAAAAGAAAATCCTCATGTAAAAGGTGTTCGTTTTATGAAAAACTTTGGAAAATCGCAGGCCTTGCATGCCGGTTTTGCAAAAGCACAAGGAGACGTTATTATTACCATGGATGCTGATTTGCAAGACAGTCCTGAAGAAATTCCGGGATTGTATGACATGATTACCAATGGGAAATACGATTTGGTTTCGGGTTGGAAAAAGAAACGCTACGACTCTGTTGTTGCTAAAAATTTACCCTCGAAACTATTTAATTGGGCGGCTCGAAAAACATCTGGAGTTGAATTAAATGATTTCAATTGCGGCTTGAAAGCGTACAAAAATATTGTTGTTAAAAACATTGAAGTTTCTGGCGAAATGCACCGCTACATTCCGGTATTGGCTAAAAATGCAGGTTTTGGTAAAATTGGTGAAAAAGTAGTGCAACATCAAGCCCGAAAATATGGTGAAACTAAATTTGGGATGGAACGTTTTATTAACGGATTCTTAGATTTAATTACCATTTGGTTTTTATCCCGCTTTGGCAAAAGACCAATGCACCTTTTTGGCGCCATGGGATCTTTGATGTTTGTTATAGGATTTATGCTTGCTGGTTACATCGGTATTTCAAAGTTATACCACATGTACAACGATATGCGTTATAGCCTAGTGACCAATAATCCGTGGTTTTATATTGCTCTCACTACAATGGTTTTGGGAACACAATTATTTCTAGCCGGATTTCTGGGTGAAATCATTTTACGAACAAAAAATAATGAAGAACGCTATAAAATTGCAAGTAGTGTAAACTTGTAGTTTTAAGAAAAACGACATACAATGGGACACACCCTAGCCCTGATAGCAGTGGAAATCCTTTTATTCGCCGCGGCGAATAAAAGATTGTAACGAATAGCAGGAAATAGCTCCTAAAAATTAAAAAATACATCAAATGGAAATTAAACAAAACATTTTAGATGCGGTCAATGAATGGTTGACTCCTACGTTTGATCAAGCCACGCAAGAGGCAATTATAGAATTAATGACCTCATCACCAAAGGATTTAGAGGAAAGTTTTTACAAGAACTTAGAATTTGGAACTGGCGGAATGCGCGGTATCATGGGTGTGGGAAATAACCGAATCAACAAATATACATTAGGAAAAAGTACACAAGGATTATCTGATTACTTGAAAACTGCTTTCCCGAACCAACCATTAAAAGCCGTTATTGCTTATGATTGCCGTCATGACAGTGATACGCTGGCAAAAGTAGTTGCGGATGTTTTTTCGGCTAATGGAATTGAGGTTTACTTGTTCTCTGAACTCAGACCTACGCCAGAATTATCTTTTGCAGTGAAGCATTTGGGATGTCAATGCGGAATTGTACTTACTGCATCGCACAACCCGCCTGAATACAACGGGTATAAAGTGTATTGGCAAGATGGAGGACAAATTGTGCCACCAGAAGACAAAGGAATTATTGAGGTAATTGAAAACTTGACTTACGATCAAATCAAATTTACAGCAAAAGAAGATTTGATTCATTACGTAGATACTGAAATTGACGCTGCTTTCATACAATCAACTATTGAGAATGCAAGTTTTGGCACTTCAGCTGAGGCCAAAAAAGACTTGAATATTGTATTTACTTCTTTACACGGTACTTCGATAAAACTTGTTCCAGATACTTTAGCGCAAGCGGGCTACACCCAAGTGCACATTGTTGAGGAGCAACGCGTGCCGAATGGTGATTTCCCAACAGTAAAATCGCCAAATCCTGAAGAGCCTGAAGCGTTGACAATGGCATTGGCGTTAGCAGATAAAACTAATGCCGATATTGTTGTGGGTACTGATCCAGATTGTGACAGATTGGGAGTTGCGGTGCGCGATAACGAGGGTAAAATGGTATTGTTAAACGGAAATCAAACTATGGTTTTGATGACGGCCTTCTTACTAGAGCAATGGAAAAAAGCTGGAAAAATTAACGACAAACAATTTATTGGTTCTACGATTGTATCAACTCCTATGATGATGGAACTTGCTACTAATTATGGCGTAGAATGCAAAATTGGTTTGACCGGTTTTAAATGGATTGCTAAAATGATCAAAGACTTCCCAGAACTAGAGTTTATTGGTGGTGGCGAAGAGAGTTTTGGTTACATGGTGGGTGATGCCGTACGTGATAAAGATGCTGTTGCAGCAACCCTTTTAGTTTGTGAAATGGCAGCTCAAGCCAAAGCCCTTGGAAGTACTGTATACCAAGAACTAATTAAATTGTATGTAGACAACGGTTTTTACAAAGAACACTTGGTATCGATTACTAAAAAAGGAATAGAAGGTTTACAAGAAATCACACAAATGATGATTGACTTACGTGAAAATCCTTTGAAAGAAATCAACGGCGAAAGAGTGATTATGGTAGAAGATTACCAAGCAAGTACAGCTAAAAATCTATTGGATGGTACTGAATCAGCCATGACAATTCCAAAATCGAATGTTTTGATTTACTACACCGAAGACGGTTCTAAAATATGTGCTAGACCAAGCGGTACCGAACCAAAAATTAAATTTTATATCAGTGTAAATACTACACTAGAGGCTATTGAAGATTTTGAAGAAGTAGAAGCAATTCTGGACCAAAAAATCGCCGACATTATTACTGCAATGCAATTGAACTAATGGATCAAAACATAAAAAAATTAATACCCTTTACAAAACCTTATCAATCACATATTGTATGGAACATTATATACAACATTTTGTATGCTTTGTTTAGTACAATATCTATGTTGACTTTGTTTCCTGTTTTGCAGGTACTTTTTGGAAAAACTGAAAAAGTATTCAAAGAGCCTGTTTATTCTGGAATTGGTAACTTAAAGGATTATGTAACAGAATACATCAACTTTAAAATTTCCTCTTTATCAGATAATGAAAGTACTGAAGTAGTATTGTTGTTTGTGGTAGCGATGGTTATCACTACATTTTTCATTAAAAACTTATTCAACTACCTAGCTTCCTATCACATCATGCACTTAAAAAATGGTGTATTGAAGGATTTGAGACGCTCGATGTATGCCAAAATTATCGAATTGCCTATCTCCTATTATTCTGAAAAAAGAAAAGGTGATATGATGGCGCGTATGCTAGGTGATGTCAACGAAGTTCAAAACTCTTTTTTCTCCATTTTAGAATTGGTGGTAAAAGAACCTTTGACTATTGTATTTGCATTAGGAATGATGTTTGCCATAAGTACCAAATTGACATTATTTGTGCTTATTTTTATGCCTATTTCGGGTTATATCATTTCTAAATTGGCTAAAAATTTAAGAAGCCAATCCAGAGAAGCACAGAAAGAAAGTGGCTCTTTAATTTCTGTTGTTGAAGAAACATTAGGCGGATTAAAAGTCATAAAAAGTTATAATGCTGAACCTTCTTTTAAAGGAACCTTTAACGCATCTGTAACAAGATTATTGAACTTAACCAACAGCATCGGAAGCCGTAACAACTTGGCTACACCATTGAGCGAATTTCTTGGAGTAACCACAATTGCTATTTTACTTTTTTACGGAGGAATTTTAGTTTTGAATGATAAAACGCTTGACGGCGCTTCGTTTATTGTGTATTTAACACTAGCTTTCAATATTTTAACTCCTGCCAAAGCCATTTCAAAAGCATCTTATTCTGTAAAAAACGGATTAGCTGCTGCCGAACGTGTTTTTGAGGTTTTAGATGTGGAAAACGAAATCACATCCAAAGAAAATGCTGTTCAAAAAGACACATTTGAATCGGATATTACCATTTCAAACATCAACTTTAAATACGAAGACGAAAAAGTTTTAAAGAACTTTTCGTTGCAAGTAAAAAAGGGACAAACGGTGGCGCTCGTAGGACAATCTGGAAGTGGAAAAAGTACTATTGCCAACTTACTAACTCGTTTTTATGATGTAAACGAAGGCACGATTTCTATTGATGGAATAGATATAAAAGATCTCGATTTGCAATCACTTCGCGGTTTAATGGGATTGGTTACGCAAGACAGTATTTTGTTTAATGATACCATAAAAGCAAATATTTCATTAGGAAAACCAAATGCTACCGATGAAGAAATCATTGAAGCTTTGAAAATTGCCAATGCCTTTGAGTTTGTACAAGATTTACCAAAAGGAATTCACACAAACATTGGAGACAGCGGAAATAAATTATCTGGAGGACAAAAACAACGTTTGTCTATCGCTCGAGCGGTTTTGAAAAATCCACCGATCATGATTTTGGATGAAGCAACCTCAGCATTGGATACTGAAAGCGAAAAATTTGTGCAAGTAGCGCTCGAGAACATGATGCAAAACAGAACTTCAATTGTTATTGCGCACAGATTATCCACCATTCAAAAAGCAGATGTGATTGTCGTGATGCAAAAAGGAAAAATTGTAGAGCAAGGAAACCACGAAGAATTGATTGCGCTGCAAGGTGTTTACAATAAACTAGTGAGTTTGCAATCGCTTGAGTAGTTAAAATCGACAACTCAGCATTGAAGTAAGACATTTCAGTATATATTTTTTAAAGGTTACGTAAGATAGCAATATATTTACGTAACCTTTTTAATTTAAAACATTCTGTTATGCTATTCAAAATTATCTTAGTGCTGCACATTCTTTCTGGATTTATTGGTTTACTGTTGGGTACCATTGTTTTAATTCGCAAAAAAGGCGACCGACTTCATAAAAAAATTGGCTTGATTTTTACCATAGCTATGGTCAGCACCGGATTGTGTGCTTTTTACTTATCCTACGTACATCCTAATTTATTTCTTTTTATAGTAGGCGTTTTTACAATTTACTTGACCATTTCGGGATACAGAATGATCCAATTAAAAAAAGCCCATTTGGGTCAGAAACCGCAAATTGGTGATGCACTGCTAACTATTGCCATGTTAATCTGCTCAATCATTTTTTATTACATTGGAATTCGTTATGTACTAGCTAAACAAGTTTTTGGTATCGTATTTCTACTATTTGGAACTGCTAGTTTACGATTGTGTTACACTGAATACAAAGCCTATACTGGCAAAGTAACTGATACTTTATACGGTTTGAAAAATCATATTGGCCGCATGACAGGTGCTTATATAGCAGCATTTACAGCTTTTATAGTGGTCAACAATACTTTTTTACCAGATGTATTAGCTTGGAGTTTACCTGGAATTTTAGGCGGTATTTTTATTTCAAGATCGATTAAAAAACTAAGATCAAACGCTAAAAATATTTAGTTATGAAACGAATTTTAGCAACAGCTCTTTTCTTGAGTATATCAATTGTCAATTACGCTCAAAACACAAAAATAGATACGATTCCGTTTAGCTTAAAATCAAGTTTACTGGTTTTTAAAGGGAAACTAAACGGAGTACCAACCGACTTTATGCTAGACACTGGTGCTGCATTGGGTGTGGTTCCATCAAGCAAAGCGAGTGCAGCCAACATCCAGATTTCTGCAAAAAAGAATATTACTGATAGCAACGAAAATCAAAACAGCATGCAATCAGCAGTTATTGAAACAGTTACTATTGGCACATTTGACATACATAACGTAAAGAGCATCGTGTATGACATGCCTCTTTTATCGTGCGCCGATACTTATTTACTTGGCGCTAATGCCATTAACAAACTAAATTGGAAAATTGATTTTGACAAAAAACTACTTTACGTTTCCAATGCAGTTTTTGAAACTAATACTGACATGTTAAGCATACCGATTGTTTACAAAAGCAACAGGCATTTTACCACGTTTTCAATTCAAGGTACACCCATAAAAAATTGTTTAATTGATACCGGTTACAATGATTTTCTTGAAGTTGACACAAATGAGTCTGCTTTTAAAAAATTAAAAAAAGACCCTAAAAACGAGATAATCACTGGTACTAAAATTGCCATGAGTTTGACAGAAATAAAAACTGTTGCTTTTGAAACCCTTTCATTTGATGGCTTGACACTTGGAAATAAAAGCTTTGAAAATGTAAAAATAGAGAGCAAACCTGGTACTGAAAAGAAGCTTGGAATATCCTTTTTTTCGCAATTAACATCGGTTACGATTATGAACAATAGTACATCAACCTATCATATGCAATTGTCAAACAAACCTATTTCTTTGCAATTGAATTTTGATGCTGATGTGTTTTTGAAAAATGGTAAATTAACAATCACCGGAAAAAGTAATCAAGAAGAAAATACAGCAAAAGACCTAACAATTGGAGAAGAAATTCTATCCGTTAACGGACTAAAAGCAGCCGACTTTAAAAATGAATGTGATTTTATTGCTTGGCGCACAGAAGCAAAAACGAAAGAATCTTTGGAGCTGGTAATGCCTAATAGCAAAAAAATAACGTTGAAAAAACAAGTTCTTAAATCATAAGTAAAAAAAATTGGTGAACTTTACACAAAAGCATTTCCTATAAATTGTAGTTATGTACGTTAACAACACCTCTATTAAACTTCCTCAAGATCCGAGCATAGTCGTTTGGAAATACCTCGACTTATCTAAATTTCTGGATTTACTGCTTTCGCAAAAGCTATTCATGTCACGCTCTGATAAATTTGAGGATCAATACGAAGGTACCTTTAGCGAGCCTACTTTTGAGGAAATCAAAAAGTTGTCTCAAGACAATCCTGATTTTTTAAATTATTACAAAAAGCATCGCGAAAAAGTAGCTATTAGTAGTTGGCACATTAATGAATACGAATCGTTTGCAATGTGGCAAATTTTTACACAAAACACCGAAGGACTTGCCATTCAATCAACTCTGGGACGATTACAAAAAGCGCTGCATTTAGAAAACGACCACAAGCAATTCATTGGTGAAGTCAACTATATCGATTACAAAAAAGAACACATTCCGTTTGATGATTCGTTTTTCCCGTTTTTGTTTAAAAGAAAAAGTTTTCAGTACGAGCGCGAAGTACGTATCATTACTGATATTGGCGAAAGTGAAAACAAATTAAACGAAGGACTTAAAATAAATGTTGAAGTTACTACTTTGATTGAAAAAATATACATTCACCCAAAATCTGAGAACTGGTACAAAAACCTAGTCATTCAATTGGTAAAACAATTGGGTTATGCTATTACCATTGAAAAATCAGATTTGGAAAGTGATATTTTGATTTAAATTAAAAAACTAAATTGGCTCGTATGCAGTAATCTTCCATTCTTTCGCAGTCAAATCGATATAATAATAGTGAACCAAATCATTTTTATCAAATTGACCATTTTTATTGGTATCCTCAACCGTTCTAAAATACAAACGATTGCGCGAAGCTAGAAGTTTCCAATCAATTAATTCCTCAAAGTCAGGCGAGATTTTAGTGAAACGCTCCCCGCTGATAGTACTTAAATGCAAGGATTTGATGTCGCTAGTTTCTAATTTACCATCTTTATTGGTATCCATATCGACCATAGTGTACACCATGATTTGATTTTTGGTTCTATCAGCAACCGTTTTTAAATACGTTGCTGTTTGTATCAAAACTGGCTTATCCGTTAATTTGGTTATGGAGTCTGAATCGATTTTTTGGAATTTAATATTTTGTAAAAAACCTGTAATTTCATATTCGCCATAATTTGAAATCGTAAAACTCAAATCATTCACACTTGATGAACCATAACGTGATTTTACGCCGCGATCACGAATACTCAAATCAGCAATAGGATGAATTAAATAATCAGTCCCTTCCATTTGCCAAGGTAAATCAGCTATTTGTATTTGGGTTGAGTCTGCCCTTACAATCGACTTTGCTTTATTAGCCGCATCATAAGTAACTTTTGGCGTTGCTGCATCCTCTTTACAACTTGCTAAAAATAGCAATGCAATTCCTAAACAGGTGATCTGTATTTTTTTCATGTGCTGATGGTATTAAAACTCAAATGTAATCATTTTTCAAAATAGCAAGTACATTCAACAACGGATTTAACGAATAAATAGAATTCAATTGGCTTTAGCTTGTAGCTTACAACTTCGCTGTCAACTTTATGTTAAAAACGCGTGTAGTCATATAATTTGGAATACCGTATTGGTTCTTAGAATATACGTCTCGCACCCAAGTGTTTGTAATAGCATTTTGATTGTTAAAAAGATTAAAAATCTCTAAACCTAAAGCTAATTCTTTACAATCTTTAAATATGCCTTTTACCTTTCCAGCATTGGTTTCATCTATAAAAACTTTAGAAAAACCTATATCTGCTCTGCGGTAGTCATTCAATCTATTTTGGTACAAATAAGGATCTGCATATGAGGGTGAACCACCAGGTAATCCTGTATTGTACACCAAATTCAAATACAATTTCACACTTGGAATATTAGGCATATAATCTTGAAAAAGCATCGCAAACTTTAAGCGTTGATCTGTTGGCCTTGCAATGAATCCTCTATCGTTGCCATTTTCCTCGGTTTTTAAATATCCAAAACTAATCCACGATTCGGTTCCCGGTACAAACTCCCCATTCAAACGCACATCCACACCTTGGGCGTAAGCTACTGCATTATTGTTGGCTGCATATCGAATTCGAACATTATCAATCGTATACGTATTTACATCAGTCAACGATTTATAATACAATTCAGAAACCATTTTAAAAGGTCGGTTCCACATGGTAAAACTATAATCATTTGCTAAAACCAAATGTACTGACTGTTGTGCTTTCACATTAGGCTGTACCGCTCCATTTGCAGCTCGTAATTCTCTGTAAAAAGGCGGTTGATGGTACAAACCACCCGAAAATCGAAACACCACATCGGCATCCCAATTGGGTTTAAGCGCTATTTGCGCTCGCGGACTCACAGTAAATTGCGATTTTCCGTCTGTGGTAGCGCCTTGCACCTGCCACTGATGAGCACGCACTCCTGCATTGTACCAAACTGTATGTGCTCCGATATTCGATTTTAAGCTCCACTGCGCATAACCAGAAAAACGATCTATTGAATTAAAATTTAAAGCACGAACTTCCTGAAAGGGTACTAAAGGTCCGGTATACGAGGTGTACGGTTGGTCATTTTTGGGCAAATCAATACGTGGTGGATTTAAAGAAAAACCAGCCGAATCAATCACTTCCCATTCAATAATTCGATCTCGGATAGATTCTCGTGTATATTTTACACCCCATTCGATTTGGCTTTTTTTCCAATCTAAAAAACCTTTAATTTCTGTATTTACAATTAAGGCATCCAGATCGTTACGTGCATGATTCAGCTGCGAACCTACGCCACGAGAAAAAGTAACCTCACCAAGTGTTTCAGAACCTATATTCGTATCTACTTCTCCTAAGCGATATTGTGCAAAAATATCAAAGTGCTCCTGCTCTATCGTATGAAAAACCGATCCAATAAATTTTAAGGTAAAATTGTCTGAAACATTATAAACTGATTTCATGGCACCAAAATAGGTGTCGTATTTGTCTTTTTCTTGGCCTTCATAAAACACAGTTAGCGCCATCGGATTGTCAATAGTACCAAAATTGGTCTGACGTGTTAGTGGTTGGTAATTGTATTTATTTTGCGAAATAGTTCCTAGAAAGCTCCATTGCCATTTTGCAGAAGCTTGATAATTGATGTTAGTTTGAATATCAGCAAACGAAGGCGTAAAATTAGTTTGCGTTTCTTGACTGTTTACCAAAAGGCTGTTGTTTCGGTAGCGAAGACCTGTTACTGCCGACCATTTTTTATTTTTAGAAACGGCATCAAATGAAAGGCTTCCGCCGAGGAAACTCGCTTCCATACTTGCACCAAATGCCACTGGTTTGCGATACGTTATATCCAAAACAGAAGAGAGTTTGTCTCCAAATTTAGCTTGAAAACCACCCGACGAAAAATCAATGTTTTGTACCAAATCTGAATTAATAAAACTTAATCCTTCTTGCTGTCCTGAGCGAATCAAGAATGGTCGGTACACTTCGATTTCGTTTACGTACACTAAATTTTCATCAAAATTTCCACCACGAACGGAATATTGCGTACTTAACTCGTTGTTAGAATTCACGCCAGGCAACGATTTCAAAATATTTTCGACACCAGCATTGGCTCCCGGAATTTTTCGTAACATTTCGGGCTCTAAACTTGTAATTCCCTGCACTGCTTTTCTATTATTAGCCTTCACCACAACAGCAGTCATTTGCTCCTCACGATCATTCATTACGGGGTTAAATTCTCGTTGATCATTAGGCTCAAGAAAAAAAGTAACGGTGATTTTTTTTAAAGAAACGTGCGTAAAAACCAAAGTCACATTTTGATTGGCAGGAACTTTCAGTTCGTAAAAACCATTGGAATTGGTAGCTGTACTTTTGTCTAAAAAACTAATATTTACGTTAGGCACCACTTTTTGGTTGGCATCTAAAACAACACCTCTAATTCGGGCAGTTTGCGCCGTTATTGATGTAGTTAGCAAGACCAAAAACAGGACAATTAGCTGTTTGATTGAGTTCAAATGATATGCTTTTAAGGTTTAGAATTTCTAAAAAAACGCGTCTCAAAGGTAGTTGAATTCCCCATATTATCCACCACTACTACTTTTAATTCATTGGCACCATCAGCAACCAATCCTTCGGTGAAAAAATGGGTTATTTTACGCGTTTTATTATCGTATTCAAACAAAACCCATTTCCCATTCAGATAACCGTTGTACGATTTAATCCCCGACAAATCATCAGCAATAGTGAGTTGTAAAGATTTTTGTTGACTGATCCATTTGCCGTCAATAGGAACTGCCATACTGATTCGTGGCGCTACCGTATCTGAAACTAAAGCGTAGGTTCCTAATACTTTTACTTTAGTTTGGAAAATATCATCTTTACGATAAGTTGCATTATAACTTATTTTTTTTCCATCGACACGACCAATAAACATTTTTTCGCGCTGTGCTACCGTTAAAGTTGAATCCTTAATAGTTATTGTAAAATTGGAATGTGCTGGCACGGTATCATCGTGAACAGTAAGCGTGTTGTTTTTTACCTTGAAATTCAAATTAAAATCGTCGTAAAAGGTTCCTGCTGGAAAAAAAACCGAAGCATTTTCCATTTCAAAATTACTATCCTTGGCGGCTTTTACTCGATATGGACCACTAACTTCTTCTTTAGCAATTCTAGTAGATGTTAAATCGTATTGAATAGGAACGTTAATCATTTTTTTATTACCAAAAAAATCAGCAACCTCAATGCGATACAACAAAGAAAGGTTGGGAGAAACGTTCAAGACACCTTTGGTTTCATCTGTTTGAATAAAACGCAAATTATACGGCGTTTTCATGAATAGTTTTTGAACTCGCTGCTGCGTTGTTTTGTACCGAGGATAATCGATCAAAGCATTGATAAATCGCATATCTTCGAAAGAATAGGTATTAAATTCATAGCCAAAATTTGGCTTTCCATTCAAAAACGTCTGTACTTTATACACTCCATTGTTATTGAATGAAACGTCATCCGTATCAAAAGCGGTAATCCCAAAACCAATTACACCATTTGCTATGACTTTATCTGAAAGATAAGAACCATCTTTTTGCAACGAAACATTTAAAAGCAATGGGCGTTTAGCATAATTTACCGTAGTATTCCCATCGAGAGGATAAACATACAATCCAGAGATTGTTGGTTTTTTTGTATCTTTTAACAACGAATCATATCCGAACAAAAGCGGATTGATTACAAATTCGCTGGCGGTATCTCGAAATTCAAAATGTAAGTGCGGCCCTTCGGATGCTCCTGTGTTTCCTGATAAAGCAATTATATCACCTTTTTTCACAGGCACTTCATCAGGCTTAAAAAAAAGTTCAACTTCGAAAGATTGTTCCTTGTATTGCGCTTTGGTAATTATATCGTGAATTGAACCTACTGCATTTTGCAAGTGGCCATAAACAGACGTATATCCATTGGGATGGTTAATATAAATGGTTTTTCCGTTTCCAAAAGTTGAAATTTTAATACGCGATACATACCCATCTGCCACAGCATATACTTTTAAGCCTTCACGCTGCTGGGTTTTCATATCAAAACCTGCGTGAAAATGATTTGGTCTTAATTCTCCAAAATTCCCTGATAATTGCAACGGAATGTCGAGTGGAGATCTAAAATAATCCTGGGGATAACTGGCTTGACCAAAAAGGGCTGCGGAGAATAGGAGTAAAAACAAAACAAATTTCATAAAAAACAATTTCTGCTAAGATAAAAAAAACATTTAAATACGACTCAAAGCAACAAAACGATAATCAACTGATCAAGTGATTATTACGCAATTTACTTGAAAAAAAATAATAAAATATTGGAAAATTAAAAAGGAATACTAACTTTGTATGATTATGTAATGAATTAAATCTATAATGAGTGTAATTGCAGAAATTATTGATATTCTTGAATATAAAGTCGAAAAACTTTTTGCTAAAACGAAAAGTTTAGAACAAAATAATCAAGAGTTAAAAAATGATTTAGTAAAAGCTGCTACTCTTATTGAAAGTCAAGCTCTAGAAATTGAAAACTTGAAAAAACAATATGAAACACTCAAAATGGCACATTCATTATTAGGCAGTGACGAAAATAAAAGAGATACAAAGCTTAAAATAAATTCATTAATTCGAGACATTGATTACTGTATAGCACAACTATCCGATTAAGGAAAATATGGACGAAAAGCTTAAAATAAAAATATCGATTGCAGACCGTGTATATCCGCTTAATGTAGATATGGCTCAGGAAGAAGGCTTAAGAAGCGCCTCCAAAAAAATTGATATTATGATTAAGCAATTTGAAGAAAATTATGCCGTGAGAGATAAGCAAGATGTTTTGGCCATGTGTGCCCTGCAATTTGCCTCACAAACAGAACAAAAACAAATTGATAATGCCATTGATGGCGAAGCAACGATTGAGAGATTAAAAAAAATCAATGCTAAGCTCGATCAATATCTCGACAAATAAACGTTCTTTACAAAAACTAAGATACTGCCTACATTAGTTCTTATTTGGTAAACTCAACACTAACAATTTAAGATGAGCGAATCGTCACTACTATAGCATGCCACGCTCCGGCGAGGAAACTTGAACAGTGAGTTAGCTCAAAACTTGTCTTTTCGAGTTTATACAATCCCACTAATGTAGGCTTTTTTATACATAAATTTTAATAAACATGGACAACATAATAACGATTATCACCTCAGGAATACTTGGAATTGCAGCAGGATTTGCTATTGCAAAATTAATTGAGAAAAGCAATATTTCTAATCTCATTAAAAACTCCAAAAAAGAAGCAGCATCGATTTTAAAGGATGCCAATTTAGAGGCTGAAAATATCAAGAAAGATAA
Source organism: Flavobacterium sp. K77 (assembly GCF_021608205.1). Taxonomy (NCBI): domain Bacteria; kingdom Pseudomonadati; phylum Bacteroidota; class Flavobacteriia; order Flavobacteriales; family Flavobacteriaceae; genus Flavobacterium; species Flavobacterium sp. K77. Next base: position 1,013,537 of record NZ_JAKIHO010000001.1, on the reverse strand, counting down.
AATTCTTCAGGCAAAAGAAAAATTCATTGAACTTAAAGCAGAGCATGAGCAAGTAATTTTGGCACGCGACAAAAAAGTAGCCGAAATTGAAAAAAGAGTTCGCGACAAAGAGTCTCAAATATCTAATGAACTATCAAAGGCTAAAAAAGTAAATGACGAATTCGAAGCTAAAAGCGCTGAATTCAAGGCTAAAATTGAAAACTTAGACAAAAAACAGGTTGAAGTAGACCGTTTACACAAAAGCCAGTTACAGCAATTGGAATTGATTTCAGGACTATCTGCCGAAGAAGCTAAAAATCAATTGGTAGAAGGTTTGAAAGCGGAAGCAAAAAGTAAAGCGATGTCACACATTCAAGACACTATTGAAGAGGCAAAACTTACTGCGCAACAAGAAGCAAAAAAGATCATCATCAATACTATTCAGCGTGTAGGAACTGAGGAAGCAGTTGAAAATTGTGTTTCTGTTTTCAACATTGAATCAGATGACGTAAAAGGTAGAATCATTGGTCGTGAAGGTAGAAATATCCGTGCACTAGAGGCTGCAACCGGTGTAGAAATCATTGTAGATGATACTCCAGAAGCGATTATTCTTTCTTGTTTTGATCCTGTTCGAAGAGAAATTGCTCGTTTGGCATTACACAAATTAGTAACAGATGGTAGAATTCACCCTGCTCGTATTGAAGAAGTAGTTGCTAAAACTACTAAACAAATTGATGACGAAATCATTGAAGTTGGTAAACGTACTGTAATTGACTTAGGTATTCATGGTTTACACCCAGAATTGATTAAAGTTGTAGGTAGAATGAAATACCGTTCATCATACGGACAAAACCTATTACAGCACTCACGTGAAGTTTCTAAATTGTGTGGAATTATGGCTGCTGAACTAGGATTGAACGTCAAACTAGCCAAAAGAGCAGGTTTATTGCACGATATAGGAAAAGTACCAGATGCTGAAAGCGATTTACCACACGCTTTATTAGGAATGCAGTGGGCTGAGAAATATGGCGAAAAAGAAGAAGTTTGTAACGCCATTGGAGCTCACCACGATGAGATCGAAATGAAATCATTATTGTCTCCAATAATTCAGGTTTGTGATGCCATTTCAGGAGCAAGACCAGGAGCAAGAAGACAAGTTTTAGACTCGTATATCCAACGTTTGAAAGACCTTGAAGAAGTAGCCTACGGATTTAGTGGTGTGAAAAACGCATACGCTATTCAAGCAGGTAGAGAATTACGTGTTATTGTAGAAAGCGAAAAAGTTTCTGATGATAATGCCGCAAGTTTATCATTCGACATTTCTCAAAAAATTCAAACAGAAATGACTTACCCAGGACAGGTAAAAGTTACGGTAATACGTGAAACGCGTGCTGTAAATATTGCAAAATAGAAATTAAAATATAGTGATAGAAAAAAGCTTCCGTTATTGGAAGCTTTTTTTATGAAAATAATTATCAAATTTGTTAAAAGGAAACGCAAAAAAGAAGAAACTTCTGTTGCTACAGCTAATTAATCTTAGCAAAAAAAATGAATTTTGAACGTAGATCCAACACCCTCTTCGCTTGTTACAGAAACAGTACCCTTCATTGATTCAATTTGATTTTTGGTAATATACAAACCCAAACCACGAGCATCTGCATGCTGATGAAAAGTCTTGTACAATCCGAACAAAGATTCACCATATTTCATTAAATTAATACCTAAACCATTATCGGTAATTGATAGGACCTTTTGGTTGTTATCAATTTCAAATTGATAAGTAATTTCCAGAGGTCGTTTAGGATCGGCATATTTGATAGCGTTTGTAGTAAAATTAAGCAAAACACTTTCTAAATACGCCGGATTGAAATCTACCTCAACATGCTCAGGTACTAGGTTGTGAATTTGAAATGAGATTTGCGATTGTGACGAATGAATAAGATCTAATGTTTTTACTATATATTTTTTCAAATTGAGTGCACTAACAGGGATATTGTGATTGTTTTGAATTGATACCAATTGCACCAAATTTCGAATTGTTTCGTTGAGATCGTTAGAAACAGTACGCAAATATGGGAGCATTTCTTGAATAGTACTTTCTTCTGCATCAGTATCAATTAAATCCAAAATGGATTTGATATTACCAGCCTGCGTATTCAAATTATGCGAAACAATATGCGAAAAATTTAAAAGTCTGCTATTTTGCTTTCGTACCAAATCAATCGCCTGCTCCAACTCTAATTCTTTCTCTTTTTGCGAAGAAATATCAGTGTGGGTACCAATTACTCTTAGTGGTTTTCCATACAAATCGCGTTCAATAACTTTCCCACGATCTAAAATCCACTTGTACTTTCCTTGACTAGTAAGTACGCGGTGGTGGTTTTCGTAAAAAGGAGTACGATCATCAAAATGATCTTGAATGTCTGAAAAATAGCGATTTAAATCATCTGGATGTACAATTTTATCCCATCGTTTTGGAGAGTCAAAAACATCTGCAACATCTTCATTTAATATTTTCATGGATTGTGCCGAATAAAACACTTCATCAGTAGCAACATTCCAATCCCACACACCAGCAGTAGATGCCTCGAGGGCAAATTTAAAACGCTCCTCACTTACTTTTAATCGATTTTCATTGTCTTTTAGTGTTGTACAATCCGAAATACGACCGTAAAAAGCAATACTCCCATCAGGATACAACTCTGGTTTTGCAGCAATTTTTAACCACCGCAACCCTTTTTGAGGCAGTTGAACTCTAAACTCGAATTCCCAACTAGTTAAATTTCGTTTGGCTTGTAGTAAAGATTCAAAAAAAGGAGCGCGGTCTGCCTCAACAATACGTTCATAAATTAGTGTTTTGTCACTATCTAGGAAGTGCGTAGCTGACAATTCGAAAAAATTATTAGCCGACCTACTCACCAAAGGAAATAGGTAGGTATTGTCAGGAGTAATTACAAATTCAAAAATTAAATCAGGAATTTCATTAAATAATTTATTGTAAAAATCATTTACCTCTTGACAATTTTCATTTTGGAAAAAATCAAAAACCATATGCTCGTATTAAATAGTCGAACTTTATTTCATTAATCAAATGTCAAGTTATAAAATAAAAGATGAAGAAAATGTGTTGTAGTCTTTTTTTTTGTTGAAAAAAACAAAAATAATGACAAGTATAAAGTATTTCTTTCTTTAGCAGCAATCTAAAAAATAAAGTTTACCTTATTATTTTTTTCTTGGATGAAAGGTGTGCAAAACATCGGTAAGAAAACTGCGATCTAAATGCACATAGATTTCTGTGGTAGTAATAGATTCGTGACCTAGCATTAATTGTATAGCTCGTAAATCAGCTCCATTTTCTAACAAATGAGTAGCAAATGAGTGACGTAATGTGTGCGGACTAATTGTCTTGTGAAGTCCTATTGATACCGCCAAATTTTTAATAATCGTAAAAATCATAGCACGCGTTAATTGCCTTCCTCTTCGATTTAAAAACAAAGTGTCATCAAAACCTTTTTGAATATTTAGGTGTATCCTAACGTGATCCTTATAAGTATTGATATATTTTTGCGTCAATTCACTAATGGGTACAAAACGTTGTTTGTTTCCTTTACCTGTAATTTTGATAAAACCTTCTTCAAAAAAAAGATCCGAGATTTTTAGAGCTACTAATTCCGAAACCCTTAAACCACACCCGTACAAGGTTTCTAGCATGGCCCGATTACGTTCGCCTTCGTTTGTACTTAAATCAATAGCTTCAATCAAAGTATCTATTTCGGCTACGGATAAAGTATCTGGAAGTTTACGCCCTGTTTTTGGAGTATCAATTAATTGCAATGGATCATCTTTGCGGTATTCCTCAAAAATTAAAAAATTAAAAAAACTTTTGAGGCCAGAAATAATACGTGCCTGGGAACGAGTATTAACCTCTTTTGCAACAGCGTAAATGAATGCTTGAAGTGTTTCATCAGTTATTGAAATTGGCGAAGCAGAAAGGTTATTTTGTTCAAGAAACAGGCACAATCGTTCAATGTCAAAGGTATAATTAAGAATGGTGTTTTCTGACAAACCCCTTTCAATCTTTAAATACGACTGGTATTCTTTGATGTACGTGCTCCAATTCATGCACCAAAGTACGCATTTATTTTAGCATTAAAAAAGAAAAATCGGCAACACTGCTACATATAAATAGTAACTTTAACGGACTAAATTACTTTGAGTTAACGCCAAAAAGAAAATAGAAACTTCAAAAAATAAGTACGCTACTCATTTTTGGACTAATTTTTGAACACGATATGTTATAACAACAAAGACAATATTTATACAACAAAGCTGTTTTACCTATTGTCTCTTATTGAATACTAACTTTTAAATAGAAAAAAATGAAAAAACTAATTTTAGCTGCCATCGTTCTATGCGGAACCACAATGAGTATGAATGCACAAAGTATTAAATTCGGACTAAAAGCGGGTATTAACTACGCCAATCAGTCTGGAAGTGATATTACTGTAAATAGCGATAACTTTGACAAGGAAGCCATTACGAGCTACCACGCGGGTTTAATTGCCGAAATTAACATTACAGAAGGCTTTGCTATACAACCAGAACTTTTGTACTCAACACAAGGAGCCACATACAAAAATGCAACCGAAGAGTTTAAAAATGAATTGGGCTACTTGTCTATTCCGGTTCTTGCAAAATTCAAATTAAGTAATGCTTTGAGTCTTGATTTAGGTCCGCAAGCATCATTTTTATTGAGCGAAAGAGAAAATGTAAATTTTAAAAAACCTGAAACTTTCGAATTTGGTGCAGCAGCTGGTTTAACAGTAAACCTTACAAAAAATTTATTTTTACAGGGGAGATATGTAGCTGGCCTTACGGAAGCTTCTAGAAATGCTGAAATCAAAAATTCAGTGGTGCAAGTATCTGCTGGTTTCAAATTTTAAACCAATCACAAAAATTAAATCCCTAAACCGTTCCTTCAATTGGAACGGTTTTTTTATTTTTACCAAAAAAGTTAAATCATGAAAATTTGTATTATCAACGGTCCGAATCTTAATTTGTTGGGTAAACGAGAACCTGAAGTTTATGGCAGTCAGTCTTTCGAGGATTACTTAACAATTTTAGAAAAAAAATATATGGACGTAGAATTCAATTATTTTCAAAGTAATATTGAAGGTGAATTGATTGGAAAAATACAAGATGTTGGTTTTTCATATGATGGCATTATTTTGAATGCTGGTGCCTATACGCATACCTCTATTGGTTTAGGTGATGCTATTAAAGCTATTTCAACACCTGTCATAGAAGTTCATATTTCAAACACCTATGCCCGCGAAAGTTTCAGGCATCAGTCCTATTTATCTGGTAATGCTAAGGGGGTTATCGTAGGATTTGGAATGAAAAGTTATGAATTAGCATTACTGTCTTTTTTATAATTTTTCAAAAAACTCAAAACGAAACGTTTAACAAATTATTAATAGCTTCTTGATAAAGTTCTGTTATTTTTGAGAAAGAAAAAACTTTCATGAAAAAACACTACGCTATCTTTTTGCTGCTCCTTTCTATTTGGAGTCACGCACAAATTAAAGGAACTATTGTTGATGAACAAGGCAAACCACTACCCTACGTTACTATCTTACAAGAAGATTCTTTTTACGGGACCACCAGCAATGATCAAGGTAATTTTGAATTCACTCTGAAAAAAAGCGAAAAACCCATACTGGTTTTTCAATTTCTTGGTTTTAAAACACAAAAAGTTACAATTGAAACTGCTAAGCTACCGTACTCTATTGTAGTTAAAATGATCGAGGAAACTTTTTCGTTAAACGAAGTGGTTATTAGCAGAAACGTCAATCCCGCGTTAGCTATTATTAAAAAAGCAATTGCCGCACGAAAACGAAATACGGAAAAAACCAACCGATTTACCGCCGATTTTTACTCCCGTGGTATTTTTAAATTAGAAAATGCTCCAAAGAAGATATTAGGTCAAAAAATTGGCGATTTAGATGGCGCACTCGACTCAACGGGAACAGGAATCATTTCCTTATCGGAAACATTTTCTAAAATTTCCTTCGATAAACCCAACAAATTAAAAGAAGTAGTATCAGCATCTAAAGTTAGCGGTAGCAACAACGGTTACAGCTACAACACAGCACGGTCGTCATTTTATGATTTTTATGACAATACTATAGATTTTGGAGTACCCATGATTTCACCAATTGCTAGTAGTGCGTTTAACTATTACAATTATAAGCTCGAGGGCACCTTTTTTGACGAAAACAATAATCAAATAAATAAAATTCTAGTTTCGGCCAAACGAGATAGTGAACCTGTTTTTGAAGGACATATTTACATTGTTGAGGATTCTTGGGCAATTTATGCAGTCGACCTTGATATAAAAGGGTATCGAATGAAAGAGGAATTTGTAGACATAATGACTTTAAAACAGAACTTTAGTTTTAACAAAGCAGCTGCTATTTGGGCAAAAAATACACAAAGTTTGGAACTTGTGGCCGGCGCTTTTGGCGTTAAATTTAAAGGAAAGTACAACTATGTTTATAATAATTACGATTTTATATCTGCCTTTGCACCTAAAACATTTTCAAGCGAAATTACCCGAATTGAAATAAACGCGAATAAAAAAGACAGTACTTTTTGGAACAGCAACAGACCAATTCCGCTTACTAGCGAAGAAAATCTAGATTATATCCGAAAAGATAGTATTTACAAAACACGTAATTCGCCCCGCTACCTCGACTCTATTGATGCGAAGAATAATAAATTCAGATTTCTTAAAATCCTGACCGGCTATACGTACACTAACAGCGTTAAAAAACAAAGTTTTGGTTATGATGGCTTATTGAATTTGGGTTCACTAAGTTTTAATACCGTTCAAGGTTATAATTTTGATACTGGTTTCAGATTTACTTCACGTAAAAATCAAGAAACCAAAGGTCAATATACCTCAATTGGTGCCAAATTTAATTACGGATTTGCCGAAGATAGATTACGCGCAACAGGTCAATTTACGCATCGTTTTAACAATCAAAACTATGCAACAATTTATGCAACTGCTGGTAGCGAAGTAAAACAATTTAATGCTAGTGAACCCATAAGCAAATTCATGAATAGCATCAGTTCATTGTTCTTTAAAAACAATTTTATGAAGCTGTACCAACTAGAATCGGTTGCAATGGGCTATAATCAAAATATTGCCAACGGACTCAATTTAGGCGTTCGAACTAGCTATGAAAAACGCAATCCTTTGTTCAACACAACTGATTACTCTTTCTTTAAAAAAGAAGATTTCTACAGTTCGAATAATCCACTAGATCCAACAAATGAGTTATCGGCACCATTTGAAACCCATCATTTGGTAAAAAGTAATTTGCTTCTGCGCATTAATTTTGGAAATAAATATGCTACACGTCCTGACGGAAAATTCAATATTCGCAACAGTGATTACCCCACTTTGTACTTTGGTCTTGAAAAAGCATGGGCAGCATCTGATAAAAAATATGAATTTGAACACTGGAATACGAGCGCTTTTTATGATTTAAAGTTAGGTAACAAAGGCCTTTTGGGTATCAATCTGAAGGCAGGTGTGTTTACCAATGCAAAAAACATTGCATTTACAGATTACAAACATTTTAATGGTAATCAAACCAGTATTGGCCAAAGTGCTCGTTATTTAAACACTTTTAATTTGTTACCGTATTATTCACAAAGTACGAACGATCGCTACTTTGAAGCGCACACAGAGTACAATGACAACGGATACTTGATGAATAAAATTCCGCTTTTGAACAAATTAAAATCAACTTTAATTTTGGGAGCGCACCAATTGTCAACGCCTTCGGCAAAATCCTATTCAGAACTTACTATTGGTTTAGACAACCTTGGTTTTGGAAAATTAAAATTGTTTCGTGTTGATTATGTTCGATCTTTTCAAAATGGAGTGTCCAAAGACGGAGTGGTTTTTGGTTTGAAAATCTTAGATGTCTTAGAGTAGCCTGACAAGCTTTACGCAATTCAATTAAAAAACACCCAATTGGGTGTTTTTTAATATCTATTTAATTGGGTTCAACGTGAATCAAAACATGACCTAGCTCTGGAATGCGCTCTCGCAAGGTATCTTTCAGTTGATGTGCCAAATCGTGACCTTCTTTTACTGAAATAGTCGAATCAACAATAGCATGCAAATCAACATGGTATTGCATGCCTGCTTTTCGAATAAAACATTTTTCAGTATCAATAATTCCATCTACTTGCTGCGCTACTTCACGTATTTGGGCAATCAAATCATCGTACAAGTGCTCATCCATAATTTCACCCAATGCAGGTCTGAAAATCAAATAACTATTGTACAAAATAAAGAAGGAAGCAAAAAGAGCCGCCCAATCATCAGCAGATTCGTACCCTTTACCTAAAAATAAAGCAATCGATATTCCTAAAAAAGCAGCTACGCTAGTAATAGCATCAGAGCGATGGTGCCAAGCGTCAGCTTTTAAGGATGAACTGTTAGTTTGAATACTGCGTTTCATTACCACACGAAACGAATATTCTTTCCATAAAATAATAGCGCCTAATACTATTAATGTCCAAGGTTTCGGTAAATCATGGGGTATACCAATGTTGACAATACTTTCATAAGCAATGATAGTAGCCGATGTAATCAAAAAACCAACTACTAAAAACGTAATTAAAGGTTCCGCTCGTCCATGCCCGTAGGGATGGTTTTCATCTGCAGGTTTATTGGCATATTTGATTCCGAACAACACCAAAAATGAAGCAAAAATATCCGTTGTAGATTCAATAGCATCAGCTATAAGTGCATACGAATTGCCAAAAAAACCAGCAATACCCTTGATTAAAGCCAACGTGGTATTGCCTATGATACTGAAATAAGTTGCTTTAATAGCCGTTTGCTCCCTTGACATATATTAAAAATAAAAATCGTTTAAGTAAATGCAGATCACTTGTATTATTTGCTATTTACTTAAACGAAAATTGTGGTAAAACTAGTATTTATGCGCGTACAATATTTGCACCAATCGCTCTTAAACGCTCGTCAATACGCTCGTATCCGCGATCAATTTGCTCAATATTTTGAATAGTACTCGTACCTTTTGCTGAAAGCGCTGCTATCAACAAAGAAATTCCCGCACGAATATCTGGCGATGACATGGTTGTTGCTTTTAATTGAGACTGAAAATCATGCCCCATTACTACAGCACGGTGCGGATCACATAACATAATTTTGGCACCCATATCAATTAATTTATCCACGAAAAACAAACGGCTTTCGAACATTTTTTGGTGAATTAATACATCTCCTTTTGCTTGAGTAGCTACAACTAAAACAATACTCAATAAATCAGGAGTAAATCCTGGCCAAGGCGCATCGGCTATTGTCAAGATAGAGCCATCAATATCTGTTTTCACTTCGTAACCGTTTACGTGAGCAGGAATATAAATATCATCTCCTTGACGCTCTAATGTAATTCCTAATTTACGGAAGGTGTTTGGAATAAGTCCTAGGTTATCCCAGCTTACATTTTTAATAGTAATTTCTGATTTTGTCATTGCTGCCAATCCAATCCAACTACCAATTTCAATCATGTCAGGTAAAATTCTGTGCTCACAACCACCAAGGCTTTCAACTCCTTCAATAGTAAGTAAATTAGAACCCACACCAGTAATTTTGGCACCCATAGAGTTCAACATTTTACATAATTGTTGCAAATAAGGTTCACAAGCGGCATTGTAAACAGTTGTAATTCCTTTGGCCAAAACTGCCGCCATCACAATGTTAGCAGTTCCTGTTACTGATGCTTCATCAAGTAACATATTCGTTCCTGTAAGTCCATCAGCTGCTTCTACACCGTAAAAATGATCCTCTCTATTATAACGGAATTTAGCACCTAGATTGATAAAGCCTTCGAAATGGGTATCTAATCTACGACGACCAATTTTATCTCCACCTGGTTTTGGAATATAACCTTTACCAAAACGAGCTAAAAGTGGACCTACAATCATGATTGATCCGCGCAATGAACCACCTTCTTTTTTGAAAGCTTCGGTTTCTAGATATTGTACATTTACCTCATCAGCTTGAAATGTATACGATCCAGAACCAATTTTTTGAATTTTAACTCCTAAATTTCCTAATAGGGTGATTAGTTTGTTGATATCAATAATATCTGGAATATTATTAATCGTCACTTTTTCAGGGGTTAAAAGAACGGCACATAAAATTTGTAACGCTTCGTTTTTTGCTCCTTGTGGCGTGATTTCACCTTTTAGACTAATGCCTCCTTCTATTTTGAAAATTCCCATTTTTTTACAGTTATGAGTTAAATATTAATTCTTATTTCGTTTCTCTTACAAAGCTTTCTTGTTTTTAAAAACAATCATGCTCAAACCTCTTGAAATTATTGAGGTTTTCTATTTTGATTTTTATGTGTAGGATTTAATTTTCCTGACTTTTGGTTTTTGTTACCCATAATTTTTGGCTGACCTTGAGGCGTAATTTTGTTCGACATACGCTTGTTGGTTCTCAGTAAATCAGTAGTATTAAGCAACTCTTCTGAACTTAGTATCAAATTTAATTTACCATCAGATAGCTCATACAAATGCTCAAATATCACCTCATCTTTAACGGTGTCTTTATTCCAACTTAAATATGATTTTTTCATGTGATTGGCAATTACTTTAACCAAAGCACTTTTCATTTCGCCCTCTTCCCACTTGTTAGCGACATCAATCATGTACTTGATGTTATTGCCATAAAAACGATATTTTGGAAAGTTTTGTGGGTATTGCAATACATCTGGTTTCAATTGCAAAACTTCACGCGATGGAATGGGATAAGGTGAATCAGCCACCAATCTAAAATCGGACATGATAAAAAGCTGATCCCAAAGTTTATGCTGAAAATCAGGCACATCTCTTAAATGTGGATTTAAGCTGCCCATAACCTGAATAATGTATTTGGCCGCTTTGTTGCGTTCTACATCATCTTTAATTTCGGTAGCCTGATCAATTAGTTTTTGTAAATGCCTACCATACTCCGGAATAATCAAGTGAGTTCGTTCAGCATTGTACTCCAAATGATGTACCACATCGTTGGCGTTTTCTTTGATATATTTTGGATTCATATTCGAATGTATCAATTTTTTATTGGTTAGCTTTTTTCGAAAATAAGATCTTTCGAAATAGCCTTCAAAAAAATTATAATGTTTATTTTTAAAGCGATACGATACCTTCGATCACAGCAACTTCTTGGTATTTACTTATAACTTGTTGTGCATCTGTCATCATCACATCAATAGAAACGCTTGTAAATTTACCTGTTTTGGATGCAGTGGTTTTAATAACAGCTCCTAAACCATCAAAGGACTTATGCACAAACTCAACATTATTAGCGGTTGTGGGTACAATAAATTTGAATAAATAAGCTGAAGGCCAAGTAGTACTCGACTCTAATTCGCCTTTTAATCGATCATAAAATTCTTCCGTCTTTTTGTCCATTTTCGGTATAAAAAATAAAAAGCAAAGATACAGTTTCAAACGTAAAATATGAATATTGAACTGTGAATTTTTGAAAGCTTGCATTTTAAATGGCTTGATTTTTTCAAATCCCAATAAGTTTAAGTAAATTTGCCCCTTATTTTTTAAAAGTGCAGAAAGAAATCATAGTTATCATTGGCGGTCCAGGAACAGGAAAGTCTACATTAATAGACGGTTTAGTAGAAAAAGGACATTGTTGTTACCCTGAGATTTCTCGGGAGGTAACACTCGAAGCCAAAAAGCAAGGAATAGACCAACTTTTTCTTGAAAAACCTTTACTTTTTAGCGAAATGCTACTGGAAGGACGAAAAAAACAATTTGAAAATGCTTCAAAAGAGCCACATGAAGTTGTATTTATTGACCGTGGAATTCCAGATGTATTAGCGTACATGCACTACATAGGCGACACCTATCCTGACAGTTTTGACGCAGCTTGCAAAGAGCACCTTTATTCTAAAATTTTTCTTTTGCCACCTTGGGAAGAAATTTATACAAGCGACGAGGCTCGTTATGAAAACTTTGAACAAGCTCAAATAATTTACAACCATTTGGTCGACACCTACCAAAAATACGGTTACAATTTGATTGAAGTACCTAAAGACACCGTTGAGAACAGGATTCAATATATATTAGAGCGCATATAATACTGATTTTTTGTTTCTTATCAATAAATACGTATCTTTTACTCCAATTAAACACCAATTAGTTGGTGCCAATGAAATTTGCCCTGTATGCAAGAATCAGTTGCTATTCTTCAAAAATATTGGAAACACGATACATTTAGGCCGCTACAAAGCGAAATTATTCAATCTGTCTTAAGCGGAAAAGATACTTTTGCGTTGTTGCCAACCGGTGGCGGCAAGTCGGTTTGCTTTCAAATTCCAGCTTTAGCACAAGAAGGTTTATGCTTGGTCATTTCGCCATTAGTGGCTTTGATGAAAAATCAAGTTGCCAATTTAGCCGAGCGCAATATTAAAGCTATTGCCTTGACAGGTGCCATTCGATCTGATGAGATCATCGATTTACTGGATAATTGTCAATATGGCAACTACAAATTTTTATACCTTTCTCCCGAGCGTTTACAATCTGATTGGATTTTAGACCGAATTAAAGGGCTACCTATAAATTTAATTGCCATTGACGAGGCACACTGCGTATCACAATGGGGTCATGACTTTAGACCTGCCTATTTGAAGATAAATATTCTAAAAACGTATTTCACCAAAACGCCTTTTATTGCACTTACTGCTACGGCTACCGCAAGGGTAAAAGAAGACATAATCAACCAATTAGGACTACAGCAACCCACTGTTTTTGAGCAATCATTTGCGCGCGCCAATATTGCCTACATGGTGTTTGAAGTTGCTGATAAATTTTTTCGAGTCGAACAAATTTTGACAAAAAATCCGCAAACAGCGATTATTTACGTGCGCAACAGAAAATCCTGTCTTGATATTGCTGCCCAACTTAATTCAAGAGGATTTACAGCTACCTATTATCACGGCGGACTTCACGCAAAAGAGAAAGACAAAAACATGCAAGCTTGGATGACCGAAAAAGTGCAAGTTATGGTAGCTACCAACGCATTCGGGATGGGAATTGACAAGGCCAATGTAAAAACGGTTATTCATATTCAACTTCCTGAAAACATGGAAAATTATTACCAAGAAGCTGGAAGAGCCGGCAGAAATGGAGACAAAGCGTTTGCTGTTTTACTCACAAGCCCTTCTGACACTGATCAGGCTCAAGGCCAATTTATAGCTGGCTTACCTGACAAGGCTTTTTTGAAAACCATGTACATTAAACTGTGTAATTATTTTCAAATTGCTTACGGTGAAGGCATACACGAAACTTTCCTTTTTAACCTCAATCACTTTTGCTTGCGCTATAACTTTCCTCCAGTACGTACCTATCAAGCGCTTCAGTTTTTAGATCGTCAAGGATTAATTAGTTTGTCACAGGAATTTTCAGAAAAAATAAATTTACAATTTTTGATTTCTTCCAAAGAGGTAATTCGCTACAACAGCTTGAACCCAAATGATGAAGAAATTATCTTAGCCATTTTGAGAACCTATCCAGGTATTTACGAAATGCCAATTGCATTTAACTTGGCACAGATCGCTAAAAAATCAAAACATACCGAAGCTCAGGTGCAAGCTGTTCTTCAAAAATTAAAAGAAAAAGAAATCATTTCATACCATGCCAAAAACAACGATGCGACTTTAATATTCAATGAAATTCGAGAGGACGAAAGAACAATTAGCAAAGTTGCCAAATATCTTGAAAGGCAAAACGAACTCAAAAAAGAACAGTTAAAAGCTGTAATAAAGTATGTGAGCAGCACCACTAGTTGCAAAAGCAATTCAGTTTTAGCCTATTTTGGCGAAGAAAACAAAACAAATTGTGGTATTTGCTCCTATTGCATTACCCAAAAAAAGCCTTCAAAAAAAAGTGATGCGCTTGATGCAAAAATACTGCATTTGCTGGAAGAGGGCGATAAGAGCTCGCGCGAATTGCAGTTTATGACGCAAAATAGAACTGAACAGCTTCTGCCAATTTTACAAGAATTATTAGAGAGTAATCATATTAAGATTTTACCAAATAACAAATATACCTTAGTTAAATAATGGAAAAATTACGAATCGTATTCATGGGAACTCCCGACTTTGCTGTGGGAATTCTAGATAGCATCAAAAAAAATGGGTTTGAAATTGTAGGCGTCATAACAGCTGCTGACAAACCTGCTGGACGTGGTCAAAAAATAAAATATTCTGCAGTAAAAGAGTATGCTTTGGCAAACGAGCTTCACTTATTACAACCAACAAACTTGAAAGATCCTGATTTCCTCACGTCTTTAAAAGAGTTAAATGCCAATTTGCAAATTGTTGTTGCTTTTAGAATGTTACCAAAAGTAGTTTGGGAAATGCCAAGTTTAGGCACTTTTAATCTGCACGCCTCACTCCTACCCAATTATCGTGGAGCCGCACCTATTAACTGGGCTATCATCAACGGTGAAAAAACCACTGGTGTTACTACCTTTTTTATAGATGATAAAATTGATACCGGCGCTATGATCCTGAAACGCGAAACCAACATCGAGCCAAATGAAGATGCAGGGACACTTCATGACCGATTGATGCATTTAGGAAGCGAGACGGTTTTAGAGACCTTAGAGAAAATAGCAAACAATGATGCCACTACTACAACTCAAGTTGAAGACAGCAACATCAAAACAGCATACAAACTAAATAAAGAAAACTGCAAAATAGATTGGTCAAAATCTGCAGTGGAGATTCACGATTTAATTCGCGGGCTATCCCCCTATCCAGCAGCTTGGAGTTATTTTGTAGATCAAGAAAACGAGTGGAATGTAAAAATTTATCAAGCAACTTTCCAGATTGAGCAGCATCAATTTGAAATTGGTCAAATAATCTGTACCAAAAAAGAAATAAAAATTGCTGTAAAAGATGGTTTCGTACAAATATTAAATTTGCAATTTCCTGGTAAAAAAAGAATGAACACTGCAGAATTCTTAAATGGTGTATCATTTTCAGAAGGTGTAAAAGCACAATAAACCCCGTAAAAACAAGGGCTTTAGCGTTTTTAGAAGATATTTATGAACAAAAAAAATAAGTTATTAACAAAACTAGCTAAATTAACACAAAAGACTTGCAAGGAACGTAAATCCTCCTAAATTTGTGTATTAACAATTTATATAACCAACAATTAATAACTATTTATTATGAACAAATCAGAATTAATCGATGCTATCGCTGCGGATGCAGGAATTACAAAAGCTGCTGCAAAACTAGCTTTAGAGTCGTTTTTAGGAAACGTAGGTGAAACTTTGAAAAAAGGTGGAAGAGTATCTTTGGTAGGATTCGGATCTTGGTCTGTGTCTTCAAGAGCTGCTAGAGATGGAAGAAATCCTCAAACAGGAAAAACAATCCAGATTGCTGCTAAAAATGTGGTAAAATTTAAAGCCGGAGCTGAATTAGAAGGTGCTGTAAACTAATCGTAATTAGCAATATATAATTAAAACCCTTCTTTTGAAGGGTTTTTTTATATATTTATTCGAAAAAATTTGGCATTATTATAATAAAAACCTTAATTTTAATAAAAAATCAAATCGTATGACTACAGATAAATTAAAAAAAGGATCGCTGCTCATTGCAGAGCCTTCGATAATTGGAGATGTATCGTTCAATAGATCGGTGATTTTATTAGCTGATTATAACGAGGAGGGCTCTATTGGTTTTATCATTAATAAGCCCCTGAAGTATACGATTAACGACTTGATTCCAGAAATTCACGCACGCTTCAAAATCTATAATGGCGGTCCTGTGGAACAGGATAACTTGTATTTTATTCATAATATTCCAGACCTAATCCCTAATAGTATTGAGATTTCTAACGGAATTTATTGGGGCGGCGACTTCGAGTTCACCAAAGAGCTTATCAACCAAGGAGCTATTAGCAATGAGAACATTCGCTTTTTTCTAGGTTATACTGGATGGCATGAAAAACAACTAGAGAGCGAAATGGAAAATAACTCTTGGATTATTACAACTAATACTTACGAAAACAAAATCATTGGAAAATCAGCCACCCACTTTTGGAAAGAACAACTCATTGAGTTAGGTGGCGATTATATTATTTGGTCTAATGCTCCTGAAAATCCATACCTTAATTAAAACTCGAAATCAATTCGTTTAATTTCAAGCTCAATTGCTCAGATAATTGTGTATCGAATTTCTTTTTTCGGTATTGTGTTATCGGTCGAACGCCTTGAATCACGTTAGTTAAAAATAATTCATCTGCCTTTTGTAAGTCAAATGGTGAAATAACCTCTTCCACCACTTCAAGTCCATCAATCTTCTTGGCAAGTTGAAAAATTTGCTTGCGCATGATTCCGTTTAAGCAACCTTCAGTTAATGGTGGTGTAATTAATTTGTTACCAACCCTCATGAATAAATTTCCTTGCAACGCCTCTACCACATTTTTACTATCATTAAGCAACAAGCAATTATCTAGACCATTTTCAGAGGCAAAAATACTTCCTGTGATATTGACTAGTTTATTTGTTGTTTTGATAGAAGAAAGCAACTGTTTTGTGATATAAAAATCTTTAAACAAATCTACTTCGTAATCTGATTTGTGAAAAACATATTGGGCATCATCTAAAGACGTTGCATGAATTAAATAGGATATAGTGTTTGTAGTGGGCAGATAAAATCCTCCGTCGTTGCGGCATACGGTGATGCGCGCTCGGGCCGACGAAAGAATGTCTTTCGCCTTTACTACTTCCAAAACTTGCTCTTCTAGAAATTCCATTGTAAAATTCATTGGGATCTCCATCCGAATCACACGCATAGAAGCCATTAGTCTGAAATAATGATCTTCGAGAAAAAGAATTTTTCCGTTACATATTTTAAGCGTTTCAAAAACAGCATCTCCGTATAAAAAGCCTCTATTTTGAGTAAGATCTGTTTTGTCTTGTGGTAGTAGTGTTCCGTTAAAATTAATCATAAAAAAAGCCCTAATTTAGATTTAGGGCAAATATAAGTTTAAAAATATGATTTTTTATACAGAACCAATAAGATGTTTTAAATCGGAAATTTGATTTTCCCAGAGTAGTTTCGCCTCATCAATTTCACCTTTTTCGGCAAAATCAACTACCATCAACGATACGTCTTTAGTTAGCTCATCAACTAAAATATGTAGTTCAAAAAAATACTCTGAATCCTTATTGCTATCGTCAACCCATTTGAATTTGACTTTTTCGCCTGTTTTTTTAGATGCCAAACGGGCTTTTTCTTGTGAGTCATTCCAAATAAAAGTAAAAAACTCTCCGCGTGAATTAACATTATCTGCAAACCATTCTGACAATCCAGATGGTGTAGAGATGTACTGATACAACAATTGAGGTGATGAATTGATAGGAAATTCGATTTCGTAACGTACTTTTTGATCCATGAGCTACTTTTAATTTTTTGGAAATATATAGAATATAACTACAACAAAAAAGCATTTTTAAAAATATTTTTTTTTCTTTAAAATATGCTTGCAGGGTCTAAAATAGTTCTTATATTTGCACCCGCATTCAGGAAACATTAACCACCTGAACATGGCGAGATAGCTCAGTTGGTTAGAGCGCAGGATTCATAACCCTGAGGTCCCGAGTTCAAATCTCGGTCTCGCTACCAAAGCAAACCCTTAAACATGAATTGTTTAGGGGTTTTTTATTGATGTTATATTTCGGAAATACTGACTTTAAAACGCTCAAGTGAGGAAAGGGAGTGAGGAAAGGGAGTGAGGAATTTTACGAATTGGTATTCAAATATCAGCCAATACAAAACAAAAAAGGTATAAATGAATTGTCGTTTTCATTTATACCTTTTCTGTTTTAGCCGAAAATTTTGATTTCTAAAGCCCCTTTTTCTATCGCAGTTAAAACCGTCGGATCAATATAATATTCTTGTAGGACACCATCCGTTGAATGAGATGACAAGATCTTTGTGTCCTTGTTCATAACTTGATTTACCCAGGTTATATAAGTCTTTCTCAAATTTTTTAGACTGATATCTTTTTTGATCCCTGCACCTTTTCGATAATGAGTAAATGCTTTAGACAACGTATTCATAATTGTAATAGCTGAAATATTCCTATCAGGAAATAAAATATAATCATGAGAATTCTTATTTTTTTCATATCCCATTTCTGCCAACAAGTTGACTAAATCTTCATTGATTGGTATATATTTGTAGTTACCTTCTTTTTTTTTGATTCGTTCCACTTTTATGTTTTTGATCCGAAAAAACTTTACTCCGCTTGCCGAAAAATAAATATCACTCCAACGCAAATTCACCACTTCTTCTCTCCTACCACCTGTCAATAAAAATAATCGGAATCCGTCTTTTAAGTAAGGCCTAAACATGCTTTTTCTTTGGCCTTTACCGCCAAGCTTAATTAATGGATCAACTGTGTCTACAGCAGTAAGAATTTGTAAAAACTCGTCCCTGCTAACTGTTTCGATACTTGATTTCACAACTTCTTTTATTACATATTTTCGAAAAGGATTTTTCATTTCAATATCCTCTACATCAATCAAAAATTCAAAAAAACATTTCAGAGCTGCCATGCACTTATTGAATGTTTTCTCCGCATAACGTGCCTCAGCCCAAGAGTAAAAATTTGAAACATCTGCTCTGTCTATCCTCGTAATTCTTGTCGTTTTAATATTTTTTTTCTTGTTCACATTTTTACAGAAAAAAGTACAAAAACGTATCAATTCATCTTTGTATGCCTTGCTAACATTCTTTTTTAAATGAGCATAAGTAGTTGCCCCTTCGAGATATTGATTGTACTTTAATAATGCATCAACAATTGAATAATCATTGCCCAAATCTTCTACTGTTGGGTTTTCCACCTTTGTACTCACACTAGTCGCAAAATCATTTATTTGTAATTCTTTTTCAAAAGCTATAGCTTCAATAACAGCATCATCATATTTTACAGCATCTAGCTTTTTAGTTTTAACTGTCCTTCGTGTGCCAGGTACATGAACCCTAACTCTATATACGTGTTTATCATAATGCTTGCAATCTATATTATCTCTATTGCATATTTTGCAATATATCTTTATTCCTTTATAACATTTTTTAGGAAGACGCAGCTTGCTCATGTAAATAATTTTTGATATAATTTTTGATCACTTTTACTTCTTACTTTAACCCTGGTAATCGGCTGAAAATTGATATCAACTTCCATCCTCAACATAATCAAATTAAACAATGCCTCATCCTTTATTGTCTTTTGGTAATAGGATTGCCAATGCTCAGGATACTTTTTTTTAAAATCTTTAATCTGTGGTAACATCATTGCGCAATCAAAATCGACTTTATAAACACAGGTCAATTTGCCCAATCGGTGAATTGTGATACTATTTCCATTTAACCATTTCTTTATGCATTCAATATCTTTTCGGTGAATTAGGTCCCCAACCTGCTTTAATGTTAGAATCGCTGCTGGACAATTCATTCCTTGTTTTAAATTTACATCCGTCATATTTATCATTGTATATGACTTATATCCCGATATATCCAAAAAGTTTAAAACTAGATGAAAAAAATTTCAATAAAATAAAAAATGTCACAAAAAATAATTTATTGGGTAATCTCAAGCTAATATAATCTACAAAGCAATACCCATCATCATGACTGTCAATAATTTAAATTATTTTATTTACAATAAAATTTATTTGATACATTATAACTTAATATTAAAAAATTACCTGTAAGTATGAAACAAAACGAAATAGATATCAAAAATATTTGCTCCCATCACAAAATTGAGAATTATTAAATTAACCCTGATAGATCTATTGATGTCGAAGAAAATGTTGATATGTCATCACAGAATATTTCCAAAATCCCATTGATTTATCGCAGAGTCATTACGAATTTTAATTTCCAAAATAATAAACTGACCACATTAAATAGTACACCGATTGCCGTTGGTTGTGATTTTAATTCCTTTAACAATCAGTTACTAATTTTATAGAGAAACGTAAGTGTGTTGAAGGGAACTTTACCAGCTATCATAATAAATTGTTGTCATTAGTAGGTTCACCCAAAGAGGTGATCGGTAATTAATATGTAAACTGAAATAAAACTTCGTCAAACTTAGTTGGTGCTACTCTTAAAATAAGAGGCCATTTTTCCTTTGATGATAGTTTAATTCTACTTTTTCTATTTAGGATAATATAGAATATGAAAGTAATTTTATTTTACACAGGGATTACCAAAATAAATCCCACGTAAATATAAAAGTACCTAATGAAATTAAAAAAAATATATACCTAATATAACTCATCTTAAAGTACCAACGATATTTTTATCTATGGAATGGTGATATATCTTTTATTAACAATTATTCGATATCCTGATTGAAGAATTTGAGGATGGTCAGGTGTAACTAAAGGCATTTTGATTATTGTTATTTTTTCAATTTAATTGATGAATATTATGAAATTTTTAAAGTGGATAAAGATAGGCTAATACTCTATAAATTTTAAAAAATCTTGCAAACAAATAGACTAATAATACATATAAGATATAGTTAAACAAATAACAATAAATAGACATCAACCTATTCGCTGCACTTGCTCAACTCGAAGTGGATAAGGTTAAGGAACGTACCACCAATGCATTGAATGCAATTAAGGATAATATTAAAAAGGATGGATATCACTTATCAAAGGCCGGGAATAAAATAACTAAGTTGGGTAATGGTAGTCATATCAGTGATGCTAATCGATTGTTGGGCCAAAAAGCAATTAAGGATAAACGTAAAAATAATCCCAATATAATCAAAGCCAAAGCATTTGCCGAATCATTAAAAAAAGGTGGGATGAATGCAGTACAAATCACAGCACAATTGAATGCGAATGGATTTTTGACCAGTACAGGTAAACCATATTTCCATACCTCTACACTTAGATTATTTAAATAGTAATTTTACTCTTATACACTCACACACTCACTTCACTCACTTCACTTCGTTACGTTCGGCCCCAATCATTCCAATCAATTACAATTATGTCACTTTTATCATATTCGCAATTTATTTGATGGTCCTGCCGGAAGCTGGGTCGAGAATGCATGTATGTGTTTTATTATATTATCAGTAATTGTTGATTTTTAATGAATATTATTTAACACATTGTATCGAAAATATAGTTTGTAATTATAATACAATAAAAAATATATGAATTGTATTTTGTGATGGTGGAGGAAATGGATTACTTTTGTATTAATAAAAAAAGAATAATAAAAAAAGAATAAACAAAAATCCTTTTTTGGGATATAATATAGGAAAAATAAAAATAAAAAAAGAAATGATGACAATAAAGGAAATTAAAGCAATCTGTGAAAATTATTACATTAAAAATTATTCAATTAATTCTGATGGTTCGATAGATGTTGATGGTGATGTGAATTTATCAGAACGCTATTTAACTGATTTGCCATTACGTTTTAATAGAGTAACTGGCTATTTTAATTGTACATATAATTCAATTACTACATTGAATGGTGCACCAATCAGTGTTGGTGGTGAATATGACTGTTCTAGTAATCATTTGATTTCATTAGAGGGTGTACCGGTTACTGTGAGTGGACATTTTTATTGTAGTAATAATCAGTTGACTTCATTAGAATATTGTCCTACTACGGTTGGTGGTGACTTTAGTTGTAGTGATAATGAGTTGACATCATTGGAATTCGGTCCTACTACTGTTGGTGGTGATTATTCGTCAACTAAAAATAAATTGACTAACTTGATAGGTTGTCCTACTACTATAGGTGGTACTTTTTATTGCATGTCCAATCGGTTGACTTCACTATATGGTGGTCCGGTTACGGTTGGTGGTGGATACGTGTGTTGTTATAATTACGGCATAGTGTCACTCGAAGGATTTCCTGAAAGTGTAGGTGGTGGCATCATAACCGGACTCGACCAAGCCCAACTTCGCTTACTCACTATTGATAATATGTTAGCATAATACAGCTACACACAATACACACAAAGCATCTAATAATACATCCGGTATAATTAGGTGTTTTTTTATTTTTAGTGTCTTATTCGCGCTATATTGAAGTTGTTATTTTTAATATATAACAAATGAAAAATAACAAACAATATTACAACCCATTACCAATTGATGGTGATAAAAACATTCAATATGATTACAACTTCGACCGAATGCATAAAATAATCCAATGGAACGAAAATCACTGTGAATACTGGAATGGTGTCGATTATCAAATAGAGGTACATCAAAAAAGTATAGAAAATTACGATGGAGGCATGGGTACTCTTGATTGGTATGATGATCTTAAATATGGGACCAGATAGAATTACAAATGTTGAAAATATATCGTAGAGATTTGGCCATTCGGAATATATTGGAATAATTTGGTATATTTGTGCTTATTTTAAATGTTAAAAATGTGTTAATATGATTAAGTAATGTGTTTTATTTATACATTTGCAATGTTGTTATACAATTGTATAAATACAAAGAAACCCAACAACTGCGAATTGTTAGGCTTCTTAAATTAAATGTTGACATAATTACGACTAACGACTTTCGTTAGAAGTGTAAGACCGACTTACTCTACCAAAGGAAAGGAAGTAATTTAGAAACAATCTCTACAATTGTTCTAATCACAAATCTTCCATCTTTCCACCAAGGTTTTACATGATCTTCCATAAAAAACAGATTTAGACTTCAATTATTTGTCATAGGCATAATTTTGGTTTTTAATCCGCTAATATATAAAAAAAAACAATAGTAAGAAATATTTTCTAATACAAAAACCCACTAAGCTTATTTAGTGGGGTTTTTACTTTCTCGATATTTTCGATTAATTGTATATCACAATCTTTATAATGAGGGATGTATTTATTTCCATTTTTATTTTGTTTTTAATGTGCATTTGAAATTCTTTTCTAAGAAAAATTCTTCCATTAATTGTTGTACCTTCTCAACCTCAGATGCTTTTACTCTCATACTATCATGTACTGGTAAGGTTGGTATCTTTTTGTTCGATAGCATATTGAAAATTCCATCAATCATAAGGTTAGATTCCCCTTTCTGTAATGCAATTGAAAAAGACTCATATCCATATTTATTTTTAAAGTCGGATATTGATTTCATCGTCACTGGAAATATTTCGTTTATTTTTTTCGGGTGGTATTTTGCCTCACCAAACATCACTACAATTAAATATTCCTTTACTTGTTCACGTGTCATCGACAATTTATCAATCAAATATTCATATAGTTGTCCATTCTGAGCTTTTTCGATAAATATATCATCAATATCGAAAATTGTTAAATTACTCATCACCGCAAATTGTGCATTTTTGATGTCTACTTCTTCTGTTTTTTCATTATCAAAAATTATATATGGCCAAAATTCTTTTTTTAGACCAGTACAATTGTAATCTAATCGGTTATTAGTGTCGTTTCTGTTAGCATAAAAATTTCAATTTTTTAATCTTTCGATTGCGCACGAATATGATATCTCTAATTCTACTCTTTTACGTTCAATGAATGATTTTGCACCCTCGATATAAAATTTATTATGGAATTTTATTAAAGCAATACCATTACGTGTCGCAACTTTAAGCCACCAAGGCAATGGTTTAGTGATGATTTTATTATCCATTTTTATTGAAATCATTTTGTTTTTTATGTTATTCCCGATTACGATAGTTAATAGTTCAGCCTCAACAACTTTTGGTATAGCTTGGTACACCGAAGGGTCAATCGATATTAATTCCAAATTCTTTTTTATTTTTTTGAATTTAACTCTATCATCTATTTTATTGATTCCTTTGAAAGTCGTAAAATGTATTGGGTTGTTATAAATCAAATTTTCGGAAAATCGATATGTTTTTGTATGTGCATTGTAATATTCACCATCTTTTTTTGTAAATCCATTACTATATGATTTTGATTCCTCGATTATTCCGGCATTTTTTAGCTCTCGTAATACGGTTGATACGTCAGCTGGGTTACTTATTATTTTTCGGAAATAATTAGAGTGAAAGCTCTTCATTTTGATGAAGTCTGCACCATCGCTTATTATCGTATTGAAAATGGCTTGTGCAAGATTTCGAGCTTGTTTCGGATGTCTTGGTTGGGGAAATGTAATTTGTGCTATTGCATCATAAATTGATGTAAGTAAAATGTCTTTCATTGGGTCTCTTTTATTTTTTAGTTGCCTCTTTTTTTAAGCAGAGAGACCCGCCGGGAAATTAGTCCGGCGAACTGCTATAGACCTTATATCCTTTTTTATACGATAAGTTTTCTATACACTATATATTAACTTTTTATATCGCTTTTTTGAAGGGTGGATTGTTTATAGAATTTGATATAATGCCTCGGCCTTTGGGTGGCCGGTCGTATTGCATAAATATCGTGTTAGCCCTTTATTGGTAAGACTTAACGCGAAAAGTGTACAACATACTATATAATAACCTTAAATGATTCTAAGAAAAATTTATTAAAGTTTAATTAATTAATAGATAAATAGATAAATATCGTGTTAGCCCTTTATTGGTAAGGCTTAACGCGAAAAGTGTACAACATACTATATAATAACCTTAAATTTATCTAAGAAAGATTATTAAAGTTTAATAAATAAATAAATAAATAAAATAGATACATAGATAAATATCGTGTTAGGCCTTTATTGGTAAGGCCTAACGCGAAAAGTGAACAACATACTACATATATAACCTTAAATGATTCTAAGAAAGACTTAATATCTTCTAATAGATAAATTTATAAATAGATAAATATCGTGTTAGCCCTTTATTGGTAAAGCTTAAAGTGAAAAGTGAACAACATACTTCATATAACTTTAAATGATTCTAAAAAAAGATTTAACATCTTCTAATAGATAAATATCTTGTTAGCCCTTTATTGGTAAGGCTTAACGTGAAAAGTGAACAACATACTACATATAACCTTTAATACTTTTAAGGTAGTTTTAATAAAGTTTTATAAATAAATTGATAAATATCGTGTTAGCCCTTTGGTGCTAGGGCTTGACGTGAAAAATGAACAACATACAATATAATAATCTTAAAATGTATCTAAGATTTTTTTTAATAAAGTTTAACAGCTGAATAGATAATTTTTAAATAAGCGGTAAAATATTATAAGTAAATTTAATACTTCACCGAAGGACCTTAGAGCCCGTCCCTCTAATCCAGTTGTTATCTACTTTCGTCCAACCGCCTCGCCCTTTATAAAATATTCGACCAAACAGTTGATTCGGTGGTGTGGCCACATCAACACCACCAGGAAAGAAATATATTGATTCACAAGCTACCACTAACACCAATTTTTTGTAAAATTTAAAGCTTTAGATGTTTACAAAAAAAAGTTGATACAACAAAAGGGGATTCTACCATACATTTTACTTTGTTCCGCCAATTCCCAAACGCATCCCCAGCGTTAAATTCTTGAAGAATTAAATACACCAAAAATTTTATTTACGGTATACTCTCTCACTTACAAAATAACTAATGTTATAACAGGTAAAATTCTAAAGTATATTTGTTAATTAAATTACTTCATCACATTGTAACCTTTTGTGCTATTATATCCAAATTAGATCATATTATAGATACCTTTGATGTATTTACTTATAAAATATTTAATTTAGTTAACATAAAAACATTTTTGAGTAATACGTGAAAAAAATAGCAACTAAAAATAAAAAAAAGGATTCAACTTTAATCAAAAAGTCGAACCCTTTTTTAAAACTTACCCACTTTATTGTGATTATATCAATATCTAACTAAGTGATTCCATTTGAATGTATTTGACAGAAAATTTTTAAAATGCCTATTCTTCAGTTATTTTGAAACCATCCATATTAATTGGGAATTCTCGTATTTGAAGGGCACTTTCAAACTCATTTGCATCACCGCCGTGCTTATCTTTTAATTTCAATTCATCTGCGATAAAAGTTCCTAATTGCTTCACAAAAACTTTAACATTAGTCTTTTTTGAAATTTCAATTAAACTTTTAAACCATTCTATCTTAGCTTCGCGAAAACGATAATTTCCTGTTTTATTTCCACTTTCACCTCCTATTATCATCCACTGAAAATTTTCTTCTAAAGTTGAAGACAATTCATCTAAAGTTAATTCTCCGATAAGAGGTTCAGCCGAAATAAATCTAATATGAGCAGGAACTTTTGACAGAGTTTCAATGCGATGTTTTTCGTTATTACTTTCAACACTGACACCTAACCATACGTTAGGATATCCTTCTCCCCAATCACTAGGAAGATTATCTAAGATTCTCTCTGGTCTTTTGGTCAGAATTTGATAAATATGGTGAGGAGTGTCTTTGATTATTTGCCATGCTTCAGGTCTCCACTGGTCTGCTTCCTCAATAAACCAGTCTGACCAACTACAGGTAAATATTAATTGCGGCTCTGACCATTTGGTAGGTTCGTTAAATTTTGTTTTTGATCTCAAAACGTCTGTTGCCTTTTGTCCGTATCTTTCTTTGTCTCTAAACATGTAACAAAATTTACATCCAGCACTTACTTTTTTACATCCGTGCCAAGGATTCCAAGTCGCACCTGTCCATTGAATTTTTGATAATTCTACTTTTTTAAATTTTTCCATTTTCTTTTTTTTAAAATTTATGTTGTTAATCGATTTGATTACTACATATAGTCTGAGAAAAAAGAAAAGTTGAATATTTGGTGCGATTTTATTTAAAATTTTCTGTCGGCATTAAAAAATACGTTTTAACTTACAAACATTATAAAGGAAGCACTTTACCGTCATTATTTTAGATAATTTTGAACTGGAAGCATTTTATAGTCATATAACAATTACATTTTTAGAAATCATTACAGACATATATAATAAGAAGAGGTTCAGAAGTGTAACTTCAAAATTCCCGAAACAAGTCTTTTATGTAACCTTTAGAGCATTCAAGCTTAATTTTATATCTATACATTTTACTCAAAAAACCACAATCAAAACTTTACTTACTGTTATATACACTAACGTTAATTAAACTATGAGTATTCAAAAACCCAAAAAAGACGCAAGCGTTATTTACGTAATCCACATAATATTTAAAATTATCTTTCAAGTCAAATTCATTTTAGCACTCGTCAACCAAACATTCGGCACATAAAATACATCAATTATTTATTTTATTTAGTTAGAATTCGTAGTTAAATCTTGCACTACACCCCACTTCAATATTTTGGAATTTTTATAGCATTTTCTAATATGAGGAGATATATTCTTCTCTCTATTGTTAAACCCTCAGTAAATAACGGTTGGTAAAGTTCAATTTCATTTTTTTTTAATCCTACGACTTCATGGTTCATATTAACATTATACATCATAAATATTTTTTATTTACAGTTATATTCAAATCCTCACCAAAAGCTAAATAAAAAAACAATTAACTTGATTGTTCAAAATTAGACTATACCTATACGCAACACATCTAGCCTAAGATTAAATACAGTAATATCAACAAAACAAACTGTGCAAAATACACCATTCTAAATTTATACAATAAATTAATTTATACACCGTTTAAACTAATTATAATTATCAGTGCAAATGAAAAAAGCTCGTTATATTCGCCAAAGTACAAATCAGCAATCCAACCTTCGTCAACTTGCAAAAGCACACCCTGATGAAAAATTATTTGTTGACATAATAAGTGGATCCATTCCTTTTTGCGAGAGACCCGCAGGTAAAAAATTAATTGAAGCAATTGAAACTGGCGAAATTAACTATGTCAGTTTCCATGCTATAGACCGTGCTGGTAGAAATACCATTGACGTACTACAAACACTGAAATATTTTTATGACAAAGGTGTAATTGTTAAAATAGACAATTTAGGTTTGGAATCCATGATCAACGGCAAAGCAAATCCAGTATTTAATCTAATTACGACAATTTTATCAGAATTAAGTTCTCTAGAAAAAACTAGTTTATTGGAAAGGCAAGCAGAAGGGATTTTACTGGCAAGATTAAATGGTGTCTATAAAGGACGCGTAAAAGACACAAAAGACACCCCCGAAGAAACGCTATCAAAGCATAAAAAAACTGTGAAAGCACTTAAATCCAACCCAACATTATCACTCCGACAGATAGCAAAACTTGCATCGGATGCAGATTATAAAGTTTCGGCAAATACTGTAAAGAAGGTAAAAGAATTGATTAGTGCTTTAGTGTAAAAGTAACTGTGAGCCAATTAGTATTATAAAAGCAAACTCTAGTAAGAAAACCACGGAATACTATACAGAAAGATCTTTAAAATACATGATCAATCAAACAGAAATGTACCAACCCTCTCAAAAAATAATTTGAGAGGGGTACTTGTTTACAATCGTCAATAATAACATCTTAGAGTTATTTTGATGAGTAATATATTTTTGTGATTTCACCCCCTTCTTAATCATTCATAATCGTACAGCTAATTACATCATAAGAATATTTTGGTCTTTTTAATTTTCGCAATGTGGAAAGCCGTAAAGTAAACGGTATTTTATAGTTTAGATTTGTCACAATAGTATTAACCTAAATTTCACCATCAAATGAAAAAAATAACTCTAATTTTAATTTTTATCCTGTCACTTGTACCAAAACAGGCACAATCACAAAATGGCGGTGCTGCAGCTGCAGTAGCTGGAGGTCTCTTAGCCATCGGGGCAGGTATTGTTGCCGTAGAGGATATGAAAGAAAGAGCAGAATTAACCGCTACGCAATATATTTTAGAAAGTCACCCAGAGTTAAATAGTTTTTCATTAAAAACACTTGATTTTAATGGAAAAAAAACAAAAGACATGTCTGCTACCTCTGTCATTTCTTTTAAAATTCAAGAATTTAGTCCATCGGATAATCCAAAACTAGATGGTAAAAAGATGGTATTACTTGCTTTTACCAGCTTCGGTTGGATCAGCGATCAAGGGATTGACTTTAACAAAGTACAATGGTACTTGATTGACAGTAACGAATGGCTGAATATGATGGTAGCTTATGCTAAAGTAGCTTCAAAAGAAAAAAGCGATACAGTGCTAAAAGAGACCTTAACTAATGGCGTTGTCGTTAACAAAGGAATCAAAGCAAAAGGCAAGTCTGAAATTCCTTTTTTTAAGTTAGAAGGTGATATGTATTTGGTAACTGATTATTCTTCCGAAATGAAATTGGTTTATAATGAAAAAACACTCGGAATATTTTTAAAAAAAACAGGCAATTTAGTACAGATGGCAAGAGGTGCAGTAATTGATACGCACGAGTTCTTGTTTCAAAAAAATTAACTCCAAAAATAACCCGATATAAACAAGATCAACCTAAATAAATAAGCACTCCCCTTTTGGAATTTGTGTCTATGCTCAGGACTCAAAACCAATCAAACAGATCTGCAATACATTGTAATGGATGACAATAATGATAAGCCATTACAATGCATTGTCACTAATAAACGTGATGCCAATCTTGCACTGTTCAACTCCAAAACATATTCTTAAAACCACCTACATTGCTTCAGGAAACAAATACCCCATTTTCTGAACTTTAGACCAAATTCATCAAAACAACAAAATAATTCGGCTTCAAGAATTACAGTTTTATCTCGAGACAATATGGTAGAGAAATATCACTAAAAGTGGGTATGGTAAAGCACTTAAATTTTTTGTCTCTTTACAAAAATGAAATTAAATGAAAATGCAACAACATTCGCGTTACGGTTTCCCTCATTATTACTGCTGAAATAATCTATATTTTAGCCTTTGTAGCAAATAAATAAATTAAGGACTCAATCACAAAATATACAAACTAAAAAGCACATGTGCGCTAAATGCGCACACATAAGTCATAGTTTTGTACTGCAAACCAAATAAATGTTAATCTCATGGCTGATCAAACTTCTATTCAATGTCCTAATTGTGGAACCTCTATCAATGTAAATGATATTCTAAAACACCAATTAGAAGATAGTATCCGTAAAGAATATCTCAAAAAAGAAACTGAACAAGCTAAAGAATTAGCCGCTAAAAACGATGAATTAGCTAAGGCCCAAGCAGAATTTGAAGCAAAAAAGAAGAAGGAAAATGCCCTATTTGCAGAGCGTTTGGAAAAAGAAAGTAAAGCTGCTGAAAAAGAAATTACAGAAAAGCTAAAAAAGAAACTCGAAGAGGAAAGCAAGGACCGTGTTGCCGAAATGGAAAAAGAACTTGCAGAGAAATCGACCAAGTTACGTGAGTTAAGCAAAATGGAGGGTGAAGTTGCAAAACTACAACGAGAAAAATTGGAGTTAAAAGATACTATCGAAGCAGCTGCGCAAAAACAGTTAAATGAACAAATTGCTATTGAGAGAGAACGAATTCAAAAATCGGAAAAAGATAAAAGCGAACTCCGTGAAAAAGAATTGTTAATGCAAATTGAAGCCCAAAAGAAACTAACCGAAGAAATGAAACGCAAGCAAGAACAAGGTTCTATGCAATTACAAGGCGAAGTAATGGAATTGGCTATTGAAGAATGGTTGGCTTCCAACTTCCCGTTAGATACAATAGATGAAATAAAAAAAGGAGCTAACGGTGCGGATTGCTTACAAATTGTAAATACCAGAGAACTACAAAATTGTGGCACAATTTATTATGAAAGCAAACGTACAAAGGCATTCAGCGCAAATTGGATAGAAAAGTTCAAGAATGACATTCGTGCTAAAAAAGTAAATCTAGGGGTACTTGTTACCGAAGTTATGCCAATTGGAATGGACAGAATGGGATTTAGAGATGGCATTTGGATCTGTACATTTGAAGAATTCAAAGGATTAAGCGCTGTATTGCGTCAATCATTAATTCAAGTAAGTCAGGCGGTTCAATCACAAGAAAACAAAGGAGACAAGATGGAAATGCTGTATGATTTTCTAACCAGTAATGAGTTTAGATTACAAATGGAAGGAATTACAGAGGGATTCACTCAAATGCAATCCGACCTAGCAAGTGAAAAACGGGCTATGCAACGCATTTGGAGCCAGCGTGAAAAGCAAATTGATAAGGTAATTAACAATACGGTTCACATGTATGGCTCTATTAGAGGGATTGCAGGTAATGCAGTGCAAACGGTTAAAGCATTAGAGCTAGAGAGCGGAATATTAGAAATTGAAGAATGATCCCTGGCCAAGTGATCAAAATAGCTAAACTAAAGCAAGGAATTTGTATAATTTTAAAATCTGCACATTGATTTCGTAAGAATTATAAATTAAATTCGCACAGCATAAATCTAATATTGCACAAACAAAGTTTGATATAAATACTAAATGGAAAAAATAACAATACAGAATTTCAGAAAAATAAAAGAAACATGGGAACTTAATTTAGCTCCGATTACCTTTCTGACTGGAACCAATAACTCTGGAAAATCTAGCGTTATGAAAGCATTAATGCTATTGGATGGTTTTGGAAGTTCTAAAAATCATTTTGAATTAAATTTCAATCAAAAGCATTCCAGAAATCACAAAATTGATTGTTTTTCCAATGCAGTAAACAGACAAAATTTTAGAGAAAAACTTTGGGACATAAATTTTTCTATTGAAAACAAAGATTATTTTATTGATTATCATTTTTATCCTTTAGATAATAATGATAATAGATCTGAAAAAGGCAAACTCAAATCTTTGAAATTTAAAAGTAAATACGATAATTCATTATTCAGCATCACAAACTTAGCGGATGATGAATATAAATTAACGATTGATAACAGTTTTATAAATTTCAGAAATAATGATCCTGATATTTTTGACGAACAAGAAAACAAAAATGAATTGGATAGTTTCAAGATCGTTATTGAAAATGATTTAAAGGAAAGTGAATCAATTTTAAAAAAAATAGATAAAACCAGTATTGAAAGAGTACAGTTTTTAGACAAAGTAAAATCGTTAAAAGCTAAACTGAAAGAGGTAAACAAAAAAATAAAAGACCTTGAAAACAATAAAATCGAGGACGATTTACAGTTCAATCCAACTTTCAAATTAAGAGATTTTGGGGGCTCAGAATCTATAGATAAAATTATACGCGAAGTTTTAAGTAAATATTTTAGAGATAATGAAAAAGAAATTGGGCTAAGCAATACTAATCGTGATTTGTTTAGATTGTCGTCGTTAGGTGACATTGTTGTTGATGCATTGAATCTGAACGTTTCACACCTAACACCAAACCGAAATACACAAACCCGTTTGTATGTAAATGACAATGGGAACAATGATATCTATGATATTATTAAAAGTCTTTCCGAAAACCCTATTAAGAAAAAAAGTAAAGCAGATATTTTTATTAAAAAATGGATGTCAAAAGACTTCTTTGACATTGGCGAAGACTATAACATTAGACCTATAGAAGGTTTAGCATCAAAAATAGAAATTCAAGAAAATGGCGACGTGATAAACCTGGTTGATAAAGGGTTCGGTGCTGGTCAAATATTCACTATTTTACTTCGTATCGCTGATGTGATCAATGAAGAAAATCAATTAAAAGATCAAAAAAGGGATAGTAGTTTTATAAGCTCTAGTCCTTGCATTCTAATAGAAGAGCCGGAAGCTAATTTACATCCAGCTTTTCAATCCCTATTGGCGGAGTTATTTTTAGAAACATGGAAAGAATTTGGTATTCAGTTTATTGTAGAAACTCATTCGGAATATATTATCAGAAAATCGCAAGTACTGTTCGTTGAATATACAAAATCAGATATTAGTCAAGTCCCAGCTATGCGGATTCAATACAATCCTTTTTCAGTAATTTATTTTGATAAAGATGGTCCTTATGAAATGAAATATCGAAAAGATGGTAGATTCACAACTGAATTTGGAACTGGCTTTTTTGATGTAAATAGTAACTTAATTTTTGATTTACCTTAAATATGGATATTTACATCGATAAAGAAAATTTATTATCACTAATAAATTCCAAAGCTGAAAGTTTATACAATGATTGTATAAAAACATTAAAGAAACAATTGAATATTTTTTTTAATTTCCCAAAAGATGAACTTAAGACAGATGAAAAATTAATGTCTTGGTACGCAGATTTTTCTCAAGGTGTTGGAGAAAACAACACTTTTGCTTTTGGAAATAATTTTCCTCCAAGACCTCTAAAATCAAACACCTACAAAAATTTTAATTCTAGTCAATTGTCATCTGCTTATTTGATTAATGACGAACGATTCAATGCTTTAAACGATACAGGCACATTGCTTATGGCAAGACCTGGAGAAGAATTAGAATTGTTTAATAAATTATTTCTCTTTCAAGAAGATTATATTTTTGAAAAGAGATGGAGAATTTGCTCCCCCACTTTTAATTCTTGGGATGATCTTTCATCTTTTTCTTTACCCTTAACAGATATTATCATTGTTGACCCATTTATTTTAAAGAATAAGGATACTGACACAGATACAATAGATGTTAACCTGATTAGTTATTTGGAGACATTATCAGAAATCATCAATGTAAAAGTTAATATCGTTGTATTTACAAATCCTAGTAATATTGATGTTGATTATCCTATATTACTACCAAAAATAAGAGCTGTATTGAACAAAACAACAAATGTTCAACCAAATTTTACCCTTATAAAAACAAGTAAAGAACACGACAGAACAATTTTAACTAATTACAAAAGAATAAATTCTGGTGACACATTCAATTTTTTCAATAGTAAAGGTCAGAGAATTACAAAAGGTAAAGAAATTGGATATTCAAGTCTTGGGAATGCAGAAAATCACAAATTAGCAATTGAAGTTTATAATGATTTACAAACTCAAATAAACTTTCTTAAAGCTAACAATCCAGCTTTTATTATTGGTGATAAAGAATGTAATTATTTAACTTTCTAATTCCTCTGCACCAAACCCGCACACCAACACCCTATATTTGCAGCATAAAATTAAAACAACAGTAATGAGCAACAATAATAACACTAAAGTAGAAGTAGGTTTCATTTGGCAAATCACCGATGATGTATTGCGTGATGCGTTCAAGAAAAATGAAATTGGTGATGTCGTACTACCTTTTGTCGTTATCCGACGTTTAGATTGTATTCTTGATGGATTAAACGAAACCGTTCGATCTACCTATCATAATTTCAAAGACAAAGTAGCTGAGGACAAACTAGATCCTATTTTACGCAAAGCAGCGGGTGGGCTTAAATTCTACAATGTTTCTAATCATACCTTACATTCTTTAAAAGATGATGCTCGTAATATCGAAATCAATTTCAATAATTACCTCAATGGTTTCAACAAAGAGGTACGCGATATTTTAGAAAATTTTCAGTTCGATAAAATCATTGCCCGATTAATCAAAAACAAGTTGCTGTATGAAATGATTGATGCCATTTGCAAAATCGATATGCACAGCGACAAAATTGACAATCACGACATGGGTTATGTTTTTGAGGAGCTCATTCGTATCTCAAACGAACAATCAAATGAAACTGCGGGAGAGCATTTTACTCCTCGTGATGTGGTTGCTTTGATGAACACTATCATGTTTTCGACAGAGAAAGACGAGTTGTCTCAAACAGGTATCATTCGTACCATTTTTGATCCGGCTTGTGGTACCGGCGGTATGGTTAACCTGGGTAAAAACTACATTTTAGATACTTTGCTAAAAGACAGCAAAAACAAACCAACTATTCAAACCTACGGACAAGAATTGAATGAGCAATCCTATGCGATTGCGAAATCCGAAGCTTTGATTACAGGTGAAGAAGCGAACAATGTAAAACACGGTAATTCTTTCTCTGAAGATCAATTTCAAGGCAAGTATTTTCATTACATGATGGCCAATCCTCCTTATGGGGTAACTTGGAAAAAAGACCAACGTTTTATTGAAAACGAAGCCTTAAATCCAGCAGGTCGTTTTTATGCAGGTACACCGCGTACATCTGACGGGCAATTGTTGTTCTTACAGCACATGATTTCTAAAATGGAGCGCGAAGGAAGCCGTATTGGAGTAGTTACTAATGGTTCCCCTTTATTTACAGGTGACGCGGGTTCTGGCGAAAGCGATATCCGCAAATGGATTATCGAAAACGATTGGTTAGAATGTATCGTGGCTTTGCCGAAGGATATGTTCTACAACACCGGAATCAACACTTATATTTGGTTTTTGACCAACAAAAAACAAAAACACCGCAAAGGCAAAGTGCAATTGATTAATGCTGTAGAATACTGCCGTTCTAACAAAAAAAGCTTGGGTAACAAGCGTAACGAAATTACCGAAAACCACATTGCTGATATTTTAAAATTGTATACCAATTTTGAAACCACCAAGGATTGCAAAATCTATAACAACGAGGACTTTGGTTTTTACCAACTCACGGTAGAGCAACCATTGTATGACGAAAAAGGGAATAAAGTTTTGGATAAAAGCAAAAACCCTAAGCCGGACAGCAAAAAACGCGACAAAGAAAACGTGCCTTTATCAGCCGATATCGAAAAGTATTTTGAAAACGAAGTACTGCCTCACGTGCCCGATGCTTGGATTGATTTTGACAAAACACGCATTGGCTATGAAATCAACTTTACCAAGTATTTTTATGAATACAAGGGCTTGCGTGCCGCTACTGAGGTAAAACAAGAAATAGTATCACTTGAGAACGATATTGCTACTTTGTTAAATGAATTATTGAACTAATGAAAGGATACGATAGTTATAAAAATAGCGGTATTGAATGGATTGGTGAAATACCAAATGAATGGTCAATTACAAAATTGAAGTTTATTTCTAATATATTTAATGGAAATAGCTTAAATGAAGATTTAAAAGAAAAATATGAGTCTTATGATTTAAACAATATTGCATATATCAGTACTAAAGATGTTGAACAAGATACTGGTAAAGTTAATTTTGAAAATGGAATTAGAATTCCTAAAGATGACGGCAATTTTAAATTAGCTCCAAAAGGAAGTTTTGTCTTGTGCATTGAAGGTGCCAATGCTGGAAAAAAGATAGGTTATCTTAATGAAGATGTATATTTCGTAAACAAATTAGCATGCTTTGATTATGATAACAAATTTTTATATTATTATGCTTTAAGTGATAATTTTAAAAATCAATTTTTTAATTCTTTATCAGGATTAATAGGAGGTGTATCTATATCTACCATTAGAAATTTTTACTCTCCATTCCCTTCTTTCGAAGAACAAACCCAAATCGCCGCTTTCCTTGATTACAAAACGAATCTTATTGATGCTACCATCGAAAAGAAAAAGCGTTTAATTGCCTTGCTTAAAGAGAAACGCCAAGCCGTGATAAACGAAGCGGTAACTAAAGGACTAAACCCAAATGCACCTATGAAAGATAGTGGTGTAGACTGGTTGGGGGAAATTCCGGAGCATTGGGGCATTTCAAAAATTAAACTTTTATGTTCTGTTATTTCAAAAGGGACTACACCATCAACAGAAGGACGAGGATTAACCGATGAAGGTATTAGATACTTAAAAGCTGAAAATATTAAAGAAACTCAAGTTTCTTTTTTTCCTGAATTTTTTATTGATGTTGAAACTCATGAAATATTAAAACGCTCTCAATTAGAGGAAAATGATATTTTGTTTGTAATTGCTGGCGCAACTATTGGTAAAGTTGCAGTCTTACCAAAAGAATTAACGCCTGCTAATACAAATCAGGCTGTTTGTTTTATGAGATTAAAACAAAATGAAAATCATAAATTTTTACATTTTTGGCTTCAATCATCTAAAATTTACGAGCAAATTTGGTTAAATGCGGTACAATCAGCACAACCAAATTTATCTATGGAAGAATTGGGTAATTTTATTGTTCCATACCCATCAATAGCTGAACAAACTGAAATTGTTAATTTTATAGATATTACCACCTCGAAAATTGATGATTTAAATGATAAAAATAAGCTTCAAATCGAAAAACTTCAAACCTATCGCCAATCTATAATTTCAGAAGCAGTTACAGGTAAAATAGATGTTCGTGATTGGCAACCTCCAAAAAATAGAAAAGAATAAAAATCAACATAAAACCTACTAAAATTATAATCAAATACTATGAGCGACCTTATTACAAATGGAACTGAGATAAAGCAAAGAATTCTCTCTAAAATTAACAATGCACAGCAATGCATCTATCTTGCTATGGCCTATTTTACTGACAGAGAAATTGCAATGGCTTTTGTTGATGCCAAAAATCGTGGCGTATTAGTAGATGTTATCTTGTCGTCAAATGCTCAAAACGAAACCGTTAAGCTAATGCTTAAAGGGGCAGGCATAAGTGTTCACGCATTTGAAACGGGTGATGCTCGTGGAATCATGCATCATAAATTTTGTTTAATTGACAATAAAACGTCCATTAATGGGTCTTATAACTATTCTTTAAATGCCAGTAACAATAATGTAGAAAACATTCAAGTATCTACTGATTTTGCTATTTATTCCCAATTCCTATCAGAATTTGAACGCCTTAAGTATAATATTGACCATCAAATAGCGGTCAGTGAACAAACAATTATGACCGAGACTAAAACACCCGAAACACAACCCATGAACATTATCGATACTTTTTCAAAACAACTGCATAGCTTAGTGTATTCTGCTGCGCAAATCGATACTGAAAAATACAGAGCAGATGGTTACGAAAA
The DNA here is from genome assembly GCF_021608205.1 of Flavobacterium sp. K77. NCBI lineage: Bacteria > Pseudomonadati > Bacteroidota > Flavobacteriia > Flavobacteriales > Flavobacteriaceae > Flavobacterium > Flavobacterium sp. K77. Next base: position 975,746 of record NZ_JAKIHO010000001.1, on the reverse strand, counting down.
ATCGAAAGAAAATAAAGGGAACATTGATATTTTTAGAACAGAATACAATACCATTAAAGAGGAAGTACGAACCTATGCCACAGATGAAGGACTTGGTAACATAAAAAATGTACTAGCATCAAACATAGCTATTGCGTACGAGAGTACTAAAATAAATATTGATACCGAAAAACAAGAAAAACTAGCAGTTGCCAAAAGAGATAATGAACTCGAAAGCAAACAACTAGCACAAAAATTGGATGATCTAAAACAAGACAAATCAATTTTAGAATCGGGAAATTCTAATACTGGTCAAAAAGGATTGTTGCAAATTAACAAAGACATTGAAAAAAATAAACTTGAAAGAAATAGTTTAGAGCTCACTTTGATTACAAAAGAATTTTGGAGCATTGGCACCATATTCATAGTAATAGGTCTTGTACTATTTTCCTGTTACCTTTCTGTATTTTTCGCATCAGCAGTGTACAAAGTATTTTTTGAAGGAAATGCCATCCGTGCTTCTTTACAAGCGGGAATCAATCCGGGCCTTCCTCAACTTGTAGATGCCAATGCATTAATTAAAATATTCAAACTGCAAGGGCCTCTATTTGGTTTTATAGCTGCTTTATTTTTCTTGATACCAATTTTATTATCAAATTTAAAAATCATCGGTAGCGAAAACAAAGTCGTTAATAAAGCAATGTTTTGGGTAGGATTATTGGTTTTTGATATTTTAGTTTCAACAATGGTGGCTATAAACACTGACGAAATTAAATCTTTGTTAGTAGGTAAAGCGTCTACCATGCAGCTGTGGGAAGTAGTTAAACATGGTGAATTTTGGTTAATCTTTGTTTTTGGGATGTTTCCACTTATCCTAACGCATTTTTTAATTGATAACGTAATCAAAGCCTATAAAGATTCAAGAAGAGAAATTGTAGATGCAGAAAAAAACAGAAGAATTCAATTATTAGATCTTGACATGATTGAGCTTGTTGCCGATAAAGAAAACATCAATACACTCTTGAAAGAGAAAAATAGTGAAATTGATGACGCAAAAGAAAAACAGCTTCAATTAGAGACAGCAATAAACACTATGCAAACCCAAATTGAAAATAAATACGCTGAATTGCAAAAGCAAATCAAAGTAATTTATGAGGATTATAACGCAAGAATATCAAGTGGACAATTGTTTACCGAAGTAATTTTGAATGGGGTTATTGCTGCTTACAAATCAGGTTTTATTGAGTTTCTACCTGAATTTTATGCCTCTAACGAAGTAGCCAGCAGAGTAAAAGAAATCGAACAAGTATCAAATTAATTTATTTGCAATAACATGAATAAAATTGTAGTTGCCCTTTTGGGAGTATTTATTTTAGGGTCTTGTGGCTCTGAACCTCAGAATAAAAAAATAACTTATCAGAATTTAGTTATTCTTTCAGATATGTCCAGTCGTATTGACAACAAGCCGAATAAAGATATGGAGGAAATTAAAAAATTAATCTCCTATTTTAAAAATGAATGTGTAAAACCAGGAGAAAAAATAGGGGATAGATCTTCTATTTTATATACCTCTTTTTCAGACAAAATGATCGCATCAATTGATATTGATCAAATCGAAGGTGTCGCAGCAAAACAGCAGTTTGTAAACTCAACAGGTGATTATAAAAGCAAAGGTTTAAAGCAGCAACTTGTTGATTTTGAAAATAAAGTTAATGAGTCATATGCTACGATAAGAAACCAAGGCCTTGACTTAATAAGTATCTTAATAGAAAAAAATCAAAATGATGGTATCATCAAAAAGGACACCATACTCACAGATGGAGTTGATACTACACAGATCAATTATGATAATCATATTTATATCTTCACAGACGGATATTTAGAGTATTTCAATAGAAAGGGTAATAGTCAATTTTACTTTGGTAGTTCAGAAATTCAAAAAGTAAGGGATTATTGCAAGGCAAACAAAACGGATATTAAAAATGCACTCGAAAAAAATAAATCATTGCGTTTGCAACCCTTAAAAGCAGCAAATAACAAGTTCATAAACTTACACATTTACGAAACTCACGAAAGAGACAAAGATGATAAAATGCTTAGTTATAAAAATGAGCAAGGGTTGAGGGATAATGAAATCTTGGAGGCAGTTTGGCGTAAATGGGCTCTTGAAAGTGGTTTTAAAAGTTTAGAATGGAAAAAATATTAGTTGTTTAAAAGTAACATCTAGTCGAGGTTAATAAAAGAAAGTTTATGGCACAAGGTACAAGAGAAATTCATCTAGAAGAAGATATTGTAAAATACTTGGTAGAGCAAGGAGGATTTCATGAAGTCTCTCCTTTGGCTTATGATAAAGAATTGTGTCTCATTCCATCTGAGGTCATCGGTTTTATTCAAGAAACGCAGCCAGAGAAATACAATATACTTAAAGAAGACCAATATGGTGACAAAGTAGAAGAGAAGATTGTAGCTAATATTGCCAAAACCTATAAAGACCATAAAGACAAAACTCTTGATTTACTAAGAAACAAAGTAAGAGATAGAGGTGTTCAATTTGATATGGTGTATTGGCAACCTGCCAATAACAAAACGCCGGAGCATGAAGTAAATTATCAAAAAAACCGTTTGGCCGTGGTACGCCAATTGAAATATTCCAAAAAGAATAATAATTCAATTGACCTTGTTTTGTTTGTCAACGGAATTCCTGTTGTTACTCTTGAACTAAAAAACGAATTGACAGGGCAAAATCACCATAATGCGATCAAACAATACATACAGGATCGTGATCCTAAGGGAGAACCGTTTTTGGAATTCAAGCGATGTTTGGTGCACTTTGCGGTAGGTACTCAGAAAGTTTTTATGACCACAGAACTGAAAGGAAAGAGCACCTTCTTTTTGCCTTTTAATCAGAATTTAGAAAACTATAACGACAACGGCTTTGCAACTTCTTACTTATGGGAAGATGTATTAAAAAAAGATTCTTTATTGGATTTATTGCAAAACTACATCAATATTCAAACTGATGTAGAAAAGGAATACGACCCGCTAACTAAGGGATTAAAAGAAAAGAAATCAACTAAATTATTATTTCCACGTTTTCACCAACGCAGAGCGGTGCAACGCTTGCTAACAACTTTAAAAGATGAAGGGGCTGGAAAAAATTATTTAATTCAGCACTCAGCAGGTTCTGGAAAATCAAATACAATTACTTGGTTAGCCTATCGATTAGCGGGTTTTTACCAATTCGAATCTGATAATAAAGCCTTATTCGATTCGGTAATCATTGTGAATGACCGTAGGGCTTTAGACAAGCAAATCCAAAATAACATTCGTCAGCTAGACAATACACCAGGATTAGTAGCTTATATTGATGAGAACAAAACAGCGCAAGATCTTAAATTAGCCATTGAAGAGGGTAAGCGAATTATCATCACAACCATTCAAAAGTTTCCGGTAATATCGCAGACGATTGCCAATATGCCCGAGCGTAAGTACGCGGTTTTGATAGACGAGGCACATAGTTCACAATCTGGTGAAACAGCACGTCATTTAAAAAAATCATTATCACTTGAAGAAGCGGAGAACCAAGATGTATCAGAAGATCTGGACGATATTATTGCCGATGAAATCAAACGAAAAGGGAAACAACCTAATATTTCTTTTTTTGCATTTACAGCAACCCCAAAACCAAAAACTGAGGAATTGTTTGGCCGTAAAATAAATGGTGATCTAAAAGCTTTTGATTACTATACCATGGAGCAAGCCATCAAAGAAGGTTTTATTCGAGATGTCTTAAAAAATTACATGTCTTTTAAACGTTATTACAAAATCATTAAACGATCTGATATTGATGATAAAGAATACGAAAAAAAGAAAACGGTTCGGCTCTTAGGTTCGTACGCTGATTTGCAAGATCATGCTATAGAAAGAAAAGCACGCATTATGATAGAGCATTTTGTGAGTAAAACGCAAAATGAAATTCAAGGAAAGGCTAGAGCAATGGTGGTAACTAAATCGCGATTGCACGCTGTCCGTTTCAAGCGAAAGTTTGATGAAATCATGCAAGAAATGAAGTTGCCTTATAGTGCATTGGTAGCTTTTTCGGGTACAGTAAAAGACCATGAAGCCAATGAGGAATATACAGAAGCAAGTATGAACCAGCTAGCAGGAAAAACATCGATTCCTGAGGCTTTAAAGCTACCTCAATTCCGTTTTTTAATTGTTGCTAATAAATATCAAACAGGTTTTGATGAGCCTTTGTTGCACACCATGTTTGTGGATAAAAAATTAGGTGGTGCCTCTTCAGTACAAACGTTAAGCCGACTGAATAGAACCATGCGTGGTAAAGAAAGTACTATGGTGCTTGATTTTGTTAATGATCCCGAATTGATACAGCAAGATTTTCAACATTTTTATGGTGAAAATTTTATGGCAGAAGACAATCAAACGGATCCAAATAGCTTGTATACAGTACAAACCAAAGTAGATAGTTTTAATGTATTTTATCAAAATGAAATAGAAGCTTTTGCTAATATCTTTTTTAGAAAAGGAAATAACTATGAAAAGCTCAATCCGATTTTAGTAACCGTAAGCAAACGTTTTCAAGAATCTTTAGACGAGCTAGAGCAAACAAGTTTCAAAGCAGAAGCGCAAACCTTCTTAAAATTATATCGATTTTTAAGTCAAATTATCACTTTTACAGATGTTGAGCTAGAGAAATATTATGTTTTCTTAACAGCATTGGTGAAAATGTTACCCTACATAAAAGCAAATCTTCCATTAGATGTTTTAGGCGAAGTTGAATTGGATAGTTATAAAATTCAACATCAATATACTACTGATTTAGCATTAGTTTCTGAAAATGGAGAAATGTACGGTATGACTCCCGGTGGATCAGCAGGAAAAGATGAGGACGAACTAGATTTGTTAACGAATATCATAAAAGTTCTCAACGATACTTTTGGTATTGATTTATCAGAGGAAGACAAAGTAGAATTTAAAAAGATGAAGGATAAAATTTACTCTAATCAAGAGTTGATGGGATTTTTCAATAAGAATAATTCAAGAGACAATATTCAGGATAAATTCAGCGAAGAGATCGATAATGAATTACTGAATTTCATTAACACTAAGCTAGAACTCTACAATAAACTATCGGAAGATCGCGTGAATCTTATGTTCAAAAAAATGTGGTTCAATGATTTGTATAATAGTAAGGTAAGGGGGATTTAAAAAGTACTTAATTACTAAAATAAAACTTTTGCCGTTCTTAGAAAAAATATAAAAGTCAACTATGAGAATTAGTGAAATACTTATTGAATTAAATATTAAACTGGAAATATTAAAGCTATACTTTAAACATGTAAACTACACTTTTTTTAATATAGATCAGCAAGTTCCGGAAGAAACGTACAATAAAATAGTAGCAATCCATAGTAACGATATCGTAAAAAAAAGGATATTACGTAAGCAACAAGAAGACTCGATACTTGCCTATGTGGATAATGAAAACTATCGCTTTATTGCAACAGTAAAGTGGTATTATAATCAACAGACTAAAGGAGAATATGGATTTTTAGAATTGAAAGGTATGCCCGACATACATTTTTCTGGCAAGTCCTACCTGTATGATAATCCTGAATATTTAAAGCCTGGTGATGAAGTTGTAGTAACCTTGAACAAAAAAGAAGTTGATACAAAAAAATCAAATATTAGAGCTATTGCGGTAAATGACATTGCTCATGAAAAAGACATAAACTATCTGGTTTTTTACCTTTTGAATTATTTTCAAAGTTTGTTGAGTAAAAAAATTGATATTGTAATTGGTCAAATCTCAAAATTGTCGGTGCAGTTGACTGATGATGATAGAACAGCAATTAAGGTTTTTTTAGAGGATAAAATACGATTACAAGACATCAGAATAGATAAGCTACAACACATTCCTTCATTCCTAAAAGCTTGTCGAATTGACTTGACTTATTTTAATAGCTTTTTATTGGAATTAAAGCCAGATCAATTATTCGAGTTATGGAAAGATAATAACGATATTGAAATCGAATTTAATCAGCTTAAAGAAAATCTTACTAGTTACGTAAAACAAAATTTAAATAAAGAAAATAAAACTCATCAAACATTAGCGCTAGCTAAAAACTTTACACATATTTCGATAATTGAGAATACAATTAGATTCCTTTCTCGTCTTAGTAATGAACAAAAAAAAGAAGTTTTAGATTTAGTTTTAGAAGATGCTATTGACAAATATGAAGACTATGAGGTCCGTTATTTAAGTTCACTTTTGGTTATATACCAAACATTTAATATACCTGTTAATTTTAAGTATATAAGCCAAAAATTAAACCCAACAATAGTCTTTAATCTTTGGGTAAAAGTAGAAAAACTAGAGATTACTTATGAATTAATTGAGAAAGAACTTCGTGAGTATTTAAAACGGGATTTACATAATGCAACCAAATTGTTGGTTCGATTTAGTATTGAACAGAAGAAAGAAATTTTAGATCAACTCTTTTTGGAAATTTGCGCTTTAAATGAGAATAGCAAATATGATTTTTTAGTTTCAGTTATTAAAATCTATAAAGAATTTAATTTACCAATAGATTATAAATTTATTCCCAAAGAACAACATTTAAGGCTTTGGGAAGACAATATCATTTCTGAATTTCCATTCGACCAAGTTTTCAACAAACTGATGGTCTTAAAAAGGAAGTATTTTGAAAGAAAAACTCAAGCATACTTTCATGTCGCTGAAAAAGAAAAACATAGTGAATATGAAGAATATATCAACCGAATAAAAGAAGATGATTTAATAAACATATTAGCAAAGACATACTATAAAAATGGTTTAATTAATAAAGATGACGATTTTAAAACGGTAGTATTTTTTATTGAAAATATTCCTCAAAAATATAAATCAGAGTACATTAATTCAGCCTTTAATAAAGCATCCGATTTTTATAAGTTACAGCTATTTGTTTTAAACTATGTAGATGATATAGATTATAATGCGGTTGTTATTTATACCGGTTTATTGTCAGCTAAAAGTCAAAAACTTTTTTTCAAAAAAATTATTAAACTAATAGCTGAAAATAAAATTAATATTGGTTTGGATGATTTGAATAAAATCACAACCATAGATTTCCAAACAAGTGAATACGCCAAAGAAATTGATGGCGTAGGATTGGATTTTACATTGAGTGTGATTTTAAAGGTAGCAAATGATCTAAAAAATAAGATTTCTACAAGTAGGACTACTATATTTGATTTAGTAGCTAATCAAATTAAAAATCCAAAAGATTTATTGGTGATTGATGGTTTCTTTGAGAAATGTTCTGGCAAAACTGTAATTGAGGAAAATGGTATATATCAATTAGCGGATGGTACTTCAAAAATGCATTATCAAAAAACGAAAAAGGAACATTTCAAACCAAGGTTTTCAACATTTTGTGATGGTAGAAAAGCTTTAAAAACAGAAACACTCGAGCCGATATTGTGTAAAAAATCAAGCTTTGAATTTTGGTGGTGTGAGAATACTCAATGCTATGAGGTATGCAGAAAAGCTCATTCGCCAACAGACTGGCAAAATTATACTTTAGAAGATATTTTGAATGTTTTAAAAATTCCGTACGAAGAAGTTCAATACGAAATTTTATTAAATGTAATCAATCGTGTCAATCGATTTTTAGAGCATTTATCTTGCAGAAAATGTAATTCTATTTTAAAACCAAAAGGCAGCAAATCTAATTATGCTTTCCATGGTGTAACCATGTTTACTTGTAAGAATCAAGATTGTGAGGAAAATGTAAATGACATATACCTTTCCCATTGCTTGAATGGTCATTGCGAAGATATTATAGATAGCAGAGATAGTGTTAAATGCAAAACGCATGGCTTTGATGCTGAATGCGGTTGGTACATTTGCAAAAACTGTAATGCTTGTTGTAGTTCTGAAAAATTAAAGGCTCGTGCGGGCTATTTGGAAAATTTCGGACAAGAATATAAATGTCATTTAGAAGGCCATCGGGACAGAGGGATTGTTTGTTGTAGTGATTGTGGAAATGAAATGAAAGAGTCCATTGGGACTAATGAATTATACAAGGATCAATTAAATTGGTTTATAAATCAAAAAGACAACCATCCTAACATTATAAAATATGGCAAACGAAAAAACGATGATAAGTGGTGGTTTATCTGGGCTAGAGGTAACTTATCTTATGACGTGTATCGTAAACAAATACAAGGTCTATTTTCTAGTGGTTTTTCAATTCCTGATTTCAACAATAAAGAAAAAGATAATCAACTCATAGCGGAACCATTTGAGAAAAAGGTATTAGGAACTGAAAAGGTATTTGTATGCTTAAATTGTGACAAACATTTTGATTTAAATAATAATGATGATTTTAATTTTGTTAGAAAAAGAGCAGTTCAGATATTTCACAATAAAGTTTTTCCTAAAATTGATCTGTAATAACAGCTGACCCAATCCTATTTTAATAAGCAACAGGATTAGTGGGGAACTTTTTTTCAGAAAGAATAACATTAGGGGCAAATTCAAAAATGGTTTGTATCAATGCAGATGTAGCTTAATATTGATTCATCCCATTCAAAAGTCTATTTTTTATCCGTTCCTGTAAATGTTGAGGTTCAACAACCTTAACACTATCTCCATAAGATAAAATTAAACGTTCGAGTTCATAATTGATAATTACATTAATTTTAAGTTCCAATGTGTCAGTATTAATCCATTTATGCTTTTGTGTTTCGTGAATAGATTTGTTCTCCATATATTTTCCGGTCAATTGATTGAAATGCAAAACAACATTTTCTAAAACGGCACCTTCTGCTTTGCTAACTCCTATCATATCCGAAAAATACTCTTGCCAATCAATAGTATCATTGTGAATAAAGAGAACGTTAAATGGTGCAATTGCTACAATCCTGTCAATAGCAACATTCCAGTCTGATTTCCAACTTTCTACATGCAGCCCAAACAAAAACCATCGATGATTGTATTCCTTTAGATAATAAGGATGAAAAATATAGGTATATGGATCTTCAGTTTTAAAATCCTTATAAGTGATCTGTAGAGGTGTTTTATTTTGTACCGCATTATATAGTGTACTGAAGTGTTCGATACCTTTTAAATCTTGCGAGCTATCAAAACCGATGAAGGGTTTTTCGTGGTTGGTTATTTTTAAATCTGTTTTTAATTTGGCTATTATAGCTTGAATGCCTTCAAATTGTGGCATACCTTCAAATTGTGCTAAAACTTGTATCGCCGATTGGAACTGGTCCATCTCAACATCATTTAATGGCGCATTGTTAATCGAAAAGTTCAAATCTTCATATCGATAAATTTTCTTTTTTCCTTCAAATAGCTCCGCTAATTCGATGTTCCATCCCTCAGGACTTCTCATGAAAGCAATATCATCCCGCAGCTGACGTGTCTTTACATGTTCTTCTACACCAGTAACCTCAAAAAGAGCTTCGTTTACTGTTTCTAATAATGTGTCGAAATAATAATTTTTATATGGGTTTCTAAAACACTTATCTAAAATTTTGTAGCGAATTAAAGGGTTTTTAGTGATTGCCATTGTGGGTTTTTATTTATATTTACCAAGTTAAGAATATGCAAGGTATAAAATAAATTTATGTGTGCAGCAAAAACGCACTCTTGAATTATACGTTTGCAGAGTCAAACAAAAGTTCTTTGAAAAACCGTAGTAAAATATTGAAATGTCTATCGCAAGATAGGCTTGCCTGCTGGAAATATTATTTTTAATATTTTAAATTGGCTGGTAGTTTCAGAGTAATCTGGAACTGAATGTTAGTGATGTGATTTTAGGAACATTGATACAATGTTGTTTCAAAACCCTCACCTTTTTTGATAAATTATTTCTTTAATTATTTTAGATTTTAATTTATGATCTTTGGATACATAGAGAAAGAATAACTACTACGGTTTTTAAAAGACTTGTAAAAATATAATATGAAAATTACTCCAGAGCAAAGTAAGACTATTCAAGAAGCTTTTAAAAAAATGGATAGTAAGAATGATTTTCTCGCTTTATTGAATGAAGCGAAAAAATTAATGTATGGAGATAAAACGATTCCTTTTGAAGAAAAGCAGTTGAATTACTACATAAGTAAGGATTCAATAAAGAACAATTCTGTAAAGTCAGAAAAAAACATATCAACTGTTTTGCTTAAAGACGAAACGAGTTTTAAAGCTAGTGTGAGAAAACCATCTTATACTTCTTTTACTATAAAAAAGAAGTCTGGGACTGATAGAACTATCTATGCTCCAGTGAAAGGATTGAAAGAGTTGCAAAAAGCTCTGAATATAATATTGCAAGCAATACATGCGCCCCACATTGCTGCAACCGGCTTTGTCTTGGGTAAATCAATAGTTGATAACGCGAAGGTGCATGTTGGTCAGATTTATGTTTATAATTTAGACCTAAAAGATTTTTTTCCAAGTGTTGATAAAGCACGTGTTTGGGGTAGATTATTAGTAGCTCCTTTTAATTTAAATACTTCAGATGAAAGGAAAAAGATTGCAAATATGATTGCAGGATTATCCTGTACCCCAATGGAGGTTGAACGTTTTATAGATAACAATTGGGTTAAAATAACAACTGCTGTTTTACCACAGGGAGCGCCTACATCACCAACTTTGACAAACACAATTTGTGAAAGAATGGATAAACAATTATCAGGTGTGGCCAAACGTTTTGGTTTGAATTATACAAGATATGCAGATGATATAACATTTAGCAGTAAACACAACAGCTATGAGGTATCTCCTAACAAATTTGAAAAGATATTTGTTTCCGGAAGTAAGTTTGACAAAGAAGTAAGAAAGATTATTGCCAACCAAAATTTTCATGTAAAGGAAAGTAAAGTACGTTTACAACAAGAAGGATTTCGCCAAGAAGTAACTGGTCTAGTGGTAAATGAAAAAGTAAATGTGACCCGCCGTTACATTAAACAATTGCGTCTATGGTTATACTATTGGGAAACGTATGGCTATGATAAATCTTATTCTTTCTTCCTTCAGAAATATTGCAGGGAAAAAGGAAATGTTAAAAAAGGGCAACCTAATATGGCCATGGTTCTTGATGGAAAGCTATTATATTTAAAGATGGTGAAGGGTGAAAAGGATGAAACGTACCTGAAGATGAAAAATCGATTTGACGTTTTAGTTCTAAAAACAACTCCTTCAAAATCATTAGTACCTAATAAATCATTAGAAGTTAAGGACACAAAAGATAACATTGGTAAAAACATAGTTGATTTAATTTTAGAAATTGGATTAGAAGGAGCTATGAAAAATTATAAATCGTAACTATGCCAAAATACAGCAAAGAAAGTTTAGGAAAGCTTCTCGTTCTCATTGATGAAATATGCAAAGAGGAGGAGAATTTGTGGTTTAAAGAATCTTTGAAAAATAAATTTCACACAACTGATGACCTTCATAATTCAGAAATAAATATAAAATTAAGTTCTATCGAAAAATACTTAAAAATTGACGGTATAAAAATCATAGACTATTCTGAAATTGAAAATTTATCTGTGAGAAATCAATTATTTAGAGATTGTATAGAAATGTCCAAATACCGACTTGGAAGGATTAATGATACAATTAATTTTGATGAATATTGTCGATATGGTCATATGCAAGCCGAAGAATTAATTAATTATTACTACAATGAAAAATTTTATGGTAACTTGGATTACATTCAAGAATTTATATTGAAAAACTTTTCAATTTATAAGTTAAATAACAACTTAAAATCAATAAATCAGATTAGTTATTATGCTAAACTTTCAGCATTTATAAAAGCTTATGAATTAGAAAAAGGTCCCTTAAAAGCAACTATCGAATTTTTAAGTAGTTTAAGAAATGAATTAAGTCACAGAAATAGTTCAGATATAAATAATGAAGATTTAATACTGAGATCAATCAAAAATCTAAATATTGATGTATCAAATTCATATATTGACTATAAAAAATATTCAAAAGAAGATTTAGATCTATTCAAAAAGGGAAGATTTATTTATTTAAAAAGAAAACAAGATTACGATGAAATCATTGAAAATCTTAATTATTTGAAAGAAGCAATAATATTAGTCCTGAAAAATTAATCGTAATCTACTTAATTCGTATAATTTCCTTTTTAATGTTGAAAAGTAAAACAATCTTACTCTAAAAACTTCTTGAAATCGAAAATATTATATTCTATGTTTTAGAATTTAGAATGTCAAAATTTAGGTAAGAGTAAGCTAAGAATCTAAGTGATTTCGCTATTTTGTCTATGACTTAGGTAGTTTATAAAATGTATTATGCATAAGAGTTTAGTGGTAATGACTATAATAGCTTTAGACTCTATGTAAATGAAAGATTACATCGTTGTTGGAGAATAATAAATAATTAAAACGTTATTAAAAGAGTATATGATTTTTTAAAACACGCAGCATTTCATTATTTGAATTGCTTAGTTTATTATTTTGGTTTAAAAAATTAAGAAAACTTATAGCCAAAATCATATATTCTCGTTTCAAATCATCAATTTAACTTGACTTAGCAATCTTGAATCAAATAAAAGGTCAAAAAAACCTCAAATAAAATATTTTAATGTTTAGGAAATCTACTTTAAGTTTCGACCACTATTCAAAACAACATTAACTCACTTTAAGACTTTTATAAAATGGAAGATATAAATAATAAATATCTGGTAAGCTTAGTAAATGGTAATTTCATTCCGACAGGAAACTTCCTCGCTACAAATAACGGAGGTGTAACTTATTTTGCAAACGAGCATTTTGTAAATCAAAACAATATTCATTTTGCTGATTTGCAACAAAATATTTCAAAATTTGCAGTTATAGTAGATGAAGATGGAGCAGGAAATTGGCTTGGGACAACTTTTCGTAATATAAATTTCATTTCAAATTCAGAAGACAAATGTATTAGGTACATTGAATTAAAATCTTTAGAAGAAAAAATGAATTATGATAAAATGGATTTAGTAGAAAAACTTCTTGAACTTATCCGAAATTCATCAAACACTCAAGAAGTAAATTCTAAAATTATAGAAATAGAAAAAAAATTGATTGAAATGAATAATCAATTGGTTCAATTACAAGATTAAAAAGGATAAAACATTTTCAATAATCAATTAAAAGAATAAAAAAAAATAGCCCTGCACTAAACCTGCACACTTCCTCATTTCCTTTGTGGTGTTGAAATACTAAAGCCAACATACTATGGAAAATGCACTTACAATTTTAGACCATTTACAATTTGATTGTCCAACAGCACAACAGAAATCAGCTTTGTTAGGAATGAGTGATTTCGTTAAAGATAGTAACAAAGAGGATTTCTTCATATTATGTGGTGCTGCTGGAACAGGAAAAACATCTATTACCACAGCACTTATTGGTTATTTGAACTCAAAAGCTGTTAATTACAAAATTGCAGCTCCAACGGGCAGAGCAGCTCGAATTCTGGGTCGTAAATCTAAAACGGTAAACAGCACCATTCATTCTTTAATTTACAATACTAAGCCAAATCCTGAAACGGGTGAAGTAATATTTGAATTAAAAGAAAACACCATTAAAGAGACCACAATATACATCATTGATGAAGCATCAATAGTGTCATCAACTGTAAACAGAACAGAAGGGAGCATGTTCACATCTAAAAACTCATTGCTAAGTGATTTAATAATTTTTATTAAAAATGGAAATCCTGAAAACAAGATTGTTTTCCTTGGCGATAAAAACCAATTGCCTCCAGTTAATGAAACAGACTCAAAAGCCCTTTGTTTGGAATACCTTAAAGCAAAATTTCAATTAAATGGAACTGCCCATTTGCTTACAGAAGTAAAACGTCAAGAAGACGGAAGTTATATTCTCAAAAATGCAGTTTCCATTAGAGAAAGGATTAATGCAAATTTTGAGAAGGTTACGCTAGAAGGAGTAGAAAAACAAACTATTTCACAAGCATCATCAGCATATATAAAAGAATATCTAAATAATGGTTTTGAAAGCATAGTTTCAATTGGAGCAACCCATAAAATGAATAAAATGTTCAATAATGTGGTCCGTGAAAAATTGTTTGGAAGTAAAATCAAAACATTGACAAAAAATGACCTTTTACTAGTAACAAGTACCTGGAGAAGAAATGACTTTCAATTATACAGCGGTGATCATGTTACAGTTTTAGAAGTAAACACCTGTGATGTAGAGCAAGTAGCTGGTTTACATTTTGTTCCAGTAAAACTATTGTCAAAGTCAATAAAGGGAGTAGACGAAATTATAGAAGACTATGTATTGCTAGAGAGTATTCTAAATCCGGAAGGACTAAGATTAGAACAAGAAAATAGATTACGACACGAACGATTTACAAAAAATAAAGTGTATCGTGAAAGTGGTAATGCTGCTGATGATCGTTATATTGGTGCCATTCGAGCAACCTATGGTCATTCCATTACCTGTAACAAAGCACAAGGTGGCGAATGGGATAAAGTATTTTTGAATTCATTTTTTATACCTTCTTTAAAATATCAATATACAGCTGTCACCAGAGCCAAATCGAATCTTGTGCTTTATTGATTCGTAACTATTTGGGACAAAAAAATCATTTTAATTATAATCGCTTTCAAATAAAATTATGATGATAACGGCAACTCTTATACAAATTCTTCCTATCCAAATTGGAATGAGTAAAAATGGGCAGTGGCGTAAGCAAGACATAATTGTCGAAACAAACGGGCAGTACCCAAAAAAAATATGTGTGAGTATTTGGGGAGATAAGATAATTGAAAACCAACTTCAAATTGGTAATTCTCTAGCCATATCATACGAGTTAGAAAGCAGAGAATACAATGGTAAATGGTATACCGATGTAAAAGCTTTTAAAATAGAAGTTGTAAATAATCCTTTGACAATTACACCCAATAGCAGCTATGAAAACACAGTGGATCTACCAGAAGACGATGAAGATCTGCCTTTTTAAGGAATGTCAGTCTAAATTAGTTATTAAATTCCTCAATAAAAATACAACATGGATTCAAACACAAAAGATATCATTCAAAATCATCTTTATTGGATAGAAAATGGATTTACTAAAGATGATATAAGTAAAACACATAGTTTAGTTACTAATGGAGATCCCTTCCAAAATGTAACGATGAAAAAATTGCAGAAGAAAATGGGTGGCCAAATTAATTACAAAGACACTTTGCTATCTTCTGATTATGAGAAATTAACATTTCTATATTTGAATTACTCAGAGCACATGCTCGATTTGTCTTTCTTGAAATATTGCGTAAACTTGGAAGAAATTAAATTTGGCAATCAAAAACTTAAAAACCTTAGTGCTTTAGCAAATCTTGAAACTCTCAGAATTATTGACGCAAGTTGCAATGAAATTGAAAATATTGATATGCTTTATGCATTCAAAAATTTGGAAAAACTCAATCTGGAATACAATCCAATTTTATCATTGAAATCGATAGCACATCTTAATCAACTAAAGGAAGTTAAAATTGATGAAATTAGCGATGAAAAGTTTGTCTTTCAAATACTTAAAAGCAATAAAACTTTTTCAATTGACTATATTATCAAAGGGGATATTTTAGATTTTGGAAATTTTATATTTCCTAAATATCATATTGGATTTTCTATGAAAGAAGATTCTATTTCAATATTTTTAACAGGAATGAATGATAATTACAAATATTGTTATTCAGAAGAGGATCCAACCGATTTTCCTGAAAAATTAGTATCTCAAACCGATTTCTATGAAAGGCACCTCAATAAAATTAAGCAGGATATAACGCAAAGATTAGAAATTATTTTGGAAGAAAAAATTCAGATAAATGATGCTCAATTGTACTTTAGTAGAGAAGAATATTCCTTTGAATACACACATTTTTTTGGATAGTGCGTACTGCGTTTTCATCTAAATGGTTATTGAAATGACGACATTAATTTGTAGTTATTACATTTTTTTCAAATCTTAGTTAACAATGGGCAACTATACAAAATACATAATATTAAGTCATCTAATTTGGAGAGAAAAAGGGATAACAGAGGAATAGATTTGTAATTCTTATCGAAAGTTTAAGGATATAGATATTTTTTCTAGTGTGAACATACAGCAAATCCAAGGAAACATCGGATATCAAATAAATTACAAAACAAATAAAGAAAAAAGTTTCAGACCGTTTAGAATTAATTGTGGAGGGAACAATAATCTTTAATTGTAAAAATTGCTATACTTTTGGTTATTCTTACCATTTGAATTATGTTCATAAACTATAATTCTAGCTTTAGTTTTTGGGTAAATCGTTGAAACCTCACTACGTTGAGGGCTAGATATTGTGCCCTAATAATTACAAATTAAATTTTTAGAAAATTCACCGAGTTACCGATTTAGTGGCTGAATTTTAAAATAAAATGATAACTAATCTATAATTTCAAATATTAAAATCAAATGGGAAATATAATAAAATCAAAATGCCAGTCATGTGGTTTTTCTAATGAGTTCAGATTTGGGGGTGGCAGATTTAATTATCTAACCAATTGTCCAGTTCCAGCAATTAATAAGGAAACCTTAGAGTTTGAAAACATAAATTATTTAGCAAACAAAAATTCAGAAAAATATCTATTCTATACTGATGATGTGTTAAAAGGAAATAATCTCGATTATAATACTATCAATAACTTTGATTTAAAATTAAATATGGTCAATAATTATTGTCCTAATTGCAAGGAAAAAGCACTAGACTTTCGAGTAACAATGTTTGTCGATTAAAACAAGTAATTAAAATAGCTTTAGATCTAGGAATTTTAAATTTTAATATCTATGACACCCGAACAACTAAGATTAATTCAAAAGCTTGCAGAATTAGGCGATGTTACCAATGTAAAAAAAGCTGCGTCAAAACTTATAAATGCTATTTCAGAAATGAATATTAAAGCCATAGAGTTAATTTTAGAGGACAAGATTACGTATCAAGATACTACCAAAACTATTTTCCTTCAAAAATTGCAAGAAATCTTCAAGGAATTCCAAAAGAAGGACAATAAGCTACTTGCTTATGAGGGTAAATGTAATTCTGATGAATGTATTAATAAAAATAAAACAGGAATTGCCTTTGTTGGCAATAAATCAGGTCGCTATATCAATTTTATAATACAAGATGACGAGGTTTGTTCTGTAAAAGGCATTTACAACTGTTCTGATTTTTGCACAGATAAAAGAGTTATAGATGAAAATAAGAGACAATTAAGTTTTACTATTTATAATGATGAAAAAGTAACTTTTGTTCCTTCAGCTTCATATGACAATTTAAAAAACAAATCAATCACTGCTCTTAATGAAATGAGACAACTCAATGACAGTGAGATTTCAAAAGATAAAATAATCACTTGGATTAAGAGATATGAAGAATTATATGATTCTATCGATATGCTAAATAATTTTTACAAATATCATCATTCATTTTATTGGCTTTATGAGCATATCAATCAAATTTATCAATTCTTAATGATCGAAAATGAGGCTAAAATAGCGATTGACGAATTTAAATCAATTACTCTTGACAACGAAATAGATCTATTAAAATGGTTAGTAAAACAAGAACATTTGTATAATGATTTGATATTGTTGTTTGGTAACGTTGTATCTGAGGAAAGTTTAAAAACCGGCAAATGTGTTTTACATGAAGACTATACTGTTTACTTCAAAACAAGCATTTTACAAAACTGCATTGATTTGCAAGAGCTTTTAGATAAGTATTATTACCAAAAATTAAATAAATACAATACCCTTTCTCCAGCAGAACAAGAAGATCAAACACCTTTTGATGATGATTACGAAGAAACTTCATCATTGAAGTATCATTTACAATTAAGAGGTATTATCTAAGTTTATCTTAGTAGGTTGCTTAAAGCTTGCGGTTAATCCATTAAAAGCTAAACTTATGGGTAGAAAGGATCTACTTTTTTTATCCCATTCTTATTTCTGTAAAATACATAAATATAAAATGATTGCGACAATGGTACTAGTCTTTAGTGAGTTCATTTAATATTGTAAAATAATTCCTTGCGAGATGAAGTATTTCAAATTCAAATAAGTTTATTGAAAATTATAGATCGATATTATGACCTTAAAGATTTATGATTATTCACAATATTTGCTTGCGCAACTCAAAAATAATTTACAATATTTGTAAAGCATCAAGAATCCCGATTCATCGGGGTGCCAACCGATCAACTCACGACACGGTGGCTTAGTATGCGGAACAGTCGTTCAAATGTGTTGAGAAACCAAAATTCTTTATCGCATTTTGTCGACATAACACTAGTTTAAATTTAAATTGTTATGTTTATGAAAACATTATTTTTGAGTATTTCTGATGAAGCATCAGTAGCTCGTACTATGCCATCCTATTGCATTGATGTGGAGACTACCACTTTGGTAGTAAAAAATCTAATAAATGAATTGCCACAAACATCTTTTTTTCAAATCAAACATCAGCAGATAAACACCCTTTTCGATTTGATTGATTGTCCGCCATTTGAACTTTTGTATTTTGACGACAAAAAAGCACTCACAGGAAAAAGCTTTAGCATTCAAAACACAAAAGCACCATTTTTAGTCCAAACCCAAGCACGATTTGTGGCTTTGATCCCTCTTGGATTAAAATATATCCACATCCAAAAGTATGGGATTCAAAAAGAAGAAGGAAATTTTGCCCTTTCAACAACATTTTTGCCAACAGAAGAGCCTTATGCCAATGAAATTGCAGCTTGGACTTTGTCATTATTTGCTTTATCCAATGAAGAACTTATCGAACGTTTTAATAAGGAAATTGACAACAAAGGCTGGGTCACTGCTAGAGGATATTATTTGGATTGTCTCAAAACAGAAATTAGAAACCGACCTTTCAACAGCGATATCGTATTTGATTTTGATGCAAGCGGTAATGTAGTTGCTTTCAATTTAGGGCACAAAGTAGCGCTAGTAGATAATAAGTTACAAGCTATAAAAATATGAATAGCGTTTCATGCAAATCATTTAGGGCCCAAGTAACTATTGGTTTGAATATCGGATATACAACCGAAAGCATCTCAATTGAAACGGTAAAACACGAATTAGCTGCTGCTCAACAAGTAGTAAAAAAAGAGTTGAATGTGGTATTGAGTACTAAGATAAGAACGTGTGAAATTGTTTTCTTGGGCCAAGAAGAACCTTCTGTAGAACTAGAGTTTATTCAATATCCGAAATTTATCCAAGAAGAAGCTTTGCTAAAAAAAGCAATCCTAAAACTAACGGAATTGATGATGATGGCACTACAACAAAATAGAGTGGTAATTGTATTTAATGATGATACCATTATGCTTGAAAAATCAGAGGAAATCGATCCAAATATTGAAATATAAAGTAAATCATCAGTTGTAAAAAGATGAAAAAATTAATCTTGCACATTCCGCATTCATCCACGGAAATTCCAACAACAGAGGGATACTAACTACAAGACAAACATTTGAATCAAATTAATTGCAAAAATGAATATCAAAAAGTAAAAGCGACAGCACGAATTCAAAACCCTAAATTAATTTTTTATTGAAACAATTATGGATATAGAACATCACGACGCATTTCTAAACACAATTTATCGAGTTTTGAAGTCAGCTACTTTTGACATTAAAATCGATCAGTATCAGGAAGAATGTAACAAGTTTGAAAATTGGGCTTTCATTACGGCATGGAATCCACTACCCGACATTCTCTCAATTGAGAAAAATCAAAGTCGAAACAAAAAACTACAGCAAGACCTTGACATACTTGAACTAAAATATAGCCCAGCAATTGGAATATCCGAGGATGGTAACTGGTCCGAAGAAAGTTTTTTTATTGAAAATTGCGGCCTAAATAAAGCAAATGAACTAGCTGCCAAATATGGCCAACTAGCATTCGTATTTGGAGAAAAAGAACAAAAGGCAACCCTTCATTACACTAAATTTTAAATTATATCTCTTAACATTATAGTTTTATTTTCATAAAGACTAGTTTTCCAATTTTCGACTATTTCTTGATCCATTATATGATCTTATAAATATACTTGTAAAAACACTTGCCTGTAGTAACTTGGTGAAGCAAATTTTTTATATTTTGATTCGTAAATTCGAGCTTAGACAAGTCAAAATCAAATAAAAATATATCTCTAAAATGAAACTTATTATGGGGATAAATAGAGTCATGTAAATTTGAAATACATATTTCGTGGCTTCGGTACTTCGTACCTAATTTCTTTATTTGGTCTTAATTTTGATATTGCTCGAACGATTGAAATGTTATTATATCTCTTACTATCAGTGGTAAAACAACCGAATTCATCCCAGCTTGACACAGCGTTTTCTACATAACATTCACGATAAAATGCTGCAAGTTTACTGGTCATAAAATCTGGTTGAGACTCATAAATTGTAACTATTATACAATCTTTCAATTCTATTTCAAGACCATTATCATAGTAATATGAAGGGCATTCAGTAAAAACAAAACATGCATTATCTGGTTTATGAATAAAATATTCATAATTAAATCTTGACTTTTTGCATTTTGCAGACTTTGACCTACGTTCGTAATACCAATTTAAATGAAAAGATAAGCTACTTTTCTCTACTACATAACCGTCTACGTTTCTGATTTTAATATTAATTGCGTTTTTTTCTAACTCAGCGATCTCGCTGTTCGATTTATTTGTTTTCATAAAAAATGTGTTTGAATTAATTACCATATCAGAATTTCAACGAAAAGTTTAGTAAAAACGCGTTTTTATTTCATGAAATTAAACTATTCAGTTTAACACCGGATACTTCTTAGCTCGGTACTAATTGTGAAGCATTTGTTGGTAATACTCCAATTGAAATCTAGGAGTGGAACCATAACAAAAAAATTATTAGAATATAAAGGTATGACTATAAAGGTTGAGGATTCCTTAAACGCTTTATTAACAAACCATACACCTTTAGTGAAAATCTAAAATCTATGATTAAAAAAATAAACTTTTCTTGAAAAATGAAGTATAAGAGTTATGAAAAACAATTATAAGATGATACTGATAAAGAAAAAAATTAAAAATGGTTATATCAATTTCGTAGATGAAGTTAAAAATAATACTAAGGTAAGAATTCGAGAAGCTTATGGAAAAACTTCAAGTTGGGGAGCGACTATATCCGTTTACGACACACTCAAATACATAGAAAGAGCATATTTTAAATTTTTAAATTATGAAATGGATGTAGAAAATGTGAGAAAAGGAAATGTGCTAAACATCCGCAATGAAGTAAAAATATGTGATGTATACAGTTTTGTATGTGATGAATTTTATTTAATAACCAGTATTACTAGTAATGAAATCATCTTGGAAAATATGAGACAATTGCAAAAGCGGTAAGAGCACAAAGACAAAAATCAATATCAAATGGATATAACGCGATACCAGTTAAAAGTAAATGAAAAAAATATTCGAAACACGATAATGTATAAAACTAAAAAAGTTTACCTTCAATTAGAAATGAGACTTTGATACAGAAGAGTCTACTAGATCAAAATCTCAAAAGAAGATATTTATAAGAATGTCCATTTATTACTAATCAAAATTACTAAAGAAAATTATAGTATTTTGATGTCTATTTATAAAATAACATATTAACATTGGGTGTTGTTAATATGTTATTTTTTTTTATCTTTACTCTTTACAGTAAAAATTCTCTAGGACAAGACAAATGAAATACTACATTACTTATATTCGGACTTCAACGAAAAGACAAGATCTAGGACTTGAAGCGCAACAAAATATTATTAAGAATTTTCTAAGTAGTGAAGATGTCGTGTTATATTCATTTTCAGAGCAAGAATCTGGAAGTAAAAAAAATAGGATTGAACTAAACAAAGCAATACAAGCTTGTAAAGATAATAAGGCGGTATTATTGATTGCTAAACTTGATAGACTATCACGAAGTGTATCATTTATATCGACATTACTTGATAGCGATATCGAAATAGTAGTTGCTGATATGCCTAACGCAAATAAATTTACTTTACATATCCTAGCTAGCGTTGCCCAACAAGAACTAGATTCTATTCATAAAAGAACAACTGACGCTTTGAATGTTATAAAAAACAATATTCACCGTAATGGTTTTCATATTTCAAAGGCGGGCAATCAAATTACTAAGCTAGGTAACGGATCCTGTATTAGTGAAGAAAACAGATTACTTGGACAACAAGCCATAAAAGCAAAAAAGCTAAGTAACCATAATCTAATCAAAGCTAAGGCATTTGCTAATGTATTAAAAAAAGCAGGAAGTACTTTAACTGAAATTACCCTGCAATTAAATAACAATGGATTCAAAACTTCACAAGGTAAAAGGTTTCATTTAATGACCACCCGAAGATTATTTGACCTGTAGATGTATACTTTATTGTAAAGACTAATAAACAGAGCTCCTTAGTATAACAAACTGGACATGCTACAAATTATGATTACTACAATTAACAACAAATACGATTTACAGACTGTTTCTCAATTATGTTTTCTATCTAAATCGAAAAAAATTTAAGGTATTGATAAAGCGCATCTAAAACGAAATGAAAACCCTGCCAGACGATCCACTAATGATACTGGGGCTTAGTTTGCTAAAAATTAGTTCAAATGTTTTTGGAAACCACAATTCGTTACCGCATATTAGTTCTATTCAACTTGTTTAATTTTTAAATTGTGATGTATGCATGACGTGCAGTATTATCTAAAATGAAATCATTTTGATATAGCTAATCTATATTTTACGAAACAACTGATTGAATAATACACGTATCTATTTTTAACAGCATTTTTAACATCTAGTAATAATTTTTAATTAATTTTGTAATGCTCTTTTTAAAATATGAAAAAATACCACTTTATACTATTATTATTAGGCATGTTTCTTATGCCCAGTAATGTTATGGCTTGTGGTAAAGCTTCAGGCAAGAGTTCTTGCAAAAAAGAGGTTTCATCAACTAGAAAAGAAAAAAAGAGTTGCTGTACTAACGACAATTCAAAACAGAAAGACCACAAATCTTGCAAAGGTAATTGCGGTCATTCTAAGTGCGGATGCTCTTCAACCTGTCCAACTTCTTCAGTAAGCTTGTTATCCGAGATCATTTTTAAAAATAACATGTTTAGCTATTCTTCAATTGAGAAAGTGAAATTTTCAAACACAATACCATCAATCTCAGATGGTTTTTATTCTATTTGGCTCATTCCTAAAATAGGCTAAATCGTTTTTTGACAGCCATATTTATGTCAAATTCGTAGCATTTTGCTACTCAATCTAACAGTTTTTTCTTTTTTTTATACCTAAATGGGTATCGAAATTAATTTCCCTCTTTACTGTTATTTATCCAAATTTATTTTATCAACCAATCAAGGTAGTTTACTTTGATTACAACTTTATTTAAAATGAAAAATTCATTTATGAAAATAATGATAGCAATTACTGTATTGTTATCAACTACAAGTAATGCACAAATAAAAAATGCTAAAACTGAAAATGTAAAAATTCATGGAAATTGTGGCATGTGCGAAACCAAAATCGAAAAAGCTGGAAACATAAAAAAAATTGCCAATGTCGATTGGAACCAAGATACTCAAATGGCTACTATAACCTTTGATGCCACCAAAACAAATCAAGACGAAGTACTTAAAAGAATTGCATTAGTTGGTTACGATAGTGATAAATTCCTTGCTCCAGATGATGTTTATAGTAATCTTCACGGATGTTGTCAATATGAAAGAGTAGCAAAAATTCCTGCTAAAGAAACAACAACAGCGATGACAAGTAACGAAGACCATTCGACTCATGGTAATCAAGCTGAAGCAACTACTAAAATAGTTCAAAATGACAATCAACTTAAATCGGTTTTTGATAATTACTTTTTGGTCAAAGATGCGTTAATTGCTTCAAATGGAAATAATACTACCGCTGCTGCAAAAGAATTGGTATTGAGTATCAATACTGTTAAAATGGAAAAGCTTGAAATGGACGTTCACATGGCGTGGATGGAAGTTGTAAATACGATAAAAAAGAATGCAGAAAATATTGCTAATACAAAAGATGTTAAAATTCAACGTGACAACTTCACTACATTATCCAAAGACATGTATTCATTAATCAAAGTCTTTAAATATGAAACTCCTGTATACTATCAATTTTGTCCAATGTACAACGAAGGTGCAGGTGCTAATTGGTTAAGCAAAGAGAATGCAGTAAAAAATCCCTATTATGGCTCCATGATGCTAAGTTGTGGAAAAACGGTTGAAACTATAAAATAAATCAAATGAAAAAAGTACATATAATCATAACATCAATGGTTTTGATGTTCTCAATGCAAAGTAATGCGCAAATTGTAAAAGCCGAAATTAGAGCAACAGGTTTAACGTGTTCCATGTGTTCCAACGCTATTAACAAGCAGCTAAAAAGCATGTCAGAAGTGGCTTATGTAGCAACCGATTTGAATACCAATACATTTACAGTAACATTAAAAGAGGGTAACAGTTTAACGCCGAAAGTATTTAAAGAAAAAGTAGAAAAAGCAGGTTTTTTTATTGGTTCATTGGTGTTAACAGCAAAAGCTGAAACAATTAGGCAAGTAGGTTATATTGAAGTTAATAAAGCTCCAACTAATAATGCCGAAGTCCAAATTCAAATTTTAGACAAAGGCTATGTTACAGAGAAAGAATTTAAAAAACTATCTAAATCGCTCAAGAATGTAGCAACTTATGCTTTAAACAACGAAGACGATTTTCATGCTAAATATATAAACTAATGAGAAAGATTTTCATTTTATTAATGGTGTTTACACTTCAAAAAAATTACAGTCAAGAGTTATTTGTAGTTACCGATCCTGCGAGTAATGTGCCTGCAAATACAATAAGTGTTCGACTTTCACAATCTTTGTTTAAGGAAGAATTTGTACCGGGCTATAATTATCATTTGATGCCAGAGGTTACTTATGGGTTGAATAAAAATCTAATGTTTAGGGGCTCTGCTTTTGTGAGCAATCGAAGTAACCAATTGGTAACTGAAGGCGGAAGTTTGTATACCAAGTATCGCTTTTATTCAACCGATGATTTAAACAGTCATTTTCGTTTGGCAGCATTCGGAAGATACAGTTTCAATAATGCCGATATTCATCAAGAACAAATCGAAATTATGGGCCATAATACTGGTTTTGAAACCGGATTTGTGGCAACTAAATTGATAAAAAAAGTAGCCATAAGTTCATCCGTAAGCTTTGAAAAAGCCTTTGACAATAAACCTAATTATCCTTTTCCAGATGACTTTGGTGATAATGCAACAAATTACACCTTATCATTTGGTAAATTAATGTACCCTAAAAAGTATACCAACTACAAGCAGACTAACATCAATTTGATGGTTGAATTTGTAGGCCAAAGCATAAACAAAAGCGGTAAGTCCTATCTGGATTTTGTTCCTGCAATTCAGTTTATTATCAATAGTCAAGCGCGGATAGATTTGGCTTACCGACAAGAGTTGGTAAGTTCCATGTTAAGAACTGCGCCAAATGGCTTTTATTTTAATCTGGAGTACATCTTTTTTAATGCATCCAAGTAAGTAGTATGAATTATACAACTTAATTAGTCAAACGTGTAACATACTTAATAACAATATTTTGTACCATTACAAGACAGAAATTATTCTGCAATTTAAATAAATTAAAAAAATGAAAAAAATAATCTTTTCAGCCATAATAATGGCTTTCGTTTTGGTTTCATGTAACCAAAAAACTAAAGAAGCATCAACAACCGATTACGAAATGATGGAAAATGATTCTACAACAATGAAAAATGATGGAACAATGATGGAACACGATTCTACAATGACTGATCATTCGAAGATGGATCATTCTAACATATATGCTTGTTCAATGCATCCTGAAGTTCAAGGAAAAATGAATGACAAATGTTCTAAATGCGGTATGAAATTGACTGAACCTGTTCCAGAAAATGGTGAAGGAAGCAAATAACAGTTAATTTTTAGTCATTAGCTTAAACTAACTTTGTTAATATTTTAGCAAGGTTAGTTTATATCGTTTTAGCAAAAAACATTGTACAATGAAGCTTTACATCAAAAATATGGTTTGTGCTCGCTGCATAATGGTTGTGAAGTCCGTTTTTGAAAATATGGATATTAATCCTATTTCAGTTGAATTGGGAGAAGTTGAATTGAAACATGACATTCCCGAAAACCAAAAACAGGAATTAGTAAAAAGTCTTCGAAGTATAGGCTTTGATTTAATTAGCGACAAGAAAAGTAAAACTATCGATAAAATTAAAACACTGATTATTGATTTGGTTCAAAATAAAAACAACGATTTGAAAATTAATTTATCCAATTACCTTTCACAAGAACTGCGTCAAGATTATAATACATTGAGTAATCTTTTCTCCGAAGTCGAAAATACCACTATCGAAAAGTATTTCATTAATCAGAAAATTGAGAAAGTAAAAGAGTTGATTATGTATGATGAACTCTCATTAAGTGAAATTGCTTATTCTTTAAATTACAGTACTGTTTCACATTTGAGCAATCAATTTAAAAAAGTAACTGGCTTCTCTCCAACCTTCTTCAGGAATATAAAAACCATAAAAAGAAAACAGATAGAAGATTTATAAATTTTGCATATCAAACCCAAAATTCTGCAACTCCAAAAAAGTATTAAACTGGAAATTTGTATTTAAATAACAAAAAAATGATACATACATACAACATTACCGGAATGACTTGCGATGGTTGTCGCGCTAAAGTCGAAAAATCGTTGCATACTATTGAGGGTATTAAAGCAAAAGTTTCCCTAAATCCGCCTACAGCAACAATAACTATGGAAAAGCACATTTCAATAGAAAAGTTGCAAGAGGCTTTATCAGCCGCGGGAAAATACACTATTGAAATGAGCAAAGTGGAGGTGATCGAGTATTCAGAAACAAATAAAGCAACTGAAAAATCATGTTGCTCTACCCCATCTCATCATCATAAAAAAGAAAGTACTTTACCGAGCAATGCACAAGCAAAATATTATTGCCCTATGCATTGCGAAGGCGAAAAAGTATACGACAAAGCAGGAGATTGTCCTGTGTGTGGAATGGATTTGGTAAAAGCATCAGAGTTAACCGTTAGCAAAACGCAGTATACATGTCCAATGCATCCCGAAGTAATTCAAGAAGATCCGGGTTCATGCCCGATATGTGGAATGGATCTAGTGGCAATGGAACCAAGCGAAAGCGAAGACCAAAAGACGTATACCGATCTGGTCAAAAAAATGAAAATTGCGGTGGTGTTTACTGTTCCGATTTTCATCATTGCCATGATTGATATGGCCCATAACAATCCCTTACTACAATTAATGGATTCCGCAAAATGGAATTGGGTACAATTAATTTTTTCACTTCCTGTAGTGTTTTATGCCTGTTGGATATTTTTTGTCCGTGCTTGGAAATCAATAATCACATGGAATTTGAACATGTTTACTCTTATCGGAATTGGTACGGGAGTCTCTTTCCTTTTCAGTTTAGTTGGAATGTTTTTTCCGGATATTTTTCCCAGCGAATTCAAAACAGAACATGGAACGGTATTGTTATACTTCGAAGCGACAACCGTTATTTTAACTCTTGTATTATTAGGACAATTACTCGAAGCCCGAGCGCACAGTCAAACAAGCGGAGCAATAAAAGAATTATTAAAACTGGCACCTACCGAAGCTACTTTGGTTAGTGAAGGAAGTGACAAAGTAATTTCAATCCACGATATCAAGAAAGGCGATTTATTACGCGTAAAACCTGGAGATAAAATTCCTGTAGATGGAAAAATAACTGATGGTGAAAGCAGTATCGATGAAGCTATGATTACTGGTGAACCAATACCTGTTGACAAGAAGAAAGATGATATTATCATTGCTGGGACTATAAATGGGAATAAATCATTTGTAATGATCGCTGAAAAAGTAGGTTCCGAAACTTTACTTTCTCAAATCGTGCAAATGGTCAACGATGCCTCACGTTCAAGAGCACCTATTCAAAAATTAGCAGATAGTATTGCCAAATATTTTGTACCCACTGTGGTGATAATTTCCTTAATTACATTTTTGATTTGGGCAAATTTTGGTCCTGAACCTGCATTAGTGTATGGATTTATAAATGCAATTGCGGTTTTAATTATTGCTTGTCCATGTGCTTTAGGTTTGGCAACTCCAATGTCAGTAATGGTGGGTGTTGGTAAAGGAGCACAATCAGGCGTTTTGATTAAAAATGCTGAAGCTCTGGAGAATATGAATAAGGTTAATGTTCTGATTACAGATAAAACAGGAACCATCACTGAGGGAAAACCATCCGTGGAAAAAATTTATTCGACCAATAACAGTGATACTGATTTATTACAAAGCATTGCTTCATTAAACCAATACAGTGAGCATCCATTGGCACAAGCAGTAGTCAATTTTGCCAAATCAAAATCAATCTCATTAATTGAGGTGAAAGATTTTGAAGCAGTTGCCGGAAAAGGGGTTACAGGAACAGTATCGAATAAAAAAGTAGCATTAGGTAATAAAAAGCTAATGGAGCAAGTTAAAGCAACGGTTTCTGAAGATTTAGAAAACAAAATTATAGCCGAACAAAAACTAGGCAAAACCGTTTCTTATATTGCAGTTGATGGAATTGCAGTTGGTTTTGTGTCCATCTTGGATGCCATTAAAGAATCAAGTGCTGCAGCCATTAAAGAATTAATGCGTCAAGGTGTCGAAGTAATTATGCTCACCGGAGATAACGAAAATACTGCCAAAGCAGTTGCTGATGAATTGGGGTTAGCATCATACAAAGCTGGATGCTTACCCGAAGACAAACTGAAAGAAATAAAAAAATTACAAGCCGAAGGCAAAATTGTGGCAATGGCTGGCGATGGAATAAACGATGCTCCGGCATTGGCACAAGCAGACATTGGAATTGCAATGGGAACTGGAACCGATGTTGCCATAGAAAGTGCCAAAATCACTTTAGTAAAAGGGGATTTATTAGGTATCGTGAAAGCCAAAAATTTGAGCCATGCTGTTATGAAAAATATAAAGCAAAATCTATTCTTTGCCTTTTTCTATAATGTTTTGGGAGTTCCAATCGCAGCAGGAGTTTTGTATCCGTTTTTCGGAATTTTATTATCCCCAATGATTGCGGCTTTAGCCATGTCATTTAGTTCGGTATCAGTAATTGTGAATGCATTACGGTTAAAAAATTTAAAACTTTAAATGAAAAAATTAAAAAAATGAAAAAAATAATCTTATTAAGCATAATCCTTTTGCAATCTTTAATAGTATCAGCACAAGAAAAAGTTCAAATTAGAGTTACCACATCAAGCCCAGCAGCATCGTTTGAGCAAGAAGTAGGTAGCGCAAAAATAAAAGTAGCCTACAGCAGACCATTAGTAAGAGGCCGAAAAGTATTTGGTGAGTTAGTGCCTTTTGATAAACTTTGGCGAACAGGTGCAAGTGATTGCACAGTGATAAATACTTCCGAAGATATTTATTTTGGCAACAATCTTTTAAAAGCCGGTAGTTACTCCATATTTTCAATTCCTTCCAATAATGAGTGGACTATAATTGTTAATACTGATACTGCTTTACATGGTGAAACGGGCTACGATGAAAAGAAAGACGTGATGCGAATCAAAGTTCCCATTGAAAAAAGTCCTAATTTCTATGAAACCTTTACAATTGAATTAAATGACATTAACAGTAAAGGGGAAGCATTTCTAAAAATTATTTGGGAAAACACAATGGTAAAAATACCCCTAAAGAGTAAAGAGGACGACAATATACTTGCATTAATAGACCAACACATCACTAAAGGAAAAACCCAAGATGCTACTTTATTGTTTCAGGCAGCAAATTATTATTACAGCACCAATAGAGATTTCAAACAAGCAATAATGTGGCTTTTAGAAGCTGAAAAAGTAGACCCTCAAAATTTCTATTACCCCAATTTGAGACAAAAAATGGCTTCGGAATTACAAGATTACAACAATGCAATTGCTGCAGCAAAGAGAGCAATTACATTACTCGATAAAGAAAAAATGAAAGGTACAATCGACATCTTAAATAAAAGAATCGCAGATTGGGAAAAATTAATAAAAAATTAAAGTAATGAAATTCAAATTAGCAATCATAGTTTTTCTTTTTTTGATTAATCACGTAGCTGTCGCTCAGGTTAATTCACAAAAAACGTCTTACACCTGCGTCATGCATCCTGAAATCCAATCACCAAAACCTGGTGAATGTCCTAAATGTGGGATGGCGTTAGTTAAAGCAAAAGTTAAACCGATAAAAAAAGCAGTCGCTACAAAAAAGGTGATTTCTGAAACAAAAAAAGAAGTGAAGGAAGTTTCAGAACCCATAAAAGAAACTCCAAAAATCGTTGAAGTTCCAAAAAATATTCCTATTTCTGAAAGCAAATCTATAGTTAAGACAATAGCTAAAACAGTGAGATACGATCTATACGTTCGGGATACTCTGGTAACTATTGGTAATAAACCTACTAGAGCAATTGCTGTAAACGGTCAAATTCCAATGCCCACGCTAACCTTTACGGAAGGAGATACTGCCGAAATATACGTTCATAACGAATTAAAAGAAAGTACCTCACTGCATTGGCATGGCCTATTTTTACCCAATAAAGAAGATGGTGTACCTTACCTAACACAAATGCCAATTGAACCAGGTACAACGCATAAATATAGTTTTCCAATCATACAACACGGAACACATTGGTACCACAGTCATTCGGGTTTACAGGAGCAAATCGGGATGTACGGTTCAATGATTTTAAACAAAAGAGTTGAGGACGAAACCTTCAGAAAAGGTATTGACGATTTGCCAACAGTTCCTTTAATTTTAAGTGAATGGACCGATGTAAATCCAAATAATGTGCATCGAATGCTACACAATGCTACCGATTGGTTTGCTATTCAAAAAGGAACTACTCAAAGTTATGCAGAGGCAATCAAGCAAGGTCATTTCAAAACTAAAGTAGCAAACGAATGGAAACGCATGAATGCAATGGATGTGAGTGATGTTTACTATGATGCCTTTTTAATTAATGGTAAAAGTAATAGTCAATTATCCCAATTCAAAGGAGGCGACAAAGTACGATTACGCATTTCAAATGGTGGTGCATCAACTTATTTTTGGCTAACGTATGCAGGGGGTAAAATTACGGTTGTTGCCAATGATGGTAATGACGTTGAGCCTGTTGAAGTAGATCGATTATTAATTGCCGTTTCAGAAACCTATGATGTCGTAGTGACCATTCCTGCTGATAATACAGCGTTCGAATTTCTAGCAACTCCAGAAGACAGGACTAAATCGGCATCACTATATATTGGTGATGGTATCAAACAATTAATTTCACCATTACCAAAATTAAAATATTTTGATGGAATGAAAATGATGAACGGAATGATGAAAATGAACGGAGATTTAGATGATATGGGAATGCAAATGTCTTACAATCAAATGGACATGAATGTAGTCATGTATCCTGAAATCACTGGAGAAGTTGCAAAAAAAGAACATAGAGAAAAGAAAATAGATCATTCTATGCATTCTATCAAAATGACTGAAAACGATTATAACAGTAACCAACTTTCAGACATTACGACTTTAAATTATGCAATGTTAAAATCACCAACTAAAACCACACTGCCTCAAGATGCACCAGTAAAAGAATTACGATTTGAATTATCGGGAAACATGAACCGTTATGTTTGGAGTTTAGACAATAAAGTGGTTTCTGAAACTGATAAAATTTTAATCAAGAAAGGTGAAAATGTTAGAATTACGTTATACAACGGTTCTATGATGCGACATCCAATGCACTTGCACGGTCACGATTTTAGAGTGTTGAACGGTCAAGGAGATTATGCACCATTGAAGAACGTCATAGACATCATGCCAATGGAAACGGATGTGATTGAATTCAATGCCAATACTGAAGGCGATTGGTTTTTTCATTGCCATATTTTGTACCACATGATGGCAGGAATGGGACGCGTTTTTACCTATGAAAATCAAGCACCAAACCCATTAATTCCAAATCCAAAATTAGCACAACGCAAATTGTTTGGCGAAGACCGTAAATTTCACCTTATGGCAGAAAATGATTTTGCTACTAACGGTAATGATGGTATGGCAATGTTAAGCAACACACGTTGGAGTATTGGTACAGAATGGCGATTGGGCTACAAAGATCATCATGGTTATGAAACAGAAACTCATATTGGTAGATATATTGGCAAAATGCAATGGCTAATGCCGTTCATAGGCTTTGATTGGCGTTACCGCAAAATGGAAGAAGGTAAAATGGAAAAAAACATATTCAACCAATCCAATACAAAAGACAACCGTTCTGTTTTTAGTGCAGGTATAGAATATACGCTACCAATGCTTATAAAAGCACAAGCCGAGGTTTTTACA
This sequence comes from Flavobacterium sp. K77, assembly GCF_021608205.1. Taxonomy (NCBI): domain Bacteria; kingdom Pseudomonadati; phylum Bacteroidota; class Flavobacteriia; order Flavobacteriales; family Flavobacteriaceae; genus Flavobacterium; species Flavobacterium sp. K77. The sequence goes on along the minus strand of NZ_JAKIHO010000001.1, from coordinate 943,153 downwards.
GATGGAAATTTTAGATTTCAATTAGAACGAATGGATATTCCTGTTTCTAAAAGAGTTCGCATGGATTTAATGTGGAATACCGATAAAGAATACATGGCAGGATTGCGCTACATCATCAAAAGAAATTTTAGTATTAAAACGCATTTCGACAGTGATATGGGATTAGGTTTGGGTGTAAATTTAAATTATTAATTATAACACATATAATTTCACTATCATTAGATCATTCACTTAAACAAAAATCGCCTTTAGGACAAGTATTCCTATTGGCGATTTTTATTATTTCAATTAACTATCATTTTATCAATTATGTGTTCAAATCATAAGTGCAACAAACTTGTTATTGACTAAAATATTTATTGTTCAAAAAGATAGTTTATTAAGCAATCTTATATTTATGGATAGTATTTTTTCGATTTTGTTCCTTTGCTTTTTTTTAATTGTAGACTAAAAAACTTATTGTTAGAATTAAGTAAATAGATAAGTTACTAATAAAAAAATCCTTTACAAGGAGTGAGGAAAAAGCATGAAGAAAACGGTAAAAAACGATAAAAACAGATTTTTACAAAAAACTAAAACATTGCAATTCAATTATTTAAAAAATAAAAAGAGTGAAATTTCAATTTTCATAACCCTGAGGTCCCGAGTTCAAATCTCGGTCTCGCTACCAAGACAAACCCTTAAACACCAATTGTGTGAGGGTTTATTGTTAAAATTATACTTCTAAGAAATAGACTTTAAAAAAATAGTTACTTAACATCATACGCAACCTTTCCTTTTCGTTTTCTTTGAGGGCCAAAGCTTTTATTGTAAGAGGAAATATTTTTTTGAAATTCTTTTAGCACTTGTAATTGTCCAAAAGAACAAAAACCATTCTGCAATTGTGGAACCGGATTACTTAAGTTACCTTTTTTTGCATGCGTTTGATTTTGCCAAATTGTTTTTCCTTTGACACAAAAAAACGAACATAAAAAAAACGCGAGTATAACTAACTTCTTGGGAACTGTAATTGTTATCATTTTTAAAATAGCAATTCATTAATTTTGAACAAATCCAAAAGTAACGAGCTACAAAATCATTTCTTTGCGGGAAACCGTAAAACAGTATTCTTTTCTTGATAAGAATCAAATTTATTATGAATATGCAGTAAAGGAATAAAAATTAGAAGTGTTTTTATATTAGACCTAGGTCTTTTGCGATTGATACCAAATGGGTAGTATTGAGCGCTCTAAAGTAAATTTTTAGTTTTCCAATTCGCTTTTCGATGGTGCTTTTGCTGTTTGGGGTAATTCCTGCTTCTTTCAAAACAGACTCCATTGCATCTTGAGAAACGCCTCTTGAGAGGTACTCTAATAACTGAATGTCGTAGTCATCAATTTCGTTGACTAATTTTTCCTGAAAAATAAACTGTAAATCCGCGGGCAAATACGGAGTATCCTGGGTTGCAATTGCCTCGACCGCTTTGCGTAACTCGACCATTGTATTGCGCCCTTTCATCACAAAACCGTTAACACCTAATTGTTCAAATAAGGCTTTAATACGATAGGATTTGTCTTCAATAGAAAAAGCAATGATTTTTAAATCCGGGAAAATTCCCTTGACAGCATCAATCAAAGCTTCGCCAGATGATAATAAAGTGGTACGATGGTCAGCCTTGAATGACAAATCGGTTATTAACAAATCATACGGAACCTCATCTAAAGCCGCTCTTTTTATTTTTAGCAAAGCATCGTCACAGTATTTTGTAAAGTCAATTTGTGGGATTCCCATGTCCTTTAAGACACTGACCGCTGCTACATCATTGAAATCAATATCGTCAACTATTAAAACTTTTTGAAACATAAGTCACCTATTTAGGAAATGTTAATTTGATTTTTAGCCCTTTTGAACTTTTCGAGTCAAAAATAATACTTCCTCCAATGGCATGAATACGGTTTTCCACATTGAGCAATCCATTTTTACTTTGTAGGGGATTTTTTATGCCAATTCCATTATCTGAATAATTAACAAAACATTGTTTATTGTCAGTCTCAAAGCGAAGCACTACAAAAGTCCCTTGACTGTGTTTTTTCATGTTGATCATTAATTCTTGCAACACACGATAAAGGGCAATTTTCTTTTCTTCTGTAATCTTATTCCATGGAATGCTATTACTATCTTTTAAAATAACCTGTACTTGGGCTGCATTAAAACTAGAGAGCATTTCCTTTAATTCGCTTTCATAGGTTTCACCCGTGGGAATAGGGCTGTTTTCTCTCGATATATTGCGTGTTCGACGGTAAATTTTATCCAAATTATCTAACAAGGTTTCTTTTTGAATTACATTTTGCAAGTCTTGCGTTTCTGCAAAAGCAATGGTTTGATAAACGTCATTGGCTAATTCATCATGCAATTTTTTAGAAATTCGAATTTCACTTTCATATACGGCTGCTTGTTTTTCCTTCTTGTTCTTATCTTGAAGATAGAAATATAAAATGAGTGCCAAAATTACCCCCAAGAGCAAGATAAAAAACAACATATAATTTTGAAGTTTTTCTTGCTCTAATGCCAAAGCTTTTTCTGCATTATCTGTTTTTAATTGTAAATTCTCATTTTGTGCTTGGGTAGCATCATACTTGATTTTGGCAAACTGATTTTTAGCAATCTGCCTAACTTTTGTAATGCTATCATTAAGCTGAAGGTATTTTTTTGTGTAGTTACGCACTTGTAATGGAGTACTTATTTCCATCAGCAATGCCAAAGCTGATAAGCGATCATCGATACTTTTTAGCACTGTGGCTTTAGCATACGATTCTTGTGCATATTTAATAGCCAATTGAGGCTGGCTCCTCTGATAATACTGAGCAAGATTGTAAAAACTAGTGACCAAACCATAGTCAAATTGTAATTGTTGGCGAATCTTCAAAGCTCTTTTTAAGACCATACCGCTTCTGTTATCTCCTATTTTATAATAGCAATAGCCTAGATTACCTAAAACTCTGGCGAGGTGCTCTAAATTGGCCTGAGCAATTGGTGATTTAGAGAGCGACTCAAGTGACTGTATGGCTTGTTTGTAGTTTTGTTGATCCATGTTCACCACAGCAATATTATTCTGCATGATTTCTTTTTGCAAAGGCGTATCAGCCAATTCACTTGCTTTTTTGTAATACGTAATGGCGTTGGGATAATCGTAAAGGTTCTTATAATTAATCCCTAACGAATTGTATATCGCCACTTTATACTGGGTTTCAATTTTGTTTTTAAAGTACGAAATCGCCTCTGTAGCAGTAACTTCACTTCCTACGTAATCTCCCTGTGTTTGCTGTATCGCGGCCATTTTTAGGAGTGCATATACTATTTTTTCTGCATCTTCCTTAGCGGAACTTTGGGTTCGAATTTGATTGTAATAGTAGTAGGCGCTATCATAAACACCCTTCGAGTAGAAATCTTCTGCCGTTGTAATGTACTTTTCATAAACCGTAACCGACTTTAATGCTGTTTGATTGGGAGTTGTTTTTGAACAGGAACAAAAAAAAGCCCCTATGAATAAGAGAAAAATAAAAAACGGGAAACGTACTTTTTGTAGTATCATTTCCCGAAAATATCAAATTAATTTTAATAAATGTAAAATCAAGTTCTGTTTTTTTGGAGGAGTTATTGGAGATTGTCCACTGGAATCCCCTCCGCTCCCGCCCGTTTCACTGGCAACAATTTGAGTGGCAGCAACTGGGGAATTTTACATTAAATACAATTATTAAAAACATCAATTCGACGCAAGGCGAACAATTGTTCTTTCACGAAGTATTATGGAAATGGTTCTTCATCACATTTAAAACCGAACACTATTTTCCCCACAAAATCTTTCGAAAGTAAGTCAACAATACAACAAAATACAAGAAGTTATCCAGAGCTTGTGCCATCACTACACCTTTTAAGCCATAAATATTCATTAAAAAATAACTGCTCAAATACAAAAACAGCAGTGACAGGAACTCTGAAACCAAAAATGCAACTGTATGTTTTTTTGCAAAAAATTGATAACCCAAAATAAGTGCTGCAACTTTGAAAATATCACCAAGCAATTGCAAAAAAAACAAATCGTCAACAGGTTTAAAGCTTGGCGCAAATAAGAATTGAATGATAAAATCGCGACATAAAAAAATCACAATAACCATCACTATGAATACGGGCAGAATAGTTTGGTAAAAATTCCGAAAAATGAGTTTAGAGTCTGTTGTTGATTTTGCCTGAGCTAATTTTGGAAAATAATAAATACTCACAATTGAGGTAACAAATAACATGTAGTAACTGGCTATTCGAACCATCGTTTCCCAATAACCCGCTTGCTCCAATCCTAGCGAAAGAACAATTTCTTTACGGATTATCAGATACACGAACGGACTTGCAACAGCTGCAAACAGCGCCATAATTGAGTAACTTGACAAGCTTTTCAGAATCTTAAAATCAAAATATCGCATGGAAAACAAGGTTCCAATCTGAACTACTTTAGGCATCAAAAGCATAGTAACCAAAAACCAAACTGCAGGAACAAGAGCAACCAACAATACTGCTCCCGTAGTTTTGAATTGGTAAATCAAATAAACAGTAAGTAAAATACTAGCACTATTACCGGCAATAGCAACGCCCAAAACTCGTTTGTAATAACCCAATCCATTTGCTACTGCAACCCAAATCAAAGACAAAACATACCATGGCAAACTAAGTGCAACAACTTTAAACACAAAATCATACCGAACTGAAGAACCAAAAACGACTGCATTCCAATAGGAGGCGAAACAAAACAATGTAACTCCGATGATAATCGACACAAGCATCAAAGTAAAACTGACTGTGAAAGCCATCTTTTTAAGGTAGAAGGAGTCATTTTCATTTTCGGCGGTATATTTCACTACTCCATTCTGAAAACCTAATGTCGAAATTCCTTCTAAAGCACTAAAAAATACTCTAAAATTCCCCACTAAACCCATACCACTTGGCCCTACAAAAACAGCCAATAATTTTGAAGTAATTAAGCCTGAAATTATTTTCACAAAAACACTTAAACTATTCAATGACAATAGTTCTATAAATTTACTTTTAGCTATTTTGTGGAAAAACAACATCTTAGTAACGGTTTACAACTGCAATAATTTCGCTTATTTCCTTATCAGTAAGCACGGGACTTATTGGCAAACTGAGTACTTCATGAGCTAATTTTTCAGTAATTGGAAGTGAAATCTGTCGGAATTCTGACAAGGCTTTTTGATGGTGCACCGGAACAGGATAGTGAATGACTGTTTCAATGCCATTCTGCTGCAAATAGCTTTGAAAACCTGCCCTATCCGCTGTGCGCACTACAAACAAATGATAAACATGTGGCGGTAAATTTCCCGTTTCGTCTACTCCTTCGGGAAGTAATATTTTAAGATTTTTAATTTCTGCGAAGTAGCGTTTAGCAATTGCGCGGCGGCTTGCATTGCTTTCATCCAAATAGGGTAATTTCACATTTAAAAAGGCAGCTTGTACCTCATCTAATCGAGAGTTTAAACCCGCTAAATCATGAATGTATTTGGTTTGAGAGCCATAATTTCGCAATGCTTTAATACAATCTGCTAGGTCAGCATCGGAAGTAACAACTGCTCCACCATCGCCTAATGCGCCTAAATTTTTACCGGGATAAAAGCTGTAGGCAGCAACAGTAGTATTTTTACTGAATTGCATTTCTGTGGCCGATACTACGCCATGGGATTGAGCTGCATCTTCAATGACTAACAAATTATCAGTCTTTGCGATGGCGCGAATTTTATCCATATCAGCTAATCGACCATACAAATGAACAACCAAAATCGCTTTGGTGGAAGCCGAAATTTTGTTTTGCAGATCGACAGGATCTATTGTGAAAGTTTGAATATTTGGTTCAACCAAAACCGGTACCAAACCCACCTTTTTGATTGCCAATACACTCGCAATGTACGTATGCGCAGGAACCAAAACGGAATCGCCTTTTTTCAATTTACCCAAAGCAATGTAAGCTTCAAAAATGAGCACTAATGCATCAAATCCATTTCCGACGCCTATGCAAAAAGGCACCCCACAGTAGGTAGCGAAATTTTTTTCGAATTCCTGAACTTGATTTCCCAAAACGTACCAACCGCTGTCTAAAACAGTTGCAAATTTTTCTTGAAAAGCCAAATGATAAGGCTCATTTATTTTTTTTAAGTCTAAAAATTTAATCATGGTTAGCGTTTTTAGAGACTGTAAAATAATCTGTCAAAAGTTCATGCGAAAACGTTTCGCATTCATAAAAATCATGCACAATGGCACTTGCCCCAAAACTTTCCTTCCAATAACTCAAACCTTCATTTAAAAGCAAACCATTCGACTCTGTTGAAATACCAAAGTCAAAAAAACGTTTGTGCGGATAAACTTCTGTGAGTAAATAATGGTACAAGAAATCTAAACTGCCTAAATTTAATCCTTTTTCATATTTAGAAATATATTGACAATGCGCTACGGTTTCAGTCTCAAAAATTGTTGTTCCGGCTACAATCACGCCTTCGTAATAAACATTAAACTGACGAACAGCTTGAGGAAAACAACTTTTTAAATAGTGTATTTCGTTAATAGTGTGCACTGGCTCAACTTGGTGTCTTTGTTTAAGGTTTGGCAAAAGTATTTCGTTCCAAAAAGAGTTGAAATCCTGCTCTTCTTTTACCTCTAATTGATGTTGTTTGGCACGTAGCAAACCTCTCTTACGTATTTTAGATAATACAAAGCCCGCAGAGCAGTCAATCACAGCCAAAACATCTCGTCGAATAAGCGTAGCTTTGGTCAAAAACAGTGCGTAATATAATTCCTCAGCTGGTTTTTTATGATAGATTGAAGGCAGGGTTTTCATTTGTAAAGTGCTAACACCTTCAGATTCCAGATATTTCAAAATAGCAGTAAATACCTCAATTACTGATGTTAATTTACAAGAATCTTTATAAACCAAACCGCCATAGGTTAGACCTTGATGCGAAAAAACAGTGGTTTCATTTCGGTTTGCAGGCAAAATGGCCACTAGCTGATCTGATTCATAAACCATTAGAGAACAATCAGAAAACCGCTCTTGATGGTATTCCATAAAATTTCGGTGAAATAAAAAGGTAGCATTTTTTGCCCCTGAAACAAATTCGTTCCAGATCTCAAAATCATTTTTTTGATATGCTTTTACCGTATAGTTTTTCACCCTAAATTTTTCTTGACTGTGAAAGTAGTTAATTTTTACTGATTTTCGAAAGCGGGTAAATACCATTTGAACTTTACCGCCATCAATCGCAAAGAAATAATTATTGACGAACTCAATAGATACAGCACATCATTTTCTAAATTCATCGTTCTCAAAACGAAAAATAGAACACCTCCCACAATACAAAGGGTAGCATAAATTTCTCGTCGAAAAATCACTGGAATTTCATTGCACAAAATATCTCTAATAACGCCACCAAAACAAGCGGTCATGGTTCCCAAAGCGACACAAATTACAGGATGTAACCCTATTTCAAGACCTTTTTCGAGACCTATTAAAGTAAAAACACCAAGTCCGATAGTATCAAATAAAAAAAGGGAAGTTCGTAATTTGTCTAGTTTTTTTCGAAAGACAATTGCCAACATAAATCCGATAAAAATCACGTAAACATATTGCAAATCGAGCATCCATCCTACAGGAGTTCTTCCAATTAGCACATCACGCAAAGTTCCACCGCCAACTGCCGTAACGAATGCAATGATAAAAACTCCAAACGGATCAAGCTTTTTGCTCATAGCTGTTAAAGCGCCTGACATAGCAAAGGCCATAGTACCAATAATGTCTAAAAAATGAAACATGTTGCAAAGGATTTGGACAAAAATACAGAAAACACAGCTAATTGATTCTACTAATGACAATCAATTAATCAGTAATTAAGAAACAAATAAATGCCATATTTTCCTAAAAACTGCCAATTCTCTCTGTATCTTTGTACTTGCAAATTTAATCGTGAAAAAGCCTTGAAACACATTACTTCTATTCAAAATCCGTACATTAAAACGCTCGTACAATTGCAAGAAAAAGCAAAAACGCGTAAACAAACTGGCACTTTTTTAATGGAAGGAAAGCGCGAAATTAGCATTGCTGTAAAAGGCGGTTACGAATTGATCACGGTATTATTTGTACCTGAAATTTGCCCAGAATCTGAAATCGTTGCTTTATATGGAGATGCCGAATTGATTTCGATTACTAAAGAAGTGTATCAGAAATTAGCGTACCGTGATACTACCGAAGGACTTTTGGCTGTAGCAAAAACTAAGTCCATGCAATTAAAGGATTTAAAATTATCTAAAAACCCTTTGATTTTGGTAGCCGAAGCTCCTGAAAAACCAGGAAACATAGGTGCTTTATTACGCACTGCAGATGCCGCTAATTTAGATGCTGTGTTGATTGCCAATCCAAAAAGCGACTTGTATAACCCAAATATCGTCCGTTCAAGCGTAGGCTGCTTGTTTACCAATCAAATTGCTACAGGAACTACAACCGAAATTATTGCATACTTAAAGGAGCGCAACATTAATTTTTACTGTGCTACTTTGCAGAATTCAACCGCGTACCACACCCAAGATTACACCTCTGCAACAGCTTTGGTGGTAGGTACCGAAGCAACTGGACTTACACAGGAATGGCGCGAAGCTGCAACGCAAAATATTATTATACCCATGCAAGGCGAAATTGACTCCATGAATGTATCAGTTGCAGCGGCAATTTTAATTTTTGAAGCCAAAAGACAAAGAGGATTTTAAAGAACATTACTGTTCGCGTAGTGCTTGTCAGTACAACCAAATATCAGCCACAAACCCAACTGTTTTAAAACTTTTCACTTGCATAATTAGCAATTATTTGCTATTTTTAGGAATTGAATCCTGCCATTATGATAGAAATTGATATAGAGAAAGAAAATAAAGCGATTGCTCAAGAATATAAAGAACTTTTACGCATTAGTTACCAAACTTTGACCGATGATGATAAAAAACTCATCCGAAAAGCTTTTGATGTATCTGTAGAGGCACATAAAGACCAACGCAGAAAATCTGGCGAAGCCTACATCTTCCACCCTATTGCCGTAGCAAAAATTGTTGCTTCTGAAATTGGTCTAGGTGCCACTTCAATTGCAGCTGCCTTATTGCATGATGTTGTTGAGGACACACCTACTACCGTGCAAGATATTGAACGTTTGTTCAATCCAAAAGTAGCGCAATTGGTTGAAGGATTGACCAAAATATCATTGGTTCAAAAGGATCTAAATGCCTCTATGCAAGCTGAAAATTTCAGAAAAATGATCTTAACACTCAATGATGATGTTCGAGTGATTTTGATCAAATTGGCAGACCGTTTGCACAATATGCAAACAATGGACTCCATGCAGGAGGACAAACAAACTAAAATTGCATCAGAAACCTTATACATATACGCTCCATTAGCACATCGTTTAGGGTTGTACAACATTAAAACCAAACTAGAAGACTTAGGTTTAAAATATACTGAACCCGCTATTTATAATGAAATAGTAAGTAAAATTAAAGAAACCAAAGAGCAACAAGACGCCTACATTGCTGATATCTCCGAAGTTTTAAAAGGATCTTTAGACAAAGAAGGAGTTGAATATATTATCAAGGGCCGACCAAAATCAATTTATTCTATTCGCAGAAAAATGAAGGCCCAAAACGTAACCTTTGACGAGGTTTACGATAAATTTGCTTTACGAATTGTTTACAAAGCCAATCCAAACGAGGAGAAATTTATCGCCTGGAAAATTTACTCTATCGTTACAGATCATTATCGACCAAGTCCTAGTCGATTACGCGATTGGATTTCTTCACCAAAAACTACCGGTTATGAAGCCTTGCACATCACCGTCATGGGTCCAAAAGGGCGTTGGGTAGAAGTACAAGTGCGCAGTGAACGTATGGATGAGATTGCTGAAAAAGGTTATGCTGCTCATTACAAATATAAAAATGGTGCTACCGAAGAAAGTGGTTTGGATGTTTGGTTGAATCTTTTACGGGAAGCCTTAGAAAATTCAGAAACCAATGCCGTTGATTTTGTAGAAGATTTTAAAATGAATTTGTATTCAAAAGAAATCTTTGTGTTTACCCCAAAAGGTGAAATTAAATCACTCCCAAAAGGAGCAACATCATTGGATTTTGCATTTGGAATTCATTCCGAAATTGGTATTCGAACCCGCGGAACACGCGTAAATGGCAAATTAGTTCCGCTAAACTTTGAGTTAAAAAGTGGCGATCAAGTAGAAGTAATCACTTCGCAACATCAAAAACCAACTATTAACTGGTTGGATTATGTAACGACATCGCGCGCCAAAACAAAAATTAAAAACGTCCTCAACGAGAATACCAAAAAGATTGGCGAGGAAGGAAAAGAATTGCTTACCAGAAAATTAAAGCACTTAAAAATCACGATGAGCGAACAAGTGGTTAATGAGTTAGTTAATTTTTTCAAATTAAAAACTAGTTTAGACTTGTTTTATCGCGTGGGTATTGGTTCCATTGAAAACCAACAACTCAAAGATTACGCTTCGCAAAAAAGCAATTCAATTATCAACTTTTTCAAAAATAAAATCAAACGATCTGGCAGCACCAACACATCTGACGAAGACATTCATAAACCTGTCATCAGCAGTAATTATGACATGTTGGTTTTTGGAAAAGAACACGACAAACTTGACTATAAACTTTCACCTTGTTGCAACCCAATTCCGGGTGATGATGTTTTTGGTTTTGTTACCATAAATGAAGGCATCAAAGTACATAAAAAAGATTGCCCGAACGCCATTGGGATGCAATCTAACTACGCTTACCGCATCATGTCAGCTAAATGGATTGACTCGTCGCAGGAAGAGTTCAAAGCCATCATTAACATTACGGGAATGGATGTTCTGGGCTTGACCAACCAACTGACGAAAGTCATCTCCAACAATATGCACGTGAATATTCAAAGCATTGCACTTAGCACCGATGCCGGAATTTTTGAAGGACAAGTGGCTGTTATTGTTCAAAACAATACCATTTTGAAAAAATTAATTAGCAACATCAAAAAAATAGATGGTGTCGATAAAGTCACCCGAGAATACAAAACATAGCATTTAGAAAGTCATTCTACATTCAATTAAAAAAATCTAGAAAAGCAGAAAATTAAAAACTAAACAAACGGGAAGTTTTAAACTTTGAACTAAAAAAATTATCTTTGCGCGCATATGACACTCATTTCCACAGACAATACTAAAAACCAAGAAATTGTAAAAAATGTTTTTACAATGTACCTTGAGAAAAAAGGACACCGCAAGACTCCTGAGCGCTACGCGATCCTTCAAGAGATTTATGATAGCGAAGAACATTTTGATGTAGAAAATCTATATATCAAAATGAAAAATAAAAACTATCGTGTCAGCAGAGCGACCTTATACAACACTATAGAATTACTTTTGGATTGTGCTTTGGTGCGCAAACATCAATTTGGACAAAATCAAGCACACTACGAAAAATCATATTTCGACAAGCAGCACGATCATATTATTATGACTGATACAGGTGAAGTAATTGAGTTTTGTGACCCAAGAATTCAGAGCATTAAAAAAACGATTGAGGATATTTTTGATATCGAAATAACCAATCACTCGCTTTATTTATACGGCAACAAAAGGCAAGCGCCAGTTTTGAACGAGGAAGATCGTACAGAAATTTAAAAAACTAACTACAAATAACATTTAGAATGACAGTTGATTTATTACTAGGATTACAATGGGGAGATGAAGGAAAAGGAAAAATTGTGGATGTCTTAACTTCAAAATATGACATCATTGCACGTTTTCAAGGTGGTCCAAATGCAGGACACACATTAGAATTTGATGGCATCAAACACGTCCTAAGAACTATTCCCTCAGGTATTTTTCACAAAACTGCCGTAAATATCATTGGAAACGGAGTGGTAATTGATCCTGTTGTTTTTCAAAAAGAAATTGAAGGTCTTGAAAAGTTTAATATTGACATCAAAAAGAAATTAATCATTTCGCGTAAAGCACACTTAATTTTACCAACACACCGTTTGCTTGATGCTGCCTCTGAGGCATCAAAAGGAAAAGCAAAAATTGGTTCTACATTAAAAGGTATTGGACCAACTTACATGGACAAAACAGGTAGAAACGGTTTGCGTGTAGGTGATATTGAATTAGAAGATTTTGCAGATCGTTATAGAGCTTTGGCCGACAAGCACGAAGAGATGATTCAGTTTTACGATGTTGCTATTCAATACAATTTAGCCGAAATGGAAGCTGAATTTTTTGAAGCTATCCAAGAACTTAAAAAATTAGATTTTATTGATAGCGAAGAGTACTTGCACCAAGCTCAAAAAGCAGGAAAATCAATTTTATGCGAAGGCGCTCAAGGTTCCTTGCTTGATGTTGATTTTGGTACTTATCCGTTTGTTACATCATCAAATACTACAGCTGCTGGAGCTTGTACAGGTTTAGGTATTGCACCAAACAAAATCAAAGAGGTTTACGGAATTTTCAAAGCATATGTTACTCGTGTGGGTAGCGGACCGTTCCCTACAGAACTTTTTGATGAAGATGGAGCTACCATGGCAAGAGTAGGAAACGAATTCGGATCAGTAACCGGGCGTCAAAGACGTTGCGGATGGTTGGATTTAGTAGCGCTTAAATACGCTGTTCAAGTAAACGGTGTAACGCAATTAATGATGATGAAAGGCGATGTTTTATCTGGTTTCGAAACTTTAAAAGTGTGTACTTCTTACAATTATAAAGGTGAAAACATAGCGCATTTCCCGTACAATATTGAGCCAGAAAATGTAACTCCTGTGTATCAAGAATTCAAAGGTTGGAAACAAGATTTAACAGGTATGACTACTTATGATGAACTACCAGTTGAATTAAAAGAATACATTGATTTTATTGAAAAAGAAATCGAAGTGCCAATCAAAATTGTTTCTGTTGGACCAGACAGAAAACAGACAATTTTAAAATAAAATACAACAAGCGCTCTGAAATTCAGGGCGTTTTTTTTGATTACAACAAAAAAGAAACTATGAACAATCCTGCTATAAAAATTCAAAAAACAGAATTACTGTCTGATAATTGGTATATTCTAAATAAAGTAACTTTCGACTTTCAAAAAAAAGACAATTCTTGGATTACACAAAAAAGAGAAGTTTATGACAGAGGCAACGGTGCAGCCATTTTGTTGTACAATGCGGAACAGAAAACAGTCATTTTAACGCGTCAGTTCAGACTACCAACCTATTTAAACGGAAATGCATCAGGAATGAGCATTGAAGTTTGTGCCGGATTATTAGACCAAGACCAACCGGAGCAATGCATCATTCGAGAAACGGAAGAAGAAACCGGCTATCGATTATCAAACGTAACAAAAATCATGGAATCGTATATGTCTCCTGGTGCCGTTACTGAAATTTTATACCTTTTTACCGGCGCTTATAATGCCTCAATGAAAGTTAGCGAAGGCGGCGGTGTAGAGCATGAAGAAGAAAATATCGAAGTTTTAGAAATGCCTTTTGACCAAGCTTACGCGATGATTGCAACAGGTGAAATTAAAGATGCAAAAACAATTATGTTATTGCAATACGCCAAAATTCACCAGCTTGTATAATGAATAACAAAACAAAAGGAGTTGTATTTGCACTTTTAGCTACTTTGCTTTGGTCTGTTAATATGGTTATTGCAAGCAGTATCAAAGGGCACATTCCGCCAATTGGACTGGCTTTTTGGCGCTGGTCTGTAGCTTGTTTAGCCTTTGCACCATTTGCCTTAAAAAGTACAGTTGCTCAATTATCAATCGTCAAAAAAAACTGGTTGTATCTTTTTTGCACTGCCATTTTAGGCATAACCATCTTTAATACTTTAATCTATTTTGCGGGAAAAACAACAAGTGCCATTAATTTGTCTTTAATTGCCATTTCAATCCCGCTCTTTATCATTTTTTTGTCCCGAATATTTTTAAAAGAACGCATTTCAACTCTTAAATTAGTTGGCATTGCCATTATAATTTGTGGTGTTTTAGTATTAATTTCAAAAGGGTCTTGGCAAGCCTTACGCTCGATAAGTTTTAGTTTTGGCGATATTCTGATGCTAATTGCCTGTTTCTTTTTTGCTTCGTATACACTTTTGGTTCGCAAAAAACCGGCAGAAATAGATTCAAAAGTTTTTCTTTTTTCGGTTTTTGTAATGGGTACCGTGGCTTTATTTCCTTTTTACCTTTACGAGCATTGGTACATCACAACCGTACAATTTGATACTAAAACAATATTGGTATTATTGTACGTAGGCATTTTTGCTTCGTTAGTTTCCTTTTATTTGTGGAACGAAGCCATCGGACTAATTGGCACTGCCAAAACAGCACTGATCTATTATCTTATTCCTGTTTTTAGCGGGCTCATAGCATATCTCATTACAGATCAACCCATTTTACAGTCGCAACTAATAAGCATGTTAATTATTATAACGGGTTTGTTACTAACGAATAAGAATTCGAACTAAACCGTTTCTTTTTTCTTCAGATTGGGCAAAAACAAAGCAATTATACCAATTAGCGGTAAAAAAGCACAAAGTTCGTACACATAAGTAATACTGCTATGATCAGCAAGATTTCCTAAAAGTGCCGATCCTAAACCACCCATTCCAAACGCAAAACCATAGAAAAGACCTGAAACCATGCCTAGTTTTTTTGGCAAAAGCTCTTGAGCATACACCAAAATAGCTGGAAAAGCAGAAGAAATAATAATTCCAATCACCACTGATAAAATTCCGGTCCAAAACAAATCAACAAATGGCAATAGTAAAGTAAAAGGAGCTGCTCCTAGTACCGAGAACCAAATCACATATTTTCTTCCAAACTTATCTCCCAACGGACCTCCAATTAAGGTTCCGAAAGCGCATGATGCCAAGAACAATACCAATTGAAATTGTGCTTCTTGCACAGATAAGCCAAATTTTTCAATCAAATAAAAAGTAAAATAACTAGACATACTAGCCATGTAAAAGAATTTTGAAAAAATCAAAACCAATAAAATAACAACCGAAATCACAATTGTTTTTTGAGATAACTGCGGCAAGTCAATTACTGCTTTTTTGGTTGCTCTTAAACTCAAATGATTTTGATACCAAAAGGCTATTCTACTCAGCACCACCAACGCAATTAGTGCAACTCCTACAAACCAAACAATGTGTCTTTGCGTATTAGGAACAACGATCAAGGCTACTAAAAACGGTCCAATTGCCGTTCCTGCGTTTCCTCCTAATTGAAAAATCGATTGTGCCAATCCACGCTTACCTCCCGAAGCCAAAAATGAAATTCGAGAAGCTTCAGGGTGAAAAATCGAAGAACCAATTCCCACTAAAACTACTGCCAAAATAATCATCGGGAAACTCGATGCGTAGCCTAAAGCAATCATTCCCGAAAGTGAGAACAGCATCCCGAAAATTTGAGAGAAAGGTTTTGGTCTAGTATCCGTATATAAACCAACAAGTGGCTGCAAAATAGAAGCTGCCAATTGATACGCCAAGGTAATGAGTCCGATTTGAGTAAAAGTCAACTTATAATTTTCTTTTAAAATAGGATAAGCAGCCGGAATTACCGCCTGTAGCAAATCGTTTAATAAATGAGCAAAAGCAATGGAAAAAAGTATAGAATATGCTGTTTTTTGTGCTGTACTGCTAGCGATAGTTTCAGGATTTGTAGAATCAGTGGATTGCATTAGTATGAAAGTTGTAAATAAATAATTGTGGCAAAATGATTAAATAAATTGGACTATAAAATACCAAAAAGTCAGGGTAATAAAGGAGATCGGAATTCCGAAACCAATCATCATACTGCTTAACCTAGGCTTAAGTCCGTGTGTGGTCGAAAGTATACATGCAGTTATCATAGGAGCCATAGCTGCCTCCATCACTGCAATTTGAATACTGGCTGAATGTTGTTTTAGCATTACGACATAAATTAAAAAAATTAATGCTGGCGTGAGTATTAATTTGTACAAAAGACCAATGGCAAGAAAAGGCCAATGCTTGCTATTTTTCTCAAATTTTAATTGTAAACCTACCGAAATTAATGCCAATGGCGTCACTCCGCTACCTACCTTTTGCAACAAAAATTGAAGAGTTGAAATAAATTCTATGTGAAACACATTCATCAAACAAGCCAACAAAAAAGTGATAAATGGTGGGAAAAGCAGAATTTTTTTAGCTATTTGCTTCGGCTCCGGATTACCGGCAGAAAATAAAGTAGCTACTACAATCCCGAGTGTTGACAAAACCACAAATGTACCGGGCTGGTCTACCAAGATAGCTGTTTTTAATCCGTCTTGTCCGTACAATGCTTCAATAATCGGGAAACCTAAAAAGGAAGTGTTTCCTAAACCCGCAGTCAAAATCAAACATCCCGTTAACTTTTTGGACCACCCGAATTTTTTACCCAAAAAACTAAAAAAAAAATACGAACACCCAAAAGCAATCCAGGCAACGCCAATGGGGAAAAGTAATTCAGTACTCCACTGTATTTTAGGAATGTAATACAATGCCAAGGCAGGAAGACAAACATTAATTACAATTTTGTTTAAAACTTGGTAAATGCGTACGGGAAACCCTTTGATGTTTTGAAACAACAATCCTATACCTAAATAAACGAAAATTAAAACTAAATTGATCATAAAGCTGCAAAGGTATTGACTAAAACACTAGAAAAGGAATGCTTTTAAACAAATTTTGTTACAAAAACATTCTCTCGAGCACAGTATAAAAAAGCATCTTAATTTTAGGCTTAAGCAATCACGTAGACCGTCTATTTTTAGTATTTTTACTTTCATAAAAAAGAGTTTTGTCAAGTAAAAAATTCCATCCTAGCGCCTTACACGAAAAACCCGGTATTCCCGCTCCTGAAACCATCAGCGGATCTGCTGTGCAACACATTCAAAAATTCAGAAAATTACAACCATCAGCTAATGAATTGGTAGCTGGAATTTTGAATGGTAACATCACTGCTTTGAGTAGATCCATTACTCTTGTAGAAAGTACCAGTAGTGCTCATTTGGCGAAAGCAAATGAAGTAATCACAGCTTGCTTGCCACACGCCAATAAATCGGTGCGAATTGGAATTACAGGCGTTCCTGGCGTGGGAAAAAGTACTTTTATTGAAGCTTTTGGAAAATACTTAACTGGTTTAGGGAAAAAAGTAGCCGTTCTGGCCGTTGATCCTAGTAGCACGATCTCACACGGAAGTATTTTGGGCGATAAAACCCGCATGGAAGATTTGGTTAAAGACGAGAAAGCTTTTATTCGTCCATCAGCCTCAGGTGATACGTTGGGCGGTGTTGCCCGAAAAACTCGCGAAACCATAACGCTATGCGAGGCGGCTGGTTTTGATACGATTATTATTGAAACCGTTGGCGTTGGCCAAAGCGAAACAGCCGTTCATAGCATGGTTGATTTCTTTTTATTGCTTAAAATTTCTGGTGCTGGCGATGAATTACAAGGTATAAAGCGTGGCATCATGGAAATGGCCGATGCTATCGTCATCAACAAAGCAGATGGAGATAACGTAAAAAGAGCTCATCTTGCCAAAGTAGAATTCAATAGAGCCTTACATTTATTTCCAGCCAAAAAATCAGGATGGACACCAACAACAGCAGCATGTAGCGCCATAACACAAGAAGGAATCAGCGAAGTTTGGACTACCATCGAAAAATTCTTAACCCTGACAAAAGGCAACAATTATTTCTTTGAAAAACGTAAAGAACAAAATCAATACTGGATGTTAGAAACAATTAATGAACAATTAAAATCGAATTTTTTCATCAATCCTGCCATTCAGCAATCATTGGCCGTAACTAAAAAAGCGGTGCAAAATGACGAAATTTCACCTTTTGCAGCCGCTCAAAAATTATTAGAAACGTATTTTAAGAAAGAGTAAAACCTACTCTTTTTCGTAGCGCTCCATTTCACGATCGTAAAACTCATTGGCAAGAACGATTAATCCTTCCATTTCTGTATTCAATTCGGCTTCGTCTAAATCCTCCGCTTCTTCCATGAACTCTACTTCATCATCTTTCAAATTGATAATAAATCTCGGATAATCAAGGTGAATAATGAATATATCTTCGGGGAAATCAGTATTGTCGCCTAGTAAAAATTTTGGTAATTCCATGAATATTTTTATTTAATAATTGTTGTTTTTAATTTTTGTCTTGCTGCAAAATCAGCTTTTTTGTCAGTCTAGCAAAGCGAATATACAAAAATAATGAAGCAGCTGTTAGCCCGGCTAAAAGTCCGATCCAAATTCCAACCGCTTTTAACTCTGTATACTTTCCTAGATAATAGGAAATAGGAAACCCGATAACCCAATAGGCCACAAACGTAATGTACATGGGTATTTTCACATCTTGCAAACCTCGCAAAGCACCGAGCACAACGACTTGTATTCCATCAGAAATTTGAAAAATAGCCGCTATTAAAAGGAGTTGTGCTGTGATTTTTATAATTTCCTCATTATCTACTAGCTGAGAAACATCAGACATATTCAAGAATAAATGAGGTAAATAGTTGTGAAATACGACAAACACTAAGCCGAAAATAATTTCCAGAATAATAGCCAATAAGAATATCGAACGCGCCACCAACACAAGGTATTTATAATCGTTCGTGCCTTTGGTGTTCCCTACTCGAATCATCGCTGTAACGCTTAAACCCATGGCTACCATAAACGTTGATGAGGCCAGCGTTAGCGCGATTTGATTGGCAGCTTGACTATTTTTACCCAACGAACCTGATAACCAAATAGCGGCTGTAAACAAAGTTACTTCAAATAACATTTGCATCGCCGATGGCATTCCTAGATCGATTATTTTCTTTAAAATCGACTGTCGAATGTCTTTATAACTAAAGTTGGCAAAGTATTTTTTCAGTACTTGATTATTCTTCATTAGATAATGCATGAAAACGACCATCATAATTCTAGAAAGTACCGTTCCTAAAGCCGCGCCTAAAATACCGAGTTTCGGAAAAAACCAAACACCATAAATAAGAACATAATTAAAAAACACGTGCACCACATTAGCCAAGAAAATTGCATACATCGAGTATTTGGTGTGCGACAATCCATCGGCAAACTGCTTGTATCCTTGGTAAATAATTACTGGAATCAACGAAAAAGCTACCCAATCAATATAAGGAGCAGCCAAAGCAGCTACTTCTGCCGGTTGGTGCATCAAATACATCAACTCTTTTGATAAAACGGTTAAAATAAATAAAGAAACACCTAAAACGGAACACAACAGAAGACCGTGATGAAAGGTAGCTCGAATTTTATCTTCTTTTTGTTCTGCATCGGCCTCGGCAATTAGCGGCGTGATGGCAGTAGAAAAACCAATTCCTAACGACATGGCGATGAAAATAAAACTATTTCCTAAGGATACGGCTGCTAACTCCGTAGAGCCTAGTTTACCCACCATAAAATTATCGACAATTCCGATTAAGGTGTGCCCAAGCATTCCTAAAATTACTGGGTAAGCCAATTTAATGTTATATGAAAACTCTTTAAAGTACTGAGATAAATTCACTTGTGTTTTTTTGAGTGCAAAGATAATTAGAAGCTTTCAATTTTCAGGTGACAGCTACCATTATAAGTAGCTATTGCTGCATAAAAACAAGGCTACCTCAAATTCTGTAACAATGCTTTTAAATTCTATAACATGCTAAACGCACTGCCCGTCTATCTTTGTCCTGTAGATTTGTTGCAACAATCACCACATCTACATCATTAAAAAATTAATAAAAAAAATTACATTATGACAATCTCAAGAAAAGTAACAACAGGAATTTTAGCAGCTGCGGCATTTATATTTACAGCAACAACCCAAGCTCAAGAAACTAAAAATGCAGCTACAAATTACGATCAAGGTTTCCGTTTAGGAGTAGGACTAAATGCAGGTTACTCTACTAACGATCCTTACAAATTAGCACTTGGTGCCGATGTTAGAGGACAATATGATTTATCAAAAAGATACTCATTGACTTTAACTACTGGATACACTAACTTATTTCAAAGTAAAGCAGATGGATTTCCTGGACAAACAGAAGGAAAAGATTTAGGTTTAATTCCAGCGAAAGCAGGTTTCAAAGCTTTTATTTGGGACGATCAGTTTTATGTAATGGGTGAAGCAGGTGCTGCATTTGCAGTAAGTAATGTTGACAATACTAGAGACAAAACCTCTTTGTTATTATCACCAAGTATCGGATACGCAACAAAATATATTGACGTATCATTGAACTACACACACTATAATCATTTAGACCGCCTCAACAACAACGGTACCGTAGGTAGAGGTGTTGGACAAGTTGGAGTACGTTTAGCTTACGGTTTCAAATTGTAAGACGCAATCATATTGAATTAGTTATAAAAAAAGGCACTGCTTGATCTCAGTGCCTTTTTTGCGTTTACTCTTTTTGAAGCATTTGTTTATAGGTTTCAAAATTAGCTTTGACTTTTTCATCTAATTCAGGCTCCTTGATATCGGTATATTTTTGCATTTCTTCCCAAATAATTTTGGCTACGATGTAACGAGCCATAGCTTTGTCATCAGCAGGAACGATAAACCAAGGGGCATTTTCAGTAGCTGTTTTGGTAATCGCTTCCTCGTAATAGTGCATGTAATCGTCCCAACGTTCGCGCTCTTTCAAGTCTCCCGCCGAAAATTTCCAATGATGCTCCTCCTCCTCTAACCTCCGCAACAATCGCTTGCGTTGTTCTTCCTTACTCATGTGAAAATAAAACTTCAACACAATCGTACCGTTTTGAGTCAGGTGATTTTCAAAATTTTTAATTTGCTCCATCCTATTTTCCCAAAATTCAGGCGTAATATCCGCCACCTCATTTATGCCAGGTAAATTCTCGTTCAAAATATATTCAGGATGCACTCTCGTCACCAAAACATTCTCAAAATGCGTGCGATTAAATACGGCAAACTTTCCTTTTTCGGGCAAGGCCAAATAATGCCTCCACAAATAATCATGTTCTAATTCAGTCGAATTGGGTGTTTTAAAACTGTGCACCACCACTCCACGAGGATTAAACTCCTTAAAAACCTCCCGAATCAAACTATCCTTACCCGATGTATCCATTCCTTGCAAACAAATCAACACCCCATAACGATTGTGCGCATACATCACGTCCTGCAAAGCGCTCAACTTGGCCTGCACCGCATTCAGTTTTTCCTCTTTCTCGTCATCGCTTATCTTATACTGCAATTCCGTTGGGATAGCAGCCAAATCAATTGGTCCAACTGCTCTAAAATCATCTGGCTTTATGAACTTCATCGTATTTATTTTATCTTTACTTCTCAAATATAACAAATTATTAGGAGCTTTTTCCTGCTGTACGCTATATTCCCGATAAATAAAAACTACGGCAAAAAAGCCTTGTTTTTCTAAATCGGGAGATACCGCTGCCATCAGGGCTAGGGCCTTACTGCAACATCACAAAACATGGAAAAATTCACACTCGAAATTCTTTGCCAAATCATCGGAATCGGCTCAGCATCAGGACTCATTTACCAAGATCCATCACTCTATGTGATTGGGGATAACAGCGGTTTCCTGTACCAATACGATTTACAATCCAAAGAATTACAACGCCACCCTTTAGTCGAAAACCCAACCGAAAACACTCCTAAAAAAGACAAAGCCGACTTTGAAGCGATAACGCATTACCAAGATAGCCTTTATATTTTTGGCTCCGGCTCTACCGAAAAGCGAAATAAAATGGTGCACCTTAATGGAAATACCAAACAAGTAATTGCCACAAATGACTTGACCGATTTGTATGCAGTCATGCAAAACTTTGGCGGGATCAATCCCGAAGATTTCAACATCGAAGGCGCTATTTTCGACGGAGAAAATTATTATTTATTAAATCGTGGCAATGGCAAATCTGGCAAAAACGTCTTATTTACCGTAGCTGGCAAAAACCTCAGCAACGATTTTCAAATTCTAGCTAACAGCTACAAATTGCCCAAAATAAAGGGCGTTCGAACCAGTTTTACTGATGGTGTTTTAGTTGGTGATCAACTTTATTTTTTGGCCTCTGCCGAAGACACGCAATCAACATATGATGATGGCGCCGTTTTAGGTAGCTTAATTGGAAGCATCGACCTAAAAACCATGAAAATCAAATTCACACAAAAAATTAGCGACACCCATAAATTTGAAGGATTAACACTATTTGCAGATGATGCAGATAAAATACAATTTTTACTTTGTGAAGATAATGACACCGAAGTTTTAGAAACCACGATTTATAAATTGAGAGTCAATAAAAAAAGATAGCTAGAATTTTTCACTTTTAATTCGCTCCACGCACGTTAAAATTTAATTAAAATAAAAATCAAATGCATTTAGCCGCTGGAAACGTGGTAATTTTGTACTACAAGTTTTCAAAAACTGACTTTAAAAAAAACAACAAATGACTGATTTAAAAAATAAAACGGCACTGGTTACCGGCGCCGGAAAAGGAATAGGAAAAGCAATTGCATTGGCTTTAGCCAAAGAAGGCGTAAACGTAATTTTAGTAGCGCGCACTCAAGAAGAAATTGACAGTGTAGCTGCAAAAGTACGGTCGTTACGTGTAAAAGCTTTGGCTGTTACTGCAGATGTTGCTGATATCAACTCTGTAAACGCTGCTGTAGAAAAAGCATTGAGCGAATTCGGTGCTATTGATATTTTAATCAACAACGCAGGTATAGCATCGTTTGGAAAATTCTTAGAATTAGAGCCAACCGATTGGGAACGCATTATTCAAGTGAATTTAATGGGACCGTATTACGTAACGAGAGCCGTTGTTCCGAACATGATTGAAAGACAAACTGGAGATATTATCAACATATCGTCAACCGCTGGATTAGCCGGAAATGCAATGACGAGTGCTTACAGCGCTTCAAAATTCGCCTTGTTAGGACTAACAGACTCATTGATGCAAGAAATGCGCAAACACAACATTCGTGTTACTGCTCTTACCCCAAGCACCGTAGCTACTGATATGGCCAAAGAACTAAAACTTACCGACGGAAATCCGGATAAAGTAATGCAAACCGAAGATATGGCAGAGCTCGTAATCGCGCAACTGAAACTAAATCGTCGCGTGTTTGTAAAAAATAGCAGCCTTTGGTCTACTAATCCATAATAATTAAAAGACTAAAGCATAAAAATTAAAAACCATTGAGAAGCAAATTAAAATCGCTTTCTCAATGGTTTTTTCTTTTTTAGAAGCTGGGTCTATTCCTTATTTTGTTGCGTAGCTCTATTTTTCTGTTCTTTTAAAATAGTATTCATATGTGCTTTTGTTTCTCTTTCGATATCACTTTCATTTAGCTGTAAACCTTTCGCATCGTCAACCAAAACATACCAAGGTTTGGCTTTGCCAAACGGATATGCTCCAAAAACAATGACAGGAGTTCCTTTTACTTTTACATTTTGATCATCTTGAAGTATCCATTCGTCTGCCCAACTATACAGTTTTTTGGCATCCGCTTCTTGAAGTCTCAAACAAGAGTGCGAAGCTGGATAACCCGGCAAAGCATATTGATGAAAACCAACACCCAATTTGTTCTCGATATTAAAATTCCATTTTAAATCCCACTCGTCGTTAAAAGTACTGGTTGTTTCTTCAGCTTTCCAGTTGGTAAAAAACAATCCTGTTGGAGTTTTATCTTTTTCCCTTCCCATATTCGTTGGACCGGTATAAATTAGTTCGCCGTTTTCATAGGCAGCAAAAGTTTGTGTGGGATACGAAAAATAGATAATCTTTTCAACTTCCTTCAAAGCCAAAACCTTCAACGGAAAAGGCAAATAATAGGCTATGTCTCCAGTAAAATCATTTGGAACTATAACCGAATCTAATTTTTTGAAATTCTCAGCGTCTGTTCTATTGATGGCATAAGCAAGCTGCAATTGAGTGCTATCGTTGCCAGATTTCTTTAGCCATTCTTTCGTGTTTTCAAAATTATAAGTGACTGTACCAGGTTTTTTTCGTTCTATTTTAGTTGTAATTTTTTCTGATTGATTTTTGTCTTTAGAACTTGCTGCGCGCTCTTTACAAGAAAACAAAACAGAACAAACTACGGCGCTAAGGATACATACAATTGGCTTCATAAGGTTAAATTTTAATTAATTTAAAAGTACCTCAATCAACCGCCCAGTCTGTTACACAATTAGTACTAGTTGTTACAGAATTAAACTTGATTAAAATCCAATTAGGTAAAATTATTCGAAAGTGACAGTAAGAGTGTTTTTTGTTTAGTAAAAAAAACAAACTTCTCGATTCGCCACACTCAGCGATGCGACCTGTATCAAGAATCGTTTTTAATGAAATTTTTCTTGTTCTCGATACATTTTTCTACCGAAAAATACTCGAACTGACGAAAAATTATCATCAAAAACTATAAATGACCTTACGTTTTAGTACAAAAAACCATTAAGTGAGTTAAGTTAATTAAGCCTAAAACTTAATGAACTTAACCCCTTAATGGTTTAAAATTATTTTACTTAAATGACTTATATGTTTAAAACCTACACTAACACAGATACAAAATCCATGCGCACACTGCCATCCTCATCAATTCGAGTCAAGTTGATATCGTGTAGGGTATTCACCAATTCCGGATTCCAAGGCGTTTTTACTTTTACGTAATTCTCAGTAAATCCGTGAATATAGCCTTCCTTATTTTCGCTTTCAAACAACACTTTACGTTGCGTTCCCAATTGGCTTTCATAAAAAGCACGACGTTTTTTCACAGATAATCCACGTAACATTTTACTACGTTTCGCACGCACATTTGCCGGAACAACGCCACTCATAGCAGCAGCTTCGGTATTATCACGCTCCGAATACGTAAATACATGCAAGTACGAAATATCCAAATCATTCAAAAAATGATACGTTTCCAGAAAATGCTCATCGGTTTCACCCGGAAAACCTACAATGACATCCACACCTATACACGCATGTGGCATCACCTCGCGAATTTTACTCACGCGCTCCGTGTACACCTCGCGCAAGTAACGACGTTTCATCAACTTCAAAATATCGTTACTGCCTGATTGCAACGGAATATGAAAATGTGGAACAAAAGTTCTGCTTTTTGACACAAATTCAATCGTTTCGTTTTTCAATAAATTCGGTTCAATAGACGAAATTCGCAAACGCTCAATACCGTCTACTTCATCCAAAGCCTGAACCAATTCCAGAAAAGTATGTTCGTGTTTTTTATTTCCAAATTCCCCTTTACCGTAATCGCCAATATTTACGCCAGTAAGTACAATTTCTTTAATGCCTTGTTTCGAAATTTCGGCTGCATTTTTCAATACATTTTCTAACTCGTCACTTCTAGAAATTCCCCTCGCCAGCGGAATCGTGCAATAGGTACATTTATAATCACAACCATCCTGAACTTTCAAGAACGCGCGCGTTCTATCGCCAATGGAATAACTGCCTACATAAAAATCAGCTTCGGCAATCTCACACGAATGCACCTCGCCCATATCATTTTTAGACAAATCATTGATGTAATCGGCTAGTTTGAATTTTTCGGTAGCACCAAGCACCAAATCAACTCCATCCACAGCCGCCAATTCTTCGGGTTTAAGTTGCGCATAACAACCCACCGCAGCTACAAAAGCTTTATCGTTGAGCTTCATGGCCTTACGCACCACTTGTTTGAATTGTTTATCGGCATTTTCAGTAACTGAACACGTATTAATCACATACATATCAGCCACTTCTTCAAAATCAACGCGATCAAAACCCTCGTCTTGAAGATTGCGCGCAATAGTTGATGTTTCTGAGAAATTGAGTTTACAGCCTAAAGTATAAAAGGCGACTTTTTTGCGTTTTTCCATAAGTAAGCGCTATCTAATGAAATCGTTGTCAAAAAAATAGCGTGCGCAAATTTACGAACAAATACGAGAAAACTGCACCGAATTGAATTTTTATTAAACAGGGCGTGACCCTCCGTAAACTGCGGGTCGGGCTATGCGCTCTATCTTTATTTTTTTAAAGAAAAAAATAAAGGATGCCGCTGCTATCCCTCACGCGAGCGCACAAACTGCAAATCAAAACGGCGGCAACAAGAGAAACACATTATTGCTTTTGTAATAAAATTATTATTTCTATATTTGGTAATTGCAAACTAATTGTGCTATTTACTAATCATTTTCAATTGGTTTTAGTTGGAGAGGGTTTGTCCTCCAATATAGTAGTTAGCAGAGATTTTTAAACCTAAACCGCTGAAAAAAATTGGAGGAAGCGAAATTTATTCAAGACGAAAATATATTTATTTTAATCGGTGTTGAATTAATTCTTATTGCGCTGATATATTGGTTTTATAAGAGTTACTGTAAAGATAGAGAACGAGATTATCATAATAGTGCTGAAGATAATAGCTATGGGTATAGTAGAATGACTTCTTGGCGAGCGTATTTATTTGTCGGTGTAATATTTATAATAATATCGTGGGAATTGATTAAAAGACTCATTAATACTTTTCATTAAAACCTCAGCTAGTCCAAGCATTAGGTAACACTTGGCTAGCGCGAGCTTCAAGCTTTAATTCCATAACGTTATGAGTAAATTTTAAAAATGAACGAAACGAGAATTGATAAAATAGATTATGTTGTAGTCTCAATATATTTGCTTTTTGGTGCATTCATATGGGTTTCATATAAATTCTCCATTCTAAGGCAAGAGAATATAAATATGATCTTGCTTGCGTTGACTTTTGGAGGGCCATCCTCCTTGTTTTTAATGTATTATAAAAGACTTCGTATACCGTCAATATCATTAATTTGGTTTGTAATTGGAATATCCCAATGGTATCTTGTAGACCAGCTGAAAAGCAACCCTGATTTCAATTCAGCAGTAGGTACATTCGCCGACTATGACTTGAATCTATTGACTATGATTATAATATTTACAGTTTTTAGATTTTTAAGCCTTCTTACTACGAAGCAAGAATTTATGATGGCGGCATGGTTTTCTCCAAAGGACAATAGAAAATTAAATCTTCTAGATTACATTTTGACTTTTACTGGACTTATAATATTGATAATTATAAGTACAGTGGTATAAAATAAAATCGAAAAAATTACCAACTCCAAACCAAACCTCAAAATGACTGAACGATTTTTAAAAGCAAAACATTGGCAACTTTTTATTTTGACCTTCGGAATTCCGTTAATTTTTCAAATAATATTGATGAGTACAATATTTGCAACAATAGCAACGCAAACCACTCCTGACCCAACCATAATTTTTAGTTACATGAAATTCTTTCCACTAATTATGCTATTATTTATGGCGATATTGTTTGGTTGGTTTTGGTCTGTAGCAATTGGGTTGCAAAAAAAAGTACCTCAAGACATAAGCATGAAAGTGAAAAAGTTTAAAATTTTCTTTTTTATTCCGCTAGTTTATCTAGTACTGTTGATGCTTTTTTTTAACATTGCAATAGATGGATTTGACACCGCAAACCCTGAACCAAATATTGCTTTTATTGCCGGTTCCTTTGCTGTCATATTCCCT
The DNA here is from genome assembly GCF_021608205.1 of Flavobacterium sp. K77. Lineage (NCBI taxonomy): Bacteria > Pseudomonadati > Bacteroidota > Flavobacteriia > Flavobacteriales > Flavobacteriaceae > Flavobacterium > Flavobacterium sp. K77. The sequence continues at coordinate 915,490 of NZ_JAKIHO010000001.1, read as the reverse complement.
CTACACTTGTTTTCTATCTTTTGTATTTTGTATTCTATGTATTTTGTGGCAAAAACATTTAAGACTGTTGAATTACAACGCGCAGTGAAATTTGGCGACTTTGCTGGGGAATTTTTCATCCTGTGGTTTTATCCTATTGGTATATGGATCATACAACCAAAAATCAATAAAATGATTGAAGAGTAAAGGTTCAAAAGTCCCGGTTCGCTTTGTGAAGACTCTCATTCTGATAATTTTTAAAACTGAATGTAACAGCAAAAAATCATCGAAAAGTTTGTCTGGAACCAACCTTATAAAGATTCCTCCTTCGTCGGAATGACAAAAAAACATGCACAATTTTTTAAAAATAAAAACCATTAAAAAATTAAGTTTAAGAACAAATCTTAAATCCCTTAATTTCTTAATGGTTTAAAAAAAATGGTGCAATAGCTTACACCAAAATGTATTTTTGAATCACCTCGGCTACACCGTGATTGTTATTCGAGGCAACAATAGCGTCACCTTTAGAGCGTAATTCAGGATCAACATTGTCAACCCACACGCCTAAGCCGGCATATTCAATCATAGTTAAATCGTTGCCAGCATTGCCAACCGCGATAATTTCGCTTTGATGAATGCCTAATTTTTCAGCCAAGATTTTAATACTTGCTGCTTTATCTATTCCGTTTTGGGCTACTTCCAGAAAAAAAGGTTTCGACATACTCACACTCAAATGTGGCATGGCAGCCTTTAAATCTTGCTCCACTTCTTTCAAGTAAGAAGGCTCCTCGAGCAAAATACATTTCACCGCCGATGATTGCACTGCATCTGTAAAACGAGCCACTTTATTATGAGCTAAACCGGTAATGTTTTTTTCAACTTCAATGTATTCCGAGTCGGTTTCGCTTATAATTTCGCCATTCAAGTAAGTGATAATATGCGTTTTGCTTTTTAGGCTGTAGGCATACAACTCATGAATTTGTTCTTGACTTAGCGTTTGTTCAAAAATTACGGTATCAGTTTTTAAATCGGTAATGACAGCGCCGTTGTACGAAATCATGTAAGAGTCCTGCAATTGTAATTCCTCAGCAAACTGCACCATTGCAGGAGTAGGTCTGCCCGAAGCCAAAATAATATGAACACCTAACGCTTTTGCTTTTTCAAGCATTAATTTATTTTCGTTTGAAATGGTATGCGCATCCGTAAGCAACGTATCATCTAGGTCTAAAACCAGCATTTTATATTTCATTCTGCCTTTTTTCAATGATTTAAATACTCATTCGGAATTCCTCGATAACCGGATTTACCTTTGCAAATTCTGTTTCTTGTACAAACAATTCGACTGCTTGTCCCGTAGTGCCAAAACCCGCCAAACGTGCCGATTGAATATTATTTTTTAGCAAAGTCTCTACGCCAATTGCTTCAATTTTTTCTTTAAGTGCCAATGCTAAAATTTCACTTCCTGAAAACACTTTCATTAATCCCATGCTATTCCTATTTATTTATTATCGTCATTATTTTCTTCCTCGTTGTCCTCAGATTCTTCATCTTCGTCCTCTTCATCTTCATCCTCATCTTCATAAAAATCAAATTCAAAAGGCTCTATCAACATTCTTTCGGCCATGATTTCAATTCGTTCTGTGAACTGCTCAGTGAAAATAATACGTTGGGTTTTATCGATACTGTTCGAAATACGCATGATTTTAGTTTCGTGACGCAATTTCAAAATCGGGTCGGCATCGTCAAGAATAAACATTTTCAAGCGGTTCACGTTGTAACCTGCCGATGAAAACATTTCACTCAATTTATTTGGTGTACCAATCAAGACATCAATGCCAGTCGAAATGTAATTCTTATCGTAATCCATGTCGCCTTTGTCGTGTACTCCGTATATTTCCAGATCGGTATATTTAGCCAATTTTTCAAATTGCGCTACCATTTCGACCACTTTTTCTTTATCAGAAACAATGATTAAAGCGCGTGGCGATTCCTCAACTGAACCCACCAAACGCTGAATAACATTGATGACAATGGTAGTCGATTTTCCGCTGCCAGCAGGTGCAACAATAATAGCGTCGGCTCCACTTTTTAAAGTTCCAAAGGTTTCCTTCTGAATGTCATTTGCCTCTAAAAACCCGTTGTCAATTAAGTTTTGCTGCAGCGTCTCGTTTATTTTTTTTAATTTCATTCTTTTTATATTGAAAGATTCAAAAATTTAAAATTAAATGATTACTTCACTAATTTTTAAATGATTCAACCTCTAAATTATTTAATTATTTTGCTGCAAATAGCTTGACATCATTTTCAGAAATTTCGCTTCCGCCAAGGATAATCAATCGCTCCACTACATTGCGCAATTCTCTGATGTTACCGGTCCAATCGTATTCTTGCAAAAGCGTGATAGCAGCTGCCGAAAATTTCTTAACCGCGTTTCCTTGTTCCGATGCAATTTTTTCCGCAAAATGAGCAATCAACATCGGGATATCATCACGACGATCGTTAAGAGCTGGCACTTTGATCAAAATGACTGCCAAACGATGGTATAAATCCTCACGGAATCGGCCCTCAGCGATTTCTGTTTTTAGATCTTTGTTCGTTGCGGCAACTACACGAACATCTACTTTGATATCCTTGTCGGCACCTACACGGGTAATCATGTTTTCTTGTAAGGCACGCAATACTTTGGCCTGCGCCGAAAGACTCATATCGCCAATTTCATCTAGAAAAATGGTTCCTTTATCCGCTGCTTCAAATTTACCAGCGCGGTCTTTAACGGCAGAAGTAAATGCGCCTTTTACATGACCAAACAATTCACTTTCGATTAATTCAGATGGGATTGCAGCACAATTTACTTCGATTAAAGGAAAGTTTGCACGTTCACTTTTTTCGTGTAATTGATGCGCAACTAATTCTTTTCCGGTACCGTTGGGCCCGGTGATTAAAACCCTAGCTTCGGTTTGCGCTACCTTATCAATCATCAATTTGATGTGGTTGATGGCTTCGCTTTCGCCAATCATTTCGTAGTTTTTGCTAACCTTCTTTTTAAGAATTTTATTTTCAACTACGAGTTGTTTTTTGTCTAAAGCATTGCGAACTGTATTAAGCAATCTGTTCAAATCAGGTGGTTTTGAGATGTAATCAAAAGCGCCCAAACGCATGGTATTGATTGCGGTTTCCATATCGCCATGACCAGAAATCATGACCATCGGGATTTCAGGTTTTATTATTTTTACGGCTTCCAATACTTCGACACCGTCCATTTTTGGCATTTTAATATCGCACAAAACAAGATCATAGTCGTTGTTTTTTATTTTTTCGAAACCTACAATTCCATTTTCAGCCTCATCGACTTGGTAGGAATCGTTTTCTTCTGAAAGAATTTTAGACAGCACTCTGCGTATTGCTGCTTCGTCTTCGATAATCAATATTTTTGACATAATTCTAATTTTTTGTAGCCCAATAGGCTTGGTATTGTAAATGGCTAACGTTTACTAGTTGTGTTTAGAAACCTACTCCCTAGCCCCGATAGCAGCGGCATCCAGTTGTGGTAGCGCTAGCGAACACAAGTGATACAGCGAATAGCGGGAAACAGCTCCTAAAAAAACAATTTAGCTTAATATTTTAGCCAACGGTACATTTCTTTCCACGTTGGTTTTTTGCCGTACATTAATATTCCGATTCGGTAAATTTTGGCGGCAAACCAAACCACTGCAAAAAACGAGCCTAAAAGCAGCGTTATCGAAATTGCAATTTGCCACAAAGGTACGCCAAATGGGATGCGCATAAGCATTACAATAGGCGAAGTAAGCGGAATCATAGAAAATACTACTGCTACGGTGCCGTGCGGATCATTAATTACCGTAAAAAAGCCCACATAAACACTTAGCATGAGCGGCATAATGATAGGCAATAAAAACTGTTGCGAATCGGTTTGATTATCGACCGCAGCGCCAATAGCCGCATAAAAAGAGCTATACAAAAAGTAACCGCCAATGAAATAAATGATAAACCCAATGAGAATACTAGCAATAGGCAAGTTCCAAAGTTCCTTGATGTACAATTGTGCCGTGCTGCTCATTTCGTGCTGCGCAGCCTGCATCATCTCTGGCGAAACACTAGCGGCTGGACTTACATTGACACCAAAAAAGGTAGAAATTGCGAAAAATAACAGCAAACCAAGTACTGCCCAAATGCAAAATTGTAGTAAACCAGCGAGTGCGGTACCAATGATTTTGCCCATCATGAGTTGAAATGGCTTCACTGAGGAAATAATGATTTCGACAATGCGGCTGGTTTTTTCTTCGATTACGCTGCGCATGACCATGTTGCCGTAAATGATAATAAACATCATGATTAGGTATCCGAAAGCGCCACCAATTCCGATTTTGATTTCATTGATTCCCTTGACACTTTCTTCGCCAGAAACTTTAGTTAAATTGACATTGACCTTAGCTTGCGCTTTGTTTATAGCCAAAGTATCTAAGTTTGCTCTTACCAAATTGCTCTTGGTAAGACTAGTAGCAATAACATCTTGTATGTTTTTGACAAAGGTTAAACTTGGACTTTCGTTAGAAATATATTGAATTTTTGTTTCAAAATCTCTTGGATTGTTTGTTGCAGGAACGTACAAAATGCCTTCGAGACTTTCCTTAGAAAGACTGTCTTTAAGAAATTGCAAATCAATAGCCGATAAATCTTGGTATTTATAGGTTTCGCTTTTGGCATTGCGGGCTACAAACTCTTTTGCAAAATTGCCTTGCACATCGTGAATAGCAACGCGTTTGGTATCGGGTTTCATAGTGCTCAGATAGCCTACAAAAACCCCAATTCCTACAAACAGTAACGGACTTAAGAAAGTCATTACGATAAAGGATTTATTGCGGACTTTAGCAATAAATTCTCTTTTGATGATTAATGATATAATGCTCATTTAAAAATTTTGATTTCGGATTTAAAAACCAGAACCATTTTGAGAGGTTCTTTACTTTTGGCTTACGGTTTGAATAAAAATATCGTTTACAGACGGGATTTTTTCAACAAAATGCGTCACTTGCCCACGTTGTGTGAGTAAGTGCAACAACTCATTTGGTGCCGACTTTCCTATTTGAATCTCTAATTTTAGTTCTTGATTTAAAGATTTAAAATGAGCGGGACTTACAGTAAATTGTTTTGTAATATCATACATGAGGCCTTCAACATTGTCTGTTAAAATACCTACTTCAAAACTATTGGTTTTAAATTGTCGTTTGACATCATCTAGTTTTCCTTCGATCAACTTATTGGATTTGTGAATAAGCGCGATATGATCGCATAATTCTTCGACACTTTCCATACGATGCGTAGAAAATATTATGGTAGCACCTTGATCCCGAAGTGCTAAAATTTCGTCTTTTATAATATTGGCATTCACTGGGTCAAAACCAGAAAATGGTTCGTCAAAAATTAAAAGTTTGGGTTTGTGTAAAACACAGACAACGAACTGAATTTTTTGGGCCATACCCTTAGACAGTTCTTGAATTTTTTTGTTCCACCAACCTTGAATTCCGAGGCGATCAAACCAGTATTCCAATTGTTTTTTGGCCTCAGCTTTAGACAATCCTTTCATTTGAGCCAAATACAAACACTGCTCTCCTACTTTCATGGTATGATACAAACCGCGTTCCTCAGGCAAATAACCAATGTATTGTACGTGTTTGGGTTGCAAAGGTTCGCCATCTAAAAAAACTTGACCTTGATCAGGCAAAGTAATTTGATTAATGATTCGGATTAAGGAAGTTTTACCAGCGCCATTAGGACCAAGAAGACCATAAATACTTCCTTTTGGCACGGCTAAAGAAACGGAATTGAGTGCAACATAATCGCCATATTGCTTGACAATAGAATTGACTTCAAGTAAATTATTCATACGTTGTATTTAATTGCTGTAAATGTAAAAAAATTAGTCCTGATATGTAGCGGAACGGGTGCATAAAAAAACCCATCCGTGCTAAATAACAGGATGGGTTTGTTGGCGTTTATCAAAATACAATCAATCCAACTTAGATTGCGTTTGTATTATGAAAACATATCTTTTACCTTTTCAAAAAAGGACTTGTCTGACTTTTCTGGATTAGGGTGAAAGTTGTCATCGTTCATGTTTTTTTCAAAAAACTGTCTTTGTTCTTTATTTAATGTTTTTGGTGTCCAAACATTTACATGAACTAGCAAATCTCCGTTTCCGTATCCGTTGATACTTGGAATTCCTTTTCCTTTTAAACGTAAAATTTTACCTGATTGAATGCCTTCTTCTAACTTGATACGTACTTTTCCGTTGATGGCTTCGATATCTTTAGAGATTCCCAAAACCGCTTCAGCAAAGCTAATGTACAAATCAAAGTGCAAATTCTCACCTTCACGTTTCAAGAAGTCGTGCTCTAACTCTTCGATTGCTACGATCAAATCACCTGGTACGCTGTTTCCTGGCGCATCGTTTCCTTTGTTTGAAACTTTTAACTGCATTCCGTCAACAACACCGGCTGGTATTTTAATTGAAACCGTTTCATCTTCAAGAACCATTCCTTGTGAATCTGCGTCGGCTGGTTTTTTGTCTAAAATTTGACCTGAACCGTTACAAGTAGGGCAAGTAGAAGCAGATTGCATACGACCTAAAATGGTGTTCGTCACACGCATTACTTGACCTTGTCCGTTACAAGTATTACAAGTTTTATAAGTAACGCCAGCAGCTTGTACTTTACGTTTTACTTTTACTTTTTTCTCAACACCATTAGCAATCTCCTCTAAAGTCAATTTAACTTTGATACGAAGATTACTTCCTTTAGTACGACGATTTCCGCCGCCACCTCCGCCACCGAAGCCGCCAAAACCACCGCCAAAAATATCTCCAAATTGACTAAAGATATCATCCATATTCATACCGCCGTGACCGCCACCGCCAAAACCGCCAGAACCATCAAAAGCTTGGTGCCCGTACTGATCGTACTTGGCTTTTTTCTGAGGATCACTTAATACTTCGTAGGCCTCAGCAGCTAATTTGAATTTTTCTTCTGCTTCTTTGTCTCCAGGATTTTTATCAGGATGATATTGCAACGCACTTTTTCGGTATGCTTTTTTAATTGCATTCGCGTCCGCGTTTTTTGAAATGCCTAATATTTCGTAAAAATCTTTTTTCATCTTTATTTTTTCTTGTGCCTGTTCAGCTTACATTAATTTGCTAGTGATTGTAGCGCCTTACTGACCAATAACCACTTTAGGAAAACGAATGATTTTGTCACCCAATTTGTATCCTTTTTCAAGAACATCAACAATTTTTCCTTTCATACTATCTGATGGAGCTGGAATTTGAGTGATTGCTTCAGCAAAATCAGCATTGAAAGCATCACCTGCATTTACATCAACTTGCTCTAATCCTTTAGCAACTAATGTGTTTTTTAGTTTTTCGTGAATCAACTCTACACCTTTTGTCAACAATTCATCTTCAGACTTGTTAATTTCGATAATTGCTCTGTCAAAATCATCAAGAACAGGAAGTAAAGCCAATAAAACTTCTTGATTTGCTGTCTTAAACAAATCGATACGCTCTTTAGCTGTTCTTCTTTTATAGTTTTCAAACTCAGCAAAAAGACGTAAATACTTGTCTTTTTCCTTTGCTAAATCCTGAGATAATTGCTCCTCTACACTTAATTCCTCAACAACAGTTTGCTCTTCACTAGTGGTGTTCTCTACTGTAGTGCCCTCTAATTCTTGATCGATTTCTGTATTTTCAGTAGTCATAGTATTCTTATTTTTAAAAATATTCTTAAAATTCATTTTAATTTCATTTGGATTGCAAAAGTACTGCCAATTCTTTTAAAATGTCAAATTGTCACTCTTTATATTTTATAGTTGTCAAAGTTTTGATTGTAATACCGCAGAACAATTCGTTAAAGTGTCGTCTTGACCTAATTAAAGTAGCAAAAAAAGCTCTTTTTCAATTAGATAGCTAGCTATGCCGAATAAGAAAATCGAATTTTAGATTGCGCTATTTGATAATTAAAGAAAAAAATTAGGATTATTTTATGATTAAATCAATTCTATTTTTATAGTTTTGTGATTGATGGTAGTGCAAATAGAAAATTTGAGATGCCACGAGAATACCAAGTAATTATTAATTCACCATTACATTATAGAAAAAAGCTTCGTTTGAGACAAACGAAGCTTTTTTTTTATGCTATTATTTTACTTGAAGCACCTTCAACAATTCATCAAAAGAAAGGTTTTGCTGCTCTCCAGATGCTAAGTTTTTAAGAGCGTAAGTTCCTGCTTCCATTTCAGTTTCACCTACCAAAACGGCGTAGGGAATTCCGCGCTTGTCAGCGTGCTGAAATTGTTTGGCTAGTTTTGCCGCATCAGGATACAACTCGACGCGCACGCCAGCTTGGCGTAATTTGCCAATGGCTTGCATGGCGTACAAGGCTTCTTTGTGACCGTAGTTCAAAAATAAAGCTGCCGAAGTTGCCGTAACCGTTTGTGGAAACAAGCTTAACTCTTCGATTACCAAATAAATACGGTCCAAGCCAAATGAAATTCCAACGCCACTCATGTTTTTAAGTCCAAAAATACCCGTCAAATCATCATAACGGCCACCGCCACCAATAGAACCCATTGAAACGGTTTTAGGAGCTGCTACTTCAAAAATAGCTCCAGTGTAATAATTTAAACCTCTAGCCAGAGTTACATCAAGATCTAAAGTTGCTACTGATAAACCTAAATTTGCCACATTGTCACAAATAAAACGCAACTCCTCTACTCCTTTCATACCTTCGGCAGAATCTGCTAAAAGAGAAGAAAGTTGTTGAATTTTCTCAGCAAAAGTTCCTGAAAACTGAAACAGCGGCTGCACTTTTGCAATGGCATCAGCGGTAATGCCTTTTTCGGTCATTTCTTTTTTAACGCCGTCTTCACCAATTTTATCCAGCTTATCAAGTGCTACGGTAAAATCAATTAATTTATCCGAGGCACCGATTACCTCAGCGATTCCAGAAAGTATTTTTCGATTGTTAATTTTAATAGTCACGCCTTGCAATCCGAGCGCTGCAAAAACACTGTCATACAATTGCACCAACTCTACTTCTTGCCATAGCGATTGCGAACCTACCACATCAGCATCACATTGAAAAAACTCTCTGAAACGACCTTTTTGCGGACGATCAGCGCGCCAAACAGGTTGCACTTGGTATCGCTTAAACGGAAACTCGATTTCGTTTTGATGTTGTACTACATAACGTGCAAAGGGTACTGTTAAATCGTAACGCAATGCTTTTTCAGAGATACTTGCTGTTAATTTGGTACTGTCTTTCGCTTCTAAATGCGTACCATTGGCTTTAGCCAAATAATCACCTGAATTTAAAATTTTAAAAATCAAACGATCCCCTTCTTCGCCGTACTTACCCATTAGGGTTTCAGAGTTTTCAAAAGAAGGTGTTTCGATAGGTTGGAAACCAAATTTCTCGAAATTGGTTTTTATAATTTGAATGATATAATTGCGTTTTGCCACCTCAGCAGGTGAAAAATCTCTCGTTCCTTTTGGAATACTTGGTTTTGATGCCATGGTTTTATGATTGCTTTTTACAATACCTTTTTAGATCAAAAGCGCGATGGCTAAAATTTTGATCCATAAAAGATGAATTAAGGTGCAAATATCATATTTTTAAAATTATTCTCTTTAGAAAAAACGTCATTTTATTGCAATACACCTAGCCCTGATTGAAGTGAACAGTTGCAACGAAACAAATGCTATTGTTTTGTTGCAGCCAAGAGCGACCAACGGAAGCTCCTTGGGTGAAATAAAAACAAAGAATTTGTTGCTGCGAATGGTAACAAAAAGCGGGAAAAAGCTACTGATAGAAAAGTAGAAGAACAAAAAAGCAGGTTACGATAGAAAAATGTAACGAAATAAGTCAATTGGTGTCAAACGTACTATTATGATAAAATTATTCAAAGAAAATGTTCGAATTGCCTTAGGCTCCATTAGAACACAATTGTTGCGAACGGTGCTTACGGTAATGATTATTGCTATAGGAATCACTGCATTGGTGAGTATTTTAACCGTTGTATCTGCCTTGGAGAACACTATCTCTTCTGATTTTGCATCGATGGGAGCCAATACTTTCAACATCAAACAGTACGAAAATACTACACGTAATCGTGGCGGTGGCGAGCGCGAAATCATCAACCCGATTATTTCGTACCCAGAAGCGGTTGCTTTTAAAAATAAATATACTTACCCGTTTACCGAAACTTCTTTATCATTTACGGCTACCTCGGCGGCGGAAGTAAAATACGAAGCCACGAAAACCGATCCTGAAAATTCAATTGTAGGTGTTGATGAATATTTTATGACCAACTCCGGATTGGAAACTAGTTCAGGAAGAAATTTCACCCGATTTGATATTGACAACAACGCTTATGTTTGTGTAGTAGGTTCTGATTTTGAAAAAGGCTTGCTAAAAAATGTAAACCCAATTGATAAAATAATTTCCATTCGTGGGGCAAAATTTAGAGTTATTGGCGTGCTGAAAGAGAAAGGATCTACTTTTGGTAACAGTCAGGATTTGCGTATTTTGATTCCAATTCAAGTGGCGCGTTCGTTATTTACCGCTCCTAACATCAATTATACCGTGAGTGTTATGGTGGGTAAAAAAGAATTGCTTGAACAAGCGCTTGACAATGCCACAAGTACGATGCGACGTGTGCGAAAATTAAGCCCAGTAAAAGACAACAACTTTGGAATTGTACGCAGCGACGATTTGATTAACCGAATTTTGGGAATCACACAATATTTAGGACTTGCCTCATGGTTGATTGGAGTAATCACCGTTTTGGGCTCTTCGATTGCCTTGATGAATATCATGATTGTATCGGTAACCGAAAGAACGCGCGAAATTGGTGTGCGTAAAGCATTAGGCGCCAAAAAAACTACTATTGCGATTCAGTTTTTTATTGAAACCTTACTTATTGGCCAATTAGGTGGACTGGTTGGAATTATTTTTGGAATCCTAATTGGTTTTGGAATTGCAACTGCCATGAGTTTTGCATTCGTGATTCCGTGGGGAGCAATTATGGCTGCTTTTATCACTAGTTTTATCGTGGCGATTGCATCTGGACTTTACCCTGCAATTAAAGCGGCTGTTTTAGACCCCATTGAAGCGTTGCGATACGAGTAAAATTTGGCGTGAGTAAATAAAAAAAGGATCAACAAATCGTTTTGAATTGTTGCTCTTTTTTTTTTTAAGACTTCACTGCAGCGGATTACTGTGAGATAACATTACCTTAGATTTCCGCAACCGACTTTTTTTATATCGCAGATTTATAGTGAATCAAAAAAAAAGTGAATTTGAATTTTAAACCTAATCTGTGGAAATCCTTTTAATTTGTGGCAAAAAAGCTTTGATAATTGCTATGGATTGATATTAGCAATAAACTAGTACGTAGAGCGTATCATTCTATCATTACCATAAATATCTTTTTTGAGAATGATGTTTTTAAAACCTAGACCTTGCAACATTCCAATCATTTCAGGGCCTAAATACTGATTGATTTCAAAAAACAGAAAGCCGTTTGGTTTTAGGTTTTTCTGCGCCAATTCGGCTATTTTTTTATAAAAAATCAACGCATTATCATTTTCAACAAAAAGCGCTAAGTGCGGTTCATAGTCCAAGACGTTTTTCTTGATTTCAACTTTCTCAAGATTGCGAACGTATGGCGGGTTAGAAACGATTACATCAAACTGTTCCTGTAAATCATTTGTTTCTAGAATGTTTTGATTTTTAAAAACAACATCAACTTTGTTATTTTGTGCATTTTTTTTGGCTGTTACCAAAGCATCGACAGATACATCAAGTGCGGTAACTTGGGCGTTCGGGATATTTTTTGCTAAAGAAATTGCAATGCAACCGCTGCCGGTACCAATGTCAATAATTCGCAGATTTTGATCTTTTGAAGTTTCTTTTTGACTTTCAATGATCCAATCAACTAACTCTTCCGTTTCGGGTCTCGGAATCAAAACAGCAGGATTCACCTCAAAATCTAATCCGAAAAAATTGGTTTTACCTAAAACGTACTGAACAGGAATTTCTAACTTCAGCTGTGCCAGATATGCGTTCCATTGATTCAGCTGTTCTTCAGACAGCGAAAGATCAGGATTTAAAGCTAAATCAACCCTTTTGAGCTGCTGCAAATCCTCCAGGATAATGTAAAAAAAACTCTCGGCTTCTTCAGCAGAACAAATAGGTGTTAATTCTTGAATAAAATAAGCGCGATAGTCTCTGATTTTCATGGAAAGTAGGTTTGAAAAATGGGGTAATTAAGCGTTTAAATCTTTCAGCATCCAAATAGGACAACTACTATGACCTGTGCAACCCATTGGCTCCGAAAGCGATTCAAAACCAACTTTTTTATAGAGCTTTTGAGCATCAGTCATAAACGGCATTGTTTCGAGGTAGCATTTATCAAACCCCATATTTTTGGCGCTTTGCAAACACAACAACATCATTTCGTGACCAATTCCTAATCCGCGTGTTTGAGGCAGAAAATACATTTTTTGCAATTCACAAATATTGTCGGTTTGGTTGGCCAAAGGTGCAATTCCAGCAACACCCACGATTGTCTCTTGATGTTCTACCACATAATAAACCGATCTTGGTTTGCTGTACTCCTCAAACATCAAATCAAGATACGGATCCTCGTAAGCAGTACCTACTTTTGGGATATTCATTTCGTCAAAAATAGCACGAATTAGTGCTGCAACAGCAGGATTATCTTGCTTTTCAATCTTTCTGATGGTGTAATTTTCCATTTTATGAGCCAATTATTTATTGGCAAAAATAGAAATACTTTATGACAAATTTTTGAATAGTTCAAAACAAAAACATCCGCTGAAAAATTAGTACTTTTGCGGCGTGAACAAACATGAAAAATACATACAGCGCTGCATCGAATTAGCCAAAAATGGCTTGGGCACAACCTACCCAAATCCAATGGTAGGAAGTGTAATTGTGTACAATGATACTATTATTGGCGAGGGTTGGCATAAAAAAGCGGGACAAGGTCATGCCGAAGTAAACGCCATTGCATCAGTAAAAGACAAAAGCTTGCTTGCAAAAGCTACTATTTATGTCAGCTTGGAACCTTGCAGTCATTTCGGAAAAACACCACCTTGTAGTGATTTAATTGTGAACACCAAAATTCCGAACGTCGTCATCGGGACTGTAGATCCTAATGTAAAAGTAGCCGGGAACGGAATTAAAAAATTGATTGAAAACGGCATTAACGTCACAATTGGGGTTTTAGAAAAAGAGTGCAACGAATTGAACAAGCGTTTTTTTACTTTTCACCAAAAAAAACGACCATTTATAATCTTGAAATGGGCACAAAGTGGTGATGGCTTTTTGGCGCCTCTGCAAAAAGAAACAACTGCACCGGTTTGGCTTACTTCTAATCATTCAAGACAATTGGTTCACAAATGGCGAACAGAAGAACAAGCGATACTTGTTGGCGCACAAACGGTATTGGATGACAATCCAAAACTCAACGCCAGAGATTGGTTTGGTTTGCAACCTACAAGAGTGGTTATTGACCCAAACAATCGAGTTTTAACTTCAAATGCTGTGCTAAACGACCAGCAAAAAACAATTGTTTTTACTCGAAATCAAAATCTTCCAAACACTGAAAACACCACTTATGTCACGATTGATTTTGATCAAAATAGTGTAGCACAAATGATGCGACATTTATATGAGCAAGAACTACAATCGGTAATCATTGAAGGCGGAAGACATACTTTGCAAGCCTTTATTGATTGTGGAATCTGGGACGAAGCGCGTATTTTTACCAGCAAAACACTGTTGGAAAATGGTATCAAAGCACCCTCTTTTCCTTATTTTAGCTCGACAGAAGAACAAATAGCAACTGATCAACTTGTAATTGTTAACAATCATGATTCAATCGATAGTATTTGATTTTGGCGATATTTTCATCAATTTAGATAAGCAAGCCACTTTAAGCGCTCTAGAAAAACTAGGTTTACAAGAATGGAATGCTACTCTTGATGAACTTAATGAACAGTTTGAACGTGGCGAAATATCCCGAAACGCATTCTTGCAAGGATTACAACAGCAACTGCCCAATGCAACTCAGGAGCAAATATTGGCGGCTTGGAATGCTGTTTTATTTGATTTTCCGCAACACCGCTTGACCTTTTTACAGGAGTTATCTAAAAAATACCGTTTGTTTTTATTGTCGAATACCGATTCCATTCATATATCGTATTTTGAACAACAAAACGGAAAAGGGTTTTACGAGGCTTTTTATAATTGTTTTGAAAAAATTTATTTTTCCTTTGAAATGGTCATGCGCAAACCCGATTCAGCGATTTATCAACGTGTGCTTGATGAGCAAAAACTTGACCCTGCAACTGTTTTATTTGTTGATGACAAAAAAGAAAATACCGATGCTGCGGCAGAGCTAGGAATCAAAGTGTGGAATTTACAAGTGGGCCAAGAAGATGTTACGGAACTTTACGAAAAAGACCTACTTTAAAAGAATACATTTCGAATTTATAACTACACCAATCACACTTCGTTGAAAGATACCTACCTCACTATTGCCAATCCTACTGAAGAAATTCTGTTTAAAGAAAAAAACAGTAAATTTTACGGATACGCTTTTCCAATGACATATGAGGAAGAGTTAAAACCGATACTTGAAACCCTACGAAAAACACATCCACAAGCCGGGCATTTTTGCTACGCTTACCAGCTAGGAACCGAACAAACTACTTATCGGGCAAATGACGACGGAGAACCAAGTAATAGCGCAGGAATGCCAATTTACGGCCAAATTCAGTCTTTCGGGTTAACTAATGTGCTTGTTGTTGTAGCTCGAGTTTATGGTGGTGTAAAATTGGGTGTAGGCGGCTTGATTTCAGCTTACAAAACCACAGCGCAAGAAGTTTTAAAAGAAGCAAGCGTCATCGAAAAAACAGTCGATAGCGAATTTATAATCGAATTTGACTACCAAAATATGAACAAAGTCATGCGCGTGATTAAAGAAAAAAAGCTAGAAATTGTAGTTCAAGAAATGAAAATAAATCCTGAAACGGATGAGCCATTAGGTGTAATTACAATAAAAACACGCAAAAAAAATGCCGAAATTACTTTCGACATTTTCAATTCTATGTTTGGAATTAACATCAAAAGAGCTTAAAATTAGCTCTTAAAATTGCATTTTTCGCGCTTTATTCGATCGTTTTTAGCAAATCCAAAATGTAATCAGGCGGAGCGGTAGCTTTTCCTGTTTTTAAGGACACAAAAACCAGAATAAATTGGGCCGTTGTTAATAACTCACCACCTTCATTATATATTTCGCAATCAAATTCAATCTTTACTGAACTTTGACTTTTAAATGTTGTATGAACTTTTAAAAGTTCATCATATCGTGCTGATTTTTTGTAATTGATATTCATTGAAACAATTGGCAAAGCAATACCACTTTTTTCCATCTCTTTATATGAAATCCCTTTGTTTCTAAGCCATTCCACTCTTCCAATCTCAAAATAGGGGATATAATTTCCGTGATAAACAACTCCCATTTGGTCTGTTTCTGAGTACCGAACTCGAACTTCTACTTGATGACTTTTCATTATATTTATATTAAAATTTGAATTAAAAAAAGGTGCCTTACAACAATATTTTGAAAAATTACCACCCCATATATTTTTTTTTAAAAAAATTTGTTCACATATTTGTTACCCCGAAAATAAGTAACCAAACATCTTTCTTTTAGTAAGCTAAAAGTTACAAAACAAAACAATTTATTTAGAATATATGAACAAAACTGCTCAATCAGTATGGGAAAACTGTTTGTCTTTTATAAAGGACAACATTCAAGACCAAGCTTACAAAACTTGGTTCGAACCAATCAAATCAGTTGAACTTACCGATAACGCATTATATATTCAAGTACCAAGTAAATTTTTTTACGAGTGGCTCGAAGAACACTATGTAAAATTGTTGAAAGTGGCGCTTACTAAAGAACTAGGCAAAAATGCAAAGTTACTTTATAAAATCAGAATGGAAAACACTTATGGCAACAAACAACCGTTTACTGAACAGTTGCCAAGTGCCAATAGAGTTCCTATGAAACCACAGGAAGTTGATGCTCCATTCAAAAACTTAAATCCAGAACTTAAAAACCCATTTGTAATTCCGGGGATTCGTAATTTAAAAATCGAATCGCAACTAAACGCGAATTACAGTTTCGATAATTTCTTAGAAGGAGATTCTAACCGTTTGGCTCGTTCAGCAGGTATGGCCGTGGCTAACAAACCGGGTGGAACTTCTTTTAATCCATTATTGATTTTTGGTGGAGTTGGTTTGGGAAAAACACATTTGGCGCACGCTATTGGTGTTGAAATCAAAGACAAATATCCTGAGAAAACAGTTCTATACATTTCAGCTGAAATTTTCACACAACAATACATCGACTCTGTAAAGAAAAACAACAGAAACGATTTTATTCACTTCTATCAATTAATCGATGTTTTGATTATTGATGATGTTCAATTTTTATCAGGTAAATCAGGAACGCAAGACGTGTTTTTCCATATTTTTAATTACCTGCACCAAAACGGAAAGCAAGTTATTTTAACTTCGGATAAAGCGCCTGTTGACATGCAAGACATTGAGCAGCGTTTGTTGTCTCGTTTCAAATGGGGATTATCTGCCGAATTGCACCAACCAGACTACGAAACACGTATTTCTATCTTAAAGAATATTTTGTACCGCGATGGTGTTGAAATTCCGGAAGACATCATAGAATATGTGGCACGCAACATCAAATCAAACGTTCGTGAACTTGAAGGTGCCATTATTTCATTGATCGCACAATCTTCTTTCAACAAAAAAGAAGTAACGATTGAATTGGCCAAAAGTGTTGTAGAGAAGTTTGTTAAAAATGTAAAAAGAGAAATCTCTATTGATTACATTCAAAAAATCGTATCGGATTATTTCCAATTGGATTTAGAAACGCTTCAATCGAAAACGCGTAAACGTCATGTGGTTCAAGCCCGACAATTGGCCATGTTTTTTGCCAAAAAATTCACTAAGGCTTCTTTGGCAAACATTGGTTCTCAAATAGGAGATCGTGATCACGCTACTGTATTGCACGCATGCAAAACCGTTGACAATTTGGTTGCAACCGATAAACAGTTCAAAAAGTTTGTAGACGATATCAACAAGAAACTAACTTTGTAATAGCATTATGTCCGTAAAAGTTTTAATGGTTTGTTTAGGAAATATTTGCCGTTCACCTTTGGCAGAAGGCATTTTAGCAGCTAAACTACCCAAAGATCTTTTTACCGTTGATTCCGCTGGTACGGGCGCTTGGCACGTAGGCAATGGCCCAGACGAACGCTCTATTGCAGTAGCTCGAAAAAACAACATCGACATCACACACCAACGTGGTAGACAATTTAGTGAAGCTGATTTTGAGCACTTTGATCACATTTACGTGATGGATAGTTCAAATTATAAAAATGTCATACGACTTGCTCGTAACACAGAAGAAGCAGCGAAAGTTAAAATGATTTTGAACGAAATATTTCCTGGTGAAAATGTAGATGTTCCAGATCCGTATTACGGTTTGAATAATGGTTTTGATATGGTTTATCAAATGCTTGACCAAGCTTGTGATGAAATTGCAAAAAAGCTATTGGCTCAAAATTCAAATTAATTCCTTTTTATAGTCGTTCAATTCAAGTTAGAAATAAAATTGAACCGTTAGCTGTTCTTTTTACATTTTACAAATCTATTTTATGCAATCAACCAACACTTTTGGCAAACTCTATTTAATTCCAACAACCATGGGCGATTGTGACCCTATGGATGTATTGCCACAAACTATAAAAAGAAGTATTGAACTGATTGATCATTATATTGTAGAAAACGACAAAACTGCTCGAAAATCAATAAAACTGGTTGTTCCTGAAAAAAAGCAATCAGAATTGAAGCTTTTTGTTTTAAACAAACACACTGAAACAAAAGAGCATCTTGACTTTATAAAACCTTTACTTGCAGGCGAGAACATGGGTTTAATGAGCGAAGCAGGTTGCCCTGGTGTTGCCGATCCTGGCGCTGTAATTGTAAAACTAGCGCACGATAGAGGCATTCAAGTTATTCCGTTAGTTGGTCCTTCCTCTATCCTTTTGGCAATGATGGCCTCTGGTATGAACGGTCAAAGTTTTACGTTTCATGGCTATTTACCTATCGAAAAAGACGAAAAGAAAGCCAGCTTTAAAACCTTAGAGCGTGTTTCTTTTGAAAAAAATCAGTCGCAAATTTTTATTGAAACACCTTATCGCAACAACAAACTACTAGAAGATTTAATTCAGGTTTTACATCCCGAAACCTTGTTGTGCATTGCTACTGACATTACTTTACCAACAGAATATATTCGAACTAAAAAAATTGCCGCTTGGAAAAAAGAATCCGTAGATCTACATAAACGTCCTACCATTTTTATCATTCATAAAATGTAAAAGTAAATTTTAAAAATCATCTATGGGGAAATTTCTAATGTTAATTTTACTATGTTTTTCGCAAGTTATATTTTCTCAAAGTAAGGAAGTAAAGAAAAAAGCTGATGATTTTCGAGATAACCTCAAAAATTACAATGAAGAAGAAATAATTTTAGATGAAAATCATATCTATAATCTTGCTGGGTTAGAAATTCTGCCAAGTTTTCCTGAAGGAATAGTTAAGTTTCGTAATTTTTTAAGTAAAATTTATAAAAAACCACATAAGCAACCAGCTCTAATTGTTAAGATATTTGCAACTTTCGTAATTGAAAAAGATGGTACTTTAAGTGATATAAAAATTGTCTATGACATTGGTTTTGGTACTGGACAAGAACTTTTACGTGTTTTAAAATTATCTCCAAAATGGATACCTGGAAAACAAAACAATAAAAAAGTTAGATCTTTATATTCACTTGTTTTTACCTTACCTAACTAACACTCCAATTGGAGTCTTTCTTTAATATTGTTATGAGTAAATTACCCAACAGCGGCGCAAGTATTTTTACGGTAATGTCGCAAATGGCAGCAAAGCACAACGCAATAAACCTATCGCAAGGTTTTCCTAATTTTCCCGTTGATGAGCGACTAACCGCCATTGTTGCACGACTCGCCCATGAAAATGTCCACCAATATGCACCTATGGCTGGATATGTACCCTTGTTAGAGAAAATAGCAAAATTGATACAAGATTCCTATCACAGAACTATAACGGCTGCAACCGAAGTTTTGGTAACTACTGGTGCGACACAAGGAATTTTCACTACGATTACGGCGCTCATTCAAACCAATGACGAAGTAGTAATTGTTGACCCAAGTTATGATTGCTACGAGACTCCTATTTTCTTAGCTGGAGCAAAACCTGTTCGAGTACCACTTGACGATGATTATGCAACCAATTGGGAGCGCATTGAGGAAGCATTTAGTCCAAAAACCAAGATGCTAATCATCAATAATCCGCACAATCCTACAGGAAAAATCTTAAAACCTACTGATTTTGAAGCACTAGAACGCTTATTGGCAAAACATCCAAAAGTACTTTTACTCTCTGACGAAGTGTACGAATACATCACCTTCGAACAGAACCACATTTCGGCTCACACGCGCCCCTTTTTGCATGACAGAACTATTGTCGTGTCCTCTTTTGGAAAATCGTTTCACATCACCGGATGGAAGATTGGCTATTTAGTTGCTCCAGAACACTTGATGAACGAAATTAAAAAAGTACATCAGTTTTTAGTCTTTAGCGTCAACAGCATTTGCCAAGTTGCAATTGCCGAATATTTAGATGTAGTTGCTATTGCCGACATCAAAAAGATGTATCAAGAAAAAAGAGATTATTTTAGAAGTCTTTTGCAAAACAGTCGCTTCGAACTAATGCCGTGCGAGGGAACGTATTTTCAAATGGCTTCTTACGCGGCTATTTCGCAAGAAAGTGATGTCGATTTTTGCAAACGTTTAATTAGCGATTATGGAGTAGCGGCCATCCCAATTTCAACTTTTTATGCCAATGGAAAAGATTTAAAACTGATTCGGTTTTGTTTTGCCAAAGACAATGCAACCCTTGAAGCGGCTGCAGCGCGCCTGTGTGTGCTTTAAAATTGGAATGAAAATAAATTTATTATGCGTGCATACTATTTATTTTTTAGTATATTTACAATTGTAAAAAAGAAAAAAGATGAGTTATACAGATAAAATGTTACGCGATAATGCCCTAGAAGGCAAAGTAATTGTGGTTACTGGCGGCGGAAGTGGCTTAGGAAAAGCTATGACTAAATATTTTTTAGAGCTGGGTGCCAAAGTTGCTATTTCGTCTCGCGATTTAGAAAAATTGAAAACAACAGCTGCAGAATTAGAACAAGAAACAGGCGGTAGCTGCTTACCAATTCAGTGTGATGTACGTCATTACACCGAAGTGGAGAACATGTTGCAAGAAGTTTTGAAAACTTTTGGGAAAGTTGATGTACTGCTAAACAACGCAGCCGGAAACTTCATTTCACCTACTGAGCGATTATCAGCTAATGCATTTGACACCGTAATTGATATTGTATTAAAAGGTACAAAAAACTGTACTTTGGCATTTGGTAAACATTGGATTGACACCAAACAGGCTTCGGCTACGGTGCTAAACATTGTTACGACTTATGCTTGGACGGGATCAGCATATGTAGTTCCTAGTGCTACAGCAAAAGCAGGTGTATTGGCAATGACACGTAGTTTGGCTGTAGAATGGGCAAAATACGGAATTCGTACCAATGCAATTGCTCCAGGTCCTTTTCCTACCAAAGGCGCATGGGACCGTTTGTTACCAGGTGATTTAGCTGAGAAATTTGATATGGCTAAAAAAGTTCCGTTAAAACGTGTGGGAGATCACCAAGAGCTTGCCAATCTAGCTGCTTATTTAGTTTCTGATTTTTCAGCTTATGTAAACGGAGATGTTATTACCATTGATGGTGGCGAATGGTTAAAAGGAGCTGGACAATTCAACCTTTTAGAAGCTATTCCAGAAGAACTTTGGGATCAACTAGAAATGATGATCAAATCCAAAAAGAATAAATAAACATCAATTTCTCATAATAAAAAAAGGCAAACCAACCAAGTATAACGCTTGTTTGGTTTGCCTTTTCTATTTGCAAAAATAATTATTCTAAAGCCAGTAAGATTTCACTGCTGAGTAATCCGCTGCCACCGCCATAATGTTGCACGATTCGGCAATCGGGTTGTTGCTTTTCAAAAAAAGAGCGTAAAGCCGTTTCTTCTTCTTCTAAAATTCCACATCCCAACAAAACGATATCGAAATTATATGCTGCAAAAATTGCTTTGGCTTCGTCATCTTTTAATACGCCTTGCGCCTGCCAATTATCTTGCTTATTGATCAAACGAATTACCGTTTGCAATATTTCAAGATGCCTTCCTATGTATAAAATATTGACTTTTTTCATGGCATGTGCATACATTACTTCGGCGGAAGCCTGAACAACGACTTACTGTTTAAAATAGAATTTATTGTTTTACGAATTGCAATTCGATTGCCAAACGAACCTCATCACTTACAAGAACACCACCTGTTTCAAGAGCTGAATTCCAAGTCAAGCCCCAATCTTTACGGCTAATTTTACCTTCTAAAGCAAAAGCTACTTTAGTATTTCCCCAAGGATCTTGCATAGTACCACCAAAATCAGCAGCTAAACTAACGGATTTTGTTACGCCATGTATTGACAAATCACCTACCAATTCATAATCAGAACCGCTTTTTTGTGTAAATGAAGTCGCTTGGAAAGTGATTTCTGGAAATTGCTCCGCATCAAAAAAGTCGGCACTTTGCAAATGCTTGTCTCTATCAGCATTACCTGTATTTACTGAAGCTACAGCTCCCGTAAAATTAATTTTAGCATTCTCAAAACTTTCGTTTTCAGTTTCGATAGTAGCATCAAAAGTTAAAAATTTACCTGAAACATTCGTAAACATCATGTGTTTTACTTTAAACCCAATTTCAGAATGTGTTGGGTCAATTGCCCATTTAGTTGTAGCCATAATTGTTTTATTTAAAAAATTAATTGATTGTTTGTTATTTAAAGTTGCATTGGTACTTCCATCAAAAGGACTTCGGCATCTTCAGAATTTGCAATTAACGATAAGGAATCCGTATCCCAAATTCCTAAACCGTCACGCTGATTCAAGTTGATGTTTTGCACTGTAAAATCGCCTTTTAACACAAAAACATAAACGCCGTTTCCTGGCTTTTTGATTTGATATTGAGTTGCTATACCCGCATCAAATTTCCCCATATGAAACCAGGCATCTTGATGAATCCAAACGCCTTCGTCCTCAGGATTTGGTGATAAAACTTGTTGTAATTTATTATGACGATCGTTTAAATCAAGCGTCACTTGATCGTATCGAGGTGTAACATTTTTTTTGTTCGGATAAATCCAAATTTGCAAAAACTTAACCAACTGGTCTTGATTTTTGTTGTATTCGCTGTGAAAAATTCCCGTTCCAGCGCTCATGGCCTGTACATCACCTTCTCTAATTACAGTAGTGTTCCCCATACTGTCTTGGTGTTCCAAATCGCCTTCGAGCGGAATAGAAATAATTTCCATATTATCATGTGGATGCTTACCAAATCCCATTCCTTGGTTGACTCTATCATCATTTAAAACACGAAGCACGCCAAAATTCATACGTTCTCTATTTTGGTAATTTGCAAAACTGAAAGTATGGTATGATTCTAACCAACCATGATTGGCATGACCACGAGTTTCAGCTTTGTGAAGAACATGTTTAAAATTGGTATCAATGCTTGGGGTAGTATTTGTATTTTCCATTTTTCAAGTTGTTTAAAAGTACACTGCAAAGTTGGAGTAAAAGGCAATTAAAAACATTGAACTAGGACAAGAAAAACAAAACTCGCTTTTTTACGTTTTAGCGATTTTATGGCGGACTTTGCTTAAAAATTCGGCTGAAATACCGAGATACGAAGCAATGTAATGCTGGGCTACACGCTGCGAAAGTGTAGGATACTGTTCTAAAAACTCCAAATATTTTTCGGTTGCCGACTTAGCAATAGTATTAAATAGGCGTTCTTGGGTAACCGCCAAACTACGCTGCATAAGGATTCGGAAAGCGCGTTCAAATCGAGGTGCTTGCGCAAAAAGTGCTTCTTTAGTTTCTGGAGTAAAAATGAAAAAAGAGCAATCCTCGAGCGTTTCAATATACACTTGACTGGGTTTATGCTCATAAATACTAAATGAAATATCGCTAACCCAAGCATTTTCAATAGCAAATTGTAAAATGACTTCAGAGCCATTGGCATCAATATAATATTTACGAACACAACCTTTTATAACAAAAGCTTCAAAATTGCACATCTCGCCTGCTTGTAGTAACATCGTCTTTTTGGGCACTTGCTGATACTCCATCAAAGAATTAAAAATCCTTAATTCCTCTGAATCAAAAGGTACGTAGCGCGAGATATTTGTGTTAATTTGTTCGTACAAAGCATTTTATTTAGATTGGAAAGGTACAAAAATAAGCGCTGCCTTTGGTAAAAAAAATGGTGAAGATGCACCAATATTTATGTAAAAAACAAAAACTGCTGCCATTTAAATTGTTATTTTTGCACCATCAAAAACGTAACAAAATTATTATGCTCATTATTGGAATTGCCGGTGGTACAGGAAGTGGAAAAACAACAGTTGTACATCAAATCATGAACGAATTACCACAAGCAGAGGTTGGTATTATTTCACAAGACTCGTATTACAAGGAAAACCACGGTCTTTCATTTGACGAAAGAGCCTTGATTAACTTTGACCATCCACGTGCTATAGACTTTCCATTGTTGGTAGAGCATTTAAAAGAATTAAAAGCTGGAAATAATATTCACCAACCCGTATATTCATTTGTAACCCACAACAGAACTGACGATACCGTTTTTACACATCCACGTAAAGTGATGCTTGTAGAAGGAATTTTGATTTTGGCCAACCCAGAGTTGAGAGAACTTTTTGATGTAAAAATTTATGTTCACGCTGACTCTGATGAGCGCTTGATTCGTCGTATGAAAAGAGATATTGCAGAGCGTGGCCGTGACATGAATGAGGTGATTAATCGTTACCAAAATACACTTAAACCAATGCACGAGCAGTTTATTGAACCAACAAAAGCTTTTGCAGACATCATTATTCCAAATGACAAATACAATACTGTTGCCATCGACGTGGTACGCGCCGTAATTAATCAACGCATTTTATAATTTAATTGTACCTTTCGGGTATTCTAAATAGCATATCAACAAAAAGCATTTGGCGCTTTACAGCCACAACAAAACAGGAATATGAAAAGCAGTTTTAAAAACAATCCTTGGTTTAAATTTTTAAGCAATAAATACGTTTGGGTATTGTTGTTTTTTACCATTTGGATGGTTTTCTTGGACAATTACTCCTATTTTGACCATCAATTTTTGAATGATGAAATTGAAAGTTTAGAGGATAATGCTGCTTACTATCGAGAAGAAATCAAAAAAGATCAGGAAAACATTAGGCAACTGAAAAATCCAGAACAAATTGAAAAGTATGCTCGAGAAAAATATTATATGAAAAAAGACAGTGAGGATATTTACATCATCGAGTTTGAAAATGATTCACTAGAGCAAGAGTAAAACCTCAAAATAAAGTTTACACCTCCTAATATACGGCTCTTGTTTGCACAAAAATTGGAGCCGTTTCAAATAACAAACACAATGACAACAAACCTTTTTGATGATTTCGATTCCGTTTCGGCAAAACAATGGAAACAAAAAATTCAATTTGAACTCAAAGGCGCTGACTACAATGAAACCTTGGTTTGGACATCGCCAGAAGACATTCAAGTAAAACCTTTTTACACTCAAGAGGATAGCAAAAATACTTTTGATGTTGCCACAAAGGCGGCTGATTTTAGTATTTGTCAAAATATTTATGTTTACGATCTCGAAAAATCGATAGAAAGAGCTACCGATACTTTGCAACGTGGCGCAGACAGTATTCGTTTTTCAATTGATAACGAAGCTATTGATGTTACTAGCTTGTTAGAAAAAACGCCTCTGAACGACAGAACGGTTTACTTAAACCTGTCGTTTATTTCAATCGATTTCGTGAACAAAATCGCTGCGTTTGCTGAAAATAGTAGCGCGAAAATTTTCCTAAACCTAGATCCAATTGGACATTTAGCCAAAGAAGGAAACTGGTTTACTACCAAAGAAAAAAACAATTTTGAAACCCTGCAAAACATTTGCGCCAAGCATCCTTCGCTTTCAGTACTGAGCATTAATGCGGCCTTGTACCAAAACGCAGGAGCGAATATGGTGCAGCAAATTGCGTATGCTTTAGGTCACGCCACAGAATATTTCAATCAGTTGACGTACCAAAAGCAACCAATGTTGTTTGAAGTTGCTGTTGGAACCAATTATTTTTTCGAGATAGCGAAATTAAGAGCTTTACGCTTGTTGTTTTCGCTAATTGCAAAAGAATATGAGGCCAACCCAAATTGTCACATCATTGCAACACCCACAAAACGCAATAAAACGCTTTACGATTACAATGTAAACATGCTACGCACCACGACAGAGTGTATGAGCGCTATTCTTGGCGGAGCTGATGCTGTTGCCAATTTAGCCTACGATGCTTTGTACCATAAAGACAACGAATTTGGCGACCGAATTGCTCGAAACCAATTACTTATTTTAAAGAACGAAAGTTATTTTGACAAAGTAAATAATCCAGCAGATGGAAGTTATTACATCGAGACTCTAACGAATAAACTGGCTGAAAAAGCTTTGAATTTGTTTAAAGATATCGAAGCTAACGGCGGCTTTTTGAAACAATTGAACGAGGGAATCATAAAGCGTAAAATTCAAGAAAGCGCTGATGCAAGTCAAGGTCTTTTTGATAATGGCAAAGAGATATTGTTGGGAACCAATAAACATCCTAACAAAAACGACAGGATGAAACACGATCTAGAATTGTTTCCTTTTGTAAAAATAAAACCTCGCAAAACCCTTATCACGCCAATCATTGAAAAACGTTTGGCCGAAAAACTAGAACAAGAACGACTGAATACCGAAGCATAATTCAAACTAAAGGTTCAACACATTCCACCTTTCCAACTTGTACAAATTGGTATGACACAAATGAAAAGAAAAGATTTACAACATTTACAATTACAACCTTCTGCAACTGCAAATCAACCAGAAGCAGCAAACGAGTCGGTTTTTTTAACTGCCGAAGGGATTTCAGTAAAGCCTACCTACTCTAAATTGGATTTAGAAGCAGTATCGCATCTTGATTTTGGAGCTGGATTCGCTCCCAATTTGAGAGGGCCTTATGCTACGATGTACGTGCGACGTCCTTGGACTGTTCGTCAGTATGCCGGATTTTCTACTGCCGAAGAGAGTAATGCTTTTTACAGAAGAAACTTAGCAGCAGGCCAAAAAGGTTTGTCAATTGCATTTGATTTACCAACGCACCGCGGTTACGACTCAGATCACGAACGCGTTGTTGGTGATGTAGGAAAAGCTGGAGTTGCCATTGACTCTGTCGAGGATATGAAAGTTCTTTTTGATCAAATCCCACTTGATGAAATGTCGGTTTCAATGACCATGAACGGTGCTGTTTTACCCATTATGGCCTTTTATATCGTAGCTGCCGAAGAGCAAGGTGTAGCTGCGGAATTACTTTCGGGAACCATTCAAAATGATATTCTTAAAGAATTCATGGTGCGAAACACCTATATTTACCCTCCTACTCCTTCGATGAAAATCATTGCTGATATTTTTGAATATACCAGTCAAAAAATGCCAAAATTCAATTCCATTTCCATTTCTGGCTATCACATGCAAGAAGCTGGAGCTACCGCAGATATTGAGTTGGCTTACACGCTTGCTGATGGATTAGAATACATTCGTACCGGATTAGCAACGGGAATGAAAATTGACGATTTTGCACCTCGCTTATCCTTTTTCTGGGCCATTGGTATGAACCATTTTATGGAAATTGCCAAAATGCGTGCTGGAAGAATGATTTGGGCTAAACTGGTCAAACAATTTGAGCCAAAAGACGACAAATCTCTAGCGCTACGCACACACTGCCAAACGTCTGGATGGAGTTTAACAGAGCAAGATCCTTTTAATAACGTAGCTCGTACTTGTATTGAAGCAGCAGCGGCAGCCTTTGGAGGAACCCAATCGTTGCACACCAATGCCCTTGACGAAGCCATTGCTTTGCCAACTGATTTTTCTGCCAGAATTGCTCGTAACACTCAATTGTACTTGCAAGAAGAAACAAAAATCACCAAAACAGTAGATCCATGGGCAGGAAGCTATTACGTTGAAAGCCTTACAAAAGAAATTGCCGATAATGCTTGGAAACTTATTGAAGAAGTAGAATCATTAGGCGGTATGACCAAAGCAATTGAATCTGGTATTCCGAAATTGCGTATTGAAGAAGCTGCAGCCCGAAAACAAGCTCGAATTGATAGCGGACAAGATATCATTGTTGGCGTTAACCAATACCGTTTAGAAAAAGAGGATCCGTTACAAATTTTGGATGTAGACAACCAAATGGTTCGAAAGCAACAGTTGGAACAACTAGATCGCATCAAAGCAACTCGAGATAGCGAAAAAGTAAAACAATCACTAGAGAAACTAACTAACTGCGCAAAAACTGGCGAAGGAAACTTACTAGAAATTGCAGTAGAAGCAGCTAGAAACAGAACGACATTAGGAGAAATTAGTGATGCCTTAGAGTCGGTTTTTGGAAGGTATAAAGCACAAATCAAATCATTTAGCGGCGTGTACAGTAAGGAAATCAAAAATGACGAAAGCTTTGAAAAAGCGAAACAATTAGCCAATGATTTTGCCGTTGTAGAAGGGCGTCGTCCTAGAATTATGATTGCAAAAATGGGGCAAGACGGTCACGATCGTGGTGCAAAAGTAGTAGCCACAGGTTACGCTGACGTAGGTTTTGATGTTGATATTGGTCCACTTTTTCAAACACCAGCCGAAGCAGCAAAACAAGCTGTTGAAAACGACGTGCATATTTTAGGCGTTTCGTCATTAGCTGCGGGACACAAAACATTAGTGCCACAGGTAATCGATGCTTTAAAAGAATACGGCCGAGAAGATATCATGGTAGTCGTTGGCGGTGTAATCCCGGCGCAAGATTATCAATTTTTATTTGATGCGGGAGCTGTCGCAGTATTTGGACCAGGAACTAAAATTAGCGAAGCTGCCATTAGTATTTTAGAAATTTTAATTGGTGGTGACGAATAAGTTAGTTTTTCATCTTGAAAACTAATAAGCACAAAAAAGGCTAGTATTGCACTAGCCTTTTTTCTTTATAATTTAATTTTTAAATAGACGTAACAGTTGCGTTTCCATCTGCTTCTATAAACGAAGTATCATAACCGCTAAACATTTTCATATAACTGCGAATTGACGATCCGTAAGCATCAGAAAAATTGCGTCTACCTTTATACCTAAAGTATTTTTTAACCGATCCAGCACCACCAAGGTGAGCTGCTGCCAAAATTCCTGACTCTGTGATACGAACGCCATTTAAAACGGTGCCTTCGTATTTTTCAATTTCTTTTTTTAATTCCCATTTATTTTTAGCTAACAAGGCCAAAAATGCTTTTTCTTGTAATTCTGGACTGTTTAAAAAATGAGAACTGCTTTTTACTCCTACCGATTTCAATGTCTCGGTTCCAAATTGATATTTACCTAAATAACCTAAGGAATTGATTTTTTTATACTTGCTTTCGGATTCTCTTTTTCCGATAGCTTCTTTAAAACCAACAAAAAAATTACCAGTGTAAGGAATACTTGAATTGTTGTATTCACTTGCTTGTTCAGATGGAAATAAGTAGTGTGAACCATCTTCTTCATTAATAAGAAACCATGGGTTAGTTTCTAAATTTAAAGGCTTAAAACCTAAACTCAAAAAAACTGTAATAACAGTCAGACTAGTGTAAAAATACCACTTCTTTATCATAAATTGTTTTTCTTCAAAACGCTGTCCCGTTAAGAAATTTCTATGCGCAAAGGTACGTAAAAAATAGCAAGCCTGATAATCAGCACGTTAAACTTTTCTAAAAATAGACGAAGTGGTATTTTATGTCGCCGAACTGACTGATTTCGAGCGTCGGAGCAGGAACCTTAATTGTATTAATTAAAGAAAAAACAGTCTTCAAAACCGGAGATTGGGTCTTTATTTTGGTTAAATCAACATCGAAACTGAGGTAAAACTGTCTCGTTCGCCTTGCATTAAAACCAGCCGTTGCAACTTGATCTTTAGGGTTTCCTGCTAGCATTCCATCAGCTCCGTATCCCAAGGCAATATTGAGAAATTTTGGCAATTTTGATTGCTTGGCAAAGGAGTGCAAGTTCACCGAAAGCCAATAGGTTTGACCGTTGTAATCTTTTAAAATTTGTTCCGTTAAATTGGCGCCCAAAACCTCTGGACGGTATTTTGCAAAAGTGGTTTGATGAAAAGAAAATTTAGGAATAATACGTTGTTCTTCCCACAGAAGATCCTGCGCAAGATATAAACCTGTTCCCGTTGCGTTGGCCACCACGTCGCCTACAGATGCTCCCCATTCTTGAGAAAAACCATCCATAACCTCAACAGCAGTTAAAAAGGCAAAACCCATTCCGGCACCATACAACCTTTGTTGTTTTTTACTGGCACCGCTCCAATGCCAAAGTTCAGCGCTTAGCCGACCTAATTGATAAGAAGAATAAACATGTCCTACCTTATCCATTTGAAGCCATTCTGCATTGTCATCAACAAAATGAAATTTCGATCGAGGATACGAAGCATACCACAACTGATTTAACCCGATTAATGTTCCACTTGCAAGTGCGGCTTGTGAAATCCCTACTGCTTTTTGTCGTTTAAGATGCAAGGAATCAGCAGGTTCAAAAAAACGCTGCGCGAAACTTATTTGAAAAAAAAGGAGGAAACAAAGAACAAGGCGCATTTTATCGTTGTACGCCTTGACTGTTAATCCAATCAGAGTATTTTTTTGCATTAACATTGTGCTCCGCTAAAGTTGTAGCGAACTCATGGTACCCAAAACGATCTACGCTAGCGCAAAAGTAAATGAAATCGTTTTTTTCAGGATTTAAAACTGCTTCGAGCGCAGTGATATCTGGCATGGCAATTGGCCCAGGAGGTAAACCAATATTCATATAAGTATTATAAGGATGTGGCATTACCAAATCTTTGTAAAAAACTCTTTTGATCACTTGATTAAAGTCGTTAGATTTCTTTTTCAAGGCATAAATCACAGTAGGATCGGCTTGCAAAGGCATTTCTAAACGCAAACGATTTAAGTATACGCCTGCAATGCGCGGTCTTTCGTCTTTTTTTACTGATTCTTTATGAACGATTGATGCCAAAGTTGTAGCCTGAATTGGCGTTAGCCCTTGTTTTTGCGCTTGTGCAATACGCTCCTCAGTCCAAAAACTACGGTATTCTTTTAGCATTTTATCTCTGAACTTTACTGCAGATGTATTCCAATAAATCTCATAGGTATTTGGAATAAGTAAGGCCAAAACCGTCTCTTCATTAAAACCGTTTTCTTTTAAAAAAGTAGAATCTTTAAAAGCTTGCAATAGTGAAATACTGTCGGCTTCAATTTGTGAACCCACACGACCTGCCAAGTTTTCAATGCGTTCTTGATTGTTAAAAGCCAATTTCACCGCTGAATTAAGGCGCAGACTTTTAACCAATTCGTAACTATTCATTCCTTTCGTCAAAAGAAAGCGACCTGGAATCACATTCTCGGTATACCCGCGTTTGCTGGCAACCGTTTCAAAACGGTCCATATCTTCAACATAAGGCAAAAGCAATTGTTTTACTTGCTCATAATTTGCATCAGTAGGCACGTATACGTACACTTCATTTTCAGAAAATTTGGTATTTGGCGAAAATACTTTTTGTACAAAATACAAACCGTAAACCAATAAAATCGAGATTACAACTACAGATACAATGCTGATTATTTTTTTGATATTCATTTGAGGGCTTTTATGAATGAAGAAATATGTTTTCTAATTTATAACTAACTATTTGAAAAACAACAACTCATTTTTATAACTATAGCGAAGGCCATTGCGTGTTAATGAGTTGAAAAATGGCTTCGTCTTTGTAGACACCTTTTACAAAAGTCCAATCTTTTTTGACACCAATTTTTTCGAATCCAAATTTAGTAAAAAGTGCCGTACTTGCAGCATTTTCGGTACTAATATTTGCATACAATTGATGTAAATTGAGGTTTGTAAAAGCATATTCAATTAATAAATCCAATGCTTCTGAACCGATGTTTTGATTTCTGTTTTCTGATTTTTGAATAACGATGCCAACACCTGCTCTATTGTTTTTGGGATCAAAATCAAATAAATCAATTAAGCCAACTGCCGGAAAATCTTCGTCTTGACAAATAGCCAATCGCAATTGTTTGGCTTCATAAATATCTTGTTGGGCGTTTTCAAGGTATTGTTTGACCAAAAATCTGCTGTAAGGTGTTTGTGTATTGCTAACCTCCCAAATACTTTGATCGTTTTCAATAGCGTACACGAACTCCAAGTCATTGGGCTCTAGCGCGCGAATATAGATGTTTTCGCCTTTTAATGTTTTCATTTAATTATTTCAGGAAGTTACATTGAGGAATCGCAGCAATGCACCAAAGTTGATTTCGATATTAGTTTCGTAAATTAAATTGCGATCGTACCTTGAAATACAAATTGAGCAGGTCCTTTCAGAAAAACATTGGTAAACTGCTCGCCTTCTTTTTCAAACGAAACGGTTAATTTTCCGCCCTCTACATTCAAATCAATCTCTGTTTCAACTGTTTTTCCCAACACATTCATCGCTATGGCTACTGCTGTTGCGCCTGTACCGCAAGAAAGTGTTTCATCTTCTACGCCTCTTTCATAGGTACGTAAAGAAAAGGTATTCGGATCGATTTGGCTCACAAAATTGACATTACTTCCGGCTTGACCGTATAAAGCGCCATAACGAATGGCGGCTCCGCTTTGTTTTACGTCGTAATTGGGTAAATCAGCTACCAACTGCACATGATGTGGCGAACCGGTGTTCAAAAAAACATAATCCTTCTGCACATTTACATCGGTTACATCAATCATTTGCAGTGCTACAATTTCGTTCTCGTCAACACTAGCATGATGCAGACCATCTGTAGCAATAAATGTAGTTTTGTTTTCAATAACCTGTAGCTTTTTGGCGAAAGCTACCAAACAACGACCGCCATTGCCGCACATAGAACTGGTATTCCCATCTGAATTGTAATACACCATTTTAAAGTCGGTTTCGGCATCGTTTTCCAGTAAAATCAAACCATCAGCTCCTATCCCAAAACGTCGGTCGCACAATCTTGCTACAAGAGCTGTGTTCTCTTTTGGAAAAAAAAGCGAACGGTTGTCAATCATAACAAAATCGTTGCCTGTACCTTGGTATTTATAAAATTCTAATTGCATTTTTTTAATTTTGTGAAGTACAAAAGTACAAACTATTAATGAAATGTTAATCATTGTTAAAGAGCGTTAAACGGTATTTTAACAAACCAAAAAAGTTTTAATTTTACTTGTAATTATTTTTTTAAACGAAATTAAAGATGAAAAATTTATCAACATTATTTGGAGTTTCCTTGTTAAGCGGTGTGGTTACTTTAGGTTCCTACAAGCTATTATTTGATACTGATGGTTATTTTTCTAAAGATAATGGCTCAGTAGTCACGATGGCGTCCAATTCATACGGAAAAAGAGTAGGCCTAGCATCAGAAGTACTTGACTTTACTGAGGCTGCTGACAAAACGATACATACGGTGGTTCACGTAAAAAACGTTTCAAGAACAACGGTTTCTAACCCAATTCTAGAATACTTTTATGGTTTTCGAGGCGGACAATCACAAGAGCAAGTAGGAACTGGATCTGGAGTAATTATTTCTGAAGACGGCTACATTGTGACCAACAATCACGTCATTAAAGATGCATCCGAAATTGAAATTACACTCAACAACAAGAAATCATACAAAGCGAAACTGATTGGTACCGACTCAAAAATGGACATCGCTTTGCTTAAAATTGATGCCGATGAAAAGTTACAGTACACCGCTTTCGCGAACTCTGATTCGGTTAAAGTAGGCGAATGGGTATTGGCGGTAGGAAATCCGTATAACTTAAACTCGACTGTTACGGCAGGTATCGTTTCGGCGAAAGCCAGAAATTTAGACACAAGCGGAATCCAATCTTTCATTCAAACAGACGCGGCGGTAAACCCAGGAAACAGTGGTGGTGCTTTGGTGAATACTCGCGGTGAATTAATCGGAATTAACACGATGATTTCGTCGCCAACCGGAAGTTATACTGGATATTCATTTGCCGTTCCTTCTAACATTACCCGCAAAATCATTGAAGATTTAATGGAGTTTGGAAATGTACAACGCGGAATTCTAGGTGTTGAAGGTGGCGAATTGAACAGTATCAGTTCTAAAGATTACGGTATTAGTTTGACTCAAGGATTTTACATCAATAAAGTAACTAAAAATTCAGGTGCTGACAAGGCTGGTTTGGCCAAAGGCGATGTTATTGTAAAAATAGACGAACAAAACATCAGCACTTTTGCGGATTTGTCAGGATACATTAACACCAAACGTCCAAACGATAAGGTACAAGTTACTTATAACAGAGACGGAAAATTAAAAACCGTTCCGGTAACGTTGAGCAAAAACGAGTTTTTTAATGCGGAGTTCAAAGGAATGACGTTAGAAAATATTGAAGCTGCCGATAAAAAGAAATTTAAAATCGATTATGGTGTGCGCATCAAAGGCATTAGCGACCAAAAATGGCAGCAATACGAAGAGGAATTGGTTGGAAGTATTATTTTGACTATCGATAATGTGAAAGCGACTAATGTAGAAACCGTATCAAAATTGATGAGTAAAATTGATGACAATCAAAAAGTACGCATTGAATTGATCAGTAAAAACGGTGAATTGCTAAGATTCTTTATGTAAAATAATTTTAAAGTTTAAAACACTAAGCCATCTTGCAAAACAAGGTGGCTTTTTTATTTTGCAAAAAAAATAAAAAACACGCTACGAAATCGATTGAAATGGGTACTTTTGCACAAATTTTAAAAAAATACAAGACCTTATTTTCATTAAATTTTCAACATGACAACTACAACTTTATACGAAAAAGAAGTCTCTTTGCAAGCCGACAGGCGACGTGCAGGAGTAGAATTGATTAAAATCATCAGTGATTTATGGTATGACAAATCCATTGAAATGGTTTTGTTTCGCAACCAATTAATAGATCGCAATGTAAGCGAGGTAATCAACCTACATGAGTATGCTGCTGCATTTGTAGGTAAACCTATTTCCATTTTTAATTCGGTTAAAATTGCTCAAGCGATTTTAGAATTGAACTTACCACCCGCAAAATTAGACATCGGAAAACTAACGTATGAGTTTGGCCAAGAAGAAGACAACTATCCTGACGCGAAATATTTTGTAATTGACAAATTAAAAAACGCTAAAAATTCAGAAGAAATTCAACCAAAAGATGTTGTTTTATACGGTTTTGGACGTATTGGTCGTTTATTGGCTAGAGAATTAATGTCAAAAACAGGTAAAGGAAGTCAATTGCGCTTGCGTGCTATTGTAACCCGCGATAAAAACGATGCGGTTTCATTAGAAAAACGTGCTTCGTTGTTACAATACGATTCTATTCATGGCGATTTTGAAGGTTCAGTTACTGCCGATCCTGCAAACAATGCTTTAATCATCAACGGAACAACTGTTCATGTAATTACTGCAAACAGTCCTGAGGAAATTGATTACACGCAATTTCATATAGATAATGCCTTAGTGATTGATAATACAGGAGCTTTTACAACACAGGAAGCATTGAGTCGTCACCTTACTTCAAAAGGAGCTGATAAAGTATTGCTTACCGCTCCTGGAAAAGGAGTTCCGAATATCGTTCACGGAGTTAACCACAACGAGTACAACCCAGATGAAATCAGTATTTTCTCTGCAGCTTCTTGCACAACCAATGCGATTACTCCGATTTTAAAAGCGGTTGAAGATACCTTAGGCGTTGTTAAAGGACACTTAGAAACCATTCATGCCTATACCAACGATCAAAACTTGGTAGACAACATGCACAAGAAATACCGTCGAGGTCGTGCTGCTGGTTTAAACATGGTAATTACCGAAACCGGTGCCGGAAGCGCTGTTGCAAAAGCATTACCATCATTAGAAGGAAAATTAACTTCAAATGCGATCAGAGTTCCTGTTCCTAATGGTTCGTTAGTAGTTTTGAATTTAGAAGTTTCTAAAAAAACTACCGTAGCCGCTTTAAATTCAATCATGAAAAAGTATGCTCTTGAAGGCGAATTGGTAGAGCAAATAAGATACTCAATGAATAACGAGTTGGTTTCATCAGACATTGTAGGAACGGCACAACCTGCTATTTATGACAGTAATGCGACCATTGTTTCAAAAGATGGTAAAAGCATCGTACTTTACATTTGGTACGATAACGAATACGGTTACAGCCACCAAGTAATTCGCTTGGCTAAATATATTGCTAAAGTAAGACGTTATACTTACTACTAGCCTACCGTTTACAAGTTGTGGTGGGTGGTTGTAATTTTTTTAGTTTTAGTTTTAGTAAATAGTTTTAAATTTAAAACAACCACTTCCCAACTTGAATAAAATTCAAAATCCGTCTTGTTATTAAACGAGATGGATTTTTTGTTTCACAATAAGAAAAGAAAAACATTACAGTTATGTAGTATTTTATTTCTATTTTTAGCATTGTCAAATTTCTAACTCAATTCAGCATGCTTAAAAATTCCCTAATCGCCCTTCTACTACTTACAAATTTTATAAGTTACAGCCAATCGTCTGATGACAATACAAATTACTGGATTGATATCGATGGAAAATCTGTTTCTAAAACACAATATTTAAAGCAATTTGGTGGCCGATATTCAGAATTTGCTGCATGGAATTACATTGCAAAAGACTCTGGACGGGTCACAAAAACCCATTACAAATTTAACTTGTATACCGTTGATCATTCCTTTTTTCTAAATTACATCAACCGCACCACGAATAAAAAATTACCTACCAACACCACTTTATTAATTGAATTCCATTACAAAGATGACCTTTGTAGCAGTAATTCTTCCAATAAGTGGAGCGGGTCAAAAATTGCGAATCGAAAATACCACACCGATACTTGGAAAAAATCTATTGAAAGTAAAAATGAAAATCTAGTCTATTTGGTCTTTTTTGAAAAAGGTATTGAATTACAAAATTCAAAAAGCAAACGCGAATACTATTTCAGTGACCAAGAAAATTTATTAAGACAGAAAATCTTTTTAAACCCAACATCATGCGGTTCCTATATGATTTCAAAACCAGATGGAATAACACTTGTTCGAAATGGCGAAAGTACTGCCAAAACAATGGCCGCAAATTTAGATCCAAAAAAATGGGACAAGCAAGAATTTGAATAATCGTTCATTCTTCTAATCATAAAAAAAATCCGTCTTGTTATCAAACGAGACGGATTTTATGTTTATGATTTTCTGTAATTGTACCGAATTGGCACGCAGATGACACAGATTAAAGGGATTTTAATTGATTTTTTTAAAAACTTTCAATGAAATTAACAATGACTTTTTTTAAACGTATGAGGAATCCAATTTTATGTAAGTTGAACTATTTTAAATTCATAAAAGACCTAAAATACATTTCACAACTTACTAATTAATAACTCATAATTCATAACTCATAATTAAAAAAGCCTACTCCTTCGCCTTAGTCAAATAGTAAATCGGGATACCAATAAGCATAATAAATACACCCCAACCACAGGTAGTTGGTTTTGTGTACAATAACGCCAAACATATCGCCGAAGAAATCAAAATGTACAAAGCAGGCAAAACCGGATAACCAAAAGCCTTGTACGGACGCTCTGCATTGGGCATTTTTCTGCGTAAAATAAAAATTCCTAAGATGGTTAATATGTAAAATACCAGAACAATAATTACCACAAAATCAAGCAAATCACCATACTTACCCGTCAAACACAATGCCGAAGCCCAGATGCATTGCGCCCAAATAGACCATTCTGGTACACTCGCTTTGTTTAACGAAGCTGCTTTTTTAAAGAAAACACCATCCTGCGCCATCGTATAATACACACGAGCACCAGCCATAATCAAACCATTGTTACACGCAAAAGTCGAAATCATAATCATCACGGCAATAATCAAAGTACCAACCGACCCAAAAATAGTTTGCGAAGCCACCACAGCCACACGATCTGATTCGGCAGTAGCAATATCAAACAAAGGCACTACAGCCAAATACATCACATTGGCCACAATATAAATCACACTTACTAATAATGTTCCTAGAAACAAACTCAAACCCACATTGCGTTTAGGGTTTTTAATTTCGCCTGCAATAAAAGTCACGCCTTCCCAAGCCACGCTAGAGAATTGCGATCCCACAAAGGCCGCCGAAATACCCGATATCAATGCAATACCACCAATAGGCAACCACTCGCCTGTTTCCACATTCAAACTTTGAGCTTGCCATGCATTGGCCCAATTCGCATCCCACACCGCACTATCGGCAGCAATAAAACCAAAAATAATCAGACCCGCTAACGAGAGTACTTTGATCACCGTAAGCACCGTTTGCAAAATCTTAGAATTCTTCACCCCACGACTGTTCACATAACTCAACAACACAATCGTAACAATAGATACAATTTGGGCGGCGTTCAGTTTAAAATCGCCTATTTCATACAAAATATTTTTATCACTCAAAGGCGCATACAAGTACGCCGCAAATTTGGCAAAAGCCACACCCACAGCCGCAATAGTACCGGTTTGAATCACCGCAAAAAAGCTCCATCCGTACAAAAACCCAATCAGTTTTCCGTAAGCTTCCTTAATATACACATACTGCCCGCCCGCCGTAGGGAACATCGCGCTCAACTCGCCATAACTCACCGCAGCAATCACGGTAATCACGCCCGTAAGCACCCACATAGCAATCAGCCAGCCGGCAGAGCCAAGTTGTCGCACCATATCCGAGCTTACAATAAATATCCCCGATCCTATCATAGAACCCACCACAAGCATGGTCCCGTCAAGTAGTCCTAATTCTCTCTTAAAATTGTCTGGTTTTTGGTCTTCCATAAAATGGTATTTTGGTTAGTTGTGGGCTAAAGATATACTTTTTTTAGAAATCTAAATTCAGATGCGCTTATTTATGGCATGTCCCAGCTTCCGCACGGCTACAGCTGCGTCAGGCTATGCGCTCTATCTTTATTTTCTTAAAGAAAGAAAATAAAGGATGCCGCTCCTATCCTTCATGCGAAATCCTCCGTTTCATTTTTAATCTCGAAAAAGAGAAGCACAGCATCAATTTTTAAGTACGAAAAGGTTGAAATAATTGAAGACTCTTCACTTATTTGTAATACTATTATACTTATATTTGGAAACAGATAAATGTGGCTAACAGCAAAGCAAGTGATCTAATTTGAGAGAGCTGTGTTTGATTTTGCGAGATAAAGCTAAAAGTTGGCGGTCATGGTAGCGCAAAATCAATAATTTATGGCAATTTAAAAAACAATAATCATCAAAAAAAACAACAACTATGAAAAACAAAATTTTAATTTTATTTCTATTCTTTACTTTAACTTCTTTCTCGGGAGAGAACAAAAAGGGATTTGTTAATGAACAAAGTAAAAGTGCAGAAACTAATCTTGACATAAAAAATAATGAAATCACTATTAAGTATTCAACTCCAATTAAAGGTTATAATGTAAGTGTAAAATGGCTAATTAGAGGAAAACTCGACGTGCCTGGTTCAGAAAATTTTAGCGGTCCAGCAATACTAACTTTTGAAAACAAAGACACTAAAGAAATATCTTGGGTTTTACACCCTGAATTTACAATAGACATTGATAAAGAAAATTTAAAATATTTTACGGTGGAAGATGATCAATACATAAAAAACCAAAGTTTTACGCAAATCTCTAAATATATAAAACCGAAATTTGAAAAAGTTGGAACTTCTAAAAAAGAAGAAGAAGAAGAAGAAGAAGAAGAAGAAGAAGAAGGTTTCGGATATACATACATTCCTTTCTTTTTTCAAGATGTAGATTTTGATGATAAAGACGAACTTATTCTTACTTATGCCAAAACATTTGAAAAAGGTGGTTCACAAAATAAAATATTTAAAACACCAGACTATGATAATTTGGAATTTAGCGAAATGACTAATGAGCCATTTGCTAATTTTTCAGGATTCTACGATGGTAATCCTAGTGCAGACGCATATAGTTACACAACTATTGATTATAAAAACAAAACCATAATACATTCGGGTCTGTCAGGTGCAGGAGGTCGAGGGGAAATTATTTATGAATTTAAAAAATCAGAAGGTGGGGATGATTATCACTTATTTAAAAAAACAGATATAAATAATTATATTACTTGGGAAATAGAGGAAACTACAATATATACATATGATGATTATGGAAAAGAAATCATAAAAATAAACAAAAGTAAATCGAAGTTAAAATAAATTATATCCCCGCTACCGCGAGCGTCCCGCTCGTGATGGTATTTACGGATTACTATGATTTTAGTTTGTACTAGTCATTAGTTTTTTTTTAAATATTGAAATAGTATTTGTGTTCACGAGAGGAACATTTATGCCAGCTTGGAGAGTAAAACCAAAACGTTAGTTAATTTAATAAAAAAACAAAAAAATTACGTTAATGAAGTTAAATATAGACCTTAAACAGCTTAATTGGTTCATTGCAATAAGTTTTCCGGGTTTGATAATAATATCAAGTTTTTTGGTTACACAAACCGACAAATTTAGAATTAATACCGAACTACTTTCCAATGCAATATTGTTTGATATTCTTATTATTGCGCCTTTTCTTTATTTCTTAGTCATACGACAAGGAACTGCTAACAAAGCAAGTGTGTTTAGGATTTTTTCATTGTGCTTACTTGCATCAGGATTAATTTTAGACAACACTAATACATCTTTATTATATTACATACAGACATTTGTTTATCCTTTAATAGAATTAAGTATCATTATTTGGATGAGCAGAAGTTTTTATTTAGCACGTCTTGAAGCAAAATTACAATATCAGAATAAAGATTTTTTATCGTTTTCTAGAGTAGTTTTGAATAAGGTCATCGGTAACGAAAAGGCAAGTAATTTTTTCGCATCTGAGATTGCTGCCATTTATTACACATTTAATTGGGAAAGGACCACAAAAGCCGATGACAAAAAAACGTTTAGTGTTTATAAAGAAAGTGGTTTAATAGCGCTTTTATATGTTTTAATGTTTGTCATATGTATTGAAACTGTAGCTACACATGTGCTAATAGCTGGGTGGAACGAGACATTTGCATGGGTAGCCACAGGGCTAAGTCTTTATAGTTGCTTACAATTATTTGCCCATATCAGGGCTTTAAAAATAAGGCATATCGAACTACTACAAAATGAAGTAAAAATCTATAACGGGCTTGCTGCCGAGGTCGTCATCAGTTATGAAAATATAGAAAGATTAGAACTGACAAATAAATTACCAACAGATAAAAAGTTCGTCAAAACAGCATTATTAAACAATTTAGAAGAGCATAACTGCATCTTGTATTTGAAAACGCCTGTTAGCATTATCAAATTTTTTGGAATTAAGAAAAATGCAGATACTATTCTCTTTCGTATAGACAATTCACAAGTTTTTTTTAACATCATCACAATCAAAAAGATGAATAGTGAACTTCCCGCGCTAGCACAAGCGTCCCGCTCGTGATGGGTGCAAAATAAAAAAAGTAAAAAATTGAAAGTCCTAAATATCATCGCAATACTATTGATTTCAGGAATATCTGGATTTTTAAGTATGGCCTTTTATCTCGGTTCTATTGAAAACAAAGAAGAGTTAGTAAGACAATTACCGATATCCTATTGTTATAGATTTGGTGCATTTAGCCTTTTAGGAATTATAGGAATCAGCTTATTGGTCTTGATAAATTTTTTAATCAATAAAATAATAAAGAACGAAAATAAAAAAACTAATTTGAAAGAATTAACTAAAATTGGATTATTGACAACTGTTATTTTTTGTCTCATTGCAACTTATGTTTTCTATAGAATTTAAAAAAAAAACAACTCCGACTAGCGCTACTATCGCTCTAGTTATGGATTTGAAAAATCTATAAAAAATGACAAATTAAAAGCAGAAAAAATATCAGAATTTCTGCAAATTGACAAATTATCAATTGATTAAATACTTAAAAAATAATGACAGAATATCGTACTAAACCAAATTTGTTAAAAAGATTTATTGCGGGTTTAATTGACTATTTATTAGTTTATGGTTTCTTCTTTGCTTTTGTTTACGCTTTCGGAGAACCAAATAATGAGGGCGGATATTCGGTTACAGGAATA
Organism: Flavobacterium sp. K77; assembly: GCF_021608205.1. Taxonomy (NCBI): domain Bacteria; kingdom Pseudomonadati; phylum Bacteroidota; class Flavobacteriia; order Flavobacteriales; family Flavobacteriaceae; genus Flavobacterium; species Flavobacterium sp. K77. The sequence goes on along the minus strand of NZ_JAKIHO010000001.1, from coordinate 873,828 downwards.
TTAAGCTTAATTCCATTTGTATTCTGGTTTTTAATTATTGTTTTTACCGAAGTCTTTCTTGGAGCAACTCTTGGTAATGCTTTAGTTGGACTAAAGCCACAATCTTTAACAAAAAGTAATGGCGAATTGAGTTTGAGCCAATCAATAAAAAGACATTTATTTGACCCAATTGATATGTTCCCATTTGGCTTGATTGCGATAATTACAATTAAAAACACCGATCGAAATCAACGCTTAGGAGATATTTGGGCCAAAACTATCGTTACCGAAGTAGAAAATAAATAAAAAGCAATCCAAGCGCAAGTTTTCCGCTCGTGATAAATGGATAGATAAGATTTTAGTTTGTACCAATCTTTAGATTTTTTAAAATAGTGTGATATTGATTACATTCACTAGCGGTAAAATCAAGTTAGTTAAAGATAAAAGCTTGTAATAAACAAGAAAATATTTGCCGTTTTGTAATACTATTATACTTAAATTTGGGAATAAATAAATGTTGCTTAAGTCAAAGCAAACGACCTAATTTAAGGTTTATATGTTTGATTTTTTCAGAAGTATATAAAAGTCTGATGCCACTTTAAAACAAACAAAATTGACAATACCGTTTGAACCAAGTATTCTAGGATATAAATTCAATATTCATCTAATTCTTGAATATTTGGCATTTTTTATAGGTTATAGATATTACGTTTTTCTAAGAAAACATTCCACAGATTCTATTCCAAATTTAAACAGGCTTTCAATAGTATTGGGTGCTGCAATTGGTGCTTTTTTTGGTTCAAGAATGGTGGCTTTTTTAGAAAATCCAATTTTTACTTTTAATATTTCGGCTTTATTTACCCTTTTAAACTCTAAAACTATTATGGGTGGATTATTTGGAGGGCTTTTAGGAGTAGAAATTTCTAAAAAAATCATTGGAGAGAAACAATCATCTGGTGATTTATTTGTTTTTCCAATTATTCTCGGAATTTTTATTGGCCGAATTGGCTGCTTTTTATCCGGAATTAACGAATTCACTTACGGAAAAGTAACCACTTTTTTTTTGGGAATGGATTTAGGAGATCATTTAAATAGACATCCAATTGTTTTGTATGAATTAGTTTTCTTGGTATTTTTATTTCTTTTTTTATGGAAATTAAAGCAACTAAATATAAAAAATGGATTATTGTTTCAATACTTTATGATTAGCTATTTTGGTTTCCGGTTTTTAATTGAGTTTTTAAAACCTAATATCTATTTTATTTTTTGTTTAAGCTCAATTCAGATTTTATGCCTATTTTGTTTTCTTTATTATTACAAAACAATTTTTAATCTTTTCAAAAATGCCTGTTAGAAATTATACCTATTACGATTTTACTTTAAGCCTTTGCCCTGAATGCTTAAAGCGAATTGATGCCAAAATTGTTTTTGAAAATGATAATGTTTACATGCTAAAGCGTTGTCCTGAACACGGAAACTCTAAGGTATTGATTGCAGATGACATTCCATATTACAAAAATATTCGAAACTACAACAAACCCTCTGAAACTCCTTATAAATTTAACACCAAAACAGACTATGGGTGCCCGTATGATTGTGGCCTTTGCCCAGATCATGAGCAACATTCATGTTTAACAGTTATTGAAGTTACAGATAGATGCAATTTAACTTGCCCTACTTGTTATGCGGGTTCTTCTCCAACTTATGGAAGGCACAGAACATTAGAGGAAGTAAAAACGATGTTAGACACTATTGTTCTAAACGAAAAAGAACCTGATGTTGTTCAAATTAGTGGTGGAGAACCCACGATTCATCCACAGTTTTTTGAAATAATGGATTATGCAAAATCTTTACCTATTAGACATTTGATGCTAAACACAAATGGAATTAAAATTGCTAAAGACAAAGAATTTGCCAAACAATTAAAAAGTTATGCGCCAGATTTCGAAATCTATTTGCAATTTGATTCTTTTGAAAATAGTGTATTACAAGAATTAAGAGGAGCTGATTTGACTGAAATCAGAAAAAAAGCCATTGAAAATCTAAATGAGCTTAACCTGTCAACTACATTAGTAGTTACATTACAAAAAGGATTAAATGATCATGAAATTGGAAAAATAATTGAATTTGCATTACAACAAAAGTGCATTCGAGGAGTTACATTTCAACCCACACAGATTGCAGGCAGGTTGGAAAATTTCAATCCAGAAACGGATAGAATGACACTAACTGAAGTTAGAAGAAAAATTTTGGAACAAACATCCATTTTTAATCCAGATGATTTATTGCCTGTACCCTGTAATCCTGATGCGTTGGTTATGGGATATGCTTTAAAATTAGACAATGAAGTTTTTCCGCTAACCCGATACATCAACCCGAATGATTTGTTAGATAATAGTAAAAACACAATCATTTACGAACAAGACAATCTGCTTCAAGAAAAAATGATTGAATTGTTTAGTACAGGAAATTCTGTCGAAGTTGCAGAAGAAAATTTAAAATCAATTATGTGCTGTTTACCTAATATTGATGCTCCTAATTTAGGTTACGATAATTTATTTAGAATAATTATTATGCAATTTATTGACGCATATAATTTTGATGTTAGGGCTATAAAAAAATCATGTGTGCATACTGTTAATAAGGATAACAAAATAATCCCTTTTGAAACAATGAACCTTTTTTATAGGGATGACAAAAAAGAATATTTAGAAAAACTTCAAGCACAAACAATTTAATCTTTTGAAAAATGGAAGGAATAATGATACTAATGCTAATTTTAATTGTTTTTGGTTATTGGCTTACACCATTAATTCTAATAATACTGGGTTTAACAAGATTAAAATCAAAACCTGAAAATGCAAAAAATCTTTTTATAATTTCCGTAGTAATGTTAGTCGTTGGAGCTGGCTTTTGCGGTGTTTTAATATCTTAGAAACTCATAAAAAACTCCATATGATAGCTGTCACAATAGATTTGGATATTAGGCTTAATGGGAAGTTGGTTTTATTGGTTAGAATTTAGTTAATTCGAAAACAGGGCTTCATGTAATCCCCCGCTAGCGCGAGCGCACCGCTCATAATGTGTATTAACGGATTACTCTGATTTTAGTATGTGCCACTCATTACATTCTTTATGCTTTTCAATTCTAAAATGTATTCACGACTGTGACGCCCGCGCCAGCTTTGGGCTTGTATGTAAGATAAAATCAGCAATTAATTACAAACCTTTCCTGATTTAGAATACCATAATTCTTATATTTGAACACGAAATCATTAGCTAGAATTTGAAAAACGAAATGAATATTTCAATCCCAGATCTATTTTTTGAGACATAATAACTTACAAAACTCTATGACAGAAGAAACGGAAATGAGCAAAAAAGCAGGGATTGCATTTTTCATTTTAATTATAATTGGTCTTTACTTTATTTTTGACAAAGCCGATAAAACTAGAGCAGAAATTGAAAATTATCCTGGCAAAACGATATGTAAATACACGCTGTGCAAACCTACCGGCAAATCTTCTACCGCTTTTGTAAAATACGTTGTAAATAATAAATTGTATCGAACTAATAGTGGTGGTTGTCCTGAGAATTCTTCTGAAAAAATCAATAAATACTTCTACCTAAAATATGCTACAGTTAATCCAAACAACATTGAAGTTGATTTTACAAAAGAAGTTACCAACAAAACAGAGATTGAGGTATTAGAAAATCAACTTAAAAATTGGTTTGATCTGGAATAATATTGCTCAAGAATTAGCACAGCGGATTTAATAGCAAGCTCAAACTGAAATTGATTTTCTACATAAAAAATAACCAATACAAATGATAACTTAATTTAAAACGCAATCAAACACAATGTAATATTTTTTTGAAAAAACGAAACGCAACAATTAATCTAAAATAAAAAAAAACGTAACACCTAGAATTATTTAACAACGATGAAGAATACCTTGAAATTTATGTTAATCTGCACAACAACGCTTTTGATGTGTAATAAAACAACTGCTCAAAACAATTACATTGAAATTAACAAAAAACTTAAAAAAGTTAATCCTGCAGTAATTAGTAAAATACAAAGTGAAGGCTACACCGCTAATTATGATTATTACATCAACAATTATTTGATGGTTAATAAAAATGATTATCAAAGTTTTAGCGACACTTTAGGTAACGTTGTTAATTTACCTCTGAAAAATAGCGCTGTTTTTTACCCAACCAAAAAAGGAATCATTTTTACTTCAGATGCAAGTAAAAATATACATTCTCACTCCGACAGATTGTACAATATTCAGTCCTTTAATGTAAAAGGCGAAGAAAAGAAAATTCAAATAAATGATTTGAGTTCTTATTTTTTTTCTCGTAGAGTAAGCCAAACGGTTAGACAATATTTTACAGATTATGGAGATTATATTACCATACACAAAGCGGTGGATAATGTAATTTTCGAAGGATTGTTGCAAGACGATGGAAAATTAGTTTTACCAGCAGAATACCAATCTATTGATCATATTGGAAAGAATTTTTTTTCGCTCAAGAAAGACGGCTTTTATTACATTTATGATGCTGTTAAAAAAACAATTAATCCCACAAAATTTGAGGAAATTCAAATTTACGAAATTGATTTTCAAAACTATTTTTATGGTAAAAATGTTGCCAAGAAAGACAATAAATACGGCCTGTATGACTTCGCTTTAAATAAATGGACTATTCCAAATGTGTACGACAAATTGGAACAAGTAATTGAATCCTTTACCCTAGATCAAAGAACTCCAAAAGCAAAACTTATAAAAGTAATGTACACAGACTTGTATTATGCAGAAAAAGATAAAAAAAAGGGGGCTATTAATCAGCAAAATCAAGTAATTGTACCCCTTTTGTATTCAAATCTTAGCTACTCAAAAGATGGTCGTAGTCCAAATTATTTTACAGTTTACAACGACCTCAATCAATACAATTATTATGATTTAACATCGAAAAAAGAACTCTTTAAAAATTTTTACAGTGAATTGAATTTTGATGATAAAAAAAGAGATGTTATTCTAGGAAAAGCAGGTAAATATTGGAAAATGTTTAATTCAATTACCGATGAAGTTTATTTAGATGAAACGGAAAAAATGGTAAATATTCAGTTCGGAAATTTTGGGCCTTGCTTTTATATAGAATTTGAAGATGGCACGAAAGGACTTGGTTCGCGTGAAGCAAAAAAAATCATAGTTAGTAAAGAAAGGGATATCTACAAAGTCAATGATTGCAATAGTTACTACACAGTCAGCACGGCAACATATAAAAATTATATCATTGATAGCAGTGGAAACATAATCGTTCCTCCTCTTAAACAATTCAATGGAGCTGTTAAATTGCTAAAAGGCCATTTTGTTGTTTACAATTATAACAAACCTGACAAAATATTTATGGTATTTAATATGAAAGGCGAGGAAGTTGATAAAAAAGAATTTTTATCCAAATAAAATCAGCTTCAAAAGCCTTTTGGCAGGATTGCGAATTTTGAGGTACATACTTGTTTTTATTTGATCAGAAGTATTTTTCTTATCTCCAAAATAATCAGTTTCAAAGTTCGCAACCTAGCCAATCATGGAAAGGTTGATGGCAATATTTCCCATGAATAAATAGAAAATTAGAAAGTATGAATAAAATTAGAATTTCATTTTTGGTTTTGACAATTACACTGTTTGTAGGTTGTGATTTTATAAAAGATAGTTTCACTTTTAAAGATAAGACAAAAGAATTTGTGGAAACCTTAATGAAAAAGGACTATGACAAATGTGTTTCTCAAATGGCTTTGGAAAGTGAAATAGGTAAACAAACAAATGTTGATACTTTAAAATTGGGATTAGATCAATTTCGAGGTTTAATAGAACGAAACTTTGGCAATAAGTTTGAATTTTCACTGATGAAATCTGAAAAAAAGCGTTCAACAATAGAAAGTGAAAACACACCTCCAAATACCACACTTGCATTAATCGAATTTACAAATGAAAAAGAATTTGGAGTATTTCAAGTTTTATTTGATGACAATTCAAAAAAGATAATCAACATAAACACACTTGATGTAAAAGAACCTATTCCGAATATGGTAATCTTTTGGCTATTTGGCTTTTTTCCATTATTAATTTTACTTTTCAATATTTATGTAATTAGAAAAATTAAGAAAAGTTCATTATCAAAAAAATGGTTAAAATACCTAGCAATAATATTTTTCAATTTACCTACAATTAGATATTCTGCTGTCGAAGGTCTTTCTTATAAAATACTGAATTTTCAATTTTTTGGTCTAAGTTTTAGTTTTATGGGATTTCTTGGTTCAGTCTGGACTTTTGGAATTCCAATAGGTGGAATTTATTGGTTATGGAAACTGAAACAACATAAAATCGATGAAGAATTTAATACTGAAATAGTAGAAAACAACTCTTTAACTGATTAAAATGTACAGGCAACAACACCTTTGAAAATAGATTTGTACAATCAACTAATCGGGAAGCTGGTTTTTTCAATGAGCCTTTATTTAATTCGAAAATAGAGTGCTTTAAAAATAAGAAAAACTGATCGCGATTATTTGCAAAGAGATTGTAATAAAACCATTTACATTTATTCGAAGCGATTGAATAGCGATTAATCCATATAAAACAAGTATTGCTCAAACCAACAGAAAATGAAATACGCTGAATTTACTATTGAAAATAATAAAATAGAATTCTTTAACAACTTTTTAGGAATGGAAAAAGCACTACTCAACGGAAAGAATATTTCGAGTAAATTTTCTTTTTTAGGTGCCGTACATCCTATAAAACTGCAGGATAGAAATTTAGTTTTAAAAGTCAGATACGCACTAGGAAGCATCAAAATGCAATTGATGGAAAATGATCTATTGCTTGAAGAACAATCTGCTAAAATTAGTATCAAACAAAGGATTTTTTGGTCTTTGATTGGAGTTGGAATCGGTTTTTTGCTGGCTAGACTTACGATTTATTTGTAAATTTAAAACCAACACAACTACTTCCTTAATGTTCTATCAATAAAATGGTTTTGTTACCAAAATTAAACCGTATTTTAGTGTTGTTTTCTAGAGGTTTCTAAAACTTTAAAACCAGAGAGAAAACCAATCATTTTTTTGAATAAGAACACTATGAAAAACATACAATTAGGATGGGTTGGTCTCGGCAATATGGGAAACCCAATGGTACTTAACTTACTCCAAGCAGGATTTGAAATATCAGTCTTTAACCGCACCAAAGACAAAGAAACGCCATTGCTTGACGCAGGAGCAAAATCAGCGAGCAGTTTACAAGAACTAATAGCAACCTGTGACATAGTTCTAACCATGTTATCCAATGACGCAGCAGTAAAAGAAGTTTTTGAAAGTCCAACGGGTTTATTATCGAAAGCTAATTCTGGGAAAACCATTATCAATATGAGTACGGTTGCTCCGGAAACTTCTCGTTATCTAAATACCATTTGCAACCAGCATCACATACAATTTATAGATGCTCCCGTTTCAGGAAGTGTAAAACCTGCACAAGATGGTACACTCGTGATTTTGGTGGGTGCTACTCCAGAAAATTTCGAAATTGCAAAACCAATATTTGATGTTCTAGGTAAAATTGCCATTCATGTAGGAGAACCCGGCGTAGCAAGTTCAGCTAAGTTAGCCATCAATTACCTATTGGGATTAAATCTTCAAGGAATAGCAGAAACGGTTTTATTTGCCGAGAAAAACGGCGTTAGTAAAGAAGACATGCTTAACATTATCAATCAAGGTGCTTGCGGTAACGGAATCACAAATATCAAAACACCTTCTATTTTAAATGATTCCTTTCCAGCGGCATTTGCCTTAAAACATTTGGTTAAAGATTTAGGCTTGGCCAAAGCTGCAGGGTTAGATTCACCGCTCATTCATCCTTTGTTTGACAGTTACGCCTCAGCCGAAAAAGAGGGATTGGGTGACCAAGATGTAATGGCGATTATTAGTAGCTTGAGAAAACCCCAATAGTTGAACTTGAAATAATAATGCTTTAGCGAGAAGTAACCAAACCAATTACATCTTCAATTCAAATATCAAACACTCTGGAATTTTGTTGTAAAAAAAACTTTTTCTCGCACTTTCTGCTTGTTGTGACCACTCAAATTGTCAATCAAAAAACACAAAATACTCAATTATAACACGATACAAATAATATTGTACACTATTTAGGATTAATTATTCGGTTTTTATTTAAGCGTAAAGTTCTTTTGATTATATTTGAGAAAGAAAATTAAGACGTGTTATTTTATTAACACTGCATAAAAGTAAAATATAAAAACCGTTGTTAAGAATGGAATCAAAAATTGACAGATTAGAAGAGCTCATTTCCTATCAAATTTTGGATACTTTACCAGAAATGGAATTGAATGAACTCTCTGAAATGGCTGCTTTAATTTTTGATGTACCCGTTGCCTTAATCAGTTTTATTGACGAAGATCGCCAATGGTTTAAAGTCCACAAAGGATTGGATTTAACCGAAACTAAAAAAGAAGATTCTTTTTGTCAACACCTCATCAGTGGAACTATAGAAAATTTAATTGTTGAAGACGCTTTAAATGATCCGCTTTTTTGTGATAATCCTTTGGTGAATAATGATCCCAATATTCGCTTTTACGCAGGTGCGCCCCTGACTACTCCGTCAGGAAATGTTCTTGGAAGCTTTTGCATTATTGATCATAAACCGAGACAAATAACTCCTGATCAAATCAAGGTTTTAAACATTTTGGCAAAAAAAACAATGGATTGCCTGAATCTTCGAAAAGTGCTTTTGGATCAAAAAAATGAAATACAAACCAATGCAGAGCGCTTAAAAAAATTAACAGACAGTGTACCCGACGGAATTTTTCAATTAAAAATGAATCCAGAAGGTGCTTTGATTTTTGAATTCATTAGTGAGGGTATGATTGAATTACACCCTTCAGTCACCATGCAACAATGGTTAGACACTCCCGAAATTGGTTTTACATTAATATGTCCGGATGACTTAGATGATTTTAAAATAAAATTAATGGACTCATTCAACAATTTGTCTTTTTTAAATATTGAGTATCGCGTAAAACATGAAACAGAATACCGTTGGCATTCTATGAAAGGAAATCCAGAACGATTGCCCGATGGAAGTGTCGTTTGGTATGGTAGTTTTCACAATATCAACAATCGAGTTGAATACGAGTTAGCTATGGATCAAATTGTATTTGACATATCACATGTATTACGACGCCCAATTACAACACTTATGGCTTTAAATAACTTGATCGAAAACGAAAAAAACATAAGTCATGAAACCCTTATAGAATATGTGACTTATATCAAGAAAGTATCAGAAGAAATGGAAATATTTACGCAAAACCTGAGCGCAATTTACCAAAGAAAAAAAGAGTTAATTACAAACAAAAGTGGCAGAATTAAACCATATAGCAAATAAAATAAACTACCGACCATCATTTTTATTTTTCATGAAACGATGAGCTAAGCTATTTAAGATATATTGCACTAATGATTATAAAAACAAAAGCTACCTAATAACAGGGTAGCTTTTGTTTTATATTTTAAAACTGGCAACTTTTTTCTATTTTGTTTTCACAGGTGGCAAGTCAAACGCTGCTGGCTCATGCTCAAAACCGTTTCGGTGCGCACCATCACAAAAAGGTTTATTAGCAGATAATCCACAACGACAAAGACCCAAGGCCGTTCTCCCCTCTAAACCGTAGGTTTGACCGTTGCAATCAGTAATTTCAAAATCGCCTTCAATTTTTATAGAACCATTTTTGTTGATGGTTAATTTAGTAGTACTCATACTTGATATTATTATTTTTAGAGCGCAAAGGTTAAAAAATTATTCAAGTACCAACTCGCCAAAACTAATTTTTATGCTTTTGATTTATTATTTACATTAATTCTAATTTGACACTGACACCCATTGCTTTAAAATCATAGTTTTTACTCAGGCATCGTAGGTGTAATAATACGACTATTAGGCGAACTTAAAGTTTCTATAAAAGCTAAGAGAGCATTGATTTCGGTACGATTTAAGTTTAATTTTTTAAGAATTGGAGAATTTACTGGTAACAGGGAGTCACGGGCAGTTCCTAAATACTTTGCCTGAACAGGTGATGGGTTGCCTAAATTGTAAAATTCGACTACATCAAGTAAACTTGGGAAATGGCCATTATGCATCCATGGTTTTGTATTGGCTACTTCGCGTAAAGTTGGGGTTCTAAATTTACCTAAATCCTGCTTATTTTTAGTAACATTGTATCTTCCAAAATCTTCATTAACGGTACCAAACAAGGTTTGGCCATCATTGTGAAATTGATTGTCGCTAAAGTAAGGTGTATTGTGGCAATTGATACATTGCGCTTTAGTTCTAAACAAATGCAATCCTAAAACTTGCTCGTCAGAAAAGGCATCAGCTTTTCCGGTTACAAATTTATCAAACTTACTTTTTGGACTTTTAATAGTTCGCTCAAAGGTGGCAATGGCGTATTGTACGCGCTTTAGAGTGATTTCAGAGTCGCCAAATGCAGTTTCAAATAATTTTTTATATCCTTTTACAGCGGCAATCTTATCGACTGCAATAGTCAGCTTTTCGTTCATTTCTAAAGGATCAGAGATGGGAAATTGTGCTTGATCTTCTAAACTATTAGCACGACCATCCCAAAAAAGTGATGTAGCATATCCTGAATTTAAAATAGTCATAGCATTTCGTTTGCCAGTTTGTCTGTTATGACCAAAGGACCGCGTTAAATTATCAGTCCAGCCCAACTCTGGATTATGGCAGGAGGCACAAGCAATTTGTCCGCTAATTGACAACCTTGGATCAAAAAACAAGGTCTTTCCTAAAGATGCTTTTTCCTTAGAATAGGGGTTGTAGTCCGGAAACGGAACTTCTGGCAAAGGACCTATATCTTTAAAATTTGCAGGATCAACATTTCGATCTAAGGTTGGTTTAGGCCATAAAGCAGGATTTCCACTGCTATATAATTGTCTTAAATCTTCAATAGGAATATAAGGGTTGTCATCATATGATTGATATGCTGATAGCCCAAGTAGAGCTAACAAAGCGACTGTTATATATTTAATTTTCATGTTTTTTAAATCTTAAAATTACAAACTAATTTCTTTTAAACAACTTGCAGCTATAGGAGCAGGTCTTGGATAAACTCGGTTATTATAAATTTTGTATTGTGAAGTCACCGTACCTCCAAAAAGGGTCGTATTGGTTGCTTTTAAATCAAAAGAAATCTCAAAAAGACCACTACTTATTTCTGTATAGGTACCGCCGCCCGAAATGCCGATACTATAACTTTTACCATTTGTACCTGCAATTGTAATGTATTGCGGAATGATTAAAACAGTTCCTCTAGTTTTACTATTTCCGCCTTCAGGAAAAAACTCTAAGGCTGAGGCGATATTAAAACCAGGAGAATTCGCCGCCGAAATACTTTCATTAGAGAACCATCGCTTTAGACCAAACGAATTGGTTGTATTAGTTCCAGTAGTAACATTAAACCCAATTTTAAAAGCATGATGGTAAATATCATCTGCAGGATTAGGCGTACCTCTGTCACTGAATAAAATGGCATTTTCAGAACCAGCAGGTACTACCACTGGAAAAGTAAAAGCATTAAAACTTTGCCAAGCACAAACGCCTGCTCTATCAAACCAATTTTCACCATAGGTTAAGTAAAATGGATTCGAAAGGTCATAAAATTTAGCGGCTGTATTGGCAGTAACATCTCTAATTGATTTGATGGGTTTAACGATTTGCAAAATCGAATTACCAGTAGGACTATAAGCTGCAGTAGTTGCTAATTCTATATCTGATTGATAGTACACATCATTGTTCTTTATGTTCTCTAAAAGCGTCAATCGGTATGAAATAGAGCTTCTGTTTGCAGCAAGCGCTTCACGCGTAATTTTGTAGTTGAATCCGTTTAATGTCTTGAACATACTAGCTTCATCGATTTCAGAAGGAATAAATCCGTTGGGGAAATTTACTTTAAACACAACCTCTTCACCCACGTTTCCTTGCAATTCTATTCGATTCACAGGAAAACTGTATGTTGTTTTTATATCTTCAAGGTTGACCTCTAAAGCATTATTTGGTGCTGATAAATTCAAATTTCCGATAGTTATTGATGGATCTGAACTTGATTCTAGTTTTAAAGTAATTTTTTGCTTTTCATTCCACCTTTTGTCGAAAGATACAAAAACAGTATCCGTTAACTGATTTCCAGAAAAAGAAAGCTGGTCTTTGGGAATCAGACTAAAAGTAGCCGCATCACCATTAGTTATTACGCTGTAAGTTACAAAAACAGGTTTAGCTAAAGTTGCCGAAGTTAGTGATACAGGTATTTTAAGCGTTTTTACTGATGTGTTTTTATAACTGCTCACTGGCACTAACGCACTGTTTTTTGCAGGAAACTCTAATGGAGCATTGTTGCTGTTTACCAATAAATTGAATCGTACGAAGGGAGGAACGCTATTGGCATCTAAATTATAATCATCCTTTGAACACGCGCTAAAAACACAAAGAATGAGAGAGACGAACACTATAATTTTAGTATGTTTCATTTTGCTGTAAGTTTGCGTTAAGGTTAATATTTTTTTGTGGTATTGGTAAAACAAATTTTGGAGATGGAAAATCGAGATTACATGTAGTTGCTAAACAACCATCAGTACGAACAATACTCTTTCTTTTACGGGCTAAATCAAAAAACAAATGCCCTTCAAAACAGAGTTCTTTACGCCGCTCTAGTAACAATGCATCTTCAAGATTTTCAGTAGCGGTAAGCAAAGTCGCTTTGGCACGAGATCTAATAGTGTTGATATCAGCAATGGCACCCGATCGATTACCTAATGCTAGCGCAGCTTCGGCACGGATCAAATACACTTCACTCAGTCTGAAAGCAGAATATCCTGGATTGTCCTGAAGTTTTTTGGTAAAATAATAATTTACATTTACAAATACGCCGTTTAATAAGGTAGGTAGAGGTTTTTCTAAAAACAATTGCCTACGAATATCAGCAGTTTCGTATAAGTTTCTCAAATCTTGCGAAGCCACATATTTGTTGTAGTTTGTTGGTGAAAAATACCCAAAATAACTGGATAAGGAACCTCCTACTTCTCCACCACTATCTCTAGGAATTGAAAATTCTAATAGATTTTCTGTTAAAGGTGCGTTGGTTTGCTCCCATTGTGCCACATAATTTTCAGATGAAACCAAACTAATGCCCGAAGATTGAATTACATCATTTGCTACATCAAAAGCGTTTTGCCAATTGTTTTGAGAAAGGTAAACGCGAGCCATTAATGCTTTTGTATTGATTGCGTTAAAATAAGAATTAGTAGGTCCTGCTAAACTTGGCACATTAGAAAAATTATCTAAGGCAGCATTCAAATCTGCTACAATTTTGAGGTAGGTATTGGCCAGCGTTTCTCTTTTAGGATATTGAATTCCTTTCGATAAACTTGCTGTGCTATATACTACACCCAATTGATCTGCTCCGGTTCCGGAAATAGGTTGCGAGTATACCAAAGTCAGTAAAAAATGAGCGTAGGCTCTTATAGCCAAGGCTTCGGCTTTGATTTGATTTTTTTCCATTGCAGTCGCATCAGTTAACTGGTCTACATTTTCAAGAATTAAATTAACCTGATTCACAACCGCATAACTGGCATCATAAAAAGGTGTAAAATTACTTTCTAAAGCTTGATCTTGAAAAGAATATACGTTTTCAACATTGATAGGAACTGTGATTTGCCCGCGATTACTGCCTGATATTGTTGGTGTAAATTTTAAGTTACCACCTTGTAAATCAGCGTAAACCGCAAAGCGTTCTCCCCTTACATTTTCTTCGAGTTTGCCATAGGTTCCATTGAGAGCAACCAGCATTCCGTTTTTGGTACTCAATTGTTCTGCAATAGAGGTTTGAGAGCCTGGTTCTTGCTCTAAAAATTCACTACAACTTTGCACTGACAGAACAACAAGTAGCACAAAAAGGTATTTTAAAAATAGTTTTGAATGATTCATGTTGTTAAAATTTAGTGTTAAATCCTAAAGAAATTGTTCGAGCTTGTGGATAAGTAAAGCTAAATTCCCGCACTCCGTTGCGGCCTGCTGGACTTTTTTGCTTGTACCAATAAGCCACATTTGATACATCAATAAAAACAGAAAGAGCATCGAGCAATTTTGTTTGCATAGGAACATTATAGCTTAAATTGATATTACTAATTCGAATATTGGTATTATCATATAAAAATTTACTCAAATTCGGGATCAAAGTGGCGTTGCTTATTACCAAAGGTTGTAATGCCACATCACCCTGATTGCGCCAATAATCATATGCGTTTACAGATAAATTTCTATTCGAAGTAATGTTGTATTTTGAAATCAAACTGTTATCTACCAATATCGCTCCTCCAATTTCAAAAGCTCCTCTAATAGATAAAGTCAAATTATCTTTAATCACAAAGGTATTGCTGAAACCTCCAAAAGCATCTGGTTGATTATCGCCAATAGGAACCCAATCTGCAGGACCAAATAAGCTCGTGTAGGTTGCCGCATCATAAATTTGGCCGTTTTTTTCTAACAAATCCCTTCCGGTGGCAGCATCAACGCCTGCGTATTTAATACCCCAAATGGTTGAGGTACTAAATCCTATTTTTTGCGCCAGCGCCACCTCAGATGTTGAAAAATCACTTCCCAATCCAATTAACTTTGTGACCTTGTTTTTTACTGTTGAAATATTAAATGAGGTTGTCCATTTAAAATCCTTCGATTGCCACCATTTTACTCGCGTGCTAAACTCGACACCTTTGTTGTACATACTTGCTGCATTTAGCTGTAAGGAAGTATAACCGGTTTCGGTAGGAATATCTCGGCTGGTAATTAAATCTGTAATATTATCGTAATAAAATTCGAGACTTGTTTCTACACGGTTCAAAAAATTAAAGTCGATTCCAGCGTTGAATTTTGTGTTTTTTTCCCAGCTTAAATTCCCATTCGGTGCCGCACTTGGAACCGCACCATTGCCTCCATTGTAATCGATTAGGTTTATGGTATACAAACCTTTAGAACGATACGAACCAATTCTGGAATTACCTGTAGTCCCGTAACTGACTTTTAATTTAAGTAAATCAATTTTGTTTTGAGCAGTCATGAAATTTTCATTAGAAACAATCCAACTCAAACCCGCACCCCCATTTAAAGCTACATTGGTATCGTCACCAAAAACAGAACTCTCGTCTCTTCTAAAATTTCCTAAAAAGTAGTATCGTTTTTTATAATTGTAATTGAGTTGAGAAAAAAACGAGACTCTTGAATTGTAACTGATGTCCTCTCTATAAACCTGATTGGCAAGTCGTTCATCTACAGTTGTTAAAGGGTCATCATCTCTAAGTGCGTTGTTAACATCATTAATTTCGCTTGAATTTACGAAACCACGTCCAGATGCATAGCCGAAATTAGCCTTTTCACTAGACAATTCGAATCCTAAAACTCCATCAATAGTATGGTCTTGATTGATGGCTTTGTTAAAAAGAGCCTGTCCTTGCCAATTCCATTTTGTTCCATTTCTTTCATTAATGAGTCTGCGTCCCCAGTTAGGATATTGGATGCCATTTAGCACAAATGTACCATTACTTTGCCCGCTTTCATTGGCACCTGAAAAATAGCGGTCTTGTACTTTATCTTTGTAATCAAGTCCAAATAAGGTAGAAAAACTTATAAACTGGTTCAATGTGTATGATGCGCTAGCACTACCTAAAATACCATAGCTGTTCGAAACATTTTTGTTTTGTTCAATAGCAGCCAAAGGATTACTTAGACCAACTACGCCAATAGTTGAAAAGGAGCCGTCTGGATTGTAGGGAGCAATTGTAGGCACAAAAGCGTAGCTGTAGTAAATATTTGGCGCGTCTTTTTGAATATAACTAGGGTTAAGAGACAAACTAAAATCAAATTTATTCGCTCGGTAACCTATGTTGATCCCTGCATTATATTGCTTTGTAGAATTCCCTTTTTGAGGCTCGTCAATTTCTAGGTAACTCAAACTAGTTCGATAGGAAAGCTTGGAATTGGCACCAGAAACATTGAAATTGTATTTGTTATAAATACCTGCAACATTAAGCAAATCAAACCAATTGGTATTGATGCCATTATAGGGAACGGGTACATAATTGGTTTGACTGTTTTTAAGATATTCATTTCGTAAATCAGTGTATTGAGAACCGCTCAAATATTCAATTTGATTAATCGCAGATGAAATACCCAATTGATTAGAAAAACCAAATTTCGTTTTGCCTTTTTTTCCTTTTTTAGTTGTGATTAAAATAACTCCATTTGCACCATCGGCACCGTAAATACTAACTGCTGCCGCATCCTTCAAGATAGTCAAACTCTCAATGTTTTCGGGTGAAATTTGCGCCAACGGATTGGATAAGTTTTCTGAGAAAGCACCATTGGCATCAAAAAACTGATTGTCAATACCTACTTCTTCGCTTATAATTACACCATCAACAATGATAAGTGGTTGTGTCGAAGTACCTAGATTTGAATTTGATAAAGAACTCAAACTACCCTGACCACGAATATTTATTTTAACTGGCCCACCAATTCCTGAGGTATTTTCGATTAAAACACCTGCAATTTGACCCACGACCATTTTATCAATACTTTCTGAAGCTTGTTCAACTGCAATGTCTTTAGCTGTTAACGTAGCAATACTTCCAACAACTTCTTCCTTCATTTTTTTGGTACCATAAGAAGATGTGATTACCACCTGCTCTAATTCATCTGTAACTTGCTGCATAGAAAACACAAAATCGACTGTATTCCCTACTCGTTGCGCTTGCGCTTTCATTCCAAGGTATGAAACTTCTAAAACAATGTTCGGGATATCGTTGCCTTTTAGTAAATAGACAAAGCGTCCGTTACTGTCACTGATCACACCAGCCGAAGTCCCTTTCATCAAAATAGTTGCTCCTGGAATGGGCGATTTGTCTTTAGCATCTAGTACAATTCCTTTAATAAATCGTTCTTTTTCCTGCGTTGGTTCTTGTGTATCATTACTGACTAAAAGGATTTGTTCTTTTTGTATAAAAAACGTAATTTTTTTATCCTTAAAAACACGATTGAGAACCTCTTCAAGCGGACTATTTTTGACTTTGATTGATACTTTTTGACTTCCATCAATTTTACTAGCGTTAAACACCACTCGGTAATTTGTTTCTTGTTCGAGTAATTTAATAAACTCTCGCAATGGTACATCCTTGCACTCAAGGGTAATGTTTTTGTTTTTGGTTTGAGCAAAAGTTTGCAAACTCAGCAGGAATATCCCGCAGCTTAACAGTAACTTTTGCCAAAAGGGATTAAGTGTAATGGTCATTTAGTTGTTGTTTTTGGGTTTATAATTGGGTTAGTTAGTGATAGTAATTGTACGATTGTTTACAGTGTATTTAAATGGAGTATCAAGCTGTAATAAATTCAAAATTTCTTGAGGTTTGGCATCTTTTAACTTAATGGTACCAGTAAATTTTTGTTTGTCTAAATTACTGTTGGAGTTTATTATGCGCACATCGAAGGTGCGTTCTATTGTCTTGCATATACTTACAAAGGAACTTTCTTTTAAAATTAATTCGCCATTCATCCAAGCGGTGTAAACTGATACATCTACCGAACGACTTTGATGAGTATTGGTTAATAAATCCCAGTTTACCAATTGTCCTACTGACATCATTGTACTGTTATTTGCGTTACCATTTTGGATTAACTGTACACTTCCTTCGGTTAAAACCGTTTGCATTGATGATTCGTCAGGATAGGCAGATACATTGAATTTTGTTCCTAGAACAGCCACGCTAACACTGTTAGTGGTCACAATAAAAGGTCGAGATTTATCCTTTGTTACGTCAAAAAAAGCTTCTCCAGTTAAAAAAACAGTTCGTTTTCCTTTGACATCAAATTGCTGAGGATATCGTAAGCTTGTACCAGCATTAAGATGCACCGACGTTCCATCGGACAAGATTACTTTAAATGTTTTTCCGTAAGGAACTTTTAGAGTATGGTAACTAACAGCTGCTGTGGTAGTAGATTTTGGGTACACAATTTCATTTTTTTGATGCACTGCAATTGAATTCCCTGCTTTATTAGTTACGTTTTTAGACTCATTTCCCGAAACAGCGGTTATCTCACCTGTTTCAAGCTCTAAAATTACTTCATTAGTTGGTTTGGCAATTGCATTATCTTCCCACACCACTGATTTTCCTAATGTAAAAAACAAAAGAAAAATAGCGGCATATCTCAAAAACAACCTTTGGTATTGCTTTCGCCTGATTTTTCTTTGAAGGACAATGAAATCATTTTGCAAGCTCGTGTTTGACAAAGCAATGTTATCTGTTAACAACCATGCTTTTTTAAGAGCGAAGAATTCTTTTTTGTTATTTTCGGAAGATTCAATCCATTTGAAAACTTCAAGAACTTCCTCTTCAGATGCCTCGTTGTTTAGGTATTTGTATAATAATGTTGAAATCATAATTGAAAAAAAATTAAAATTCTAGTTTTAAAAAAAGGAATAACACCTTCACATACCTAAGAATCATCAAACTGTTTTTGTTAAAAAAGTAGATTTTACAAGCATAAAAACCACAAAAAATCAACAAAATCACAATTGCTTATAGTAAGTACACGTTACAAGGAGAAAACCCTACTCGAATTTTTAATTTTTTTTAACTATTTAGTAAAGTGATGATAATAAATGAAGGTAAATAATCAGATAGTTGCTCTTTTAAAATCTTTAAGGCCTTTGTCATGTGGGCTTCAACCGCTTTTTGCGATACGCCCATAGCTAAGGCTATTTCTTCATTTTTTTTGTTTTCAAAACGTTTTTGCAGATATACTTGTTTTGTTTTTTCAGGAAGCGATTCTATAACTGTATTGATGCGAAGTTCTAATTCGGAGATTTCAACCGAATGAAAATCAATTTCATTCAAAATTTGAGTATTGAGAGCTCGTTCTTTTTGATTGAGTAAATCGTTTTTGAATCTATCCTTAACTTTATTATGGCGGATATGGTTGAGACAAATTGACTTGGCGTAAGTGTATAAAAACGAGAGAATGCCATTTTCTGAATCAATTTTATCTTTATTGATCCATAGTTTCAAGAAGACTTCTTGCGTTACATTTTTGGCTTCGTCTTGATCGTACAAAAATTGAATACTGAACCCTAGCAATCGATTGTAATAGGCATTGAAATAAAAATTAAAAGCGCTTTCATCACCATCCTTAAAAGATTTGAAAGTTTTACATCTATTTTTATCTAACTCCTCCATATTAAAAACAACGCTTCCAATCCAAAATAATAGTTGTACCTAATTACCATACTGAGTTGTAAATCACGTTCCCGCAAAAATACTTAAAATATGTTTTAGAAAAATAATTATTTAGAATAATTATACATTAGCATGGGAATTCAAAATAAATCTGTAAAAACTAATTCAATAATAAGTGTTTAGACTTGCTAGGTATGACTTAATAAATAATCGAAATTCAATGCAATGACAATTAATAAAAATCTAAATTTCTTTTTACTGACTGTTGTGCTAAACACAGAGGCAATAAATAAGAGGCATACTCTTGTTTACAGAAATAAAATTTTAAATTTACCCCATATTAAAAATAAAACTGAAATAGGCTGACACTATCCTGGCAGCAGAATTTGATAAAACCAAACTCAAAGCAGACAATTACAAAAAAAGATGAGCACTTTAAAAAAAATAAATATCTACCGCCGAATTTTAACCAAGAGTTTAACCAAAAATATTGGAACTTCTGCACAAAAATTTGTCGTTGATCCGAATCAAAAAATAGAAATCAAAAGAGTATTAATCTCTAGGCCCAATCATCGATTAGGTAATTTATTGTTGATAACGCCGCTGGTACAAGAGGTGCAAGCTACTTTTCCGGATTGTAAAATTGACTTGTTTGTAAAAGGTGGTTTAGCTCCCATTGTTTTTGAGAATTATCAAAATATACAGACCGTAATTGAACTTCCTAAAAAACCTTTCAAAGATTTGATTGCTTACTTTAAAGTGTGGACAACCATCAAAAAAGGAAATTACGACATTGTGATTAATGTAGACAAAAATTCTTCGTCAGGACGTTTATCTGCGCAATTTGCTAACGCCAAATATAAATTTTTTGGAGAAGAAGATACTACTTTAGCACAAAAGCATTCTGATTATTGCCATATTGCCAAATATCCAGTTTATGAATTCAGAAACTTTTTAACGCAATTAAATTTTCCGGGAAATCAACAAGAAGTACCCCCGTTAAACTTAAAATTGAATGCAAAAGAATTGGAACAAGGTAAAAATACCGTTGCCAAAATAGTAGGGACCAGTAGCAAAACGATTGCCATTTTTACTTTTGCAACCGACGATAAATGTTATGCCACAACTTGGTGGGAACCATTTTACGCTCGTTTGCTTAGTGAATTTCCTGATTATGCCATTCTTGAAGTATTGCCAGTAGAAAATGTTTCTCAAATTGGTTTTGCTGCACCTACTTTTTACAGCAAGGACATTCGAGAAATTGGAGCTGTAATTGCCAACACAGCAATTTTTATTGGAGCTGATAGCGGTATCATGCATTTGTCAAGTGCTTCACTTACGCCTACAATTGGACTTTTTTCTAGAGACAATATAGAAACATATAAACCTTATGACAACAACAGTGTAGCCATAAATACCAACCAGGGAAATCTTGATGATTGGATGGCCATTGTACGCCGAACTTTACAATCTAAGTCATAAAGTAAACCAACAATTAAACAGAAAAGCGACCCATGAAACTAAAATTCCTGTTACTTATCGTATTAGTGCAAAGCAGCTATAGCATTAGCGCTCAGCAAAAAGAAAATTTCAGCCTTCAACTGGATCACATGGCACTTTCTGTGAAAAATTTGGACAATTCAGTACAGTTTTATAAAAACGTTTTACAACTTCAAGAGATAACCAATAAAACCCAAAAAGAAGGAATCCGCTGGATGTCGTTAGGCGAAGGAAAAGAATTGCATTTGGTGTCGACTATAAAAGATCCTGTACAAATTAACAAAGCGATACATCTTGCTTTTAAAGTGCTAGACTTTGAAAATTTAATTAAAAAACTAAATCAATTGCGAATAACTTATTGGGATTGGCCTGGTAAAAAAGATACAATAAGCATTAGAGCTGACGGTGTAAAACAAATCTACATTCAAGATCCAGACGGGTATTGGATTGAATTGAACAGCCTTTAAAAGTAAAAAGCCAAATCATATTTGATTTGGCTTTTTTATTATTATTGAATTACTCTATTGATTTGTGAGAAGTTTTTCTCGTAATATTTCTCTTTTGTAGAAGAAATAATTACACCATTACTTGTTGAGGAATGAATGAATTTAATTTCCCCATCGGTGACCTCAACTACCATCCCAACGTGATTAATTTGCCTGCGGCCATTGGTTTTAAAGAATATTAAATCTCCTTTTTGAGCTTCCTCAACGCTAACTTGAACTCCAACGGTTGATTGCTCTCTTGAAGTACGAGGTAATTTTATATCAAAAGCACCAAAGGTATTACACATCAATCCTGAACAATCAAACCCTGCTTTTGATGAACCACCCGAGCGGTAACGAACACCGATATTCTCAGAGGCACTCTCGATCAATTGATCTAAAAAATCGTGATTAAAATTAGGTTTAGTTGTGGCATTAAAATCAATTTTGCTATTTTCAATTGCGGCATCATTGATAGAAATAGGAGTGGCTGCAATTGCTTCCCCTTCTGGAATTGTACTTGAAGTGATGTTGAGTTTAAAACCCACCGGTAGTCCATTTTTGATGGCTGGATTTTGGTTTTCTAACTCTTTAACGCTAATACCGTATTGTTTTGCAATAGCGTACTTTGTTTCTTTGGGTAAAACTTCGCGTACTATTGTAATAGCTTCGCTAGTTTTTGTTTCTTGCTTAGCAACAGTTTCAATTGGCTGTTTATTTTCAAGTTTTTTATCAGTAGCAACACTATTTAATGTTGTTGGAACTGCCGAGGCAAGAACGACACTACTATTTGGACTGACTGGAATTATAACTTTTTGTCCCACTTTGAGAGCCTTCACACCCAAAGTAGGATTGGATTTGTCGAATTCTTTGATTGTAATTCCGTATTTTTTGGTAATCGAATATTTAGTTTCTTTAGGTAACACTTCCCATTCAAAAGATTCTCCAGCAGGAATTGCTTCCGTCTTGGTAATTTCATCTTTGGTTAAAAGATCTGATTTTGCTGTTGCAATCGCACTACTTTCAATAGCTTTGGCTGATGCGGGAACATTGATTTTTTGACCAATTTGCAACTCGGTGCTAGCCAATAAAGGATTTACTTCTTTTAAATCATTAACTGTAATACCGTATAATTTTGCAATTGCGTAAAAGGATTGTTTGGCTTGCACCTCGTGTTCTTTGGTCGCGATTGTGCTTGTTTTTTTATTTTTTTGTGGAAGTGCCTGCGGTTCGTTGGTTGGGATTATTAAAACCGAATTTAGTTTTAAAAGTTTTTTAGCACTTGGATTTAGTTTAAAAATAGCGCTTTGTTTTACATCGTACTTTTCTGCAATACTAGAAATGGTTTCTCCTTTTACGATGGTATGCTTGATGGTTTTTTCTTGAGCAAAGGCAAGAAAACAATTAAAAAACAACACAATTAATACTATCCGTGAACTCATATACTTTATTTCAATTTAGCTCTCTAAGCTGCAACGATACGAGTGCTACGTGCTACTGACCGTTTTCGTTTATCACGACAGCATGTTTTACTGGGTGCAACTGCTTTTGGAGACTTTAAAATTTCGAAAAAGCTAATTTAAGTGATTTAATCAAAAAACAGGTCGCTTTTCTAAATTTTAACGTTGAAAAATGAAACTTTAACCCTTTTTTTTGAATTTCATTCTAGAAATACTGGCTTCGCGAGATAGTTACATTTTAATAAAATGATAAAAAATATAATTCTTGAGACAAGCAATTTTCCCCAGCCACGATAGCAGCGAACCTCTTTTGCAACTCAAGTGCTATTTTTTTCTGGGAACAAAGAGCGACTAAAAGAAGCTCCTTTTGTGACCTTGAAAAAAAGTACTTGAGTAAAAAAAGGGAAGCGGATAGCGGGAAATAGCTCCTAAAAAAAAACTCCCAAGTTCCCTTGAGAGTTATTGTTTGTGTTCAAATTATTTAAGCATTGCCAGCTGCTGCGATTAAATTGAGCGCTGATCCTGCAACAAACCACCCGATTTGACCTTCGTTGTAGGTGTGATTTGCCAGTATGTAATCCGTGGTTCCGTCATTGTGAACGAAAGCTAGCGTAAGCGGTTTACCCGGCGCAAAATCAATCAAGTCGATAAAATTGATGGTATCATCTTCTTGGATTTTGTCATAATCAGCCTCTGAGGCAAAAGTAAGCGCTAACATTCCTTGTTTTTTCAGGTTGGTTTCATGAATACGCGCAAACGATTTCACTAAAACTGCTTTTACGCCTAAAAAACGAGGCTCCATGGCGGCATGCTCTCTTGAACTTCCTTCACCATAATTGTGATCACCCACGACAATAGATGGAATTCCGGCTGCTTTGTATGCTCTTGCCACTGCAGGGACAGCATCGTATTGACCAGTAATTTGATTTTTAACCGAATTTGCTTTTTGATTGTACGCATTGATCGCACCAATAAGCATGTTGTTTGAAATGTTATCCAAATGCCCTCTGAAACGCAACCAAGGTCCGGCCATAGAGATGTGATCAGTAGTACATTTACCAAAAGCTTTAATTAATAGCTTACCTCCAGTAATATTTTGTTTGTCCCAAGGTTCAAACGGTTCCAAAAGTTGCAAACGCTCTGAAGTTGGAGAAACCGCCACCGCAATACCACTTCCATCTGCAGCTGGCGCTTGAAAACCTGGATCTTCGGCATCAAATCCTTTAGATGGTAACTCATCACCAAATGGGGCGTCAAGACGCACTTCTTCGCCATTTTCGTTGATAAGTGTATCGGTTAAAGGATTAAAACTCAAATCACCTGCTATGGCCAAAGCCGTTACCAACTCAGGCGACCCAACAAATGCTAAGGTATTTGGATTTCCATCAGCACGTTTAGAGAAATTTCTGTTGAAGGAATGTACTATGGTATTGCGTTCCTCTTTCTCGGCTCCTTCTCTATCCCACATCCCTATACAAGGGCCGCAGGCATTGGCAAAAACAGTTGCTCCCATGGCGTCAAAAGTATCAATAAAACCGTCGCGCTCTATGGTGTAGCGTACCAATTCAGATCCTGGAGTGATGGTGAATTCTGATTTAATTTTTAAATTCTTATCCGTTACTTGTTTCGCAATTGAAGCAGCGCGTGCAATATCTTCGTAAGACGAATTGGTGCATGAACCAATTAAACCAACTTCAATTTTTAGCGGCCAATTGTTTTTGATAGCCTCTTCTTTCATTTTAGAAATAGGAGTAGCCAAATCAGGCGTAAACGGTCCGTTAAGATGTGGCTCTAATTCGTCTAAATTAATTTCGATTACTTGGTCAAAATATTTTTCAGGTTCTGCGTAGACTTCAGGATCTCCGGTTAAGTACGGCGCAATAGCATCTGCGGCAGCGGCCACATCAGCACGATCAGTTGCGCGCAAGTATTTAGCCATTGATTCATCATAACCAAAGGTTGATGTGGTTGCACCAATTTCGGCACCCATGTTACATATCGTTCCTTTACCAGTGCAAGACATTGCTAAGGCGCCTTCACCAAAATATTCAACAATGGCTCCAGTTCCTCCTTTTACGGTAAGAATACCTGCTACTTTTAAAATCACATCTTTTGGTGCGGTCCAACCTGATAATTTACCCGTTAATTTCACACCAATTAATTTAGGAAATTTTAGTTCCCATGCCATTCCTGACATCACATCTACAGCATCGGCACCACCTACTCCAATGGCTACCATTCCTAAACCACCGGCATTTACGGTGTGCGAGTCGGTACCAATCATTAAGCCGCCAGGAAAAGCATAATTT
The DNA here is from genome assembly GCF_021608205.1 of Flavobacterium sp. K77. Classification (NCBI taxonomy): domain Bacteria; kingdom Pseudomonadati; phylum Bacteroidota; class Flavobacteriia; order Flavobacteriales; family Flavobacteriaceae; genus Flavobacterium; species Flavobacterium sp. K77. The sequence continues at coordinate 848,720 of NZ_JAKIHO010000001.1, read as the reverse complement.
TCCAACACTACTTGATGGATAATTCCTGCTCCCGGTTTCCAGAAACCGATACCATATTTATTTGAAACTGATGATAAAAAATCAAAAACCTCGTTACTCTGCGTTTTGGCTCGTGCCAAATCGGTTGCTGCATCTACTTTAGCTTGAATCAAGTGGTCACAATGAACCGTTGTTGGAACAGCAACAGTTTTTTTTCCTGCATGCATAAATTGCAATAAAGCCATTTGAGCAGTAGCATCTTGGCAGGCTACGCGGTCTGGTGCAAAGTCAACATAATCCTCTCCTCGCCTGAATGGCTTTTCGGGCATTTTATCCCAAAGATGATTGTATAAAATTTTCTCTGTCAAGGTAAGCGGACGCCCCACTAATTCACGTGCTTGATCTACTCGTGCAGGCATTGAAGCATACACTTTTTGGATCATTTCGATATCAAATGCCATAGAATTTGTATTTAGTGATTATTGTTTCATTTATTGAACCTACAAGTTACGAAAAAATCAGACCAAAAAAAAGCCTGAGCGATAACACTCAGGCTTTTGAAAGGAAATTAACAAAAATTTACCTTATTTTACTAATAATTTATGAGACGGAGCAAATTGTGTTAAGTTGATTCCGTCAACAGCAGTTTTATACTCTTCGATAGTAGGTGTTCTTCCTAAAATGGTAGATAAAACAACCACTGGCGTAGAAGAAAGTAAAGATTCTCCTTTTTTACCGTCGGTATCTTCAACTACACGACCTTGGAATAAACGAGTTGATGTTGCCATAACCGTATCTCCTTTTGAAGCTTTTTCTTGGTTACCCATACACAAGTTACAACCAGGACGCTCTAAGTACAACATGTTTTCATACTCGGTACGCGCTGCCGCTTTTGGTGCGTTATCATCAAACTCAAAACCAGAGTATTTTTGTAATACTTCCCAATCACCTTCTGCTTTTAATTCGTCCACAATATTGTATGTAGGCGGCGCAACAACTAATGGTGCTTTGAACTCTACTTTACCGTTTTGTGCTTCTACATTTTTAAGCATTTGTGCCAATATTTTCATATCGCCTTTATGAACCATACAAGATCCTACAAACCCAAGATCAACTTGTTTGGTTCCGCCATAAAACGAAAGTGGTCTGATTGTATCGTGAGTATAACGCTTAGAAACATCAGCATTGTTTACATCTGGATCAGCAATCATTGGCTCAGCAACAATATCCAAATCAATAACTACCTCAGCATAATATTTAGCATTAGCATCAGGAGTTAAAGCTGGTTTTTCACCAGATTGAATTTCAGCAATTCTTTTGTTTGCGATATCGATCAACCCTTTAAGCACTTGCTTTTGGTTGTCCATACCTTTATCAATCATAATTTGGATTCTACCTTTTGCAATTTCTAAAGATTCAATTAGAGTAGCATCCTCAGAAATACAGATAGAAGCTTTGGCTTTCATTTCAGCAGTCCAATCGGTGAACGTAAAAGCTTGATCTGCTGTTAATGTTCCAATGTGTACTTCGATAATACGACCTTGGAAAACATTTTCGCCACCAAACTGTTGCAACATTTGCGATTGTGTAGCATGTACCACATCACGGAAATCCATGTAGTTTTTCATGTTTCCTTTAAAAGTCACCTTTACAGATTCTGGAATTGGCATAGAAGCCTCACCTGTTGCTAATGCAAGGGCTACAGTTCCTGAATCGGCACCAAAAGCAACACCTTTTGACATTCTAGTATGTGAATCTCCACCAATAATAATTGCCCATTCATCAACAGTAATATCATTTAAAACTTTATGAATTACGTCGGTCATGGCGTGGTATTCTCCTTTTGGATCACGAGCTGTAATTAAACCAAAATCATTCATGAATTTCATTAATCTTGGGATATTTGCTTTCGATTTATTATCCCAAACCGAAGCCGTGTGACATCCTGATTGGTAAGCACCATCTACAATTGGAGAAATCACAGTAGCTGCCATCGACTCTAATTCTTGTGATGTCATTAAACCAGTAGTATCTTGAGAGCCTACAATATTCACTGTTACACGAACATCTGAACCAGCATGTAATATTTTACCCGGAGTCGCTCCTACTGCGTTTTTATTGAATATTTTTTCAACCGCTGTTAAACCTTGTCCTTCGACAGAAACTTCTTTCGAAGGTGCAAAAACTGGTACCGTTGCAATTCCTAAAGTTTTAGAAGCAAAAGTTTGCAATTTTTTACCAAAAACAATGGCGTAAGAACCACCTGCTTTGATAAATTCCATTTTTTGAGGTGTGAAAGCTTTCGAAATATCGATCAATTCTTCACCGTCCTTGTATAGTTTTTTGGTTTTGGTATTAATAGTCAAAACCGTTCCAGTTGCTACAGAATATGCTTCTTCAAGAATTGGGTCACCACTTTCATTACGAAGTACTTCACCGTTTGCATCTGTTTTTTTAACCCAGTTTTTCAAATCCAAACCGATACCACCAGTTACATCAACTGTCGTTAAGAAGATTGGAGAAATACCATTTGTTCCCGCCACAATCGGAGCAATGTTGATGAATGGAACGTATGGACTAGCTTGTTTTCCTGCCCAAAGTGCTACGTTGTTCACACCAGACATTCTAGAAGAACCTACACCCATAGTACCTTTTTCAGCAATAAGCATCACACTTTTATCTGGGTGTTGCGCTTTTAAAGCTTCAATTCCTTGTTGTGCTTCTGGCGAAATGAAACATTTACCGTGTAATTCACGATCAGAACGCGAGTGCGCTTGATTTCCAGGCGACAATAAATCAGTTGAAATATCACCTTCGCCAGCAATGAACGTCACTACTTGAATTTCTTCGGCAACTTCAGGAAGTTTCGTGAAAAATTCCGCTTTAGCATAACTTTCTAAAATAGAGGTCGCAATTGCGTTGCCTGCTTTGTAAGCTGCTTCTAAACGATCTGTATCTGCTTCATACAAATACACTTGTGTTTTTAAAACTTCGGCTGCAGCCAAAGCTTTTTCAGCATCGTCACCCAAAGCAATATCTAATAAAACTTTGATTGAAGGACCACCTTTCATGTGCGACAATAATTCTAACGCAAATGCTGGGGTAATTTCAGCAACTACTTCAGTACCTAAAATGATTTCTTTTAAGAAAGCGGCTTTTTGAGCAGCTGCAGGTGTTGTTCCTGGCACTACATTGTAAATAAAAAATTGAAGAGACGCTTCACGATGTGCATTCGCTGTGTCTTTAATTTGAGAGATGATTTCGCTAATTAAGTCTGCACCATCAATTGGCTTTGGATGAAGTCCTTGCCCTTTTCTGTCTTCGATTTCTTGTAGATAATCGTTATATAAACTCATAATTGGAATGTTTTTCTATGTTTACAACTTTTACTTTGAGCAAATCAGAGACAAAAGCAGAAACTATTTATTTATCTAGCAAATTTAGTAGATTAAGATGAAATTTAAAAAAATATAATGAAAGTGACCATTTGAAAAAATACTATTAGTAAATACTGAAATCAAATGCTTTAAAATAAGAATAAAATAAAATATTAACATATTTGTGCTATATCCTCAAGAAACAAAACGCTTTTTAATTATTTCGTAAAAACAAAAAATACCAATTTCAAGAAAACGTTGTAGTTCGTCTTAAAATTGGTATTTAAAAATAGAATTTCTTGTCTCTAAAACAACTTTGTAATGATCATTTCCTCAGTAATGCCCTCTGCATCGGCTTTGTAATTTTTAATAATTCTATGACGCAAAATTCCAATAGCTACTGCTTTTACATCTTCAATATCTGGAGAAAATTTACCTTGAAAAACAGCGTGAGTTTTAGCGGCTAAAATTAAGTTTTGCGACGCACGTGGTCCTGCACCCCAATCTAAATAATTTTTCACAAAGTCAGTTGCTAAGTTATTATCAGGACGGGTTTTACTAACCAAAGTCACGGCATATTCAATTACATTATCAGCAACTGGAATACGACGAATTAATTGTTGGAAATCGATAATTTCTTGAGCGGTAAATAATGGATCAACCACTGCTTTTAGATCTGCTGTGGTTTGTTTTACAACTTGTACTTCCTCTTGAAAACTAGGATATTCTAGTTTGATAGAAAACATAAAACGATCTAGTTGCGCTTCTGGCAAAGGATAAGTACCTTCTTGCTCAATTGGGTTTTGAGTTGCCAACACAAAATATGGCAAAGCAAGTTTGTAATTGGCTCCTGCAATAGTTACCGAGCGCTCTTGCATGGCTTCGAGCAAAGCTGCCTGAGTTTTGGGCGGTGTTCTATTAATCTCGTCAGCGAGAATTATGTTTGAAAAAATAGGTCCTTTGATGAATTTGAATTGACGGTTTTCGTCTAAAATTTCGCTTCCCAAAATATCCGACGGCATTAAATCTGGTGTAAATTGAATGCGTTTAAAATCTAACCCCAAGGCTTGCGCTAATGTGTTTACCAACAAAGTTTTTGCCAAACCTGGAACACCTACCAACAAGGCATGACCGCCACTAAAAACGCATAACAAAATTTGTTCTACAACGGCATCTTGCCCAACGATAATTTTGGCGATTTCTTTTTTTAAATCATTTCTTTTTTGAACTAAATTTTGAACTGCAGCTACGTCTGACATGTATAAAGTATTTTTAAATGAAAAAGAGTTAGTTTTTATGAAAACATAAAACTAACTCTTTTTATTAATTTATCGAAAAAAATATGAAACTTCTCAATCAGAAAATAAGCGCTTATTTTTTTAACCAATTATTAGTGAAATCACAATCTCTGTATTCCCCAACAATTTTTATGTAGGTTTCTTTAATTTTCTCATCAAACCATTTACCAATAGCCGTTATACGTTTTTTGTTTAACGCTAACTCTTTAATTTTTGTATAATCTTTGGCATAATCAGCAGCATGCTCATCAATACGATTGGTAACTGTTATGATTTTAAATTTCTTTTTACCTTGATCATCTTGATCTAAAATTGGTGCTGAAATTTCGTTGGTTTTTAAATTGGAAACCTGACTATAAAAAGACGGATCCATCTTGGTCAACTCAAAACGAGTATCCTGAGTTTGAGGATTTATTAGCGCTCCACCATTTGCTCTAGTCTGTTTTTCATCAGATAAACTTCTTGCAGCCTCTGCAAATGTAATTTCTTTAGCTTCGATTCTCTTTTTGATAAGTGCAATTTTTTCTTTAGCTTCTTTCAAAGAAGTTTCAGTTACAGTTGGTGCTAACAAAATATGACGTAATTCTACCTCTTGTCCTTTTATTTTCTCTATGTATATTATATGAAAACCAAATTCTGTTTCAAAAGGGGCTGATATTTCACCCTCAGCTAAACTAAAAGCAACTTCTTTAAATTCTTTTACAAAAGGAGTTTTACGATTCATCTTGTAATAACCACCATTAGCTCTTGAGCCTGGATCTTGAGAGTATAAAACCGCTTTTGTAGAAAAACTAGAACCCTCTTGAATTTCCTTTTTGAACTCATTTAATCTATCAATAACCTTCTGTTTGTCTTCTTGTGAAACCTTTGGTTCCACCACAATTTGCGCTACTTCCAACTCCACTCCAAATGATGGTAAATCTTCTTTTGGAATATCTTTAAAATAATTGCGTACTTCTTCAGGTGTAATTTCTACAGCATCAACAATCTTTTTTGTCATTTCAGAAGTTAACTTACCCTCTTTCAAAATATCTGCAAAATACGTTCTAAAATCTTCTTCAGAGTCTTTTTTATAGTACTGAATTACCTTTTCCATCGAGCCGATTTGACTTACAAGGTAGGTCAATCTTTCCTCTAACATTCCTTTCACTTCTGCATCTGAGACAATAATACTATCTTGTACAGCTTGGTGTGCGTATAATTTATCTTCAAGTAATTTACCTAACATTTGACATCTGGTAATATCCTTTACAGAACCACCGTTAGCAGCAATTTCTAGATATGACTTATCAATATCTGAATCTAAAATGATGTAATCACCTACGGTAGCAATAACTCCGTCTACTTTTAGCTTTCCTTTTGAAGGCGCTTTTTTAACTGGAGCAGCAACAGAATCGATAATAATCTCTTGTGCATTGGCCTGAGTACTTACAAAAAAGAGACAAACTAAAGTAAGTAACAAGACACTTTTGCTAGTGATAAATTTCATTTTAATGGTAGTATTAATTGATGTAATAATTTTATAATTAAGCTTTTAGTTCTGCTATTGCAATACTAAATAAATTGAACGGCTGGCAAATATACACTTTCAAAAATAACTTCAAATATAAAGTCAAAATTGGAAACAACTCCTTAAACAATTCAAGCGAACAAAAATAGCAATTCATTGACACAAAACAAGTTTCATTGGTACTATTAACAAAAAATTATAGGCAAAAAAATCAGTACAATTTTCAGCAAACTTTCTTAAAAAAGCTACAAACAAAAATCCAAATTAAAACCTAAGAAGCACCGTCTTATTATCAGCAACAATACCAGAACTGCTTTTAAAAAAATAAATTATTACCTACGTAATCTTTCGTAAGAAATAAAGTTGTAAACACTATAACGTTTTCGTGATTCGCAAGAAAAAATAATAAACAGCATTTCGAATAATAAAAATATATTCGTAAAAAAATAAATTATTCACAAAATTAAACACATTAAAATATACATATTATCAGCAAAAAGAAATTTAGCTAAATAAGTTGTAGAAAATTCCCTCTAATAAATTAACCAAACTATCAAACCATGAAAAAACCAATTTTTAAAATTTTTGCGCTGACCACCGCCTTAATGGCTTTGTATTCTTGTAGCAATGACGATGCGGCAAACACCCTTGAAACAGCAAAAGAATTCAAAACGATCAATGTAACAACACATGACGGTCGTCCATTTGATACCGGTAAAAAAACTAATCTTTCAAACGGTCGCTATGTAGCTAACCCTGGTGGAGGAGTCATGATGCAAGCCTTTTACTGGGATGCTCCTGCGGGAGGTACATGGTGGAATGTGGTGAATTCAAAAATTACTGCATGGTCAAACGCCGGTATTGGCGCAATCTGGCTACCTCCTGTATCGAAAGCACAAAACGGACCATTCTCCATGGGATATGACCCTACAGACTACTTCGATTTTGGTAATTTCAATCAAAATGGAACCGTTGAAACTCGTTTTGGATCCAAAACCGAACTGGAAAGTTTAATTACAAAAGTACATACTGAAAACATGCAAGTGTATGCCGATATGGTCCTCAATCATAATAGTGGCGGACAATTAGAAAGCAATCCGTTTACAGGAACTCAAACCTATACTAATTTCACAGGAGTAGCCTCAGGTAAATTCAAAAGAACAAGTTCCGACTTTTACAAAAATGCCTATGGAAACAATGACGAGGGATCCTTTGGTGGATTTCCTGATCTTGCTCACGTAGTGCCTAATGTACAAGATTGGTTATGGAAAAGAGCCGATGGAGTTGGGAAATTTTATAAAAATACGATGAAATTTGACGGATGGCGATTTGATTATGTCAAAGGCTTTGCTCCATGGGTAATTCGTGATTGGAATGCTAATGTAGGTGGATTTTCAGTAGGTGAACTTTGGGATTCCAATGTTGATTTGCTAAATAATTGGGCTAATAATGCCAATAGTTCTGTGTTTGATTTTGCTTGCTATTACAAAATGAATGACGCATTTGACAATAACAACCTGAACTTATTAAACGATGACATGATGTGGAAACGCAATCCATATAAGGCGGTTACATTTGTTGCCAATCATGATACTGATGAAATTTGGAAAAAAGAACTGGCTTACGCCTACATTTTAACTCATGAAGGGTATCCAACTATTTTTTACAGAGATTATGAAGAATGGCTGAACAAAACCAAAATGAACAATTTAATTTGGATTCACAATAACAAAGCCACAGGAAATACCTCCATTTTATATACCGATACGGATGAGTATATCGCTAGACGAAACGGATACAATGGGAACCCAGGATTAGTTGTTTACATCAACAATTCAAATACTTGGCAAGAACGATGGATTCAAACCAATTGGAGCAATGCTCAAATAAAAGATTTTACTGGGAATTCTGGTTGGTATCCTACCACACAAGCAGACAAATGGGTTAAAATACAATGTCCACCAAATGGCTATTCTATATGGTCTATCAATATGTAAAATCAAAGGCTACCAAATACGGTGGCCTTTTTTTATAACATTACTAATTGACTCTATTTTAAACCAAAAAATGATCCTGAAACCATTGTAATATTCTTGCTATTAGCTACTACATTTTTTTTAATTGGCATTTATAAATAGTACTTTTGCAACCTATTTATATATACACATGGCTTTTTTAGAAGAAATACAACGCAGAAGAACTTTTGGAATTATATCGCATCCCGATGCCGGAAAAACAACACTTACAGAAAAGCTCCTCCTTTTTGGTGGTGCTATTCAAGAAGCAGGTGCTGTAAAAAACAATAAAATAAAAAAAGGAGCTACGAGTGACTTTATGGAAATTGAACGCCAAAGAGGTATCTCAGTTTCTACATCCGTTTTAGCTTTTAACTACCAAGATAAAAAGATAAATATTCTTGATACGCCTGGTCATAAGGATTTTGCCGAAGATACTTTTAGAACCTTAACAGCCGTTGACAGCGTAATTGTGGTGATTGACGTTGCCAAAGGTGTCGAAGAACAAACAGAAAAATTAGTTGCTGTTTGTAGAATGCGAAAAATTCCTATAATTGTTTTCATCAATAAATTAGACCGCGAAGGACAAGATGGTTTTGACTTGATGGACGAAGTAGAACAAAAATTAGGACTCGCTGTCACTCCATTGAGTTTCCCTATAGGAATGGGTTACGATTTTCAAGGTATTTATAATTTATGGGAACAAAACATTAACTTATTTAGTGGTGACAGCCGCAAGAATATTGAGGAAACTATTGCTTTTTCAGATGTACAAAGTCCAGAGCTGGAAAAAATTATTGGACAAAAACCTGCTGATAAACTTCGTGAAGAACTAGAGTTAATTGATGAAGTATATCCAAAATTTGATCGCCAAGACTATTTGGATGGGAAATTGCAACCTGTGTTTTTTGGTTCGGCTTTAAATAATTTCGGAGTTCGCGAACTTTTGGATTGTTTTGTTCAAATAGCACCATCGCCAAGACCAAAAGACTCCGAAACGAGATTAGTCGATCCTGCTGAACAAAAAATGACTGGTTTTGTATTTAAAATTCATGCCAATATGGATCCTAAGCACCGCGACCGTTTGGCTTTTATAAAAATTGTGTCTGGTACATTTGAAAGAAATAAACCGTATTATCACGTACGTCAAAAGAAGAATTTAAAGTTCTCAAGCCCGAATGCTTTCTTTGCAGAGAAAAAAGAAATTGTAGACATTTCCTATCCGGGAGATATTGTAGGTTTGCACGATACCGGAAACTTTAAAATTGGAGATACACTTACAGAAGGTGAAGTAATGAGTTTTAAAGGAATTCCGAGCTTTTCTCCAGAGCACTTTAGGTATATCAATAATGCAGATCCAATGAAAGCAAAGCAGTTGGATAAAGGAGTTGATCAGTTAATGGATGAAGGTGTGGCACAGCTTTTTACGCTTGAAATGAATAACAGAAAAATAATCGGAACAGTTGGTGCACTACAATACGAAGTAATTCAATACCGATTAGAGCATGAATATGGTGCAAAATGTACTTACGAAAATTTTCCAGTGCACAAGGCTTGTTGGGTAAAACCAAACGACTCTAAAAGTGATGAGTTTAAAGAATTCAGACGTATCAAACAAAAATTCTTGGCTCACGATAAATACGGACAATTAGTATTCTTGGCCGATTCGGACTTTACAATTCAAATGACTCAAAGTAAATACCCTAATGTAAAACTATTCTTTACCTCAGAGTTTGAGTAAAAATTAAAACTATAAACGTACCTTGCGTTTGTATTGAAGACAAAAAAAACGCTACTTTCTCAAGTAGCGTTTTTTTATATTCTTAAATCAATTATTAGGCAATCATACTTTCTAAACTAGAAGCTTTTTTTAAGAATGCTTTAATTAGCAATCTATTTGGAGCAGTACCAGAGGTAATAATTTGTTTTTTTGTTGTTGTCCCTTCTGGATTTATTGTTTTGTTAGGATCTTGTTTTGAACCCATAAACCACAAAACAAAATTCATAGAATTTGTAGTAGTAGTTGCAGAAACATTTTCTGTTTTAGTAGAAGTAACTTCTGTCTGATTCATTTCTGCCACCGTATTTGTAGTTTGACCAAATGAAGAAGAAGATACCAAAGTAAAAGCAAGCACCATCAAGGTGTTTAGTATAAATTTGTTGCTTACTTTAAAAGAAAAATGATTCATATTACTTTCTAATTTTATACGGATAGTAGTTTTTTCTCTATCTCGAGCACGAAAGTATAACATTAGTATATTGTCCAAAAATATTCTCGACAAAGCGCTATAAAACTCGTTCAAAGCACAAATTGAGTATATTAAGCACTGTTAAACTGCATCTTAACAAAAATCAAGGATAATTATAACAAGGAAGTCCAACAGTAAAAAATTAATAGAAACTTTAGATCTACGAGACAAAAAAGCCGTTTCGGGTATTTAAAATAGTGCATAAAAAAAAGGCTCCAGAAAAACTGGAGCCTTTTGAACTATTATTTATGCCTGGCCAGCAGGGCCAAAATTTAAAGGAATTGGAGCTTGATCGGTATCTTTGATCTCGCCATGAGCGCTTTCAAATCTATGAATATTTTCTCCAATCGCTTTCAATAATCTTTTAGCATGCTGCGGAGTCAAAACAATTCTTGACTTCACCTTTGCTTTAGGTATACCTGGCATGATGCTTACAAAATCCAGAACAAACTCAGACGAAGAGTGATTTATTATTGCTAAGTTAGAATAAATTCCTTCAGCAGTAATTTCATCCAATTCGATATTAATTTGATCTTGTGGTTGATCTTTCATATTTTTAGTATTTAGTGGTTAGTTAAATAGTCCTCAGTGATTAAACTTTATGAAAAATCACTAAGGACTAGACACTAAAACCTTAATAGATGTACTCCTCTTTGTTAGCCATCATATCATTGTAATCGTCTTTTGAACCTACAATTGTGTGATCGTACTCTCTCATACCTGTACCGGCTGGGATTCTATGACCTACAATTACATTTTCTTTCAATCCTTCTAAGTAATCAATTTTACCTGCAACTGCAGCTTCATTTAATACTTTAGTAGTTTCCTGGAACGATGCCGCAGAGATAAATGATTTAGTTTGAAGCGAAGCTCTTGTAATACCCTGTAATACTGGAGTTGCTGTTGCAGTTACCACATCACGAGCTACTACTAGATTTTTATCTGTACGTTTCAATAAAGAGTTTTCGTCACGCAACTCACGAGGCGTAATGATTTGTCCTTCTTTTAATACAGCTGAATCTCCAGCATCCTCTACCACTTTCATACCGTATAATTTATCGTTTTGAACGATGAAATCTTTAGTATGAATCAATTGATCTTCTAAGAATAAAGTATCACCTGGATCTTGTACTCTTACTTTGCGCATCATTTGACGAATAACAACCTCGAAGTGTTTGTCGTTAATTTTTACACCTTGTAATCGGTATACCTCTTGGATTTCATTTACCAAGTACTGTTGAACAGCAGCTGGACCTTGAATTCTTAAAATATCATCTGGAGTAATTGCTCCGTCAGACAATGGCACACCTGCTCTTACGAAGTCATTTTCTTGAACAAGAATTTGACTTGATAATTTAACTAGGTATTTACGAACATCTCCAAATTTAGATTCGATAACAATTTCGCGGTTACCTCTTTTGATTTTTCCAAAAGAAACAACACCATCAATTTCAGAAACTACAGCTGGGTTAGATGGATTACGAGCTTCTAATAACTCTGTAATTCTTGGTAAACCTCCGGTAATATCTCCTGATTTAGAAGAACGACGAGGGATTTTTACCAAAACTTTACCTGCTTTAATTTTCTCACCATTTTCAACCATCAAGTGGGCTCCAACTGGTAAGTTGTATGAACGAATCAATTCACCATCTTTACCGTAAACTAATAAAGTTGGAATTAATTTTTTAGCTCTTGATTCAGAAATTACTTTTTCTTGGAAACCAGTTTGCTCATCGATTTCAACCATGAACGATTGTCCTTGCTCTAAATCTTCGTAAGCAATTTTACCAGTAAACTCAGAAACAATAACCCCGTTATATGGATCCCATTTACAGATCACTTCTCCTTTTGCAACAGATTGACCATCTGCAACAAAAATACTAGAACCGTAAGGAATGTTATTGGTACTTAATAAAATACCTGTTCTTTCGTCAATTAATTTCAATTCAGTAGAACGAGAAACAACGATATCTACCGAGTTTCCTTCGCTATCTTCACCTTTAACAGTTTTAAGATCTTCGATTTCAAGCTTACCTGCAAACTTAGTTACAATGCTTGATTCTTCAGAAATACCACCCGCAACCCCTCCAACGTGGAAAGTACGTAATGTCAACTGTGTACCTGGCTCACCAATAGACTGTGCTGCAATTACACCAACAGCTTCACCTCTTTGAGTCATTTTACCAGTTGCTAGGTTACGACCGTAGCACTTAGCACAAATTCCTTTTAGAGCCTCACATGTTAATGGAGAACGAACTTCAACTTTCTCTATTGGAGAAGCGTCGATCGCTTTCATAATTACTTCAGTAATTTGCTCACCTGAACGAACTAGTACTTCGCTTGTCAAAGGATTAATTAAATCTTGTAACACTACACGTCCTAAGATTCTCTCTCCTAATGATTCTACGATCTCTTCGTTCTTTTTCAATGCTGAAACTTCAACACCTCTTAATGTACCACAATCATCGATATTTACAATTACATCTTGTGAAACGTCATGTAATCTACGAGTCAAGTATCCAGCATCAGCTGTTTTAAGAGCGGTATCCGCAAGACCTTTACGAGCACCGTGAGTAGAGATAAAGTACTCAAGGATCGAAAGACCTTCTTTAAAGTTAGAAAGAATTGGGTTTTCAATAATTTCACCACCACCAGCAGTAGATTTTTTAGGCTTAGCCATCAAACCACGCATACCAGTTAACTGACGAATTTGTTCCTTAGAACCCCTCGCTCCAGAGTCAAGCATCATGTACACAGAGTTAAATCCTTGTTGATCCTCTCTAATGTTTTTCATTGCTAACTCTGTTAATTGCGCATTAGCAGAAGTCCAAACATCAATAACTTGGTTGTAACGCTCGTTATTAGTAATAAGACCCATGTTATAGTTAGCAGAGATACCTTGAACTTGCTCTCTTGCATCAGCAATTAACTTAGGTTTTTGGTCTGGAATTCTAATATCACCTAATGAGAATGACAATCCACCTTTGAAGGCGAATTTATACCCCATATCTTTCATGTTATCCAAGAAAGCAGCAGTAGTAGGTACATCTGTACAGCTAAGTACGTGCCCAATAATATCTCTTAAGTTTTTCTTTGTCAATACGTCATTGATATAACCAGCTGCTTCAGGAACAACTTCGTTAAACAATACACGTCCAGCAGTAGTTTGAATGATTTGGTAAACTAATTCACCAGCCTCATTGAAATCTTTTGCTCTAATTTTAACACGAGCATTCAATTCTACTCTTCCTTCATTCAAAGCGATATTCACCTCTTCAGCAGAATAGAATGTAATTCCTTCACCTAAAATTTTCAATTCAGGAGTTGACAAACGTTCTTTGGTCATATAATACAGACCCAAGACCATATCCTGAGATGGTACAGTGATTGGAGCACCATTTGCAGGGTTCAAAATGTTGTGCGAACCTAACATTAACAACTGAGCCTCTAAGATAGCCTCTGGTCCTAATGGTAAGTGTACCGCCATTTGATCCCCATCAAAATCCGCGTTAAATGCCGTACAAACTAGAGGGTGCAATTGGATTGCTTTTCCTTCAATTAATTTCGGTTGGAACGCTTGGATACCAAGACGGTGCAAAGTAGGAGCACGGTTTAATAAGATTGGGTGACCTTTGATTACATTTTCAAGGATATCCCAAACAACTGGCTCTTTTTTATCAATTATTTTTTTAGCAGATTTAACTGTTTTTACAATTCCCCTTTCGATTAATTTACGAATCACAAAAGGTTTGTACAATTCAGCTGCCATATCCTTAGGAATACCGCACTCTGATAATTTTAATTCTGGTCCAACAACAATTACCGAACGAGCAGAATAATCCACACGTTTACCCAATAAGTTTTGACGGAAACGACCTTGCTTACCTTTTAACGAGTCAGAAAGTGATTTCAACGGTCTGTTTGATTCTGTTTTAACAGCAGATGCTTTACGCGTGTTGTCAAATAATGAATCTACAGATTCTTGCAACATACGTTTCTCGTTTCTCAAGATAACTTCTGGAGCTTTGATCTCCATTAATCTTTTCAAACGGTTGTTACGGATGATTACACGACGGTATAAATCATTCAAATCTGAAGTTGCAAAACGACCTCCATCAAGTGGTACAAGCGGACGTAATTCTGGTGGAATAACTGGTACCACTTTCATAATCATCCATTCAGGACGGTTTTCGCGGTTTAAGTTAGACTCACGGAAAGATTCAACTACTTGTAATCTTTTTAAAGCTTCTGTTTTACGTTGTTTAGACGTTTCATTGTTAGCACTGTGTCTTAATGAATATGATAATGCATCAAGATCAATTCTTGCTAACAAATCCATAATACACTCTGCTCCCATTTTGGCAACAAATTTATTAGGATCAAAATCATCTAAATATTGGTTGTCTGCAGGAAGGGTATCTAAAATATTCAAATACTCCTCTTCAGTCAAGAAATCTAATCTTTGTAATGATTCGCCATCAGCATTTTTAGCAATACCAGCTTGGATTACTACGTATCTTTCGTAGTAAATAATCATATCTAATTTCTTAGAAGGAAGACCAAGGATATAACCAATTTTGTTTGGCAAAGAACGGAAATACCAAATATGAGCAATTGGCACCACAAGATTAATGTGACCTACTCTATCTCTACGTACTTTTTTCTCTGTAACTTCAACACCACAACGGTCGCAAATGATACCTTTGTAACGAATTCTTTTGTATTTTCCACACGCACATTCGAAATCCTTTACAGGTCCAAAAATACGCTCGCAAAAAAGACCATCACGCTCTGGTTTGTGCGTTCTATAGTTGATCGTCTCTGGCTTTAAAACTTCACCTCTTGACTCTTTTAAGATTGACTCTGGAGATGCTAATCCAATAGAAATTTTATTAAACCTTTTAACTTGGTTTTTATCTTTATTGTTATTATTTCTGTTATTCATCATAGTTTCTACTATTGATTTATCTGCAATTAAAAAATTGATTTTTGTGTTGGTCTCGGTCTTAAACATCTGGTTCAATCCTCAACAATAACACTACCACGAATTACTTCTCTAAACCTCAAGCCCTTGCTTGAAGTGCTAGTTATTGAACTCTAAAACTCAATAAAAAATCGGAACGGTTTACGGGTATAAATCTTGAAAACTAATTTAAAAAGTAATCAGTGTTCAGTATTCAACATACATTGAACACTGACCACTTTTTACTGAATATTATTCTTCTAATCTGATATCTAAACCAAGACCTTTCAATTCATGCATCAATACATTGAATGATTCAGGTAATCCTGGCTCTGGCATAGATTCTCCTTTAACGATTGCCTCATAGGTTTTAGCTCTACCAATTACGTCATCCGATTTCACTGTTAAGATTTCACGAAGTGTACTAGAAGCTCCATAAGCCTCTAATGCCCAAACTTCCATCTCTCCAAAACGCTGACCTCCAAATTGTGCTTTACCTCCAAGTGGCTGCTGAGTGATTAAAGAGTACGGTCCGATAGAACGTGCGTGCATCTTGTCATCAACCATGTGACCTAATTTCAACATGTAGATTACACCTACAGTTGCAGCTTGGTGGAAACGCTCTCCAGTACCACCATCATACAAATGCGTATGACCAAAACGAGGTACTCCAGCTTCATCCGTTAAAGCGTTGATTTCGTCTAAAGATGCTCCGTCAAAAATTGGTGTAGCAAATTTTCTACCCAAGTTCATACCAGCCCATCCTAATACCGTTTCATAAATCTGACCAATGTTCATACGAGAAGGTACCCCAAGTGGGTTCAACACGATATCAACTGGTGTTCCATCTTCAAGGAAAGGCATATCTTCGTGACGTACGATACGAGCAACAATACCTTTGTTACCGTGACGACCCGCCATCTTATCACCCACTTTTAACTTACGTTTTTTAGCGATGTATACTTTTGCTAATTTCAAAATTCCTGCTGGTAATTCATCTCCAACAGTAATCGTGAATTTCTCTCTACGTAATGCACCTTGTAAGTCGTTCAACTTAATTTTATAGTTATGAATTAAATCATTAACCATTGTATTAGTAGCATCATCAGCTACCCATTGGCCTTTACTTAAGTGAGCAAAATCCTCTACTGCATAAAGCATTTTTTGAGTGTATTTTTTACCTTTTGGTAAAACTTCTTCACCCAAATCATTCATTACACCTTGAGATGTTTTTCCGTTAACGATCAAGAAAAGTTTTTCAACTAATTTGTCTTTCAATTCAACAAATTTCACTTCAAACTCCATTTCAAGTGCTCCTAAAGCATCCTTGTCTTGTGTACGTTTACGCTTATCTTTTACCGCTCTTGCGAACAATTTTTTATCTAAAACAACACCATGTAAAGAAGGAGACGCTTTCAAAGAAGCATCTTTTACATCACCTGCTTTGTCACCAAAGATAGCACGCAATAATTTCTCCTCAGGAGTTGGATCTGATTCCCCTTTTGGAGTAATTTTTCCAATAAGAATATCACCAGGTTTCACCTCGGCTCCAATTCTAATCATACCATTTTCGTCCAAATCTTTAGTAGCTTCTTCAGAAACGTTAGGAATATCATTCGTTAATTCTTCATTACCCAATTTCGTATCTCTTACTTCTAATGAGTAATCATCTACGTGGATTGAAGTAAAGATGTCATCACGAACTACTTTCTCAGAAATTACAATCGCATCCTCAAAGTTATAACCTTTCCATGGCATAAACGCCACTTTCAAGTTACGACCTAATGCTAATTCTCCATTTTGAGTAGCATATCCTTCAGATAAAACCTGACCTGGAACAACTCTATCACCTTTTCTTACGATAGGTTTCAAGTTAATACTTGTTCCTTGGTTGGTTTTTCTAAACTTAATTAAGTTGTATGTTTTTTCATCTGGCTCAAAACTTACCATTCTTTCTTCTTCGGAACGATCATATTTGATAGTGATGATGTTTGCGTCAACATACTCAATAACTCCATGACCTTCAGCATTAATCAATACTCTAGAATCAGAAGCTACTTGACGCTCTAAACCGGTACCTACAATTGGAGCTTCAGGGCGTATCAATGGTACGGCCTGACGCATCATGTTCGATCCCATCAAGGCTCTGTTCGCATCATCATGCTCCAAGAAAGGAATCAAAGATGCAGAAATAGAGGCAATTTGGTTTGGAGCAACGTCAGTATAATCAACATTTGATGGGTCAATAACAGGGAAATCACCTTCTTGACGCGCAATTACGTCTTCGGCAGTAATCTTTCCAGAATTGTCCATTTGAATGTTAGCTTGTGCAATTAACATTCCTTCCTCTTCCTCAGCACTAAGGTAAACTGGAGTAGATTCTAAATCTACAACACCATTAGTTACTTTACGGTAAGGTGTTTCGATGAATCCCATTCCATTCACTTTAGCGTAAACACCAAGTGAAGAAATCAATCCAATGTTTGGTCCCTCAGGAGTTTCAATTGGACATAAACGCCCGTAGTGCGTATAGTGAACGTCACGAACCTCAAATCCTGCTCTTTCTCTTGAAAGTCCACCTGGTCCAAGTGCAGATAACCTACGCTTGTGCGTGATCTCAGCCAATGGATTGGTTTGATCCATAAATTGAGACAACTGGTTGGTACCAAAGAATGAGTTAATTACAGAAGATAATGTTTTGGCATTGATCAAATCAATAGGTGTAAACACCTCATTATCTCTTACGTTCATTCTTTCGCGAATTGTTCTAGCCATACGAGCAAGACCAACACCAAATTGTTGAGAAAGTTGTTCACCAACTGTTCTTACTCTTCGGTTAGATAAGTGATCAATATCATCAATCTCCGCTTTAGAGTTGATTAATTCAATCAAATATTTCACGATAGTTATGATATCCTCTTTGGTCAAGACTTGCTTTTCCATCGGGGTATCTAAACCTAACTTTTTATTAATTCTGTAACGACCTACTTCACCTAAGTTATAACGTTGATCAGAGAAAAATAATTTATCAATGATACCACGTGCTGTTTCTTCATCAGGCGGTTCTGCGTTACGCAATTGTCTATAGATATGCTCAACAGCCTCTTTCTCAGAGTTTGTTGGATCCTTTTGCAATGTATTATGAATGATAGCATAATCACCTTGATTAGCATCTTCTTTATGTAATAAGATAGACTTAACGTTAGAATCAATGATTTCTTCCACATTATCTTTGTCGATAATAGTATCTCTATCAAGGATTATTTCGTTACGTTCGATAGATACAACTTCACCTGTATCTTCATCTACGAAATCCTCGTGCCAAGTGTTCAATACACGTGCAGCAAGTTTTCTACCAATGTATTTCTTAAGACCAGTTTTAGAAACCTTAATTTCCTCAGCAAGGTCAAAAATTTCAAGAATATCTTTATCTCTTTCAAAACCGATAGCTCTGAAAAGAGTGGTTACTGGTAATTTTTTCTTTCTATCAATGTAAGCATACATTACACTATTGATATCAGTAGAAAATTCAATCCAAGAACCTTTAAACGGAATTACTCTCGCCGAATACAATTTTGTACCATTTGCATGGAATGATTGACCAAAGAAAACACCCGGAGAACGGTGCAATTGAGATACAACTACACGTTCAGCACCATTGATAACAAAGGTACCACTAGGCGTCATATAAGGAATTGTACCAAGATAAACATCTTGAACAATAGTTTCAAAATCTTCGTGTTCTGGGTCAGTACAGTACAGTTTAAGTCTAGCCTTTAATGGCACGCTGTACGTAAGACCTCTTTCTATACATTCTTGAATTGTATAACGTGGAGGATCTACAAAATAATCAAGGAACTCTAATACGAAGTTGTTTCTTGTATCAGTTATTGGAAAATTTTCCATGAAGGTATTGTAAAGCCCTTCGTCACCTCTTTCGTCTGATTTAGTTTCTAATTGAAAAAAATCTTTAAACGACTTAACCTGAACATCTAGAAAATCTGGATAGTCAGGGATATTTTTTGTTGAGGCAAAATTCAATCTTTCAGTCTGATTTGTTAGCATCAATGGACAAAATTTTGATTAAAAAAGTAATTTGTTTTGTGAATTTTAGAGTTCTAAAAACACATTTTATAACCACTACATCTTTAAAAATTAATTATTAGGATAACTACTTTCTTATTATCTATTAATTTTTTTTCCTCGTAATGGGCATAAATAGGGTATTCAACGTGCTAGTTTGTTGTAATACAAGCTAGACTTTTGTTATACGAAAAATGGTTTAGGTCATTGAGTGACTAAACTCAAGACCTAAACCTTATTTTATAAACTTAGTTTAACTATTTAAGCTCAACTACAGCTCCAGCTTCTTCTAAAGATTTTTTAAGACCTTCAGCCTCTTCTTTAGTTACACCTTCTTTAACAGTACTTGGAGCACTATCAACTACATCTTTAGCTTCTTTCAAACCTAAACCTGTAAGTTCTTTAACCAATTTCACAACTGCTAACTTAGAAGCACCAGCTTCTTTCAATACAACTGTAAACTCAGTTTGAACTTCTTCAGCAGCAGCTTCACCACCACCTGAAACTACTACAGCTGCAGCAGCTGGTTCGATTCCGTACTCATCTTTTAATATTGTTGCTAATTCGTTAACTTCTTTTACAGTAAGGTTAACTAATTGTTCTGCGAATTGTTTCAAATCTGCCATTTTTTCTATCGTTTTAAAATGATTTGTAAAAATATAATTTATTTATTGTGCGCTAATTTAAATAACTATAGTTTGAAATATAGTTATTATGCCTCTGCTTCTTCAGTTGCCTCTTCGCTATTAGCGAATTGGTTTTGAAGAGCTGAGATAACTCTTTGTGCAGGAGATTGCAATAATCCAATGATTTCGCCAATAAGCTCTTCTTTAGATTTGATAGTTGCTAATGCATCTAATTGATCGTCTCCGATGTAAACTTCAGAATTAATGTAAGCTCCTTTCAATACAGGCTTTGCTGATTTTTTTCTGAAATCTTTAATAATTTTTCCAGGTGCATTTGCAACATCTGAAATAAAGATCGCACTGTTACCAGTTAATACTGATGGTAAATCTCCATAATCATTGTCAGATGCTTCCATTGCTTTTGCAAGCAAAGTGTTTTTTACAACCTCTAATTTTATACCTGCTTTAAAGCAAGCTCTTCTCAAGCTTGAAGTAGTCTCTGCATTAAGTCCTGAAATATCAGATATGTAAATGATATTTGTACCAGCTAACTGTGCAGTTAAATCTTCAATCGCGATTGATTTTTCTTCTCTAGTCATACTAAAAATTATTAACTACCAATTATACTGCTTTTGGATCCAATGCAATAGCTGGACTCATTGTGCTTGTAAGGTGAATACCTTTAATGTAGGTACCTTTAGCAGCAGTTGGCTTAAGTTTGATTAATGTTTGAATAATTTCGTGTGCATTGTCATAAATTTGCTCAGCACCAAATGATACTTTACCAATTCCTGCATGTACAATACCAGTTTTATCAACTTTAAAATCGATTTTACCAGCTTTAACTTCTTGAACAGCTTTTGCAACATCCATAGTTACAGTACCTGTTTTAGGGTTTGGCATTAAACCTCTAGGTCCTAAAATACGACCCAATGGACCTAATTTACCCATAACAGCAGGCATAGTGATGATAACATCAACATCTGTCCAACCATCTTTAATTTTTTGAAGGTAATCATCAAGACCAACGTAGTCTGCACCAGCTGCCAAAGCTTCCGCTTCCTTATCTGGAGTAACTAATGCTAATACTTTAACATCTTTACCAGTACCATGAGGTAAAGTAACTACACCTCTTACCATTTGATTCGCTTTTCTTGGATCTACACCCAAACGAACTGCGATATCAACAGACTCATCAAATTTTGCAGAAGCAATAACTTTGATCAATGCAGCAGCATCTTTCAAAGAATACAATTTGTTCTTTTCAATTTTTGAAGCAGCCTCTTTTTGCTTTTTTGTCAATTTTGCCATGTCTATCTCTTAATTAAAAAGGAGAATCTCCTGATATAGTTATACCCATAGATCTAGCAGTTCCAGCAATCATGCTCATAGCAGATTCGATTGTGAATGCATTTAAATCTACCATTTTATCTTCAGCAATTGCCTTGATAACATCCCAAGTAACGCTAGCTACTTTTTTACGATTTGGTTCACCAGATCCTGACTTTAGCTTTGCAGCTTCCAATAACTGGACAGCCGCTGGAGGAGTCTTAACAACAAAATCAAATGATTTGTCTTTATACACAGTAATTTGTACTGGGCATATTTTGCCGGGTTTATCTTGAGTTCTAGCATTAAATTGCTTACAGAATTCCATGATGTTTACCCCAGCAGCTCCTAAAGCAGGTCCAACCGGTGGCGACGGGTTCGCAGCACCTCCCTTAACTTGTAGTTTAACTACCTTACTAATTTCTTTAGCCATTTTTAAAAAATTTAACATTGCAACCAATGGAAGCGGTTACAATGATTATTATAGATGTAACAAAAATTATACTTTTTCAACTTGCATGAAACTCAATTCTAAAGGTGTTTTTCTTCCGAAAATTTTCACCATTACTTCAAGTTTACGCTTTTCTTCATTAATTTTTTCAACCGTACCGTTGAATCCATTAAATGGTCCATCAATTACTTTTACAGTTTCGCCCATATTGAATGGAATAGCACGTGTATCTGTATTAACAGCCAACTCATCAACTTTTCCTAGCATTCTATTAACTTCCGACATTCTTAACGGAACAGGCTCTCCACCTTTAACTTCTCCTAGAAAACCAATAACACTTGTTATAGACTTAATGATATGTGGTATTTCACCAACAAGATTCGCTTCAATCATTACATAACCAGGAAAATAAACCTTGTCTTTAACTAATTTTTTTCCTTCCTTAACAGTAACGACTTTTTCGGTTGGAACAAGAACTTGAGAAACATAATCTTCCATTCCTAATCTTGCGATTTCGGTCTCGATATATGCTTTTACTTTGTTCTCCTGCCCACTAACCGCTCTAACGACATACCACTTCTTCACATTATTATCTGCCATAACAAAAATTAAGCTTTTATCCAATTAAAAAATCCAGCTAAAGCTTTTGCGAAAATCTCATCTACTCCCCAAGTCCCCAAGGCAAATAAAACAGAAAATACAGCTACAACAATGGTTAGACGCTGTACTTCAGACCATTCCGGCCAAGTTACATTTGATTTTAATTCCTCAAATGCCTCTGATATGTAATTTACAACTTTTGTCATTGTGATTTATTTTTTTGCACGGGCGGAGGGATTCGAACCCCCATCAACGGTTTTGGAGACCGCTATTCTACCCTTGAACTACGCCCGTAGAATAAAAAATAGTGTCATCGTTAAACGACACTATTTTTTGATTGTATATTTCGTGGATTAACCTACGATTTCAGTTACTTGTCCAGCACCTACTGTTCTACCACCTTCACGGATAGCGAAACGTAAACCAACGCTCATTGCGATTGGGCTTAACAAAGATACATTGATAGTTAAGTTATCACCTGGCATTACCATCTCTACACCTTCTGGTAAAGTAATAACTCCTGTTACGTCAGTTGTACGTACGTAGAACTGTGGACGGTAGTTATTGTGGAATGGAGTGTGACGTCCACCTTCTTCTTTTTTCAAGATATAAACCTCAGCTTTGAAAGTAGCGTGTGGCTTAACAGATCCTGGCTTAATGATAACCATTCCTCTTTTGATAGATTCTTTATCAATACCTCTCAACAATAAACCTACGTTATCTCCAGCTTCTCCTCTATCAAGGATTTTACGGAACATCTCAACTCCAGTGATAGTAGAAGTCAATTTCTCAGCTCCCATACCAATGATTTCAACTGGATCTCCAGTGTTAGCAATACCAGTTTCGATACGACCTGTAGCAACAGTTCCACGACCAGTAATTGTAAATACATCCTCAACTGGCATCAAGAATGGTTTGTCAGTATCACGTAATGGCTCTTCGATCCAGTTATCAACAGCTTCCATCAATTCTAAAATTTTAGGAACCCATGCAGCGTCATTGTTCAATCCTCCTAAAGCAGAACCTTGGATAACTGGACAGTTGTCACCATCATATTCGTAGAAAGATAATAAATCTCTAATTTCCATTTCAACAAGCTCTAACAACTCAGCGTCATCTACCATGTCAACTTTGTTCATGAAAACAACCATTCTAGGAATACCTACTTGGCGACCTAAAAGGATGTGCTCACGCGTTTGTGGCATTGGTCCATCAGTTGCAGCTACAACAAGGATAGCTCCATCCATTTGAGCAGCACCAGTAACCATGTTCTTTACGTAATCCGCGTGACCTGGACAGTCAACGTGTGCGTAGTGACGGTTAGCAGTTTCGTACTCAACGTGTGATGTATTGATAGTAATACCTCTTTCTTTTTCTTCAGGAGCATTATCAATTTGATCAAATGATTTTGCTTGACAGTAACCAGCATCAGATAATACTTTTGTGATTGCTGCTGTTAAAGTAGTTTTACCGTGATCTACGTGTCCGATCGTACCAATATTTAAGTGTGGTTTCGAACGGTTAAAGGTTTCTTTTGCCATTTTACTTAATTTTAATCTTGTTATATATTAATTTTTATTTCCTACTTACTTGAGCCAACTACGGGAATTGAACCCGTGACCTCTTCCTTACCAAGGAAGCACTCTACCTCTGAGCTAAGTCGGCAGAACCTCTTATCAAAGAGCTTAGTTTATAAAAGAGAAGCTGTATACTTTTCTAAAACAACTAAGTTTTATTCTTGTGGGGAGAGCAGGATTCGAACCTGCGAAGTTCACACAGCAGATTTACAGTCTGCCCTCGTTGGCCGCTTGAGTATCTCCCCTCACTTTCTTTATCTTTCAATATGTTAACTTGGAGCCGGCGGAGGGACTCGAACCCACGACCTGCTGATTACAAATCAGCTGCTCTAGCCAACTGAGCTACGCTGGCAAATTGATAAAAAAAGTCCGCTATTTCTAACGGACTGCAAATGTATAGATTTTATCTAGCAATCAAAACATTTTTTGAAAAAATTTTATATTAAATGTGCGAACTAATCTTTTCTTTTCGTTTTAGAAGCATTCGCTCTAGAGATTCTGCGGCCAACTCTGTCGCTTCTTCAAAAGTTTTGCATTGTTTTTTAACCAACAACTCATCACCGGGTACATTAATTTTTACTTCGACAATTTTATTTTCTTTCTCACTCGTTTTTTCCACTTTCAAATACACATCAGACGAGACGACCTTATCGTAGTACTTTTCAAGTTTATCCATTCTTTCTTGAACAAAATCAACCAACTTTCTGTCAACAGTAAAGTTAACTGCGTGAACACTTACCTTCATAATCATCGTTATTAAAAATTATTAAATATTTTTTTATCATCAACCCCTTGGATGTGCTTTTTTATGCACTTCTTGAAGAACCGATAAACTACTGTGTGTGTACACTTGCGTAGAAGCTAGACTAGCATGCCCTAACAATTCTTTGACTGAATTTAAATCTGCACCATTATTAAGTAAATGAGTAGCAAAAGTGTGACGAAGAATGTGAGGACTTTTTTTTAGCTTGTGTGACACTTCACTAAAGTATGAATTTATTAACCGATACACAAGACTTTCGTTTAATTTTGTTCCTTTTTTCGTGAGAAAAAAATAATCTGAATCTTCAAGTATCTCTAAATCAGCCCTAGCAACAAGGTATCTCGTGATCGAATCTAACAAAAACGGCAACAACGGTAGCAAACGTTCTTTTTGGCGCTTCCCTAGTACTTTGATAATACCCGATCCTAAATCTACATTTTTAAACTCCAACCCAATAAGCTCTGCCCTTCGCATGCCTGTTGCATAAAACAATTCAACAATCAATTGATTGCGTATTGATTCGAAATCAGCTCCTTCTGAAAAAACCTCCGCAACCTGCACCATTTCTTGTTCTGAAAAAGGAATCTGAATTATTTTGGGAGTTTTTAAGGCCTTGTGAGTCGCCAAAGGACTGGCTTTAAGTTGCTTACTTCGGAGTAAAAATTTATAAAATGCTTTGAGACTAGCAATTTTTCTATTAATTGTAGTGTTTGAAAGTGACTGATCGACTAACTCTACTATCCAAGCTCTTATTTGAACATACAAAACATCATCAATTGAAGTTTGCCCATATCGCAACAGCACAAAGTCTCGAAAAGAAACTATGTCATTATTATAAGCCGTGATGGTATGATCGGAATACTTTTTCTCCAGGCGGAGGTGTTGTTCAAATGCTTCTATACTTGTAACCATAAAAAAACCGTTAGCACCAAAGTTAAATAATTTTGATGACTAACGGTTCCTATTTTCTGTAGAATCGACTAACTTTCTAAGCTATCTTTCAAATTTTGGATATAAGCCGCTTTTTGAATTTTGATTCTGTTTGTTACTGATGGCTTAATAAAAGCAGCACATGCTCTTTGATTGCGAATTCTCTTTATTTTTTCTTTTTAAAACTAAAGTAATACTTAACTTCAAAACCCAAATTATATTTAGTATCTAAATCTGTTGTAGGTGTCCTTTTAATCACCTTGTTAAAGTTGATATTATCTACAAAAACAGATAACAAAATTGCATCATAGGATTCTGACCACAATTTACCCAAAACCCCCATGTTTAAACCAAAAGAACGACTAACTCCTTTTCGGGTTTCTTTTGAATGAATTGTTTTAGTCTCTTGATAAACAAAAATCGCATCTGAAGCTTTTATTTCGGCATAATTATATTTTGGCTTTACTGCTAGGTACCAATGTTTATTTTGATCCAAAGGAATAGACAAATTGGGAGTAACACTCCAATTTAAAGCCTGAAAAGTTGTAAAAACATCTTTTATCCGCATCAAAGAATTTGCAGAGTCATAAGTAGTATTGTTTTGCAAAGCGCCGAAAAAGAATCGGAATTCAACCTCTGGCTTAATAAAGTCCTGCAGATTATATTGAACTCCTGCAGAAATATTTAGGTAACCATTATTTTCAAAAGATGTATTGATATTTTGCCCCGCACCCAAAAAAGGCAATACCTTTTGTGCATTGACACAAAAAGTATTGACAATTACTACAAATAAAACTTTACTTATTTTAGAATAACCCATGCAATAGTAAAATTTAAAATAGGAACAACTTGATGAACTAAATTACTACTGAAATTATATCCCAATCCTGTATTCGCACCAAGATTTACCCCTGTTTTATACGTTTTTTGAAATCCCCACACAGCCCCTGCTGTAAGGCCGTCATAATCGCTTAAATAAGAACCATCATTAATAGGTTTCATATAATAACTAATAGAAGGAGCAATATAAGCAGCTGAATTACCCCTAATTGATTTATTTTTAGCCAAGCGTTTTTTCTAAATTATAATAATAACGATATTGCGCTCTGCCGAATGGAGATGCCAACAGTTTTAATTTCCCATCTCCATTACCCGTGCTTCCAAATGACAAATTAACATCAACATTAAAAGTTGTCTTATCACCTAGAACCCGCTCATAGGTCAAGCCTGGTGCTAAAATATTAACTTTAAATAAATTTCTCGATAAATCACTTTCTTTTTGCGAATAGGCAAGCGTTGAAAAGATTAAAATAGCTGTAAATATTAAGATTTTTTTCATGGTCAATAGTGTTTTTAAAATTAATAAGATATTTTATTCTTTTTGAATAAGTCTTGATCCAGACCGTTCACCATTATTATAACCTGCACCGTAATTTTCATAATTTTCCTTTTAACTGATAATAAAAAAAATGTAAGATTTACTTTGTTATCAGTTAAAAGGAAATTTTTTTAACAAAAAAAATAGCATTAAAGTTAAAAAACTTTAATGCTATTTCTATAATAATTTAGAATCGACTAACTTTCTAAGCTATCTTTCATATTTTGGATATAAGCCGCTTTTTGAATTTTGATTCTGTTTGTTACTGAAGGCTTAATAAAAGCAGTACGTGCTCTTAGTTGACGAACAGTTCCTGTTTTATCAAATTTTCTTTTGTAACGTTTTAACGCTCTATCGATATTTTCTCCGTCTTTAATTGGTATAATTAACATAATATAGACACCCCCTTTCTTTAGCCTGCAAAAGTAGAATAATAAAGTGAACAAACAAGTGTTTGGATAATTTTATTTAATTTTACTAACAAAATAAAGTTTATGTGGTTTATCGTAATTTCTATTCTATTACTTCTTGCGAGTATTTTACCCTATATGCCACTAACTCATTGGTTCTATAGATTTTTTGAGTTTGGGAAAATCCAAATACTTATTTTACAGATTACGGCTTTGGTTTTTAGCTTTATCCTGTTAAATCAATCAGAAGTTTGGATCCAAACTCTTCAGATATTGACTTTTGTTGTTATAACAATGCATCTTACCGCCCTTTACAAATACACGTCTTTTTACAAGTCAGTACAAAGAGAGCCTTGCGATGTTTCTTCAGAATTAATCACTGTCCTTTCAGCAAACATACTTCAAGACAATACAGAATATGAAAAATTTATAGCTTTAGTTCACAAATACAATCCAGATATTGTTTTAACCATGGAATCTGATGAAAATTGGGAAAAGGCACTCTTAGTTTTGGATCAAAAATACAAATACAATGTAAAAGTAGCTTTAAGGAACACCTATGGAATGCATTTGTATTCTAAGTTAAAAATTACAAATCACAATGTTCATTATTTTGTGGCCGACGATTTACCAAGTATCGAGGCTAAAATAAAAACAGCTGACGGTTTTGAATTTACTTTCTTTGCAGTTCATCCGCCTCCACCAAGTCCTACTGAAGAAGAAAATTCCAAAGAGCGTGATGGAGAACTTTTAAGTGTTGCGAAAAAAATAAGACAGAATGCAGATACTTGTGTTGTAGTTGGGGATTTCAATAATGTGGCTTGGGCAAAATCCTCCATCCTATTTAGAAAAACTAGCGAGACAATTGACGGGAGAATTGGTCGTGGATTCATTTCAAGTTTTCATACCAAATATTGGTTTTTAAGATTCCCTATTGATTTGATGTTTCATACACCAGATGTATTTATAGACGAATTGAAAAGTTTAGAATATTTTGGATCTGATCATTTTCCGATTTACGCAAAGTTTTTCATCAATAAGAAAACTTCCGAACAACAGCACTTAACAGAAAACTTAGAAGAGGGCGAACATGAGATTGTTCAAGAAATAATCGTAGAAGGGATAAACGAAAAAAGCGACAATCGTAACTGATTGTCGCTTTTTTATATAGTTTAAAAATTTTTATACATTTTACAATTTTCTACAAATCACTTTTAATTTAATTTGAATGTTTTTATCTCCAAAATTAATAAATTAGAAATTTTTCGAAAATCGCTATGTAATTTCAGAGCAACTATTTCACAGCTGGCTCGTAACTTTGATCATCAATAATCATTTTTCCTAAAATTTCTTTTAAAATCTCTGAAGTACCGCCTCCAATTGGCCCTAAGCGACTGTCTCTAAACAAGCGCGCCAAAGGATACTCTTCCATGTAACCATAACCACCTAGCATCTGCAAACAACTGTAAATAGCCTCATCAGCAACTTTGGTTGATTTCAACTTAGCCATTGTAGCCTCTTTTACTACATATTCTCCTTTATCTAATCGAGCAACAGCAGCATAATTAAAAATTTTACAGTGCTCTACTTCTGTAGCGTGCTCTACAAGGGTGTGACGCAAGGCTTGAAATTTACTTATCTTTTTTCCAAAAGCTTCACGTTGAGACATATAATCGATAGTATAATCAATTGCATATTCTCCTCTAGCATGTGCATTAATTGCCATTATTAAGCGTTCAAGTGCAAAATGCTGCATGATATATGGAAATCCTTTCCCTTCTTCACCCATAAGATTTTCAGCAGGAATCTCTACATTATCAAATGCGATCTCTGCCGTATCCGATGCTCTCCATCCCAATTTATCAAGTTTAGATGCTGATATTCCTTTTAGACCGGTATCCATCAAAAAGATACTAATTCCTTTGTTACCCAACTCCGGATTTGTTTTGGCCGCCACAATATAATAATCAGCGTAAACACCATTAGTGATAAAGGTTTTCGATCCGTTTATGATATATTTGTCGCCTTTTCTAACTGCGGTGGTGCGCATTCCCGCAACATCACTTCCTCCAAAAGGTTCTGATATACACAATGCTCCAATTTTTTCACCTGCAATACTCGGCGCAAGATAATCTTGCTTGATTCTATCATCGCCTTCTGCATTTAAATGCGTCATAGCTAAATACGCATGAGCCCACATTGCTGCAGCAAAACCTGATGATTTTATCTTTTGTAGTTCTTCTAAAAAAACAACTGTGTAAAACAAATCAAGATTCATCCCGCCGTAGGCCTCTGGGTAATTAATTCCAAAGTAACCCATATCGCCAAATTTTTTCCAGATAAAACGCTCTATCGTACCTGTTTTTTCCCATTTTTCAATGTGAGGAACCACTTCTTTTTGTAAAAAATCTTTTAAACTTTCTCTGAAGGCCTGATGCTCTTCTGTGAAGTAAACTGAATTCATATTCTATTATTTTTTTCTTTTAAAAATGTAAATTAAGGTCGTCATTGTTGGACTGAGGCTTACAATTATTAAATGCAACAATACATCAACTAATCTAAAGAAAGGCACTTTACTCTAATAGTTCACTCAAACTAAACGGGATAAAAAACCTACATAGCTCCCAAAACCAGCAACTTCTAACGAAAGTCCAAATATAAGGCAATTATTTTTGCTTTATCAACAGGAAATCCTTTAATTTTTGTTAAATCCTCAATTTTAGTAAAATCTCCTTTCATGCTACGGTAGGTAATTATATCCCGAGCAAGCCCACCTTTAAAATAATAAAACTGATTTAATTCTTTTAGAGATGCATTATTAACATCTAACTTTAAAATAGCCGGCAATGCACCGATATGAAAATGTGTATTCAATTCTGAAATAACCTCAGGTGATAAGCCCCAAACTTCAGT
Source organism: Flavobacterium sp. K77 (assembly GCF_021608205.1). Taxonomy (NCBI): domain Bacteria; kingdom Pseudomonadati; phylum Bacteroidota; class Flavobacteriia; order Flavobacteriales; family Flavobacteriaceae; genus Flavobacterium; species Flavobacterium sp. K77. The sequence goes on along the minus strand of NZ_JAKIHO010000001.1, from coordinate 818,269 downwards.
CAATTGCTCCATACTTACAAATCCACCAAGAATGGAACGCTGCTTGATAATTCTGGTAGACAATGCCTCACCTACACCATAAATTTTCATAAGATCATCTTGGTTTGCGAGATTGATATCTTTGACAATGATTTTTTCTTTAGCTCCTGCAGCCTTTTTATAATCATACGATTTTTTAGTGTAGTCACCTTTTGGTTTCGTTGATACCCAAGTCGGAAACTGAAACATTGGAGCAATTTCTTTTAAAAGAGAATCTGAAATTTGAGTCACCATTTGAAACTCAGCTGCTGAATTAACGTATTTATTTTGTTTTCTAAAAGCGAATAAGCGGTCAATCTCTGCGACTGACATGCCTAAATTATATCCTTTATAGTCAGAAATAAAATTAGGGTTAAATTTATATATTTTGTTCGACGCTTTTTTAGCATTATTACTAAGTGTGTCGATGGTACTTTGCAGAGCCAACCACGTTTGCTCCTTAGGATCTTTTTTTTCTATGACAGACCAATCACAAAAAAACACCAAACTTTGTAATATGACGATAAAAACTAACAGTATTAAAACACCTGTACGTTGTTGTTTAGTATAGCTAAAATAGGAAACAATGGTTTGTAATCCATTCATAGGTTTAAAAATTGATATCACACGAGATTAGTTTTAAAAATAAGAAATAAATACGAAACTCATTACGAATTACTTTAAAAAAATTGATTCTCAACACACAACCAACTTTTATCATATTGCGGTAAATATGACAAATCAATAATAAAAAAGAGTTTGAGACATTTTTTACAACTTAAAATTCAATAATTGTTTTTATTTTTTGTAAAAAAGAATACATTTGGTGCTTAATAACTTAAAACATTAAACAACCATGTCAATCTGGAGAGTTAAACCAGTATCGGCTTTTGAAGCTGATATGAAAAAAAGTCAATTAAAAAGAGTTTTAGGTAAGTGGAGCCTTACCGCTATTGGTATTGGAGCCATCATAGGAGGGGGAATATTTGTATTAACAGGTACAGGCGCATACAATCATGCAGGTCCAGCACTTGCTCTTTCGTTTGTAATTGCAGGTATTGCCTGTGTATTTGCTGCATTATGTTATTCTGAATTCGCTTCTATATTACCCGTTGAAGGTTCTGCATACGCTTACGCTTACGGAACAATTGGAGAAATATTTGCCTGGATTATTGGCTGGGGATTAATTCTAGAATACGCCATGGGATCTATGACCGTCGCCGTTTCGTGGTCTGGTTATTTTAATAAAATGCTCAAGATGTTCGGAGTATCATTACCCGAATGGCTTACTGCAGACCCAGGAAGTTATACTGGAGAGGGATTTAGCATGAACTTACCGGCATTTCTAATTGTATTGCTTGTAATTTCATTACTTATTAAAGGTACTGAGAAAGCAGCAAGCGCTAACAACTTTATTGTAATCTTAAAAGTTTCTGCCGTAATATTTGTAATTATTGCGGGAGCATTCTTTATTGATGTAGACAACTGGTCTCCATTTATCCCAGAAGCACAAACAATTATAGTTGATGACAAACCACACGAAGCGTATGGCGTAGCCGGAATAGTTTCAGGAGCAGCTGCTATTTTCTTTGCTTATGTAGGTTTTGATGCTGTTTCTACCCAAGCTGGTGAAGCAATCAATCCGAAGAAAGACGTTCCTTTTGCTATTATTGCATCATTATTAGTTTGTACCGTTCTATATATCTTAGTATCATTAGTACTTACTGGTATGATTAGCTACCAAGATTTCAACCCACTAGGTAAATATCCAGAAGCGATCAAAGCACCTGTTGCATATGCATTTGATATTGCTGGTCAAGCTTGGGCTGGCTACATTATTACTATTGCTGCTACCGTAGGTTTAATTTCTGTATTAATGGTAATGATCATGGGACAATCCCGTATTTTCTTAGGGATGTCAAAAGATGGATTAATCCCACCGGTTTTTTCAAAAATCAATCCTTTGTCAGGAACACCAAGAACAAACTTGATGATATTAGGAGCATTTATTGCTATTGTTGCAGCTTTTACACCAATTAGTAAACTTGCTGAAATGACCAGTTTTGGTACCTTATTTGCCTTTACAATGGTATGTATCGCTGTGTGGATTTTGAGAGTAAAACAACCTACTTTAGAGCGCAGTTTTAAAGTACCTGCGTTACCAGTTATTGCAATTTGCGGAATCGCAATTAATACCTACTTGATGGTAAACTTGAGTAAAGATGCTCAATTATTCTCATTAGGATGGCTAGCGATTGGTATGGTAATCTATTTCCTTTATGGAAAAAGAAATTCTAAATTGAACAACCCACAAGAATAAAACAAAAAAGGCTCCTAAATGATTAGGAGCCTTTTTTTTATCTTATAGATCAAAAACTGATGTTCGCTTAGCGCGAATAAGATCTTTTAACTTAATCCAAAAAGCCAGTGTTAGATACACTGCAAACCACAAACCCGCGGTGACAAACGATAAGTAAATAAAAAAAAGTCGCACACTACTAGCACGCATTCCTAAAGTATCTGCCAATCGTGAAGACACATGGAATCCGTGTTTTTCGAAAAAAAACTTGAGTTTTATAATTACTGACATACAATTTAATTGCTAGAACAAATCTACAAAAAATACAGGATGAAATAACTCTAGTAAAATTAAAGTCCCGCTTTTAATAAATCGACCCCAATTGCACACTCTAAGCATTTACTTTTATTACAATATTCATTTTTGAGCTGTAATAGGGCTTGCGAATCAAATGCATTACTAGCATCAATACCAAAACTAGAAAATTTAGTAATTATAGCGTTTTTCTCTGCAGCAATTCCTTCCATAATCGTCAATAGATTATCTAAAACCTCACCTCCTTTACTCTTTTCGTAAGCAAATTGCATCGGAATTATGGTATTGATTAGGATTAAATCGATAAAAGACTTAGATAGTTTTTTAGTTCTTTTAATACTATTTTTATCAAATTGATAATGCAAATCCCAATAAGAAGATGCTGAAATTTCAAACAGCTGATACCATTTTTCAATAGTTTGTACTTGCATCAAAAGTTCGAATAAATTGGCATTTTGATGGTATAATTGTGCTAGTTGTGACAATCTAACAGTTGGAAAATTATCAGGACGGTGTTTAAAAAACTGCACTGTACCTTCAACTCGTGGCTCTAAATTGTACTTGTGCACCAAATACAAAAATCTAAATTTTAAATCCTTGAAGTACGCATCTTCATGCTCTGGTTCTAACAAACCTAACAAACCAAAAAATAAAGCTTCTAAATTAGCAAGCTCTGAGCGCTCTTTGCGAATAATTGAAAAAGGAATAGATTGGGCCATCCTTAAAAAAATATCCCCATTGGTATTTAAACCAAAATTCTTAGCTAATAACCAAAACAAAGTAGCTTCCCAGTCGTTTTGTGATTGGTCTAAAAACGCAAAAATAGGTGTAGCTTTACGATCTAATCTTTCAAAAAACAAACGCTCTTTCCAATTACTCCAAACAAAATTAGCTGTGCTTGCTAGCTGTTTTTCACAAAAAATCCAGGACTTAGGGTCTAGTAAAACAGTGTAATTTTGCACCGTTTGAGCGTCTACATAATTTTTAAGTTCTAAAACAGGAATGGCACTATTATTTTTTCTAAAAATTTCGGTGTCATGTTCCCAAACAACATGAAGGATCACATTTTCGTAAGCAGGATCTTGCTCATGATGATGAAGATACCAATCAGACGATTTTACATGGATTTCAACATTTCCAGCCCATTTTTGTTCACCAATTGTGATTTGAGCATTAAAAAAATCAGGACCTGCTAATTCCAAATACTGACCAGCAGCAATCACAGTTACAGCCTCACCACTTGTAGTTATCATTTCGAAACTGCTGAATTTTTTAAACTTCCAGATGTAATGTAAAAAATCTTCCTTCATAGATCTAAATTTAGGCAGACCTAATGTACAAAAAAAGATTATAATTTAATAAGAAAATAACGATTTACAAAACAGTTAAATCCACACAGTCAGATAACTACGCACCTACAAGATGAGCTACATACAGCTTCGCACAAGCACGCGCATCAGATAAAGCCTCATGATGCTGCAATTTAATATTCATCACACGACAGCAATTTTTAAGTGTTGTAGGCTTTAGACCTTTTGCTCTGTACAATTTCACTGTACACTCCCAACGGTCTTTTATATCTAAATCTTGATATGGTAATTCATACATCGCCATCGATTTTTGAAGTACAGACCGATCAAAACTTTCATTATGCGCTACTACAATTTGCCCTTGCAAACGCTTTTTAATTTCAGGAAAAACATCCAGAAAAGTAGGCGAGAAACGCGTGTCTTTTGGTGTGATGCCATGGACCGCAATAGTGTACGGACTATAACTATTATTAGGTGGCTGAATCAAACTTACGTATTCATCTACAATTATTCCGTTTTGAACGGTAACAATACCAACTGAACAAGGATGGAAAGAGATTGCAGTTTCAAAATCAATAGCTGTAAAGGTCATTGCGTGCGAATTATAAAATTTAAACTAATCGTGAACTAGGAAGTGAAGTTGGATTTAGGACATAAAAAAACCACAGTACAACAAATCAAAACGTATATAGTTAGCTCTTGCTGTACTGCGGTTTGAGTTTTTCAATTATTTAATCGAACCAATAATATCGTACTTTGTGATAATATGGTGTTTGCCATTAGAAAGTTCTACTAAAACAGCGGCATTTTCTTTGGTAAACAAACGAGAAACTTCATCAATTGGAGTGCTCTCGCTCACAACTGGAAATGGTTTGCCCATGACATCTTTAATCGGTTTATCGGCAACGTCTTTGTTCGCTACATAGCTTTGAAATAAGTCACTTTCGTCAACTGAACCAACAAATCCATTAATATCTATTACTGGGATTTGTGATATTTTGTATTTACGCATACGCTCAATAGCATGCGAAACCAACTCCTCGGTGCGAACAACCACAAGCGGTTTATCGATATGATCTTTGATAACATCAGCTGCTTTTGTGATTTCATCTTCTAGGAAACCTCTTTCACGCATCCAATCATCATTGAACATCTTACCCACATAGCGACTTCCTGAATCGTGAAAAAGTACTACAACAACATCCTCAGGTGTAAAATGATCTTTCAATTGCAACAAACCTTTAATGGCTGCACCAGCAGAATTCCCAACAAATATACCCTCTTCTAAAGCAATTTTTCTGGTGTAAACTGCGGCGTCTTTATCAGTCACTTTTGTGAAACCATCGATTAGAGAAAAGTCAACATTTTTAGGTAAAATATCTTCTCCAATTCCTTCAGTGATGTACGAATAAATTTCATTTTCATCAAAAATTCCGGTTTCGTGGTATTTTTTAAAAACAGAACCGTAGGTATCAATTCCCCAAATTTTAATATTTGGATTTTGTTCTTTTAAATATTTAGCTGTCCCAGAAATGGTTCCACCGGTTCCTACTCCTACTACAAAATGAGTTATTTTACCATCGGTTTGTTTCCAAATTTCCGGACCTGTTTGCTCGTAATGTGCAATTGCATTCGAAGGATTATCGTATTGATTGACGTACCAAGAATTAGGAGTTTCCTCAGCCAAACGCTTTGAAACAGAATAGTAAGAACGCGGATCAGTAGGCTCAACATCAGTTGGGCAAACTACAACTTTAGCACCTACGGCACGAAGAATATCCATTTTTTCTTTGGATTGTTTATCTGAAATAACGCATATTAACTTATATCCTTTGATGATAGCAACCAAGGCCAATCCCATACCTGTGTTACCAGAAGTACCTTCAATAATAGTTCCGCCAGGTTGTAAACGACCATCAGCTTCTGCATCTTCAATCATTTTCATAGCCATTCTGTCTTTTACAGAATTTCCCGGATTGAAGGTTTCTACTTTTGCTAGTACCAAAGCATCAACTTCGGCGGTAACTCTATTTAGTTTTACTAACGGAGTATTACCGATGGTACCTAATATATTTTCTGCGTAATGCATAAAAAAGTGTATTTAAATTTAAGATTTGTTACAAAAACGATTGCAAAGATAGTGTTTTGTTAGAAATTATTCTTGCTCAAGACAGATTGCGTTCGTGATAGTAGCGGCATCCTTTGCTTGCTTTCTTAAAGCAAGAAAAGATAGAGCGGATAGCACGTAAAAACGCCCAAACGGATTAATTGAAAAAATTCCAAATTAAACCAAAACGAATCGTGAAATCACGAGAAGGATTATTTGGAGATGAGTAGAAATTATTACCGGTAAAAGGAGAGTTGAAATGCTCTACTTTGAAATATATTCTCGTGCGCTGAATTTTTGCATTGATGAAGAAATCTAAATTAGGATGATTCCCAATTTCTTTCTCATTTTGCACAAAGAACTCACCAATTACGGGATTGTACTCATTGGCAAGATATTTAGAAAAATAATTTAAAGAGATACCTGTTTGCAAGAAGAGTGCATTTTTGAACAAGTAATCAGAGTAATAAATGGTGTTGCGCGTCACTAGTTCTGGAACATTTAAAATAGCATCATTTTGTTCTGTTTTTTGATACAGCACGGTGTTGTCAAGAGCGAATTTACCAAACTGAAATTCTCTACCTAATTTTAAAGAAAGATACTTAATTGTTCCATTGTACTGTGCAGGTGCAATTATTTGTGTACGCTCGCTTTTTTGTTCAGCGGTTGCTACATCTGCGAAATATAAATGATCATTGAGAACCGATAAATTAAGCTCAGCATTCAAGAAAGGAGTAGTAGCCGTTCCTTTGATAACATTGATTTTTTCGTTTTTAAAATTATTAGACCAATTGTATTCTATATAACTACTTTGGTATAAATTGTAGTTATTATTGGGTAACTTATTTAAATTTTGGTACTGAAAAGTGAATTGATAATCATCGTTCAAGTCATAAGCGACTTGTGCATCCAGATTTGACAAAGACTGATTAGTAATGCTACGCGAGTATAAAAATTTACCTTGAACATTGTCTTTTTTATATGTGTATTGCCCACCAGCTGAATTAATGTTTTGACTAAACGCATTTGGAATAGGTACTTGATTATCAAAAAACAAAACACGGTTGTAGTAATAATTAGAACGAAAATCATCAATAAAAAATTCAAACAAACCCAAAGAAGTATTCTCGTAAACAAGACCTGCTTTATTATACATTCGGTTGTAACGAGTTTGGTCATTAATACCAGAATCGGTAAATGAGGCTCCAAAACGATTCACCTCTGTACTGCCAACATTTGAGGGTACTGTTAGTTGGTTGTATTCAAAAAATTTATTTTCATAATTAATTTGGTGTCTTACCGATAAGTTATTGCTACCTTGTTTAGGATTGATTCTGAAATTTTGATCCAAAAAAATCCTTCTTCCTTTTAGAAAAGATTTAGCATCGTTTAAAAAAACTTCAAAACGCTGTCGGTTATTAAAACTTGGATTCTCACTTTCAAAATCATTTATTGTCGTAATGCCACCATTTTCCTCATTTAAAATATCTTGATAGGTATAATGTGCTTTGGCAAAATACCTTTTGTTTTTAGAATTAAAATTAACTGTAAACCTAAAATTACCAGTACTAGAAAGTTGGTTTAAATATTTACCCTCTGAACGAAGACCTTTATAAGCGATACTAAAATTCAAATTTTCAGATGTATTTAAACTAAGGAACGAATCAACAGATTGGCCACGACCAACCGTGCTTTTAAAATAAAGTTCGGTTATAGGCGTAGCTACAGAGTTGTAACGAATTTGATTGGCCTCAAGAAAATTAAAATGTTTTGCCTTGAATCCCATTTCAGGAAATGGAGAATACCCATTTAAACCAAATTGCAAAGTATTATAAGTTTGCCCATCATTTGAAAACGGCAACAGCCCGAAAATATCTCTTCGCAAATAGTTGTGACTGTACTCTTTTTGAATCGTAAGCGACGTATCTATATAGGTTGTGTCGTTTTCTAAACTAATGAAACGGTATAAATCTAAAGTAGCAACCTTGTCGACACTTTTCTTTTGCGCGTTTACCATACCTGATTTGGATTGGTCTCTGTTTGCGTTTTGTTCTTTATCCTGCGCATTCACAAATACAGAAAACAAAATAAAGGAAAGTAGAAAAACGATTCTCATATTCAAAATATCATAATTTAAGGTGTAAAGATAAATCTAATCCTTCAAATGATGAGTCAATTAAAAGAAAACTCTAAAAATTACTACTGAAAACAGTACTAAACATTTACAAATTCAAAATTAGCGAAGTAAAATAAAACAAAAAGACCGCAAGTATGTACTTGCGGTCTTAATAAATATACTAAATCTCTAAAAAAGATTTAAAATCTAATTAGTATCCAGGGTTTTGTTGAATAGTTGGATTGGCATTCAATTCAGAAATTGGAATTGGCAAAGCAAATTTAGTACTCGTTAATGGCAAATTAGATGGATTCGCAGCAGGATAGCTAGCCGATTTAGAGCTATAATCTGCAGGATCTCTATCGATAGAAGAACCACCTGCTAAAACACCTAATCTTTTCAAGTCAATAAAACGATGACCTTCAAAAGCTAGCTCTATTCTTCTTTCGTCTAGAATTGCTTTCCAAGCAGCAGTTGCATTAGCATAGACTGGTAATGGTTGAGCCGTAGCAAAACGATTGTCTCTGATAGCCTTAATAGCCTGCGCAACACCTAATAAGTCATTTGCAAATGCTCTTCCTTCAGCACGTAGGAAGTACATCTCAGACAATCTCATTACTTTATGATCTGAATTAAGATTACCTACTGAAGCTGAACCTGGATACTTTCCAAGTACAAGTACATCAGTTTTGATGTAGTCAGCTGATGTAGCGTAGTTTGGATCAACTACAGATGTAGGAGCAACAATAACCGCTCTTCTTACATCACCAGGAGTTGCATCAACTTTGTTATATAAAGCTCTAGAAATTTCAAAAAATGGAGAACCACCGAAAGTAGCATTAACCGAAGCCCATCCATTTCCTAAGTTAGTTCCTTGAGCCGATTGCTGCAAAGTACGTTTTAGTCTAAAAATAACTTCAGTGTTTACAGGTTCAGCATCTGTTAAAAATACACTTGAATAATTTGTAGCATTTGCTAAAACTAAACCAGAGCTAGAAATAACATTATTCGCCCAAGTCTCAGCGTTAGCAAAGTCACCTTTATAACCATAAGCTCTGGCTTTTAAACCCCTTGCTAAATTAGCACTAGCGTATAACTTAGCAGCGGCTCCAGTGTATGGAGATGGAGTTGTAGCAAAAATTGCTAATGCATCATCAAGATCTTTATGAATTGCTGCATAAAAAACACCATTTGTTGCTCTTTGTTGAACAGGATCACTAGAAAAGATAATCTTATCAGCTAATACACCTGCTAGTGCAGCATCACTTTTCAAATCTGGGGAGAAATAAGCCATGATTTTTAAATGTGCCATAGCTCTCATAGTTAAAGCTTCCGCCTTTAATGTTCTCAATTTTGCTAACTCAGCAGTATTACTTGGAGCAGTTTTTGCTGCTAAATCATCCGCAAAAGTAATAACACGATTGGCACGAGATAATACAAAATAAGTGTTTGACCAAATAATATCTGGCGATGCAGACGAAATATTTAGAAAGAAAATATAGTTATCACTAATTCCCTGTCCTCCGTTTGCAAAACCGATCCCAACTTCATCAGTAAACACAGATGAAAAAACAACATCTTCTCTATTTGCAGCAATACCATAAGTAGAATTCATAACACGTTGCAAATCACTAGAAGAAGTAATAGCTAAATCTGCAGTTAATGATCCTGGCGTAAATGGTTCTAATAAATCATTATTACAAGATACAGTTAATGCACCTGCGAGTAATGAAAGTATAAATAATTTTTTCATTTTCATATAAATTATAATTAAAATTTCAAATCAACACCGAAAGTGAATGTTTTTCCAGTTGGATACTGACTTTGGTCACCAGATCTTGCACTTTCTGGATCAAAACCTTTCCATTTTGTAATGTTAAATAAGTTTTCACCTTGAATAGTAAATGCTAAATCAGACATGAAGGTTCTTTCAAGATATTTCTTTGGAACTCTGTAACCCATTTGAGCATTTCTTAGTCTTACGTATGACGCATCTCTCAAGAAACGATCAGACAAAGATTCTGCACCGGCATTTGACGCATTTAATCTAGGAACATTTGATGTAGTATTTGTAGCAGTCCATGCATTTAACAAATCATCTGTTACATTGAATTGACCGATTCTACCACTACTGTAAAGACCTGACAAATCAAAATCAAAACGATCAACTTCTTGAGCAAAAGTAAAGGTAGTAGATGTGAAAAATCCTTTGTAAGAAAAATCAAAACCAAAACCTCCTTGATATTTAGGTAAAGCATTTTTACCAGTAGCTTTTCTGTCTGCACCAGTTGGTGTTTCAGTAGGATTTCCGTTAATATCTTCAAACAATAAATTACCATTTACAGGGTTAACTCCTAAATATTTGTAAAGAAAAAACTGATTTAATTTACCACCATTTTGGTTTATTATAGTTGTTCCTACTATACGTCCATTATTTGTCTTTATGCCGTCTATAGAGTTATTATTGATAGATCCGTTAGCTCTAAGAGTTAACTTAACATTTTCATTTTTAACTAAATCGTAAGCTAAATTCAATTCAAAACCTTCATTTATTACGAAAGCGTCTGAGTTTTTAGTAATACTTAAAGCACCTGTTGCAGGAACTAATGGCTCACTTAAATACAAATCATCAGTTTGTTTGTTGTAAAAGTCAAACGAACCTCTCAAAGCGCTTTTGAAAAATTCAAAATCAAGACCAACATTGTACTGAGTTGTAGTCTCCCATCTTAATTGAGGATAACCGATGTTTAGACCATATCCTTGACCGTTGTTGTAAGCATTGTTAGTACCTGGATAAATATCTGCAAATGCTGGTGGATTAATACCTGCATAGATTGTACCATCAACAATACGTTGATTTCCAGAAGTACCATACGAACCTCTTAATTTCAAAACATTTACAAAACCTAAAGATTTGATAAAACCTAACTCTTCAAGGTTTGCTCTACCTCCAATAGAATAAAAATTGTTGAATTGATTTTCTTTAATAAACCTACTTGATCCATCTATTCTGTAAGATGCAACCAAACCAAACATTTTTTTGTAATCGTAGTCTACTGTACCAAAGTAAGAAATCAAATCATTTCTAAGTTGTTGAGCAAATACACTTGGTACATTGAAATCATTAGCAGATGTATCACCTACATAACCAGCACCCGTGTTAGGAACAAATAAAACAGGATCTAAACCATTTTGAGTAAAGTTGTTTACATGTAATCTAGAGTGGTTATACTCTGAAAATGCAGCAACATTGAACGTATGATCACCTATAGTTTTGTTGTAATCTAATTGAAATAAATTACTAAACAAGAACTCACGTCTTTGATTCATGATTTCATACCCTCCAAAAACTTGGCCAGGCGATAAAAACAATAATGTATTAAAAGATATTGGGAATCTAGCCTCTGTAAATCTATTTGCTAGCAATTGTCCAGAAGTTCTAACACGACCTGTCAAGCCTTTTGTCAATTTGTAAGAAGCCTCAGCAGCTAAGTCAATTCTAATTTCTTCAGTTAAGTTACTGAACTTTTTCAATTTATCAATTAAAAAAAGAGGAGTGTATAACAATGTACCACTTGTGTTGTAAAGCTGAAGAACTTCTCTAGAGCCTTTGTACTCACTTGGATCAATGTAAGGAGCAGATTGAAATGCACCCAAAACTATGTTCTGGTTGATTCCACCTGTACCAAGACCTGTAGACTCATTACTTTTAGAGTAACCAACAGCTGAATTTAAGGAATATTTGAATCTTTCAGAAGATGATTTACCATTGATGTTATTTCTCACTGTAAATCTTTTCAATCCTGTCTCTGACAAGATACCGTCTTGATCAAAATAACTTAAAGATGTGAAAGAGTTTAAATTCTTACCGTTTTGTTCGATACTTAAGTTGTGATTTACCGATGTTGAAGTTCTGAAAAAATAATCAACCCAGTCCGTATCAATACCATAACTAGCTATTTGAGCGTCAGTCAGAGTAGCACCTCTTCCTCTTCCTAATCTTTTCTCAATTGTCAGCAATTGTTTAGAATCTGCATAAGAATATCTTTGCTTTTGTAAAGTTGAAATACCGTATTGAGTGGCATATCTAAAAGTAGTTTTGTCATCATTAAAACTTCCTTTTTTCGTTTTAATAACAATTACACCATTTGATCCTCTAGATCCATACTCTGAAACAGCAGAAGCATCTTTTAATACATCTAAACTTTGAATATCATTTGGATTGATTGATCTAAATCCATCACTGTTTGATGGAAAACCGTCAATAACATACAATGGATCTGTATTACCATTAAGTGTACCAACACCTCTAATAATTACAGATGGCTTAGCACCTGGCTGACCAGTGCTTGCTGTAATATTAACACCCGCTAATTGCCCTTGAATTGTATTCAATGCGTTGGCATTAGGCCTGTTTTCAATAGTTTGAGCAGATATAGAAGCGGCTGCAGTAACGGCAGTTTTCTTGGTAACTGTTCTATACCCTTGAACAACAACTTCAGATAAAACCTTTGCATTGTCCGTCATTAAGACATTAACATTACTAGCAGCACCTACTACTTTAGTTGTTTCTGTCATACCTACAAATGAAAACACTAAAACATCGCCCGTTTTAGCTTTAATAGAATACTTACCGTCTAAATCTGTTTGCACACCAGTCTTAGAACCCTTTACTCCAACATTAACTCCAGGAAGAGGACCGGTAACATCTGTTACCACCCCAGTTATCGTTTTCTCCTGAGCAAACGATAAGTGCATTGAAAACGCTACAAGTAGCGTCATAATCCATTTGTACTTTGATCTCATATTTAATAAATTGAATTAGTTATATCGCAAAAATCACAAATAAATCTTAAATAAGCAAGCATTTGAATTTTTTTAACAAAATATAATCTTTAAAAGATTTACATAAAAAAAACTAACATCACAACAATAGCAGCACTTCGCCTCCATATAACTCAAAATTTAAAGAATTTATCTACTTTTACACAAAAAATACAAAATGTTAAAATCTTACTTTTTAGAAGCTGTTTTGGAGGCTGGCACTGATGAAGCAGGCCGCGGTTGCTTGGCAGGCCCCGTCACAGCTGCAGCTATTATTTTACCACCAAATTTCAAACATGAACTTTTAAACGACAGCAAACAATTATCAGAGAAAACTAGATTAAAACTTCAACCTATTCTAGAAAGCGCAGCAGTAGCTTTTTCAGTAGTTCATTTGGAGGCTACCGCTGTAGATGAGTTAAACATTTTAAACGCATCTATAAGAGCAATGCAAGAATGTATTATTGGCCTTACTGTTCAACCTAAATCTATAATAGTCGATGGTAACAGCCCTTTTATACCAAAAGGCGGCATTAAACAGAGAGCCGGTAGAAATTTCACTTCTCATGAAATTGAGATCCTGAACAATATTAAAAGTACAAGCATAATAAAAGGCGACTCTATGTATAGGAGTATTGCAGCTGCCTCTATTTTGGCAAAAACCTATCGCGATGCGTACATGGATCAAATACACGAAGAATTCCCAATGTATAACTGGAAAAAAAATAAAGGCTACCCAACTAAAGAACACCGAGAAGCTATACGTAAATACGGAGTTACTAAATACCACCGTATGTCGTTTAGACTTTTACCAGAACAATACGAATTAGAATTATAAAAATTTACTCCTTAATAGTGGTCTCTTCAAATTGGGCTTCAAATAAAACGGTAAGATGTTTGATTATCTTACTTTTCAGCTCGGCTTCATCTACTTTTTCAACTCCCAACTCTACCTGTAAAGAAGTGACTGCTTTACCACGAATACCACACGGAATAATATTATCAAAATATCCCAAATCAGCATTTACATTTAAAGCAAAGCCATGCATAGTCACCCAACGAGAGGCACGCACTCCCATCGCACATATTTTTCGGGCAAATGGCGTTCCTGCACCTAACCAAACGCCTGTTTCGCCTTCGCTTCGGCCGCAGGTTAGACCATATTCTTGGAGGGTAAGAATGATGGCTTCTTCTAGGAAACGTAAATACTTATGAATGTCTGTAAAGAAATTTTCAAGGTCTAAAATAGGATAACCTACAATTTGTCCCGGTCCGTGATAAGTTATATCACCACCTCGGTTTATTTTATAAAACTTAGCGCCTTTTGCCTCTAATTGTTTTTCGGATAAAAGCAAGTTGTCTAAGTCACCACTTTTACCAAGTGTATACACATGAGGATGCTCAACAAAAAGAAAATAATTAGGAGTAGCCAAGTCGAGTTCTTCTCGGCGATTTCGAATTTTTAAGTCAACAATTCCTTTAAAGAGTTCCTCTTGAAGTTCCCAGGTTTGTTTATAATCTTGTAATCCTAAATCCTGTAATCGAATGATTTTGTTCATGCCTAGATGCAATTTTTGGAGATTATGCAGTACATAGTGCACAACCTATATATATATAATGAATGCAAAGGTACAAAGTTTAAAGCGAAGAAAAGTTGTTATGAGTTTCGTTCCTTACTCAAAAAACACTTCTAAATTGGTACTCTCAGGGTCAGATAAACAATCAGAGAGCAGCAATTTTAGCTGCAATGATTTATGATCTTCACTAATTTGAGCTGATGGATTGGAAACCCATTTAATTTTTCGAGCAAAATGATAATCTAGTACTAGATCTTGTTTGAGGTTAAATGCTTCGTATCGCTTTTTAAGATTGCTAATTTCATCTTGCTGCTTTTTCAATTCGGTTGGATTCGTAATTTTCACTTTCCGAGAAAATACATTGTCTTTTAAACCAAAGCTGACCAAGTAATAATGTTCCTCGGCTACTAATGCATAATTATTTACAATATCATCTGCATAATCTTCTGTTTTATACAAATCAGGAATTTCTTCTACTGCATTAAAAGAGTGTTTTATTGTGGTTCGAAAAATTTTCTCGATTGCACTCTTAAATTCATGCACTGTAACAGCTGCGTACTTTTGAAAAATTGCTTTTTCAGAATCAGGAAGTCGCCCAAATGTTTCTTGATGTTTCGAAATCACATCTTGAAAAAGATAAGTAGTATCTTTAAAAAAAGTTTCTTTTGTATACTCCTCGCCTACAAGCTGCATGTAACTTTGCTCATCTCGAAGCTCGGTAACGGTTATTGATCCTTGACCCTTTTCATCTACAGTTAAGGTTTCGCTTACCTGACAACTTAGACAGCAAAAGCATAGCAATAAAGCCAAGATTGGATACTTCATAATTTCATTTTAGAACAAGAATTCAAAAGTACGAATTTTACATTTAAAAAATTAGCTACTGAAAAAATAAAACGACTCCCTTAGCCCCGATTGCAGCGGCATCCTTTTTTACTTGTTTTTTTTTAAACAAGTAAAAAAGATATAGTGGAAAGCGGGAAAAAACGTTTCTAAAAAACGAAAAAATGTGCTTCAAAAAACCTTGTATTTTAAGCTTTAGATTTAAAAACTTATATAGTATCTTTGCGCTCTTAAAATCAGCATAAAATGGCATTATCCGAACAAGAAATATTACGCAGAGAAGCACTAACCGAATTACGTAATTTAGGCATTGAGCCTTACCCAGCAGCCGAATTTATCACCACCGCATATTCTAGCGAAATCCTTGCCGATTTCGAAAAGTATGAAGGAAAAGAAGTGGTTTTAGCAGGACGTTTGATGGGAAAACGTATCATGGGAAAGGCCTCATTTGCTGAATTGAAAGACGCCGAAGGCCGTATTCAAGTATATATTTCGAGAGATGATGTGTCGAATGACGAGGAAAAAACAATGTACAATGTAGTGTTCAAAAAACTCTTGGACATTGGTGATTTTATTGGAGTACGCGGAACGGTTTTCAAGACTCAAGTTGGTGAAATATCTGTTCATGTTTACGGATTAACGGTGCTTGCTAAAGCGTTGAAGCCACTTCCTGTTGTAAAAACAGATGCCGATGGTAAAACCTACGATGCTTTTGCCGATCCTGAGCAAAGATACCGCCGTCGTTATGTTGATTTAACTGTAAACGATCACGTTAAAGAAACGTTTATCAAACGTACCAAGTTGTTTAACGCCATGCGTTCTTTTTTTAACAACGCGGGCTACCTTGAAGTTGAAACTCCAGTTTTGCAACCTATTCCTGGAGGAGCCGCTGCAAGGCCATTTATTACGCATCACAATTCATTAGACATTCCGTTATACATGCGAATTGCGAACGAATTGTACTTAAAAAGATTAATTGTTGGTGGATTTGATGGGGTGTATGAGTTTTCTAAAAACTTTAGAAATGAAGGAATGGACCGCACGCACAACCCAGAATTTACCGCTATGGAAATATATGTAGCCTACAAAGACTACAACTGGATGATGAAATTTACCGAAAACTTACTGGAACATTGCGCTGTAAGCGTAAATGGTACTAGCGAAGCTACTTTTGGAGAACATAAAGTCAATTTTAAAGCGCCTTATGCACGCGTTACGATGACAGATTCTATCAAACACTTTACTGGTTTTGATATTTCTGGTAAAACAGAAGCAGAATTGTTTGAAGCAGCGAGAGGCATGGGAATTGACGTTGATAAAACGATGGGGAAAGGGAAACTTATTGATGAAATTTTTGGCGCTAAATGCGAAGGAAACTACATTCAGCCAACTTTTATTACGGATTACCCAAAGGAAATGTCGCCACTTTGCAAGCAACATCGCGACAATCCAGAACTTACAGAACGTTTTGAATTAATGGTTTGCGGAAAAGAAGTTGCTAATGCCTACTCAGAATTAAACGATCCTATTGATCAAAGAGAACGTTTTGAAGATCAAATGCGTTTAGCAGAAAAAGGTGATGATGAGGCGAACGGTACAATAGATGAAGATTTCTTGAGAGCTCTTGAATATGGTATGCCACCTACCTCTGGATTGGGAATTGGAATGGACCGTTTGATGATGTTTTTAACTAATAATTCATCAATTCAAGAAGTACTGTTGTTTCCGCAAATGCGTCCTGAGAAAAAACAAGTTAAAATTGAACTTGAAGAAGACGAAAAGTTAATTGTAACACTTTTGCAAGCAAATAACAATCAAATGGAGTTTGGTTTATTAAAGAACAATGCAGGACTTAGCGGTAAAAAATGGGATAAAGCCATGAAAAACCTTTCGTCATTAGGAATGACCGAAGTTGTAGTGGATGGCGATGTGAAAGCTTGCCGATTGAAGGAATAACAGATCTTATAATAGAACATTAAAAGGAACTTCGTAATGGAGTTCCTTTTTTTTTAGAACAACTTCAGTTACAATAACAGAGCTTTCCTGCTACTAAACCTTAGCTAATTTTAAAAGATATAGTTTGAATTCGCTGATTTTTTGACAAAATCATAAAGACGTTAAATCCGTCTTAAAAATCATACATATTTTGTTTTAAGTTCTATTTTTACTTAAAAAAATAGATATGAAAAAATTTACAACATCCTTATTTACACTTTGCGCATTTGCATTTGCAAATGGTCAAGCCAAAGATGGCCAACTATTAAAAGGCAAGTGGTTAATTGAAGCCAATACTGGTTTTGGAAATAATGTAGGTTCTACTGCTTTATATTTCAGTAATTCTAATGGCGTAAACTCCTTTAATATTGGAGCAGAAGGTGGCTATTTTATTAAGGATAATCTAGCTATTAAACTTGGATTGGGCTACGGAGAAATTGATGGTATTGGTGAACCTATTGCCTACAAAATTGGAGCAAAATACTATTTCAAAGGTTTGATTCCTGTTGAACTATCGTATAACGGTATCGGTTTTGGGGATGCTGATTTAAATCCTACATATGTTGGTACACAAATTGGTTACGCCTTATTTTTAGGAAAAAACGTGAGTATTGAACCTGGAATAAGATACAATCTAGCTACACACAAACAATTCTATGATAATGCTTTACAACTAAACATAGGTTTTGCACTGCATTTTTAAGCACTTCTTCACTATATAAAAACAAGTAAGCCAACCCTTCCCAGAGTTGGCTTACTAATGCAAAAAACAATCTAACTATTAAAACCCTAAACCTACGGCCATTGCAGTAACTTGTATATTAAGATCTGCTACTTTTGTTGCAGCTCCTGTAGTAGTGTTCAGGCTGTAAACTCCTGTTACACCGTTAACTTTTAGTAGAGCAAAAGCACTTCCGCTTGTTCCTCCAATATCAAATCCGCTATCCGCATCAATATTAACTCCTAAACTTCCAATAGAAACTAGTGTTCCGTTGTTTGGTGGATCTTGACGGAACATTGTATCAGTTTGTGAATCAAGCACAAATAATACCGTTGTTGTAGCACCAGCAAAGTTATTGGTATATGCTGCAGCATTTACAACTGGAGTTCCTGGATTTAAGTTTCCATCAACCGTAACCGCTCCTGTGTCTGGGTGCAAACGTAAGTTTTGACCTGTATTACTCACTAAACGAATTCTATCTACTGTTGGATTAAAATCAAATCCAAAAGAAGTACCTGATAAAGATGTCAATAAACCTGTACCTACTTGAGTCAAAGCTCCACTAGCAGTATTAACAGAAAATAATCTACTTTGATTTGTAATAGCATACAAAGCTCCTGTTGCAGGTCTAAAATCGATTCCTACTACACTTTCTCCCGAAGCAAGACCTGTTAAGGCAACGCTATTGTTTGAACCGTTTGTTGGATTGAAACGAACTAACATATTTCCTGCTGTTGTAGCATAGGCTATTGGATTAGTTTTGAATGCAATACTGATTACCGATGCTGTAAATTTACCAACATTTTCTGCTTTACCAGTTAACAAGCTAACTGTGAATAATGTAGAAACATTGTTACTGTTAGTCACTGCTAATGCAGTAGAATTATCTGGCAAAATATCCATATCACCAGTTCCTTCAAAATTTACACCTAAATCACCCACTAATTGCAAAGCTCCGTTGTTTGGTGGATTTTGAATATATAATTTATCTTGTTCAAAGTCAATATCATATAATAAAGTAGAAGCTGCACCAGCCATACTATTTGTGTATCCTACAGCCCCAATTTTAGCAGAACCACCACCATTTATGGCACCATCAGTTGCTGCAACTGTTCCCAATTCAGGGTGTAGTCTTAAATTTTGACCTGAGTCAGTTACCAAACGAATTCTATCAACTGTTGGGTTAAAATCAATTGATGCGTTTCCTCCAGCTAATAGCGGAGTGAATGCTACAGCTCCAAGTGCCGTTGCTTGACCACTTTTTTCGTTAATAACATACAATCTGCTTGAAGAACCTAAACCGTATAGTTGGCCGGTTGCTGGTCTGTAGTCAATGCTCACAATGTTTTCTGACATAGGCAGACCAAGAATAGCGGTAGTTGACGTAGCAGTATTTAAATTACGTGCATTATAAGTTAAAATAGTATTGTTACTAGCCAAGGCAGTAAAATTAACATCTGGTGCTACCACAGCAGGTGGTGTTACAGGAGTTTCCATTTCTTTTACATCATCATCATTACATGAAACCGTAAATAGTGATAAAATAGCCAATCCAAAAGTGGAAGCTAAACCTAAGTTTTGTTGATTGTTTTTCATTGTTTATTTATTTAGTTATAAGGAGATGTACGAAGGATTTTCAAATTTGGTTTCCTATTCCTATGAAAAAAATTAAAAAACAAGATCATTTTCAGTTCTAGAAATCAAAAAGACCGCATTTTATTGGCTTCGCACGATCTAAATTTTTTTGTAAAAAAAAATGCTGTGGTAATTTTTTTGGCCTTTATATCTTTATCCCTTCACTAATATAAAAAGAGATAAGTTATCAGCTATAAAATTTTAGTGACTGAATATCATATAATTATAACATATATTCTTTTAAAAAAAACACTTAAAACAAAATACAAAAACTAATAAACTTATGTTAAGGATTAAACTTTTAGCATTCAAAGCAATCTTAATGGTATTAATCCAAAAAACAAAACACGATGAAAAAAGTACTAATTGCAGTTGCATTAATTGTAGGAATGGCAAGTAATGCTCAAGAAAAAATGGAAGGCCGCAGAAATGCGAGAGAGAATCAATTAACAAAAGAACAAAGACAAGAGTTGCATTTAAAAAAAATGACTTTAGACCTTGATTTATCAACAGCCCAACAAAAAGAAATTCAAGTTGTTCTCAACGAGCAAAGTAACAAAAGAGAGACTGCATTGGCAAACAGAAAAGAAAAGCAAGCAGCAAATGCTAAAAAACCAACTGCTGACGAACGTTTTGCAATAAAAAATCAAATGCTAGACGATCAAATTGCAATGAAAGCAAGAATGAAAAAAATACTTTCTAATGAGCAGTTTAAAAAGTGGGAAACCATGAAAGAAAATAAAAATGATCGCATGAACCACCGCCTTGCAATGCATAAGCAACGTAAAGGAGGTAATTCTAATACAAATAAATAAAATTGGTTTTAACACATTAAAAAGCCCAAAATGAAATTTCATTTTGGGCTTTTACTTTTAAATCATAAGTTACTAAAAAGTTTTAGAAACTCTATCTATGGCTTCAATTGTAAAATCTAAATCTTCATATGTTAAAGCATCTGTGATAAACCACGTTTCATAGGCTGAAGGCGCAATATAAATCCCTTCTTGTAACAAACCATGAAAGAATTTCTTGAAAGTTTCATTATCTCCTTTAGCAGCCGTTTGAAAATCAACAACTGGTTCAGCATCAAAATGAACTGAAATCATTGAACCAATAGTATTAATTGTAAACGTTACTTGGTTCGCCTCGAGTACGCGTGCTATTCCAGCAGCTAAATAAGCCGTTTTCTCTGCCAATCTGGTAAAGATGCTTCTATCTCGATCTAATGCTTGCAACATAGCCAATCCTGCAGCCATAGCCAAAGGATTTCCAGACAAGGTTCCTGCTTGATAAACAGGACCAAGTGGTGCTAAATAATTCATGATTTCCTCACGTGCTGCAAAGGCCCCTACTGGTAAACCACCACCTATTACCTTACCAAAACAAACGATATCTGCATTTACTTGAACTAATTCTTGAACACCACCTGCAGCCAAACGAAAACCAGTCATTACCTCATCAAAAATTAACAGAATCCCGTTTTCAGTACAAAGTGTTCGTAAACCTTCTAGAAATCCTTTTTGAGGCGGAATACAGCCCATGTTTCCTGCTACAGGCTCTACAATAATAGCGGCAATTTCGTCCTTGTTTGCCTCGATAAGTGCTCTTACATTCTCTAAATCATTGTATTTGGCCAACAAGGTATCTTTGGCCGTACCCGCTGTAACACCAGGACTATTTGGTGAACCAAAAGTAATTGCTCCACTACCCGCTTGAATTAAAAACGAGTCAGAGTGGCCATGATAACAACCTGCAAATTTTACGATTTTGTCTTTTTTAGTAAATCCTCTTGCCAAACGAATTGCACTCATACAAGCCTCAGTACCTGAATTGACAAACCGAATTTTATCAATATTTGGCACCATTTTAACGGCTAAAGCTGCAATTTCAGTTTCTAAAGCGGTGGGCATTCCAAATGAGGTACCTAACTTAGCTTTATCAATTACTGCTTGTACAACTGGTTCATAAGCATGACCCAAAATCATCGGACCCCAAGAATTGATGTAATCAATTAAACGATTACCATCTTCATCATACAAATAGGCTCCCTTGGCACTTTTTACAAAAATAGGAGTTCCTCCTACTGCCCTAAAGGCACGAACTGGCGAGTTTACTCCTCCAGGAATTACTTTTTCTGCTTCAGCAAAAAGCTGACTACTTCTTTGATATAACATTGTATTATTTTGAGAATTAGTGTTAGTGATTATTTTACAACCAGACGCTGTCCTACAGAAAGGATATTGTCTGATAACTTATTTTTTTCTTTCAATTCTTCTACTTTTAATGCAAATTTTTTAGAAATCGAATACAAAGTATCCCCTTTTTGCACCACATATTCAGCCTCATTTAGCTCATTATTTTGCGCTAGCACCACGGTTTCTTTTGATGGCACATAATTACTATCTAAAACTTGATTATCGTATTGATGCAATTGGTATCGGTCTATATACGAAATAAGTTTGTCTGGGTATTTAGGGTCAGTTGCATAACCTGCCGCACGTAATCCATGTGCCCATGCTTTGTAATCGCCTTTTGGCAATAAGAACAACTTGGCATATCGATTTCTTGTTGTTAAAAATAAGGCATGATCTCGAAACGATTCTGATGGGCTTTCGTATTTACGAAAACATTCTTGCGAAGCATCATCATCGTGTTTTACGCTATCACCGGTCCATCCTACATGGCATTTTATACCAAAATGATTGTTAGCATTGAAGGCTAAATCTCCTTTTCCAGCACCTGATTCTAATATTCCTTGAGCCAAAATAATACTGGCTGGAATGCCATAGGACTTCATGTTATTCATGGCAATATCCTTAAATTTTGCGACGTACATTACAATTACATCAGAGGTAACCACCGTTTTTGAGGTAGAAACAATTGTTTCAGTTTCGGTTTTTTTCGGAAATGTTGCGGTTACTTTTTTCGGAATTGGCTTCGTTTTACCAACGGTAGAAACTGGATTTTTTTTTATCGTCCTAGTTGGAGTTGTCTTAGTATTGGAAACCGGTTTTTTAGTCGTAATTATGGGCTTTGTACTATTACAAGAACCCAATAATATCAAGGCAAAAAGAAGTAGTATTTTTTTAAACATGGACATCTATCGTTGGTAACTGTTTGTTTTTTAATTTTAAATTCATGCCTGCAATACCCTGTAAACCGCCACTGTGCACAATCAATATTTTAGAATTTTCAGGAAAGTAATTCTTTTGAATCAAGTCAAAAACTCCAAATACTGTTTTTCCTGTGTAAATTGGATCAAGCGGAATTTTAAACTTTGAATAGAACTCATTGATGAAATCTACCAACTCTAAATTCACCTTTCCATAGCCTCCAAAATGATACTCAGTAATCAATTCCCAATTGTCTCGATTTACAAAATTACGAATTTCATTGCTTAAAAAATCACCTTTTAGAGAAGGAAAGCCTAAAACTTTTTGAGAAGGTTGCGCGCTAGCAATGATTCCAGATATTGTACCACCTGTACCCACGGCACAGCAAATAAAATCGAATTCAGCATCAGTTTGGGTTAAAACCTCAGTACATCCTTTGATTGCAAGTTCATTTGTCCCTCCTTCTGGTATATTATAAAACCAACCAAATTGCGATTTTAAATGTTCTAAAAACGCAGGATCTTCCTTTTCTCGATACTCTGACCGAGTGACAAAATGAAATTGCATGCCACACTCTTGAGCAAAACGCAATGTGGGATTATCGAGTATTTTATCAATGAGTTCCTCACCGCGAATCACGCCAATTGTCTTAAAACCATTGACTTTACCTGCGTACGCTACTGCGGCAATATGATTTGAAAAAGCACCGCCAAAAGTCAGTAATGTATGGTGGTTTTCAATTTTAGCTTGTTGCAAATTGTATTTTAGTTTCCTGAATTTATTTCCTGAAACAAATGGATGTAATAAGTCCTCTCGCTTAATGGCAATAGTACAATTATTAGGAAATAGCTGCGGCAAGATTTGATTCAATGTTCTAAATTTATGACAAAGGTAAAACTATTCAACAATAAAAAGTGCAACCCTCGCGAGTTGCACCTTTTAAGTAACCAAATCCACCAACTTAATTTTTTACAATAATCTTTTTCCCAACTGTTTTATTGTCTGCTGTGCTTAATTTAACAATATATATTCCATCAGCCAAACCGTTTGTAGGGAATTCATATTTGACATTTGAACCAATATCTTTTTTAGTAAACAACAATTTTCCAGCAATATCATAAATGCCACAATAGCTCAAATCTAATGATTCTGGATTTTCAATTACCACGTTTTTTGCGCTGTTATTGTGATAAACGATAAAGCTTTCAGCCTTCAATTCATCAATTCCTAATGTAGTGTTTTTACGGAACGTAATTTCAAATTGCGTTGTGTTTTTTCCTGCTGGTAGATCTAACTCATGAAAGTTATTTTTGATATCGTAATACAAATCACTCACCTTATCGTGAAGGTAAACGGCTTCTACTGCATCCAAATTCATAATATCTTTCACCGTAATTTTATAATTCGCAGGCTTATCATTTTTAAAACCAACAGCTATTTTTTTATCAAGGTCAAAATTGGTCACATTAATAATATATTCTGCGTTGTTAAGAGCTATGAACATATCTGCAGCTGCGCTATCGCTTGAAGATAAAGCATCCATCGCACGATCTACACCATCTGTAGCTTCTGGCATAAAAGCTAATGCTAATTGGCGGATTCCTTGATTATTTAATAAGGCATTGATTCTTATTTGAGGTGTTACTGCAACACTTACTTTATTATAATCAAAACCAGAAACAGACTGTACTCTTGATAAAAATGCAACATTGGGATCTACAGCTTTATCCTTTTTAGACTGCACCTTTTCAAATTGAGAGTTATTCGCTGCACCTTCTTTTACAAAAACGCGATATGCATTTTTCATTTCAACCGTTCCGCTTACATTACCCATAATCATGAAACCCTGCCCAACTGGCGAAAATCGTCTATTAAACATGCCACCTGTTGCAATCATTGTACTTGGGTTGCCTGAGCCATCATACGAGTAAAAGGTAGCGGGCACATAAACTCCAGCCCCACCGCCTGCTGGCGAAAAAGCTCCGTAACCACCTTTATAGTCAGCAATGTAATGAGAAGCAACCGTTTTATCATGCTCCCAAAAATAAGCAATACCGGTAGTTTTAAGTTGTTCTGTTAAAAAGGCTGACAAATCAATAGCAGAAGGATATGGATTTCCTGTTAGAGTAAATTGCGAAGCAGCTATTGGAATTTGAATGGTTCCATCATTCGGCTTTCCTCTAAAATCATAGCGTTGCTTGCTTCCTGAATTATTTTGAACTCCATTGACTGTTGTAGAATTGGTTCCTGCAGTCCCTTTCATTGTAAAGCCTTCACCAGCATTTATTGATGACGCAGAACCTACTGTAATCCAACTTGCATAATTGGATGTTCCAATTAACTTGTATATCCAATATGGTGCGATCGATAAAGGATTTGCCTGACCATTGTAATTATTCATAGGTAAAATGGTAGGTTCATTAAAACTGATCAAACCCGTTACATCTTTTAATTGTGAAATACCAAATGGCGAATTACCTGCAGTTGCACTAGCTCCTCCAACTGGTGAACACCAATAATTGAATTGAAAATTATTTGTGGTGCCTTCTTGAAAAACAGACAAAGCACCTAAGCCTTTATTGGCACTTCCGGCAGTACTTGCTTGTACCAATTGTGCATTATCGCGCAAGTAGAGATTACTCGTTGTTGCATTAAGCTCGACTTGATTTTTAACAAAAACAACTTGATTTTTAGCAAACACAAAACTATTAGGACTCACATACATTTGCGCATACATGTGAAACTGAAAAAGCACCATTACCAAAACGGCTGATCTCTTAAGTAATTTTGTCTTCATAATTGCTAGAATTAAATTCGTGACTCTTGTTTCTCTTAAATTGATTGCTCTGGTTTAAATCAAATCTTCCCGTTAAGCAACGAGACAAAGCTACAAAAAAAAAGAATTACAAAACATCAAAAAAACCGATAAAAAGTACAAAATATCGATAAAATACATTTTTTTAATAAAAATATATTCTTTTTCTTATAAATAAAATTTAGACAATAAAAAATTGTACTAAAGAAGTTGATTACTTGAAACAGTTATTTTTTGTTTACAAGCTTTTTCAAAATCGTTTAATCAAATAAATAAACTGGACTAACTTAAAAAACGGAAGAAATTAAAAAGAGGTCGCTTTTCTAAAAACAATAAGTCGCGCTCGTGTGCATACGCCTCACGCTCAAAACTAATAGAACGGTAAGCGAGTTGCCATTTTTTTAGTTTGATTAAATGCCAACAAAATTCAATAGCGTACCACAAAAAAAAAGGAATAATTAAAAGCTCTAATTGCTGTCGCAGATGTATTTTTTCATGCTGTACCAACACCAGATCTTGTTTTTCACTTTTATCGTTAAAAATGATAAACGGAAAAAGAGTGATGCTGCGGTATCCTTTCGGAATTAAATATTTGGCCACAATCAAAAACATTCGCTTTAAAATTTATAAGTTTGTAGTGGGTCGGTGCTCTTTTAAAAGCTCGAATTAGCAACAAAATAAGACCCAATAAATCCAAATTGCACTATGACAAGCCAAAGTAATGAAAATAAATTAACAGAGGGCGAAGATTTCTATTATACTCCAGAAGGATACAAATGCTTTACCGAAAAACACCATTTAAAACGCGGTTATTGCTGTAAAAATGGCTGCAGACATTGTCCGTATGGATTTAATAAAAAAACAGGTACAGTAAAAAAGTAAGCGGTTTACAGTCTCAGTTTGCAGTCAAAAATTCAGGTAAAAACGAAAAAACACACATCAAAAAATGACTTTTCAAGAACAAATACTTCAAGGAATACCAACAGTTTTACCACAGCTTAAGCCGTATGACAGTGCCCGATTTGCTAATCCAACTGCATCTACAGCAATTAATCATGCTCCCAAACGAAAAGACATTTTATCAGATGATGAAAAAATACTAGCGCTTAAAAATGCCTTACGCTACTTTGAGCCACAGCATCACGCCGAATTACTTCCAGAATTTAAAGCTGAATTAGAAACTTTTGGTCGTATATACATGTATCGTTTTCGACCGGATTACGAAATTTATGCCCGACCTATAAACGAATATCCCGGAAAAAGTACGCAAGCAAAAGCGATCATGTTAATGATTCAAAACAACTTGGATCATGCTGTTGCGCAACATCCGCACGAATTGATTACCTACGGTGGCAATGGCGCTGTATTTCAAAATTGGGCGCAGTACTTACTTACCATGAAATACCTAGCCGAAATGACCGACGAGCAAACACTCAGCATGTATTCTGGGCATCCAATGGGATTATTTCCTTCGCACAAAGAGGCGCCGAGGGTGGTTGTTACGAACGGAATGGTGATTCCAAATTACTCTCAGCCGGATGATTGGGAAAAAATGAATGCTTTAGGCGTTTCGCAATACGGTCAAATGACAGCGGGAAGTTACATGTACATTGGTCCGCAAGGAATTGTTCACGGAACTACGATCACGGTTTTAAACGGATTCAGAAAAATAAAAAAATCCCCAAAAGGCGGTTTATTCGTTACTTCTGGATTGGGTGGAATGAGTGGCGCACAACCAAAAGCCGGAAATATAGCGGGATGCGTAACGGTTTGTGCAGAGGTGAATCCAAAAATTACTCATATTCGCCATTCGCAAGGTTGGATCAATGAAGTGATTGAAAATATCGAAGAACTAGTGCCAAGAGTTAATAAAGCTTTGGAAAATCAAGAAGTAGTTTCCATTGCTTATCTCGGAAATGTCGTTGATGTTTGGGAACGATTTGACCAAGAAAATTTGCACATCGATCTGGGTTCTGATCAAACTTCATTGCACAATCCGTGGGCTGGAGGTTATTATCCAATAGGCTATACTTTTGAAGAATCGAATGACTTAATGGCAAATAATCCTGCCAAATTTAAAGAAGAAGTTCAAAAAACATTACGTCGTCATGCAGCAGCCATCAACAAGCACACCGAAAAAGGAACCTATTTTTTTGATTATGGAAATGCGTTTTTATTAGAAGCTTCTCGCGCTGGAGCGGATGTACTAAAAACAAAAAACCTTGCTTCTCCTTCTCCTTCGGGGAAGGACGGGATGGGGCTTGATTTCAAATACAACAGTTACGTTCAAGACATTATGGGACCAATGTGCTTCGACTACGGATTTGGTCCATTCCGTTGGGTTTGCGCCTCTGGTAATCCAGAAGATTTAGCAAAAACCGATACAATTGCCTGCGATGTTTTAGAAGAAATGATGAAAAATTCACCTGAAGAAATACAGCAACAAATGGCCGATAACATCCAATGGATAAAAGGCGCTCAAGAAAATCAGTTGGTTGTGGGCTCACAAGCTCGAATTCTTTATGCTGATGCCGAAGGAAGAATAAAAATTGCCGAAGCATTCAATCAAGCTATTGCCCGTGGCGAGATAGGACCCGTAATTTTAGGACGCGATCATCACGACGTTTCCGGAACCGATTCTCCATACAGAGAAACATCAAACATTTATGATGGCTCCCGATTTACAGCCGATATGGCCATTCAAAACGTAATTGGAGACAGTTTTCGTGGAGCAACTTGGGTATCTATTCACAATGGCGGAGGCGTAGGCTGGGGCGAGGTAATTAACGGTGGCTTTGGTATGGTTCTTGATGGCACTAAAGAAGCATCAAGGCGTTTAGAATCAATGCTTTTCTGGGATGTGAATAACGGAATTTCCAGACGTAGTTGGGCGCGCAACGAAGGTGCCATTTTTGCAATCAAACGAGCAATGGCCGCGCAACCTTTACTAAAAGTGACCATCCCAAATGAAGTTAGCGATGATTTGCTCAGCAGTTAAAGTAAGAACATAAAATAAGTCCCATTAATATCAAACTGAAATACCATGAAAACAATTAAATTACTCTCTGTACTATTCGTTTTTGTATTGGCTTCGTGCGCCTCTGTTCGGGTGCAATCTGACTTTGATTCGAAAGTTGATTTTTCACAATACAAAACGTATGCATTCCATAAAAACGGAATTGATAAAGTCGAAATTTCGCAACTGGACAAAAAACGAATTCTAAACGCAATTGACGTTGAGCTTAGCGCAAAGGGAATGACTAAAAGCGAAAATCCTGATTTGTTAGTCAACATTTTTACCAAAGAAAGAGAAAGAATCGACGTTAACCAATTCAACATGGGTTGGGGTTACGGCTGGGGTTGGGGTTGGAATCCATTTTTATGGGGCGGCAACAACACCTTTGCATCTTCTAGCGTTGAAGGGACCTTGTTTATTGATTTAATCGACGCTAAAAAGAAAGAATTAATCTGGCAAGGAGAAGGCATTGGTAATATCACCCAGAATCGCGGTAACAAGGAAAAAAGAATCAGCGAATTTGTGAACCAAATTCTAGCTCAGTTTCCGCCTAAAGCGAAATAAGAACAACACTTAATTAAACGAAAAGTCTACCTTTGTGTAGGCTTTTTTTATACTTTATTATGACTACACTACACGATATACAAACATTGGATGATATTAAAATTTTGGTTAATTCATTTTATGCCAAAGTACAAAACGACGATTTGATAGGACCTATCTTCAATGCTAAAATAGGCGACAAATGGCCCGAACACCTAGACAAAATGTACGGCTTTTGGGAGACAATTCTACTAGAAGTACACTCGTATTCTGGTAGCCCGTTTCCACCGCACAAACATTTGCCTATTGGCAAAGAACATTTTAACCGTTGGATACAATTGTTTACTGAAAATGCTGATGCTCAATTTGCTGGACCGATAGTTGACGAAGCCAAATATAGAGCCAAAGGAATGGCCGATATGTTTCATTATAAAATTGATTATTTCAGAAACTTAGAACAGCAACAAAATAACGACTAAAACCAATTATCTTTCCATTTCAAAAGCTTTCAAACCTTACAAAATAATGATGCGTAACTCCATTTTCGCCCTACTTAGTTCCTTTTTATTTTTAGCCTGCGCGACAAATAAAGCAAGTTTATCAGCAGAAAAAGCGCCACAATTACGTTTCTTGAATCAAATTGAAATTCCGTTTAACACTAGTTTTCAAAACACAACGGTAGGCGGTTTATCTGGAATTGATTACGATGCTAAAAACGACTTGTATTATTTAGCTTGCGATGATCGCTCTATTTACCAAGAAGCTCGTTTTTACACTGCTTCCATCGCGATTCAAAACAACGCAATTAGTGAGGTCGCTTTTAAAAATACCTTTCGTTTGCAAAACGAAAAAGGAGAATCCTTTGCCAATTGGGAAACGACACCCAACCTATCAACCGATCCCGAAGACTTGCGTTACAATGCAAAAACTAAAAGTTTACTTTGGACTAGTGAAGGCGCTCGCGTGTTAAGCTCCGGGAAAAATGTGTTGCAAAATCCGGCCTTGACCATCATGGACACGAAAGGAACCTATGTGACCGAAATGAAACTCCCTGAAAATTTACAGGTGCAGGAGATTGAAAAAGGCCCAAGAAACAATGGCACGCTAGAAGGTTTAACTTTCGATTTCGATTATAAAAATTGCTTTGCCAATTTAGAAGAACCTTTGTTTGAAGACGGTCCACAGTCGAATTTAAACACCGGAGGTTTGATTAGACTATATCAATTTGATACCCAAAAAAATCAGAATATAGCGCAATTCGGTTATCGATTAGAACCGATTGCAAAAGCGCCATCGCCGGCAGGTGCCTTTGCTGTTAATGGTATTTCGGCCATTCAATATTATGGAATAAATCAGCTTTTGGTGGTAGAGCGCTCCTACTCAACGGGTACGCAAGCGTGCACGGTAAAAATCTTTTTGTGTGATTTAAAAAATGCGACTGATGTAAAAAACAGCACGTCACTGCTAGTAAACAGCATTCAATTAGCATCGAAAAAATTGATTTTGAATCTGGATGAACTCGGCATTTTTATTGACAATATTGAGGGAATTACCTTTGGCCCTCGACTTGAAAATGGCAACAGATCGCTAGTGTTGGTATCTGACAATAATTTTTCAGAGAAACAAAAAACGCAATTTTTGTTATTTGAAGTGATCGAGTAATAAATCGAGGCGACTTTTTTTGCAATACACGCCTAGCCCCAATTGAAATAGAAAGCTTTTTGCAAAAGCCGTTTTGATTTTTCTTGTTGCGGCAGAGCGACCAACGGAAGCTCCTGCCGAAACTGTAGAAAAACAAACGGATGTGCAAAAACTTGCCATGAAAAGCGGGAAATGGCTCCTGAAATTCGTATTTTTGCGGCTGAACTACAACGTTTTCGACATGAACTCAACTATAGAAAGCAATCCGTTATTAGACCGATTGCCAAAGCACTTACGACAATTTATTAAACCTCAAGATTATAGCGATTACACGCCCATTAACCAAGCGGTTTGGCGTTATGTGATGCGAAAAAATGTGGCGTATTTATCGAAGGTAGCCCACAATTCGTACCTAGACGGTTTGCAGAAGACAGGGATTGAAATTGACAATATTCCGAGTATGTACGGCATGAACCGTATTTTGAGCGAAATAGGCTGGGCTGCGGTTGCAGTTGATGGTTTTATTCCGCCAAATGCCTTTATGGAATTCCAAGCTTACAATGTATTGGTTATTGCATCAGACATCAGACAACTCGAACACATTGAATATACTCCAGCACCCGATATTATTCACGAAGGTGCCGGACATGCGCCTATCATTGCTAATCCGGAATATGCTGAATATTTGCGTCGATTTGGTGAAATTGGTTGTAAAGCGATATCATCGCACAAAGATTACGAAATGTATGAGGCCATTCGTTACTTATCGATTGTAAAAGAAGCCGAAGATACGCCTGAAGCCACTATTGCTGCTGCTGAAAAAGCGGTGGAAGATTTGCAAAATAATATGGGAGAACTCTCAGAAATGGCACAAATTAGAAACCTGCATTGGTGGACTGTGGAATACGGCTTAATTGGAACTGTAGAAGATCCGAAAATTTACGGCGCGGGACTACTCTCCTCGATTGGCGAAAGTGCACACTGCATGACTCCTGCGGTAAAAAAAATACCTTACGATATCTCGGCAGCTAACCAGAGTTTTGACATTACTAAACTACAGCCGCAGTTGTACGTAACACCAACATTCGCGTATTTGAATTTGGTTTTAGAAGAGTTTGCGAATAAAATGGCGTTGCGAACAGGAGGCTTGTCGGGGATTAAAAAACTTATTGATTCGAAAGCATTGGGTACCGTTGAATTGAGTACTGGCTTGCAGATTTCAGGTGTTTTCAGTTCGGTTATTGAGCACGATGGAAAACCGATTTACCTACAAACTACTGGAAAAACGGCATTGGCTTACCGCGAAAAGGAATTGGTAGGACACGGCACATTAACGCATCCAGAAGGTTTTGGTAGCCCAATTGGAAAATTAGAAGGCATCAACTTGGCTATTGAAGATATGAGTCCGAAAGACTTGAATGCTTACGATATTTTAGAATCGAAAACAGTTACTTTAGATTTTGAAGGCGGTATTAAAGTTACAGGTGAAATTATTACTGGATCGAGAAACCTACAGGGCGAAATTACTTTGATTCGTTTTAAAAACTGTACGGTTACGCATGGCGAGAGAGTATTGTTTCAACCAGAATGGGGCGTTTATGATATGGCAGTTGGGAAAAAGATAACATCGGCTTTTTCAGGACCTGCTGATGTCAATAGTTTTGATTTGATTACGCATTTGCCGTCGAGCAAAACTATTAAAGCCAAACAATCTGCTGAGCGCGATGATTTGGAAGTTTTGTACCAAACCGTTCGAAATATCAGAGTTACAAAAGATACACAAACTTCATTGGCTCCAATTTTTGAAAAGTTGCAAAATAACCATCCTAACGATTGGCTACTTGCAGTTGAAATCACAGAATTGTTACAGGAAAGAAATGAACCGCAGTTAGCTCAGGAAATCATGATGTATCTAGAACAATTGCAAAGTAAAAGACCCGAAGTAGCTCATTTGATTGCTGGTGGCTTAGACTTGATTTTTGACAAAGCGAAAGCTTAAAGCTATGAACCGTAAATTCGCAGATTTAAGAGATTTGGATTTGGTATCGGAAAACATTTGAAAAAAATTTAACCGCAGATTCGCAGATTTATCTCAAACAAGATAGAGATGAATTTTGTGGAAGAAAACAGTTTAATAAAAATTTAACCGCAGATTCGCAGATTTTAAATTATTCTAAAAATTTGCGAATTTGCGGTTTTTCTTTGCTTTACATTTTGATTTTTTGTCCGAAGTCTTTTTCGGTTTCAATTACTTGACCGTCATATTTCAATGTCCAACCCAACTGACTCGTGGTAATCAATAACTTGGACAACTCACTAATTAATCGGTTTTGTGCGTTAGTTTTCAAGGACGATTTTTCAATTTTTTTAGCCAAATTGGCTTTTACCGACTTGTTGATTTTATTGTAATCGTCACCCGTGAAAGGATTTAATTTACTTTGTTCGACGTCATAAAATTGAATATCGGGGCTGATTTTGATTTCTTCCTTTGGAATTTGAACAATCGTAATGATTTTGTTAATGGAATCAATATCGTATTTCATTAGGTGCAAATCGTAAGCTACAGTAACATCAGCATTAACCACAACCAAGGCTTTTTTCTCAAAAGAAAGCATATCCATCAAATATTTCTGTTGGTTTTTATAAGTAATCACCTCAGAAAAATGCCCTTCAGTAACCACTAATTTCCCAACATTTAAAATTTGTTGCTGAATAAGATTGGTGTTATACGTAATATCTTGATCTTCGTTTTTCTTGAAGTCGCAGAATTTAAACAATAAAAATATGATTAGAGCTGCTGCGATTCCGATTAATATTCTTTTAAACATAATTAAAATTTCATGAATGAGTATTGAGATTCTAATATAGTTATTTTTTCTCTGACTTTGGCTTGAAATTTCAAATGACTTTCTGATTCGGGGTTGAATGGCTTGTGCGCAAGGCTTTTTTGGACACCTTCTACCTCATCCATAGTTGACCAAGCTTTTTCGGAAATGACCGCATCTACAAATCGTTTCCAGATGTAACTAATGGCTGTTTGATTGGGATGCAACATATCATCGGCATAAAAACGATAATCACGCAATTCATCCATCATGATTTCATACGAGGGAAAATAAGCCCCCTCCGCCCCCGAAGGGGGAACTTGCAAAACAGTATGCAAAGCAGAAATTAAATTGGCTTTGCTCCTTTGGTTTTCAACAAAACCGTCTTTGATGTGTCGTACTGGTGAAACTGTAAAAATTAGTTTGCATTCCGGATTTAGAGTACGAATTAAATTTACTGTACTTGTGATACTTCCTTGTATTGTTGCAACAGTAAGCAATTCTTTCTGAAATTGTTTTTGCGGTACTTTATGACAATTTGCTACAATTTTTTGGCTTTCGATATGACGATATACCCACGAAGTTCCATAAGTGATAATGCAATGGCTTGCTTGCATGATGTATTCGTGAACGGATACAAGAATTGCATTTAGCGTACCCAACAATTCGTCTTTGTTTGATGTACTCAAATCAGAATGCGCATCAAAGCAATGCCAGCGTTCGTTATGAAAAAAGACATCGTCAGCAGTAAATTTCTTTTCAGAAACAGCCAACTCGATAAGTTTTTCAATTGCTAGTGGATGAAAGAGAATTCCAAATGGATTACAGCTATTTTGAAATTTATAATAGTCTAATTTTTCAGCCATATTTACAGCAAAACAAGAACCTATTGACATGATTTTAGAAGTGTAATCAATAAGGAATTCATTTTTAGGAATGGGAATTGGTGTAGTAAACTGCATAGAAAAAATTTAAACTAGTATTGCTTTTGTATTATGGGTACAAAAAAAGCCCTTTTTCAAAACATCGAAAAGGGCTTTTGATAAAGTTTTATCTTTAATAAAAATAGGTGACTTTTAAATATTCTCGATCATCAGGTGCGTCTTCGAAAATCTGTTCAATAAGATAATTGTCGTCATCATATTTCATTGTACAACTGTACATGTTAGCAGAAGATGTCACACTGTCGTCAGCAAAAACAGTCGAGTTTTCAACAACCGTCATAATACCGTTATTGGCAGATATTAAAGCAAAATGATCTAGTAATTTGCTAACACCTGCAATCTGGTTCCAAGGGTTTTTAAATTGATCGTAGTTTAAGGTAATTAATTCAGTGCTTTTACCTCCTTTTTGATCTACCACAAAGGTTTTTTTATTTGTAATAATGTTTGCGGATTTCACAGTCAATACGCCCATATATAAAGGTTTTTCTTTTTGATCTTGTAGTTCAAAACCTTCATAGTTAATTGTTTCATCCGTATTGTATTGGTAGCGCACCACTTTTTTATCAGATGATTCAACACGGGCCAACTTACCATTTTGGTATGTGTAATTGTAAACCGTTACCTTATTATTTTTCTTATCTGTAGTTTTAATCTGCGAAATTAAACTATCAACATAAGTGAAATCATTGCGAACCAGCTCGCTGTTTGTATTTACAAGTTTATCTCCTTGGTACTTAAAAACAGTGGTTACTGTCTTATCGTCTGCAGTGGTTTCAACTATTTTATTGACTAATTTTACCTCTCCATTTTTCTCTTGGCTACAAGAAGTAAAAAGCAAAACCAACAAACCAATAAGCTGTACTATTTTTAATTTTTTCATTTCATTTAAAAGTTGCAACTGCATTTTTACAGTTGATTAACTGTTTTATTTGCAGCACTTCAAGCTGTCAAAGCTACACAAAATAGCTCACATTTAAAAAATTTTAACTCTTTGCCTTATTGTACAAAGGCAATTGCTTGTTCTAATGCTTGTTGGATTCCGTTTGCATTTTTCCCTTTTCCAGAAGCAAAAAAAGGCTGTCCGCCACCATTCCCGTCTATTAATTTTCCTAATTCTCTAATTACAGTTCCAGCGTTCAAGCCTTTTTCTGCAACCAATTCTTTTGAAATGTAGCAATGGATGTTAGGCAAACCTTCTTCAATTGAAGCTAAAAACACGAATGAATTTGGTTTAGCAGTTCCAATAGCTTGCGCCAAATCTTTGGTAGAACTCATTGATAAATCAACTTGTTTTGCCAAAAAGTTAATACCGTTTACCTCTTGAAAATCAGCAACCAAAATATTCTTTAATCCGTCGATTTTCTCTTTTAACAATTGCTCAATCTGTTTTTTCAGCTTCGCATTATCGTCTTGCAATGAAGCTACCGATTTTAAAACATCTTGTGGATTTTTCAAAGTTTCTTTGATTTCTGCCAAAGTATTCTCTTGATTTTGGTAGAAATTTTTAACCGCATCACCTGTTATTGCCTCAATACGACGAATTCCTGCTGCTACTGCACCTTCGGAAATAATTTTGAAATGCCAGATTTCGGCGGTGTTTTTTACGTGAATTCCACCACAAAGTTCTTTGCTTTCGCCAAATTCAATCATTCGAACTGAATCGCCATATTTTTCTCCAAACAAAGCCATTGCACCTTTGTTTAATGCTTCTTGAATTGGAATATTACGGTGTTCTACCAATTGTAATTGTGCTTCAATTTGAGCATTCACACTTGCCTCTACTTGACGTAATTCCTCATCTGAAACTTTAGAGAAGTGCGAAAAGTCAAAACGCAAATAGTTTGGATTTACTAACGAACCTTTTTGCTCTACGTGCGTTCCTAAAAGACTTCTCAATGCCAAATGCATCAAGTGTGTAGCCGAGTGGTTTTTAGAAGTTGACGTTCTTAAATCCGTATTTACTTTTGCTACAAATCTAGCTTCGATATTTTCTGGAAGCTGTTTTGCAAAATGTAAAATCAGATTATTTTCCTTTTTCGTATCAATGATATCAATCGTTTGGTTTGCCGAAACCAATGTTCCTTTATCACCTACTTGTCCTCCACCTTCTGGATAAAATGGCGTATTGTCTAAAACAATTTGATATAAAACACCATCTTTTTTAGAATCTACTTTACGAATACGAGTGATTTTTACTTCGTTTTCTGTTTGGTCGTAACCCACAAACGTCTCTACATTTCCAGGAATCAACACGGTCCAATCTTCGGTTGAAACTTCAGATGCAGCACGCGAACGATTTTTTTGCTCTTGCATAGAAGCATCAAATTCAGCCTCGTTGAAAGACATTCCTTTTTCTTTTAAAATCAGAGCCGTTAAATCTTTTGGAAAACCAAAAGTATCGTACAATTCAAAAGCTTTTGCTCCTGAAACTTCATTTCCTGATGTTTCAGCAACCACTTTGTCTAACAATTGTAATCCTTGATCTAAAGTTCGTAAAAACGACGCTTCTTCCTCGCGAATTACATTGGTAACCAATTGTTGTTGTGCTTTAATCTCTGGGAAAAACTCTCCCATTTGGTCTGCTAAAACAGCAACTAATTTATTGATAAAAGGTTCTTTAGTATCCAAAAATGTAAATCCGTAACGAATTGCACGACGCAAAATTCTACGAATCACATAACCAGCACCTGTGTTGGATGGCAATTGTCCGTCAGCAATAGCGAAGGCAACCGCACGCACGTGATCTACAATAACACGAATGGCAATATTGGTTTTCTCCTCGTCTGCGCTCGGAGTGACAGTATTGTCTACATATTTAAAACCTGTAATTTGTTCTACTTTTTCAATAAGTGGCGTAAAAACATCAGTGTCATAATTGGATGTTTTGCCTTGTAATGCCATACACAAACGCTCAAATCCCATTCCGGTATCTACGTGCTGTGCTGGAAGTTTTTCAAGAGATCCATCGGCTTTACGGTTAAACTCCATGAATACATTATTCCAGATTTCAACAACTTGTGGGTGGTCATTATTCACCAAACTTTTTCCTGATACCAAAGCTTTTTCCGCATCGGTACGTAAATCAACGTGAATTTCAGAACATGGTCCACATGGTCCTTGGTCGCCCATTTCCCAGAAATTGTCTTTTTTGTTTCCAAGAATGATTCGGTCTTCATCAATTAATGTTTTCCAGATATCCCAAGCTTCTTGGTCAAAAGGCACATTATCTTCTGCGCTGCCTTCGAAAACAGAAACATATAAATTTTCTTTTGGGATTTTGTACACTTCGGTTAAAAGTTGCCAAGCCCAATTGATAGCTTCTTTTTTGAAATAATCACCAAAAGACCAGTTTCCTAACATTTCAAACATGGTGTGGTGGTAAGTATCAAAACCTACATCCTCCAAGTCATTGTGTTTTCCTGAAACGCGCAGACATTTTTGAGTATCGGCAATTCGGTTGCTTTTTGGAGTTCCGTTACCCAAAAAATATTCTTTGAATTGGGCCATTCCTGAGTTATTGAACATCAAGGTAGGATCGTCTTTTAAAACGATGGGCGCCGAAGGCACAATTAAATGCCCTTTGGATGCGAAAAACTCTAAAAACTGCTTACGTACTTGTTGTGATGTCATTTTTTTAATTTAAAAATTTAAAGATTTAACAGTTTAAAGATTATTTAGAATTGAATTTTTCAATTTTTTAATCATTAAATCTTTTTGTTCCTTTTGCCCCAGATAGTAGCGAAAAGCGTTGTGAAATGAAATTTATTTTTTCTTGCGCTGGCAGAGCGACCAACGGAAGCTCCTGCAAGGGCAATAGAAAAAACAATTTCATGAAACAACCTTGCAGCGGATAGCTGGATTGGGCACATTGTATTATTAATTCCTGAAAAAAGGCGGTATCGAATGAAACATTTCTTAAATTTGTTCGACTAACCCTTTACAAAGCGCAAAAATAGGGTATTTTAAAATATGTCGAAAGTAAAATATTATTACGATTCTGAAAATCTAGCCTATAGAAAAATAAAAACCAAAAAAAGGCAAAAAATAGGTGTTGCATTGCTTTTTGTAGTTGCCGCAGCTTTGTTTGGTTTTTTGAGTTTTATTGTATTGTTGAACACTCCTTATTTTGAAACGCCAAAAGACCGCTTGCAAGCTCGTGAAATTGAAAATTTGAAACTAAATTATGCAATTTTAAACGAACGCTTGGATGAAATGAGCGATGTTGTTGCCGCAATTGAGGACAGAGATAATAATTTGTACCGCGTGTATTTTAACAAAGCTGCAATTCCGGATTCGATTAGGAAAGAAGGTTTTAAGGATAACAATCGTTACCAATTGCTTGCCGGATTTGACAATTCGGAGTTGGTAAAATCAACCACCAAAAAAGTAGATGTTTTGAGCAAACAACTTGCCATACAATCAAAATCTTTGGATGTCATTTTGAAGCTTGCCGATGCGAAAAGTGATTTTTTGTCAGCCATTCCTGCCATTCAACCGGTGCGAAACGAGAATTTAAAACACATGGCATCTGGTTTTGGATATCGAACAGATCCTTTTACGAAAGCGCGAAAAATGCATGAAGGAATGGATTTTACAGCAAAATCAGGTACTCCCATTTACGCCACTGGCGATGGAGTTGTGGCAAAAGCAGACAATACTGCCTCGGGTTACGGCAATCATATTGTAATTCGGCACGGATTTGGATATGAAACTTTATACGCACACTTGAGCAAATACAACACTAGAGCTGGGCAACGTGTGAAAAGAGGCGATGTTATAGGATATGTTGGCAGCACAGGACGTTCAGAAGCGCCACATTTGCATTACGAAGTTCATAAGGATAATAAAGTAGTGAACCCGCTTAATTTTTATTACGGAAATATTTCGGCAGTTGAATATGTGGTTATTGCGCAGTTAGCAAATCAAGAGAATCAGTCGTTGGATTAAAAGAGTGAGTTGTGAAAAGTGAATCGTGAGATGTGAATTGTGAGGAGTGAGGAGTGAGAAGCGAAAAGTTTAGTTTCAAAGGGCGGAAATAAAAAATTATAAAATAAATAAAAATGCAAATTGATTTACCAAAAGACAAACGATACTACAGCATTGGCGAAGTGGCCAAAGCGTTTGATGTAAATGCATCGCTTATTCGGTTTTGGGACAGTGAATTTGATATTTTAAAACCCAAAAAAAATGCAAAGGGCAACAGAATGTTTACGCCTGAGGATATTACCAATTTGCAATTGATTTATCATTTGGTAAAAGAAAGAGGTTTTACGCTTGAAGGAGCAAAAATTCATTTGAAAGAAGGTCAAAAGAAAACCTTAGATAAATTCGAAATTATTAAAAAACTAGAAGCAATTAGAAATCAATTAACTAATATTAAAAACGAACTTTAGCGTGACGCTAGGAGTACCAAACAATTAAAACAAATAAACATTAAATTAAACAAACATGAGAAGATTTTTGCCTTGGATTATCATTGGAGGATTAGTTGTACTTGCTATTATGTACTACATTAACGTAACTAACGGAGCTGTTGTAGTTGATCAAGCAGTTAAAAAAGAATGGGGTAACGTGGAGACTTCGTACCAAAGACGAAATGATTTAATTGGTAACTTGGTAAATACGGTAAAAGGTGCCGCTGATTTTGAAAAAGAAACACTAACAGCGGTTATTGAAGCTCGTGCCAAAGCTACTTCTGTAACAATTGACCCAGCTAACGTGAGCCCAGAACAATTAGCAGCTTTTAACTCAGCGCAAAGCGGTGTGAGCAGTTCATTATCTAGATTATTAGTTTCTGTAGAACGCTACCCTGAATTGAAAGCAAATTCTAACTTCATGAAATTGCAAGATGAATTGGCTAGTACAGAAAATCAAATTTTAACAGCTAGAACTCGTTTCAACGAATCAGTAGAAGTATACAACAACTATGTTTTGAAAAATCCTAGAAAATTGTTTCTATCTGACTACAAAGAAAAAGCTGCCTTTAAAGCCGTTGCAGGTGCTGAAAAACCTGTTGAAGTAAAATTCTAAATCCTATTTTTAATTTTGAATAACGATTTTTGATTGCAATCTTGCAGTTAAAAATCGTTATTTGTAATTCAATCCCTTTCTTATGTCAAAAGTAGAAGATTTGTTGAGCAGTGCCGAAGAGCAAGAAGTAGTAGCAGCCATTTGCAGTGCTGAAAAAAATACCTCAGGAGAAATTCGAGTTCATATTGAAAAAACTACTGATCAAGATCCATACGACCGCGCTATGGATGTTTTTCATGAGTTGAAAATGGATGCAACCGAATTGAAAAACGGCGTATTGATTTATTTGGCAGTAGAAGATCGCAATTTTGTTATTTGTGGCGATCAAGGCATCAACGAAGTGGTTCCAGATGATTTTTGGGACTGTACGCGTGACATCATGGTGGCGCACTTCAAAAAAGGCGATTTCAAACAAGGCTTGATTGATGGCATTCACCGCGCAGGCGAACAATTACAACGCTACTTTCCTTGGCAAGAAGGCGATACAAACGAATTATCAAACGAAATCTCAAAAGGATAATGAATCTATATCCAAAAAATATCTTAACTACACTTTGCTTTATTGGTTTCTTACTGATAAGTTTTGTAGCAAATGCTCAATTTACTATTCCGGCTAAACCAGATTTACAAACATCCGTATACGATTATGCTAATGTTTTGAGCAGTACCGAAAAAGCACAATTAGAGCAAAAACTCATCCGATATTCTGATTCGACCACTACGCAAATTGTAGTCATAACCATTGAAAGTTTAAAGGGCGAAGATGTGAGTTTACTCGCTACCAAATGGGCACAAAATTGGGGAATAGGTGGCTCAGCTCAAGATGATAATGGCGTGATTGTTCTTTTGGCTAAAGCCGAAAAACGAATTGCAATTAATCCTGGATATGGATTAGAGGACCGATTAACTGCTGGTATAGGTGGTGAAATCATTCGAAATATTATTGTTCCCGAATTTAAAGCCGGAAGTTTTTACAACGGTTTAGACAAAGGAACGGATGCCTTAATTGACGTTTTTAAAGGAAAATACAAAGGCAAACGCGTTGAAAAAAAATCGAGCAAAGGCTTTCCTATTGGACCCATCATTTTAATTGTGATTGTTTTAATAATTATAGCATCGCGCAGTAAAGGCAACCGAAATAATGGCAACAACGGTGGCGGAGGCATTGGCTCTTCCCTACTCGATGTGATAATTTTAAGCAACCTTGGCCGTGGTGGCGGAGGTGGATTTGGCGGTTCTTCAGGTGGAGGCTTTGGAGGCGGCGGCTTCGGTGGTGGTTTTGGCGGAGGCGGTTTCTCTGGCGGAGGATCTAGCGGCGGTTGGTAAACGCTACAGCTATTTTAAGACTAAAATAATTTCCTTTATAATTGAAACACTCTTATTTTATGCCACGTATAAATAAGAGTGTTTATTTAAAATTAGATTTTCATGCTTTCACAAAAAGCCAAATATGCTTTAAAAGCCCTTTTATATTTAGCACAACAAGAGGACACACACGTGTCAAGAACTCTTGAAATTGCTGACGCCGCTTCTATTCCGAAAAAGTTCTTGGAACAAATACTCCTAGACCTCAAACGCGGGCATTTTGTAGGTAGCAAACAAGGAAAACTTGGCGGCTATTACCTTTTAAAATCTAAAAATGAAATCACTTTAGCGGATATCCATCGGCTTTTTGATGGTGCAATCGCTTTACTGCCTTGCGCCTCTTTAAATTTTTACGAACGCTGTTCTGACTGTACTGATGAATCAACATGCGCCTTACGTCACGGGCTAATTGTCATTCGTGAGGAAACACTCAAAGCCATGCAAGGCATCACTATTGCTTCGTTAATACATCGTTAAAAAAATATATTTTAAACTCGACTAATTTTATAGAATTTATATATATTTGCATCGAAATATTAATAGTAACTCTATTTAAAGCAAGATGAAAAAGATGCAAGTACAAAAATCCTTAGAAGTTTTCAAAAAATTAAACCCCAAATCACCCCTTTGTATGATGTGTATGTGTTAGAAATAAAAAAAAATATTTTAAAACTCTACTAATTACATATATATACTATAAATGAAAAATACTTATCTAAAACTAAGCACTACTTTATTATTTTTTCTAGTTTTCTCTACTTCTTTTGCGCAAGTACTTCTTGAAGGAAAAGTAAAAGACGAACAAGATGCGCCAATTGAAGGTGTCAACATCGTGCTCAAAGGCACC
Source organism: Flavobacterium sp. K77 (assembly GCF_021608205.1). Taxonomy (NCBI): domain Bacteria; kingdom Pseudomonadati; phylum Bacteroidota; class Flavobacteriia; order Flavobacteriales; family Flavobacteriaceae; genus Flavobacterium; species Flavobacterium sp. K77. The sequence goes on along the minus strand of NZ_JAKIHO010000001.1, from coordinate 775,370 downwards.
ACAAACACTACTACAACGCTAGCTGATGGAACTTTCAGTATTGAAGCAAAGTCACTTCCTTTCACGCTGATCGTGCAATACGCAGGCTACAATACCAAAGAAATTAAAATTACCGAATTGCCTACCAACGTAAAACCGCTGGAGATTATCATTTCGTACGGAGAAGAAAAAGTACTCTCTGAAGTGGTAGTTACCTCTCGCAGAAGAATAGAAAAAGCACAAGATATCCCAATTGCTGTATCTGTAGTAACCGGAAAACAAGCAGATCAAGCAGGTGCTTTCAACGTAAATCGTGTGAAAGAATTGATTCCTTCGGTACAATTGTACTCCTCCAATCCTAGAAATACGGGTATCAACATTAGAGGACTTGGTTCGCCTTACGGACTTACTAATGACGGAATTGATCCTGGTGTTGGTTTTTATGTTGATGGTGTGTATTATGCACGTCCAGCAGCCACCACTTTAGACTTTGTAGACATTGACCGCATCGAAGTATTGCGTGGACCACAGGGATCACTTTTTGGCAAAAACACAACCTCAGGTGCTTTTAACATAACCACCAGAAAACCAAGTTTTACAGCTGGTGCTGATTTTGAAGTAAGCTACGGAAATTACGGTTTCCTTCAAGCTAAAACATCAATAACAGGTGCGTTAAGTAAAAAACTGGCTGGTCGAATCTCATTTTCTGGAACACAAAGAGACGGATTAATTGATAATGTAGCTACTGGAAGACCTACAAATACTTTAAATAATCAAGGAATTAGAGGCCAATTATTGTACAATGCTTCTGAAAACACAAACATTTTATTCGCAGCTGACATCACCACACAACGTCCTGATGGGTATGCGCAAGTAATAGCTGGTGTAGCGCCAACGCAAAGAGCTGCTTACCGCCAATTTGATGCCATCATTGCTGATTTGAATTACCAACTCCCAAGCAGAAATGCTTTTGACCGTAAAATTGATCACGATACACCTTGGCGTTCTGGACAAGATTTGGGCGGCGCATCGCTTAATGTAGATACTAAAATAGGTAAAGGAACTTTGACCTCAACTACAGCATGGCGTTTTTGGAACTGGGATCCTTCCAACGATAGGGATTTTACGGGACTTCAGGTTTTGGCGAAATCACAAAACCCAGCCAGACATACGCAGTTGACACAAGAAATTCGCTATGCTGGACAAGTATCTTCTAAATTAAGCGGAGTAATTGGTGCCTTTTTTATCGATCAAACGGTTAAGATTAGAGGAACAGAAGAATCTGGGAATGCACAATGGCGTTTTTCTCAATCGCCAGTAAACTACAACAATAATGGGGTTTCAACTCCTGTGCCGCTTGCTAGATGGGCTGAACCAGGATTACTTGAAGGCTACGAAATACGCACCATTGCTGATATTCATGCTGTAAGTGCGGCTTTGTTTGGTCAATTAGATTGGCAAGTTACCGATAGATTGCACATTCTACCGGGATTACGTTACAATTATGACAAAAAGGAATCAAATTACGACCGTCAAACGTACGGTGGTTTACAAACCAATGATCCACAATTATTGGCAATAAAAAGAGCGGTGTACACTAACCAAACCTTCTCTGCAAACAAAGATAAGTTTGACTTTTCAGGAAATATAACGGTGAATTACAAAGCGACTGATAAAATTAATGGCTACGCTACTTACGCTAAAAGTTACAAGCCAGTGGGTGTAAACGTAGCCGGATTGCCTACTCCTGCTGCAGGACAAACTTTAGCTGATCTTGCCGTCATTAGACCCGAAGATGTAAATCATTATGAAATTGGGATAAAAACCTCTCCGTTCAAAAGAGCTATTTTAAACCTGACTTTGTACAATACAGATATCAAAGATTTCCAAACCAATGTACAGGCAGCTGAATTAGGAGTTAATCGTGGTTACCTAGCCAATGCAGACAAAGTACGTGTACGAGGTGCCGAAGTGGATGCTAGTTTTGTAGTCAACGAACATTTTACTTTTAACGGGGCGTTGAGTTACACGGATGGTAAATATATTAAATTCACCAACGCTCCACTGCCTCTTGAAGAAACGGGAGCTCCTGTATCTTTCAAAGATGTGTCTGGAACTACTTTGCCTGGTGTTTCAAAATGGGCCGGAAGTTTAGGCGGAGAATATACCAAATCAGCTAAGTTTTTTAGCAACTTAGGTAAATTCTTTGTGGCAATTGACTCGTATGCACGTTCTGAATTTTCATCAAGTCCATCAGCTTCAAAATACTTGGTGGTTCAAGGATATGCTATCTTTAACGGTCGTTTCGGATTTAGAGCAACCGAAGGATTATCTGTAAACTTTTGGGGTCGAAACCTCTTGAACAAAGATTACTTTGAGCAATTATTACCAGCTGGCGGAAATGCTGGGCATTATGCTGGTGTTTTAGGCGACCAAAGAACTTACGGAATTACCTTGAAATATTCGTTATAAACAACAACTTCAGTCTTTTATAACACAGCACCGCTATCCTATAAGTTAGCGGTGCTTTTTTTTTATGGGTAATAAATTGAATCAACAAATACGTAACTACTTTAAAATGGTTGACTTTGTGTACATTTGCAACCATTTTAAAACTAATGACTCAAAAATTCCTTTTCTTTTGTACACTACTCTGTTTGGGGTTGCAAGCTCAAACCGTAAAAAAAGTAGACCATCAAAGTATTGTATGGACGCGCTATTACAACCAATTGCTGTTGAGTGAAAAATGGTCTTTACATTCTGAAATTGACAACAGAGTTTTCACAAAACCGATTCAGCAAAACGTTTACGTGTTGCGTGTGCAAGGACGTTACAGAATAAACAGCTATCTTGAAACAGGTGCTGGTTTGGCTCATTTTTCGGTTACTACACAAGTACCCGAAATCAATCCCGAGTTTAGAATTCCGGAATACCGCGGGCAACAAGACTTGACTTGGAGAATCAGCGGCAAAAAAACAGTAATTAATCAACGTTTTCAAGTAGAGGAACGTTTTATTCAGAACGCGAATTCCTCAGGATTACTACCTGGAAGTACTTTTTCATGGCGTTTTAGATACCGCCTACAAGGAGATTATACCTTTTGGAAAAAAGAAAACCAAGCTATAAAAGCCATTCTCTCTGATGAAATCATGTTCAATGCTGGAAAATCTAACCGTAAAAACACCTTTGACCAAAACAGAATTTACGCAGCGATACATTTTCAAGCTAGCAACCATTTTTCGTATGAGTTAGGCTACCTCAACAGTTATCAAAGGCGACCTAGCGGTGTTGACTTTTTTGATCGCGATATTATTCGATTGAGTGTTTTTCATCGTTTGAATTGGAAAAATAAATCCTAAAAAAAATCCCGAATTTCTTCGGGACTATTGTTCTCGTGATATAGCAGATTTGGAACTAAATTAAGCCCATTCTTCGGATTTGCCAAATCTTCCAAATACAAACCAATTTTTCCATTAAGCCAAATACCCAAATTGCTTGTAGCGTGTGTTGTGAGAAGTGATTTTTAGTTTTCAATTTTAAAAATAGCATACTTACTTTTGTCAAGTATATTAAGCTCAAATTTGAACAAGATTTTAATGTTAATTGAATTTTCTTCCAAAACTAAAATTTCTTCTTCTGAATATTCAATTCCATCTCTTTTTTTCCATTCGGATGATTTCTTCGCTTTTTCAATTACTTCTGCCTTAATAGGTTCAGTAATTTCAATTAATAGTTCATTGTTATACCAATTATCTTTTTGAAAAATTTTATATTCTATTGTGTTAAGATCTATTATAAAAACGTAATCTTTTAGCTCGTAGTTGTTGAAAACAGGAATGTTTTTATATTTAGATCTACAAAAAGGAATGTTTGTTTGAGTTAAATACTCTATATCATTTTGGGAATTGTTTAAAATATCATTACTTATCCAATTGGAAAAAATAACAACTTTCGTTTTATCTTCCAAGGAGCTAATATATCTATCAACTTCTTTTTTAAGTTCATCTCTTTTTAAAATTATTGCTCTTTCTTTTTCTAATAAAGATAAGAAAAATTGTTTGTTTACTTCTCTTGCAGTTTTATTACCAAAATCAGTAAGTCCATAAATGTTTTGATAATTTTCACCATCAATGAAAGCAAATTTTGATTTTAACATTGTTGTAAAAAATCCAATTCCATCTTTTTTGAAAACATTTGGTAAATATTCTACTCGATCGTAAAATTTCAATAAAGTTGGAACTATAGAGTTATTATCCCAAATATTACCTACATTTTTCTTAAAATCATCAATTTTTGTTGTGGATAATGGAATCTTTGATATTTCTTTATAATAAATAATTTCCTGTTCTTTTTTTAATATTTTAAAGAACTCAATAATTCGTGTTTTACTATAATCAAAACTATCATTACTTTGTTCCAAAGTAAAATTGTTTGTATAAAGTATTGAAAACCACTTTTTTTTATTTTTTTCAATAACTTCTATATTCTTTATTATATCATCTAATTCAAATCGAAAATTTTTAAGAATATTAATTTTTTTTATATCTACACCATAGTTTAAAATATTATACTTAAAAAGCATAATTGTAAAACCAAAGTTAAGCCAAGTTGACGGCATTAATAACCAAGTGGCTTCGCCAATTATAGGCTCTTCGATTTGCCAATCTCCACATTCCCACAAACCTTTATCGACATCAGTTTTATATTTAAAAAAAGAATTTATTAATTCTTCTCTATAATCATACGTTTGACTTAAGATATCTTCAAGTAGTTTTATATTATAATCTTTTAATTTAATTTTATTATTTTGAAAAAGATAAAATTGCCAAAATAAAATTGTGAAAGCAAAGCTAAAATTGTAATAATTATCTTTATAGTCGTTAAACTTGTATAAGCTCTCACTTATTTTTTTTAAAATTAAATTATAATTTTCATTATTTTTTTCATCTATGATTTTCTTAATTAATGATATTAATGCAAAGTATGATATTTCTAAATATTCATTATCAATTTCATCAGTGTAACTAATAAAAGAAATATTTTCTGTAAATCGAATTGTAAAAACTTCCATTAATCTTTTTTTACTTTCATTACTAAGATGAGAATAGATGTTTGAAGGTATTCTAATTAATTGATTATATGTTGTAGTTGATTTTTTTACTGATTTCAATATTAAGTCATCTCTTAAAAAAAGAATGAGTTCTAAATAAACTTCATCATTATTTTTTTTTGATGCCGTGATAATACTTTCTTCAATTTTATAAATTAGTTGATTAACATAATCAATACTATTTGGTTCAAAATTATTTCTATATTTATTTTTATATTGCATTTTAGTAAGTATTAAGAAATTTTTCAAAAATGTCATTGACATTTGACAAATCTTCTTTCAAATCTTCTAATTTATTATTACTGACATTATAATCTATTTTTTTCAAAAGGATATTTAAGATATCAGTTTCAAAACTTTCTTCAAACATTGGCTTGTCTTTATAAATGAAATAATTTGATAATTTATTGTTTTCTTCATCAATTGAAATTAATAATAAATCATTATTTGCTGGTGTTTTTTCGTCAAGTTCTAAATTTGTATAATAGTTAACTTTATTTTTAATTTTGATGAAATGTTTTAGTAATTCTGTGCTTCTGATATCTCTAAAATATTTTACTTTGTCAAAATTAACTGTGATATTATGTTTGTCTTTGAGTTGATCATCAAAGTTAAATAAATGTGAGGTTGTGAGCGTGAAATTATTATTTTTAAAAAAGTTATTATATTTAATTCTAAATTCCTTTTTAACTTTTTTTACATAAAGTATATTTTCAAATTCAATTTTTAACTCTTTGGCTATAATATTTTTTCTGGTTGTTTTATTGATAAATTCAAAAACAGTTTTGTATAGATTTATTAATAAAAAGATAAAAATAAGAAACGAATAAAACAATAAGATTAAAATATTCGTTTTATAAATTACTAAAATTTTAAAAGTAAAAATTAATACTAAAAGATAAAAAACAATAGCAAATCCGAAGTATGTGATAAATTTAAAATGTACTTTTTTGGTAATTATTTTTTCTAAATCATCTCTATCATCTTTTAAATGAGTCAGTAATAAATTAGTTACGAATAAATTCATAGAAACTAAAGTTATAACACTCGGTGTTAAAATCTTAATAGTGTCGTTGAAGTCAATATCTAATATATTAAGAAATTCAAAATTAAAATATGTATAAAGAAAAACGATTAAAATGGAACAAAGAAATATTAATAAAATTTGCTTAAAAGATAAATTTGAAAAAAAATTATTAATTTTATTTGTCTTATCACTATATGTTTTATACAATTCGGGAAATTCTGAATTTATTTCTTTTTGGGTTTCTGATAATATTGACATTATTTGATTTTTATCGATTTTTTCCTGCGTTACACCATCATTTCTCACAACTAATGTATATGTCTCATAAAACAAATCCAATCTATCCTAATATCGATAGCTTCATGCCATTACAAAAGTTCTAATTGCCACGAAAATAATCATAATAATTTTCTTAACAATAGAAATCTTCAAATAACTCACAAATCCATAAACTAGAAATAAATACTACAAAAAAACCCAAGAATAAAATCTTAGGCTTTTGGCATCTGTAACAACAAAAAAAAACACTTCGTTACAAAGTGGTTTTCTAGTTTTATTTCTCTCTAATATAAATATCGATTGGCACTCCTGAAAAATCCCAATTTTCTCTAATTTTATTTTCAAGGTAACGTTTGTAAGGTTCCTTAACGTATTGTGGCATGTTAGCAAAAAATACAAACTGAGGCGTTTGTGTAGGCAACTGCATGCAATATTTAATTTTTACATATTTCCCTTTGGTAGCTGGTGGCGGATAAGCCTCAATTACCTTAAGCATGAATTCGTTAAATTTAGAAGTCGCAATACGCTGCTGTCTGTTTTCGTATACTTTTACCGTAGCTTCTAATGCTTTTAGCAAACGCTGCTTGGTCAATGCCGAAACAAAAAGAATAGGCACATCCGTAAACGGCATTAATTCTTTCTTGATTTTCTCTTCGTAATCGCGGGTTGACATGGTATCTTTTTCAACCAAATCCCATTTGTTTACCAAGATTACAACACCTTTTCGGTTTTTTTCGGCCAACCAAAAAATACTTTGGTCTTGCCCTTCAAATCCACGTGTCGCATCAATAACAAGGATACAAATATCAGCATGCTCAATAGCACGCACAGAACGCATTACCGAGTAAAATTCTAAATCTTCTTTTACCTTAGCCTTACGACGAATTCCCGCAGTATCCACCAAGTTAAATTCAAACCCAAAACGGTCAAACTTCGTATCAATAGCATCACGCGTAGTACCCGCAATGTCTGTTACCATAAAACGTTCTTTACCAATCAAGGCATTGATAAAACTTGATTTACCAGCATTTGGTCGCCCAACTACTGCAAAACGTGGCAATACCACTTCCTCTTGAACAGGTTCTGGTTTTACCGGGAAAGCATCAATTAAAGCATCCAATAAATCTCCTGTTCCACTACCAGATATACTGGCAAACGTATAGTATTCACCCAAACCTAAGTTGTAAAACTCCAAGGCATCTTTCTCACGCATGGCGTTATCAACCTTGTTTACCGCTAGCAAAACTGGCTTAGTCACTTTACGCAACAAGCGCGCCACCACATCATCCATAGGCGTAATGCCTTCCTCAACATCAACCACAAAAATAATTACATCGGCCTCATCAATAGCCAGTTCTACTTGCTTACGGATCTCGCCCTCAAACACGTCATCAGAACCTTTTATGTATCCTCCGGTATCAATTACAGAAAATTCTTTTCCGTTCCACTCGCTTTTACCATAGTTTCTATCGCGGGTCACCCCAGATACTGAATCTACAATAGCTTCTCTTCTTTGTATCAGCCTATTAAAAAGGGTCGATTTCCCTACATTAGGTCTTCCTACTATCGCAACAATGTTATTCATAATATAATTTGAAAATTCGTTTTTCCGAAACCTTATTTTTCCGTTTCGGGTGGCAAAGGTAGTGTTTAAAAGCGTGATTATCAATTTTTTTCGAATATTAGCCACAACGCCAAAACCTAACCACCTCATCTTCAAAACAAAACTCACAACGGCAACACTAGCGTTTGTATTTATTCGTTCTTCGAATATTCTAAAATATCGCCTGGCTGGCAATCTAAGGCTTTACAAATAGCTTCCAAAGTACTAAACCGAACCGCCTTAGCCTTTCCTGTTTTTAATATGGATAAATTAGACAAGGTCAAATCTACCTTCTCCGAAAGCTCGTTCAATGACATCTTGCGCTTAGCCATCATCACATCTAGGTTTACAATTATTGCCATAACTTAAATGGTTAGTTCGTTTTCTTGCTGCATTTCGATTCCTTTTTTTATAATTTGCCCAATTACCAATAAAATGACACTCATAAACCACCACACATCACCGCCACCAAAACTTAAATCAGCAACATTAGGCATTTGTAGTCCGTCTGCAATCAAATTCTTTGTAAAGCCAGCTCCCCACAAGGAAAACAACCCAATTCCAAAAGAAATGGTAGCCACCAAATCAATAAACTTTTTCAGAGAATCATTAAAAGGCTGTGCCAAATCAATTTTTTTACTGTGAAAAACGAGTACAATAGTATAAAACAAGATCGCTTTCAACACCGCAACAATACACATTAAAACAGTCAAAGTCACATAATGCGACTGGTTGAAATGATACAAAGCTGCCAAATCAACCTCTGTCCAAAACTTACTTGCCCCAGCAGGATTGAGCAGCAACGTAAAAACAGTGTTAAAAATAAAGCCACCCGCCTGGATGCAAAGCCCCACAAAAATAATCCAAGATACCACTTGCACTACTTTAAAAACAAAATTGGTTTTTCTAGACATGATACAAAGTATTTAAAATTAAAACACAAATATATCAATATTTATTGAATAACAATAAAAATACATCATTTATCAAAATATTTTTATCACTTTTAAAATCATCAGGAGCTATTCCAGCGCTACAATACAACTCCTCGCGCCTCAAGGAGCTGTTGCAAAGCCCGTGCAGGAGCTTCCTTTGGTCGCTCTACACGCGCAGCAACAGCATCCTTTTTTCGCTGCGGGGTTTCCTTTTCGTTCTGGGCTAAAAAAAAAATCAGTACAAGAGACTAACTCTAGTACTGATTTTAAATATTGCATTTAAATGAAAACTAAAAAATTACCATCAATTCACTCCTCACTTCTCACTCCACACTTCTCACCTCTCACCTCTCACTCCTCACCTCTCACTTCTCACTATTCACTTCTCGCTTCTCACCTCTCACTCCTCACCTCTCACTTCTCACTATTCACTTCTCACTATTCACTATTCACTACTGATTATACCCAAAACGCTTCAACATATTCGCGTTACTTCTCCAGTTTTTGTTCACTTTTACGTAAAGCTCAATGTGAATTTGTTTTCCAAAGAATTTCTCTAAATCTTCACGCGCCTCAGTACCTACCTTTTTTAAGGCGGCACCTTTATGACCAATCACAATTCCTTTTTGAGTTTCGCGTTCCACCATAATCAAAGAACGAATGCGAATGATATTGTCGTCTTCAAAAAATTCTTCGGTAACAATTTCAACTGCGTACGGAATCTCTTTGCTGTAATTCAACAAGATTTTTTCACGAATGGTTTCATTCACAAAAAAACGCTCTGGCTTATCCGTAAGTTGGTCCTTTGGGTAATAGGCTGGCGACTCTGGCAAAAGTGTAATGATTCTTTGAAAAACTTCAGGAACATTAAAATTTTGCAACGCTGATATTGGGTATATTTCAGCATTCGGAACTTTCTCTGTCCAAAAAGCCACTTGTTGCTCTAATTGTTCTTGGTTCGAATTGTCAATTTTGTTCAGCAATAGCAAAACTGGAATTTTCGAGTGGATGATTTTATTAAAAAACGCTTCGTCTTTAAGTTCCTGCTCCCCTATTTCGACCATGTAAATCAACACATCAGCATCTTCAAAAGCCGATTTCACGAAGTTCATCATCGATTCCTGCATTTCGTAGGCAGGCTTAATGATTCCTGGCGTATCCGATAAGATCAATTGAAAATCCTCACCGTTTACAATACCTAGAATTCTATGACGAGTTGTTTGTGCTTTTGAAGTAATAATTGATAATCGCTCTCCAACAAAGGCATTCATTAATGTTGATTTACCAACATTTGGATTCCCTATGATGTTTACAAAACCTGCTTTATGTGACATATTTTAAAATAAATTTATCATGCAAAGGTAGCCATATCAACTCAATAGACGAAATAAAACATTTTTTAAAATTTTGATTGTATTTCTAGAAAAACGTCGTACATTTGCACCCGAAACAACGCGGGATAGAGCAGTAGGCAGCTCGTCGGGCTCATAACCCGAAGGTCACAGGTTCGAGTCCTGTTCCCGCTACTAAGTAGCCTTATTGAGATTACAAAACGCACATCGCGGGATAGAGCAGTAGGCAGCTCGTCGGGCTCATAACCCGAAGGTCACAGGTTCGAGTCCTGTTCCCGCTACTAGAAAGCTTCAGAGAAATCTGAAGCTTTTTTTTGTTTATTTTACTTTATTTAAATTTTAGACACGAATTAGGAGGGCTCATATCCGCCGCGGCGGACACAGGTTCGAGTCTCCGCCACGGCGGACTACTAGAAACCTTCAGAGAAATCTGAAGCTTTTTTTGTTTATCTTAGCTTTGATGAAGCCTTATTCACATTGTAGACACGAATTAGGAGGGCTCATATCCGCCGCGGCGGACACAGGTTCGAGTCTCCACCAGTGCGAGACTACTATAAAAGCTTCAGAAAAAGCTGGTGTTTTTTGTTTTTAAAAACTTTCTATTATGGATGAATTTGTGGTTTACATTTTATATTCTGAAAAATTCAATAAAAACTATACAGGATTTACATCGAACCTCATAGAACGTTTCAAATCGCATAACGTTTTAGGCACCAAAGGACACACCTTGAAATTTAGACCTTGGACTGTAATTTATGTTGAATTTTTCTCTTCTAAAGCTGAAGCCATGAAAAGAGAAAAATATTTAAAGTCAGGAATTGGAAGAGAGTTTATTAAAAATTTAATTCTAAAATAAAAACTCGTCGGGCTCATATCCGCCGCGGCGGACACAGATTCGAGTCTCCACCAGTGCGAGACTACTATAAAAGCTTCAGAGAAATCTGAAGCTTTTTTTGTTTATCGTAGATTTAATAAAGATTATTCAGATTGATGGTGCGAAGTCGAAGACATTCGCACATCTTTCGATAAGGTGCTTTTATGAGAGAGCAAGGAGATCAATTTGAACTACCTTACTTTGTAAATGTTTCCGACTTCGAGCCATTTAAAATATTTTTTCACCGCAAATTCGCAGATTGTGGTATTATTTAATCTGCGAATCTGCGGTTATATCAGATGTAATAATGCTTGATGCAGATTACGGATGAAAGTCGGAGACATTCGCACAGCTTTTAAAAGACACTCTTCTTAGAGAGCGGTTACTATGACGAAAACACCACTTGAAAAAGCTGGTGTTTTTTTTCTTTAAAAAACTTACAATCACTCTGATTTTCTTGCCTTTAAATCCAAAAATTGATTCTCAAAAAAAAAAATTAAAAAAAAATGTTTTTTTGAGGTAACAATTAATATCGTACTGTATCAAAAGGTAAACTTTAAAAAAATACATCTTATGAAAACGAAATCTATTTTAATTATTGCATTTTTCCTTTTGATCTCAAAATCTGTTTTTGCTCAAACTGCCTTCAAAGTAGAGGTAAAAGGAAAAGGAACTCCAGTCTTGTTATTTCCTGGTTTTGGTTGTACCGGTGAAGTTTGGAATGAAACAGTAGCCGAACTTTCTAAAAACAACGAATGTCATATTTTTACTTTTGCGGGATTTGGGAATGTCCCTCCTATTGAAACTCCTTGGTTGGCTACCATCAAAGATCAGGTCATTTCCTATGTCAAAACTAAAAAAATAAAAAATGTTACATTAATTGGTCATAGTTTAGGAGGTACTTTAAGCTTGTGGTTAGCCTCTCAGGAAACCAATTTGTTCAAAAAATTAATCATCGTTGATGCTTTGCCTGCAACTGCCGCTTTAATGATTCCTAACTACAAAGGAGAAATTATTTCGTATGACAATCCGCAAAGTAAAATGATGATGACTATGGACCAAAAAGCGTTTGACGGAATGAATTCGCAATCCACTTCTTTTATGTGTATGAACAAAGAAAAACAAAAGACTATCAATGAATGGATGCGTCTTGTGGATCGAAAAACTTACGTTCACGGTTATATCGACATGCTAAACTTAGACCTGCGCAAAGAAATTTCTAAAATTAAAATTCCTGTTGTAATTTTAGCTGCTTCAAATCCAGATCTTACCACAGTACAAAACACCTATAAAGCCCAGTATGAAAACCTACCTTCTGTTAAAATTGAGTATGCAGCAAACTCCGCTCATTTTGTTATGTACGATCAACCGGAATGGTTTATGGATAAAGTAAAACTTGAATTAAAATAAGGTGGCTAAAAAAGAATTATTCGACGAGATTTATTACAAGCACTACAATAAAGTGTTTCGATTGTGCAAAGGATATTTTTGTGGCGATACCGCATTAGCCTCTGATGCAACTCAGGAAATCTTTATCAAAGTTTGGGAGAAGTTAGACACTTTTAGAAATGAATCAAATATCAGCACTTGGATTTACAGAATTGCAGTAAACACTTGCCTTCTTTATTTGAGAAAATCATCTACAAAGAAAGAAATCAGGACCGATATCCTGCCTCAGATTGTTTCAGAAACCTATTCGAGCGAAAAAGATGAGCAGCTTAGACAAATGTATCAATGCATACAAAAATTGGAAGAAACGAACAAGATGATCATCCTGATGACTTTAGACGGTTTAGAATATCAGGAAATATCAGAAGTAATCGGGATAACCGAAGAAACCCTTCGCGTTAGAATTCACAGAATCAAAAAAAGTTTAACTCAATGTGTACAAAATGAAAACATTTGAAGAATTACAAAATATCTGGAATCAGCAGACAGCATCTGAATCACAACCAACTCCCAGCGAAATTATAAAAAAAGCGGAGTTACATACTAAAAAAATTAAACGCAGTCATTTATGGACCAGAATAATTTTAAGCCTTACCTCAATAATATTAATCTCTTATTATATTTGGGCTGATGCTTATAGAAACATACAGTTTAGTATTGGCTTGTGCATTATGATTGTAATGCTTGTGAGCCGCGTAGCCTTAGAATGGATCAGCGTAAAAAAGCTTGCCAATTTAAATACTGATCTCACATTAATAGAGTACAGTAAACTAGCACATCAGTTTTATACTTGGAGAAAAAAAATACATTACATCCTTACTCCTATTATTTACCTCACGTATACAGCTGGATTTACATTGCTCTTACCAGTTTTTAAATCAATTTTCTCAAGAGGCTTTTATCTATACATTTTATTAAGCGGATATATTTTTTTATTTCTATTTGCATTTTTTATGATACGATTCATTCAAAAGGAAATAAAACTTTTACACTTCTTGAAAAACATTTCGTAAAGAAACAATTGGCAGCTGTTTTAGCGTCTCCCATTACTAGAAAAGCTTCAGTCTAAAATCTGGAGCTTTTTTTATTAATCTTAGATTTACTGAGCTTTATTCAAATTGAAGGTGCGAAGTCAGAGACATTCTCACAACTTTTAATAAAACAAAAATTATGAAGCGAAGCATTTTTGAAAATTTTATATTTTATATTTCAATTCTAAAAATTACTTTAAATGTTCCATTTTCTCAGCGGTTATTTTCTTCACTTGATTGACCAATAATGGCAAAGCAGGCTCTACCATATTATGTCCGAAACCTTGAATTTCATAGAGCGTTGTAGCTTTATGACCAACAACTTTCATCATTCGCATGAAATATGCATTCTCTTCGTAACGTCCTAACATTTCTAGTTCTCTATCACCCGTAATGAGTAATAACGGTGGTGCATCAGCGCGCACATGATACAAGGGAGCGAATGCGTCAACGACAGGCTGGGTGTCTGGAATTCCACGTTCTTTGCGCAATTCATAATGAGTAATTACTTGCGGACTTAACGGAATTAAACCTGCAATTGTATTCGCATCGGCATTTTTTGCCTGCAACCATTTTTTATCCATACCAACCATCAGGGCCAGGTAACCTCCTGCGGAATGTCCAGAAACAAAAATTAACGACTTATTTCCACCGTACTTTTCGATATTTTGAAACGTCCATGCTACCGCAGCAGCAGCATCTTCGATACATTTTTCGACTTTTACCTTTGGTGACAACCGATAATTAACAGAAATCACTGCAAAACCTTTGTCTTTTAGTCCGTCCGGTAGCTCTTTGTTTCCACCTGAAAGTCCGCCACCATGAAACCAAATTACCGTAGCGAAACCTTTGCTGTTTTTTGGATAATAAACATCTAAAACGCAGCGCTCTTTAACGTACTCATCGGTCTTTGAGTTAGTAATATCATAATAAGAAACGTTACTCACCGTAGCGTATTCTGTTTTTTGAGCCCATAAAATGGAAACTGTAAAAAGGAAAAAGATTGCGAAAATTTGTTTTTTAATCATGTCGTAAGGTAGCATATTTATTTTGTAGCTCTAAAATTAAGTAAAACGTGTACACTGGCAATTTAATACTACCTAAAAAGTCTTGATTATTATTACAACTTATCTAAAGGCTAATTTGAATTGTTTGGACTGATCATTTTGTAGGAACACAATAACAAATAGAAACCACAAATCAATACTTGTTCTAAATGTGATAGCAAACTTACCTTTAGTTTTCGTTAGTTAATGAGTACGGAACATCTTCCTTTTTTGTGCCTCTTTTTAGATTGGGCGTTGCAGACATTTCTATTTCTAAAGAAGCACCTTTAATTAGCTCTGAATGACTGATCCAGTTTTTAGAATATGTTTTACCATTGAATTGCAATGATTGGATGTACCTATTTTCAACAGTATTTGCTGGAGCATTAATTTGAATTGTCTTACCGTTTTCTAGCTGAATAGTTGCCTTTTTAAACAATGGAGCCCCTAAAACATATTGATCAGATGCTGGAGTCACAGGATAAAATCCGAGAGCTGAAAAAACATACCAAGCAGAGGTTTGCCCATTATCCTCGTCACCACAATACCCATCGGGAGTGGCGTGATACATTCTGTTCATCGTCTCTCGAACCCAATATTGCGTTTTCCATGGCTCATTGGCGTAATTATACAAATAAATCATGTGCTGAATCGGTTGATTTCCGTGAGCATATTGTCCCATATTAGCAATTTGCATTTCTCTCATTTCATGGATTACTCCTCCTTTAAAATTGCCCGTCGCAAAAACAGGTGGAGCAGAAAAAACTTTGTCTAACTGCGATACAAATGTCTTTGGTCCGCCCATTAAATCTATCAAACCTTGCACATCATGAAAAACGGACCACGAGTAATGCCAACTATTTCCTTCTGTAAAACCATTAAACCATTGAAAAGGATCAAAAGGAGTAATAAATTTACCATCCTTGTTTTTTGGTCGCATTAAATTATAAGAAGGATCAAATAGATTTTTATAATTTAAACTTCGCTTTTTATACAAGTCGATTTCGGATTGTGGCTTTTTCAAGGCTTTAGCCAATTGATAAATCGCAAAATCATCATAAGCATATTCCAGAGTTCGAGCTGCACTTTCATCATCGGCGTCTTGTGGCACAAAGCCCAAGGTATTATAAAAATCAACTCCAGCTCTACCCACAGCTCTCAAAGGACCTGCATTATTGGCGCCATGAATTAAAGCTTGGTATAAATTTTCGATGTCGTATTTTGAGTTTTTTCCGCTCTTCAAATACGCCTCAGATACAATAGAAGCCGAATTATTACCCACCATGATATCGCGTAAACCAGGACTTGACCATTCTGGCAACCAACCGCTTTCTTTATAAGCATTCGATAAGCCTTCTTGCATCTTAGCATTCAAATCAGGATACATCAAGTTTAAAAATGGGTATAAAGCCCTAAAAGTATCCCAAAACCCAGTGTCAACAAACATATAACCAGGTAGTACTTGACCATTATAAGGGCTATAATGAACTATATTTTTGTTTTTGTCAAACTCATAGAATTTTCTTGGAAAAAGAAGCGAGCGATACAATGAGGAATAAAAAGTTCCCATTTGGTCAGTCGTCCCGCCTTCTACTTTTATTCGGTTTAGCTCCTTATTCCAAATGGCTTTTCCTTTCGCTTTGAGCGCATCAAAATCATCATTCCCAATTTCTTTTAAATTCAGTTCCGCTTGTTCATAACTAATAAAAGACGAGGCTACTTGTAAATTAACCGCTTCTCCCGATTTCGTTTTAAAACCCACTACTACGCCGGCATGGTTGGCTTGCATTTCTAAAGCATTACCTAAAACATCGCCATTAAAAGTTGCATTTGTTTCAAAATCTTTATCAAAAACAAGCACAAAATAATTTTTGAAATTTTGAGGCACACCACCACTATTTTTTGTGGTATAGCCAATAATTTTTCTTTCAGAAGGAATAATTTTCACATAAGATCCTTTGTCAAAGGCATCAATAACAACATATGCATTATTGGTTTCAGGAAAAGTAAAACGAAATCGTGCAGCCCTTTCGGTAGGTGTAATCTCGGTTGTTACGTTATGATCAGCCAAATACACACTATAATAGTATGGCGTAACGGTTTCAGCTTTATGCGAAAACCAACTTTGGCGCTCCTCTTCCTTAAATTTTAAATCACCAGTGACCGGCATGATTGAAAACTGACCGTAATCGTTCATCCACGGCGAAGGTTGATGGGTTTGCTTAAAACCTTTAATGCGGTTTGCTTTATAGGTATATGCCCAACCATCACCCATTTTTCCTGTTTGGGGTGTCCAAAAGTTCATTCCCCATGGCATTGCTATGGCGGGATAGGTGTTCCCATTCGAGATTCCATAATCTGAATCGGTACCAATTAGCGGGTTCACCCAATCAACAGCTTGCCTAGCTTCTGTAACCACAAGTTCTTGTGCTGTACCCGAAACTATGAAAAACAGACTCAACAACACGAACCGAATTCTATTTATTTTTATACTCAAAACTACATTATTAATTGCGTTAATTATTCCTTTTCTGACTTCGGAATTTCTAAAAATATCTTTTACCAAGCTTTCGAAAATAAGCTGTAAACCAGTTTCCTTCTAAATCTAAATCTGTTGTCTGTGTTCAAACTGCTCCTGCAAAACCAACTTTAGCTGATTGTAGTTATATTTATTTTGCAGTTGTTTGCTTTTATACAATTTCAGTAACACAGACTGTTAGCACCACCAAACTGTAATTTTAAACATGGATTTTGTTAAACTGAACGAAAGTAAAATAAAGGTGATATTAAAATCCTTCTTAACAAAAATACTAATACGTTTTAGTTTAAAAAATATTTTTCGCTAAATTTATCTTTCATTATAGCTTAATAGGATTTGGATTTAGGAACATCAAAATTTTGAAAAATTAATCATTAAAAAAGTCATTGGACGTAACAAACATTTCATTATTAGCAAGCCAAAAAAATAAACGAAGGAGGAAGAATTACGTAGATATTCAAAAAAGCAATTGAATTACTCAATTCACCGAGCAAATGACTATAAAAGTTATTTAAGTTTATAAAAATGAACGGATTAAAACAAATCAAAGACAATTTTAGAAAAATACTTTTTCTGTTTTTATCTACCAGAAAAATTAAATCTTAGATTTCGATACAAAGAATATTCGTTAAAATACCCTGAATAAATTCTATAAAAAAAGGTCTATTGCATCTGCAATAAACCTTTTAGGTTTTACTTTTTTTGTAATTAGCTTCCTTTGTTGAAAAGAATCATCTTGAAAATTATCTACCAAAATCATCCTGTAACCTAACAATATCCTCTTCGTCTGAAGGATGATCAGGATCCGTATGCTGCCAAATTTCGGCTACAACACCCCAAGTATTCAAACCTATCAACCGATGACGTTCTCCTGTATTCATTTTTATAAAATCACCCGCTTCAAGCACTTTTAAATCTCCTTCTTCATCAGTGTCACTTATTTTTACTCCGACCGGTCCATTGACTACTTTCCACACTTCAGACCTTCTGAAATGATACTGCCAAGAAAGTCTACATGATGGCGCTACAACCAAAATTTTTGGGCTTCGCTTAGATGTGAAATCTTCTGACTCTGGAGCAAGATTAGGAAAAAAATTTGAAGCAAAAGTATTTGTTTCCTTTTCATTTATCACAAAAAAACCACCCCAAGGTCTAGTTTGATCTTCATTTTCGATAGTGTAGTTAGCCGTTTCTAATTGATTTCTGATCTCATCAAAAACAACTGATTTATCTAAATCGTTTGATAACTGTAATTGCATTTTTTAAATAATTAAATTAAAAATGAGGCAGTTCCTCCTTTGTTTTTTTTCAAAAAACCTCATTATAAAAATAAGCTGCCTCCAATATAATAGTTGCTTCGGTGTTTTCTAAAATTGCTATAGGCATCTTTAATCCCAAATTAGCAAATTATTGTTTTAAAGCAGTTAGAAATAAACATTCACTATTTGTAAATTTCCTATCGACACTAATATACTTCGGCAAAATTACGCAGAAAAGGCGTTAAAAATAAACTTAAATTGAGTGTAAATTTTTGATACACCTTTTTAGCCGCTTCATTACTCAGTTCTGCCAATTCCGTTATTCCTTCTTGTAGCTATAACCCTATTCCATTTTCCTATTCCTAAATAAACCGTCAAGGTAAAAATAATCATTTCCTGCACCATCTTTCAATTCTTTATACTGCAAAAGTCCTTTTTTCGGAATTGGAACACCTTTAACTATTCGGAAAGTATCTTTTAAATTACAGCAACATAATCGGTACATTGTGTTATTGGAACAAATCTTAAAAACATCATTAGTGTTTTTATAAGTGGTCAATTTTCTAAGAACTACTTAGCAACTTGCATCATTTAAAAATCGAGTAAACAACTGTGCTAAACAGAGATATTTCGCAATTCTTCTACAAAAAAACTTCTGACAGCGCTTCTTAATTCATATTTCATTCAAAATTGACAATTCCTATTTGCTAATGAAAATGCAACTCCAATTGGTAACACGGCTAGTATTTGAATTTTAAAAAAATTAAATTCAAAATGTATGATAACCTACTATTTATCATACAAAAAAATTACTTTTTGAATAAAAGTCAAACATCAAGATGTAAAACAGTTGTTTATAATCGTTAGGCAGGATTTAAAAAAATAAATTGTACTGTTCTTTCCTTACAAGACAAAGAATAGTTAAAATAAAAAGAGTTAAATACTAGGTTTAAAGCGTGAGCCTAGTTGCTAGTTAGGAGTTGCCAAAGAGGACTCTCTAATTTTCAATTTTCCTTGTAATACAACTCGTTTTGGGCTTTCATGAACTTCTTTTCGCTGTAGTAACGGTAAAAGAATTTTCATTACTTCGGTACTTATTTCAACCATAGGCTGAGATACAGCAGAAATCGTAGGGGTATGTATTTTGAAGAATTCATTATCATCAAAAGTAAACATGCCCAATTTATTAATTAAATGAGGTGCGTTTTTCTTGAGTACTTTTAATCCTGTTTGAGCCAAATAATTGGTTGCAAAAAATACAGCGTCTCTATTTTCGACTTCAATAATGAATTTTTTTATAGAATCCCTAGATGTTCCAGCGCTTGATTCAACATAAGGTATCACTAATACATTAGAAACTAAATCCGCCTCTGTAATGGCTCTTTCATACCCTCCAAGACGATCTGTCATTTGGGTTTGAGTGGAATCTGTTGTAATAAAACCAATACTCTTAAAATTATTATCGATTAAATGTTGAATTGCATTGTACGTAGCTTGTTCATTATCTACCACAACGCTATTACAATCTAAATCAGAAAAATACCGATCAAGCAAAACTACTGGTATATTTTCGTCAAGCAATTCTTGAATCACGCTTTTAATTCCGGGAGAAGGCACAATGATAAAACCGTCTACTTGTCTGTATTTAAAAAGACGAATAAGCTCAATTGATTTTTCATCATTGTTTTCGTTGCTACAAAAAATAACTTTATACCCTTTACTGTATGCAATATCCTCGATTACACGAGCTAATTTAGAGAAAAAGCTATTCGAAATATCTTCGACCATAAATACTAAAATATTTGATTTACCGGTACGAAGACTTTGCGCTATTTGATTTGGTGTATAATTTACCTCTTTGGCGTAATTCAATACTTTCTGAATAAGTAAATCAGAAATGTGTTTCTCCTTCCCTTTTCCATTCAAGACGAAAGAAACCGTTGTCACTGAAATTTTAAGATGTTCAGCTATTGATTTAATCGAAACAGGTTTTTTTTTCATCTTTACAACTGCATTAAAAAACGGATAATTTACTTTTAATTGATTACCAAATGGTAAGCACCAAAGATAATAAAAGTATTATTAACAAAGGATAAGCGATACGAGATGCACTTTGTTTTTTTATATTTCCTTGATTTAGCTTTCTTAAATCTCCGTTAAACCAAAAAATCATTAGTAACCGACGATTTCAACGCATAGTTTTTTTTGCAAAGCGAGAAATGAAAAAACACAAAAAAACCTGTAAAGTAAACTCCACAGGTTGTAATGAACTAAGTTTATTAAAAGCAACTAAATATGAATTCTATTATTAATGTTAATCTTCGGCTACAATCGCTGTATTTCGTGAAGTGCTTAGCTCTAATAGGGTTGCTACGCCTTTATCGTTTACCATAGTCATGTTTAAGGTATCTAAAACAGCTAGATTTCTTGAAACCAAACCATTAAATTGGTTGTAAGATAAATTCATCTCTTTCAAATTGTTCAATTTTTCTAATTCAAAAGGAACTTGACCTACCATTTTGTTATCAAAAAGACTTAAGTTTTCTAATGCTATTAATTGCTCAACTTTTCTGTCCAAAGCACCTACCAAAAGATTACTGTTCAATAGTAATGCTTTAAGATTTTTAATTTCATAAAGAGATACCGGAATTTCACCTTCTAATTGATTATTGAATAACGAAAGCACTTCTAATTGACGTAGAGCACCGATGGCTTGTGGCAATTCACCAGATAAACCATTCATGTATAATTCTAATTTCTTTAGGTTATTTAATTCACAAATAGCGTTTGGAATTGAACCTTGAAGTTTATTAAACGAAAGATTCAATACTTGCATTTGCTTTAACTCTCCTATCGCAGAAGGAATTGTCCCCGCAATTTGATTTTTGTGTAAATCTAATTCTTGTAAACTTTCTAAGTTTTTAATTTCAGCTGGCAATTCTCCAATCAAGTTGTTATCTGCTAATTGAAGTGCAACAACTTTATCGTTTTGCAACTTTACTCCAAACCATGTAGATACCGGAGCTGATAAATCCCATTTAACTTTCCATTGACTGCCGTTAGTTGACTCATACAATTTTACAAGTGCTTCTTTTTCGCTTGGTGAAACAGCAGCTAGCATTGAAAATGCACAAAATATAGTTAGTAATAGAGTAGTTTTCGTTTTCATACGCTGAAATGTTTGATTTAACAGGACGAAAGTACACTTAAACGGGTTTACCAGCAAATAAAATCGACGAACGACATCATTTGTGTTTTTTTTTAAAGATATACCTTACAATACGTAGTTGAAATCATTTTTCAAATGTTTTAGTATATTTGTTTTAACAACTTAAAAACTAAAATTATGGAAATCAATTTTTTAGCACTGCTGGTAGCCGCTTTATCAACATTTGCAGTTGGATCTATATGGTACCACCCAAAAGTTTTTGGTACACGATGGATGAAAGAAACAGGACTAACTTTGGCGCAATTGCAACAAACTAATTTATTTGTTTTGTTTGGTGTATCAATTATTTACGCACTAATGATTAGTTTTTTAATGCAAACACTAACTATTCATCAATTTGGTGCATTAGGAATGATTGGTGGTGATCCAGCATCAGCTAAACCATCTTATGGAGCATTTATGAACGATTACGGAACAGCTTTTCGAACCTTTAAACACGGAGCTCTTCATGGCTTCTTATCGGGGCTTTTCTTGGTTTTACCTATAATAGGAACAACCGCTTTACACGAAAAACGTAGTTTTACTTACACAGCAATTGTTAGCGGATATTGGATCGTATCCTTTATGATAATGGGTGGTATTATTTGCGCTTGGCAATAATCTAAACATTTTGTAATTATCATTTAACTACTTGCATTTATTACTTTATCGTTTCAATTGCTTCCGCAATTTGCAGGTCTAAATCAGTAACTCCATTGTGATCGTGAGTTGTTAAGGCAATTGAAACTTTATTATAAGAATTTGACCAATCTGGATGATGATTCTGTTTTTCGCAAAGCAGCGCCACTTGAACCATAAAAGCAAAAGCTTGTTTAAAATCTGAAAAAATAAAGTCTTTGCAAATACGATCGTTATTCAATTCCCAACCACTAAGCTTGGCTAATGCTGGCATGAGAACATCTGGAGTTAATTTTTTCATTTTTATATCTTTTTATCAGGTTAAAGATAGCTATTTAATCAAGAAGATATAAAACATTAAGATTATTACTTAATTTTGAGGAAAATTAAAAATCCTATTGACCTCCTCGTTTTCATTTCAATTATTTACTTCAGCTATTACTCTTCCTTTAGAGTGGGACACTATTGCTGTGACCAATCTTTTTCTTACTCGTAATTACCTACAAATTTTAGAGGAATCAGCACCCGAAAATATGGATTGCCATTTTATTGGGATTTATCAGGAAAACCAAGTAAAAGGAATTGCACTTGCTCAATTTTTAGATTTAAACCAAGTACCATCATACGGTGCTCGCGATAAATCATTAAAAACAAACATCCGTAACTTTGCATTTAAAAATTTTGGAGCCCACGTATTAGTCATGGGCAACAATATGCTTACAGGTCAAAACGCTATGGCTTTCGCCAATGATACTCCTAAAGACGAAGTATTGCAATGCATTCAGCAAGCAAGTAAAGCATTAGAAAAAAAATATAAGTCATTGGGTAAAAAAGTACACATCAGTACTTACAAGGATTTTGTGAAGAAGGAAATTAGTGATTTTGAACTCCCTTCATTTAAAAATTATTATCGATTTAGCACCCAGCCTTCCATGTTGTTTTTTATTAAAGAATCTTGGAAAAAAGAGCAGGACTACATTGATTCCTTGTCAAAAAAATACAGAGACCAATACAAAAGAGCTCGCAAAAAAGCAGCAGGAATTGAAAAACGAAAATTACATTTAGAAGATATCATTCACTTTGAAAAGCGCATTTACGAACTGTATTTGCACGTGGCAAAAAACGCTCCCTTTAACACCTTTTTTCTAGCCAAAAATCATTTCCAGAAGCTGAAAGAAATTCTCAAAGATCAGTTTTTATTTTACGGATACTTTATTAATGATGAACTAATTGGATTTAACACTTTATTGAAAAACGGCAACACTATGGAAACTTATTTTTTGGGTTACGATGATTTGCTACAACGAGAAAAGATGTTGTATTTGAATATGTTATACGATATGATTGCCTATTCAATCAATAAAGGATTTAACGAAATTGTTTTTGCAAGAACAGCGCTCGAAATTAAAAGCTCCGTTGGTGCAGTACCAGTTGACATGTTCGGTTTGATGCGACATAGCAACCCTATCATTAATCGATTTATGCCCTTGTTGTTTCCTTATTTAGAGCCAGAAACCATTTGGCAAGAACGAAATCCTTTTAAATAACGCCAGCAACAGCTGGAACTGCAACTTTTATTTGTTGGTGTAAAATAGCGATATCGAGCTTAGTTTGCTTCCCACAATATTCTCCATCAATTTGAAAATTAACCGGTTGTTGAGTCGTTATTGTTGCTTTTTTCGTCGAAATAATTTCGACATCTTCATCATTTATTGGCATGTTTCCGGTGATAATTTTACCAAAAAGAACCAAATCCATATTTTTTAAAATCACCAATTCAAACAATCCATCATCCATCAGTCCCGCCGGATTTATGGTTACTCCTGTTCCGTATTTTTGGGAATTGGCAATAACAATCATGCGTGCCTCACAAGCAACAGTGGGAAAATCTCCTGTAATGGTTGCAAAAAAAGGAGGTTCTAAATCAATTAGTGTCGAAACGGTTTGTAGCATGTACCCTATTTTACCTCGAATGCTTCCGTTTTCGTAGTTCTTAACCAAATCAGCATTCAAACCAATATCACTTAAATGGATACTTTTTTTACCGTTTATTGCAATCATGTCAATGGCTTTAGTCTCGCCAGAAAATGCAATTTCAAGATTCTCCTCAATGGTAGTTGGTAAATTCAAATCGACTGCCAAACCATTTGCAGAACCTGCTGGCAAAATACCCAAGATAACATCATGCTCCTCCATTGCCTCTGCCACCATTTTGATTGTACCATCTCCACCTGCAACTAATATGCGTTCGAAAAGAAATTTGTTGTACAAGGTTTTTATGTTTTCAATATCATCTTCACCAGTTGTGGTATAAACCTCAAGATTCACTCCCAAATTTTCAGCAAATTCCGAAACCAAGGTTATAATTTCCACCTTGTCAATATCACCTGAAATAGGATTTACAACTAGCAATATATTCTTTTCCACTTTCATTATGTTTATTACTTAAAAATCTCTAATTTGACCCTATCAAAAGTACCAAAATATATGAAACCAATTCTAAAATTATATCGCGGCTATGCAAATGACCAAGAATTGATTGTCATGGGACATGTTTTTAAACCCTCCTCGGTCGAAGAATATAATTTTCAAAGGAAGAATCTTAAAAATGCCACTTCTATTATCAAGCTTTTTCAAATAAAAACTTTGGCTAATGCCGATGTCTATTTGCATTACAAAGGCCTAAACATACATACAAAAACACTAGACGATGGCTACTTTAAGTTTTGTATACCAATGGATACAGAAATGCAGTACGGTTGGAACGAATACAAAGTAAGCACACCCTATAAACAGAACAGTATTTCAGAAAAAGGTTCCTTTATACGACCTCACAAGGGCAATCTTGGAATAATATCTGATATTGACGATACTTTTTTGGTATCGCACACTATTAGTCCGTTAAAAAAACTATACGAACTCTTATTTAAAAACATCAATAAACGAACAGTATATGATGATGTTGTAACCCATTACCAAGCGCTTAGCACAGCCGGTCGATCGCAAAGTGAGGAGTTCAATGTGTTCTTTTATGTTTCAAGTAGCGAGTGGAATCTATATCGGTTTATAACTAAGTTTACTGAAATGCATCAGTTACCCGAAGCAGTTTTGTTACTTAAGGACATCAAAACTAGCCTTTGGGATTTCTTTTCGACAGGTAGAGGCAATCACAATCATAAATTTGAAAAAATCAAGCATATTTTAGAGTTTTATCCCAACCTTGAATATGTTTTGCTTGGTGATGATTCGCAGCAAGATGCTTTTTTATACGAAGCAATTTGTAAAATTTTCCCAGTAACGGTAAAAGCTGTTTACATTAGACAAACCGGCCCTTCTCCAAAAAAGAAAATAGAGACAACCCTTGAGAATATCGCATCATTAAATGTTCGTATTTGCTATTTTAAAGACAGTAGTGAAGCTATTGCGCATTCAAAATCCATTGGCGTTATTTCATAAAAAAAGAGCCTTTTTAAAGCTCTTTTTTGAATTATAAATTATCTATTTCTTCTTGAATGATTTCCCAATCTAACAAAAGTTGGTCTAAATCTGCTTTCTTTTTATTGTAAGCGGTAAAAAATTTAGCATCTTCGATGTGTTTGTCGTAGTTAGAAGTTAGCATTTTGTCATCGTTTTGAATGTCTCGCTCTAATTGTTTGATTTGACTTTCAACTTTACTGAGTTTGTTCTGCAAGGCTTTGCCTTTCTTTTGGTCTTCGTACGAAGCTTTATTGCTATCTTTAGGCGCAGAAGCTTTACTCGCGTCCTTTTTCTCCACTTCACGCATGTTTTCAAGATTGCGTTGCTCTAAGAAATAGTTGATATCGCCTAAGTACTCTTTGATTTTTTGGTCTTTGAATTCGTAAACAATATTCGACATTCCTTGTAAAAAGTCCCTGTCGTGAGAAACCAGAAGTAGCGTTCCACCAAATTTTTGCAAGGCTGCTTTTAAAACATTTTTAGATTTAATATCTAAGTGATTGGTAGGTTCATCCATTAACAAAACGTTGATAGGCTGTAACAATAGTTTACACAATGCTAAACGGTTACGCTCACCACCCGAAAGTACTTTTACTTTTTTCTCAACATCATCACCACGAAACAAAAACGACCCTAGCATATCTCGTACTTTCATACGATTGGTATCTACTGCTGCGTCTTCCATAGTTTGTAGTAAGGTAATCTCTCCATCTAAATATTCGGCTTGATTTTGAGCAAAATACCCCAATTGTACGTTATGACCGAGCTTTATAGAGCCTTGATATTCAAATTCATCAACAATTGCTTTGATAAAAGTCGATTTTCCTTGACCATTTTGTCCCACAAAAGCAATTTTACTGCCACGCTCAACAAGTAAACTTATATCTTTTAAAATAGTTGTGTTGCCGTAACTTTTTGTCACATCTTCGGCCTCAATTACTACTCTTCCTGGTTCTTTTGAAACTGGAAAAGAAATGTTCATCACCGAATTATCATCTTCATCTACTTCAATACGCTCGACCTTATCTAATTTTTTAATTAAGGACTGCGCCATTGATGCTTTCGATGCTTTGGCGCGAAACTTTTCAATCAATTTTTCAGTCTCCTCAATTTTCTTGGCCTGATTTTTTTGAGTAGCTAATTGTTTCTCTCTAATTTCATGACGCAATTCTAAATATTGAGAATAAGGCTTATTAAAATCGTATGCTTTTCCTAATGAAATTTCAATAGTTCTGTTAGTTACGTTATCCAAAAACATTTTATCATGCGAAACAATCACCACAACTCCTGGATAATTACGTAAAAAACTTTCTAACCAAATGATACTTTCAATATCTAAGTGATTCGTAGGCTCATCCAGTAATAAAACATCATTCGATTGCAGTAGTAATTTGGCCAACTCAATACGCATTCTCCAACCTCCAGAAAATGTTTCGGTTTGATTGTCAAAAACTTCTCTTTTAAAACCAAGACCCAAAAGAATTTTTTCAGTGTCGCCAACATAATTGTAACCGCCCAAAACTTCAAATCGATGCGTATAATCGGAAAGATCTTCGATAATTTGGCTGTATTCATCACTCTCGTAATCCGTTCTTGTTACCAAAAGATGGTTGATTTCTGCCAATTTTTTCTCAACCGCTTTTATCTCTGTGAATGCTTCGTAGGCTTCTTCTAAAACAGTTCTACCGCGTTCAAAATCGATATCTTGTCGTAAGAAACCCATTTTGATATCTTTCTCCTGAGATATCACACCCGAGTCTGGAGCAAAGTCACGCGCTAACATTTTCAACATGGTTGATTTTCCCGCACCATTTTTTCCAACTAATCCAACCCTGTCTCCCGCACCGAGTCTAAAAGTAACTTCTTCAAACAAATAAGAGCCACCAAAAGAAACCGACAAATTATGTATATTAAGCATGTATTGTGATTTTATTCCTCTGTGATTTATTAAATTTGCCTATCTTCTGGTAGGACTAAAATCAGGAAAATTAAATTTTTTGCAAATGTTAAAAAAAGGATCCAAATTATATAGCATTTTAACAGGAACTTGTCCTAAATGTCACAATGAGAGCATGTATTTACAAAAAAACCCATGGCATTTAACCCAAGTTTTAAAAATGCATGACAATTGCAGTCATTGTGGATTGAGATATCAAATAGAGCCATCCTTTTTTTACGGAGCCATGTACGTAAGCTACGGATTAAATGTCGCTATTGGTATTGCAGCGTTTGTCATTTCTTTTTTCTTCTTTAAATCAAATTTAAAAGAGGCATTTGTTGTTATAATCATTGCATTAACAGCACTATTTCCGTTTGTTTTACGCTGGGCTCGAAACATTTATATCAATATGTTTGTTTCGTATGACCCTAATCAAAACAAAAAATAAATCCCTACTTTTTACGCTTTTCAAATCGCCAACAGTCAATACTTGGGTCTAAGGCATTTTCAAACTCGATAAAATCATACAAGGCCTTAGCCATTGACGGCCCCAACATAACGCCTCTAGTTCCTAAACCATTTAAAACGTGTAATTGAGGATGTATTTGGTGCGTTCCAATTAATGGTCTTCTATCTCGAACGGTGGGTCTGATTCCTGCAAAATGAGATATAATTTTAAAATCACAATTGATAATTTCTTGAATTCGATCAATCAATTCTTGTTTGCCCTCCTCGCTTGTGTCATTGGTTTTATCTTTCCAATTGTAAGTAGCTCCTACCTTAAAAAGATTTTCTCCAAGCGGCAATATAAATACGCTGGTGTTCACTATTACATCGAGTTGTAAACCAGGCGCCTCAATTATAAATAATTCGCCTTTAGTTCCATCTAATGGAAGAGAGTTAAAATACGGATTAGCGTGCAAGCCATACCCTTCAGCAAAAATAACATGTTTGGCAATAATCCCTTTATACCGCACTCCTCCTGTAATCAACTCCAAAGCATCATACTCAAAATCAAATTCTTCATATTGACCTGATGCCGAAAGGAAAGCCCTAAATTCCTGAAGCAATAAAGCAGTATCTACATAACCTGTATGTAATACTTGACCGTAGCCATGAGGAGATTCAATACCAATAAATGTATCATGAATTAAAGTAGTTGATAAAAAAGGGGCTAAATTGACTTTATCCGAAGCAGTAAACCAATTATTCTGTTCTTCCACTGAAAAAAACTTACGGAGAATTGGTTTCTTAAAATCAAACTGAAAAGATAATCGTTTTTCAATTCTATTGTAAAAAGCGTTCATTTGTTCAAGTTGCTCTTTAGCATTCCATACTTCGCTAAACCGCTTCAAAATAACCGGATTGTACAAACCTCCAGCTACACGAGATGAGTTTTGAGAATTATTATCCACTACACAAATTGTCTTATCATTTTCAAGTGCCCATTCTGCAAAAGAAAGTCCTCCCAAGCCAGCACCAACTATTAAATAATCAATCATAAAATATCAGTTTAAATATCACCAATAAACAAAAAAACTCCTACCACAAGGGTAAGAGTTTTATCTGTTTTAATCTTACGGAAACTAGTAGTTCCACATATCCGATTCAAAATTTCTAATCTTGTCTTTTACTCTTTCAGATTCTAACAACTGATTTTGAGCATTGTCTTTCATGTACTCTTCAATTGCTCGATCTCCGTAAACGTTCTCTTCTTTATAAATCAAACTGTTAAATCGGCGAGAGTTCAAAATTTGATCAAACGAAACTGGCATCGCTGAATTTTTATCATTAAAAGCTTTTGCATTATGTAAAACTTCGCGCGCCGCTGGGAAAAACACCCAAAACAACTCGATATAATCTTTCTCATCACTGTTCATCGTATACACGTCAGGAGTAATAGGACAAATTCCTAACAAACGATATTTCAACTCACTTTGACGTTTGTCAAAATACCAATACCCCTTGATTTTGTATTGCGTAACATCTTGCGCAGATAAATCCTGTCTGACAATGTACTCATCAGAAATTCTATTACCAGCATTTAATTGCTCTCTACCAGCATCAGTTGTATCCACACGAGTTAAAGAGCCCTGAATGTCTTGCAAAGATTTTTTGGTATTGAAATAACTATCAGTATAAACTTCAGTGATTTGACCATTTTTCATTGCCTTAGTCAATACATCATATAAAGACCTTCTATCAGAACCAATATTCGCTGTATCAATAGGAAAATATAAGGAGAAATTTATCTTCTCACTTAAATCAATAATTTCCCATGTTGTTTTACCCATTAAAACATCACGGTCGTGTACATAACCGTAGGCTAATGGTTTATCGTTATCTGAATCCAGCTGTGCAGCAGTTTTTAGTCCAATTTGGTCTGGAGTTTTTGCATTTAGCAAATTCGACTGCCCTACGGAACTAATGCTCCAAGAAAGAGAGACGATAGCGATAAAAAGATTTCTTACATTCATAATAGTGTCCTAATAAAATATTGACTTTGGTTTATACAACCGTTGTATTATTGTATTTCATAAATTACAGGTGCGGTTCTTGGCAACAAGTAGCTACCCGCTCCTTCTAATTTTGTTTTGATCTCAGAAATAGTAACCTGATCTCCACGTCCGGCTTTTGCCAAAACAGCTTTACATTGTGCGTTTAATTTGTTTCCTTGAACAACTACGGTAGGTTGACCAGTAACTTTTAAGTTAAAACCAACTACACTCAATCCTACTTCAAAGTCAAAATCAACAAGCTTAGCTCCAACAGTAGAAATTTCTAAACTTGATTTAGGACCTTTAACAACTCCCATTTCTCCACGGATAGTACCAGTTGGACCAGGAATACCTTTGATTCTAAACACACGTTTATCAGAAGCTACCTTACCATCAGCCATTTTTCCAGAAACATTAATTACAACCTCGTTACCAGCTTGTGGGCTCATGTTGTATTTTCCGTTTCCTACTTTAGTTAATCCTGGTGCAGAAGCATTAACATTGTTATCAGCAATTCCTGCAAAAGAAATAGAAATTGGATTTACAACTCCTCTATAAACAACATTCATTTTGTCTGCTGAAATAGTAGCTGAGTTTGGTCTAGGAACAACTACATACTTGCCTTGAAAAGGTAATGGAATGTTCTTTCCGTCTTCTAAGAAAGTAAATTTACCGTTGATTGATTGCTCACCAACACTTCCAGCAGTCATCGAAATTACAGCTTGACCGTTAACGATTTTTCCAGGACCAGAAAAAGAAGTTGGTTTTGTGTTTTCGTCATAACGACCTAAAACTACTTTACCTGTAACTTGTTCTCCTTGAAAGTAAGCACTCTTGTCTAAAACAACAATCGCTTGATAATTGCTGTAAGAAGCAGCAGCAACGGCCGCTTTTCCTAGCAAAGTATTGTAAACATCTGTCTCCACTTTTTTAACATCATTTTGCCAAGCAGATAACTTTGCTAATGATGCTACAGCTGGAAAACCTTTAAAATGGTAATCTAAATATGCTATTGCTATTCCATCTTTGTTTTTAACCGGTGCAAGATCAAATTTTGACTCTACTTCGCTTAAAATTGAAGCTAATTTTTTGTTTCCACCTAAAGCTGCCTTAACATCATTTTTGTACTGCTCAATAGTTTTAACAACTTCGTTACCTTTTGCAGAATAACCCGCAGGACTAAACCAAGAATTATCTAAGTTGTCTCCTTTATCCATTTCCTCATAAGGTAATTTACCTGTATCTGGATTTGTTTCAGTGCCTGTTAAAACTTCCGTTTTTAAACCTGCAATATAGTCGTAGAAATTCTTAGTAAGTGTTTCTACTTTGTGAGCAGTTGCAGCAGCGTCTTTAAACTCTCCGCCTGCCTCTGCAGCTTTAGCATCTAAACTCAATAACATTTGAGCGTTAGATTGTTCTGCTGCTGTATTTGATCCTTCAAATTTTTCATTCATTAATCCAAAAGCAGATAATACTTCTTTGGACATGTTTAATGCCAACATAGCGATGAAAACCAAATACATAAGGTTAATCATCTTCTGTCTAGGGGTTAGTTTTCCTCCTGCCATATTTTCTAAATAATTAGTTTGTTGTTAATGTATCGCTCGACTAATTATCCTTTATTGTTCATAGCAGAAAGCATTCCACCGTATACACTATTTAAAGAAGATAAATTAGAAGTTAAAGACTGCATTTGCTCTTTCAATTTCAAATTGTTAGCTGCAACTTCTTCATTTATTTGTGCATTTTTAGAAGCACTTTCTAATTGTACTTTGTACAAACTATTTAGAGACTCCATTTGAGTAGCCGCTAAACTTAACTCTTCACTATATTTTTTAGTAGAAGCAATAGAATCTACAGTAGGAGCAATTCCTTTAGCAGCTGATTCAAAATTTTTGATACTGTTTCCTAAACTTGCCATTAACGCTCCGTCAATTTTTGCATCCTTTAGCAATGTATCTAATTTTTGAGACAATAAACCTTGCGTATCTGCCGCTGGTTCTGCTTTTTTAGCAGCTGGTTTTGCCGTTCCACCTACTAACTCAGGGTAAACGTTTTCCCATTTGTATTCATCATCAACAGGTTCGAAAGCTGAAAGTGCGAAAATTGCAGCTTCAACAACTAGTCCAATTGTCAACATCAAGTTTCCTGTGATAGGACCAAATTCAATATGTGTGATTTTAAATAATGCTCCGATGATTACAACTGCCGCTCCCATACCGTAAGCGAAATTCATTGCTTTTTTACCTAGTAATGCCATAATAATAGTAATTTAAAAATTTAATAGATTGGGTTTTTGTTATTTTTTCTTTTTTCCTGTTCCAGTTGTCTGAAGCCCCATGTAGTCTTGTACTGTTCTAAAACCAATGTAACTTCTTGCTGAATCAGCGTATTCGTAATCTCTTGTGCTTACCTGTAGGAAATAAGCAACATCTTTCCAAGATCCTCCACGTAATACTTTACGTTTGTTGGATGCATCTAAAACGTTTGGGTTCATTGTAGATACATATTCGTATGCGTTAGGATCGTATGCTGAATCCGTCCATTCAGAAACGTTTCCAGCCATATTGTATAAATTATAGCCGTTTGGTTCATATGATTTAGCTTCTACTGTGTACAAAGCTTCATCTGCAGCATAATCTCCGCGGTTTGGCTTGAAATTAGCTAAGAAACATCCTCTATCATTTTTCGTATAAGGACCTCCCCAAGGATATGTAGCTGATTCTAAGCCACCTCTTGCTGAATACTCCCACTCAGCTTCTGTAGGCAAACGGAATGAGTTGATTAAATCACGACCTTTTCTTTTTGACTTGATATGTGTATTTTTATATAAAGTTCTCCAAGCACAAAAGGCTTTAGCTTGTGTCCATGTAACACCAACTACCGGGTACTCGCCATATGCTTTATGCCAAAAGTAGTCGTTATGCATTGGTTCATTGTATGAATATGCAAAATCTTTGATCCAAACTGTAGTATCTGGATAAACCTTAATTGTTTCAATTTTAATAAAATCTTTTCTTCTACCAACTTTAGCTTTGGCAGCAGCTTGAATATCCATCCAAGAATAGCGGAACTTCAATTTATTTACATCTATGGTACGCAAACCGTTGTATGACTCTTCAATTGGCAAATACATAGAATCCATCACCTCAGTGTAATATTCGTCCGGATATAATTTGGTATCCTTAATTAATTTCACCTTTTTATTTAATCTTCTACCAGCGTACTGATCATCCTCTGTCCCGATACTGTAATAGTTATCATACATGTACTTATCGTAAGCAGTCATTTTAGTTGGATCTGAATCATTGAATGCAAAATCGCCAATACTACCTGCATTTCTCCCTCTTCCAGTACTTGCGGTTGCTGTTTGACCATTCATATCAGCCATAATAGCCAAACGAACTCTCATTGTAGAATCTTTAACCCATTCTACAAACTGTCTGTATTCTTTATTTGTGATTTCCGTTTCATCCATATAGAAAGAACGCACAGTAACAGTTTTGGTAGGTGCATCTTCAATATTTGCTAAATCAGCATCTGATTTACCCATAATAAAAGATCCTCCTGGTACCAAAGTCATCCCATAAGGTTTTTCAGGATGCCATTTCCCTCCATCAACACCAACTAATTCTCCTCTGTCGCTTGTTTTACCACAGCCAGTTAAAAGGGCTATAATCGCTGTGAAAGCTATGAACTTCTTCATATAAATTTGGTTATCTAATCATTATTTTTAAGTGTGTAAACCTAT
Source organism: Flavobacterium sp. K77 (assembly GCF_021608205.1). NCBI lineage: Bacteria > Pseudomonadati > Bacteroidota > Flavobacteriia > Flavobacteriales > Flavobacteriaceae > Flavobacterium > Flavobacterium sp. K77. The sequence goes on along the minus strand of NZ_JAKIHO010000001.1, from coordinate 741,375 downwards.
TTATTATTTTTTACAAAAACAATTTTTTTGTTCCAAACAAACTGTTTTTTATAAAAAAATCATAAATATGTCCTAAATCGATCTAAACGATGTTTTTTCTTTGTGCTTTCCACCACCTTTCGGGCAGTTCTTGGTTGCAAGCAAGTAAGTATTCATCGTAGGAACACGGTAATAACGTGTTTCTTTTTAATTTATTATTAACATTTGAAATAAATGGAATTTCTATCCACCAACGGTCTGTTTTATCACTTTTATAAAAAACCAGTTCCTCCTCTTCTAAAGGCACAATATATTTCAAATAATTCTCTTTGCTTCCAAATGGATATTCATGTGAACGGTAATGAAACCCTTCGATAAAGTACCAAACGACTTGAGCTGCAAGCACGGCTTCGGCAGCAGTATTGTTATGATTGTAAATACCAAATGAAGATACTTTATCACTTATTCCTGCATACCTGCTTAATGCGCAAATTTCTTTACCATTAAAGCCATTTGGCTGAAAACGAATTGTATTTCCAGAATCAGAAGATTTTACAGAATTCAGGTCAATGCTAACCATATCAGCATCTCTAAAAACTGGTTCTGCAATTGCAATATTATTAGAAACTTCACCTAATCGGTAGGCATCAAAATATAATTTTTCGATCAAATCAATTTCTTCTTGCGAGTTGAAATAAGTCTGATATCCGATATTGCAATAATTAAACAAATTATTTGGTTCCTCTACAATCATTTTGGTAAGGTATGAAGTAGCTGAAAGATCTTCTTCATCTGTACCGAAATCAAATTTTGCATCAACGGCAACCAAATTCACCATTTGCTCTAAAGTATCATACGCACGATACAAAGAATAGGTGATGTCCTGAGAGCCGCCAAGAACAATAGGTATTATTCTTTTTTTAATTAATTCGGTAGCAATTTGCTTTACCGCAAAATAAGTATCTGAAACATTACTTCCTGCGGGAATATCTCCCAAATCAGCGATAGAAGCGTCCCAATTTCCTGGAAATAAACTATAAAATTGCCTTCTTATTGGATTAACCTCCACCTCAGAAATAGCATTACAATCGCCGCGATTATCCAAAACACCAAAAATGGCAATTTGAACCTGATCTAAATCTGGAAATTGATCATTAGTATGTAAAACAACCTTACTTCCTAATTGCTGCGCCTTAAGGTTACCTATAAAATCAAGAACATCTGAGTCTATGGGTTTCAAAAAATCAAATTCCATTTTCTATTTTTTTGCTACTGGCTTTTTTACCGCTGTTTTTTTTGCTGTTGCTTTTTTGGCTGGCGCTTTTTTGGCCGCTACTTTTTTGGCTGGAGTTTTCTTTGCGATCATCTCTTGTACTTCGGCCAAAGTCAATTTTGCAGCATCAACATCCTTACTTAATTCAATTTTTATCTTTCCTTTAGTAATAACAGAGCGTCCCCATCTAGCTTTTTCAACCAAGATTCCTTCTTCCTCCCAGTTGTGAAGCACTTTATCTATATTTTTTTGTAATTTATCTTCAATCAAGGCTTCAATATCATTTTGAGATAAATTATCAAAATCATATTTTTTACTCACATTGATAAAAAGGCCATTCCATTTAATAAAAGCACCAAATCTACCCACACCTTTTTGAACACCTTCGCCTTTGTATACTGCAATTGGAGCATCAGCAAGGGCCTTTTCATCAATTAATTCTTTGGCACGTTCAAAATCAACATCCAGTGGGTTTTCGCCTTTTGGCAAAGATACGAAAGCTGCACCATGACGAATATAAGGACCGTAACGGCCATTACTCACCTCTACTTCTTCATCTTTATAAACACCTAAGTTTTTTGGTAACAAGAACAAGTTTAAAGTTTCTTCCAGCGTGATGTTACCAATATTTTGGTCGTTCATCAAGCTTGCGAACTTCTTGTCTTCATCATCAGCAGCACCAATTTGAGCCATTGGTCCAAATTTACCCAAACGTACCGAAACTGGTTTGCCTGTTTTAGGATCAGTTCCCAGAATACGTTCGCCACTTTCACGTTCTGCATTGGCTTCAACATCTTTCACCGTTGGATGAAATTGATCGTAAAACTCTTGCATCATTTTAGTCCAAACGATATTTCCTTCGGCTATTTCATCAAAATCTTGTTCTACTTTGGCAGTAAAATTATAATCGAGAATGTTTCCAAAATTCTTAACCAAGAAATCAGTAACAATGGTTCCAATATCTGTTGGCACTAATTTTCCTTTATCAGAACCAGTATTTTCTTTTAGCATTTTTTCAGCAAGCGTGCCTGCTTGCAAAGTAAGTTGCGTGTACTTACGCTCTTGCCCGTCAAGATTCCCTTTTTCAACATAATTTCTGTTGATAATAGTAGAAATTGTTGGTGCATAGGTAGATGGTCTACCAATACCAAGTTCCTCTAATTTTTTCACCAACGAAGCTTCTGTAAAACGAGCTGGAGGTCGAGAGTATCGCTCAGTAGCGGTAATATAATTATTTTGCAACTTTTCGTTCACTTTCATTGCTGGCAACATGCCTTCTTGCTCCTCCTCGTCATCATCATGACCTTCTAAATAAACTTTTAGAAATCCTTCAAAAAGCAACACCTCTCCAGAAGCTGTGAATACCTCGCTGTGATTATTAGCTTCAATTTTTACATTGGTACGCTCTAGTTGTGCGTCACTCATTTGTGAAGCTAGCGTACGTTTCCAGATCAAATCGTACAAACGGGCTTGGTCGCGATCAATATCTACCGTATGACGTGACATATCCGTTGGTCGAATCGCCTCGTGTGCCTCCTGAGCTCCTTTGCTTTTATTGGTAAAAGTTCTAGGTTTTGAGAACTCCTTACCGTAGGATTTGATAATTTCAGCCTGAGCTGCTTCCATCGCCTCTTTTGATAAATTAACACTATCCGTTCTCATATAAGTGATCAATCCCGCTTCATACAAACGTTGCGCTAACTGCATGGTAATACCTACTGGTAAATACAATTTTCTAGCTGCTTCTTGTTGTAAAGTTGAAGTGGTAAAAGGACCTGTAGGCGACTTTTTGGTAGGTTTTGTTTCTAACTCCCCGACTTTATATTGTGAACCTACGTTATTGTTTAAAAAAGCTTCTGCTTCTTGTTTGGTATTAAAATTTTTAGGCAACTTCGCTTTGAATGCTTTACCGGCTTCATTAGTAAACTCGGCTACTACAGAGTAGGTTGCTACTGCATTAAAGTTTTGAATGTCGCGCTCGCGTTCAACAATTAATCGAACCGAAACCGATTGTACACGACCAGCAGACAAACCTCCTTTTATTTTTCTCCATAAAACAGGCGATAATTCGTAACCAACCAATCGGTCAAGCACACGTCTGGCTTGTTGTGCATTTACTAAGTTATAGTCAATTTCACGTGGATTGTCAATCGCTTTTAAAATAGCCGTTTTTGTAATCTCATGAAAAACAATACGTTTGGTTTTTTTGATATCCAAATTTAGCTCTTCGGCCAAGTGCCAAGAAATAGCCTCACCCTCGCGGTCCTCATCGCTCGCTAGCCATACCATTTCTGCTTTTTTAGCCAAACCTTTCAATTTGGTTACCAATGCTTTTTTATCTGCAGAAACCTCATACTTTGGTTTAAAACCTTGCTCCACATCTACTCCTATTTCTCGTGAAGGTAAATCGGCAATATGCCCATAACTGGACTCTACCTGATAATCACTTCCAAGAAATTTTTCGATTGTTTTTGCCTTTGCAGGAGACTCTACGATAACTAAATTCTTTGCCATTGCTCTATTTTTCTGGGACAAAAGTAGAAGTTTTTTTTATATATCGGGCTTTTGCCGATTTTTAAAATAGAATAAAACCTACTTGATTTGATAATTTGTTGCGAAACGCCTTGTTTTATATCTCTCGAAAAATACTTTGAAAATAAATAAATTCCACTTCTTGTTTTACGAAAATAACTCATTTAAGGTTCATTTTAAACAGTAACATATGTTGCCGCTCTTTCAAAACACTGACTCTATTTATAAAAATAACCATCAACCAAATTTTAGTAATGGCATAAAAAAGAATTTCTTATTTCGCAGTACAAAGTAAAAAGTAGAGCAAAATCGAAACTTTTTCGACAACTTCATTTAGCTCAAGAGTATTCTATTGTAAAATGCAAAACATTGTTAATTTGTAGGCTGACATCTTGTCATATTTGCCGGAATTACGTTATCTTTGTACTTTGAAAAAATGGAATGGAAAAGATAATTGAAGAAAGTAAACAAGGCGAAAGTCTCGTTTTAGAAAATAAACCCGAAAACACTAAAAAACTATTCATTGAGAGTTATGGTTGCGCTATGAACTTTTCAGATAGCGAAATTGTAGCTTCTATTTTATCCGGAAATGGATACAATACGACTCAAGTCTTGGAGGAAGCCGATTTAGTTTTAGTAAATACATGTTCTATTCGCGACAAAGCAGAACAAACCATCCGAAAACGATTGGAAAAATACAATGCCGTAAAACGCATTAATCCAAAAATGAAAGTGGGTGTTTTAGGTTGTATGGCAGAGCGTTTGAAAGAAAAATTTTTAGACGAAGAGAAAATCGTTGACATGGTAGTTGGTCCAGATGCCTACAAAGATTTACCTAATTTATTAGCCGAAGTTGAAGAAGGTCGTGATGCCATCAATGTAATTTTATCAAAGGATGAAACTTATGGTGATATCTCGCCTGTTCGTTTAATGACTAATGGTATAACTGCTTTGGTTTCTATCACTCGAGGATGTGATAATATGTGTACTTTTTGCGTAGTTCCTTTTACACGTGGTCGGGAACGCAGCCGTGAACCACAAAGTATCTTGAGTGAAATTCAAGACTTGTGGAACAACGGTTACAAAGAAATCACATTGTTAGGTCAAAATGTTGACAGTTATTTGTGGTATGGTGGTGGCTTGAAAAAAGATTTTGCTAATGCTAGTGAAATGCAAAAAGCTACTGCAATTGACTTTGATCAATTACTTGAAATGGTTGCCATTGCTTTTCCTAAAATGCGCATTCGATTTTCAACCTCAAATCCGCAGGATATGCATGAAAGTATTCTGCACGTTATAGCTAAATACCCAAACATTTGCAAGCACATTCACTTACCGGTACAATCAGGAAGTAATCGTATTCTAAAAGAAATGAATCGTTTGCATACGCGGGAGGAATACATGACTTTGATTGACAAAATCAGAACTGTAATTCCAAACTGCGCTATTTCGCAAGATATGATTGCAGGTTTCCCAACAGAGACTGAACAAGACCATCAAGATACATTGGCGTTAATGGACTATGTGAAATATAATTTTGGTTATATGTACTCGTATTCTGAACGTCCAGGAACACTTGCTGGAAGAAAAATGGAAGATGATGTACCCGAAGAAACAAAAGCACGCAGACTGCAAGAAATTGTAGACTTACAGCAAAAACACGCTTGGTTTCGTTCAGAGGAATTTATCGGTCAAACCGTAGAGGTTTTGGTTGAAAAAGTTTCAAAAAAATCAACTGAAGAATTCTCAGGTAGAAACTCACAAAGCATTACAGTGGTTTTCCCAAAAGAGAATTACAAGATTGGAGATTTTGTTAATGTAAAAATTACAAGCTGCACAAGCGGAACATTGAAAGGTGAAGCAGTTGGATATTCTGAAATGAATTAGAAAATTTTGCCACAGATTAAAAGGATCCTCACAGATTTTTTTAAATGCTTTGAATCTTAAAAACTGTGGCAAGAAAAATATTTACAAGTTGCACAAGCTGAACATTAAAAGGGGAAGCGATTGGACATTCTGAAATGAATTAGAAAAGTTTATCAGAAATTAAAAAGATCCTCACAGATTTTTTAAATCCTTTGAATCTTAAAAAGATGTGGTAAGAAAAACAATTACAAATGGAAGGCTATAGGGAAGAAGAAACATACAAAATAATAGGAATTTGCATGGAAGTTCATCGTAATCTTGGCCCAGGCTTACTAGAAGTTATCTATAAAGACGCATTAGAAATTGAATTTAGAGCAAACAACATTCCTTTTGAAAGAGAAAAAGAATTTGCAATTGAATATAAAGGTAAAATTTTACCTCATAAGTTTTATGCAGATTTTGTAGTTTGCCAAGATATAATTTTAGAGGTGAAAGCCATAAAAGAATTTTCAAATGAGCATGTTGCTCAAATTCTTAATTATTTAAAATTAGCCCAATCAGAGATAGGGTTGTTAGTGAATTTTCAAACAAAATCTTTACAATATAAAAGATACGCTTTGTAAAATCTGTGAAAATCTTTTTAATCTGTGGTTAAAGAAAAAAATATGGAATCAGTTCAAAATATAAAACAGCGCTTTGAGATTATCGGGAATGATCCGAAGCTCAATCGCGCCATAGAAAAAGCCATTCAGGTTGCTCCTACTGACATCACCGTATTGGTTGCCGGCGAAAGCGGAGTTGGTAAAGAGAATATGCCTCGTATTATTCACTCCCTATCCCATAGAAAACATGGCAAATACATTGCTGTAAACTGTGGAGCTATTCCGGAAGGAACTATTGATAGCGAATTATTTGGTCACGAAAAAGGCGCTTTTACAGGTGCTACCAGCACACGTGAAGGTTATTTTGAAGTAGCTGATGGCGGAACTATATTCCTTGACGAAGTGGGCGAATTACCGCTTACCACCCAAGTACGCTTGCTACGTGTGCTTGAAAATGGTGAGTTTATAAAGGTAGGATCGTCACAAGTACAAAAAACTGATGTTCGAATTGTGGCTGCCACCAATGTCAATTTGTTTGACGCCATTGAAAAAGGAAACTTTAGAGAGGATTTGTACTATCGTTTGAGTACCGTAGACATCACTTTACCGCCTTTGCGAGAGCGCAAGGACGATATTCATTTGTTATTCAGAAAATTTGTTGCTGATTTTGCACACAAATACAAAATGCCTCCGTTGAAACTAGATGAAAATGCGGTGCAATTACTGCAAAAATTTAGATGGAGCGGTAACATTAGGCAATTACGTAACGTAGCGGAACAAATTTCAGTGCTTGAAACGAATCGAGATATTTCTGCTGCAACTTTGCAATCGTATTTACCAGAGCAAGGAAGTAATTTGCCATCGGTAATTAAGGATAAAAAAAGTGAAAACGACTTTTCGACCGAAAGGGAAATTTTGTACAAAGTACTTTTTGACATGAAAAGCGATTTGAATGATCTCAAAAAACTAACGCTCGAATTAATTCAAAACGGAAGCACTCAGGTTCAAGAAACTAATCAACATTTGATCAAGAAAATCTACGGAACAAAAGATAGCGACAACGAAATAGATTTTGAAGAAGAACCAAGAACCGGTTTAATCACTACGCCTTCTGCCGAAGAATTATACCAAGAAAACGATGATAATTATTTGTTTGCAGAGACAGTCGAGGAAGAAGAAACCTTGCGCTTAGAGCAAAAGGAAATTGAAATGATAAAAAAATCGTTAGAAAAAAATAAAGGAAAACGAAAAGCAGCTGCTGATGAATTAGGAATTTCGGAACGTACTTTATATCGAAAAATTAAGCAATTTGATTTGTAACAACCGATTAAATTTTCACCTATTACTTTCAAGAACATGAAATTTATAAAATATTTTCTTTTAGCCCTATTGATTGCAAGCACAAACAGCTGCTCTGTTTATAATTTTACAGGAACAGGTAACATTGATGCCAAAACCTTTCAAGTCGGATTTTTTCAGAATAATGCTGAATTGATAGAACCTGGAATCGATAGAACATTTACCTTGAAATTACAAGATTTGATTCAGAATCAAACCAATTTAAACCTTGTTACGAATGGTGCCGACTTAACCTACGAAGGTGAAATTGTAGATTACAGAATTAGTCCAATGACTGCCACGGCTGATCAAAGAGCTGCACAAAACCGCTTGACCGTTCGAGTAAATGTTCGTTTTACAAACAAGAAGAAAGAAACAGATGATTTTGAAAAATCGTTTAGCTTTTTCTTTGATTATCCTGCCGAACAACAATTAATAGGCGCACCACTTAATTCTGCTTTAGAAGAAATTTTTGATCGTATTACACAAGACATCTTCAACGAGTCTTTGGCCAAGTGGTAACTCAATTCAACCTGTACTCACAATTATTTGACCAACTAGCTCTATCTTAGCATACAACTTGATTTAAAAAAAATGGAATTAGCTGACTATACCTATTTAATAACTAAGCCGGATGCTATCCTTGAGAAGCAAACCACAGCGTTAGACGACGTGATTGCATCGTATCCTTATTTTCAAAGTGCTAAAGCCATTCAGCTTAAAGGACTATACAGTCAAAACAGCTTTAAATATAATGGCGCTTTAAAACTAACGGCCGCCCACACTACAGATCGTTCTGTATTATTTGATTTTATCACTTCCGAAAATTTTGTCGCTATACACAAGCGCCTTTACGAAAAGAAACTCCAAGCCATCTTAGACATTAATGTTATTGATAGTGAAGAAATAAAGCAGCCAGAAATTATAGAACCAGTTTTAAGCCCTGTTGAAAGATCGATTTTAACCTCGATTAAAGAAGCTTCAACGCCCGAACCCAAAGAGCAAGAAGCCATACTTATCGAAAAACTCGAAATAGGAAGCCCACTTGAATTCTCTAAAAAAGAGCAACATTCGTTTCAAGAATGGCTACAACTATCAAGAACGGAGCCAATCAAACGTGACGAAATTGAGCAAAGTATTCCAGAGGAACTTGTGCTTGATCCTGAAAAATTAAAAAAATTAGCCATTATTGATAAGTTCATTGAGACTAGTCCTAAAATTTCTCCTGTAAAGCAGAACTCGAGTCCAGCTGTGAATATTGAACTTCCTACAGCCGATCATTCGGCATTAATGACAGAGACCTTAGCGAGAGTTTATTTGGAGCAAAAAAAATATCAAAAAGCGATACAAGCTTATGAAATATTAATTTTGAAATATCCAGAAAAAAGTAGTTTCTTTGCGGACCGCATATCGGATATTAAGATTTTACAACATAATAATAATTAAACAATGAGCACATTTTCAATTTTTTTAGTTTTAATAACTATAGTTTGTTTCCTATTAATCGTAGTAATCATGGTACAAAACCCTAAAGGTGGCGGATTATCATCTAATGTTGGTGGTTCACAAATGTTAGGTGGGGTACAAAAAACAACTGATTTCTTAGACAAAAGTACTTGGACACTTTCTGCTATTTTAATTGCGCTTATTTTACTTTCAAGCTTAAGTTTCACAGGATCATTAAGTGATACTGATTCTAAAATTATTGAAAATACACCAGCTTCTGCAGCTCCAGCTCCAGCTGTACCAGCTCAAAACGCACCAGCTGCTACAAATCCAGCAAAATAATTACTTGATATAATATAGAAAATGCCAGCCTGTCAAAGCTGGCATTTTTTTTTAAGAAATTATGTCAGTTTTATTAGCATGGCATAATTTCTGAAAGTTGCTTAGCATTCCAAAATAAATAATTTAAAAACATAAATCATGGCATTAAACATTAAACCACTTTCAGACAGAGTTCTTATCGAACCTGTTGCCGCAGAAACAAAAACTGCATCAGGAATTTTTATACCAGATACAGCCAAAGAAAAGCCTCAAAAAGGGACTGTTGTTGCTGTAGGAAATGGAACTAAAGAACACACAATGACCGTAAAAATCGGAGATTCTGTTCTTTACGGAAAATACGCTGGGACCGAGTTAAAACTAGAAGGAAAAGATTATTTGATCATGCGCGAAGATGATATTCTAGCGATAATCTAAATTTTGTTAAAAGTTTCAGGTTAGATTCCTGCAAGCAACTTTAAACTAAAACAACTTTAAACTAAATTAAAAATGGCAAAAGATATAAAATTTGATATTGAAGCACGTGACGGATTAAAACGTGGAGTTGACGCATTAGCAAATGCTGTAAAAGTAACATTAGGACCAAAAGGACGTAATGTAATTATTGGAAAAGCTTTTGGAGGTCCAAACGTAACCAAAGATGGGGTTACCGTTGCTAAAGAAATCGAATTAAAAGATCCTTTAGAAAATATGGGAGCTCAAATGGTAAAAGAAGTAGCTTCAAAAACCAATGACTTAGCTGGTGATGGAACTACAACTGCAACCGTTTTAGCGCAAGCAATTGTAAAAGAAGGATTAAAAAACGTAGCTGCCGGAGCAAACCCAATGGATTTGAAACGCGGTATTGACAAAGCAGTTGAGGCTATTGTAGCTGACTTAGCTCAGCAAGCTAAAGTTGTAGGTAGCGACTCTGAAAAAATCAAGCAAATTGCTTCTATCTCTGCTAATAATGACGAGGTTATTGGTGAACTAATCGCTACTGCTTTCGCAAAAGTAGGAAAAGAAGGAGTGATCACTGTAGAAGAAGCAAAAGGTACAGATACATATGTAGATGTAGTTGAAGGTATGCAATTTGACAGAGGATACTTATCTCCGTACTTTGTTACCAACTCTGAGAAAATGGAAGTTGAATTAGAGAATCCATTCATCTTATTGTACGACAAAAAAGTATCTTCTTTAAAAGAATTATTGCCGGTACTTGAGCCAGTAGCACAATCAGGTAAGCCATTATTGATTATTGCTGAAGATGTTGATGGCGAAGCTTTATCAACATTAGTAGTAAACAAATTAAGAGGAGCATTAAAAATTGCTGCTGTAAAAGCACCTGGATTTGGCGACAGAAGAAAGGCAATGCTAGAAGATATTGCAATTTTAACTGGAGGAACTGTAATTTCTGAAGAGAGAGGTTACACTTTAGAAAACACTACAATTGAAATGTTAGGAACTTCTAAAAAAGTAACTATCGACAAAGACAATACTACAATTGTAAGTGGTGCTGGAGATGCAGACATGATCAAAAATCGTGTGAACCAAATTAAAGGTCAAATGGAAGCTACTACTTCTGATTATGACAAAGAAAAACTGCAAGAGCGTTTGGCTAAGTTAGCTGGTGGCGTTGCTGTTCTTTATGTAGGTGCTGCTTCTGAAGTAGAGATGAAAGAGAAAAAAGACCGTGTAGACGATGCATTACACGCAACTCGTGCTGCTGTAGAAGAAGGTATTGTTGCTGGAGGTGGTGTAGCATTATTAAGAGCTAAAAATGTTCTTGCTGCACTTACAGCTGACAATGCTGATGAAGTTACAGGAATTCAAATTGTTTCTCGTGCAGTAGAAGCTCCATTAAGAACTATCGTTGAAAACGCAGGTCTTGAAGGATCTGTTGTGGTAGCGAAAGTTGCTGAAGGCGCTGGTGATTTTGGATACAACGCTAAAACAGATCAATATGTAGATATGCTTGCTGCTGGAATTATCGATCCGAAGAAAGTAACACGTGTAGCATTAGAAAATGCAGCATCTGTAGCTGGAATGATATTAACAACAGAATGTGCATTAATTGACATTAAAGAAGAAAGCGCTGGAGGCGGAATGCCAATGGGCGGTGGAATGCCAGGGATGATGTAATCCTAAAGATTAGTAAATAAATTAAAGGTCGAAGCAAGAGCTTCGACCTTTTTTTATACGCCAATAAAACCGCGTTAATAGAATGACTTGCACTAAAATAAAATCTAATAAAGTGGTGTAAAAAAAAGGATGCAGTTTTCTATAAACCACATCCTTTTTTATGTTAATCAGTTGTTATTAAAGTCCTAATTATTTTATTCTTGAGTCTTCGACTTTCGGCTAAATTTATAAATAACAGGCAAAATCGTAATTCCAACCAAAGTAAGAACAATTAACTCAATATGCTCTTTCAAATCGATTTGATAATTAGTCAAAAGGAAACCATACAAATAATGACCCGCAAAGATTAATGTAAAAGACCAAATAAAAGAACTTAGGATGTTATAAAACATAAATTTTTGCTTGTTCATAGAAACGATACCAGCAACTATTGGTGCAAAAGTTCTAAATATTGGAAGAAAACGAGCAAAAATAATCGCCTTGCCACCATATTTTTCAAAGAAATCCTTAGATTGTACTAGATACTTACGCTTGAACCAAAAACTATCCTGCTTATTGTACAAATAATATCCACTTTTTGACCCAAACCAATATCCCACTACGTTTCCTAAAATACCAGCTAACGCAACCAATGTAGATAACAAGACCACATTTAAGAAATCATTATCAATAAAAACTATATTTTCAATTAATTCGCGACTGTAAATCCCTGCCAAGAACAACAAACTATCCCCTGGTAAAAAGAAACCTGCAAAGAGACCCGTTTCGGCAAAAACAATAAATAAAACGATATAAATCCCCAACTTAATCCCGTTAATATCAAAATGGATGTAAAAAAGTGGGTCTATTAAATTCTTCCAATCAAAATTGTTCATTCTAAGTTTTTTTGTACTACAATTATTAGTGCGTGAAAGTACATATAATAAACATCAAGAACAATTTATTGTTTTATTTTAAAGTTTTATTAACGGTTGTAAAAACCCTCGAAAAAGACAAAAATTGAATTATTTTACTTGCTTTTGATAATACAAACCTGCCAAAAATAATAGTAAAAAAAGAGGTTGAATAATAAATCTTCTGATGTAAAACAAAACCCAGTTTTGATTTGGTAAATCGTTCAAAAGCACAATGTAGAAAGCAACAATTAATACCACAAAAAAGAACAAATACAGCAGTGATGCAAACTTAATTAAAGCTTTGTCTCGATATAAAATAAAAATGATTGCCAGCGAAAAAACGGTATTTAAAAAATATCTAAAAAACAATCCTAAAAACAATTTACCTTCATCTAAAATAGGAAGTTTTGAGTCTTCAAAATCGTTTTTAAAAAAATCTAGAAAGGGATCATAAAACATTTGATTCTCAGAAGCACGTACCAAAATTAAAAGCACAACAAGAACCATCAAAAAGAAAAAACGCGACTTGTTTTGAAGTAGTTTACGCAGCATAACTTGAATATTTACGCACCCAAATTAACCATAATAAAAACACCACACCGTAAATTGATAATGGAAAAATGACTCCATGAAGCAAAGGTTCTTGGGCTGGATAATAAAAAATTAAGGCGCTCAAGGCTGCAATGCGAAGTACATTTAACACATAAATTAAAACACTACCGCACAAAACATAACCAATTGTAATAGCCCAGCGACCAGAAAAAGAAATCACAAATGAAGCAAACAATATTAGAACGCTCACTGCATTACAACCTTCAACAATCCTAGCTACGTAATGATTTTGATACATAAGCTTCATGTAAGCGTGTTTTGAACTTTCGGCTACAAAAGAATTAGTAGTAAAACAGTCCAAAACCCAAGCGGTATGATTGCTAACCATCTTGGTGATCCCATCCACTTTATTCATTTCAAATCCAGATAAGTAGTATTGATACAAAGCTGTCAAAACAACATAACTCAGAAAAAAAGAACCTAAAAAAAGTAAAAAGGGTTTGTATTGGTAATAATATTTTTTCAACTTAATTTTTTTTTAACAAATTTATACAAAATATAAAACCGTCTTTAAATACTTTTGTAAAATAAAATTAACAAAACATGACCTTTCAAGAATTACAACCTAAAGTTACCGAAATTACTCAAAATACAACTCAAACCCGAGACGAAAAACTTTTGTCTATCTGTCAACTTTTGAGCAATTCTATCCCTTACTACAATTGGGTAGGATTTTATTTTGCCAATCCCGAAACAAAAACGCTTCATTTAGGACCTTACGTAGGTGCAGAAACAGATCATACTGTAATCCCTTTCGGAAAAGGAATTTGCGGACAAGTTGCCGAGTCGAATGCAAATTTTGTGGTGCCTGATGTAAGCGCTCAAGACAATTACATTGCTTGTAGCTTTACCGTAAAATCTGAAATTGTTGTACCCCTTTTTGTAAATGGACAAAACATAGGCCAAATTGATATTGATAGCCATGTAATTGATCCTTTTACTGAAGAAGATGAACGATTTTTAGAGTTTGTCAATCAAGAGATTGCAAGATTATTTTAGCATGAAAAATAAAAAGCAAACCTTCAATTACTCAAAACTTATTTTTTGGTGTTTAATGCTAGCACCTGTATTTGGTTTTAGTCAAGAATCAGTTGGTAAAAAAATATATCTTGACTCACTTGGTGTAGAAACAAACTACGATAATCACTTGTTCTATCGTGTGATTGAATCTTTCGATACGACCACAAATATGTATAGTTTTAAAGAGTATTATAAATCTGGAGCTATTTCTATGTCAGGTCAAGCACTCACTGCCAATGTTGAAAGTAAATCTGGAGAGTTTATTAATTATTACGAAAACGGGAATAAGAAGAGCATTACCAACTACTTAAAAGGTAGATTAGTTGGAAATGAAGAACTTTGGTACGAAAACGGCACAAAGGAATCTGAATCAGAATATTTTGAATCAGAAGATGGTTTTTCGACGTTACAAAAACTTAAAAACTACTGGCTGGAAAACGGCAAGCAAACCGTTGTAAATGGCAATGGTACTTATGAAAAAACTTTTAAGTTCGGGACTGAAAAAGGAATGTATAAAAATGGACTGAAAGAAGGTTCTTGGACAGGAACCTTTATCACTATTTATGGCTATACTGAACAATATAGAGACGGCGAGTTGATTTCAGGAGTGAGCACAGATCAAGACAATAATGAATATTCCTATACCCAATTAGAAGTTAAACCAGAACCATTAACCGGTATGAAAGATTTCTACCAACATATCGGGAAAAACTTCCAAATCCCTAGAGCCTACGACAGAGTGAAAGGAAAAATATACATCTCGTTTGTTGTAGAGAAAAATGGTGACTTGGGCGAAGTGAAAATCCTCAAATCATTGAGCGATGTTTTAGACCAAGAAGGAATTAGAGTCGTTAAGAGTTACGGAAAATGGAAACCAGGTATGCAAAGAGGGCAAAATGTTAGAGTACTATACTCCCTGCCTATTGCACTACAAGGCTCTAGATAATTTACAACAATCTCAAAATAAAAACCGATTAATGTTTCCTTATTCATAATTATTTTTTACTTTTGCACCCGTCTACCAATAGATGGCAGACATACATAAGAATCATTAAATAATATTGGAATGTATTTAACTAAAGAGATTAAAGAAGAAATCTTCGCACAACACGGAGAAAAAACGAATACTGGAAAAGCTGAAGCGCAAATCGCTTTGTTTACTTACAGAATTAGTCACTTAACTGAGCACTTGAAAAAAAATCGTCATGATTATAACACAGAGCGTTCATTAGTATTACTAGTAGGTAAAAGAAGATCGTTGTTAGATTACTTGAAAAAGAAAGAAATCAACAGATACCGTGAAATTATCAAAGTATTGAATATAAGAAAATAATCAATAGGAAAGAGGTGCGAAAGTGCCTCTTTTTTTATTTTATATAATATTGTCTTAAATCACTACAGAAGTCCTGACACAAAAGGGATTAGAGCTAAGACAAAATCGCAGCATCAATTCATTTGGATTGATTATTAAAAAAAGTTTGGTTTTTCATTGGGTTTTAGGCATTAACTACGCACAACAACAACTACAACACAACTAGAACCCATGTTTAACTAAAAAATTAAATTTATGATTCCACAATTATTTGTAGAAAGTATCGATTTAGGTGATGGCAGAAGCATCACAATCGAGACAGGTCGTTTAGCCAAACAAGCTGATGGATCTGTAGTAGTAAGAATTGGAAAAACTGTTATTCTAGGTACAGTTGTTTCCGCAAGAAAAGCAAGTCCAGGTATTGATTTTTTACCATTAACGGTAGATTACCGTGAAAAATTTGCTGCAGCGGGTCGTTTCCCTGGAGGTTTCTTCAAAAGAGAAGCACGCCCTAGTGATAGCGAAGTATTAACAATGAGATTGGTAGACCGTGTATTGCGTCCGCTTTTCCCAGATGATTACCATGCTGAAGTTCAAGTTATGATTCAATTAATGTCTCATGACGAGGATGTAATGCCAGATGCGTTAGCAGGATTAGCAGCTTCGGCGGCACTTGCATTGTCTGATATTCCATTTGAAACTTTGATTTCTGAAGCTAGAGTTGGTCGTATTGATGGTAAATTCATCATCAACCCTTCTCGCGCACAATTAGCATTGTCAGACATTGACATGATGATTGGAGCTTCAACCGATTCTATCGCCATGGTAGAAGGTGAAATGAAAGAGATTTCAGAAGCAGAAATGCTAGAAGCAATTAAATTTGCTCACGAACACATCAAAGTACAAATTGCTGCGCAAGAAAGGTTAGCTGCTGCTTTTGGAAAAAAACAAGTACGTGAATACGAAAATGAAAAATCTGATGAAGCTATTTACGCTAAAGTAAAAGAAGCAGCTTACGATAAAATATATGCTATTGCTAGCAAAGGTTCTTCTAAACAAGAACGTACTGCTGCATTTGCAGAGGTAAAAGAAGAAGTAAAAGCTTTATTTACTGAAGAAGAATTGGCTGAAAATGGAGATTTAGTTTCTAAATACTTCTACAAAACCAATAAAGAAGCAGTTCGTAACGTAACCCTAGATTTAGGAACTCGTTTAGACGGAAGAAAAACTACAGAAATCAGACCAATCTGGTGTGAGGTAGATTATTTACCATCAGTACACGGATCTGCATTGTTTACACGTGGAGAAACACAAGCTTTGGCTACAGCTACTTTAGGAACTTCTAGAGAAGCTAATCAAATTGACTCTCCATCTGAACAAGGTGAAGAAAAATTCTACTTGCATTACAACTTCCCTCCTTTCTCAACTGGTGAAGCTCGTCCATTAAGAGGAACTTCAAGAAGAGAAGTTGGTCACGGAAACTTGGCACAACGCGCCTTGAAAAACATGATTCCTGCTGATTGTCCTTATACAATTCGTGTAGTTTCTGAAGTATTAGAATCGAATGGTTCTTCTTCTATGGCTACTGTTTGCGCTGGTACATTATCATTGATGGATGCTGGTATCCAAATGATTCGTCCAGTTTCTGGAATTGCAATGGGATTAATTACTGACGGAGAACGTTTTGCTGTATTGTCTGATATTCTTGGTGATGAAGATCATTTAGGAGACATGGACTTTAAAGTAACTGGAACTTCTGAAGGAATTACCGCTTGCCAAATGGACATTAAGATTGACGGTTTGAAATACGAGATTATGGAAGCTGCATTGGCTCAAGCTCGTGACGGTCGTTTGCATATTCTTGGAAAATTAATTGAAACGCTTGCTGCTCCAAAAGAAGATGTGAAACCATACGCTCCAAAAATCATCACTAGAACTATTCCTGGTAACTTTATTGGTGCTTTAATTGGACCTGGTGGAAAAGTGATTCAAGAATTACAAAAAGCTACAGGAACTACAATCGTAATCAACGAGGTAGACGAGCAAGGTGTTATTGAAATTTTAGGTACTGACCCTGCTGGAATCGAAGCAGTATTGGCTAAAATTCAATCAATCACTTTCAAGCCACAAATGGGTGAAGCTTACGAAGTGAAAGTAATCAAAATGCTTGATTTTGGTGCCGTTGTAGAATATACAGCTGCTCCAGGAAATGAAGTTTTATTACACGTATCTGAACTAGCTTGGGAAAGAACTGAAAACGTTACTGATGTTGTAAACATGGGCGATGTGTTTCAAGTGAAATACCTAGGACTTGATCCAAAAACAAGAAAAGAAAAAGTGTCTCGTAAAGCACTTATCGCTAGACCTCCACGCGAGGAGAAAAAAGAGTAATCAGATCTTAGTTTACTAAAGGTTTATTTATAGGAAATCCCGTTCGCCAATGCGAACGGGATTTTTGTTTTTCTAAAAACACATATCGCTCTAATGTATACTAAACCGCATTAGGGATAGCAGTGGAAATCCTCTTTATTCGCCAAGGCGTATAAAAAGATTGTAACGTATAGCCCGATTCGCCGCGGCGAAAATGCCCCAAAAAAACGATTTAAAATAAAATTTAAAAATAAATGTAACTTTTTTGCAACTCCTTACGTATAACTATTTGTACACTTTAAAATTGAGGAGACAACACCATGAGACAACTTAAAATTACCAAGCAGGTAACGAATCGTGAAACTGCATCATTAGACAAATATTTACAAGAAATTGGAAAAGTTGATCTTATCACGGCTGATGAAGAGGTAGAGTTAGCACAAAAGATTAAAGCTGGTGACCAGCGCGCTTTAGAAAAATTAACAAAAGCCAACTTACGTTTCGTAGTATCGGTGGCAAAACAATATCAAAACCAAGGTTTAACCCTTCCCGATTTAATTAACGAAGGAAACCTTGGACTAATAAAAGCAGCACAGCGTTTTGATGAAACTCGTGGTTTCAAATTCATTTCGTATGCTGTATGGTGGATTCGTCAATCGATTTTACAAGCGTTGGCTGAGCAGTCTCGTATTGTACGTTTGCCTTTAAACAAAATTGGTTCTATCAATAAAATCAACAAAATGTACGCTTTATTAGAGCAGTCTAACGAGCGTCCGCCATCTGCTGAGGAAATTGCAAAAGAACTTGATATGACCGTAAATGATGTAAAAGAGTCTATGAAAAACTCTGGTCGTCACTTATCAATGGATGCGCCACTTGTAGAAGGTGAAGATTCTAACCTTTACGATGTATTGCGTTCTGGAGAGTCTCCAAACCCAGACAGAGAGTTAATCCACGAGTCATTGCGTACCGAAATTGAGCGTTCTCTTGAAACTCTTACACCTCGTGAGGCTGATGTAGTTCGTTTGTACTTTGGTCTTGGTGACCAACACCCAATGACTTTAGAAGAAATTGGAGAAACTTTCGACCTAACTCGTGAGCGTGTACGTCAAATCAAGGAAAAAGCAATCCGTAGATTAAAACATACTTCTAGAAGTAAAATTTTAAAAACCTATTTAGGATAACTATATTTGTTTCAAGTTTAAAGTTTCAGCTTGCTTATAACATCTTGAAATCTTAAACTTGAAACTTTTTTAAAGCAAACAACAGTCTGATTAACTGTTCGTTTTTTGATTGATGATTGAAACCTCGGCTGATTACCGAGGTTTTATTTTTTTAATAAAACGTCGGTCTGTTCTCCGCCACGGCGGATCGATTTTCCGAGGTTTTATTTTTTTCAATATACCTACAAATCACTATTTACTGAGAACTAATCACTGAATACTGTTCACTACTCACTTTTCACTATTCACTTCTCACTTTAAAGGCGTAACCCTCCGTAAAAACTTCGGGTCGGGCTATTCGCTATATCTTTTGTTTCGCTAACGCTGCACAAAAGGATTCCGCTTCTATCCCTTACGCAATCTTGTTTACTAAAAGTCGTTGTTTCTTCTTAATGAAAAATTACTGCAATTGGTCTAAAAAAACTATTTTTGCACAAACAACAACTAAAGAATCTGAAACAAATTCAGATTAAACAACTACACAATGAAAAACACACTTATTGCTCCATCAGTACTAGCCGCTGACTTTGGAAACCTACAGCGAGACATTGAAATGATCAACAACAGTGAAGCCGATTGGTTTCATATAGACATCATGGACGGCGTTTTTGTTCCGAACATTTCATACGGAATGCCAGTTTTACAAGCTATAGCAAAACACGCTACCAAAACAATTGATGTACACCTAATGATTGTAGATCCTGATCGTTACATCAAAACATTTGCTGACCTAGGAGCTAATATCCTGAGCGTACATTATGAAGCGTGCACACACTTGCACAGAACGCTGCAAGCCATAAAAGCAGAAGGAATGAAGGCAGGAGTTGCCATTAATCCACACACTTCAATTGATCTGTTAGAAGATGTAATTAATGATATTGATTTGGTTTGTATCATGAGTGTCAATCCTGGTTTTGGAGGACAATCATTTATTGAAAACACTTACGCAAAAGTAGAAAAGCTAAAAGCTTTAATAAACCGCAAAGGAGCGCAAACAATTATTGAAATAGACGGCGGTGTAACCAACAAAAACGCACGTCAACTAGCAGAAGCTGGAGCCGATGTTTTAGTTGCTGGAAGCTACGTATTTGGAGCTACTGACCCAATTGCTACGGTTACCGACTTAAAAAAGATTACTACCCTATAAAAAGACAAAAATCCCAATCACATAGATTGGGATTTTTTATTTCTAGAAGAATTACTTTCAAAAATTTTCAGGGATTCCTATTGCAAAAGTTATTCAAACAATAGAAAAGCAACAATCAAAGTCACAATCACGTTGAACAACTGCGCCAATAAAAAAGCGAACAATGGCTTTTTACTACTATTTGCAAAAAGCTCTTTAAAATTGGTTTCAAGACCAATACTAGTAAAGGCTAAAGCGAACCAAAGACCTTGAATATTTTTTAAACTTTCTTTTACAACTTCTCTCGTTTCAGATGGAACTAGAAAAGAAAAAAATAAAGAGGCAGCAATAAAGCCCAAAACAAACTTCGGAAAACGTTCCCAAATAACTCCTAAAGTAGGTTTGGCAGCCTGAACGTCGGCCGCTTTATTTTGCGTATACGTCCAATATACCGAAATTGCAAAAGCCGCAATTCCTAATAAAACATTTTGTGAAAACTTAACGATAGTACTTATTTTTAAAGCCGTCTCGCCTACTAATGACCCCGAGGCAACAACTGCTCCCGAAGTATCTATACTTCCGCCCAACCAAGCTCCTGTAACTGTTTCTGGAAAATTAAAATATTTAGCAATCATGGGCATAAAAATCATCATTGGAATTGCTGTAACCAATACCATTGAAATTACGTAAGACAACTTTTTTGAATCCCCTTTGATAGCTCCAGAAGTAGCAATAGCTGCTGATACACCGCAGATAGAAACCGCACTCGATATCATCATGGTCAGTTCATCGTCAACTTTAAGTTTTTTACACAACCAAAAGGCAAAGTACCAAACAGACAAAACCACCACCAATGCTTGTATAAGCCCCAACGAACCTGCTTTAAGAATATCTGAAAAAATCACACTCGTTCCTAAAAGCACCAAACCAATTTTGACAAAAACCTCAGTTGAAAGCGCTGTACGAAACCAGTCAGGGAGTTTAACCAAATTACCAATACACAACCCTATTGCTAGACTGAAAATAACCGCTTCTAAATTATACTCTTTTACCAAACTATTTCCCGCACAAATAAGAGCCAAAAGGGTAAGAGCATACAATACTGGAAAAATTACGGCAAAATACCGCACTGACTTACCAATCAATAATGCTGCAAGAATGCCTAATATTCCAAAATAGAAAAATTGAATAAGGATAAGCAGCACATTTTCTTTTGAGAAAACCGTATCAATCAAATCAAAACCCGTTGACCATTTAAAAACAGGAACATCAGGCAAAAATAGGAACATCGATACAGCAATAATTAAAAATCCAATCAGTACTACAGTCCAATCTTCGTGAAGACTAAAATTCTTTTCTTTTTTTTGCATTAGAATTAGTTAGTATTATTAAAAGCAGCTTTTTTGAGCAATAAAATAATCTTTTTAAGTACAATACACTTTGAAAATTTACTTCATTCACTAGACACTCTATTACAAACCTAGGTAAATAACTGTAAAAAATAGCAATACAATTGGGAAATAATAAAAAATACGCTATTCATTTAACTTGATGCACGAGAACAAAATTACCTGCTTTTATAGTTTAGCATCCTAACAACATGTTGGTATAATTCAGGATGATTCGCTTTAAAAACTAATGGAGATTCAAAGAAATGTTCTAAAACCACGGCCATAAATTCAAACTCATTTTCGTAAGCATAAGCTCTAAAATATCCTTTTCGAATTAATTCATTTTGACGATTAGGGTCTAAAAAATAACTGAGTGCTTGGTTGAAAGAATCGTGATATATAATTGCACTCGCATCTTTACTTTTAATACCATGCACTTGCAAAGCGTGGGCAAACTCGTGGAGGCCCAAATTAATATTGTCATTTTCCGTTTGTAAACCAGATATAAAATCTTCCCATGAGAAAACTATGGCCTTCGCTTTTATATTTAGCTCGCCTTTATGAAAAACACCATTTGCATCCGAATCATAAGCAGTGGGATAAATTATAATTACTTCAAAAACAGTTATTAAATACTTACGCAAACCAAAACTCAACATCACGTAAGTAGCAGCGATTAAAACCCGCATATCATCGGTAACTTCAATATGCCTACCTACAAATTGATAGCGCTCGATAAAACATACTGTTCTATGTTCAAAATAGGATTTGTATCGTGTGGAAAGTGCCGTGTAGAAAGGAAAATTATCCACAAGTAATTCTCTTTGATTCGGTGACAATTTGCGTTGTACCGGATAAAAATGAACATAAAGCGGCTTATTAAAAAGAAACAAAAAAATGGGCTCAACAATCACAAAGATCACATAGAGCAAGAGAGAAATAGCAACAAACCCAGAAATTATCAATGCAATTGTCATACGAAAAGATGGATTTATTAAAAAAGCTTCAACCATGCTCCCACCTTGGGAAATCAGTTGAAGCTTTAAAGTTAAATGTGGCCGCGACAGGGTTCGAACCTGCAACCCTCAGAGTCGAAATCTGATATTCTATCCAGTTGAACTACACAGCCAAAAAAATCTCAAACAAAACATTTTTTACACAGAATGGCAAAAAATTTATTCGTCAGCAATATAGTTACCGAAGTTTACATACAAACTACTCATAAACTTAAATATTAGCACACAAACCAAACTGAAAAGCTTTGTTTTTTTGAGAGGCGCAAGTAACGATTTTAGATTTACAAAATAAAATCGTTATGCATAAATTTCTGACTAGGTCAATAATTTTTTTACTATAGTTGAAATGGTTTTACCCTCAGCGGTTCCACCAAGTTGTGCAGAAGCCAATCCCATTACTTTTCCCATTGCTGCGATTCCAGAAGCTCCTGTTTCAGCAATAATTTTGGTAATTACAGCTTCTACTTCCTCTTCGCTCAACTGAGCTGGTAAGAATTTTTCGATTACAGCAATTTGCGCCAATTCTGGCTCAGCTAAATCCAAACGGTTTTGCTCTGTAAAAATTCTTGCGCTTTCTTTACGTGTTTTTACCAAACGTTGTAATAACTTCACCTCATCATCTTCGGTAATTTCTTCTTTAGATCCAGAAGCGGTTTGCGCTAAAAGAATCTCACTTTTTATAGCTCTCAAAGCTTCTAATGCAACCGTATCTTTGGCTCTCATGGCAGTTTTCATTTCGTCCATGATTTGTACTGATAAACTCATATATTGGGTTTTAAATTTTGTTTTACTATTGCAGTTGAAACAACTTATGAATGATGCATTTTTGCCCCAGATGAAAGTGAAAAGCCTTTTGAGAGGAAAACACATTTTTTTCTTGGACTTAAAAAGCGACCAAAGGAAGCTATTTTAAGTCCAAGAAAAAAGTGTTTTGTGCCAAAAGCTTGTAACGACAGCTGGAAATAGGCTCGACAAATTTACAGCATTTTAACCGTAATAGCAACTGCTGTTAATGTCATAACATCAAAAAAAATAACCCGAAAATAAGTTCTATTTTCGGGTTATTTACATTTGGTATTATTGAGTATTAATCAACGTTATCGTGCAAATACGAGTTGTTTGATCTGAATTGTAAATCGTTGTTACTGTCAGTACTCAATGAAATTCTTGAATTAGCACTGTTCACTTGATTAGTTGAAATATCGATTCCGGAACGCTTGTAGGCTGGTCCTTTATCAAAATCGTCACGATTCGCTACGTTATTATTGAACTTATAGTTGAATTCTTTTAATTTTTGACGACGCTCATCTGCTTTCATACGCATTGATTCCTCAATAGTCATTTCCATTGGTGAAATTGCTGCGAAATCTACTGGCGCCTCATTTATTGTGCGCTCAACCTGCTTTAGTATAATATTCAATTCAGCTGGAATTACAGGCTCAACTACTTTAGCAACTGGCTTTGGCATGAACTCTGCTTCTGGCTCCATAAACTCCTCTAAAGAATATTTGATAATGCCGTTATCTGAAAGTTCTGTTACAGGAACGAACTGAACTGCATCATTTACTTTGATTTCTTTTGTTTCGTTGGTTAGTTCCCAAACTACTTTATTTTCTTGCACTGGAGCTGCTGCTTCAGTCTTAAAAAGTGGCAAGTCGAAAGAAAAAGCGGTTTGTTCTTGCTTTTCTGGCGATTTTGGCTGAACTGCTTTTACTTCTGGAATAGCATTGGTTACTACAAAATCGATATCAGTGATTGGAGAAACTATCTCGAAAGTAACATCCAAATTTTTGATAAAGTCAGACATTCCAATTAACTCCTCAGCATTTACCTCTGGAGCTGCAACAACAGGAGTAGGAACGACTACTTCATCTTCCATAAGATCAAAGACAATTCTTTCGTTTGAATTTGAAGATACTGGAGTTTCAATATTGATATCAAAAGTATTTACTGACGTATTACTTAAATTATGAACACTTCTTTGCTCATCCTCTAAGGTGTGGATAATTTTTTTTGGCTCTGTGTTTACGATATCATTCTGTTGTTCAATATCAAAACCCGTAGCAATAATTGTAACTGCAATAGAATCGCCAAGAGCTTCATCCTCACCAACACCCATAATAATATTGGCATTGTGACCTGCTTCAATTTGAATGTGGTCATTGATCTCGCCAATTTCATCGATAGTAATTTCATTAGTTCCAGAAACGATAAGCAACAATACGTTTTTGGCACCAGTAATTTTATTATCATTCAATAAAGGAGAATCTAAAGCTGCGATAATAGCCTCTTTTGCTCTGTTTTCGCCAGAAGAAACAGATGATCCCATAATTGCTGTTCCGCTGTTATACAACACGGTCTTAGCATCACGTAAATCGATATTTTGCGTGTAGTGGTGTGTAATTACCTCTGCAATACCTCTTGAGGCTGTAGCTAAAACTTCATCCGCTTTTGAAAATCCTGCCTTGAAACCAAGATTACCATAAACTTCTCTTAACTTATTGTTGTTGATTACAATTAAAGAGTCAACCTGCTTACGCAATTTTTCGATACCAATTAACGCTTGTTCCTGACGTACTTTACCCTCAAATAAGAAAGGCAAAGTCACAATACCTACAGTAAGAATATCTCTTTCTTTAGCTAATTGTGCAATTACAGGAGCAGCACCAGTACCTGTACCTCCACCCATACCAGCAGTAATAAAAACCATTTTGGTATTTACATCTAACATTTTCTCTATCTCAGAGATACTTTCGATGGCTGATTGTTGTCCTACATCTGGATTTGCGCCTGCTCCCAAACCTTCAGTTAAGTGCACACCTAATTGAATTTTGTTTGGAACAGCACTATTATGCAACGCTTGAGAATCTGTATTACAAACGATAAAATCTACCCCTTTGATTCCTTGTCTAAACATGTGGTTTATAGCGTTACTACCGCCGCCACCGACCCCTATAACTTTTATTACATTTGATTGATTTTTAGGTAAATCAAATGAAATACTTCCAAATTCTGTGTTGCTTGGCATAATTTTGGGTTTTTGATATTTATTATTAATTCTTATTCTTTGCTGACTTCTTATTCTACGTTATCTAAAAATTCTTTGATTTTTTCTACATAACGATCAAAGAAGTTTTTTTGTATTCCTTTTACTGTCGAAGGCGCCTTCACTGCTTCTGGCTCTACCTGCACTTCTTCTTCTGGTTCATAAACAACAGTTGGTGTTTCTTGAACTCCTATTACAATTTCTTTTGGTTGTTCTATTTGACCTTTTCGAACAGCACTTTGAGAATTATTCTCGATACTCTTCATTACCAAACCTACTGCTGTCGCGTATAAAGGGCTTGAAATTTCTTCATCTGAATTACCTGCCAAGTGCTCATTAGGATAACCAATACGCGTATCCATACCGGTAATGTACTCCACCAATTGTTTGATGTGCTTAAGTTGCGCACCACCTCCGGTTAATACAATACCTGCAATTAATTTTTTGCGAGGATCTTCGTGTCCGTATGCTTTTACTTCTGTAAAAACTTGATCAATAATTTCTACAACTCGTGCGTGAATAATTTTAGACAAATTTTTCAAAGAAATCTCTTTCGGCTCTCTACCTCTTAAACCAGGAATTGAAACAATCTCGTTGTCTTTGTTTTCACCTGGCCAAGCAGAACCAAATTTTACTTTAAGCAATTCAGCTTGTTTTTCTATGATTGAACAACCTTCCTTGATGTCATCTGTTATTACATTTCCACCGAAAGGAATTACAGCTGTGTGACGAATGATTCCATCTTTAAAAATAGCCAAATCAGTAGTTCCACCACCAATATCAATCAAGGCAACACCTGCTTCTTTTTCTTCTTGACTCAAAACCGCGTCTGCCGAAGCCAATGGTTCCAAAGTAAGTCCTGACAAATCAATACCAGAACTTTGAATGCAACGCCCCACGTTTCTAATAGAAGCAGCTTGCCCTACCACAACATGAAAACTCGCCTCTAAGCGTCCGCCGTACATCCCGATAGGTTCTTTTATTTCAGATTGCCCATCAATTTTAAATTCTTGTGGTAAAACATGAATAATCTCCTCTCCCGGCAACATAGCAAGCTTGTTGACTTGGTCAATTAAAAACTGTATGTCATTTCCGCCAATAACCTCCTCTGGATTATTTCTACTGATATAATCTGTATGCTGTATACTACGAATGTGTTGACCGGCTATACCAACAACAACATCCTTAATTTTAAAACCTGAATCTATCTCCGCTTCCTGAATTGCTTGCTGTATAGATTGAATAGTTTGGGTAATATTATTTACCACACCTCGAGCCACACCAAGACTTTTGGATTTACCTAATCCTAAAATTTCGAGTTTCCCGTACTCATTCTTTTTACCTATCATGGCAACAATTTTAGTTGTCCCAATATCTAGACCTACTGCAATGTTCTCTTTTTCCATTCTCTATTATTTAGTGCAAACTACTTGATCCGTAAATCGGAGGTCAATTTTTTTATATTTATACAACGAACTATCTAAAACTGCTTTTTGAAAAAAAGCTTTATAGTTTTTAAATTTCACTGCCGCATTTTTTAAATTACCAAAATCGATGCGGTAATCAAAATTCCTATTGTACATTTTTAGGCTACTGTTCGGCATAATTTCGACTCCAATAATATTTTTTTTCAAAAAATCATCTTCGTAAATCAACCGAAACAAACTCACCAATTCTTCATTATTTACTGACCCAATTACTCCAGAAACAAGCGGAACTCTTGCAGTAAAATTGGTTGACAAAGGCATTGTACCACCTTCGTAATCAATATAAAAAGACCTTTCATTGGCAAAAACTCTTGCTATTGGGGTCTTTTGCTTTACTACTGCTTTAAGCACGCCATCAATAGTCACAAAAACATCTGATTCTTTAATCATTTTTTGTGAATTGATAGTTTGCTCCAACTCCCTCAAATCTAAAGTAAGTTTTTCAATACTTTTTACATCCCTGTTTTTTTCTATTAACAATTTATTAACCGATTCTTGTTTAACATACGGATCTAATTGCTCAACAAAAATAACTTCTGTAGCTCTTAATTTCCTTTTTTCATTTCGTTTTGAAGTGAACGAAAAAAGAAAAATAACTAGTCCAAACATCAGGACTAATCGGGTATTTGTCCAATTAAAGCGTTTCATTGATAGCCATTTTTATTTGCGGAACCAGCTCTCCTATATCACCTGCACCAATAGTCACAATCACCGTTGCATCGCTAGCCAAAACAGCAGGAATAACCTCCGATTTTGTTACTAACTTTTTGTGCTTATTTGACACCATTTCTAACAACCAACTTGAGGTAATTCCTTCAATTGGTAGCTCTCTTGCTGGATAAATATCTAGCAACAAGATTTCATCAAAAGCTGAAAGACTTTTTGCAAAATCAACTGCAAAATCTCGCGTTCTACTAAAAAGATGTGGTTGAAATACTGCAAATACTTTTTGCCCAGGATACAATTCTCTCACGGCTTGATGTACTGCATTAATCTCAGTAGGATGGTGAGCATAGTCGTCTATATAAACCTTTTCATCACTTTTAATTTGGTACGAAAATCTTCTTTTAATCCCTTGAAAAGAAGCAATGCCTTTTGCAATGGCCTCGGTTGGGGTGCCGAATAAATTAGCCATTGCAATCGCCATTAATGCATTCATTAAATTATGTTTTCCTGGCAATCCAAAATGTAGGTCTTTGATGATTTCAGTAGGTGTCTGTACATCAAAAACATAACTTCCGTTACCTATTCGCACATTGTACGCACGATAAGGTGCATCCGTATTAATTGAGCAAACCACCCCATCAATTGGTAACTCATTTGTTATGAATAACTTATTTTTATCTTCTACTTTAGAGGCAAATTCGATAAACGACGCTTCAATTGCATCGCTCGTGCCATAGATATCCAAATGATCTGCATCCATAGAGGTAATACATGCTATATTTGGATGTAAATGTAAAAACGAACGATCGAATTCGTCGGCCTCTACAACAGTGACCGTTTTTCCATTTCCTATTAGGTTTGAATTGTAATTTTCTACAATGCCGCCAATAAAAGCGGTAACATCGGCGCCACTTTGATGTAATATGTGACCTAAAATTCCAGAAGTAGTTGTTTTACCATGTGTACCCGCAACGGCAAAACAAAAAGTATCTTTAGTAATAATTCCGAGTACCTCGGCTCTTTTTTTAATCACAAAATTGTTTTGCAAAAAGAAATTCCATTGTGAGTGCGAAACTGGAACAGCCGGAGTCACCACTACCAATGTGCTTTCAACAGAAAAATGAGATGGAATAAGAGCTACGTTATCTTCAAAATGAATAGCAATACCTGACGCTATCAACTCATTAGTTAATACCGATGGCGTTTTATCATAACCCGCTACTTGTTTCCCTAAGGTTTTAAAATAGCGCGCCAGATTACTCATACCAATACCACCAATACCGATAAAATAAACGTTATGTATTTGCTCTAGATTCATTTTTTTATTCTGTTTTAAATTTTATTCTAACGAAGTATCACTGTTTTACACTGAACTTAATTTCCTTAATCCCGAATCAGTTTTACAATTTCGTCAACAATATCTTTAGTCGCATTGGGCTTAGCCAAAGCTTTCATATTTGTGCTTAAACTTTTTTGCAACTTTTCATCGTGCAATACATCGTTGAAAAGTGATTGAAATTTTACTTCTAAATCACTTTCTTTTAATAAAAGTGCTCCCTTTTGATCTACAATTGCTTGTGCATTTTTAGTTTGATGATCTTCGGCAACATTTGGTGACGGAATAAAAATAGTCGGCTTTGCTACCAAACATAATTCAGACACAGATGAAGCACCAGCACGTGAAATCACGAAATCAGCAGCTGCATAAATTAAATCCATTCTGTCAATAAATGCTACCACTTGAACGCCAGGTTTCCTATTCAAGTGCTCGAATTCTGATTTATAAAAATTCCCACATTGCCAAAAAACTTGAACTCCTGAAGCAATCAAAAAATCCAACTCTTTTTCAATTAATTGGTTAATTCTTCGTGACCCAAGGCTTCCGCCTAAAACCAAAAGCGTTTTTTTAGAAGCATCTAAATTAAAATATTCAATTCCTTGATTTCTTTTTGATTCAATATCTAACAGATCTTGACGAACAGGATTTCCTGTTACAATAATTTTTTCTTTTGGAAAAAAACGCTCCAAATTGCTATAAGCCACACATATTTTGCGTGCTTTTTTACTCAATATTTTGTTTGTAATTCCAGGAAACGAATTCTGCTCTTGAATTACAGTAGGAATTCCTGCTGATCCTGCCATTTGCAATAGCGGACCACTCGCAAAGCCACCTGTACCGATAACTACATCTGGTTGGAACTTTTTAATAATAGCTTTTGAACGCCATAAACTTGACATTACTTTTAGTGGAAATACAGCATTATCAAATGTGAGCTTACGTTGTAAACCAGCAATCCATAAACCCTCGATAGCATAACCTGCTTGCGGTACTTTTTGCATTTCCATTTTATCTTGGGCACCTACAAAAAGAAAAGAAGCGTCAGGAAAACGCGACTTTAATTCATTTGCAATAGCGATAGCTGGATAAATATGTCCACCTGTTCCGCCTCCACTCAATATGAATTTATAGTTTTTCATTTTTGTATGCTTAAATATCTGTTGTACTTTATTTATTGTAAACTGCCTTCAAAGGATTAGAACCTTTTTCTTCTATTGAGTAAGAAGGTTCTGCATTGTTTTCAGCCTCGATAGTCTCATCAATTAAACGCTGTAAAACTTCATCACGCTTGGCTGCTTCTTTCTGTTCTTCGGCGATTTCTTCTTCTTTTTTTGTAACACTCAAAATAATACCAAGTGCAATACAAGTCATCCAAATAGAAGTTCCTCCACTACTAATTAACGGTAAAGTTTGACCTGTAACTGGTAATAACTCAACCGCAACGGCCATATTGATCATTGCTTGAAATATCATCGGAAATCCTAAACCAATAACTACTAATTTTCCAAACATGGTAGGCGCTTTATGAGATGCTACTACGAAACGAATAAGTAAAAACATATAAATAATCAAAACTCCAATTCCTCCCACAAGTCCATATTCCTCAACGATTATAGCGAAAATAAAATCGGAGGAAGATTGTGGTAAAAAGTTTTTTTGTACACTTTTACCTGGACCCAAACCGTAAATTTTACCAGACGCTATTGCAATTTTTGCTTTTTCTATTTGGTAATCGTCTTCATCTGGTTTGTCGCTTGTAAAACTTTCTATGCGGCTTATCCAAGTATCTACACGATTAGGAAAAGCATTAGGAAAAGCTTTTGCAACCAAAATAAAAAATACTAAAGCTACAATACCTGATCCAACTATAAATCCAATATACTTTAAAGGATATTTACCAATAAAAACTAACATAATTACCATTGAAAAAATCAAGGCAGTTGTTGAAAAATTCGATGGTAAAATAAACATTAGAGTGATAAAAACAGGTAACCACAATTCCTTACATGATTGGACAAAATCTATCGGAGTTTCTCTAGTTTTAGAAAGGTATCTTGCAACATAAATAAACAAAATCAGAGCGGCAAATGCCGATGGTTGAAAGGACAAACCGATGAACGGAATTTGTAACCACCTACTAGCGTTTGCGCCACCAATAACGGTTCCTTTTACCATTGTAATCAACAAAATCACCCAAACAAGAGGCAATAGCAATCTAGATAAAGAACGAAAATATTGGTACGGAATTTTGTGTACATAAAAAATAATGGCAAAACCACAGCAAATGTGAACCAAATGTTTCAATAAATATCCCAGGGTATTTCCCGTACCATGGCCTAAATAAGCTAAATTACTACTCGCACTAAAAACAGGCATAAACGAAAACAAAGCCAATAAGGCCACAAATGACCATATTACTTTATCTCCTTTTAATTTGTTTACTAGATTTTTAATCATTGCTTGTAGTTTTGAACTTTGGGAATGGATTTCTATTATAAACTTTTAACCGCTTGCTTGAATTGTCTTCCTCTGTCTTCGTAGTTTTCGAACAGATCAAAACTAGCACATGCTGGCGACAATAATACCGTATCACCTTTCTCTGTTAAACGCTGTGACATACGAACTGCATCATTCATATTCGTTACCTCAATCATCATATCAACTACATTGCCAAAAGCATCGATAATTTTTTTATTATCCACTCCAAGACAAATAATAGCCTTTACTTTTTCGCGAACCAAAGACATTAACTCATTATAGTCATTTCCTTTATCTACACCACCCACAATCCAAACTGTTGGTGTATTCATGCTATCTAATGCAAAAAAAGTTGCGTTTACATTCGTTGCTTTTGAATCGTTGATATATTGTACGTTTTGAATTTTAAGGACTTTTTCAAGACGATGCTCTACTCCTTGAAAATCCGAAAGACTTTCTCTGATGGTAGCCTTTCTTATTTGCATTAATCGAGCTACAGAAGTTGCTGCCATTGCGTTTTTCATATTATGTTTTCCTTCTAATGCAATGTGCTCTGTGTCCATTGTAAATTCGTCTTTAGTAATCTTTACTTCCATTTTGTTATCTTTTATAAAGGCTCCTTCGCTGAAAGTTTGTGTCAATGAGAAAGGAATTAATTTTGCTTTTGTTGTATTGTTTTTTAACCAATTTGTGATCGCCTCATCGTCGGCATCGTAAATCAAATAATCCTCTTCGGTTTGATTCATTGTAATCCTGAACTTGGCTGCTATGTAATTATCATAATTGTATTCGTAGCGATCCAAATGATCTGGACTTATATTTGTAATTATAGCAATATGCGGTTTGAATTTTTCTATTCCGTCTAGCTGAAAACTACTTAGTTCGAGTACGTACGAATCGTACTTATTATCGGCCACTTGCCAAGCAAAACTTTTACCGATGTTACCTCCTAACCCAACATTCAAACCTGCCGATTTTAGCAAGTGATGCGTAAGCATGGTCGTAGTCGTTTTACCGTTACTACCTGTAATGCCCACAATTGTTGCTTTTGTAAAAGGAGCTGCAAATTCAATCTCTGATATTACCGGAATTCCTTTTTCTAAAAGCTGTTGCACCATTGGCGAACGATCAGGAATACCAGGACTTTTCATCACTACATCGGCGTTTAAAATTAAATCTGCCGTGTGCTTTTCTTCTTCCCAAGCAATACCATTAATTAGAAGAACTTCTTTGTAATTGTTTTTGATTTTCCCAAAGTCGGATACAAAAACATCGTATCCCTTACTTTTTCCAAGGATCGCGGTACCTACACCGCTTTCGCCTCCTCCTAAAACTACTAGCCTCATACTATCTTAATTTTAAAGTAACGATAGACAAAATGGCTAACATGATGGCTACAATCCAAAAGCGAGTTACAATTTTGCTTTCGTGGTAGCCTTTCTTTTGATAGTGATGATGCAAAGGCGACATTAGAAAAATTCTTCGCCCTTCGCCAAAACGTTTTTTGGTATATTTAAAGTAGCTCACTTGCAGGACTACTGAAAAATTTTCGACTAGAAAAATTCCGCACAACAAAGGAATCAGCATTTCTTTACGCACTGCAATTGCTAGTACAGCGATAATTCCTCCTATGGTTAAACTTCCTGTATCGCCCATAAAAACCGATGCGGGATAAGAGTTGTACCATAAAAAACCAATTAACGACCCAACAAATGCGGCTATAAATACGGTCATTTCACCCGAATTGGGGATGTACATAATATTGAGGTAGTTCGAAAAGATAATATTTCCAGAAACAAAAGTAAAAATACCGAGTGCCAACACACTTATTGCCGATGTTCCTGCGGCCAAACCATCAATACCATCCGTCAAATTAGCTCCATTAGAAACCGCTGTGATAATAAAAATAACAACTGGAATAAAAACCAACCAAGCCCATTTTTCATAACCATCACCCGTCCAAGCTAAAACCTCAGCATAATCGAATTCGTTGTTTTTGAAAAACGGAATTGTAGTAGCTGTCGACTTTTCTTCGATAGGAGCTGGAGTTATTACTGTACTATTTGGCGCTTTAAAAATATCCGATGTAGAAGTATCTGTACGAACGGTAACTCCCGCATGAAAGTATAAAACTGTACCTACTATCAACCCTAATCCTACTTGACCGATTACTTTAAAAATTCCTTTTAGTCCTTGTTTGTCTTTTTTAAAGATTTTGATATAATCGTCAATAAAACCAATAGTTCCCATCCACAGAGTGGTAACAATCAACAAAACGATGTAAATATTATGCAGTTTAGCAAACAAAAGAACCGGCAGTAATGTGGCAAAAATAATGATCAACCCACCCATTGTTGGTGTACCTGCTTTTTCATTTTGACCTGCTAAACCAAGCTCACGAACTGTTTCGCCTACTTGCTGTCTTTGTAAAAAACGAATAATTCTTTTACCGTAAATGGTAGACAACAATAACGATAGCATTAAAGCCAAGGCAGAACGGAAGGTAATGTACTGAAAAACTCCTGTGCCCGGCACATCCATTACTTTGTCTAAATATTCGAATAAGTAGTATAGCATAATTCGTTGTTTATTTTATGATTCAGTTTTTTTTACGATGAAAAGCAAACTTGAACTTGATTTTATTTTTCTAATAATTGTAATAACTCTTTTACCGTTTCCATATCATCAAAATGATGACGAACGCCGTTTACTTCTTGATATGACTCATGCCCTTTTCCAGCAATTAAAATGATATCGTTGGACTGAGCCAATTGACAAGCGGTTTTTATAGCTTGGCGTCTGTCAGTGATGGAAACCATTTTTTTGAAATCCTGCGCAGGCACACCTTCTTCCATCTCTTTGATAATGATTTCTGGATCTTCGTTACGCGGATTATCAGCCGTAAAAATGGCTTTGTCACTCCAAGTAGTTGCTAAAGCTGCCATAATAGGTCTCTTAGCTTTGTCTCTATTTCCTCCACAGCCCACTACAGTAATCAATTGCTCATTTTTGGTACGGATATCGGTTATGGTTTTCAAAACATTCTCTAGAGCGTCTGGTGTATGAGCATAATCCACAATAGCCGTAATATTCTCTTTCGAAACGATAAACTGAAAGCGACCTGAAACACTTTCTAAATTTGATAACAACCTTAAAACCTCAAGGCTTTCTAAGCCTAATTCTACTGCGGCACCATAAATTGCTAATAAATTATAAGCGTTGAAGGTTCCTATTAACTTCACCCAAACTTCATTTCCATTTATCTTAAGCAGTAAACCCGCTAGTTGATTCTCTAAAATTTGCGCTCTGTAATCAGCGTAGGATTTTAAAGCATACGTACATTTTTTTGCTGCTGTATTTTGCATCATCACCATTCCGTTTTTGTCATCGGCGTTTACGAGTGCAAAACTACTTTTTGACAAACCATCAAAAAATGCTTTCTTGACGTCTCTATATTCAGCAAACGTTGCGTGATAATCCAAATGATCGTGCGACAAATTGGTAAAAATTCCACCTACAAACTGCAAAGATTCCGTTCTTTTCTGATGAATACCGTGCGAGCTTACTTCCATAAAACAGTAGGTTACACCAGCATCAACCATTTCACGTAAGTAACGATTGATAGTCAAAGAATCCGGAGTAGTATGCGTTGCCTTGTATTCTAAATCATCAACTAAAATTTTAACGGTAGAAAGTAAGCCAACTTTAAAACCCGCTTTTTTAAACAATTGATATAGCAAAGAAGCGATAGTCGTTTTACCATTTGTACCCGTAATTCCAACCAATTTCAATTCACTTGATGGATTTTGGTAATAATTTGCCGCCATAAAAGCTAGAGCAGCGTTCGCATCAGCCACACGGATATAAGTCACATTCGACTCCAAAACAGTTGGTAACTGCTCACAAATAATAGCTACTGCACCTTGCGAAATGGCAGTGCTAATAAAATCATGCCCATCAGAAATTGTTCCTTTGATAGCCACGAAAACATCATTTGCTCCAATATTTCGAGAGTCAAAATCAATTTTATTGATAGTTACAGTAGTTGCTCCTTGAATAGATTCAATGGCTACTTTATGTAATATGTCTTGCAATACTTTCATGATAATTCTAATAATACCGTTGCGTTTTTCACCAATGCATCTCCTGCTTGCAACGATTGTTTTTTCACTTTACCTACGCCAATCACCTTAACTTTAAGTCCAAGATTACCTACTAAAGCTACAGCGTCCATGCCAGACATTCCTTTGAGGTTTGGCATAACATTGGCTTTCTTTTGCACTTTTGAATAAAAAGAAGTATAATGTGTTTCTTGTTTTTTGATTTTTCGATCAATATTTCTTATTGCGTTTGTTGATGGCGCATCAGTAAAAATCTTTTGTGCAATACGTTTAAAAACAGGGCCTGCTACATCTGCTCCGTAAAAATTATTCAGTGCTGTATTAGGCTTGTGCACTACTACAATACAAGAGTATTTTGGACTTTCAGCTGGAAAATATCCCACGAACGAAGAAGCATAATACATTCCTGTTCGACCTGCTTTACCGTAATTGACCTGAGCGGTTCCTGTTTTTCCTGCCATCGAAAACTCTTTCGAATACAATTTTTCTCCTGTTCCTTTTTTAACCACATTAGCCAAAACTGCTTTCAATTTTACAATGGTTTCCTTCGAACAAATTCTCGGGTTAAGCACTTCTTTATCGTACTTTTTAATGGTTTTATTCCACTCCTTAATTTCAGAAACAAACTGTGGCTTCACCATTTCTCCATCATTAGCAACCGCATTATAAAAAGCTAAGGTTTGCATCGGTGTAATGTGTACACCATATCCAAAAGCCATCCAAGGCAATGATATTTTGGACCAACTTCTATCTGTAGGTTGAGGCACGTACGGAATTCCTTCTCCTTTTATAGAAAGTCCCAAAGTTTTACTTAAACCATAATTATTAAGGTGATTTACAAACTGTGAAGGATTCTCTTTGTAGGCATTGTAAACCGCTTGAACTAAAACCGTGTTAGAAGAAACCTCAAAACCTCTAGCCAGCGAAATCTTGCCATAGCCACCTTTATGAGAATCTTCTACTTTTTCACCAAAATAAGTTATCACCCCGTTTTTGCTATCATAAACGGCACTCGTATCTACTTTTTTATCATCTAACAATGCCATTAATCCCGCTAGCTTGTAAGTAGAACCAGGTTCATGAGACTCAGCTATTGCATAATTAGTCGTTTCATAATAAGTTCCGTCATTAGCGCGTCCTAAGTTAGAAATCGCTTTGACGTGACCTGTTTTTGTTTCCATCACCACTACTGATCCGTGATCTGCCTCATAGGCTTCCAATTGTTTTAACAAAGCATGATGCGCAATATCTTGTATGTACACATCAATTGTTGAAATCACATCGTATCCGTCCTGAGGATCCACCTCATTTACATCACGAATTGGTTTCCATTGACCTTTAGCTATTTTCTGTTTTAAAATTTTTCCGTCTTTTCCGTTTAAGTAGTCTCTAAAAGCCCACTCAATTCCTTTACCATCTACAGAAACGCCATTTGCAGTGCGCTCGTAACCCACAGTTCTCTCGGCTATTTTACCAATTGGATGCTCGCGAACCGTTTCTTGCTCTACGATAATTCCGCCTTTGTATGCGCCTAAATTAAAAAGTGGGAAACCTTTAATTTTAAAATATTGCGTATAACTTAATTTTCGACCAATTAAAAAATACCTGTTTTTGTTGGCTCTGGCTTTGCGTAATTCATTCTCGTAGAAATAAGCGGTTTTACCCAGAACAGTAACTAGCGAGTCTGATAATGCCTTTACGTTCTTTTCAAAAGTTTCGCTTTTTGGTGCCAAAGCATCAAAACGAATCTCATAATTCGGTATAGATGTTGCCAATAAACTACCATCTGCCGAGTAGATATTGCCTTTGTTGGCTGGAATAACAAAATTCCTCACCGTTCTTTCTTTTGCAAGCTGACGATAATATGCTCCTTCGACCCACTGAATGTTGGTCAACTTTACCACAATAGCAATTGCCATCAAAAAGATGAAGCCTGCTACTAGGTAAACTCTGTAGGAAATATTTTTATCGTCTACTGCCATATTTTTTGAAAAAAGTTTTTCTCTTCTTTTTTAACTACTTTAATTTTTATTGGAGGAACCGTTGCTGGAAAAATTTGTTTCTCCTCCATTTTTTTCGACACTGTCGATTCCATTTTTAATTTCATTAACTCTGAACGACGATCTACAAATTCTGATCGTAACTCCTTGACTTCATTAGTTAATGCTACAATTTTAAACACCTTTTGCTCGTAACGCTGCGTATTGGCAATCATGATTATCGCCAGTATTATTATAAAGACAATGAATCTCCAGTTTTTGAACGCATCATCATTAACTAGAAATCGGGCTTTTAAAATATTGTACACTCCGTTTTTCATCAGTAATGCCTTTATTTTTTTTCTGCTATGCGCAGTTTTGCACTTCTTGCTCTATTGTTCTCCTTAATTTGCTCGTTGTTTGGAACAATTAACTTGCCTACACTTTTAAAAGGAACAGAAAAATTGCCAAAGAAATCACGTTCTGGTTCTCCGTCAAAAAGTCCGTTTTTCATAAAGCGCTTTACCAATCGATCCTCAAGTGAGTGATACGATATAATACTTAATCGGCCTTCAGGACTTAATATTTCTAATGACTGCTCTAAAAATTCTTTTAAAACATCCATTTCTTGGTTTACCTCAATACGAATGGCTTGATAGATTTGAGCCAAAATTTTATTTTTTACACGATCTGGCAAAAAACGAGCTAAAACTTCTTTTAATTCGTCGGTAGTTTTTATAGGATATCGCTCGCGTTCCTCAACAATAGTTCTGGCAAGAGCAGGCGCATTTTTCAATTCCCCGTAATCCAAAAACACTCTTTTTAATTCCGCCTCTTCGTATTCATTTACAACCTTGTACGCATTTAGGTCGTTTTTTTGACTCATACGCATGTCTAAACCTGCATCAAATCGAGTGGAAAAACCACGTTCCGGCACATCAAACTGATGCGAAGAAACTCCAAGATCGCCCAAAATTCCATCTACACTTTTAACACCATAAAATCGTAAAAAGCGCTTGATAAATCTGAAATTCTCATTTATTAAAGTAAAGCGATCGTCGTTTAAGGCATTAGCCAACGCGTCTTCATCTTGGTCAAAGGCAAACAATTTACCATTCGGACCTAATCTTTTTAATATTTCTTTGGAGTGACCACCGCCACCAAAAGTTACATCTACATAAACTCCATCAGGTTTTATATTCAAACCATCAACTGATTCGTGAAGCAAAACTGGATTATGATATTCCATTGTCGTCGTCATTTAAATTCCCCATTACTTCTTCGGCTAGATCAGCAAAATCCATATCTTCACCACTTATTGATTTTTCGTATAAATCTTTATCCCAAATCTCTACAATATTTACTGCAGAAGAAAACACTACATCTTTTGAAATACTGGCAAAAGAAACTAAATCCTTTGGCACCAAAACTCTTCCTAAAGCATCAATTTCAACCACTTTTACACCTGCCGTAAAACGACGAATGAAATCGTTGTTCTTTTTAACAAATCGATTCAACTTGTTAATTTTTGCCATCATTGCATCCCATTCTTGCATCGGATACAGCTCCAAACAAGGCTGAAACACTGAACGCTTCAAAACAAATCCGTTTTGAAGAGAAGAGGCCAACTGCTTTTTGAGAGGCGCTGGCATGAGCAGCCTTCCTTTAGCATCGACTTTACATTCGTATGTTCCGACAATTGTGTTCAAACAAAAAGTGTTTATTGATATAGAGCAAAAATATAAAAAATATTACCACTATTTACCACTTACTACCACTTTGTTAATAAGTTTAACCACTTTCATCCCATAATAGGTAGTTCATAGACTGTCAACACATTAGCAATAGAAAAGTAAAAATGTAGGAAACCTAACGTTAGATTAAACATTCCAAAAACACTATCTGTATTTCATCGATATTTAGACAGAATTAATCGATAAAAAGAGGCATTCTTATACTGATTTTGGCAATAAAAAATAGGTGTCTTACGCAAGGTTTAATGATAATTTTAGAATTAAAAAACACCCGAAAAATTCATTTTTGTTTATTAAATCCTATATTTGTCGAAATTGAAAATAGGCATTCAAAAAAAATGGAAAAACATTATAAAAAAGAAGGTAAATACAGCTATTATGAAGCAGGTGAAGGAACTCCCATTGTCATTTTACATGGCTTAATGGGCGGACTAAGCAACTTTGATGCCGTTGCTAATCACTTTTCCTCAAAAGGATACAGAATCATTATTCCTGATTTGCCAATTTACACCCAAAATATTTTAAAAACCAACGTAAAAAGCTTTGCCAAATACGTTAAAGATTTTATCACCTACAAAGGATTAGAACGCGTTATTTTATTAGGAAACTCACTTGGAGGCCATATTGCGTTGTACCATACTAAAATGTATCCTGAAAAAGTAGCAGGACTAGTAATCACAGGAAGTTCTGGATTATACGAAAGCGCTATGGGCGACAGTTACCCAAAAAGAGGTGACTACGAATACATCAAGAAAAAAGCCGAAGACGTATTCTACGATCCTAAAGTTGCTACAAAAGAGTTGATTGATGAAGTTTACGAATCAGTAAATGACAGAATCAAATTAATTAAAACTTTGACTATTGCTAAAAGCGCAATCCGTCATAACATGGCCAAAGATTTACCAAAAATGCACGTGCAAACTTGTATTATTTGGGGTAAAAATGATAAAGTTACGCCACCAGA
This sequence comes from Flavobacterium sp. K77, assembly GCF_021608205.1. Taxonomy (NCBI): domain Bacteria; kingdom Pseudomonadati; phylum Bacteroidota; class Flavobacteriia; order Flavobacteriales; family Flavobacteriaceae; genus Flavobacterium; species Flavobacterium sp. K77. The sequence continues at coordinate 701,079 of NZ_JAKIHO010000001.1, read as the reverse complement.
TGTTGCTGAAGAATTTAATAAACTATTACCAAACTCTACCTTGTATTGGATTGATAAATGCGGACATGCCGCTATGATGGAGCATCCGGAAGAATTCAATAGGCTGTTAGAAGAATGGCTTACGCACACCCATTTAGCAATACATTAATCTCAGCAGCCTCACATTCCCAATTTAATATGAAAATCAATACCGCCGAATTTGTAATTAGTAACTCTGATGTTTCAAAGTGCCCGAAGGACTTCTTGCCAGAATATGCCTTCATAGGTCGTTCTAACGTGGGGAAATCTTCGTTGATTAATATGATTACCAATCACAAAAAGTTAGCAAAAACTTCAGGTCGACCTGGTAAAACACAATTAATCAATCACTTTTTAATCAACAACAATTGGTTTTTGGTTGATTTACCTGGTTACGGCTACGCCAAAGTATCTAAAAAAACAAAATCTATTTTTCAGGAATTCATCACCGATTATTTTGAAACTAGAGAGCAATTGGTGTGCGCTTTTGTATTGATTGATATTCGTCACGAAGCGCAAACTATTGATGTGGAATTCATGTCATACATGGGAGAAAGTGAAATTCCGTTTTGCATCATTTTTACCAAAGCCGATAAAATTAGCAAAGTAAAAATTGACTCGCATATTGCTGCATACAAAAAGAAAATGTTCGCTAACAACTGGGCCGAAATGCCTCAATACTTTGTAACCTCAGCCACCGAAGGCATCGGAAAAGAAGAATTACTAAGTTATATTGATGAAGTAAATCAAGAAGTTTTTAAAAACAATAGTCAGTTTTAAAAACTGATACAAAATAAAAAATCCAAATTCAGTTTTCGAATTTGGATTTTTTTTGATTTTTATTTTCCGCTTACAAGCTCTAACTTCTCGGCAAAATAATCACAAAAGTCTTTCATGGTATCGGCCATTTTCTCATCGTTTGTTGCACGTTTAAAAGTATCCGCCATTGCCACTAAAGTTTGATGAAAGAATATTTTCATTTCATCAACAGGCATGTCTTTTGTCCATAAATCAATACGCATGCTTTCTTTCGCCTTACTATCCCATATAGATAGCATGATGGCTTTTGTATCTTCTTGCTCTACGCCACCATCAGCAGCAGACCACGTTAATTTTTCAGGTACTCTATTTTCATCAAGTTCAATTTGAAACTTAATTTCGGAAGTGTTCGTATTAGCCATTATTTTTTAGGTTTGTATTTTGATTGAACAAATATTTCTTTAGCGTTGGTTTTTAATAATTCTGACAAAGGTGCTTCGCTGTTTTTCGCGTAAGCTCGTACAATTTGCCATCCAATCCAAGCACCAACTTGACCTGGTGAATCGTTATCAATTTCAAGATAAAATTTAGAAAAAGGCGCCGGATTAATAAATCGTGGCGCTAATTTTTGGTCGGTGCTATACAGCATTTCTTTTTCAAGAAAGTAACGCCAGATATAGCTTTCATTCTCTTCGCACCATTTAATTTGTTCTGGCGTATATCCCATCTTGTCAGCATCTGAGTAATCAGGCAACAACAAATCTTTCATATACAATTGTTTCCCTTGATAAATCATCTGACTCATAAAATCTTTCTCGAGCGGGAGTTGTATTTTGCTACTAGCAAAACTAGCAACCACATCTGGTGCAATTTGTTTGGATTCGAAATTTTGTTTTATATACTTCGGAAACTGATAAAATTTATGTCCTTTCCCCAAATACAATTCTAGTGAAACAATGACCAAACTGTCTGCATAAATAGCTTTGCTGTTATAATCCATTTCAGCAATGATGGTGACTAACTTTGGCGTTTTTACCTCTGGAAAATAATATTTTGCATGTTTAAAAACTTCGGTCAACTCTTGCTTTACAGAGTCGATATTGCTGTACTTTTTTTGCACTTCTGTGTACAATTCGCGCCACAACGGGTCTTGCATTTTTTCAATCCAAACCGCATCAGGAGTTCCTTGCGGAAAAAAGTAAGGGTAACGTTTTTTGATTTTTTGTAAATCTTCTGGTTTTGTTTCAAAAAACAATTGATCAAAACGCTCCACTTTCATTTCGACAGGGATTGCTTCAACTTCTTTCTCAACCTTAGATTTCTTATCACAGGATGCAATAAAGAAACAAAAGACAAGAAGAAACAGGTATTTTTTCATATTAATTTTTTAAATTTGTTAGTAAGGAATCCTGAAAAAGGAGAGCAGTACAGATTGCTTTTGCAAATATACATTCCTGCTTTTTAAAACGTAATTATTATGACTAAAAAAAGAACCATCAACGTAGAGAATGTAAATGAGCAAATTGTTTCTTGGCTAAAAACTTATGCTCAAAACGCGAAAGTAAATGGATTTGTTGTTGGTATTTCAGGAGGCGTTGATTCGGCCGTAACCTCTACTTTGTGCGCACAAACAGGTTTACAGGTTTTATGTGTCGAAATGCCCATACACCAAGCACCAAGTCACGTATCCCGTGCACAAGAACACATTGAACAGTTGAAAGCGCGATTCCCAAATGTTAGTAGCGATCGAGTAGATTTGACACCTGTTTTTGAGACTTTTAAAAGTGCAGTCCCAACAAATTCTGATGTTGCCAAACTGAATTTGAGCTTGGCTAATTGCCGTGCTCGATTACGAATGACTACCTTATACTATCTAGCGGGTATTCATGGATTGCTGGTTGCTGGAACTGGCAATAAGGTTGAAGATTTTGGAGTAGGCTTTTATACCAAATACGGAGATGGTGGTGTCGATTTGAGTCCTATTGCTGATTTAATGAAATCCGAAGTCTATGCTTTAGGAACTTATTTAAAAATTCCGAATTCAATTTTGACAGCAGCACCCACAGATGGACTGTTTGGAGACGACCGAACAGATGAAGACCAACTTGGTGCATCCTACGATGAACTAGAATGGGCGATGCTTGCATCAGAAGCAGGACAAACAGCTTCTGAATTCGAAGGAAGAGAGCGCATTGTTTTTGAAATTTACACTCGTTTGAACACAGCAAATCGCCATAAAATGGACCCTATTCCGGTGTGCTTTCTTAAAATTTAATTAAAAAAAAATATTTTCTGTTGATTTACAAATATTTACAGAATTTATTTATTAATTTTACAGCTCCAATTACAAACAATTCTAAAAAAATTTTATTATGATTAAAGTATGTATCGCCGACAATTTCCCTGTTGTGCATTTTGGAGTAAAATCTTACTTTAAAGATAATGCAGACATTTCAATTGCTGCTAACGTGGGCAATTTTATGATGGTAAGGGATATTCTTCAGACGAAGGAAATTGATGTATTAGTTTTAGATTTGGAGCTAGAAGGACTTTCTAGTATTTTTGAAGTGAAAGCCCTTTTGAAAAACTTTCCAAAAACTAAAATTATTATTTACAGTGGCCTTTCGGAACAAATCTACGCACCAAATGCGATTAAAGCAGGTGTTTCTGGTTTTGTGCACAAGTCTGAAAAGTTAGAAACTCTTGGTATTTCTATTGTTAAAGTACAACAAGGAAAAATCATTATGAACGAAACTGTTAAGAAAAACTTAGCCCTAATCGCTAAGCAAAGTAAGAGCGAGCGTTTGTACAGAAAACTATCGAACAGAGAAGTTGAAGTTTTACGTTATTTAAGCGGAGGCAAAAAAAACCACGAAATTGCCGAAATCTTGAACTTAAACGAAAAAACAATCAGTACTTACAAATTACGTTTGTTAACTAAACTGAACGTAACAAACTTAGTTGACTTAGTTGACAAAGCTAAAAAGTTAGAGATCGTTTAGTAATACCTAGACATTACTCTACCTAATTTTTTCGAAAAAGAGTGGATTAAAATATTATAATCCATCACAAGAGATAAAGACTCCGTATTGTCTGAATTTGGTTCAGATGATAGGGAGTTTTTTAATTCTTCGATGAGACTGCCCACTAAATACCATCTTAGAGTTATAATAGTCTCTGATACTTCTTGTGCAATTGTTTCAGTTTTTGATTTCGGAAAAATATTTTGTCCCACCCAATTATGCAATACCAATTGTTCGTCTTCCATCAAGATATCAGTTACCTCTTGCGCAAAATCAGCATGCAGCTGCATCAAATACTGCTCAATTGTAAAACTTTCATTTTGATGATAGTACGCAATTAAATCATTGTAAATTCCTCTAAACAGCGGATTTGCCAATTCAACCTCATCTTCCTGCAAACTCAAATAAATGCGTTGATACACTTTATATAACTTACGCTCCGTAACGATTACAATTTCACCTTCTTCGTTGGCTCTATGAAAAGCATCTTCGAACTCTTCCTCGTGATTGCCATAGAGTAATAATATTTCAATTATTTTGCGCTCTAATCTGTATAGTACATCTACTTTTTCGGTAGCAATTGGGTTATCGTTTTTAACAACTTCAAATGCTTTAGGCGCTCCAGCTTCAGCTTGTTTTTGCTTTTTACCAATTTCAGCAATATCTTTTTGCATCAGCTGAGCGAGCGTACTTTGCAATACTTGCTCCGAGATATCCATAATTCGAGAACATTCCTGAATGTAAATTTCACGCTGAATGCGATCCGGAATTTTGGAGATACTACCCACCATATCTCTAATCAAATCCGCTTTTTTGATTGGATCGTTTTTAGCCTCATTCATCAAAAGAGATGCTTTGAACTGAATAAAATCTTTAGCATTATCCTCTAAATAACGAACTAAATCATCGTAAGGTGTTTTCTTAGCAAAACTATCTGGATCCTCACCATCAGGGAACGCACATACTTTTACGTTCATGCCTTCCTCCAAGATCAAATCAATTCCGCGAACAGAAGCACGCAAACCAGCGGCATCACCATCAAATAAAACCGTAACGTTTTTGGTCAAACGGTTAATCAATCGAATTTGATCGGGCGTCAGTGCTGTACCGGAGGAAGCTACTACGTTCTCAATTCCAGCTTGATTGAACTGAATCACATCCGTATATCCTTCAACTAGATAACAATTATTTAATTTGGCAATAGATTGTTTGGCTTGAAAAATCCCATACAAAACTTTACTCTTATGGTAAATTTCGCTTTCAGGAGAGTTCAAGTATTTGGCAGCCTTTTTATCGTTGGTTAAAATTCGACCTCCAAAACCTAGAACACGGCCAGACATGCTTTCAATAGGGAACATCACACGCCCTTTGAAACGGTCAAAAGGTTTGTCATCTCGTGGAATAGTTAAACCCGTTGCTTCTAAGAATTCTAATTTATATCCTTTTCCGAGTGCTTCTTTGGTAAAGGCATCCCAAGTTTCAGGAGAATAACCTAAACTGAACTTTTTGATGGTTTCGTTTGTAAAACCACGCTCTTTAAAATAAGAAAGGCCAATGGCTTTGCCTTCCTCGGAATTTAAAAGTGTATTATGAAAATAGGTTTTTGCAAATTCCGATACCAAATACATACTTTCGCGCGTATCGGTAATTGCTTTTTCTTGATCTGTTTGCTCTGTTTCTTCAATTTCAATATTGTACTTTTTCGCTAAATACCGAATGGCTTCTGGATAGGTAAAATGCGAATGTTCCATCAAAAATGCAACCGAGTTCCCTCCTTTTCCAGAACTAAAATCTTTCCAAATTCCCTTTGCTGGTGAAACCATAAACGATGGCGAGCGCTCTTCAGAGAACGGACTTAATCCTTTAAAATTACTCCCTGCTCTTTTGAGATTTACAAAATCACCAATAACCTCCTCTACACGAGCAGTTTCATAAACAGTATCAATAGTAGCTTTTGAAATCAAGTTGAAAAATTATTTAGGGATTGAAAAATGTAAAATTACGCAAATCAAATTGGATTATTCATACTCTAAAAAAACAAAAAAGCACTTCTTTCAAAGTGCTTTTCAAATTATGAAACTAACTAAAACAATTTCTAATTAAAATCAAAACGCAATCCTAACGATACATTATTTTGTTTCACTGCATTGTTTCTAAACAACGGATTTAGATCGTATTTCAAATACAAGCTAGTTGCTTTGTGCCCAACATAAGCGCTCAAACCATAAATAAAATTTGAAGTATTGAAATCGCCTTTGGTTACCGTTCTCTCTTTGTAACCGGCCTCATCGTAATTGATGTATTGCTTCGATTTTAAGTTGGCACCAACATATCCTCCTAGACCAAGGCGGAAACTGTCATGCGTTTTAAAATAAGTTTTTCCATCTCGTTGTGAAGTTTTGGTAAAATCGAATTCTAAATGAACTGGAATAACTAGGTTTACGTTTCTAAAACGTGAATCATCATGAGTGTTTGGGTTGATAACCAAATCAGTTTGTTGTCCGTTATCCACAAAAATTCTATTATCCGTAGGTCTTAAGTTGTTGTACATTAATGACAAACCGTATTTGGCATGCAACAAGTTATTGTTTTGCAACAAACGCGTGTTGTAACTCAATCCCCACTCATAAAAATGAGATCTTACATATTTGAAATCTGAGTTGGTAACTTTTCCATCTGTAACTACATTGTTAACCCCGGTAGCGAAAACAAATTGTGACGTTGTTTTTTTAGATTGACGTGCCTCTTTGTCCTCTTGTCCGTTGTAGACCTTCATCGATGTAAGGTTAATTTCGGTTTGTGAACCAATTGAGCTTGAATTATTACCCAAAACAACTGTTCTACCGCCAGATCTGTATTCTTTAGCATCTTCTACTTTACCGTCTACTTTATCCTGCACCAGTTTGTTTAGTTTAGCTTGTTCTACGGCTACTTTTGACTCGATATTATTTGCATGAAGGGTTGCTTTCTGCATTTTCAACTCATTGGCTTTCTCTTTTGTGATAGCTCCTTTTGCCAGATCAGCATCAATACTTTCAATGGCCTCTTTTAGCGCTTTTTTCTCTGTGCTCGTAATATCTTTAATTTCGTTACTTATCGCTTTAGCTCTCGTTTCAAATGGAAGAGAAACATTGTTTCTACCTTTAGTTTGACCCGTTTCGGCTGTTGCATCATCAACAACAGTTATTACTAAATCTTTAAACCATACCTGACCTGTTTCATTCAACAATACTCCGTAAGATATGGCAGTAGCCTCTTCAGGAACAAACAAAACTACTTCGTAATTTGCCCAATCTTTCGAACCTCTAATTGGTCGTCTTTGCATATTATCAAAAGCTAATACTGCAGTATTGTAATAATCGACACGCATCCATAAACCAGCCCATGATTTTACATTTTCTGTTTTTACAGTGGCTGTCATCTTAATCGTTTTTCCTGCGTATTGTGATGGCGCTACCGTTTTCATTATGGTTCCAAAACCATATATTTTTGATTGATTGGATTTAATTTGATACACATTCGCATCATTTGCATCTGGTCCCATAACATAACTATCCGGTTTTGAACCTCGATAATGCCAATCGGTACTATTTTTAATGGCTTCTACTCCTTGTGCGTTCATTTTATTGAAAACTGAAAGCAACAACATCGCTGTAATTAACATAATTTTTTGCATGATTTTCGTTTTTTGATTGATGATTGAATTTAATATTTATTCGTAATTTCTGTTTACTAAGACCGTTCTAATCGCGTTAAAGTTTTTATTGAATTTATTAATTGCCGACTCTTTGAAGGTCTGATTTAATTCTGATTCAGCCTTTGACAGCAACTGATCAGGCTGAACTACAATTGATGTTGCAGATCTATTGTTACTTTTTAAATTAGCCTCAGATTGAAAATTCTCGTTAGTTACCTCTGCCAACAAGCGCGCCGCAGATAATGAAATAGTTCTTTTTTGAACATCGTCAACTGTTGTCATTGGCATTACTCCCTTGTTCTCAGCAGTTGTTTTTTGAGCAATTTCATTTTTATGTACACTATTCGAGTTTAGAATAGGTAAAGATTTTAGACTAACATTTTGTTTTACAGCCTGCATCCCTTTTGCAGAAGAAGTTTGTACTGCCACTTCCTCTTTTGGACTTTCCGAACCTGGCTGTCCTTTTTCAATTTCATTCGAAGTCCTACTTTCAACACCAACTACAGTAGTTTTTGATGGAATTATATCGTTGTTCTCACTCTTAAAAAACAAAGTAGATAGCAATAAAACACCAACAAAACTTGCTGCCAAGTACATCCACGGAAATTTATTTTTTGGTTTTGACTGCTCACCTAAACTTGGGCTAGCTGCAGTTAACATAGCATCTAGTTTGGACCAAGCCATTTCAGAAGGCTGAATCTCACGAGCATCCAAGCGTTCTTTTATTTGTTTTTCGAAATTATTCGGTTCCATTTTGGTATGATTTTAAGGTTTGCACCTGTTCTTGTAACATTCTTCGCGCATGCGATAACTGAGATTTTGAAGTTCCTTCGGCAATGCCTAAAAGACTCGCTATTTCATGATGTTTGTAGCCTTCGATAGCGTACAAGTTAAAAACAGCTCGGTACCCTTCAGGTAAATTATCAATTAAAAATTGAATTTGCTCCACCGAAAATTGATCTGTTATTGTATCCTGAGATTCTTCAACAAAAAATTCATCTTCGGTATAATTCATTTTTTTATGAACTCTTAAAAATGAAATACACTCATTTACCATGATGCGGCGTATCCAACCTTCAAAACTTCCTTTGTGTTCAAAATGATTAAGATTGGTAAACACCTTCATGAAAGCGGTTAGCATTACATCTTCTGCTTGCTGCAAGTCTTTGATGTATTGCCTGCATACGCTTAACATTTTGGGAGCGAATTGCGAATAAATTTTCTGTTGTGCTTGTCGGTTTTGCTCGACAGCCAACTGAATTAATTCTCGTTCTTCTTGATGTAAGTGTATCACTTTCATGTGCGTGGTTCTTGCGCTACTTTTATCTCAAGTCCGTTTCATACAGACTTCTATTAGCATAGACGCTTGTCGTTGTAAAATGGTTGCATGGGAGGTTAATTTTTTTCAAAAAAAATTTAAAAAAGGAATTCTGAAAGCAAAAAAAGGGACTATTTTTTACGTTCTATTACATAATTCACCATCAAAACCAAGGCTGCTTTGAAGTCGGAATCTGGATAATTAGCCAGTAAACTCAATGCCTCAGCTTGAAATTGCATCATTTTATTTTCGGCGTAAGCCAAACCTTGATTATTTTTTACAAAAGCGATAACCTCTTTGACGCGTTTTTTATCTTTATTGTGATTTTTGATGGAATTGATCAACCAACTTTTTTCTTTTGAAGTGCAAGTATTCAAAACATGTATCAATGGCAAGGTCATTTTTTGCTCTTTGATATCAATTCCTGTTGGTTTTCCGATGGCTTCATCTGTGTAGTCAAACAAATCGTCTTTAATTTGAAATGCCATACCAATGAGTTCGCCAAATTTGCGCATGTTTTCTACTTGCACGGCATCTTCAATCACTGATTGTGCACCAAGCGCGCAACAAGCAGCAATTAGTGTTGCCGTTTTTTTACGTATAATTTCGTAGTAAACCTCTTCGGTAATGTCAAGTCGGCGGGCTTTTTCTATTTGCAACAATTCGCCTTCACTCATTTCGCGAACGGCAACTGAAATTATGCGCAACAAATCAAAATCGCCGTAATCAATAGAGAGCAACAAACCTTTAGAAAGCAAATAATCGCCTACTAAAACGGCAATTTTATTTTTCCAAAGTGCATTTATGGAGAAAAAACCTCGGCGTCTGTTACTATCATCAACCACATCGTCATGAACTAAAGTAGCTGTGTGAATAAGCTCAATTACGCAAGCTCCACGATAGGTACGTTCGTTAACTTGGCCTGACGCTAACATTTTCGCAGTCAAAAAAACAAACATAGGTCGCATTTGCTTCCCTTTGCGATTGACAATGTAATACGTAATGCGGTTTAAAAGCGCCACTTGTGAAGACATCGATTCATAGAACTTTTTTTCAAAAAGTTCCATTTCATCAAAAATGGGCTGTTTTATTTGCGAAGTGATATTCATGAGTTCCAAAGATACGATATTAGCAAGAAATCAGGCAACAAAGCATCTTCTTTTGGATTATTATTAAGCAGTAATTTCTTAAGCTTCTTTGTTTGCCAATTGACCGCAGGCCGCATCAATATCTTTACCGCGGCTACGACGTACTTTAACTACAATTCCGCTAGCTTCTAGTGCTTTAATATAGGCATTGATCGACTCCTCGGAGGCTTGTTGAAATTCGCCATCATCAATTGGGTTGTATTCAATCAAGTTCACTTTGCAAGGCACGTATTTACAAAACTTAACCAATGCATCGACAGCTTGTTTGTTGTCATTAATTCCTTTCCAAACCACATATTCATACGAAACCTTACTTTTAGTTTTACGGTACCAATACTCTAAAGATTCACGCAAATCGGCCAAAGGAAAACTAGCGCTAAAGGGCATAATACGTGCTCGAACCTCATCAATTGCAGAGTGTAAAGAGACAGCCAATTTGAATTTAACATCGTCATCGGCTAGCTTTTTTATCATTTTAGGAACGCCTGATGTAGAAACCATAATACGTTTTGGAGACATTCCGAGACCTTCTGTAGAAGTAATCATTTCAATCGCCTTCAAAACATTGTTGTAATTCATAAGCGGTTCGCCCATTCCCATGAAAACGATATTTGAAAGTGGATGATTGTAGTACAAACGACTTTCTTTATCGATGGCAATAACCTGATCATAAATTTCGGCAGGTTCTAGGTTGCGCATTCTTTTTAGTCGTGCCGTAGCACAAAAATTACAATCTAAACTGCACCCAACTTGACTAGAAACGCACGCAGTTGTTCTGGTAGCGGTAGGAATTAAAACCGACTCCACAACCAAACCATCATGCAAACGAACAGCGTTTTTAACCGTTCCGTCTTCTGACCGTTGCATCGTATCAACCATAATATGATTAATAACAAAGTGCTGTTCGAGCATGCTGCGTGTTCCTTTTGAAACATTAGTCATATCTTCAAAACTATGGGCTCCTTTGCTCCACAACCATTCATACACTTGATTGCCTCGAAAAGCTTTTTCGCCATTGGCCACAAAAAAATCACGAAGTTGCTCTTTTGTTAAAGATCGTATGTCTTTTTTATCGATTTCCATGCTGCAAATTTAATGACTATTTGTTGATTTATTCCATCAATTTAAAGAAATGCACACTTGTTGATTTTATAATTTGGTACCTTTGCATTCCATAGCAAAAAAATTGAATCATGCATTTTATTTCGCCTGAATTAGAGGATTACATCGAACAACATTCTGAAAAAGAACCTGCATTATTAGCGGCTTTGAATAAAGAAACTTACCAAAAAATTCTGCTGCCGCGAATGCTAAGCGGTCATTTTCAAGGTCGTGTTTTGAGCATGTTATCTAAGCTAATTAGACCATTAAACATCCTAGAAATAGGAACCTATACTGGCTATTCTGCATTATGCCTTTGCGAAGGCATGCAAAAAGGAGGGCAATTGCATACGATTGACATCAAAGAAGAGTTAATCGATTTTCAGCGAAAGCACTTTGACAAATCGCCTTGGGGAGCACAAATTGTGCAACATTTAGGCGAAGCAATACACATTATACCCACGCTCGAACTTAAATTTGACTTGGTTTTTATTGATGCAGATAAAGAAAATTACCTCGAATATTTTGAATTGATTCTGCCAAAAATGAATCCAGGCGGCATTATTTTATCTGATAATGTACTTTGGAGTGGTAAAGTTTTAGAACCCTTGAACCCAAAAGATGTGAGCACAAAAGTATTATTAGAATACAACCAACTTTTAGCTACAGACCCACGCGTAGAAACTGTTTTATTACCCATTCGAGATGGTTTGACGGTCAGCCGTGTTTTGTAAATAGCAGGAATCACTTTTCTGCATAAAAAATCCGAAATCATGTTACTACAATGAGTAAGATGATTTCGGATTTTGAATTTTATACTAAAAATTTAATTCAACTGTTTTCAACATTATCGTCCTAGCGGAAAATACTTTTTTTGAAAATGAGAATAGGTTTTGAATACTAAATAACCACTTAAAACTCCAAATAAATAGCCTGTAAGAATATCTAGGGGATAATGTAATCCAAGATATATTCGGCTGTAAGCAAAAACCAATGGCCATAAAAAAATGAAACTAAAATATTTAAATTGAGATCGAAAAATACAAAATATAAAAGTTGCAACTGCCATAGAATTAGAAGCATGGCCTGAAAAAAAGCTATATGAGCCACGTTGCTGCACTACTCGAATGAAAGAATTAATATCAGTATTGTTGCATGGTCTCAAGCGTTGAAAACCATTTTTAAATAAATTCGTAACTTGATCCGTAAACGTCACTAACAACGCTACAAAAACAAGTAAATAAATGGTTTGTTTAACACCTATCTTAGAGTAAATAAGGTATAGCAATAACAAAAAAAGAGGAATCCAGTTGATTTGTTTAGTTACCAACAACCAAAACGGATCGAAAGACTCTGAACCTAAACCGTTAAGAAAAACGAATAAATCAATATCAATTGCACGTAGTTTGTCAAGCATTACATTTGGCGTTTGATAGGACCTTCAATTTCCTCAATAACTTCTTTAGCAGCATCAACAGGCTTCGTTGTATCTACAATTAAATTGTCTTTCACAGTATTGATTTCGTTATTAAAACCCTCTGTAATACTTGTAAATTGAGTTGTATCACCTAGCAAATTTTCTTTTGCTTTATTGATTTCGCTAGTAATATTTCCTGTGAAATCAGTTAATGATTTAGAGTCAAAACCATTAGCTTCTGCTCCTTTTTGAATTTCATTCTTAATATCGTTTGTTGCGTTTTTTAGCTGTGCCATAGTCTTACCCAAAGTACGAGCGATTTCAGGAATTTTATCTGATCCGAAAAGCATGAGCACAATAAACATGATAAAAACTAATTCGCCTCCTCCTATACCGAACATAATAGTGTTGTTTTATTTCAAAGACAAAGATATTACTTTTTGCTACTTTGACTTTTAATTATTTCATAAAAAAAAGACTCTTTACAGAGTCTTTTTTTGTTTTTAAGTTTAGTCAAATTTAGATTTTACTTCTTCTTTTGGCCAAGTATTATTGGTTACATCAATATCAGCAGTTTCTAATTTTGGATCTACTTGAATTTTTTTGATTGCCTTTGCAGTAGCGTAAACTTTTTTGGCAGTATCATTATTTTTTCTCCAAATTTGAGCTGGATACTTGAATGTTTCTTTAGTATCATCTTCATAAGTTAACTCCACAATAATAGGCATTAACATTCCGCCTGGTTTGTTGAACTCTACTTCGTAGAAGAATTTAGGTGCTTTAATCGCCGCTTTTTCTTCTGCTGAAAAGTTTTTGTTTACGTAATCAGATAGTAAATTCACATCTGAAATAGCCAATGCTTTTTTATCTTTCGCAGGTAATTCCTCGCTTGTTCCAGGAACTAAGTAAACGAAAGGTCCTTTTTCTTGTCCGAAACGACCTCTGCGTACTACCGCATCTTTTAATTCTTTAGTTGCAGTTTCAGAAACAAAATATTGCTTCACCTCTTTTACGCCGATATCCACATAGTCTGTAGAATAAAACCAACCTCTAAAAAACCAATCTAAATCAACTGCTGAAGCATCTTCCATTGTTCTGAAGAAATCTTCTGGAGTTGGGTGTTTGAATTTCCATCTGTTCGCATAAACTTTGAATGCATGGTCAAACAATTCTCTTCCCATGATTGTTTCTCTCAAAATGTTTAAACCTGTTGCTGGCTTTCCGTAAGCATTAGATCCAAATTGAACAATCGTTTCAGAGTTAGACATGATTGGCTCCAAGAATTTTTGATCACCGCTCATGTAAGGAACTATTTTACTAGCAGGTCCACGGCTTGAAGGGAAATTAACATTCATTTCTTGCTCAGCCATATATTGCATAAACGTGTTCAATCCTTCATCCATCCATGACCATTGACGCTCATCAGAATTAACGATCATCGGGAAAAAGTTGTGACCTACCTCGTGAATTACTACACCAATCATTCCGTTTTTGATACGATCGCTAGTTACTCCTTTTTCGTCAGGACGACCATAGTTCCAACAAATCATTGGGTATTCCATTCCTTGATCTTCGGCAGATACTGAAACTGCTTTTGGGTAAGGATAATCAAAAGTGTGTGCTGAATAGCTTTTTAAAGTGTGCGCCACAGTTCTAGTTGAAGTTTCTCCCCACAATGGGTTTGCTTCTTTTGGATAAACTGATACTGCCATAACTGTTTTTTCATTAAGTTTTACAGCCATTGCATCGTAAATAAACTTTCTAGACGTAGCAATACCAAAATCTCTTACGTTTTTTGCGCTAAATTTCCATGTTTTCTTTTTGTCTGAGAAACCTTTTTCAGCCGCCTCAGCTTCTGCTTGAGTTACAATAACTACTGGCTTATCATATGATTTTGTTGCCAATTCGTATCTTTTAACCTGCTCTGGGGTAAATACTTCGCTACGGTTCATTAACTCTCCAGTTGCTTCCATCACGTGATCAGCAGGAACAGTAATGTTTACGTCAAAGTTTCCGAAAGGTAAAGTAAACTCACCTGTTCCCCAGAATTGCATGTTTTGCCAACCTTCAACATCATTATACACTGCCATTCTTGGATAAAATTGAGCAATTACATATAATTTATTGCCTTCTTTTTCGAATAATTCGTAGCCAGAACGACCACCTTCTGCTCTATAATTGTTAATGTTGTACCACCAATTAATTCCAAATGAGAATTTCTCACCCGGTTTTAAAGGAGTAGCTAAATTGATACGCATCATGGTTTGATTGATCACGTATGATAAAGGATTGCCCTTTGCATCTTTTACTTGCTCAATATTAAAACCACGCTCTAATGGATCTTTGAAAAACTTGCTTGCAAAATTTGATGCAGGCAAAACTTGATCCATTCTCTGACTTTCTGCCAAAGGAGTTTGTGAGTTTTTATTTTGTTGGTTTTGGTCTAATTGTACCCATAAATACTCTAAAGTATCTGGTGAATTGTTAGTATAAGTGATGGTTTCAGAACCAGTTAATCTTGATTTTTTGTCATCAAGCTCAATGTTGATTTTGTAGTCTGCCTGCTGTTGGTAGTAAGCTGGACCTGGCGCTCCAGAAGCAGTACGAAACATGTTTGGCGTAGCCATCAAATCGTACATTTGGCTAAACTTATTGGTGTCGTATTTGCCTGGTTGTCTTGGCGCGACTGTAGCCGGTTTTTCCTGTGCGAAAAGCATCGCAGGAAAAAATAGTAAAAAGGACAATGTTTTCATAGGTAGAAATCTGGTTATTATCTGGTGTGAAATTAAGAATTTTAGTGATTACAAGCCTGTTAATTTAGTACTTTAACATTCCTCGAACAGAACTATTGGTAAACAGTAACGTATTTTTAGTTCCTTTTATATTAAAATGCATGATATTTTGTTGCTCTGAACTACTCTCCGTAAGCAAACTGTTAAATACTTCGAGCTCCGATATTTTTTTTACTTCATTTACCCGAAGGTAACAAACCAAAACATCGCCTTCTAATTCTTTAGTAACAAAGAAAAACGGTTTACTTTGATTGTTTATTTTGATATTGAATTTTTCGTTCAAATACTTTTTCAATAAAACGACATCTTCTGTGGTTTCTTTTTGGTCTCCCAAGTACACTTTTTTGTTGTATTTTTTCCCCAATGCCAAATTTAAATCATCAACAAACAACCGAGCAGTTACTTGTAGCATTTTCTTTTCAGGCACAAAATTTACCTGAAAAAGACCTACATAAAATTTGTGATATGCAAATGAAGACACCGTTAAACTTAACAATGCCAGTAAAATAACTACAACAGATTTTTTCATTTTTTAAACAATAATTCCTTTTAAGCCAATAGCATTTACGAACTAGAACTTGTTAGACGCCAAAAAACGCAAAAGGTTTCATATCGTTTCGAAAAAAATTATGATTTTTTTAATAGAATGCAAAAAAAACAGCAAATGACTTTAGGAATATACGATTAAAAGTAATTTAATACAATTCATTATCAAATCAATAAAGGTTATCTCTATTCACGTGAATCCAAAAAACCTTTGTATTTTACAGCCAATATAGCCAGCTCAAAAGCAATTTTATTTGTATCCCGAGTATCCATTAAAACTACAAAAGAAGGTTCTTCAGCAACGAAAAATTTAAAACCAGAACAAAACTCCGATGGAATTTGTAGTTGATCGGTGTAGAAATTAGGCTCAAACCATTCCGACAAAAGCTTTACTACTTGCTCCTTTTTCTCTAAGGCAACCAATACTTTTAATCTTTTCGTTCGCCCATTAATTTTATTAATCAAAGGATCGAGCGGCATTGAACCACCAAGTAATCCCAACAACATAATTGGTTTAAAATCTCCAGCTGTTTGAAGTTTTCGCTCGGCTGGCGTGAAGCGTTTGGGTTCTGTGATCTGAGCTCGAATCGAGCGTGCCGTAATCGATTGATCCTTTACAATGACTTCGGGTAATACCGTGATTTTTTGTGGAAGTTCAAATTTTATAACGCTTGAAAGTAAATCTTGTGCTGTTATTATTTTTCGAACAGTCTCATAATTGAACGCCGAAACAAGTAGTTCATCTCCTGTTTTTGCTAAAATAGAAAAACTTCCCATAGTGGTGCTTTTAACTTCTTGCCCCGTTGTCGAATTTCTAATTGTAGCGTCGGCGATGGATTGCTCTTGACATACAACTAAACCTCGAATCGAAGTTAGTTTTTGATCTTGCGCCAGCATTACCGCAGTGCTAAATCCAAACAAAAGGAGGTAGATACTAGTTTTCACTCATTCGAAGTTGGTTGTACTTTTCAGCCAATGGCACTATTAGAAACATAACCAATGTTTTGTTTTTGGCCTTCAATGCCGCTGCAAGAGCATTATCTTCAACACAATAATATAAAAATCCTTTTACATAATCTTGAGGTACTTTTAAGGTTTCAGTAAAATAGGTTTCGTCAAATAAAGCTTCTAATCGATATAAATTGCTTTCTTTTTTTTCGACCAAAATCTCTTTTTTCAGCATGGCCTTCCTTCCAGAAATAGTATTTAATAAGCCATCTATTCCGCCGCCAGAAGTTGCAGTATACAACTTTCGTTCTGCTGCGGTATATTTTTTTTGACCGTATGGAATAATGCCTAAACTTTCAGCCGTAATAGACGATTCGGCAATAACCACTTCTTTTAAAATGATACTTTTAGAATACATTCGAATTTGCATTTCATTTCCCGAGACTTGATCTATCGCTGAAATTGTTCTTCGCACGGTTTCCAAATTAACAGCAGAAAAGACTAGTACATCACCGTTTTTAACCTCAATTTCAAAAGTACCGTCACTTTGAGAAAGCACCAAAACTTTGCTTGTTATGTTGTTGATATTGATTCTGTCAACACTTACCGAGTCCGCAACAACCCGACCTTTTAACTGACGACTTACATTGACTTGCGCACTAATGCCTTGCATCAACAGCAAAAAAAATAGCAACAATAGGACTCTGTATTTATTCACTTATTATTTTTTTATATTTTATGGCCAAATCATTAATTAAAAATTGACTCATTGATTTATTTTTAGATTGTAAAGAGGCCACAAATTGAGGATCTTCGATGGCAAAGTACTCAAAACCTTTTACATAATCTGCAGGAATTTTAAGTTTACTAATTAAATAATCAGACAAAAATAAAGCTTCAAATTGCTGCATGTATCGGTCCTTTTTCTCTATTTGCAGTTCTTTTTTTAACATTTTCGTTCTTCCAGAAATCCAATTCAAAAGTGGATCAGCCGAAATAGATCCTCCCGCCATAGTACCCGCATTTGCCGAAGCATTTAAATGTGTAGCAGTATATAATTTTCGTTCTGCAGGTGTGTATACTTTTTGTCCTTTCGGGATAATCCCCAAACTGGTAGCACTTACTTTCTCTGAAACAACTACCTCATCGAGTTCATTGACAATTCGTTTCAAAAAAACTGACAACACCTCTTTTTGTAAAATAATTGCAGTGAGCACCAAGCAAAATTCTTTATACTGAGGAGCAGTGAAACAAAGGGCATCACCAACGGTAGCTTTTATTTCGAAATTACCCTCTGAATCTGTCTGCACAACATCATTTGTAGACTTATTAGCGACATAAATCCCTGCCGCATCTGCACGAACAACCTCAACTCGACCTTTTACAATTGATCTATTTGCATTTTGCGCAAACAAATTAAAACCAAAAAGAACCAAAAATAAACAGTATATCCTTATTGTTTGTAGCATACCTTAATCCCTAAGCACGTAAAAGTATCATACTCAACTCCAAATTTAATACTAATGCCGTGGTAAAAAAATGTTAATTAAAAAGGAATACAAAAACAGACTTTAATACCTTTATCAAAAAAATTATATTAATCTATGAAAAACGCCATCATAGCGAGTACCTCGACATTAGCTAATGAAGATTATTTACAATATTTACTTCCTGAATTAGAATTGCTATTCAGTCAATGTAATACTATTCTTTTTATTCCATTTGCAAGGCCAGGCGGAATGAGCCATGAAGAATATACCGATAAAGTAAAAAGTGCATTTGCCAAGATCAATAAAAAAGTCGTTGGCATTCATGAATATGACAATCCTGAAAGTGCTATTTGCAATGCTGAAGGGATTTTTACCGGCGGTGGCAATACTTTTGTGCTTGTATCCCAATTATACAAAAACAAAATCATGACCGTTCTCGCTGATGTAGTAAAAAAAGGAACTCCTTATTTGGGATGTAGTGCGGGAAGTAATATTTGTGGCTTGAGTATGCAAACGACTAATGATATGCCAATTGCTTATCCACCAAGTTTTCAAACATTAGGAATCATACCGTTTAATATCAACCCACACTATTTGGATCCTGATCCAAGATCTACTCACATGGGCGAAACACGAGAAACCCGTATTAAAGAATTTCACGCGTACAACTCGGCTCCAGTTTTGGGCCTGCGCGAAGGAAGTTGGATTGAGGTGAAATCAGACAAAGTAACACTAAAAGGCCCCTTAACAGCAAGACTCTTCTTGAAAAATCAATTAGCAGAGGAGTTACCATCTGGTTCTGATTTGAGCGCTTTGAAATAAGGAAATTAAAAAAATCCAAAGTAGTTTGCTTTGGATTTTTTTTATGGTTTAAATTGAATCTACAAATAAGAGGTGAATACATTGCATAAAAAAAGCCCCAAACAAATGTTTGAGGCTTTGAGCGAAAGACGAGGCTCGAACTCGCGACAACCAGCTTGGAAGGCTGGAGCTCTACCAACTGAGCTACTTTCGCATTGTAATACTTATTTTTTGTTTCAAAGCTAGATTTGAAACCTAGAGCGAAAGACGAGGCTCGAACTCGCGACAACCAGCTTGGAAGGCTGGAGCTCTACCAACTGAGCTACTTTCGCATTACAACGGTGCAAATATACTTAATAACTTTGCTTTCCTGCAAGTTTTTTTCTGAAAAAAACTAAAATTCACTCCGCTTTTAGACCTCAACAAAGTACATTTTCGCACCTAATTTATTTACAGTGAAAATCTTATCATCAATAATTTTGACGAAAAAAAAATTAAAAATTAATAATCAAAACCGAAAATCAAACTTTCTAACCTTCAGTATTAAACCAAAATTTGATTCTTTTTTTAGATAATTGGATTTTTCAACTATAAATTATGAAACAAATGTTCCTCCCAAAGCAACTGCACGCGAAGGATGATAGATAAAAAAGCAAGATTTATTTTTAATAAGATTAATAATTTCTTTAGAAATATTACTTGGTACAGCAGGACAACCTTGGCTTCTGCCCAACCTTTGATTGTTTTTTATAAAAGATTCCGAAACATAATCGGCGGCATGCATAACGATACCTCTTGCCCTTGCGTGATCATTTACTCCTTTTTCGAGACCATCTAATTTAAGAGATAAACCATGTTTGCCAGAATAAACCTCAGCAGTTAGATAAAGACCAAGACTACTTTTAAAAGATTCTGCAGCGTTCGAAAATGAAGTAGCAAACTCTTCGCCAGTATTGCGTCCATGCGATACCAAAGAATGAAATTTAACTTCGTTAGTGGCCATATCAATTACCCACAGTCGCTTGGTATTTGCTGACAAACTAAAATCAATAATAGTAAGCAGTTCTTTTTGCACGAGTCCTTTGTTCTTTAGATTGGTGTAAGCTTCTACTGCTTGCTGAAAACTTTCTAAAGTTGGGATTTGTTTGTTTTTAAGCTGTAAATCTTGATAGATAGCCTCTACTTCGTCAAGGTTCTTGACGTCGTTACTAGCAACAAATGAATGTTTGGTTTCTGATGGAATGGCAGCAACATTTTTAGAAAGTAAAAATAGTGAGCAAAAGGCAATAAAAAGCGTAGGAAGTGTATTATAAATCATTGATTATCTTTAGGTTGTAAATAAATTTGGGTTTGCAAACCTAAGGTATTTCTAGAGAAATGAATAATTTTTAACACAATTTTATTCTGACAAGTGCTTTTGTAATTTAAACAAATTAGCAGGAGAGATTGACAAAAACAGCAATTTCTATGTTAATTTTATTACTTTTGTATGCAACTAACTAACCATTTCATGCCAAAACCACAATACGTAATAGCACTTTTTCTGCTATTATTTTCTGTAAATAATTACAGTCAAAAAAAAATACTTCAAGCTAAAAAAACCACCGAAAGCATCATTATTGACGGCAAAACAAACGAAGCTATCTGGGCTTCAACTGCAGCAGCTTCGGACTTTATCATGTTTGAACCCGATAATGGAAAACCCATTAGTGCGGATAAAAAAACAGAGGTAAAAATCGTTTATGACAATGACGCTATTTACATTTCGGCACTGCTTTATGATAATGAACCGAGTAAAATTCAAAAGGAATTAACCAACCGAGATGTTTTTGGAGTATCGGATCATTTTGCGGTCTATATCAACGGGTTTAACGACGGGCAGCAAGATTTTCGTTTTTTTGTTAGTGCTGCAGGAGTACAAATGGACTGCTTAGCAACTGAAGATTTTGAAGACTTTACTTGGGATGCTATTTGGGACAGCGAAGTTTTATTGACTGATTTTGGATGGTCTGTAGAAATGAAAATCCCATATGCTGCTTTGCGTTTTTCAAAATCAGATCAGCAAGTTTGGGGCTTAAACTTCATGCGTGAAATAAAAAGAGACGTTCAAAAATATACTTGGAATCGTATTGACACCAAAATTGGGGCTGTAATTCCGCAAGCCGGAATTTTAGAAGGGATTTCAAATATCAAGACCCCTACTCGATTATTTCTTATTCCGTATGCATCAGCCTATGCACAAAAAAGCGATATTGGCTACGATAATACTTTTAAAGCTGGACTTGACATTAAATACGGAATCAATGATTCATTTACGCTAGACGCCATTCTTGTACCTGATTTTGGACAAACAAAATTTGATAATGCCATCTTAAACTTATTACCCTTCGAACAACGTTTTGAAGAAAATAGACCTTTTTTTACTGAAGGAACAGATTTATTTAACAAAGGTGGATTATTTTATTCCCGTAGAATTGGTGGATCTCCAACTAGTGAACCCGATTTAAATGACACTGAACAGATTGTCGATTATCCAAGTACAGTCAATTTAATAAATGCAGTAAAAGTTTCAGGCCGTACCGAAAAAGGACTAGGAGTTGGATTTTTGAATGCCATTACCGAGGTAACAAAAGCAACAATTCTAGACGAAGCCACTGGAAGTACACGCAAAGCCGTGATTGAACCCTTGGTTAATTATAATATGTTAGTGCTGGACCAACGATTCAATCAAAATTCATCGGTTACTTTTGTAAATGCTAACACTACTAGAAATGGCGGTTTTAGAGATGCCAATGCATCTGCTTTACTTTATGATTTAAGCACTAAAGAAAACACATATAATTTGTACGGCGATTTTAAGTTCAGCCATGTAAACGATACACAAAATTTCAGTGGCTACAAAACAAGCATCAATTTTGAAAAAACTAGTGGTCGCTATCGTTATTTATTTTCAGGAAAATATTTATCTGAGAACTACGATATCAACGATTTAGGTATTATTTTTTATACCAATTATCATGCTGCTTCTGTTAATGGTAGCTATCGCATTTTAAACCCTACCAAAGTGTTTAACACTTTAAAAGTGGAGCAAGAACTGAATTTAGAATTGCAAAACACTACCGGTAAAATGCAAGAAGCTTGGTATAAAACTGTTATCAAAGGAACTACCTTAAACAACAACTATTTTGAACTTGGAGTAACGGCGAGTCCCTTAACAGTATATGATTTCTATGAACCACGCTCTGACGGCAGTTACGTTTACAGACCACGAAATTTAGCCACTTATTTTGGTTTTGAGTTAAATAGAAACAATACTTTTTTGGTGGATATGACTGTAAGCTATGTAAAATTTGACGAACGTGGGCGCAATACTTACGAATTTTACGCTGCTCCAAAGTACCGTTTTAATGACAAACTATCTTTAGCATTTGCTATCGATTACTCAAAATTAAATCAAGATCGCGGATGGGTTGATGTTGGAGAAAATGATGAAGTTATTTTTACCGAACGAAACCGCGAAATCCTGCAAAACGACCTTACTGGAAAATACTCCATCAATAATAAGATGACCCTAAACCTAACTGCACGCTACTATTGGTCATACTCCAAAAATCGAGAATTTTTCACCCTGCAGCCTAATGGATTTTTAACTTCTAACAATAGTTACAATTTAAACAAAGACCGTAATTTTAACTCTTGGAACTTTGATTTATCCTACTCATGGTGGTTTGCGCCCGGCAGTGAAATTTCACTTTTATATCGCAATTACGGCTTGCAACGTGCTAGTATAGTAGAGAAAAATTTAAACACGAATTTAAAAAACGTCTTTAACAGCGACCTAACTAGTGTGTTATCGATTAGTATACGCTATTTTATTGATGCGAATGTGTTAAAATAATATTTTTCAATCCACAACTGTAACATTTCACATACAAATTAGTCTATTAATGCAAACTGTAATGCACTTAAAAGAGATTTCTCTTGAAGCTATTTTGGTTTTACAATCATCATCAAATCAACCAATCAATCGTTTCATGAAAAAACTAATCTTGTTGACACTTTTTTTAAGCACCATTTACAGCTTTGGTCAAAGAAAAAAATTAGAAACTAAATTCATTACAGATAAAATTGAGATAGACGGAAAAGTCAACGAAGCAATTTGGCAAACTGCACCAATAGCGGGCGATTTTATCACCTTTGAACCAGATAACGGCAAACCCATTCCTGAGAACAAGAAAACTGAAGTGCGCGTTCTATATGACAATGATGCTATTTATATCGCGGCTGTAATGAATGACGAAAATCCTGAAAAAATTCTTCGTGAAATTACACAACGCGATGATTTTGGTACTTCGGATGTATTTGGAGTATTTATCAATGGATTTAATGATGGGCAGCAAGATTTTCAATTTTTTGTAAATGCTGCTGATGGTCAAGCCGATTGTATTACAACCGATACCAATGGCGAGGACTATTCTTGGGATGCTGTGTGGCGAAGTAAAGCTGTTATTACAGATAAAGGTTGGAACGTAGAAATGCGAATTCCTTATGCTGCATTGCGATTTTCAGCTGAGAAAAAACAAACTTGGGGACTTAATTTTTTCAGAGAAGTACGAAGAGACCGATTTAAATACACTTGGAATTTTATCGACTCTAAATTAGGTACTTTTACACAACAAACCGGAATTTTAGAAGGAATTGAAAATATAAAACCACCAACTCGACTCTTTTTATTGCCTTACTCCTCTTTTTATGTTGATGCAAATTCTCGACAAAAAACAGTAGGCACACTCAAAGGTGGTCTAGATGTAAAGTACGGTATCAATGACGCTTTTACCTTAGATATGATTTTGATTCCTGATTTTGGACAAACAAAATTTGATGATCAAATCCTAAATTTAGGTCCTTTTGAACAGCAATTCAATGAAAACAGACCCTTTTTTACAGAGGGAACTGATTTATTTAGCAAAGGAAACTTGGTGTATTCTCGTAGAATTGGTGGTAATCCGACAAATTCACCATCAGTAGGAACCAATGAAGTTCTTATTGAAAATCCTGCTAACGTAAGTTTAATAAACGCCTTCAAGGTATCGGGTAGAACAAAAAATGGCCTGGGAGTAGGAATTTTAAATGCCGTTACTCAAAAAACATCAGCGACAATTGCTAACACCGTAACTGGAGAAACACGCAGAGAATTATTAGAACCGTTAGCAAATTATAGTGTCTTAGTACTTGACCAGCGCTTTCGCAAAAATTCCTCAGTTTCATTCGTGAATACCAATGTAACGCGCAACGGAAATTTTAGAGACGGAAACGTAACGGCGCTAGTGTGGGATTTGAATACTAAAAAAAACACCTATAATTTATCAGGTGATTTTAAATACAGTTATGTCAATGAAGGCACAACAAAAACAGGAATCAACTCGCAACTTAATTTTGCGGAAACAAGCGGGAAATTCCGCTACGGAATTGGTGCTGATGTGATGACCAAAGATTTTGATAATAATGATTTGGGTATCAATTTTGAAACCAACTATTACAGCATTTATGGGAATACCAGTTACCGTATTTTAAAATCAACCAAATACTTCAATAGTTTTAATACTAGAATTAATACCTACCATCAATTTCAAAAAGAAACAGGAAAAATTCAATCTAGTAACATCAATTATCAGGTGAATTCGAACACCAAGAAGAATCATTACATTGGGTTTGGAGTAGATGCTAACCCAGTAGAGACTTATGATTATTACGAACCTCGTGCCGCCGATCGCTTTGTAATTCGCCCAACTAGAATTGGCGGTTTTATTTATATTTCAACCAATTACAACAATCCTTTTGCTCTTGATTTTAATCCATCATTCTCTATTTTTGATGAAGCAGGTCGTAAATCATATGGCTTCTCTGTGGGACCGAGATACCGTTTCAATGACAAATTATCATTGAATTACAATTTTAATTTCTCACGACAAAACAACAACAAAGGTTTTATTGATAGTGTAAATGATGACCAAAATGCGGCAACTCCCAACACAATAGTTTTTGCTAACCGCAATGTGGTAACTTATGCCAACACCTTATCAGGTAAATATTCGCTAAACAGTCAAATGACTTTTAACATCGCATTACGTCATTATTGGTCGTATGCCGAAAACAAAAATGCGCTTACTTTGGGTAATGATGGCCGCTTGAACTCAAACAATACGTACAGCGCGAACAAGAATTCAAGTTTTTACTCTTGGAATGCTGACTTATCATACAATTGGTGGTTTGCTCCTGGCAGTCAAGTATCAGTTTTATACCGCAATAACGCTGGTAAATTTGATCGAAGCATCAATAAGGAATTCGCAAATAACGTAACTTCTTTATTAAATAATGATGCCTTGAATCATGTTTTCTCTATTAGCATACGCTATTTTATAGATGCAAATCAGGTATCAAAACACTTATAACTGCATTAATTTTAAAAATTACAACTGCAAATAAAAGAATTATCATTTTTTGTAAAGCTATTTAAGCTATTACGCAATTGTGGTTTTCATGTTCCTCAAGATTTTTAGAAATACTTTACCTTTGTTTAAAACTAAAACAGATGAATAAGAAAGTAATTCTAATGATTTTGGACGGTTGGGGAAAATCACCCGACCCGAAAGTATCTGCAATTGACAACGCCCACGTACCGTTTATAAATCGTTTGTATGTGAACTATCCTAGTGCACAATTGCGCACCGATGGCTTAAATGTTGGCCTTCCAGAAGGACAAATGGGTAATAGCGAAGTAGGCCACATGAATCTTGGCGCAGGACGTATTGTTTACCAAGATTTAGCAAAAATTAATTTAGCCGTAGCACACGGTACACTTGCCAAAGAGCAAGTACTTATTGATGCCTTCACTTATGCTAAAATAAATAACAAAAAAGTACATTTTTTAGGTCTCGTATCAGATGGAGGAGTACACTCACACACCTCGCATTTGCGCGGATTGATTGATGCCACACAAGAATACGGACTTGAAAATGTATACGTACACGCTTTTACTGACGGACGCGATGTTGATCCTAAATCAGGAAAGAAATACATTCAAGATCTTCAAGACTATATTGCTCCTACCAACGTAAAAATTGCCTCTGTAATTGGCCGTTATTACGCAATGGACCGAGACAGACGTTGGGAACGCGTAAAACTTGCTTACGATTTAATGGTTAATGGTGTTGGAACCCCATCCATTGATGCAGCAGCTTCGATAGCAGCCAGTTATGATGAAAATATTACCGATGAATTCATCAATCCGATTGTAATGGTTAACGAATGTCATCAACCGCTTGCATTAATTGAAGAGGATGATGTGGTAGTGTTTTTTAATTTCAGAACTGATAGAGGGCGCGAACTTACAGAGGTTTTATGCCAAATGGATTGTCACGAACAAAACATGCACAAACTAAACTTGTATTATGTTACGTTAACAAATTATGACGAAACCTATACCAACGTTAAAGTAGTTTACAACAAAGATAATATCACCGAAACACTAGGTGAAGTGCTCGAAAAAGCCAACAAAAAACAAATTCGAATTGCAGAAACAGAGAAATATCCACACGTAACTTTCTTTTTTTCGGGTGGTAGAGAGCAGCCATTCATTGGTGAAAGCCGAATTTTAAAAAACTCTCCAAAAGTAGCTACCTACGATTTACAACCCGAGATGAGTGCTTATGATTTAACTGAAGCATTGATTCCTGAGTTAGAAAAAGAAGAGGTAGATTTTGTATGCTTAAACTTTGCTAATGGTGATATGGTAGGACATACCGGCATCATGAGCGCAGCAATTCAGGCCTGTGAAGCAGTTGACAAATGTGTAGAAAAAGTCATTACCACAGCCCTGGAGCACAACTACACTACACTTGTAATTGCTGATCATGGAAATTGCGAAACAATGATTAACCCTGACGGTAGCCCAAATACGGCACACACTACCAATCCAGTTCCGTTTTTATTGGTTGACAAAGAAATAAGAAATGTTCACGACGGAGTTTTAGGTGATATAGCCCCAACAATACTTGAATTGATGGGTATTGAAAAACCTGCGGTAATGACTTGTAACTCTCTACTATGAAAAAGTACATCATTGCGCTGTTAAGTATCACTTTGGCTAGTTGCATCTCACTTAAAACAGGCAAAGACGGTAGCCCTGGCGAGAATGGATCAGATGCAATAGGAACCGAGAATGGAAAAAATGGCGCTCCCGGTAAAAACGGTGAGCCACGATAGACCAAACAATAAATAAAAATCTAGGAGTTGTCAAAAGTAATTTTGAACAGCTCCTTTTTTTATTCCTCACTATAATAATTGAGATTAATCAATACACAAATAAAAGTTAAATAATTATTATCGATGGTAATACTATTATTTTTAATTACATTTGTATCAAATAAAAATGTATAACTAATATTTTAATAGTATGAAAACAATGCTTTTATTGCTCACGTGTTTGTCCTTATCTGTATCAAGCTATGCTCAGGATAAGCAATTAAAAAAAATCAAAAACAAAAAAGTAGCCATTGATTCTGTGCAATGGAGAAAAGAACATTATGTAGTCAATAGAGATTCAGCGTATGCTGATCCTCGAATTGCACTCAAAAAATTAATAGGCGGCAACAAACGTTTTGTTGAAGGCAAGAGCATCAAACCAAGGCAAAACATGGAGACCATTAAAAAACTTGAAAACGGTCAAGAACCTTTTGCAACAATAGTAGCTTGCTCTGATTCACGAGTACCAAACGAAATGATTTTTGATCAAGGTCTTGGAGATTTGTTCATCATTCGTACTGCAGGACAAGTATCGGCGGCGGCATCATACGGGAGCATGGAATTTGCTACTTTAAAATTAAAAACAAAACTGATTGTTGTGCTGGGGCACACAGAATGTGGCGCAGTTGCAGCAGCTGTAGAGCGTCCAGAAAATGTTCCAGGACATATTGTAACCTTAATCAATGAAATCAAACCAGCAGTAGCAAAATGTGCTCATTTACCAGGTAACGCAGTTAACAATTCTGTAAGACAAAATGTGATTGATCAGGTAAATAACTTAAGAGATTTAGAACCTATCTTGCACAAAAAATACGTAAGCGGTGAAATATTAATAGTAGGGGCTGTTTATGATATTCACACCGGAAAAGTAGAATTTTTGCCAGAAACTTTACATAACTTACCACAACTTAAAAAATAATGAAAAAAAACGCCATTCTTTTTTTAGCCCTGTTGTCTCTAGTAGGCAACAGGACTTTTTCGCAAAATACCCGCATTACTGATCGCAACCAAATAGGCTGGTTAGGCTATTTTGGAACCGTGAAAATAAGCGACAAGTACAGTATCCACTCTGAATATCAGTGGCGTCGTGACAACTACATTCAGGCCCCATTACAAGGATTATTACGTGTTGGACTCAATTATCAAGCAAATCCAAAATTACAACTTCGATTAGGTTACGCTTGGATCGAAACACAACCTTACGGAGATTTTCCTATAAATGGTTTTGGTAAGGACTTTACCGAGCATCGCATTTTTCAAATGGCTACATTAACAGATAAACTTGCGCTAGTCGATATTTCGCATCGCTTTATGCTAGAGCAACGTTTTGTAGGCCGCTACACCAATGCTGCATTAGAACGTGAAGACGATTTCTTGTTACTTCATCGCTTGCGCTATATGCTTCGCGTACAAGTGCCCTTAAAAGGAACCAGTATTGCAGACCATACACCTTACCTTGCTGCGTATAATGAAATCTTAATTGGTTTTGGGAAGAATGTAAATGAAAATATATTTGATCAAAACAGGTTAGGACTTTTGTTAGGATACAAGTTCAACAATCAACTTCGTTTAGAGGCTGGCTACTTGAACCAAACCGTCCAATTAGGCCGAGAAATAGAGCAACGCAATGTTTTTCAAAACAACAATGGTTTCATATTGAACACCATTATAAATATTGATGCCACAAAAAAGTAAATCTCAAGGGCTGCAAGCCATGAATTGCGCAAGCAGCCACTTGAAATTTTTACAACGCTACATACTCGATTATTAAATTAAAGTTAAAAACACCATATTGATAGTGTTACTATTAACCTTCTTGATACCTTTGTAAAAACCGTAAATAGTTGAAAAATGAAAAAAGTACTTTTGCTCGCGTTTCTTTGTATTTACAATTCCTCAATTTTTGCACAAATCAAAACCGAATCAAACAAGGAATACACCAATCTTGAGGAGGCGCTGCAACATCCGGAACAAATTATCAATTTGAATTTAAGTAATCAAAAACTAAAATTCAATACCATTGATTGGTCAAAATTTACCAATTTAGAATACCTTACGTTAAAAAATGACCATTTAAATGAAATTCCCACAGGAATAATTACGCTAAAATCTCTTAAAAAAATAGATTTGAGTGGCAATGATTTCAGCGTTTTACCTGCTAATTTCTGGGAGTTATCTAATTTAGAAGAAATAGTTTTAAACGATGACAAAAAGATGGATGTGCCCAAAACACTTTCCATTTTAGCCAAATTACCTAATTTAAAATCACTACATCTAGAGGGAGACAAACTTACTACATTACCCGATGAGATTTTAAACTTCAAAAATCTTGAAAATTTATATCTAGGAAATAATCAACTGCAAAGCATTCCAGTGATTAAAACTTTAGATCATTTGAAATACCTTGATTTAAAAGGGAACAAAATCAAAGTTGATTTACAAGATACTAGAAATACTAATTTTGGCTTTAAAATCAATTTTTAAAAAAACGAACATCCCTTTTATTCAGCAAAAATACCTCTAATGGATTCCATTTTAACAAATATAATTATCTCAGTCAACGAAAAACTATACGTTAAAAACCCTGAAACTTCAGCCTTGGGTAAAAAGATTATCGAACACAGTATTTTGATGATTGATCAAATTGGTTTTGAAAATTTTACTTTTAAAAAATTAGGTGAATCAATTGGTTCAAACGAAAGTTCTATTTACCGATATTTTGAAAGCAAGCATAAATTAATGCTGTACTTATCTTCATGGTATTGGGGATGGATTGAATACAAATTAGTTTTCGCGACCAACAACATTCTAGATCCACTAGAAAAATTAAAAAAAGCAATTGTAATAGTTACTGAAAAAATAGAAGACGATTCGACTACTGCACATATCAACGAATCTATCTTGAACAAGATTATAATTGCAGAGTTTACCAAAACCTTATTAACCAAAGAAGTTGATGAGGAAAACAAGGAAGGCTTTTTCTTGGTTTACAAACGAATCATAAATCGCTTAATCGAGATGATAGCACTTGTCAATCCAAATTATTTGTTTGCTAAAAGCTTAGCTTCATCAATTGTAGAAGGCGCCTTACACCAACACTTTTTAAAAGACCATTTAAAAACAATTACTAATTGTAATGAAACAGTATCACCAACTGATTTTTACCTTGATTTAGTAGAAAAATTGCAATATAAACAACTATGAAAAAAACACCGTTACGTAGATTTTACAACTTACTTTCGTTAGATAAAAAAGATGTTTATCAAATATTTTTCTATGCCATCTTCGCAGGTTTAATTAGCTTGTCGTTGCCATTAGGAATTCAGGCCATTACCAATTTCATACAATCAGGTCGAGTTAGTGCCTCTTGGATTGTCTTGATAATATTAGTAGTATTTGGAGTAGCACTTGTTGGTATTTTATCTTTAATGCAATTGCGAATCACCGAGAATTTACAGCAAAAAATATTTGTTCGCTCCTCATTTGAATTTGGGGCTCGACTTCCTAAAATAAAAACTGAGGCTTTGTACAATACCTACCCGCCAGAATTAGCCAATCGATTTTTTGATACTTTGACTATTCAAAAAGGAACCTCTAAATTACTAATTGATTTCTCAGCAGCATTATTACAAATCGCTTTTGGAATCATTTTACTCTCACTTTACCATCCGTATTTTATAGTTTTTGGACTTTTACTCTTTTTGCTTTTGTACTTCATATTTAAATTCTCCTACAATTCCGGTCTTGAAACCAGTTTAAAAGAATCTAAATTCAAATACAAAGTTGCAGGTTGGTTGCAAGAAATGGCGCGTAACAGTTTTAGTTTTAAAAACGATTTGAATTATAATTTCGGACTTCAAAAAAACAACACTATTGTATCCGATTATTTAAACTATCGCGAAAAACACTTTAAAGTTATCCAAAGACAATTTACGCAATTGATCGTTTTTAAAGTAATAATCACGGCCAGTTTATTATCAATTGGTGGTTTCTTAGTTTTATCACAACAAATGAATATCGGTCAATTTGTTGCTGCAGAAATCATTATCCTTTTGGTTATTAATTCGGTTGAAAAAATCATTTTAGGTTTAGAAACTTTTTATGATGTACTAACTTCGGTTGAAAAAATCGGGCAGGTAACTGACTTAAATCTGGAGGAAGAAGTTGGGTTTGATAGCGATACCTGCTACAACAGGATAGCATTAGAAACTGAAAATTTAAGCTTTAAATTCCCTGACTCTCCAATTGAAATTTTACAATCTTTATCGATCAAAATCGAACAAGGTGAAAAAATAGTCATTGATGGCGCTAACGGATCAGGAAAAACGACACTTATCCGAATCCTTTCAGGTTTATTACAACCAACTTCTGGCGCTTTTTATATCAACGACGATACATTCAAGAAAATCAATTTAAAACAATACCGATCTCAAATTGGCACTATCATTTCAGGCGAAACTCCTTTTGAAGGGACTTTGCTAGAAAACATAACCTTTAATGATCCGAGTATCAAAACTGAGGATTTAAAATGGGCAATTGATGGCGTTCAATTATCGGGTTTTATCAAAGCTTTACCAAAAGGTCTTGATACTCCTATTTTTCCGGAGGGCAAGCAACTTTCTTCATCTAATGCTCAAAAAGTACTTTTGGCACGAAGCATCATTCACAAGCCAAAAATTTTGTTTTACGAAGACCCAACGGATGTAATGGACGAAAAAGTGGCTAATGAAATTATTGATTTCATTACGGCCGATTCACATAAATGGACCATCATTGTTTCCTCTAAAAATCCGTATTGGAAAACAAAATGCACACGAAGAATAACCATGCAAAATGGCATCATACAACTTGATTCAAAAAATATTTAGACATGCTAAACATATCTGAAAACACTTCAAAGCTGCCTTCATTGGAGCGCTTTACTACAGTAAAAAATTTAGTTAATAGGCCTCATTACAAAATCTTAAATAAAATTATTGCTGGTGTATCTATCATAGGAGTCATTGCTTTGTTTTTGCCTTGGACACAAAATATTTCAGGTTCTGGTAGTGTAACCACTCTTAAACCAAACCAACGCCCGTTATCTATTCAGAGTGTTATTTCTGGACGACTCGAAAAATGGTACGTGCAAGAAGGTGATTATGTAAAAAAAGGCGATACCATTCTTTTTATCTCAGAGATTAAAGAAGAATATATGGATCCGAACTTGGTACAAAACACCGAGAACCAAATGAATGCCAAGAAACAATCTTTACTTTCATACGGATCAAAAGTAACTACTTTAGAAGGCCAAATAGAAGCAATTGAACGCGAAAAAGTTTTAAAACTACAGCAAGCCAGTAATAAAATCAAACAAGCTGTGCTGAAAATAAAAAGCGATAGTATTGATTTAGTAGCAGTTCGTACTCAACTAAAAATTGCAACTACACAGTACAATCGAACAGTTGAACTGAACAAAGAAGGCTTAAAACCTTTAACTGATATTGAAGAAAAACGACTTAAATTACAAGAAGTTGAAGCCAAAATTATTACTCAGGAGAACAAATTATTGACGAGTAAAAACGAGTTTATCAACGCCAAGGTTGAAATCAACAGAATTGGAGCGGAATACGCCGAAAAAGCTTCCAAAGCGAATAGTGATAAATTTACAGCCTTGAGCAATCAGTTTGATACCGACGCACAAGTGAATAAGCTACAAAATCAATATGCGAACTACAGCATTCGTAACGGAATGTACTATATCAAAGCGTCGCAAAACGGCTACGTGAACAGGGCGTTACAATCAGGAATTGGAGAAACCATAAAAGAGGGAACGCCAATTGCGACGATCATGCCTGCCAAATATGATATTGCTGTAGAAACGTATGTGAATCCCATAGATTTACCACTTATAAGCAAAGGCGAAAAAGTACGCGTATGGTTTGATGGATGGCCAACTATTGTTTTCTCGGGATGGCCAAACATGTCGTATGGAACCTTTGGTGGAAAAATTGTGGCTATCGAAAATTTCATTAGTCCTAACGGAAAATACAGAGTTTTGATTGCTCCTGACGAAAATGATCACAAATGGCCAAAACAACTAAGCATTGGTGCAGGTGCACAAACACTTGCATTATTGAATAATGTTCCTGTTTGGTTTGAAATCTGGAGAACACTTAACGGTTTCCCTCCTAATTACTACACACCTACAACTGCGACTTCAAAAGAAAAGAAATAATGAAACAACTACTTATTGCGTTTTTATTTTTTGGTTTTGTTGCCTCTGCTCAAAACATTCCATCAAAAGAATTTACCTACAACGAATATTTAGGATATGTAAAAAAATACCATCCGTTGGTAAAAAATGCAAACCTAGAAATTAGCAAAGCACAGGCAAATTTGATGATGGCTAGAGGTGGATTTGACCCGAAAATTGAAGTCGATTTTAGCAAAAAACAATTCAAAGACACCGAGTATTATTCTATTTTGAACAGCAGTTTCAAAATTCCGACTTGGTATGGTATCGAAATTAAAGCGGGTTTTGACAACAATGAAGGTGTTTACCTCAATCCTGAAAACACGGTGCCAAATCAAGGACTGACATCCTTAGGGATCACTGTACCTTTGGGTCAAGGATTACTGATTAACCAACGAATGGCTGATGTACGCAAAGCCAAAATGCAATTGCAATTAAGCCAAGCCGAACGCAAATTACAGGCAATTGCAGTACTCTATGATGCATCAGTGGCGTATTTCAATTGGAAAAAAAACTTCAACGAGGTTGCACTTTATAAAGAGTATAACGAGAATGCCCAAATTCGATTTAAAGGAATTAAATCCTTAATTGTTCAAGGTGATAAACCTGCAATTGACAGCGTAGAAGCTGGTATTATTGTAAAAAACAGAGCTCTAAGTTTAGAAGACTCTCAATTGAAATTAGCCAAAGCAAAACTAGAGTTATCTAACTTTTTATGGTTAGAAAACAATATTCCGCTTGAACTTGCCGAAGAATTAATTCCAGAGGCACAACTAGAATTTACTATTCAAGAAAGTTTACGCACAAATGATTTGGTTAATCAAGATTTCTCAATTACCAATCACCCCAAGATTAATGCCCTTGAGAGTAAAATTGATATGCTTACTGTCGAGCAAAAATTGAAGGCCAATATGCTATTACCCAAAATTGACGTGGGTTACAGTTATTTATCGGAACCAAGTTATATCGATAATTACCGCTTTGAAGATTACAAAATTGGACTTAACTTTTACTTTCCTCTGTTTTTAAGAAAAGAGCGAGGAAGCCTTAAGTTAGCCAAATTCAAGGTTCAAGAAACTCAATTTGCTTTAAATCTGGAAAAAGTACAATTGACCAATAAAATTAATGCTCAAAAAACAGAAATTGAATCGCTCATCAAACAACAACAATTGATTAAAGGTTTAGTAAATGATAATTTAACGATGCTAAAATCAGAAGAGCGACTGTTTTCATTTGGCGAAAGCTCTTTATTTTTAATCAACACCAGAGAGAACAATTTGGTTAGCGCACAACTCTCTAGAATTGCTTTAGAAAACCGTTTTTTCATTTCTAACTCAGAACTTTTTAAAATTATGGCCAATCCGGATTAAATAATTTTAAAATTGTACTTTTGCGAACTGAAAATTCGAAAATATGATTATTCAAAAAACACGTGAGGAGATTGAATTAATGCGCGAAAGTGCCTTAATCGTTTCTAAAACATTAGGAATGATTGCCTCTGAAATTAAAGAAGGCGTAACTACTTTATACCTTGACAAATTAGCAGAAGCCTTCATTCGTGATCACGGCGCTGTGCCTAGTTTCCTTGGCTTATATGGTTTCCCGAATTCATTGTGTATGAGTCCTAACTCGCAAGTAGTACACGGAATTCCAAATAATACTCCATTAAAAAGTGGCGATGTCATTTCAGTAGATTGTGGTGCTTTTAAAAACGGTTACCATGGCGATCATGCCTACTCGTTTGAGATCGGTGAAGTAGCTCCAGAAACTAAAAAGCTTTTACAAGTTACTAAAGAATCTTTATATGTAGGTATACGCGAACTTCGTGCGGGGAATCGTGTGGAAGATGTGGGTAATGCCATTCAAAAGTACAACGAAGCACACGGTTATGGCGTGGTTCGAGAATTAGTAGGACACGGTCTTGGCCAAAAAATGCACGAAGATCCAGAAATGCCCAATTATGGTAAAAAAGGGCGTGGCAAAATGTTGGTTGAAGGAATGGTTGTTGCCATTGAACCGATGATCAACATGGGAACGCGTAACATCAAACAACACAAAGATGGCTGGACAATTACCACTGCCGATGGAAAACCATCAGCTCATTTTGAACATGATGTAGCAATCATCGATGGAAAACCAGAATTACTCTCAACTTTTGCCTACGTATACAAAGCTTTGGGAATTGTGAGCAATGAAGAAGATGAGTTTAGAAAAGTGCCTTTGGTGATTTAATTATTTCACGAAGATTCACAAAGAAATCGCAGAGATTCACAAATTTCTATTCAACACTGGTAAACAAATGCAAGAAGAGCTATCAAAAATTACTGCTGATTTAGAATCACTTTCATACAATATAATAGGATTAGCAATTGAAGTTCATAGACAATTAGGGCCTGGTCTATTAGAATCAGCTTACCAACAATGTTTATTTTATGAAATAATAAAAGCAGGTTTGAAAGTTGAAAAAGAAATAACGCTACCAATTATCTACAAAGAAATAAAAATTGATCATGGATATAGAATTGATTTATTAATTGAAGACAAATTAGTCGTCGAATTGAAAACTGTTGAAAGTTTTAATTCAGTACATTTTGCTCAAATTTTAACCTATTTGAAACTAGGACAGTACCCTCTTGGGCTACTAATCAATTTTAATTCGAAAATTTTAAAAAACAATATTAAACGATTCATTAACACCGCTAGAGAATTGTAAAACTTTGCGAATCTCTGCGATTTCTTTGTGAATCTTTGTGTAATAAATTATGAAAAGACTTTTCAAAACCATACTCAATACCATTCCACGTCCGTTATTAATCCGTTTGAGTTATGTGGCGCGACCAATCATTGCTTTTACCTTAAAAGGGGACAAATTTACGGATCCTATTGATGGCAAAAGCTTCAAATCGATGTTGCCGTATGGATACGAAACACAGCGTAACAATGTGCTTTCGCCAAGTACGCTTTCATTAGAGAGACACCGTTTATTGTGGTTGTACCTCAACGAGCAAACCGATTTTTTTACAGCGCCCAAAAAAGTTTTGCATTTTGCACCTGAGCAAGCTTTTTATAAATTGTTCCGTAAACAAAAGAATCTAGATTATACGACTACCGATTTGTTTTCACCATTAGCAGATGTGAAAGCAGACATTTGCAATTTGCCTTTTAAGGACAATCAATACGATGTCATTTTGTGCAACCACGTTTTGGAACACATTCCAAACGATACCAAGGCCATGAAGGAATTGTATCGTGTGTTGAAACCAGGCGGAATGGCAATTTTACAAATTCCGCAAGACTTAAATCGTGAGGTAACTTTTTCGGATGATAGCATTACCGACCAAAAAGAACGTGCCAAAATATTTGGCCAATACGACCACGTGCGCATTTATGGCCGTGATTATTTTGACAAATTAAGAAGCATAGGTTTTACAGTTGTTGAAGAAGATTATACCAATAAAATTGCACCTGAATTAGTAGAAAAATACTGTTTAGCCAAAGGCGA
Organism: Flavobacterium sp. K77; assembly: GCF_021608205.1. Lineage (NCBI taxonomy): Bacteria > Pseudomonadati > Bacteroidota > Flavobacteriia > Flavobacteriales > Flavobacteriaceae > Flavobacterium > Flavobacterium sp. K77. The sequence continues at coordinate 663,980 of NZ_JAKIHO010000001.1, read as the reverse complement.
AATTATACCAGTTTGTTTTAAATAATTTTTTTTAAACAAAATAAAATCCAACACAGATTCCACAAATTTGCACAAAATTATCTGTGTGAATTTGTGGAATCTGTGTCTTTATAACCTAACAATCAAATAACGTTTTACTTTTGGAACCCGAAAATCATTTCCAGTTTTGCTTTGATCTTAGTTTTGAAGCGAAACTCAATTGCTACATTCCTACTATCTATGTGGTCGGACATGCGGATACCATCACGTATTTAGAAAAAAAAGCAAGTTCAGAAGTGCTGCAAAGTATGGGCGTTGAGGCAAAACAACTCCCACTTGCAACCCAAAAAACACTCAACATTTGCGAAAGCCTGCAGCCAGAAGTCCTGTTTAAAAAATACCGTACAAAAAGTAAAGCCGCTAAGAAGATTGAGGACTTGTTGCAAGACGAGAAGCTAAAATTCGGAATTACACAATTCATACAAGTACAATTAGCGTCCTTTTATGCTTTAGTTCGCGAACATGATTTTCCGCTTTCATTTCAATTAGGTAAAGAAAAAGATTTTCGCATCAGTCGTATTGGCACTCAAAATCCAGCTTTAGAAACCGAACTCCATTTTGATAAACACGAAAACGGAATTTCATATACTTTAAAACTCAAGGAAAATGACCTTTCTTTTTATCCCTCGAACACAACAGTAACATTGTTGTTAAACGAACCGGGATGGCTTGTGGCACACCATAAACTGTATGCGTTAAAAAGCATCAATTCTAAAAAAATAACCCCTTTTTTAAATAAAAAAACGGTCGAAATTCCTTCGAAATTAGTACCCGACTATTTTGAAAAATTCATTAAGGATATTGCCCAAAAAGTAGCTATCAGCGCTACGGGATTTGAGGTGATTACCCAAACCAGTATTCGTTCTTGCAACCTGAAATTGGTGCATGATTTTTTTAAAAACACCTATTTCATCAGTCTTTTTTTTGATTATGATGGATACGTTTTTGATGCCACTAAAACCAAAAACACCCATGCCGAAATTGACTTAAAAGACTTAAAGAATATAAAATTAATCCAATACAAGCGCAGTCAAGCTGAGGATAATTTTACGGAATCCCTGCAAACACTTGGGCTTAGCAAACAAGAAAATCAGCTTTTTGGACTTTTGCAAAAACCAGAACAAAAAGACACTTATGCTTGTGTCCAATGGGCATTAGAAAATCGTGTGAAATTAGAATCAGTAGGTTTTTCGTTAGAGAATCTTAAAATCGACGGAAAAAATATTGATAATAATGCAGTTAGCATTACATTCGCCAACACCATTCAAAATGATTGGTTTGATATTAAAATGACTGTGGTTTGTGATGATTTTGAATTCAATTTCAGCGAGTTGATTCCGAATATAAAAAGCCAAAATCGCTTGTTTCTCTTACCCAATGGGAATTATTTTTTGATTCCGTTAGAATGGATGACGCGTTACGGAGCTATGGCTAAGCTGGCTAAAATCAGCAACGGAACTATGGCAGTGCTCAAAAGTAATTTTGCCGTTTTTGAAGAAATTCCGCAATTAAAACAGACCTTGCATGTAAAAGAAACGGTTCAATACCAACCTTCGGATTTGGTTAAAGCCACGTTGCGACCTTACCAAATAGAAGGCGTACAATGGCTTCTAGAACATTACAACAATGGTTTAGGCGCTTGCTTGGCCGATGATATGGGATTGGGAAAAACATTGCAAACCCTATCAACACTAGTCGCCGTTCAAGAAAAATTAGATTTTGAAAAAGCCGAAAACATGCAACTCGATTTGTTCGGCAACGAAATTCCTATAGCCAAAGAATATCTAAAAGCCTTGATTGTACTTCCCTCCTCTTTGGTGTTCAACTGGTACAACGAGGCTAGAAAATTTACGCCTCATTTCAGGAGAATTCAATATGTGGGACAAGATCGAAAACTAATTTCTAAAAAATTAGAAAAATACGACTTGATCTTTACAAGTTATGCGGTGGTGGCGAGAGATCTTTCCATTTTAGAAAAGTATCAATTTCGTTTTTTGATTTTGGACGAAAGTCAATACATTAAAAATAAAAACTCGAAAATTTTTCAAGCGATTAATCAAATTCAAACAAGCCATAAAATTTCTCTGAGTGGTACTCCTATCGAAAACTCCTTAGACGATTTGTGGTCACAAATGCAATTTATCAATCCGAATATTTTGGGGAGTTACGCTTTTTTTGCGGAGCATTACAAAATTCCTATCGAGAAAAACCAAGACGAAAATAGTCTACTGGAACTCAGAAACCTCGTCAGTCCGTTTATTTTACGACGAACGAAAGAACAAGTTTTAAAAGACTTACCTGAACTATCAGAACAAGTTTTTTATTGTGATATGGAACCCGAACAAGAAAAATTCTACGAAGAAGAAAAGTCGAAAGCTAGAAACGCACTTTTAAAAACCGATGGTTCTGGCATTGACAAAATCAATATTATCAATACGTTGATGCGTTTGAGACAATTGAGTAATCATCCTAAAATGATTGATAAAAAATCAGAACTTGATTCGGGGAAATATATTGCGGTGACCCGATATTTAGAAACCTTAGTGCAATCCAATCAAAAAACAATAGTATTCAGTTCGTTTGTGTCGAATTTGCAATTTTATAAAAAATGGAGCATCGAAAACAAAATTGATTTTTGTGAATTGACTGGTGCAACACCACAAAATGAACGTGCATACCAAGTTCAGAAATTTCAAGAACAAGAGCGCTCAAAATTGTTTTTCATTTCCTTAAAAGCGGGTGGCGTGGGACTCAATATTACCAAAGCTTCGTATGTCTTGTTCTTGGACCCATGGTGGAATCCTTTTGCTGAAAAGCAAGGAATTGGTCGCGCGCATCGTATTGGACAGTTGAATAAAGTAAATGTCGTTCGATTCATTACTAAAAATACCGTCGAGGAAAAAATTATTCGGTTACAAGAAAACAAAAAACTGCTTTCGGATGCACTGCTTGATGAAAACCACATCAGCCCTGAAATTGAAGAAAATTTAGATTTTATATTAGCATAAAAAAACCTGCTACTTCAGTGAAATAGCAGGTTTTGGTTTTAAGTCTAAAAAATTATTTTTTCTCTGGCATCAAAATACCGATCACTTTATCTTTTGTAAGATATTGTTTAGCTATATTTTGAATGTCTTTGGCAGTAACGGCATTCACCATTTCTTCCATTTTCAAAACATCTTCAGGATTAGATGCGTTTACATACGATCTTGTCAAGTTAGACAACCAAAAACGGTTTTCTTTACTATCTTTTCTAAAATCGGCTAATTCACCTTCTTTGAATTTAGCTACATCTTTTTCATCTGGTCCTTTGTCAATAATATTCTGAAGTTCTTTCAATGCTGAAGCAGTCAACTTCTCAGCATTTTCTGGTCCGCAAGGGAAACCTATTGAAAAAGTATACGATCCGTAAGGCATTTTGTTCATGCTTCCTCTGGCATTTACACCATAAACACCACTTTCATTTTCACGTAATTGCTCTACCAGTTTAATAGTAAGTACTTCTCCTAACGCTTGCATGCTCATAGCATCTTTAGCAGAATATTTGGCATCTCCATAAAACATGATGGTCACGTTACTCTTAGGATCTGCTCCTTTATTTACTACTTTTTTCAAGTCGCCTTTTAGCAATCGGTAACCTAGATCAACTGCTTTTTCTTTTTTGTCATTCGCTGGCAATGAAGCAATGTATTTAGTAGCCATAGCTTCGATTGTTGCATCATCAACATTTCCTACGAAGAAAAATTCAAAATCAGCAGCATTTGCAAAACGCTCTTTGTATTTTTCGTAAGCCAATTTATAATCGGTATCAGCCCATGATTTATCAGTAGGCATGATTCCAAAAAATCGTGGGTTATTCTGGTTCAAATAGGTATAAAACTCCTGTTGGAAGTAATTCTGTGGCGTAGAAGCCATGTTTTTGAAAAAGCTTGATTGTTTTTGTTTGAATCCTTCAAAAGCTTCTTGGTCAAAATTTAAATCTGTAAAGTAAGCATGCGTCATTTGCATTAAGTACTCTAAGTCTTTAGGAGTTGATGTACCTCTAAGTCCTTCGCTAGTACCTCCAATATAAGGATTCACTCTTGCAATTTTACCTGTCATGAATTTGTTGATGTCATTCAGTTTTAAGCCAGAGAAACCAGCTTCAGCAAGTGCTCCATTAGCAAACTGAACTTTTTTCATTTCCTCGTTTGAGTACAAATTAGATCCACCTAAACTAACCGCTTCAAAAAGCACTTCGTCGTTTTTAAAATCGGTGTTTTTATACGTTACTTTAGCACCATTGGAAAGAACTAATGTTTTTGTACCCAATTTATCATTACTACTTCTGCTTACCACCGTTCCTGCTTTTACCTCTTTTCTAAGCAGACTCGTAGCTACCGCAGCATCTTCGTAAGGTTTTAATTCGTCTGTATTCACTTTTATGGCAGCTAATACTTCTTGCTCTGTAACTTTTTTCAAGCCTTCTTTTTCAGGACCCGTTAAAATAATAACACGGTTATCCTCTTTAACGTACTCTTTAATTAAGCCATTTACATCTGCTAGCTCGATTAACGGTAAAATTTGCTTGAAAGTTTGAAAAGTCCATTCAATTCCTGGAGCTGGTTCTTTCTCTAGGAAATTTGCTTGAAGCTCGCCTACAAAATTCTCTGAATTCGTTTTACTTCTATCATTGTATGCTTTTTCAATAGAAGCCATAAATTCAGACTTAGCACGGTCTAATTCTCCTTTTGTGAAGCCAAACTTCTTAGCACGCTCATTTTCTGTTACCAATGTTTTCAAGGCACTCAATTGCTTGTCTTCTGATGACATGGCAATAGATTGATACCCTTTTTTGGTTCTGGCAAAAGTTCCACCATAATAAGAATACCCGTATGTGAAAGGTGGGGTTGCTGAATTGGTTAATTCATCAAGACGCGTATTTAAAAGCGTTGCAAATAAATTTTCAACTATGTAATTTTTAAAATCAGCTACGGTAACCATTTTCTTAGGTGCAGCATAATCTTTATACAATAATTGCACTTGTGTATTCGATGCTTCTTTGTCACTTTCTACAGCTACAAAAGTTTCTTTATGATTAGGAACTTCAAATACTTTTCTTGGTTTTTCATTTGCAGGATTTTTATAAGCAGAGAAGTGAGAAACAATTTTTTTCTCCATTTCGGCTACATCAATATCACCTACCACAATAACACTCATCAAGTTAGGACGGTACCAATCTTTGTAAAAATTAATTAAGGACTGATGTTTGAATTTTTCTAATACCTCTTTTTGACCAATTGGCAAACGAGTAGCGTATTTTGAATCGTGCATCATCTTGGAGATGTAACGCCCCATCATTCTTTTTCCGGCACCTAACCCAAGGCGGTACTCTTCAAGAACAACACCTCTTTCTTTGTCAATTTCTTCTGGTGTCAAAACTGTGTTGAAAGCCCAGTCCTCAATGATTTGAAATCCTTTTTCAAGTTTCTCAGGATCATCTGAAGGAATTGGTAAAAAATACACGGTTTCATCAAAACTAGTGTAAGCATTTAAATGTTGTCCAAATTTAACCCCAATACTTTGAAGGTAATCTACCAATTGATTTTTAGGAAAACGCTTTGTTCCATTAAAACACATGTGCTCCATGAAGTGCGCTAAACCTTGTTGATCATTTTCCTCGAGAATAGAACCTGCATTAACTACCAGTCGAAGATCTACTTTCTTTTCTGGCTTGGCATTTTTCTTGATGTAATAGGTTAATCCGTTTGGCAAAGTCCCAGTCTTTACACTTGGATCAAGCGGAATGGCCGCATTATAATCAAGTTTTTGCGCAAAAATCGCAGCAGGAATAATAAAAATTCCTACTAATAAATGGTTGAGTTTTTTCATATGTTTATTTGTTTGTTGTAAAACTAACGAGTAATTTTCTACTTTATTACCATTTTTTAAAATAATTAACAGAAATTACACACGAAAACATAATCAAGAAGCAATCAAAATAAATCATTCCAGTTTTCCGTTTTTTAGTATCTTTAAAACTTGAACTTATTTCTAAAAAATGTCAAAAATCCGACTACTATATACTACCCTATCCCTTATTTTGTTTGGCAAGTTTGCTCTTTTTGCACAAGTTGAAAAAGAAATTACACAGCCTTTTCATATCAAAACAGTTTCTTTCGTACAAAACGATCAAAACAAAGTGCCAATTTTTCAGCTTGGCAAAGGTTTTCAATTGGAATTTGACGACTTATACGGCAACGAAGCCAACTATTACTACGAAATTGTTCACTGCAATTTTAAATGGGAACCGTCTCCCATTCCTAAAAACGAATACTTACAAGGTTTCGACAACCAACGCATTCAAGATTACAGTAACTCTTTTAACGCATTGCAACTGTATTCACATTACAAGTTGTCTATTCCCAATCAATTTACGCAACAGCTTAAAATAAGCGGTAACTACATACTTAAAATTTTAGACGAAAACCGCGATGTAGTGTTTAGTCGAAAATTCATTTTATTTGAAGACCTAGCCACAGTACCCATTCAAGTAAAAAGAGCACGAACTGTAAACACTCTAGTTAGCAAACACAATTTAGATTTTAGCGTAAAAAGCAACAGCCTTACGTTTCAAAATCCACTTAAAAATGTTAAAGTAGTCTTGCTACAAAACGGACAATGGCACACAGCAATTCAAAATATAGCGCCGCAATATACGATTGGCAACGATTTGATTTATAAATACGATACCGAAACACAATTCTGGGCCGGAAACGAATTTCTGTTTTTTGAAAACAAAGACATACGCTCTGCCAGCAACAATGTAGCTCGAATAAATGCCAAAACAGACATTTATAGCGCCTACTTATATACTAGTGCCGCTCGTGCCAACACACCTTACACTTTCATGCAAGATGTCAACGGTGGATTTGTGGTTAACAACCTCAATGCGCAAAAAAACGAAATCGAAGCCGATTATGTTTGGGTATATTTTAGCGTATCTGCACCTACTTTCAGACTCAACAAAAACATTTACGTGACAGGAATGTTCAACAATTACGCCCTTACTGATGAAAATAAAATGGATTACAACCCCGAAAAAGCCATTTATGAAAAAGCCATTTTAATCAAACAAGGGTTTACTAATTTCCAGTACACAATCGCAGACTCTAAAGGAAATATCGATTATGAAAACGCTATTGACGGCAATTTCTTTGAAACAGAAAACGACTATACCATTTTAGTATATTACCGAGAAGCCATTGACCGTTACGATCGCGTTATCGGAAAAGGAAATGCTAGTTCAGTGAATATCATCAATTAAAAAAACTTTGACAATAACCGTTAAAATAACATCCTTTTTTTGTAAATTTGTCAATAATAAACACATATTCATCCTTTTAATATGGTTTCTCAAATAACAAGAGGCATAAAAATTTCGGTATTAACTAGTTTTGAAGGTACCTACTTCAAAAACTACAAGATTCACTTTGCCTTTAGTTACGTAATTACTATCGAAAATCATAGTAAGGATTCTGTACAACTTATTACTCGTCATTGGGAGATTTCTGACTCGCTTAATGACCTCGAAATTGTTGATGGCGAAGGAGTAATTGGTAAAAAACCAGTCCTTAAACCAGGAGAACAGCACACTTATAGCTCTGGTTGCCTATTATCATCACCGTATGGCGCTATGAAAGGCTATTTCAACATGATCAACTTCACCACCACTCGAAACTTCAAAGTCATGGTTCCTACTTTTAGACTTTGTGCGCCATTTGCATTAAACTAAATCGCATTATCAGGAGCTCATCCTGCTTTTCGCTACAAGTTTTTTTGTGTTAAGCCCTTTTTTATAGTCCTAAAAAGAGCTTCTTGCAGTCGCTTTTTTAGTCCTTAAAAATGAGGCTATCCACTTCAAAAAGCTTCCCACTTCAATCAGGGCTAAACCTACCATTATACAAAAGTGCACTGTACATAACTTCAAAAAAGTACAAATCTTTAAAGAAACCTTTGTACTTTTGTTTTTAGTTTAAACAACAATACAACACTATTTTTAACCCAATAAAAACATCAATATGTTAAAAGGATTTTTTCACGTACCCAATGCGGTAAACGAACCTGTAAAAAGCTATGCCCCTAATTCGCCAGAACGCGCAGCCGTTTCTGCAGCATACGCTGAAATGTGGAACAACACAGTAGACGTACCCCTTTATATCGGAAACGAAGAAATAAGAACTGGAGATACAAAAAACATGACTGCACCGCACGACCATCAGCATGTGGTTGGTGTGTATCATCAAGCCGAAAAAAAACATATTGAAGCCGCTATTGCCACTGGACTTCAGGCAAAAGAAGCTTGGGCTAATATGGCTTGGGAACAGCGCGCTGGAATTTTCTTAAAAGCAGCAGAATTATTGGCTGGACCTTACAGAGCTAAGATCAACGCTGCAACAATGATTGCACAGTCAAAAACAATTTACCAAGCAGAAATTGATGCCGCTTGTGAACTCATTGACTTTTTACGTTTTAACGTACAGTACATGACACAAATTTACAACGAGCAACCAAAATCTACAGCTGATATGTGGAACCGCGTTGAATACAGACCTCTTGAAGGATTTGTATATGCCATTACTCCTTTTAACTTTACAGCAATTGCCGGAAACTTACCTACAAGTGCTGCCTTAATGGGGAATGTTGTGGTTTGGAAACCTGCAGCAACTCAAGTGTATTCTGCTAACTTATTGATGCAAATTTTCAAAGAAGCAGGTTTACCAAATGGTGTTATCAACATGGTTATGGGAGACTCAGGAATGATTACCGAAACCTTATTGGCTAGCCGTGATTTAGCTGGAGTTCACTTTACAGGATCTACAGGCGTATTTAATGATATTTGGGCAAAAATTGGTACTAATATCAGCAAATACAAAACATATCCACGTATTGTAGGTGAAACTGGTGGTAAAGATTTTATCATTGCACACCCTTCTGCACATTCAAAACAAGTTAGCACAGGAATTTCTCGTGGTGCTTTTGAATACCAAGGTCAAAAATGTAGTGCTGCTTCACGCGTATACATTCCGCAAAGTTTATGGCCAGCTGTACAAGCTGAACTAGAAGCTGATTTAAAATCAATGAAAATGGGATCGCCACAAGATATGAGCAACTTTATCACTGCGGTAATCTCTGAAGGTTCATTTGATAAATTAGCTAAAGCCATTGACCAAGCCAAAGCTGATAGCGATGCAGAAGTAATTATGGGAGGGAATTATGACAAATCAAAAGGTTACTTTATTGAACCAACTGTTATTTTAACTACCAATCCAAAATACGCTACAATGGAAACCGAACTATTCGGACCAGTTGTGACTATTTATGTTTACGAAGATGCTAAATGGGCAGAAACATTGGAATTAGTAGACACTACATCAGAGTACGCTTTGACAGGAGCTGTTTTCAGTCAAGATCGTTATGCTATTGAAGAAGCTACTGTGAAATTACAAAACGCAGCTGGTAACTTCTACATCAATGATAAGCCAACAGGAGCTATTGTAGGCATGCAACCGTTTGGTGGAGCAAGAGGATCAGGAACGAATGACAAAGCAGGATCTATGCAAAACTTATTGCGTTGGACTTCTGCAAGAACCATCAAAGAAACTTTTGTAACTCCAGTTGATTACAGATACCCATTTTTAGGAGAGTAATTTTTAGTCCTAAAGTTTGAAAGTCAAAAGTACTTTAGCAAATAACAAAAAGCCGAATCTAAAAATTTAGATTCGGCTTTTTTTATCTAATTCTTTCTTTAGACTTTATGACTTTTGACCTTAAGACTAAACCGTAAACTTCAACGGCAAATGCACCACTTTTTTAGTCTCAAAAAATTCATCCTCAAAATAATCTGCTAAGTTGTACTCGGTAGCTTTTGGGAAATCTTTTAATTCTTCGGTTAAGTCACCTCCTTTTAGGTAGAGGATTCCGTTTTTCAATTCGTGTTTGTGTTGTTTTTTAATTTTGGTTTTTACCCAAGAAACAAAATCAGGCATATTGGTTACCGCGCGACTTACAATAAAATCGAAATCACCTTTTACATTTTCAGCGCGCATTTGTTCTGCTTTTACATTTTTCAACTCTAAACCTTCGGCAACAGCCTGAACCACTTTTATTTTCTTGGCAATAACATCAATCAAATAAAATCTAGTTTCCGGAAAAAGAATCGCCAATGGAATTCCCGGAAATCCACCACCCGTTCCTACATCTAAAACGTAAGTTCCTGGTTTAAAAGTAATCACTTTGGCAATACCGAGTGAGTGTAAAATATGTTTGGTATACAAAGCATCAATATCTTTTCTAGAAATCACATTTATTTTTTGGTTCCAATCGTGATACAGCGCATCTAATTTTTGAAACTGTTCGATTTGAATTGGTGTCAAATTAGGAAAACACTTAAGAATCTCGTCCATCTCTTCTTTTTTTTAACAAAAGTAATACTTTACAGTTAAAATATTTATGCCAATTTTGTATATCCAAAAATTTATAATAATTACCTTTGAACTTTATCACAATTATATGAATAACACTGCGCCTACTTTTGCTAAGCAAGATAGCTTGAAATTTTTTAGAACACTTAACTCACGGGTTAACAACTACTTTAAAGAAAACAACATTCAAAAAACAGGAAACTGGAAACTGTATTTAAAAACCATCATTTTATTCACTGTTTTTCTTGCGCCTTACTTTTTAATATTAACACTTGATATGCCATTTTGGGCACACCTTTTATTGACAATCGTCATGGGAATTGGTATGGCTGGCGTTGGAATGAATGTAATGCATGATGGAAATCACGGATCCTATTCAAATAAATCATGGATCAATAAATTTATGGGTGGTACCATTTATGTATTGGCTGGAAACGTGTATAATTGGCAAGTGCAACACAACGTACTACACCACACCTACACGAATATTCCGGGACATGACGAAGATTTAGATGCTGGACGTGTAATCCGTTTTACGAAAGAAGCAAAATGGTATAATTTTCACCGTTTTCAACAGTATTACTCTATTTTCTTGTATGGTTTATTGACTTTCAATTGGGCGATTACCACCGATTTTAAGCAAATGCGTAACTACTTAAAAAGAAAATTATCTTACGGAGAAGCTAAAAGTCCAAAAATACTTTGGACAACGCTAATAATTACTAAAGTTATTTATGTTGCTATTTGGATTGCATTACCAATCGTAATTGGAATCACTTGGTGGAAAGTACTGATAGGATTTTTTGTGATGCATTATACTGCTGGTTTGATTTTGAGTGTTGTGTTCCAACTAGCGCATGTGGTAGAGGAAACAATCAATCCTACACCAAACGAATTAGGTGAAATGGACAATACTTGGGCTATTCACCAATTGTTTACCACTACTAATTTCGCACCCAAAAACGCAATCGTAAACTGGTACACAGGTGGTTTGAATCATCAAATTGAGCACCATATTTTCCCAAATATCAGTCACATTCACTACGGGAAAATTGCAAAAATTGTAAAAGAAACGGCGCAAGAGTGCAACTTACCTTACTACGAATACAAAACAATGCGAAGCGCTGTCATTGCTCACTTCAAACATTTGAAAGATTTGGGACAAAACCCAGCAATTACTGCTTAATTCTCAATAGCAGCAAAAGAATAAAACTAACTACAACTATATACTAATGAATCCATTATCCGATAGAATTAACAACTTATCAACTTCGCAAACCCTTGCCATGGCGGCTTTAGCCAGAGAATTAAAAGCACAAGGAAAAGACATTATTAGCCTTAGCCTTGGTGAACCTGATTTTAATACTCCTGATTTTATCAAAGAAGCAGCAAAACGCGCCATAGACGAAAACTACAGTACATATTCACCTGTTGAAGGGTACTTAGAACTTAAAGAGGCGATTTGCAGAAAGTTTAAAAGAGATAATGATTTAGAATATAAACCCACTCAAATTGTAGTCTCTACGGGAGCTAAACAATCATTGTACAACATTGCTCAAGTAATGTTGAATGACGGTGACGAAGTAATTTTGCCAGCTCCGTATTGGGTATCGTATTTCGAAATTGTAAAATTATCAGGTGGCGTTCCTGTTGAAGTTCCAACATCTGTAGAAACCGATTTTAAAATCACACCTGCACAATTAGAAGCAGCTATTACTCCAAAAACAAAAATGATGTGGTTCTCCTCACCATGTAACCCATCAGGATCTGTTTACAGCCGTGAAGAATTAACTGCGCTTGCGGCAGTTTTAGAAAAATATCCAAACATTTACGTAGTTGCTGACGAAATTTACGAGCACATCAATTTTTCAGGAACTTTTTGTAGTATTGCATCCATTCCAGGAATGCTCGAAAGAACAATCACTGTAAATGGTGTAGCCAAAGCTTTTGCCATGACAGGTTGGAGAATAGGTTATATTGGAGCACCTGAATTTATTGCAAAAGCGTGTACTAAAATTCAAGGTCAAGTTACCTCAGGAGCCAACTCTATCGCACAACGCGCTACTATCACCGCTCTTGACGCTGATCCAAGTGTATTGAAAGAGATGGTGAATGCTTTTCATAGTCGCAGAGACTTAGTTGTAGGATTGTTAAAAGAAATTCCGGGTGTAAAAATAAATATTCCTGAAGGTGCTTTTTATGTGTTCCCAGATGTATCTTCTTTCTTCGGAAAAACATTAAACGGAACCGAAATTAAAGACGCCAATGATGTATCAATGTATCTTTTGTCGCAAGCCAATGTAGCTACCGTTACAGGAGATGCTTTTGGAAACCCAAACTGTATTCGTTTTTCATACGCCACAAGCGAGGCCCTTTTAACCGAAGCGCTGTCTCGCATCAAAAATGCATTAACGGTTTAATACCTATACGTACATACCTAAAAGCCTCTTGATCAAACAAGAGGCTTTATTATTTAAAGGCAAAAATCAACGACAAATGAGAGCAAATTTTTGAACATCAATTATTTTGTTTCATGTATTAGCTAATGGCAAAAGATAAAATCCAAAAAATACGGTTTTGAATTAGAAATCTTGAATAATTTATTAGACCTTTGCACACTTTTTTCGGCGAAAGCCAAAAAACCTAATGTTTTAGCAATTAACCCATTATCATCCCAAAGATGAAAAAGAAAATAGAAATTCTAGCACCTGCCAAAGACCTTATTCACGGTATGGCAGCCATTAACGCAGGTGCTGATGCTGTATATATTGGTGCACCGCAATTTGGTGCACGGTCGAATGCCACCAATTCTATCGAAGATGTAGCGGCTTTAGTAAAGTACGCACACCTTTTTAACGCACAAGTTTTTGTGGTTATCAACACGATCTTGTACGATAACGAGCTAGAAACTTGCCGTCAAATGATTTGGCAATTGTATGATATTAAAGTTGATGCTTTAATTGTACAAGACATGGCCATAATGGAAATGGACTTGCCTCCTATCGTGCTACACGCGAGTACGCAAGCCAACAACCGTGATCCTCATAAGATTAAATTCTTGAAAGATGCCGGAATGAAACGCGTCGTTTTGGCTCGTGAATTAAATTTACACCAAATCAAAGAAATTGCGGATACTGCTGATGTGGAATTAGAATTTTTTGTAACCGGTGCACTTTGTGTGTCGTTCAGTGGAAACTGTTATATGAGTGTGGCCAATGGCGAACGCTCTGCAAACCGTGGTTCCTGCGCTCAAAACTGCCGTTTACCGTACAACTTAATCGATGGTAATGGCGACACTTTAATCAAGAACAGTCACTTACTTTCGATTAAAGATTTTGATGTTTCGGATCAAATTCCAAATCTTGTTGAAGCCGGCGTGATGTCCTTTAAAATCGAAGGGCGTTTAAAAGATATCGTTTATGTAAAAAATAATGTTTCGTATTTACGTCAAAAATTAGATGCTTTCTTGGAAGGGAATGAAAACTACACTAAAGCTTCTTCTGGAAAATGCACCTACACTTTTGACTCAGCTTTGAACAAAAGTTTCAATCGTGGATACACTGATTATTTTGTAAACGAAAGACATCAATCTATCGGTTCTTGGGAAAGTCCAAAATCAAAAGGGCAATATATCGGGAAACTAATTCGTACTGTGGGTAACGCTTATGAAATAGAAAACGGCGAATTACTTAACAACGGCGACGGTTTGTGTTACATCAATGAAAATAATGAAGCTGACGGAATTTATGTAAACAAAGTCGAAAACGGCTTGGCTTACCCAAATGTTTTAAAAGAACTAAAAGAAGGCACTTTTATATACCGTAACAACGACGCGGCTTTTATCAAAATTGTAGAGCGTGAAGACAGTGCGGTTCGTAAAATAAGCACCACTTTGCACCTAACCGAAACCGAAAATGGTTTTGAGCTAACTGCTACTGACGAAGATGGTAATGTGAGTACGGTTCAATTGGCGCATCCAAAAGAAAGAACCAAGAACAACGAGTCGATTGAAGAAAACTTTAAAATTAACTTGGCCAAAACGGGTTTCACACCTTACACAGCTGATGAAATTACAATTGCTTTTTCTGAAAATTGGTTCTTACCAATATCTAAAATCAACGAAATGCGAAGAACGGTCTACGAACAACTTTCGGAAACTCGTTTGGCTAATTACAAAGTTGAGGAACACCAATTGGTTAAAACATCGCATCCTTATCCTGAGACAAAACTGGATTTTATGTACAATGTTTCGAACAAACTGGCACGTAAATTCTACGAACGTCATGGCGTTACCGAAATCGAAAAAGCTTTTGAATTGCAATGGGATCCTGGAAAATCACGTGTAATGACTACCAAATATTGCATCAAATATGAGTTGGAACGTTGCCCGAAATACCATCGTGAAAATATGGACAAGAAGGTAAAAGAACCTTTGGTATTAAAACAAGGCGAATTAGAATACAAACTCAAATTTAATTGCAAACCCTGCGAAATGGAAATTTGGGAAAAAGACGCTGAATTCGAAATTGAAGAAGATCATTTTCATTAAAATACAAAACCGATGCTTTATTAAAAAAAGGCATCGGTTTTTTTATTAAATTTGGGCGTGTTCGACGCGGCGAGCGGGCCAACGCTATATCTTTTGTTCCGCTATCGCTTCACAAAAGGATGTCGCTTCTATCCCTCACGCAAATCCCCAAAAAATGAAAATAAAATCCGTACCAATAATTTTAGCTTTGTCACTTTTATCATTTATAAGCTGTCAAAAAGAGCCTAGTTTTGAAAAAGCTATTTCTGATTTGAAAAACAAATTTCCGCAATTAGCGAAACAGAACAATAAAAATATTGAATACAAACTGACAAGAAGTGTAACAAATGGAGATAGAGAATTTCAATTAAAACTATATTCATCTGTAGTGAATGAATATAATGACCCACAGAAGATAATAATTCTTGTCAATCAAGAATCAGAATATTACGCAATACCTTATTTATCAAATACGCAACGAGATTATTGGGAGTTTCCAAATGAGACTCAAATACCTAGTATCAAAAAAACAAATACAACTTTTGAAAAGGAATTAATAAAAGCATTAGATACATTAAATTTGAATGATTCAAAAGGAACTGCTAATATCGTACTTGATGAATTATTTTTTTCACTTTTACATTGTGTAAGAGTAAGTGAAAAAGAAAATAATGAACTACAAGCTATATTTTTGACCTCAAATAATAATATTCCAATCGAAAATAATAATGACTGTAGTGAAAGATTAAAAAAGAACTATTATGCTATTTTCGAAAACAGAAAAAACAAAAAACACATAGGAAATTATACTTTTTGGGATGTTATGAATGCTAGAATATATCAATTTGAAAAATTAGATGGAGTTAAAAACAGGAGAGCGAATCTTACACTAAAAACGTTTAGACAAGATTGTGCTTTCCGTTTAATAACAATGTAAAACTCAATAATCTCTCCCCAACAATTTAAAAAAATGAAAATACTACTCCTCGGCTCTGGCGAATTAGGAAAAGAATTTGTAATCGCTGCACAACGTATGGGGCAAATTGTAATTGCGGTAGACAGTTATGAAAATGCACCTGCTATGCAAGTGGCACACGGTTTTGAAGTCATTAATATGCTTGACGGCGATGCATTAGATCGCATCGTTGCCAAACACCAACCCGATTTTATCGTTCCCGAAATAGAAGCTATTCGCACAGAACGTTTTTATGACTACGAGAAACAAGGTATTACCGTAGTACCATCAGCAAAAGCAGCAAACTTTACGATGAATCGTAAAGCCATTCGAGATTTGGCAGCCAAAGAACTTGGGCTAAAAACGGCCAACTATCGTTACGCCACCACCGCCGAAGAATTGACAAAAGCGGTAGCCGAAGTCGGAATGCCATGCGTGGTAAAACCATTGATGTCTTCTTCTGGAAAAGGACAATCAACCATAAAAACGGAATCTGATATCGAAAAAGCTTGGCAATACGCTGTTGATGGTTCTCGCGGAGATGTGGTAGAAGTAATTGTTGAAGCCTTTGTCAAATTCAATTCGGAGATTACCTTATTGACTGTCACGCAAAATAATAATCCTACGCTTTTCTGCGCCCCAATTGGTCATAGACAAGAACGTGGTGATTATCAGGAAAGCTGGCAACCTGCCCTGATATCCGACAAAGATTTATACGAAGCCCAAGATATGGCCGAAAAAGTTACCGAAGCTTTGGGAGGCGCAGGACTTTTTGGAGTGGAATTTTTCTTGGCGGATGATGGTGTTTATTTCTCAGAATTATCGCCAAGACCACATGATACTGGAATGGTAACTTTGGCGGGAACGCAAAACTTTAACGAATTCGAATTGCATTTACGTGCTATTTTAAGTTTACCTATTTTTGAAATTAAGTTAGAAAAAGTAGGTGCTAGTGCTGTGATTTTAGCATCTGAAAACTCTGAAAATCCGAGTTTTACAGGAATAGAAAAAATTGCCGCTTTACCTAAAACTGATTTTAGAATTTTTGGCAAACCCACTTCAAGACCTTATCGACGCATGGGTGTAGCTTTGGTAAATGATAGTCTTGAAACACCTATTGAAACGGTTGTAGAAAAAGCGAAGAAAGCGGCTAGTTTAGTTACCGTTCATCCGTAATTTACTTTCGGTAATATTTTCAAATCGGGCGCATTCGAGAAGCAACAGTTGGTTTCGACTGCTCCCGACTTTAAAAACGTTTGATAAAACCAAAACTAATTTCCCATTACTTTTTAAAATTGCGGAAGTTCGTTGGTGTCAATCCAGTCTGTTTCTTGAACAATCGCGTAAAATAGGAGTAATCTTCATATCCTAAACGTAATGCGATTTCGTTTACCGTAAAATCTTTGTCAAACAGCATTCGTTTGGCCTCGAGTATAACTCTGTCCGTGATCACTTCGGTGGTGGTTTTTTGGAGTCTTTCGTTGCAAATTCTATTTAAATGTTTCAGTGTTATGTGAAGCTGGGCTGCGTAAAAAGAAGGCGCTTTTTCTGTTTTGTAATGCTTTTCTAATTCGGTTTCAAAAGCTTTAATTTTCACATTGTAGGCATGTGCTTGATGCAAATTCGATTTCTGGTATTTACGGGCAATTTGAATATGAATACAGTCCAAAAGATTCAAAATGAAATCCTTTTGCCAAGGCTGATGAGACTGTGACTCCTCGATAAGTCTTTCAAAATAGGGCACAACAGCAAGTGTTTCGTCAGTTTGCAAAACAAGCTCGGGTTTATTATCCACAGCAGAATAAAAAGGATAGTCGGCAATGTCTTTTTGTCCAAAGTAAAGATTGTAAAATTCCTGCGAGTAAAAAACAACATACCCTTCAACATCTTCGGATAAATGCCAATGGTGAATTTGTCCGGGTTGCATAAAAAACATGCTTCCTGGCTGAATATCAAAAACATCAAAATCAATCTCATGCGTTCCGGAGCCTTGTGTAAAAAATACTAAAACATAAGAGTTATGACGGTGTGGCTCCTCTACAAAACTATGCGTAATTAAATGACTTTTAAAGGTATTGATATACAAACTACTGTTGACTGCATTGCAATTAAACCGCTGAATGTTGTAAATGGGATACTTCGCCATGATATCTAAATGTCTTTATTGTCCTAGAAGTAGCGAAGATAGAAAATACTACGCATAGCAATAAGAAATACCTTTGATAAAAATAAATATCATGTCACACGCTATCGCTCATATCCTAAATAATGATTGTCCTCAGTGTCAAAAAGGTAAGGTTTTTAATGAAAAAAGTATCTTTTTTACTTTTGGTTTCCCTAAAATGAACGAATACTGCTCGCATTGTCATTACAAATTTGAGAAAGAACCTGGCTATTTTTTTGGAGCTATGTACGTCAATTATGGCCTAACAGTGGCGCAAAGTATAGCCACTTATGTTATTGCTCAGTTTTTCTTTCAGGAAAGATTTGATTTGAGAATCATACCCATTATTGCCTTTGTGATAATCGCCTTAGCTTCGTTCAATATTCGTTTGTCACGACTGTTGTGGATTTA
Organism: Flavobacterium sp. K77; assembly: GCF_021608205.1. Taxonomy (NCBI): domain Bacteria; kingdom Pseudomonadati; phylum Bacteroidota; class Flavobacteriia; order Flavobacteriales; family Flavobacteriaceae; genus Flavobacterium; species Flavobacterium sp. K77. The sequence goes on along the minus strand of NZ_JAKIHO010000001.1, from coordinate 645,420 downwards.
CATGTTCAAAAACTATTCGATGTAAAAAACAGGTATCTTTGTTTTCTATAACTCTATTACCATGAAAAAAATACTTTGTTTAGTGCTTCTATTTATGACTACGCTTGCCAGCGCTCAGGATAAGAAAGAAAATCAAAAAGCTAAAATTGTAGAAGCTTCTTGTGGTCAATGCCAATTTGGAATGACAGGACACGGATGTGATTTAGCCGTTCGCATAGACGGAAAGTCCTATTTTGTTGATGGCAGTTCCATCGATTCTCACGGAGATGCGCATGCCAAAGATGGGTTTTGTTCTGCTATTAGAAAAGCATCTGTACAAGGAAAAGTGGTAAATAATCGTTTTAAAGCAACTGCCTTTACCCTTTTGCCAAAAGAGAAAAAGAAATCCTAAAAAAATACCCCAACGAGTCGTAAACTTTTTGGGGTGTTTTTTTTTACAGAATAAATTACTCCTTTATTTTGCTTTTGGACTTGTCTTCAAAGTTTTATTGGCGAATGTAGCCACATCAATCACTTCTTCCATATCAACATCAAAAGAAATCATCACGCTATCACCCACCATCGTCACAGGCAATTGATTGGATATTTGCGATGAGCCTACAAAAATATTTGGATAGTCTTTTACTTTGAAATAATAAAAGCTATTTCCGTTTTTTACATCATTTTGAATGCGCGTCACAATAGATTGTACTGATTTTTGAGTCGAAGCACCATTCGGATTTATTTTATTATCTGCCATATTGTAGACATTTTTAAACGAAGTTAGCGTTTCGCGCATGGTATTGCCCACACCTACAATCGTGTAATCTGAAATGGCCACCATAGCAAACATTTTTACCAAACCACCATCATCTTTTAAAGTCATCACGTAGGTTGGAATATTGTTAATGTTATACGGAATTGGCAATGAGGCGCGATAACCTTTTTCTTGAACTTTACCCTGAGCCGAACTTTGAGCTGCAAATTCAGTTGCGCCGCCTTGTTTGTAAAAAGTAGCTTCTTTGGTTCTGGTATCCACCAAAACAAAACCTACCGCCGATTCATCTTTCCCAACTGAAGTCAATCCTGTATACCAATAAGACTTGTTATCTTTACCATACACCAATGTCAAACCCTCTGTGATTTGAAGTTTATCTGCATTCGAAAAATTCCAGTATCCGTGTACGTATTCGCCCCAATCATTTAACTGATCTTCGATAAAGGCCAAAGGCTGAATACGATCAACCCACTTTGGAGTATTGGCGATAGCATACTCGGTAATAGCACCTGACTGCGCATCAACAACCAAGGTTCCTGTGGCTTCTTTTCCTGAAAAACCTATTTTTTTATCGTATTTAGTTACAATCCAAAACGGATTTCCAGCATCGTCAATTTCAAAACTAAAATCAGTCAAACCTACTGTAGCATTTCCGTTAAAGTAAACATGTCTGTGAATATCACTTTGGAAATACGCACCTTGCTGGTACTTAATTTTGACCGCTTTGCCGGCTACGTTCTGCACCAATTTTACATCACGCTCATTGGTTGCTGAAACCATTACATATCCTGCTGTTCCCTCTTGATTGTTGAACCATTTAAAAAAACCAGAGTGTAACAAAGGCGCCACCCAATACAAACTGTTGTTTACTTTTTGAATACAAAAATCGCCCAACTCAACTTGACTTCCTAAAGCTGGTTGCGATCCCAATATTTTTTCGCCCAACAAATGCGCCAATTCTTCGTCAACAACACGAATTTGATCAATAGCGATTGGTGCTATATGATTGGTGATTTTTTGACCATTTTTAACCGGGCCTAATAATTTTTGATACGAATCAGATCGAAACATTTTGAGACTGGCTACAAAAGGTAAAACCGTACAATAACCCAAAACAACCAAAAAAGCATACACTAAAAACCTACTTGGCTTTGAAACGAGTTTAAGCTGATTATTAGAACCTGAAACTGCAAAACCTGCCGAAAACAAAAGAGCCAAAACCACTAAAATAAGCAGAATAAATGCAAAACCCGTAAAACCGTAATTGAAAACGGGTAAATTATTGTAAACCAATAAAAACCCCAAAAACAGTAAAAAAATAATACTAATTGTCTTTTTCATTTTGAAAAGTTATTTGTGTACCTGATTAGTCTTTGTACATCAAAAAGCGTTACACATTTGCTTGCTAAAAAGGAACTATTGATTGATGCAAAAAAATAGTATTTTTGCAGCGAGATAGAGTCGTAAATTCTATCCATAGTAATTTTCAATCTTTAAAACAAACACATGAAAGCATACGTTTTTCCTGGGCAAGGCGCACAATTTACAGGTATGGGTAAAGACTTGTACGAGAGCAGTCCTCTTGCAAAAGAATTATTTGAAAAAGCGAACGAAATTTTAGGATTTCGCATTACCGATATCATGTTTGAAGGAACTGCCGAAGCGTTAAAAGAAACCAAAGTAACACAACCAGCTGTTTTTTTACACTCTGTAATTTTAGCTAAAACTTTAGAGAATTTCACTCCAGAAATGGTAGCGGGACATTCTCTTGGCGAATTCTCTGCACTAGTTGCTAATGGCGCTTTATCTTTTGAAGATGGTTTAAAGCTAGTTTCTCAAAGAGCTTTAGCTATGCAAAAAGCTTGCGAAATTACTCCTTCAACTATGGCCGCTGTTTTAAATTTAGACGATAAAATTGTTGAAGACATTTGTGCTTCTATCGATGGTGTTGTAGTAGCTGCAAATTACAACTGTCCTGGACAATTGGTGATTTCTGGTGAATACAAAGCTGTTGAACTAGCATGCGAAAAAATGAAAGAAGCGGGTGCCAAAAGAGCCTTGATTTTACCAGTAGGTGGTGCTTTCCACTCTCCAATGATGGAGCCAGCTCGTGAAGAATTAGCTGCAGCTATTGAGGCCACTACTTTTTCAACTCCAATATGTCCGGTGTATCAAAATGTAACTGCAAATGCCGTTTCGGACCCGAACGAAATCAAGAAAAATCTAATCATTCAATTAACAGCTCCTGTAAAATGGACGCAATCTGTACAGCAAATGATTGCTGATGGAGCAACCTTATTTACCGAAGTTGGTCCTGGAAAAGTACTTGCTGGGTTAATTGGAAAAATCAATAAAGAAGCAGCTACAGCCAACGCATAAGCTACTTTTCAGTTTATAAAAAATTCTCATAGGCATGCGTTTATGAGGATTTTTTTTATATCTTTAAAATATACAAACCCATAAATTAATAAAATATGAAAAAAGTAATTTTAGGAATAGCCTTTTTAGCATTAGTATCTGTATCTTGTAAAGAAGAAACAAAAGAAAAATTAGACGATGCAAAAGATGCTGTAGGAGTTGAACTAGAGCAAAAACTAGATACTGCTGAAGTTAAAATGGACAAAGCAGTAGATACTCTACAATCAAAAACTGGAAAAGCACTTGAAAAAGGTGCAGCAAAATTAGATGAAGCGGCTGCAAAAATGAAAGAAGCAGCGAAAAAATAAATCAATAAAAAAAGGCAGTCTTTGTAGACTGCCTTTTTTCAATTATGCTCTTACTTTCTGTTCCCATTTCCAGGCACTTGCCATGGCTTCTTCTAGTGTTGATTGTGCTTTCCAACCTAAAACCTCATTAGCTCTTTCAGTACTAGCATAGGCTGATGTAATGTCTCCTTCGCGTCGACCTACAATTTTATAAGGCAACTGCTTCCCACTTACTTTCTCGAAAGTTTCAATTACTTCCAGAACCGAACTTCCGGTACCGGTACCTAAATTGAACGTCTCAACTTTGGTTTGATTTTTCTTATTCAATAAGCGCTGCAATGCAATAACATGGGCTTTCGCCAAATCAACTACGTGAATATAATCGCGAATGGCAGTACCATCAGGCGTAGGATAATCGTTTCCATAAACTGATAATTCTGCTCGCAATCCCATTCCGGTTTGCGTAATAAAAGGCACTAAGTTTTGTGGAACACCCAATGGCAATTCTCCAATTTCAGCTGATGGATGCGATCCAATTGGGTTGAAATAACGCAATAAAATCGCGTTGATATTGGTAACTTTGGCTGTATCTGTAATAATCTCTTCCCCTATTTGTTTGGTATTTCCGTACGGAGACATAGCTGTTTGAATAGACGCATTCTCAGTAATAGGCATCGTTTCGGCTTGACCGTAAACCGTACAAGACGAACTAAAAATAAAATTGGCTTCTGGTTTTTGTTGTAATTCCTGCAACAGGTAAATCAAAGCACTGATGTTGTTTTCATAATATAACAACGGATTTTCAACACTTTCGCCCACCGCTTTTGAAGCCGCAAAATGTATTACCCCTGCAATATCATCATGTCTTTTAAAAAAATCTTGAACTTTATCTTTTTCTCTTAAATCAATTTTTTCAAATGCAGGCTTTACTCCGGTAATGTTTTGAATTCCATCTAATACATCCAAAGAAGTGTTCGATAAATTATCAACAACCACAACTTCGAATCCTTCGTTTTGTAATTCAACAACGGTATGTGATCCTATAAATCCTAAACCTCCTGTTACTAGTATTTTCATAATAAATTATTTTATAAGTGTATTTTTTACACTGATTTAATTCATAAAAAAGACGCGAAAACCGCGTCTCTTAAATTATTGTAAATATTCTAAAACACTTGATGTAATGAAAGCAATTTGCTCATCATCTAACTCAGTGTGCATTGGTAACGAAAGTACTTCAGTTACTAACTGATTGGTTACCGGAAAGTCTTCTTCTTTATACCTAGCATCAGCGTATGCTTTTTGCGAATGCAACGGAATTGGGTAATAAATAGCACAAGGAATTCCTTTGTCTAACAAATGTTGCATCAAACCATTTCTGTCAGCATCAAGAATTCTTAAAGTATATTGATGAAAAACGTGACAGTCACAAATATCACAAATACTTGGTGCAATTATATTTTTATGCCCTTCAAAAGCCGCAGAATATTTACGTGCTGCATCTTGTCTGGCTTTTCCGTATTGATCTAATAAAGGTAATTTAGCATTCAAAACTGCTGCTTGTATGCTGTCTAGTCTTGAGTTTACACCCACTACATCGTGGTGGTAACGCTCATACATTCCGTGATTTACTATTCCGCGAAGTTTGTCAGCCAAAGCATCATCATTGGTAAAAATTGCTCCACCATCTCCATAACATCCTAAATTTTTAGAAGGAAAAAATGAAGTCGCACCCACATGACCAATAGTTCCTGCTTTCTTTTTGGTACCGTCAGAGAATTTGCAATTAGCACCAATAGCTTGTGCGTTATCTTCAATCACGTACAAATTATGTTCTTTGGCAATAGCCATAATCGCTTCCATATTGGCCGCACGTCCAAATAAATGAACAGGTACAATGGCTTTTGTTTTTGGAGTTATGGCTTTGCGAATCCCATCAATAGAGATGTTCATGTTGTACATGTCTACATCGACCAATACGGGAGTTAGTTGCAACAAAGCGATTACTTCAACAGTGGCTGCAAAAGTAAAATCGGCAGTAATAACCTCATCACCTGGCTTTAAATCCAAGCCCATCATTGCAATTTGCAAAGCATCAGTACCATTAGCACAAGGAATTACGTGCTTTACATCTAAATATTCCTCTAGTGATTTTTGAAATTCGTGCACTTTAGGTCCGTTGATATACGTATTGGTGTCTAAAACTTCTTGAATAGAAGCATCTACAACCTCTTTTATTTTTTCATATTGACTTTTTAAGTCAACCATTTGGATTTTTTTCATTTCGATTTTCAGTTTAATGTTCGAAAGAGAAGCCTGCGATTACATTCTGGTTTCTTTCTTAAAACGAAGAACAAAAATAGTTATTTATGTCTTGATACCAATACAACGTTTCTTAAAAAGCAGGCAATAAAATAAAATAAACTGCGCAGTCTTGAAATTTAAAAAAATGATGCGCTAGAAATTCATTTAAAGAAAACGTATTTTAGCCCAAAATTTTTAGCCATGCTTTTTATCTACAATTTATTAGTTTTAGTTGCGAGTTTTCTTTTGAAAATTGTGGCGCTTTTTAGTCCAAAAATGAAACTTTTTGTAGACGGAAGAAAAGGTGTTTTTAAGCAACTTGAACAGCAAATAAAACCAACAGACAAAACCATTTGGTTTCATGCTGCATCTCTGGGCGAATACGAACAAGGCTTGCCCGTGATTGAAAAAATAAAAGAAAAATTCCCAAGTCATAAAATTGTCTTGACTTTTTTTTCCCCATCAGGCTACGAAGTCCGAAAAAACAATGCTATAGCTGATGTGACGGTTTATTTACCAATGGACACAAAGGATAATGCACAACAATTTCTTGACCTCGTTCATCCTGAAATGGTGTTTTTTATCAAGTACGAATATTGGCCGAATTACTTAAACGAACTCAAAAAACGCGATATAAAAACCTATTTGATTTCTGGAATTTTAAGAAAAAACCAAGCCTTTTTTAAATGGTATGGCGGCTTTTACAGAAAAGCACTCGATGCTTTTACTTACTTTTTTGTACAAAATGAAAGTTCTAAAAAACTCTTGCAACAATTAGGTAAAACCAATGTTATTGTGTCTGGTGACACCCGTTTTGATCGTGTGGCCACCATTTTAGAAAAAGACAATACGCTGGATTTTATTGCTCAATTTAAGGATAACTCGGTTACAATTGTTGTGGGAAGTTCTTGGCCAAAGGATGAAGATTTCATAATAAACTTCCTTAACTCGACTGCTTTGAATGTGAAATTTATAATTGCTCCACACAATATTAAAGACGAGCAAATTGAAAAACTCAAAAATAGCATCAGCCGAAAAACTGTTTTATTCTCTGAAAAAGAAAATAAAAACCTAGCCGATTTTGATGTTTTTATCATTGACACTATTGGGATTTTAACCAAAATTTACAGTTATGCTGATATTGCTTATGTGGGTGGAGGCTTTGGAAATCCTGGAGTGCACAATGTTTTAGAACCCGCTACTTTTGGTGTTCCAATCGTTATTGGTGCCAATTATTCGCATTTTGCAGAAGCAATCGCATTGGTTAACATGGACGCTTGTACTTCCATAAAAAATCAACAAGAATTGAACGAGGCTTTTGAAAATTTAATTCGAAATGAAGACATCCGTCACGAAAAAGGACATATGTGCAGCACTTTTGTACAAATGAGCAAAGGCGCAACGCAAATGATTGTGAGTCGAATTTAACACGTTTTTTATAGGTTTGATTAAATTAGTTGAAGTAATTAAATTAGTATCGTCAACCGTTCACAAATCAATAAACCATTAAGTTCATTAAGAAAATTAAGAATCATTGTGCTTACTGTTGCATAATTATCTTTATGATTTAGAGAACAAGCTAATTTTAAAAATTCTTGCAAAAGAGCTGTAAACTAGAATTCAAATTAATGACCATTGACGCCTTGGATGAAGACTAAGTCATTGCTATAAACTTAGCTTTTCTTTGAAATTGCTGGCTTGTCGTCTAGAAATTTCGACTTTGATATCTTTTGGAAGTTCTGCTAAAAGATTACCGCTAAACCAGGTTTCAATTTTACCAATGTATTGCACATTTACAATTTGGTTTCTATTGGCTCTAAAAAAATATTTCTCGGGAAGTTTTTCCTCAATTTGGTTTAATGATTTGTTGATCGTGGCTTTTTCATTTTGAAAAAATACTTTGGTGTAATTGCCATCAACTTCAAACAAATAAATATCAGAGATTTTTACCAACCAGCAATTTTCGCCATCTCTGATGAAAATCTGATTGTCTAAAGCTAGTTTCTTCTCATTTTTTTCGGCTCTTTCGATCAAGTTTGTATTTACTTTTTCTATTGCTTGTGCAAACCTTTTTGGATTGATTGGTTTTAATAAATAATCGAGCGCATTATATTCAAATGACTTGATGGCATACTCATCAAAGGCGGTTGTAAAAACCGTAATAGGTACATTATCGAGCATTTCAAGCAAGGCAAAACCATCTTTTTCAGGCATGTTAATGTCCAGAAAAAGCAAATCAGGTTGCGTGTTGTTGATGAGTTCAAAACCTAAATCTACATTTTCGGCTTCACCAATTATTTGAATTTCAGGGTGATTTTTAATTAATTCCTTTAGCTCATTGCGAGCCAAACGAGAATCTTCGACTATGACAGCTTTTATTTTTTTCATCGGTTACTAAGAAATAGGTAGTGATATTTTAGCAATGACTTCATTTTCAAATTCATTGAGTGAAAAAGTAGCGCTTTCGCCGTAAATCAACTGTAATCTTCTTTGAATGTTTTTGAGACCTAATTGTGTAGTTCCTGTTTGTTGCGATAAATTTCCTGTATTCTTAACTTGAATATGTAAATCGGTATTTTCTTTTTTGATTTCCAACAATAAAATACCGCCGTTTTTTAGTTGTGAAATTCCGTGTTTTATAGCATTTTCAATCAACATTTGAATGATCATAGGCGGAATAGGTAATTTTAAAGTCTCTTCTTCTATTTCTGAAATAAATTGCAATCGATCTTCCAATTGAATTTTTGAAATGGCAATAAAATTTTCAACCATTTCAATTTCTTCTTCAAGTGCAATGGTATTTACCTCGCTTTTTGTCAAAGAATACCGCAGCATTTCAGACAATCGCGTGATCATTTCCCTTGATTTCATTGGGTTTTCCAGAATCAAACCGCGGATATTGTTTAAACTATTAAACATAAAATGCGGGTTAATTTGCCCTTTTAAAGCATTAATCTGTGACTCTTTGAGTGTAGACTCTAGCTCTAACCGATTCATTTTATTGTCTTTTAGTAAGAAAATAGTTTTAATTACGGTGTAAGCAATCATCCATATAAAAAACAAAAATGCAACTGTCAACATAACAAGCGCACCAGCTTTTAGATTTTGGCTAGGATGATCGATAATCTCGGCTTTGTCGTAAACAAAAGTGGCCATCAAGTAATTATATCCATTAACGAATACAAAAAACAGAATGCTTGATACTAAAAAAACAAGCAATAACTTAAAAAAATCTTTCTTAGAAAAACTTTCAAAATCAATGTACTTTTTAAAAAAGTAACGAACTGCATAGGTTATCGAAAGTATTGCAACCGTATGAGAAAAATAATCTAAAAGGAGTTGCCATGTTTCGTATCCTAATACATTGCTTTTGGGATTTAGTATTGAAGGCAGAAATATAAATCCAAATATAATGGTCCAGATCACAATTTGAATGATCCAAAACGTATATTTTCTTTTTGATATTTTTTCTATTGAATTCGTTTTCATTGTTTAATTATGAAATTAGTGCTGTGAAGTACTCCACAATCTTTATAACTGTAATCAAAATTAGTTTTACCATCATTTTGGGTTTTAAATTAAAATATTCCTTTTAAAACTTTTGGCGAAGTACAACTACTCCGCCAAAAGTAAACTTTTTCAAATTAATTTTTACTACTTCAAGTGTTGTGCAAAAAAGCCAAGCATTGATTTATAAAGCTGAATTTGATTTTCTTCTCTAAGAAAACCATGACCTTCATTGTACTTGACCATGTAAGGAACTTCAAATCCTTTTTTGCGTAAAGCAGTCACCATTTGATCTGATTCTCCAATGTTAACCCTTGGATCATTTGCACCTTGAACCACAAACAAAGGCTTTTTGATTTTATCGACTTGATAAAAAGGCGATACCTCTTTGGCAATTTTAGCCTGTGCAGGATTGTCTAAATCATACCAAATTTTCTTTGTCGCTTCTGTATAAGGTTTCCAATATTCAGGAAAAGAACTAAAAAAAGTTTCAATGTTTGAAATTCCCACATAATCCACTCCACACGCATATAAATCAGGTGTTTTTACTAATCCCATCAAAGTAGCATATCCTCCGTGACTTGCACCATAAATAGCAATTTTATCTTTATTTACCCATCCCTGTGTCAATACATATTGCACCCCATCTTCAAGATCATCCATCACTTTACGTCCAATTTGACCATATCCTGCTTTCAAAAATTCTTTTCCGTATCCTCCTGAAATTCGGAAGTTTACATGTAAAGTAGCATAGCCACGACTCGCAAATAATTGTCCTTCTGGACTAAATCCCCAACTGTCTCTTAACGTTTGTGGGCCACCGTGCGGATTAACAATTAAAGGTACCTTTTTTCCTTCTAAAGCCTCTTTAGGCAAGGTGATATACCCGTAAATTAAAATTCCGTCACGACTTTTAAAAGAAATCGGCTTCATTACAGCCATATCTTTTTGTTCTAGTTTTGGCATCAAATCGAACATATAAGTTAATTTATTTAACTTTGAATCGTACTGATAATATTTCCCGTAAAATTTATCACTAGAAACAATGATCAACATTTTTTCTTCATCATCACTTTGGGAAACAATTGAAAATTGCGCATCCTTAAATTCCTTTTGTATGTTGTCGTATATCTTTTTAAAAGTTTTACTTATTGGGATGATGGTGTTTTTTTCTCCGTTAAAACCAACGTAGTCCACTTCAAAATTTCTTTTTTCAGAAAGTCCTAGAATATTAGAATCAAAGGTCGGGTTAGAATAAATTTCTTTAATCATCTTATTCTGCTTCAAATCATACAAAACAATTTGTGTTTTATCAGATTCTAAATTTGATATTACATAAGCATCATCGGGATTGGGCGTTTGGTAATTTAAAGAAACAAATGTGAAGGTTTCTGTAGATTCAAATTCTTTTAACAATTTAAAATCGTTAGCACCTGAAGGCTTGTAGTAATACTGCATACTTATTCCATTAGCCACTCTTACAAAGCCTATTAGATTACCATCTTGATCAAAATTATAGACCAGTATTGGATTTTTAAGGTCCGTATTGGCATATAATCTTTCTATAGCTCCCGTTTTGGTATTGATTTTATAAGGTTCCTTAAGTTGCTTGTTTTCCTTATTCATAGAAACGATAATAAAATCTCTTTGATTTTTTAGTACCGTATTAATTTCTGCCTGTACACCGTCAAAAGGCGTCAAATCAATTGGAGCAGAACCGTCAATACCGGCAGAATAAACATGTATGTTTTCATTTCCTCCTTTATCCATTGCATAAATTAATCGCTCATTATTCAACCAAAAATACGTTTTGATGAGTTCTTCTTTTTCCTCTATTGTTAGCGAAACTTTGCCTGTTTTAATCTCCTTTACGTACACATTGGTTTTGCCGTTATCCATTTTTTGAAAATAAGACATGCGTAATCCGTCAGGTGATAATCTAAACGTTCTTGCTTTTGGTTTTGTGTAGAAATCTTCAACGGAATATTTGTAATTTCCATCGTCAAAAGAGGCTAATTTTTCTAGCGCTCCTTTAGACGAAGGCAATGAAATATCGCCAGGTTTCTTTGTTTCTGGTTGAGCTGTTTGTGCATTGACATTTGATAATCCCATTATTGCTAGCGCAAGTGCTATGATGTTTTTTTTCATGATTTCAATTGATTTGATTTTGATTGATTTTGATTGATTTTGATTTGATTTGATTGATGATCTGTTTTTTAAGCTATTATTAATTTCAATAAGTAAGCTAGTAAAACTCCAATTGTAAAACTTAAAACTGCTTTTACTACAACTATCCCTTTTTTTAGAAATTCTGTTTTCATACTTTTTATGATTGATTGATTAATTGATTGATGTTCGAATTGCCTACTCCAATTTGGTTTAGCCAATTAACATTTTAACGTTTTGGCGCTTTGCGAGGTTGAGGATTAAAGGTGTGGGATTTTTCGGTTAAACACAAATTTTCCAAACACAAATCTATCCTTAAATTCAGCCCAAAACCCCATTCACGCCAAACGGCTGTTAGCGGTTCGGGCATTTTTCGTGCTTCTTTTGTCATTTTATTCTGCTGATACAAAAATTGTCATATAGTAATTTATGCAGTGCAATATTGTAAGTATTAATAATTCCTTATTGTCAAACTTGTCGAAGTTTTGGGTTGTTTCAATATTATAGTCATAGTTAAGTTTATTCCATTTAAAATCAGTTTCAGCAACCATTAACTCTCTTTTGTCTGGGTCAATTAAAACAAACTTACTACTCAAAAGTCCGTTAAGTTTTAGTAAAAAAGTATCTTCTTTGTTATCAAAAAAGGTTTTGATAATTATTCCTTTCCAACCCATTTTAAATTCTAATAAAGCTTTTGTGCCGTCTTTCAACTCAATTTTAGAGTCCCAAAAACCTTGTGGTTCAAGTTGATATTTTGCACCGTCAGACATTAAAATTTCAGCGTTGAAAGAATACCATTTTTCATAAATTAGTTCCCCAATTTTCTGATTGCCAAATGTTAAATTGAAATTTTGAGAATTTATTGAGTTTGCCTTGTATTGTCCCATAGATGTTACTTGATTGATTGATGTTCGAATTGCCTAGGCCAATTTGAGTTTAGCCGATTAACGTTTTAACTAGATGAAACAATGCAAAGCCTATTAAAAAACCTACTACTGCTTTTGCTACGACTACTCCTTTTTTTAAAATTTCTGTTCTCATTGTCATTTGTTTTAAATTGTTTTTGTTTGTTATGATGAGACAAATATAGAACGGCTTCTGCTCTTGTTTTACCGAAAAATGACGAACGGTTGTATCGAAATGACGAACGGTTATGGCAAGACCAAATTCGATATTAACTACCTTTACGCTACTAAATAGATCAATATGATTCACTTTAAACCAATAGATAAACAAGATGTAAATACTGTCAGTACTTTGATGGTCGATTTTTACGCCATTGACGGCTATCCTATTGCTATTGAAACGACGAGAGAATTACTAGATCAATTTATAGACAATCCATCCTTTGGAAAAGCTTGGTTGATCTATTGGCAAGAGCAAGTGGTTGGCTATATCATTCTAACTTTTGTGTTTAGTTTTGAGTACCAAGGAAAAATTGCTTTTTTAGATGAATTATTCGTCACAGAAACAGCTCGAGGCAAAGGCATTGGCAGCAAAGCCATAGATTTTATAAAAGCCGAAAGCCATAAATTATCGTTAAAACTGATCTATCTTGAGGTAGAACCACACAATACAAAAGCGCAAAAATTGTATCTTGCCAGCGGTTTTGAAATGCATAATCGAAAATTAATGCGTCTTAAAACTGATTGAAATTGCTAATAAAATAATCAAACACGGACTTTTTAAAAGATATATTATATTGATTCGTTTTATAGAAACCTATTCAAAGTAAATATTGCTTTTAAAAATGAAGCGTCGCTATTGAGCTAATAAAATGAAAACCAAAATATGTGAAATTTGTTCTATTGCAGCCAGTACAATGTTTCGGGTTCAAATCGCCACGGGAAAAAACTGGATTTTCGTTTGTCAATCTTGCTGCGAAAAATCAAAATCATTGCCCCAATATAAATACGGAGGCACTTGGAAAGGCAAACGACATTAAGTCATTTTCTGTTCCACTATAATTTAAATCAATCATCCAGTTGTATCACACTTTTCTCAAACTAAATTATATACCAATGAAATTTTTAAAATTATTCTTATTACTATTTGTCATTCAAACACAAGCGCAACAAGGCGGTATGTGGATTCCCTCCTTACTAAAAGGAATGAATGAAACCGAAATGAAGAATCTAGGCATGAAAATGTCAATCAAAGACATTTATGATGTGAATCAGTCTAGCATGAAAGACGCAGTGCCGCATTTTAACGGTGGCTGTACTTCTGAAGTAATTTCTCCAAAAGGCTTATTGCTTACCAATCACCACTGCGGTTATTCGCAAATTCAATCGCACTCCTCAGTTGAGAAAGATTATTTAGCTGATGGTTTTTGGGCCTATAAAATGGAAGACGAATTGCCAAACGAAAATTTGACTGTTACTTTTATGGTGAAAATTGAAGACGTAACTACGCAAATACTAGAAGGTACAGCAACACTTGCAAACGAAGCCGACAAACAGAAAAAAATTCAAGAAAACATCACTAAATTGAGCGCCTCTTTCCCGAAAGAATCTTGGCAAGAAAACAAAATTCGTACATTTTACGAAGGCAATCAATATCTACTTTTTGTAACAGAGACTTTTTCTGATGTGCGCTTGGTTGGAGCTCCGCCTACATCAATAGGGAAATTTGGGTCTGACACAGACAATTGGGTTTGGCCACGTCATACAGGAGATTTTTCGCTATTCCGTATTTATGCTGACAAAAATAACCGTCCCGCAAAATACTCTAAAGACAATGTGCCTTACACTCCAAAACACTTCTTACCTATTTCGCTTGACGGTGTTGCCGAAGATGATTTTACGCTTGTTTTTGGTTACCCAGGAAAAACCAACGAATACCTACCATCTGTAGCCATCGAACAAATTGTAAACGAACTTAATCCTGCAAAAATTGAGATTCGTGATAAAGCCTTAAAAGTAGCTGACGGATTCATGCGTAAAGACAATGCTATTAAAATTCAGTATGCCTCTAAATATGCTAGTATTGCTAATTATTGGAAAAAATGGATTGGAGAAACCCAAGGTCTTCAAAAATCGAATGCTGTAGCTGTAAAACGCAATGACGAAAAAACTTTTCAAGAAAAAGTAAAAAAAGCAGGCAAAGAAAAAGAATACGGAACCCTACTTGCTGATTTTGATAAAAACTACACAGCAATTGCTCCTTACGCTCTAGCTAGAGATTACTTTATGGAAACCGTACAGCGCAACACTGAGTTGTTAAGTGCTGCATACCGCTTGTACCAATTAGAGCAAGTGTACAACGCAAGAGGTGAACAAGCCTTCAATGACCGAAAAAACAATTTAATTGGCGGGCTAGCTGATTTTTATAAAAACTTCAATGCAACTGTTGATGAAAAAGTTTTCGAACAATTGATCGCTTTGTATGCCACTAAATCACCAAAACAATTTTTACCAAATAGTCTAGCTAATGTAGATGCAAAAAAACTAGCTACCGCCATATACAGCACTTCTAAAATCACCAGCTACGCGGGCTTAAAAGAGTTACTTTCTGGTGATTCGGCTACTGCTTTAGCTAATCTAAGAAAAGATCCGGCCTACCAACTGGTAAAGGAACTTGCGGATAGTTACAACACCCAAATTGCCCCGAAATACGATGAGATAAACCAAACCATAACTGCTTTGCAGCGCACATATATGAAAGCACAATTAGAACTTAATGCTAACGGTCGTTTGTTTCCAGATGCTAATAGTACCTTGCGTGTTACCTATGGAAAAGTAAAGGGTTACGAACCAAAAGACGCCACCTTGTACACTCCTGTAACCTATCTCGAAGGTGTGATGGAAAAATACATTCCTGGAGATTATGAATTTGATGTTCCTTCAAAATTAGTGGAGTTGTACAAAAACAAAGATTATGGCAATTACAGCGATGCTAACGGTAAAATGCCAGTGTGTTTTATTGGAACCAACCATACGACAGGAGGTAACTCAGGAAGCCCTGCAGTGGATGCCAACGGTAATTTGATTGGTCTTAATTTTGACCGTGTATGGGAAGGTACAATGAGTGATATTTACTATGATCCTAGTATCTGTAGAAACATCATGGTAGACATTAGATACGTATTATTTATCATGGACAAATACGCTGGCGCAAAAAACTTAATGGCCGAATTAAAACTTGTACACCCTAAAAAAGACAAGGCATTGATAAATAAACCATTAAAACAAAAGCAGTCAGAAAAAAAGTCCAAATAAAACTTTAAAAAAAATTACATTTGATGTGCAAAAACTGGCACAATAATTGTAAATTTGCTGAGCACTGGGAAAGAATAATATTTTTTAAAAAATAAATGAAAAAATATTTTCCATATTAAAAAATTTATATCTTTGCCACGAATTAATAATTAACCTTTATATTAAATTAAGATGAAAAAAGTATTTTTAAGTTTAGCTGCTGTTGCTGTATTAACTGTTGTTTCTTGTAAAAAAGCTGATGCACCTGCTACTGATGAAGCTGCTGCTACTGTTGATTCTGCTGCTATGGTAGTTGATTCTGCTGCACAAGTTGTTGATTCTGCTGCGCAAGTAGTTGATTCTGCTGCTGCTGCTGGAACTGAAGCTGCTGAAGTTGCTACTGAAGCTGCAAAAAAATAATTAGAACTTAAATTCTAAAAATTTTAAAGCCATCCGCTTAGCGAGATGGCTTTTTTATGTCGTAAAATGAAATAATTTCATTGCGCAAAACAAAAAGAGTCTTGAATACGTTATCGTTTTCAAGACTCTTTTCTTTTAATCTAAAAAAATACAGTCGTTGGTTGAGAAATCTAAGATCTCTGCTGCCGAGCCGTATTTCACAATTTCATCTATCCCTTTTTGCAAACGCAAAGCCGTTGTGTATTTTCGACTGGTAGCAAAATGATGCCCTTCGAGAACTACTTTAAAAAAAAACTTCCCACTAGTCGATTTAAATTTTAAAAAATCAGCTGACGAAAGTACTTTTTTAAAATGCTCAATAGCCTCCTCCGCTTCGAACTTCAATTCGTAACTCAAACTTGTAAAAATCACTTTTCCTTTCCTTGAGGTAAAAACAAACTTATACTCATCATTGTAGCGCTTACTAATAACAAAAGCCCCCATATTGATTGTTTTTTCAAAATTAAATCTCGTTAGACAGCCTGACCACCCTTCAATCAAAACAACATAAATGTTTTGACTATAGGTCATAAAAAAAGCCCCTTCAATTGAAGGGGCTTTTGTACTCAGAGCGGGACTTGAACCCGCACGAACATTGCTGTTCACTGGATTTTAAGTCCAGCGTGTCTACCAATTTCACCATCCGAGCATTAAGAGGTGTTTGAGCGAAAAACGGGGCTCGAACCCGCGACCTCGACCTTGGCAAGGTCGCGCTCTACCAACTGAGCTATTTTCGCGTTTTTTATTTAAAAGAACCGCAACACTTGTTCTGTATTGCGGTTGCAAATTTAGGACATTTATTGAATTAAACAAGCCTTTTTTTCAAAAAAATTAAACAAAAATGATAACAATCTGATAACGTGCGCTTAAAAAACTAAATTATTTTCGCGTCAACATTCTTTTAATTTCATTGAGTTTCATTAACGCCTCCATTGGCGTTATGGTATTAATATCAAGACTGATAATTTCCTCTTTTATTTCTTCTAGCAAAGGATCATCAAGGTTGAAAAAACTCATTTGCATGGTTTCGGTTTGCGCTTCTTTTAAACTAGCGCCTCTCTTCGCAACTGAATTTCCATTAAGCGATTCACTTGAATGATTTTTCTCAAGCTTCTTGAGTAGTTTTTGTGCTTTTAAAATCACTATTTGTGGCATTCCAGCCATTTTAGCCACATGAATTCCAAAACTATGAGCACTTCCTCCTTTTACTAATTTTCGAACAAAAAGAACGGTGTCTTTCAATTCTTTCACTGCTACATTATAGTTTTGAATTCGAGTCAGCGATTCACTCATTTCATTCAACTCATGATAATGTGTTGCGAACAAAGTTTTAGGCTGCGCTGGGTGTTCATGCAAAAATTCGGCTATGGCCCAAGCAATCGAAATTCCGTCATAGGTACTCGTTCCGCGACCAATTTCATCTAATAAAACCAAACTTCTATCTGAGATGTTATTCAAGATCGATGCCGTCTCGTTCATCTCAACCATGAAAGTAGATTCTCCCATCGAAATATTATCACTTGCTCCTACTCGCGTAAAAATTTTATCTACAACGCCCATTCGAACACTCTCTGCAGGAACAAAACTTCCCATCTGCGCCAGCAATACAATTAATGCGGTTTGACGCAAAATAGCCGACTTACCCGACATATTGGGACCAGTAATCATGATAACTTGCTGCGTATCGCGATCTAAAAAAACATCATTAGCAATGTAGGGCGTACCTACGGGTAATTGCTTTTCGATAACAGGATGCCTACCGTTTTTAATATCCAACTCAAAACTCTCATCTAAATCAGGACAAACGTATTGATTTTCGATGGCGAGTTGCGTAAAGGAACACAAACAGTCCAATTGCGCTATCAAATTAGCATTCATTTGTACAGGCTTGATGTAAGTTGCTATCCAAGCTACCAATTGCTCGAACAACTCTACTTCTATTTTGTGAATTTTTTCCTCAGCACCTAAAATTTTAGTTTCGTATTCTTTTAGTTCTTCTGTGATATAACGTTCTGCGTTTACCAAGGTTTGTTTTCGAATCCATTCGGTTGGAACTTTATCTTTGTGCATGTTTCGCACTTCGATGTAGTAACCAAAAACATTATTAAACGATATTTTTAATGACGAAATCCCCGTTGCTTGTGATTCGCGTTTTTCAATACCCTCTAAAAATTCCTTCCCCGAAGTTGAAATTGCTCTTAACTCATCTAGCTCCGCATGTACGCCGGTAGCAATGGCATTTCCTTTTGAAATAGCCACTGGCGCATCTTGATTTAATACCGTATTTATTTTTTCGCGAAGTAAATCGCAACCATGCAAACTATCACCAATGATTTTTACCGCTTCCTGCGGGCTAGCCAAAGCCAACTTTTTGATAGGCACTATCGCGTCTAACGATTCCTTCAGGTACACTACCTCACGAGGCGACACCTTTCCAGCAGCAATTTTTGAAATCAATCGCTCCAAATCAGAAATTTGCTTGATTTGATTTTGAATGTCTCTTAAAACTTCTTGATTGTTTTTTAAATAGGTCACCACTTCATGTCGACCTTTTATTTTATGACTGTCTTTTAAAGGCAAAGCTAGCCACCTTTTGAGTAATCGCCCACCCATTGGCGAAAGCGTTTTATCAATTACATCAAGCAATGTGACCGCATTTGGATTGTAACTATGGTATAATTCTAGGTTACGAATGGTAAAACGATCCATCCAAACATAAGCATCTTCAGCAATACGCTGAATTGAAGTAATATGCTGTACTCTATTATGTTGTGTTTCCGAGAGGTAATACAAAATAGCTCCCGATGCAATAATTCCATCCGCCAACTCCTCTACTCCAAATCCTTTCAAGGAAACCGTTTGGAAATGCTTGGTTAAAGTTTCAAATGCGTAGTCCTGTTTGTAAATCCAATCTTCGAGATAAAAACAGTGAAAATCTTCGCCAAAAGTTTCTTTAAATTCTACTTTTTTATTTTTCGGAATCAAAACCTCACTTGGGTTGAAGTTTTGCAATAATTTATCAATGTATTCCGCATTGCCCTGAGCGGTTAAAAACTCGCCTGTTGAAACATCTAAAAATGAAATACCTATTGATTTATTGGCAAAAAAAATGGCTGCCAAAAAATTATTAGTTTTAGATTGCAGCACCTCATCATTAAGCGAAACTCCTGGTGTTACCAATTCGGTTACGCCACGTTTCACAATCGTTTTGGTCATTTTAGGATCTTCGAGCTGATCGCAAATAGCCACTCGCAGTCCCGCTTTGACCAATTTAGGCAAATACGTATTTAAGGAATGGTGCGGAAATCCGGCCAAAGCAGTTTCTCCCTCAGATCCTGCACCACGTTTAGTTAAAACAATTCCTAAAATTTTCGAGGCTCGAACAGCGTCTTCACCAAAGGTTTCATAAAAATCACCTACACGAAACAATAAACAAGCATCCGGATACTTCCTTTTGATTTCATTGTATTGTTTCATCAACGGTGTTTCCTTAACTGCTTTATCTTTAGAGGCCAATGTATTTTGCTTTTTAAATTTAATTTCAGGGCGAATTTATAGTTTTTTGACCAAAAATGTGGAGATTCAAAAAAATTAAACAAGTTATTTAAGAAAAAATTAGGCCTATAAAACGAAAAATTACATAAATTTGTATAACATAATAAAAATTAAAAGAAATGAAAAAGATAATTGCTCTAGCCTTGCTAGTTACTTTGGGAGTTACTACTTCGAATGCGCAAGAGACTTCAAAAAAATTAAAAGCTAAAAACACGAAAATTGCTAGCGCTAAAGTTAATGGTGCAGGGATGGTTTTTGTTACAGAAACTATTGATTACGGAAATATTGCCGCTAACTCTGACGGAAGAAGAGAATTTGTATTTACTAACAACGGTAACAAGCCGTTAATTATTACAAACGCTCAAGGTTCTTGCGGATGTACAGTACCTACTTACCCAAAACAACCTATCGCTCCAGGTGCAAAAGGTGTTATTGGTGTGAAATATGATACTTCAAGAGCGGGACAACCGTTTACAAAAACAGTTACTTTGACTACAAATGCAGTAACTCCAAGTAAAACATTAACTATCAAAGGAAACGTTTTACCTCTTGAGGCAGCGAAAAGCTAAGGAATACCAAACATACTAGAAAAGCTTCCATAACCATCTGGAAGCTTTTTTTTTGATAAAATATAAAATATGAGAAAGCTAGAAAATAGCGAGTTAGAGCGAAAATCGATTGCTGATTTCAAACAATCAGAAAAAACACCACTCATCGTAGTTCTTGATGATGTAAGAAGCTTGCATAATATTGGTTCTGTTTTTCGTACTTCGGATGCCTTTTTGATCGAAAAAATTTACCTCTGCGGTATTACAGCCACACCTCCTAACAAAGAAATTCATAAAACAGCTCTTGGCGCAACCGAAACAGTAGCTTGGGAGCATTGTGAAAGCGTTCTTGACGTAATCACTAAACTAAAAGATGACAACATTACAACACTTGCAATTGAGCAAGTAGAAAGTGCAATTTTATTGCAAAATTTTAAAATAGAACCTCAAAAACGATATGCAATTGTGTTTGGAAATGAAGTTCACGGAGTTTCACAAGAAGCAGTGGCACTATGCGATGGCTCAATAGAAATTCCGCAATTGGGCACCAAACATTCCTTGAATATTGCAGTAAGTGCAGGAATTGTGATTTGGGATTTATTTCAAAAATTAAATTGGCCTGCTAATTAAAGTACTATATCAAGTAATTTGTTCCCCATGAAATTAAATACTTTTTTAAAAATAACGTTGGCTTTCCTAGTATTTGCCCCAATGATTGCAAATGCAGCGATTGCTAATACAAATCTGATTTTTAAAAAAGAAGGTGACTCAATTTCTAAAAAAACAAAAACAACTCTTGCGGTTAATTCACCTCGAATAGCAGCAAGTGGTAATCAAATATTTTGCCCAGGAAGTCCTTTAAATGTAGTTACTGATATTACCATTACTGGCGCCGATGCAACTGACATAGGAACAGAAGCAGTTTACATACAAATCACTGGCGGTTACGCTAACGGACAAGATCTACTTACATTAACCAACACAGCCATGCATCCCACCATAATTGCGACGTGGAGTGCTGTTGAAGGTAAGTTACAATTGTCAAGTCCAATTAGTGGTGCAAAAGTACTTTATCAAGATTTTGTGCGCGCCATTAAAAATGTTGTCTTTAGCAACTCAAGCGCGAATCCAGCGGGAACTGCGAGAACTTTTTCTATAACTCTAGGACAAGCCAATTACTTACCGCGAAATGGACATTATTACCGATTTATTTCAGCAATAAATATACCGTGGCAGGATGCAAAAATAGCAGCAGAAAACAGCAATTACTTTGGATTACGAGGCTATTTAGCCACATTAACAGCTGCAGATGAAGCACAAATATCTGGAGAGCAAGCCCAAGGAACAGGATGGATTGGAGGAAGTGATGCAGAAACCGAAGGTGTTTGGAAATGGGTAACTGGCCCTGAAAACGGAACTATATTTTGGAATGGACTCGCCAATGGATCGGCACCCGCTAATCAATTTGCGTTCTGGAATAGAAATGAACCCAATAATTCTGGTAACGAAGATTTTGCTCATATCACAGCGCCTGGTGTTGGAATTCCTGGTTCATGGAATGATTTATCTAACACCGGAGATACTAGCGGAGATTATCAACCCAAAGGATATATTGTTGAATATGGTGGCATGCCAGGTGATCCTGTACTTGAAATTGCAACTAGCACCACTATGACTATTGCCAAAATCACCACTACTACACCTGATAGCCGTTGTGGCTCTGGAACCCTCATTCTTCAAGCAACCGCCACTACGGGCACATTAGACTGGTACGACACTCCAACTGGTGGGAGTATACTTTTTAGCGGCCCTTCATTTACTACCGAGTTTTTAACAAATTCTAAAACCTATTATGTTTCAGCAGGCTGTCCAACGAATCGTACAGCAGTAATTGCTACCGTACAACAAATTCCGAGTATTACAAGTACTAATTCACCCGTTACACGCTGTGGCGCTGGCAGCGTAACTTTACAAGCAACTACAAATACAGGAATCATCAACTGGTACGAAAGCGCTACTTCAACTCAAATTATTGCCACAGGAACTAGTGTAACAATTGCCAACGTAACACAAAATACTACTTATTATGCCCAAGCTTTTAATAATAACTGTACTGATGGCGGCAGAACAGCTGTTACTGTAGAAATCAATACACCTCCATCAGTTACAGATCAAGATTTAATTCTATGCCAAAACGACAACCTAACTCTTGATGCAGGTATAGCCAATGTAAGTTATGAGTGGTCAACCGGTGCACGAACTCAAACTATTCAAGTTTCCTCAGGTGGCACATATACTGTAAAAGTAACCGATAGCCAAGGATGCAGCGCCGTTAAAAAAATTAATGTAGTAGAATATTTAGCGCCTACAATAGATCGAATTGATGTAAACGAAAATAGAGTTGTAATTTATCCTGAAACGGAACAAAATTATTACGAATACTCTGTAGATGGTACTAATTACCAAAATTCGAATGTTTTTTTTAATGTCCCAAGTGGTTTACAAACTGCTTTTATACGAGAAAAAAATGGTTGCGGCATTGATTCAGAACCTTTCGTAGTGGTTATTGCTCCTAAATTCTTCACCCCTAATAACGATTCTTACAATGATATTTGGGAAATCAAAGGTCTTATCAATTATCCGCAAGCAAAAGTCTCTATTTTTGATCGTTACGGAAAATTAATTGTAGTTCTCAACCAATCCAAAACATTTTGGGATGGCACTTTTAATAAAATTCCTTTGCCGGCTGATGATTATTGGTTTGTACTTAAACTAGACGCTACATCACCAGAAAAAAGAGGGCACTTTTCACTTAAAAGATAAGAGCCAAGAAAGAAATTAAAAATTTTGGGCAAGCATTTTTTTCTTGATTTCCTCCAATATGTACAGATAGTCTTCTTGATTTTTTACAAAATCACGATCAGAAACATCGATGATTAGTACATTTAAATTGGTTTGCGACTTGATATAATCCAAATAACCGCTGTTGATTTTATCTAAATAATCAGCTGGAATTTTTTGCTCGTAACTGCGTCCCCTTTTTTTGATGTTTTGCAACAAACGTTCTGAATTTTGATATAAGTACACATACAAATCAGGCCTTGGCATTTCTTTGTAAATGATATCAAAAAGATTGCGATACAAACGGTATTCATCTTCTGCCAAAGTGATTTTTGCAAAAATCAAGGATTTAAAAATGTGATAATCGGCTACCAAAAAATCTTTAAATAAATCGAATTGCGCCAAGTCATCTGATAATTGTTGGTACCTATCCGCAAGGAATGACATCTCAAGCGGAAACGCGTATCGATTTTGATCTTTATAAAATTTTGGTAAAAATGGATTATCAGCAAAACGTTCTAAAACTGTTTTCGCGTTGAAGTCCTCTGCAATTTTGGTTGCCAATGTCGTTTTACCGGCTCCAATATTTCCTTCGAAAGCAACATAATTGTAGCGTTCAATCGGAATGCTTTGCAAAGGTTGTGTCATATTTTGCACAACATCACAAGGGCTAACATCTGTTGACAAAGATACCATTTGGGTTATTGTCTTGCCCAAAACGGGATGCTCCCAGTCTAATTGTAAGTCTTGTAAAGGCAGCAATACAAAATTGCGATCTTGCATTAAAGGATGCGGAATTTGTAATTTTTCAGACTGGATTACTTCATTATCAAACGCAATAATATCGATATCAATAGTTCGGGCAGCATAGCCGGCTGTGCTTTTACGAGACCTACCCAATTGTTTCTCAATTTTTAAAACCTGAGTCAAAACTTTGTGCGCACTGCTATAGGTATGAATCACAACAGCGCAATTATAAAAATCATCGCTCTCAAAACCCCATGCAGGTGTTTGATACAATCTAGAAACACGCAAAATAGTGCCCACTTGTTGATGAATCAGTTGAAGACTCTGCTCAATTGTAGCCAAGCGATCGCCTTGATTACTGCCTATGGATAGAATAACTTGATGCTGTGATTTCATAATTGATGCAAATTAACTAAAAGAATTTTAGAATTCGGAATATATTTGCGCCCACTTTTATTTGCTTGATTTTTGAAAACCCGAAAAACTTTATTGTAACATTTCAATAATTTTGCGACTGATACAAAAAATAAATTATATGAGATTTTTAGGAAATGTACTGGCAACTGTCATTGGGATATTTGTCTTTTTTATGTTATTCTTTTTTGGAATCGTTTTAATAGGAACCATTTTTGGTGGTGAGTCTGATGGCGTTGTGGTAGATAATAATTCAGTTATTGAATTGAATCTGGAAAACGTTCAAAATGATTATGCCGGAAAATACAACGACCCTTGGGTTACTGCTTTTTCAGAAAACGAAAAAATAGGTGTTATTGACATTATTAATTCTATCGAGGCCGCAAAAACGGATGATGATATTAAGGGTATTTCTATTTTAAACAACAATTCCTATTTAGGGATGGCTCAAACTAAAGCCTTGCGCGATGCCTTAGAAAGCTTTAAACAATCTGGTAAATTTGTAATGGCCTACGGCAATACCTACTCGCAAAAAGAATACTACTTGAATTCGGTTGCTAATACCGTTTATTTGAATCCGGTAGGCGAAATGGATTTTAAAGGATTGTCATCAGAGATTATGTTTTTTAAAGATTTTCAAGAAAAATCAGGTTTAAAGATGGAAGTTATTCGTCATGGAAAATACAAAAGTGCCGTTGAACCTTTCTTAGAAAACCAAATGAGCGAAGCCAATAGAGAGCAAACCACTGCACTATTGACCTCTGTTTGGAATTCAATGATAAAAGACATTGCAAAAAGCAGAAATTTAAGTGTGGCAAAATTGAATGAAATTGCTACTGGTCTTTTAGGTCGTACGCCGGAAATGGCAAAGGCTCAAAAACTAATTGACGTAATTGCTTACGAGGATGTATACCATGATGCTATTAAAAAAGCATTAAAAGTCAATAAAGACGAGGATTACAATAGTGTTTCGATACTTGATTATGCTCAAAAAACAGCAACAACTGCAAGCGTAAATAGCGCTACAAACGAAATTGCCATCATTTATGCACAAGGCGAAATTATGGGTGGCGAAGGTGATGTAACAGTAATTGGAGAAGGTTCCATGCGCAGGTCTTTGCAAGAAGCTAGAACTAATAAAGACGTGAAAGCAATTGTTTTGCGTATTGACAGCCCGGGTGGAAGTGCCTTAACTTCTGATTTAATTTGGAGAGAAATTGAGTTAACTAAAAAAGTAAAACCAATAGTAGTGTCTATGGGTAATTATGCAGCATCAGGCGGCTATTACATCGCTTGTAATGCAAACACTATTTTTGCTGAAGAAAGTACCATCACAGGATCAATTGGTGTATTTGGGGTATTACCTAACTTTACAACACTTGCAACCAAAATTGGCATTCATACAGAACAAGTAAAAACCCACTCGAACGCTGCTGATTACAGTCCGTTTGTACCATTGGATGAAAATTTCAAAGCCGTAACGCTAGAAGGTGTGGAACATATTTACAAAACTTTTGTAACTCGAGTAGCTCAGGGCCGAAAAATGTCGTTTGCACAAGTAGACAGCATTGCACAAGGACGTGTTTGGACTGGCGCCGAAGCACTAAAAATTGGTCTTGTAGATAAGATTGGTGGTTTGGATGATGCTATTGCAAAAGCGGCTTCGTTAGCGAAAGTAAAAGAGTACCGAACTCAAAATCACCCTGAATACGACAAAAACTTCGATGATTTACTAGCAGGATTCCCTTTTGCACAATCAAAAGAGCGTTTTATTAAAGAGGAAATTGGAGAAGAAAACTATCGCATGTTGAACGAAATTAAAAAACTTCAAGCCAGACAAGGCGTGCAAGCCATGCTTCCGTTTGCGATCAAAATGAAATAAATAAAAAAATTGAAAATACTTTTAAACCCGCTATTGTCATTACTTTAGCGGGTTTTTCTTTAAATCATATAAGCTTTTATGAAAACATTAGAAAGATAAAAAGTCAAAATCCAGTATTTTTGTACAATAAAGTAATTGGTAAGCAATTCAAAATAAGCAACATCACATGGTAAAGAAAATTTTAAAAATAGTAGGTATAGTCCTTTTGTTGCTAGTAGCAACATTATTTGCAGCACCCTTTTTATTTAAAAATCAAATAAAAGCAAAAATTACCGATGCCATAAATGCAAAAGTTGACGCCACGGTATCCTTTGCTGATGCCGATTTAAGTTTGTTCAAAAACTTTCCAAATGCTAATGTAACGCTAGAAAAACTAGTAATCATCAATAAAGCGCCTTTTGCGGGAGACACATTGGTTTCACTAGGCGAAGTCAACCTTAAAATGTCAATTAAAGAACTTTTTAAAGATAAAAAAGAACCAATAGCTATTGATGGAGTTACTTCAAAAGACGGGTTGATCAACATTATTTTTAACAAAGATGGTATTGGAAACTTTGATATTGCACTTAAAGACGCCAAAAAAGAAGAAGCTTCAACCAGTAGTCCGCTGGCCTTAAAAATTCAAGAATACAAAATTGAAAATTTTCAGTTTCGCTATTTTGACGAAAGTTCAAAAATTAAAATGGTTATTGACAGCTTGAATCACGAAGGCACAGGTGATTTTGCCGCTGAAAAACTAGACTTAACAACCAAAACCACAGCTAAGGTGAGCTTGAATCTGGATAAAGTCAATTACATGAATCAAGTAGCATTAACACTTCATGCCGTATTAGGAATCGATTTAAAAAATAGCAAATACAGCTTTAAAGAAAACAAGGCCTTAATTAATCAACTCCCGTTAGAATTTGATGGCTTTATACAAATTGCTGATGCAGGACAAGAATACGACTTGAAATTTAAAACACCAACCTCATCATTTAAAAACTTTTTGGGCGTAATACCAGCTGCCTATGCAGCTAGTTTAGATAATGTACAAACTACAGGTGATTTTACCATTGATGGTTTTGCAAAAGGATTATACTCTGATACCAGTGTACCTAAATTCAATATTGCAATTGCCTCTAACAATGCTTCTTTCAAATACCCGAACTTGCCTAAAACGGTTGAAAAAATTGTAATTGACACTAAAATTATCAATGAAACCGGAATTCTTAATGACACTTATGTAAACTTAGATCGACTATCGTTTCAAATTGATCAAGATGTATTTAATGCCAAAGCAAACATCAACAACATCACCCAAAATGCAATAGTAGATGCCGCTTTGAAAGGAACTATAAATTTAGCAAACCTATCAAAAGCCTACCCTATCAAGCTTGACAAACCATTATCTGGGATTTTAAAAGCCGATGTTACCACAAAGTTTGACATGCAAAGTGTTGAAAAAAGTGAATATGAAAAGATTAATAATGCGGGTACCATGAGCTTGTCTGGCTTTAAATATGCTGATGAAAATGGCAAAACCATGAACATTAGTACGGCGGTGGTTCAGTTTAACCCAAGCCAAGTTAATTTGAAACAATTGAATGCCACCACTGGGAAAAGTGATATTAGCGTAAGTGGAATTCTGGAAAACTTTTATGGCTTTATTTTTAGAAATCAGGAGTTGAAAGGAAACTTTTTCATGTCGTCAAATCAGTTAGCGGTGGACGATTTTATGACGACTGAAGAACCAGCAAAAGATAACACTGCTGGAAAGAGAGCCGAAGCTATGAAAATCCCCGCTTTTTTAAATTGTACGCTTAGCGCAAAAGCCAATACGGTATTGTATGACAACCTAAAACTAAAAAACGTAGCCGGAAAATTAATTGTGAGAGACCAAAAGGTAACACTAGAAAATGTGAAAACTTCTATTTTTGGTGGATCGATTGGAGTAAACGGAGCCGTCTCTACAAAAGGGAAAGTACCTGTGTTTAATATGGATTTAAAATTAAACCAAGTTGATATTGCACAGTCATTTACACAATTGGACATGCTAAAGAAAATTGCTCCTATTGCGGGAATTATTAATGGCCGTTTGAATTCTAATATTAAACTGAACGGAAATTTAGATGCCACCGAGTTTACGCCTGACTTGAAGACTTTGACCGGTGATTTATTAGGCCAACTTTTATCAACTACTGTCAATGAAAAAAATTCGACTTTATTGAAAGCAATTGGGTCGAATATTAAGTTTATAGATGTAAACAAAATAAATTTGAATGACATCAAAGCAGCAATCACATTTAAAGATGGTAAAGTAAATATCAAACCATTTGACATTAAGTACAAAGACATCAAAGCTACAATTGGCGGAACACACGGTTTTGATCAAAGCATGAGTTACAACCTAAAATTTGATGTTCCTGCTAAATATTTGGGCAACGAAGCGAATGCCTTACTAGCGAAATTAACTCCTGCCGAAGCTGCTAAAATAGAAAACCTGCCTATCAATGCGGTTTTGGGTGGTAATTTTACCAATCCGAAAATAACAACAGATATCAAAACGGCGCTGACACAATTAACAAATCAGTTAGTGAAACAACAAAAAGACCGTTTGGTAAAAAAAGGAACCTCAGCGATAACCGATTATATCAACAAAAACAAAAAACCTGGAGATACCACAAAAACAGCTGTGCCTACCAAACCAGCCACAAAAGAAGAAGTAAAAGCCAAAGCTGCTGATTTATTGAATGGTTTGTTTAAAAAGAAAAAGAAACCAGCCGATACCACAAAGGTAAACTAGGTAGAAATACAATTAAAAAAGAGGAATTTCAATAGGTTTGAAATTCCTCTTTTTTATGAAATATAGTGGCGTTTTGTCATTGAAAACCAAAACGGGTATTGTATGTTGTGTTGCGTAAAGGATGGTAGCGGCATCCTTTTATGCAGCGCAGCGAAATAAAAGATACAGCGAACAGCCTGACCTTTTTTAAAATTTTTCTATTTTAAAAAAGGGTACACCCAACTGTTTTAAACGGTGATGGATACCACATAGCCTTCGGAGCCGCGAACATTAAAAACGGTGCCGTCATCAAAGAGTAAATATTGCCCTTTTACGCCTGTTAACTTGCCTTCGAACTGCGGTGTTTTATCAAGATTCAAGCTGTTTACCTTAGCGGGATACTGCAAAACAGGGTAATTCATTTCATACAAATCGTTGTTTTGATTGTAAAAATACTCCTGAACTTCGGTTGGAATTAAGTGTTCCAGTTTTAAGCGTTCTGCCACCAAATCGACTGGTTCAATAGCGTTGGTTAACATTTTGCGCCAATTGGTTTTGTCTGCATAATGTTTTTTTAAAGCGACCTCGGTGATGCCGGCAAGATAGCGATTGGGAACCTCAACGATTGAAATGGCTTGGTTGGCACCTTGATCAATCCATCGGGTTGGGACTTGTGTTTTGCGTGTAACTCCTACTTTGACTTCACTCGACAAAGCCAAGTAGACAATGTGCGGCTGCAATTGCACTTTTTGCTCGTAGGCCAAATCACGATCAGCGATACCAAGATGCGCAGTGCTTAGTTCAGGTTTCATAATCCAATCGCCCACAGCTGGACTTGAATAAAAGCAGTCGTAACAGAAACCTTGACGGAAAATCTTTTTCTTTTTGTTGCAATTGAGACATTGGTAGCCTACAAATTGTATCGAAAAATTTTTATTTAAAAACTGATTGACGTTTAAAAAACTATTTTCAAAAACGATATAGTATTGAATGGGAGCACCCATTTCGGTTTGCATTTTGGCCAGTACACCTTCGTATGTCATTATTCGTAAAGTTTGTTGTTTAAATTTTTAGGTTAAACAAATTTTGTTATTTTTGGTAAAGTTGTAAAGTTAGTATTTGTGTACCGATATTCAAATGGGAAACTGTAAAACTGCGCCTGACTTTTAAAAATTGTAAATAAAAAAAATGCCATTAACCATAATTAATTCGTTTGCCTCTTGGGTTTTAAAGCAAAGAATTCATCAGATAGAATTGTTCCTAAAGTACCCGAACGAGGTTCAGGAGGAATTGCTTATGAACTTGATACAAGCCTCGAAAAATACGGTTTTGGGCAAAGAATACGATTTTGCATCTGTAAAATCGTATGCTACTTTTACATCACGCGTACCTATTTCTACCTACGAAGAACTGCAGCCGCTTATTGAACGAACGCGACAAGGAGAACAAAATGTTTTTTGGGAAACTCCTATAAAATGGTTTGCCAAATCGAGCGGTACTACCAATGCCAAGAGTAAATTTATTCCCGTAAGCAACGAAGCATTAGAAAATTGTCATTACAAAGGCAGTAAGGACTTGCTGTGTTTGTATTTGAATAATAACGAGGATTCGGAGTTGTTCATAGGCAAGAGTTTACGCTTAGGTGGGAGTTCTCAAATTTACGAAAACAAGAATACTTTTTTTGGTGATTTGTCGGCTATTTTGATAGAAAACATGCCTATTTGGGCAGAGTTTAGCAGCACGCCAAGCAACAAAACATCGTTAATGAGCGAATGGGAAACCAAGATTGCAGCTATTATTAACGAAACTAAAAACGAAAATGTGACCAGTTTTGCAGGTGTTCCGTCCTGGATGCTGGTATTAATGAATAAAATGCTCGAAGAAACCGGTAAAGGCAATTTACTGGAGCTTTGGCCTAACTTAGAAGTCTATTTTCATGGCGGTGTTAATTTTGAACCGTACCGCGAGCAGTATCAAAAAATACTTCCTAAAAAAGATTTTAAATACTACGAAATATATAATGCTTCTGAAGGTTTTTTTGCCATTCAAGACTTAAATTATTCTAGTGATTTGTTGTTGATGTTGGACTACGGGATTTTTTATGAGTTCATTCCGATGGATACTTTCGGCACGCCGAATCAAAAAATTATTCGACTGGCAGATGTAGAATTGTTTAAAAACTATGCCATCGTGATTACTACCAACTCAGGTTTGTGGCGCTATATGATAGGTGACACGGTGCGTTTTACCTCCTTAAATCCCTATAGAATTCGAGTTACAGGCAGAACCAAACATCATATCAACGTTTTTGGCGAAGAGTTAATGGTTGAAAACACGGATCAAGCCATTGCACAAGCTTGTAAAATTACCCACACTGAAGTGGTGGATTATACTGTGGCCCCCATTTTTATGGAAGGCAAAGAAAAAGGCGCTCACGAGTGGATGATTGAGTTTAAAAATCCACCTGCTGATGTCGCTCTATTCCAGAAAGTATTAGATGAATCCATACAAGCGCTCAACTCTGACTACGAGGCCAAACGCTACAACAACATGACTTTAAATCCATTGGTAATCAATATAGCCCGTAAAAATTTGTTTTATGACTGGCTCAAAGAAAATAGCAAACTTGGTGGGCAACACAAAATACCGAGATTATCTAATCAAAGAGATTACTTGGAACAGCTCAAAAACTTGTAAAAAGATTATTTTCCTAAAAAAATTGTACTCCTACTCCATCATATCAATGTGCCTGTCGTGATAACCTAATAGGTACAGAACACCATCTAAACCTAAGCTAGAAATAGAACTTTCGGCTTTTTCCTTTACGGTTGGTTTGGCATGAAAAGCGATGCCTAAACCTGCTAAATTCAACATAGGTAAATCATTGGCACCATCACCCACTGCAATAGTTTGATTGATGTGAATGCCTTCTTTGTCTGCAATGGCTTGAAGGTATTCGGCTTTCTTTTTACCATCAACAATTTCGCCTAAATAATTGCCTGTCAATTTTCCGTCGATGATTTCAAGTTCATTGGCGTGTACGTAATCAATGCCTAATTCTTTTTGCAAATACTTCCCAAAAAAGGTAAAACCTCCTGAAAGAATAGCCGTTCTGTAACCATAATACTTTAAGGCTTTCATCAAGCGATGCGCACCTTTGGTAATGGGTAAATTTTCGGCAACTGTTTGTAAAACGGATTCACTTAAACCTTCAAGTAAAGCCATGCGTTGTTTGAAGCTTTCGCTAAAATCAATTTCGCCGTTCATGGCTGATTCGGTTATCGCACGCACTTGCTCGCCTACTCCAGCAAGCTCTGCTAATTCATCAATTACTTCTGTTTGTATGAGCGTCGAATCCATATCAAAGCACACCAAACGGCGGTTTCGTCGGTACATATTGTCTTCTTGAAACGAAATATCAACATCTAAAGTTCGGGAAATTTCCATAAAACTAGCCGTCATAAAAGACTTGTCAACGATAGTTCCCGTTACCGTAAGCTGAATGCAAGCACGAGGAAATTCTTCTTTTTCAATAATAGATACTCTGCCCGTAAGGCGTTTAATAGCATCAATATTCAAGTTTTGATTGGATAAAATACGAGTCACAGCAGCGATTTGTACCGCAGTTAGACTTTCGCCCAAAACATTAATTGTGTAACGTTGCTTGCGTTGTCCTTTAACCCAAATTTCATAATCATCGATAGAAATGGGAATGAACTTCACTTTTACACCTAATTCATACGCTTTAAACAACAAATCTTTTAAAACTGGTCCCGATGTAGAGCCTGCTTTGATTTCGAATAGAATGCCCAGTGAAAGTGTATCATGAATATCGGCTTGACCAATATCTAGAATAATAGCGTCATAATTTGCTAAAATAGAAGTTAAACCAGCGGTTACTCCAGGTTTGTCTTGACCTGAAACTTTTAATAAAATGACTTCTTTATCTGCTACTTGCATACGATTGGCTTTAAAATACCAAACAAAAATCGACAATTGAAAGGGGATAAAAAAAAATAAAATTCCTTTTTGCACACAAAAACAAATCCGATAATTTAAGTACAAAAAAACCTGCTCAAACGAATGAACAGGTTGCTGTTTTTACGAAAATCGCAATTTATAGCGTAAACTAAAAAATGTAATCTAGGTTATTCTACTGTTGGAGATGATCAATTTCAAGGACATGAATTGTAAAAAAATCAAAGATTTGCCTCTTCAACATATTTTTTAAAATTATCTAAAATAGCCTGCCAGCCTTCTTCTTGTAGTTCTTCTGCATTTTCTGTTTCGGGATCAAAACGTTCAGTCACTTTGGTACTTGCTGCATTTTGCTCAAAAGTAATTTTTACTTTTCTACCATCTGTTATTTCGTATTCTATTACAGAAAAATCTGAAATAGCAGTATAGACTCCTTCAAAATCAAAGCGCATGGTATCGTCTTTAGAAGCCATTGTATATCTGAATTTCCCGCCCACTTTCAAGTCATTTTCTGCAAAAGGAGTATGCCAATCATCAGAGGCATTGTTCCATTTCATGATGTGTTGTGGTGTTGTCCATTTTTCCCACACTTGTTCTATTGGAGCGTTTATAGTGTTTTGTACTGTTATCATTTGAAGTTACTTTTATTAATTAGAATTATAAAAATACAAAATAATTAAAATCAGGTCTCATTTTTAAAATCAATAAAAAAAACCTGCTCAAATGAATGAACAGGTTTTTATATTTTTCTGAGAAATTGATTTGTTAAGAAGCAATCTCCAAACGTTTCAATAAGTTTTTACTTAAAGCTTCCTCTGCATACTCTTGATTGATCTCGAGTACTTTATCCTCTGAACTTGGTAATTCATACATAGCATCTGTTAGAATAGCTTCGCATAACGAACGCAAACCACGAGCACCTAATTTGTATTCTAAGGCTTTATCAACAATAAAATCTAAGGCTTCATTTGTAATGCTAAAAGTTACATCATCCATTAAAAACAACTTTTCATATTGTTTGATCAAGGCATTTTTAGGTTCTGTCAAAATAGAACGTAACGTTGCTCTATCCAAAGGATCCATGTGTGTAAGTACCGGCAAACGACCAATGATCTCTGGAATTAATCCAAAATCTTTGATGTCTTTTGGGATTATGTATTGCAGTAAATTGTCTTTGTCAATAGCATCTGCTGTTTTTGAAGTAGAATATCCTACAGCCTGACGGTTCAATCGTTTCGAAATAATTCTTTCGATACCATCAAAAGCACCTCCGGCAATAAACAGAATATTTTGTGTGTTTACCTCAACAAATTTTTGATCCGGGTGCTTGCGTCCGCCCTTTGGTGGCACATTCACAACGGTTCCTTCTAATAATTTCAGTAAGGCTTGTTGTACTCCTTCGCCAGATACATCACGCGTAATAGATGGATTGTCACTTTTACGTGCAATTTTGTCTATTTCGTCAATAAATACAATACCACGTTCTGCTTTCGCCACATCATAATCAGCAGCTTGTAGCAAACGCGTTAAAATACTCTCTACATCTTCACCTACATATCCTGCTTCGGTTAACACAGTAGCATCTACTATAGCCAAAGGAACATCTAACATTTTCGCGATGGTTTTAGCCACCAATGTTTTTCCGGTTCCGGTTTGCCCTACCATGATGATGTTGCTTTTTTCAATTTCAACCTCATCGTCTTGTTGCTGTTGCATCAATCGTTTGTAGTGGTTGTAAACGGCCACCGACATTACTTTTTTGGTTTGGTCTTGACCAATTACATATTGATCTAAGAACGCTCTTATTTCTTTCGGCTTTTGCAAAACCAAATCGCTTGCTAGCGCGCTGCTACTTGAAGTTCTTAATTCCTCAAGAACAATACCATGCGCTTGCTCAATACATTTGTCGCAAATATGCGCTTCGATACCTGCAATTAATAATTTAGTTTCTGGCTTTTTTCTTCCACAAAACGAACATTCTAATTTTTCTTTCGCCATATTTTTTGTTTCAAGTTTAAAGTTCCAAGTTTAAAGTTTCCATAATAACTTTAAACTTGAAACCTGAAACCATTTTTTATCCTCTTCTCAACACTTCGTCGATCATTCCGTATTCTTTTGCCTCATCTGCTTTCATCCAGTAATCGCGCTCGCTATCAGCGTGTACTTTTTCGAATGATTGTCCAGAGTGGTGCGAGATAATGTTGTATAACTCTTCTTTTAGTTTTAACATTTCTCTTAAATTGATTTCCATATCAGTAGCAACTCCTTGTGCTCCACCTGATGGTTGGTGAATCATAACACGAGAATGTGGCAATGCTGAACGTTTTCCTTCGGCACCAGCGCATAACAATACTGCACCCATAGATGCTGCCATACCTGTACAAATTGTAGCTACATCAGGCTTGATGTATTGCATGGTATCATAAATTCCTAAACCAGCATAAACGCTACCTCCAGGAGAATTCAAGTAAATTTGAATGTCTTTTGAAGCATCGGCGCTTTCTAGGAATAACAATTGTGCTTGTACTATGTTAGCAATTTGATCGTCAATTCCTGTTCCTAAAAAGATAATTCTGTCCATCATCAATCTAGAGAAAACATCTAATTGTGAAATGTTTAATTGACGCTCTTCAATAATATAAGGTGTCATATTAGTTGGGTTCATTGCTGCAACGATTTTATCGTAATACATGGCATTTACCCCTTGGTGCTTTGTAGCAAATTTTTTAAATTCTTTACCGTAATTCATTTGTATAGGTTTAAAAGTTTGTAAGTCTAATGTTTGAATTATTAACAACGCAAAGGTTGTACCTCTTTCGAATTGGTGCCAATATGTCTTGTTTTTAGCCCAGATTGAAGTGGAAAGCTTTTTGAATTCCGTTTTTTAGTTTTTTTATTCATGCAAAGCGACCAAAGGAAGCTCTTGCAGGAATTTAAAAAAACAGAAACGGAAGAAAAAACTTAGAACGTAAAGCTGGATTGGCTCCTGAAAAAATGAGCTATTCATTTCAAACAAAAGAGCGCCAAAAAAAATTTTCTGACGCTCAAATATAACTATTTTTTATCGTTTTGCATTTGTAATAAAATCTTAAAATTTGAAACAAAAAACGAAATTGTTTTCCGATTTTTCAACTTTTGACTTAATAACATTTGACTTTACGACTAGAATTTATTCTCCGTATGAAGCAGCAATAAACTCTTCGTAAGTAACCTCTTTAGTAGTTGGGTTTGCTTTTTCTTTGAACAATTCTAATAACTTTTCAGCAACAACTTGGTCTGAAAGTCTTTTTACTTCGTCTTGGTTTGATAAAACACGAGCTACAATACCTTGCACTTCTTCGTCAGTTGGATTTGTTTGTCCGAACTGAGCCATTTGCAAACGAATGTTTCTTGTGGTGAAATCTTTCAAGTCTTCAAAAGTAATTTTGATGTCAGATTGTGCCATAGCTCTACCTTCGATCAATTGAAAACGCAATCCTTTCTCTGAACGTGCATATTCAACTTCAGCTTCTTCTGGAGTTAATTTTTTCTCACCTACAGTTTGCAACCATCTTTTAAGGAATTCAGCTGGCAAATCGAATTTTGTGTTTTCGATTAACCACTCTGTAACATCGCCTAATAATTTTTGATCTGCTTGTTGCGCGAATTGGCTTTCAGCATCTTCTTTGATTTTAGTTTTCAACTCTTCAAGAGTAGAAATTACACCTGCACCAAATAATTTATCAAAAAGCTCTTGGTTCAATTCAGCCAATTCAGCCGTGTTGATCGCCTCAATAGTGAATTGAACATCAACTGCTAAACCGTGAACATCGTCATGAGCCACTTTCATTACATCCATCAATTGGTGATCGTCTTCAAATAAACCGCTAGTGTTTACTATTACTACATCACCTACTTTTTTACCAATAAACAATTCAAATGTAGCGGCATCTTTAAAAAGATCTGCTGCAATTGTAGTACTGTTATTGATTCCTTTTTCTTCATTTACAAAAGTACCTGTAACATCGCTGTTAGCCGCTACAACTTCTTGTGGAATAGCAGTACCAAATTGTTTTTGAATTCTAGCTACTTGACCATCAATTAATTTATCGTCAGCAGTTACTACATAT
The DNA here is from genome assembly GCF_021608205.1 of Flavobacterium sp. K77. Lineage (NCBI taxonomy): Bacteria > Pseudomonadati > Bacteroidota > Flavobacteriia > Flavobacteriales > Flavobacteriaceae > Flavobacterium > Flavobacterium sp. K77. Next base: position 608,485 of record NZ_JAKIHO010000001.1, on the reverse strand, counting down.
TTTACGATTTCGTTTTTAGCCTCTAAGTCTAAAGTGAAATTTGGCACTAAGCCAATTTCGTACTCAAAAGTTAATTCTTCAGCATCCCAATCAAAGTTTTCATTAGCGATTGGTAGTGGAGTTCCAAGAAGGTTCAATCTTTCAGACTGCACAAAACGCTCTAGCGCCAAGTCAACTACTTTTTGTACTTCTTCTTGTTTGATTTTTTTTCCGTATTGTTTTTCAACAAGATCTTTAGGAACTTGCCCTTTTCTAAACCCTTTTACAGTAGCCAAAGGCATTTTCTCGTTGATTCTTTTTGCTACTTGACCTTTGTAATCCATGTGTACAACGGTCATTACAATTTTCTCATTTACTGCGTCTATTGCTACTCTTTTGATATCCATCTTGTTCTTTACTTTACATTATAAATTCGGTTGGCAAAATTATAAAATTTTTACACGCTAACCAAGTTTTTCAAAGGCGAACCTTTTGCCTTGAAATTCAACATCTTTTCACTACCAAAACCCCTTATAATTTGGCTTATTTGGGCGTGCCGCACCGCCGTTTCTCTATGGTGCGTCAGGCTGTTCGTTCCCGCTTTTGGGGTTTTGCCCTGCGGGACTAAACCCCAAAGAGCTCCACTGCCATCCTTCACGCGGCACAATTTCCGAACACGACTTTGATAAAACCACGAAAAATTATTCGCAAAATTATCTAGAACACCACAAAATTGAATTAACCCCAATAAAAAAAGCCTCAAGAATTACTTCTTGAGGCTTTAACTAATTGCGTACAGTTGCAAAATAATACAGATAATCTTTCTTAATACTTGCGTTTTTGTAGCCCGTAGCGGAATCGAACCGCTCTTACATGGATGAAAACCATGCGTCCTAACCGATAGACGAACGGGCCTTGTTTTGTATTGCGGGTGCAAAATTAGAACTTTTTTTGAATGCTGCAACACCTTTTGAAAAAAAAATATCTTTTTTTAGTTACAACAAAAACAAATCACTAATTATCAATACAATACTATTATTTTTTAAAACTATAAAAATATTCTTTAGCTAATTCAAGAAGCTGGCTTTATGATTAAACCAGCTTCCTGTAGTAACAATACTAATTTATTACTGCACAGCGCCAATTCTTCGACCACAATGCAACATCTCTGCACCAAAATACGGATTGACCACATCTTTCGTTTCACTTATCCAATAACCGCTTTTACCATTCTCGTACATCGGGCAATAATCTTGATACAAAACCTGCATGGTGCCATAGGTTTTGATAAAGTCGAACATGTTTTTGCTTAGTTTTGCAAAATATTCTCGCTGCTCACTTATTCCTCCGGGAAAATCTCCCACGTAACTAGTGTTTTCTCTCATTTCTTTTACCAACTTAGCATATTCAGCCGCTGCTTTTTTATCTACCGAGCTCGACTTTATAACATCTAAATTGTATTTCATATTATTAGCCAATACGGCTGCATTTCCAGAATCATCTCTTGTTAATGCATTTTTTACTTTTAAATAATCTTCCACTATTTGCTCCGTTGGAAAAGCTTGTTGTTTTTCGGCACGAATTTTAATTTTACGCAACGAGACATCCTCATCCAACGTATCTCCTGCAATAGTCTCGTTATTCTTATAAACCTTCGTTTCTACTTTCTCCGTAAGCTCCATGCCACATTCTGGACACTCTGCACCAGACTCGCCTTTCACATTCGGGTGCATCGGACATGAATATAACGCCGCACTTGTTTCTATTTTAGAATCCTTAGTTTCTGTTGACGAATTGTTTTTAGAATTGCAGGAAACAGTGACTACTGCCCCTAGCAAGACTGCTATAATGGTATTTTTCATTTGTTTGATATTATTATTCTAATTTACTATTTTAAGAACTTACTTGGTTGTGTTAAAAAAAGTATACTCTAATTTCAACAACACACTATTGGTTGCCATTCGGCTCATATTACTGTAAAGCTGATGACGGTAGGCCAAATCTATTCGGGCCTGACTATTCACAATAAATTGAATTGACGGCACAACATCCAAAAATGACTTTCCGTTATCATTTAGGCGCTGACCCAAAAACTCCACCATTGCATTGATATTAGTCTGCTCAAAACTAGTATATTTTTTGGGATGCAACAATTGTCCTATCGACAAAGAATAATTTAAACCACTGTTAGATTGCAAAGCAGGAAAAACAAAGTCGCCATTATTCAATGCGCGCTCATAACTAACTGTGGCACTAATTGCTATTTTGTTTACTAATTGGGTTCCAACCAAACCAGTTTCGTAGCCCGAATTCATTCCCATGGTCTCAATTTCTTCTTGAAAAATAGGAGCGCTATTAGTGCTCAATCTCCCGTATGCCGCCAAACGAAAATGACTGTGCAAATCGTCACTCGAAAAAAATCGGTATTTAGCATACACGCTTCCGCCTTGTAACTTGAATTGATTCTGAGTGGTATTCAAAAAAGCGGTAGCATGAACCATCCAGTTTTTGTTAACTCCCCACATCACCTCAGGCATGGCGTGAAAATTAGTCTCTCCTTGCTTGTTCCAAGTAAGCATCGAGGCTTGACGCACACCTATTGCTCCTGTTGGCATATTGCTTGCCGGCTCTGTCATTACAAATAATTCTTGCGCATTTATTTGTATCGTAAAAAAGGCCAGCATCAATAAAATAAAATACTTCATCTAAATTGATTTTACCAAATACGTATTTTCTTGACCCAAAACATCAGCATACTTGGCAAGCATTTTAGCCGACTTTTTGAATTCTTTTTTAGTTACAAAACCCTCATTAAGCACTTGTATTTGTAAAGATCCAGATGGTTTTTTACCTTTTTCTACAAACACGTAGGTTCCTGATTGATTTTGTACTTTTTCATTTTCTTGTCCATTTACAGCTCCTAAATCAACAGTTAATACTAACGACCCAATAAAAAAACCAGTTTTCTCGATACTATTTTTCAACGCTTTTGGCGTTAAAGTATTATTTGCTTTTAACTGTACCGTAAATGTATTGGTATTCAAATCAGTCGATACACTTTCAACTTCTGGCATTGATTTCAATTGCTTGTTTATGGCATTGGAACACATCGAACACGTTAATCCTGTTGCCACAATCTCCGCTTTCGAAATTTGCGCGTTTCCTTGAACCACAGCCAAAACAAATAGGACAGCGGTCAACACGATTTTTATTTTACTATTTTTCATATATTTATTTTTTTAACTGAGCTGCAATTTGATCTAAGCTCGGGTTAATTGCCACTAATTTTCCGTTTTTGTCAAACAAGACAGCACTTGGTAATTGTTCTACGCCAAAAAGCGCTGCAACCTTTGCCTCAAAACCATTCGGATCAATCAATTGCACGTTTGACAACTTGTCTTTTTCGATTGCGGCTAACCATTTGTCTTTTTTGGTATCAATCGAAATTCCGATCATTTCAAAATTCTTTGCCTTATTAGCAGTGTAAAAAGGCCCTAATTTTTTATTTGCAACTCTACAAGGGCCACACCAAGACGCCCAAAAATCAACCAAAATTACCTTACCTTTGAAAGACGCACCCGAAACATTTACTCCCTTGTGATTCAAAAGTTGAAAACTCGGCATTGCATCACCTATTTTTAATTGCGCATTTGTTGTTGTCATACCTAGTATTACAAACAACACCATCACTATTTTTTTCATAATTATTTTCTTTTAAATTTTAATTTATTGAATAGTTTCAATAACCTTACCACAACTTAACTTTTGCATTTAGATAGTTGCTATTTAGTCGTGAGACTTCTTTTTTACAGCTGGCGCAGTATCTGAAAGCGCTTCACGATCGTACTGGCAACAACCATGCAAATTATTATACACTTCATCCGCAGCTTTAAAACGGGCGCTATCATAACCCGCAGCCGCTACTCGTTTCAAAATTTCATCTTGCGATGTTACTTTACTATCATAAGTAAGGGTTGCCATTTTTGTGTCTTTGTCCCGCACTACAGTTGCTATTTTTTTAACAGAACCCGATTTTTCGATATTGCTTTTACACATACCGCAATTTCCGTTGATTTTTACCTTCTCGGTAACTGAATTTTTAATTTGTGCGCTTGCACCTACTACAGATAACAACAGAGTTATTGCCATCAATATTCTTTGAATTGATTTCATTGTTTTGATTTTAAATAATTGAAAATTTAGAACAGGGAAATAACAAAACAGGACATAAGTCAATTAGTTATAAATCCGTCAATTCTTTTTTAAAAATACTTTAACCCTTTTGAGGATATACGAAGAAAACACACTTTTGGCTGTTGCCAAAAGAATTTAGCTTATTTTAGGTGGGAGCCAAATAGCACTAAAATCATTTGAAATAAATACTTTAGTGTAATAATTAGGAGTTGATTTTGTTAAAAAACCGAATACTACCGATTTAAAATCAACATCAATAGCGTTAGTCAAGCCTAGAACCAAACTTGAACTACCACAAGATAAATCTTTACAAGCACCACTGCACTTTTTAGAAGAATCTTTTGATGAAGAGGATTGTTTTTTGCAGCACTTTTTGTCAGTTGACGATGTTGCAGATTTCTTTTTGCAACAAGACATTTCTACTTTTTGACTACAAGCCATAGCTTCGCTTGGCATCATCAAGAAGCCAAAAACTAGGAAGAACAAAATGTAAATTCTTTTCGTCATGTTACAAATTCAATAGTACAAAAGTATTAAAAAGACAAATGCAAACATGCAATTAACTGCTAAATAGCTGTTAAAAATGCAGTTAAAAAAATCTCGATGCCTGAACTGTTTTAAACAGCCACGCATCGAGATTCAAATCATTAGATATAAAAACGGCTAAGTAGCCAAAAGAAACTTATGATTATGGCCTTGAATTATTTTTTAACACCTAAAATAAGGTTCATAACTGATTGTAAAACCGATAATATGATACTAAACAAAAATGCTGTTATAAAACCATCAATCTCAAAACCGCCAACAATTTTTGTACAAAGCAATACCATTAATGCATTAATGACTAAAAGAAACAAACCTAAAGTAAGCACAGTTACCGGCAAGGTGAAGAACACAATTATTGGTTTTATAAAGATGTTTAACAATCCTAGCACTACAGCAACAATAAGCGCTGTTGTAAAACCGGCAATGCGAACACCCGGCATAAAGTGAGACAAGATTACAACAAGAAGCGCGGTAACGATAATTTTTATAAGTAAATTCATTTTTGTTTGTTTTTAAGAGGTTGAGTTAATTAGTATTTGATTACGATAAAAAATTTATAACGATTTGGTAAAACATTGCAGGATTTTCGGCATGCAACCAATGACCCGCATTAGGAATCGTTTCGATTGTGGATTGCGGAAAATGTTTTTGAATGTTTTCGATATCGCTATCTAAAATATACTTTGAATTTCCACCACGAAGGAACAATGTAGGTTTTTCAAAGCGAGTAGACTCTGATAACGGAACACCGACCGCTTCGAGATTGGCATTAAAAGCAGCCAAATTAAATCGAAAGGCGAGCTGCCCTGGTTGCTGCCAGTACAAACTTTTCATTAAAAATTGACGCGTTCCGAAATCAGGAATATACGTTTCAAGAATAGCCTCGACAGCTGCGCGACTCGGCTGCGTCGAAAAATCCACTGCATTAAGTCCTGCCAGAATATCTTGATGGTGTTGTGGGTAAAATTTAGGACCGATATCAGCAACAATTAATTTATTGACCAAGTCAGGCTGGTTACAAGCCAAAAGCATAGCTACTTTTCCTCCCATAGAATGTCCTAAAATAGTAGCGCTTTGTATGTTGTGCGCTTGGCAATAAGCTACCACATCTTGTGCCATCAAATCATAACTAAATTCAGTTGTGTGTAAACTACGGCCATGATTGCGCAAATCGAGTAAATGTACTTGATACTGCTCAGCAAATTGTGCTCCTAGGGTTTTCCAATTATCTGACATACCTAAAAATCCATGTAAGATTAGAAGTACTGGACTTGCCGTAGGATTTAAAATAACGCTATGTAAAATAGATGTTGATACCATAATAGTCTTAATTTTGTTGGGATCGCGTGAGGGATAGTAGCAGAAAGCCCGGAACAAAACGGAATGCAATTTAGTTTTGTGAGGACTTGTAGCGGATAGCCCGACCCTGCTGCAACGCTAGTGGAAGCAGGGTCACGCCCCAATTATTTTATTTTAATTTTTGAAGATACATATTAACCACATTCTCAAGTCCGAGATACAAAGACTCAGAAATCAAGGCGTGGCCGATGGAAACTTCTAAAAGCCCAGGAATGTTTTGTTTGAAAAACTGAATGTTATCCAGACTTAAATCATGTCCGGCATTGATACCCAACTGTAATTCATTGGCTAATTCGGCTGCAGCGATATACGGTTCGATGGCTGACGTATTACCCAAATTGTATTGGTGAGCAAAAGCTTCGGTATAGAGTTCGATGCGATCAGTACCTGTTTTTTTCGCTCCTTCGATCATGTCGAGTCTTGGATCTACAAAAATAGAAGTTCGAATGTTGTGGCGTTGAAATTCCTGAATCATCTCGGTCAAGTAAGCTTGATTTTTAACCGTATCCCAGCCAGCCGAAGAAGTAATAGCTCCAATGGCATCAGGCACTAAAGTAACTTGTGTAGGCTGACACTCTAAAACCAAATCGATAAAATTATGTTGCGGGTTTCCTTCGATGTTAAACTCGGTATAAACAATCGGTTTTAAATCTCGCGCATCTTGGTACCTAATGTGTCGTTCGTCAGGCCTTGGGTGAATGGTGATTCCTTGACCGCCAAATCGCTGAATATCGGTAGCGACTTTTAACAAATCAGGCACATTGCCGCCGCGAGCATTTCGTAAAGTTGCTATTTTATTGATGTTTACACTTAACTTTGTCATGAATACAGGTTTAGTTTGAATTACTAGTGTTTAATTGAAAGCAAAAATACAAAGTAAAACTTAGGAGATTTTGCTATTTTTTGATTATTTTGCATGAAATATTGCTCGCAAACTTATGACAGAACTACTCCAATTTATCAACAACGACTATAAAGCCCTTGACAGCCAAGAAACTATTGCGGAGGTTCAGGATTTTTTTAGTGATATTTCGTTCTCTCACTTTCCGGTGGTAGAAGATGGCGTGTACTTGGGGTGTATTGCTGCCGAGGATAGCGAGACCTTTGACAGTGATAAAAAAATTATTGATTACCGCTTTACTCTCGAAGGCTTTTTTGTACGAACTACAACTATTTGGCTGGATGTTTTAGAAGTTTTTGCCAAAAACCATACTAATTTGGTACCCGTTTTAGATCCAAACAATAGCTATATTGGTTATTACGAAATGGAAGATGTCATGCGTTTTTTTCACGAGACACCGTTTTTGAAAGAACCAGGTGGAATCATTGTGGTTCAAAAACCAATTTTAGAATACTCGATGAGTCAGATTACTCAAATTGTAGAAAGTAATAATGGTAAACTGCTTGGCTTATTCGTTTCGGAAGCGGCAGTAGATAGCGTTGTGGTAACTTTAAAAATTTCTTTGGGCGCCATGAACGAAATCATTCAAACCTTTAGACGATACAATTACGAGATTTTATCAGACCACCAAGAAGACAATTACATCAATAATTTAAAAGAGCGCTCTGATTATTTGGATAAGTATTTAAATATTTAAGGAGCACCTCAAAAACAACAAGCGCAGCTTTAAACCCGACATCTAAAATCATGAAAGTAGCAATCTACGGTCAATATTATCAAAACAGCACGGAACCTATTATAAACGACATTTTTGATTTTTTCAACAAAAATAATGTCGAGTTGATTATTGAAGACAAGTTCATGCAAATACTTGATGAAAAGAAATTAGTAGCTGCAGGGTACAAAACTTTTTCAAATCACTACGAACTAGACAGTAGCTTTGATATGCTGATAAGTATTGGTGGTGATGGTACTATTTTAAGGGCAGCTACTTTAGTTCGCGACTCTGGAATCCCTATTTTAGGAATAAACGCAGGAAGACTCGGCTTTTTGGCTACGGTTCAAAAAGAAAATATTGCCTCTTTCATGCAATTTGTAATTGATAAAAAATACACACTTTCAAAACGCGCTTTACTAAGTTTGCATTGCACACCAAGTAATGCAGCAATTGATGAAATGAATTTTGCCATGAACGAAATTACAGTAAGCCGCAAAGATACTACCTCTATGATTACCATAGATACGTATTTAAACGGCGAATTCTTAAATTCGTATTGGGCCGACGGTTTAATTATATCGACACCTACTGGCTCAACTGGTTATTCATTAAGTTGTGGCGGACCAATTTTAACCCCTGATGTAAAAAGCCTTGTTATAACGCCAATTGCACCACACAACTTAACCGCAAGACCACTAGTAGTTCCTGACGAAACAGAAATAAAACTAAAAGTATCTGGTCGCGAAGAGAATTATTTAGTATCACTAGATTCAAGAGTAACCTCAATTAAAAACGAATCTATATTGACTTTAAAGAAAACACCTTTCTACATAAACATGGTCGAAATTCCCGGCGAAACATTCCTAAAAACCCTTAGAAACAAATTACTTTGGGGACAAGACAAACGCAATTAAGTCGAAATAACCTGCGCAGATACAATTTTCTCAATCTTTGACGTTTTAACAAAACAATCCCTTTATTTAAAAGCGCTTAAAGTACTAATTATTAAAAAAACGCACATTTAACAGATTGGGCATTGTATCGAAGTGATTATTATTATATTTGCACGCAATTTTTGATTTAATGAAGAAGATTTTTATTATTTTTCTAAGTCTGTTTTCCTTGACAAACCTACAAGCTCAAATTCATGAGATTGGCGTTTTTCTTGGCGGGAGTAATTACATAGGAGACATTGGACCAACAACTTACATCAATCCCAATGAACCTGCTATTGGAATTTTGTATAAGTGGAATAAAAGTCCGAGACACTCGTATCGAATTTCATACATACAGTCGCAAATTAGTTCTAGAGACTTTGACTCAAAGGAAGTAAGTAGGTATGAACGCGGCTTCAACTTAGAAAACAACGTAAAAGAACTATCTTTAGGTCTTGAATTTAATTTTTTCGACTTTAATCTACATGAAGGAAAGCCAAAACTTACCCCTTATGTAGCAACAGGTTTAAGTTACTTTTTTGATAGTTTTACATTGACAAATGATTTTGCGGATGTAAAAATAACGGGAAGAAGTGAACGAAAAAAATCAATTGCGATTCCGATGATTGTTGGACTGAAAGCTACCGTAATGCCACAATTTATCTTGGCGATAGAAGCAGGAGCAAGATACAGCCAAAGCGATAACATGGACGGAAGTTTTAATGAAAAATTTGGGAATATAAATAATAATGATTGGTACGTTTTTTCAGGACTAACACTTACCTACACCTTTGGTAAGTCGCCCTGTTATTGTGCAGAATAAAAAATGAATTTAGTAGAAACGATCAATAAAGAAAGATTACCACAACATCTTGCCATCATTATGGACGGCAATGGACGTTGGGCAAAACAGCAAGGGCTTTTACGAGCACTAGGACACCAAAGCGGAACAAAATCTGTGAAAGTGATTATTGAAGCAACTGCAAAATTGGGCATTCCGTTTTTAACGTTATACGCTTTTTCGACAGAAAACTGGAACAGACCCAAACTTGAGGTAGAAACATTGATGAAAGTTTTAATCAATTCATTAAAAAAAGAATTGACTACCCTGCAAAAAAATAACATCAAACTCAACGCTATTGGTAATTTAGAAATGCTACCAAAATCTGCGCAAAAAGAGTTGTTGGATGTTATGGAAAAAACAAAAAACAACACCCAAATGACCTTAACTTTGGCCCTCAGTTATGGTTCCAGAGAAGAGCTCGTATCTGCAATGAAGAAGATTTGTAGTAAAGTTAAAAATAATATAATTTCAATAGACAGTATTGACGATTCAATTATTAATGAGCATCTTTACACGCAAAATTTACCCGACGTAGATTTATTAATACGAACAAGTGGAGAACATAGAATAAGTAATTTCTTGCTGTGGCAAATAGCCTACTCAGAGTTGTATTTTACTGATACATTGTGGCCAGACTTTAAAGAACAGGATTTATATGAGGCTATCATTAGTTATCAAAAAAGAGAACGTAGATTTGGAAAAACAAGTGAACAAATTAAATAATTTTTTAGTGTTAAATAAGAGCATCAAAACCGTACTTAGCGTTTTATTTTTTATCAGTTTTTTTCAATCTCAAGCACAAGATCGTGTTCCGTTTGATCAAGGAAAAAAATACATTTTAGCAGATGTAGCTGTAGTAGGTGACATAAGTTTTAATAGCCAAACGGTAGTTACATTTACTGGCTTGCAAAAAGGTCAGGAAATAACAATTCCTGGGGAGCAAATTAGTGCTGCAATTAAAAAATTAGGAAAATTAGGTTTGTTTGACGAGATCTCTTTTTACGTAAATAAGATACAAAACGACAGTATATATCTAGATTTAAATATTGTTGAACTCCCTAAACTAAACCAAGTTAAAATTGTTGGTGTTAAAAAAAGCAAGATAGAAGGCCTTATTAAGGACAACTCTTTAAATAAAGGAAAAGTAGTAAACGAAAATTTAATTACTACCACTAAAAATTATATCGAAAACAAATACCGTAAGGATGGTTTTTTTAATACAAAAGTAACCATCAACACTAATAAAGACACTAGCGCAACAAACCAAGTAAACATGCTAGTTCGCATCGATAAAGGTGCAAAAATTAAAATTAGCTCGATTGATTTTATTGGCAACAACAAAATCTCTGATAAAAAACTTCGTAAAGCAATGAAAGACACGAAGCAAAAAAATCCTATTCGAATTTTAAAAGCTTCAAAATTCATTAAAGACAAATACAAAACTGACCTTGAAAAAGTAATTGCTTCTTACAAAGAAAGAGGTTTTCGTGATGCCAGAATAGTGTCTGATTCTGTTGTTTACAATGAACAAAAAAATGCTTTAGATATCAAAATCAAATTAGAAGAAGGAAACAAATACTATTTTGGAGATATTAAATTTTTAGGAAATACAATTTATACCGATCAAGGTTTAGCAAGACTTATTGGAATTAAAAAAGGAGATACCTATAATGGTGTATTACTTGAAAAACGAATTGCTGACAAAACAAAACCAGACGGCGAAGACATTACCAACCTATACCAAAACAGTGGTTATTTGTTCTCAAATGTTAACGCAGTTGAGGTAAAAACCGCAAATGACACTATAGATTTTGAAATTAGAATTACCGAAGGACCGATTGCTTATTTCAATAAAATTACAGCAGTAGGTAACGACAAAACAAATGACCGCGTCATTTACCGTGAATTACAAACTAAACCTGGAGAAAAATACAGCAAAGATTTATTAGTTCGTACAATCCGTGAAATTGGACAGTTAGGTTTCTTTGATCCAGAAGCAATTGATCCTAAATTTAAAAACGTAGATTCTGGTGCTGGAACAGTAGACATTGAATACAACCTAGTAGAAAAAGGATCTAGCCAAATCGAACTACAAGGTGGTTACGGCGGTGGCGGATTTATTGGAACACTAGGACTATCATTTAACAACTTCTCAGCAAGAAATATGTTTAATAAGGAAGCCTACAAACCTTTACCAATGGGAGACGGACAAAAAGTATCGTTACGTTTGCAAGCAAGTACATTTTTTCAAACCTACAGCTTATCATTTTCGGAGCCATGGTTTGGAGGTAAAAAACCCGTTTCTTTCAGTACATCATTATCTTACAGTAAACAGTTTTTGAATAACTTTATCACTCAAAGAGCTGATAGAACCAGAAGTTTTGACATTCTTACTTTATCTGTAGGACTAGCAAAAAGACTTACAGTTCCAGATGATTTCTTTGTATTATCACAATCTGTAAGTTACCAACACTACTCATTAAACAATTACAACACAGGTCTTTTTACCTTTGGTAACGGAACTTCTCGTAATTTAGCTTACACAGTAGCTTTAACTAGAAACAGTAAAGGTGTTAACCCTATTTTCCCAACCTATGGTTCGGAATTCAGCCTTTCGGCAAAAGTTACACCACCGTACTCTTTGTTTAATGGAGTGGATTATGCTTCACTAGGTGATCAAGAGCAATACAAATTAAGAAATACAACTGATAGACAAAATGTTCCCGATGCTAATGGAAATATAGTGGCAATTGGGGATTTGGTAGATGCAAATGGGAACAAAGTAGCAGAAACAGACTTCCGTTTGGCTGCAGTTGACCAAGGTAAAGTAGATCAAAAACGATTCAATTGGTTAGAATATTATAAAGTAAAATTCAAAGCTGATACGTATACTAAACTATATGGTAAAATCGTTCTACGCGTGTTGTCTGAGTTTGGTTTCTTAGGTGCTTACAACCAAGCGCGAGGAGCTGTACCTTTTGAAAGATACTATTTGGGAGGTGATGGTTTAGCTAACTTTGCAATGGACGGTCGTGAGAATATTCAGTTAAGAGGTTATCCTAATAACTCCCTTACTCCTACTAATGAAAGAGGAGAACAAATTGGAGGAACAGTGTACAACAAATTCTCTTTGGAGTTACGTTATCCTATTACATTGAAATCATCTGCATCTATCTATGCTTTAGCATTCTTAGAAGGCGGAGCAGCATTTAGTGATTTTAAAACCTATAATCCATTTGCATTAAACCGTTCAGCAGGTATTGGTCTACGTGTATTCATGCCAGCGTTTGGTTTATTAGGTATTGACTTTGGGCACGGCTTTGATGCTTTACCAGGACAAGCAAAAGCAAACGGATGGGAAACACACTTTATCATTGGACAACAGTTTTAATACTGATAACATCTATCATTTAACAACGTATTGATATGAAAAAACAATTTTTGTTACTTTTTTTAGCCTTTGTACTAGCGCAAACAGCCTCTGCACAAACAAGAGGTACAAAGATTGGTTATATCGATATGGAGTACATTTTGCAAAATGTACCTGACTACACCGAAGCAAAAAACCAATTGGAAATAAAAGCTCAAAAATGGAAGTCAGAAATTGATGCAAAAACGAATGAAATCAACAAGTTAAAAGAGGCGCTGAAGTCTGAAAAAGCTCTATTAACAAAGGAATTAATTGAAGAAAGAGAAACTGAAATTCGTTTTTTAGAAAAAGAAAACTCTGACTACCAACAGCAGCGCTTTGGAGCAAATGGAGATTTAATTAATCAAAAATCAGTTTTAGCTAAGCCAATACAAGATCAAGTTTTCACAGCAGTACAAGACATTGCAGAACGCTTAAAGTATGATTTTATATTTGACAAAACTTCTGATTTAACTATGCTTTATTCAGCGAAAAAATTTGACATTAGTGAGCAAGTTTTACGTTCTTTAACACGTTCTGAAAAAAGAGAGCAACTTACCAAAAAGCAACAAAAAGAAGCAGAGGCTCGAGAAAGCAAAGAAGATGCAATTGACGACAATCCTGTTTTAGCCGAGAGACAAAAAGCACTAGAAGAGAAAAAAGCAGCGAGAGACAAACTTATTGAAGATCGAAAGGCTTTACAAGAACAAAAGAAGAAAGAGTTCGATGACAAACGCAAGCAAATGCTAGAAGCAAGAGCTGCCAAAAAAAGTGGCACGGTTTCTGCAAATGTAGCAAAGGAGGCTAGTACAACAGCTACTGACACGAATTCTAAAGTTGATAGCGCGAAGCAAGCAGCCGAAGAGGCAAAACAAAAAGCTGCAACCGATCGTGCCAAATTGATTGAAGAAAGAAAAAAGGTAATTGAAGATCGCAAGCAAGCTTTTGAAGCAAAAAGAAAGAAAACGCTAGAAGATCGCGAAGCAGCGAAAAAAGCAAAAGAAGAACAATTAAAAGAAAAATCAACCAATAATTAATTACTTACTTAATATTTTAAAAACGATGAAACAAATCAAAACTCTATTAATTGCTGCAGTTTTAATGATGGGAGCAAACCAGACAATTAATGCGCAAGCAAAAACAGCTCACGTTGATGTTAGTGAGATCATGACAAAAATGCCTGCAGTTTTGGATGGTCAAAAACAATTAGAAAAATTGACTACTACATACGACGCTGATTACAAAAAAATGGTAGATGAATACCAAGGTAAATTAAAAAAATACGAAGCTGAAGCTGCTACTGTAACTGAAGTTGTAAATGGTGAGCGTTCTAAAGAAGTTCAAGAAATGCAAACTAGAATTGTAGCATACAGAGACAATGCTCAAAAAGAATTACAGCAAAAAGAATCAGACATCATGAAACCATTAATGGAAAAAGTGAGAGCTTCTATTCAAAAGGTAGGAAAAGCTAAAGGTTTCCAATATATCTTAGACGGATCTTCACTTTTACTTGCAGACGGACCAAACTTGACTGCAGACGTTAAAAAAGATTTAGGTTTTTAATAATCTAATAATATGAATAAAAACTGCTCTTTCTCTATGAGATAAGAGCAGTTTTTTTTTGTAACCATATTGCAAATGTTACTACAAACAGTAACTTTGCTTTTATGAATAGCAACAATCAACCAATTGGAATATTTGATTCAGGAGTAGGAGGAACTTCTATATGGTCTGCCGTACATGAGTTATTACCTAACGAACAAACTATTTACTTAGCAGACAGTAAAAATGCACCCTACGGACAAAAACCGAAGGAAGACATTATTGCTCTAAGTATGAAAAATACCGACTATCTTTTAGATCTTAATTGTAAACTGATTGTTGTAGCATGCAATACCGCAACTACAAATGCCATTCAAGAATTACGTCAGCGCTACAGCGTTCCTTTTATAGGGATTGAGCCAGCTATAAAGCCAGCCGTGACTCATTCTAAAACACAAGTAATAGGAATACTAGCAACACAAGGCACGCTAAATAGCGATTTATTTCATAGCACGGTAGCCAAGTACCAAAACACTAAAATAATTGAACAAGTAGGCCACGGATTAGTTCCTTTGATAGAAAGTGGCGCTATGAATTCACTAGAGATGACAGCACTTTTATTATCGTATCTCACCCCGATGATTGCTGCAAACATAGATTATCTAGTATTGGGCTGTAGTCATTATCCCTACTTAATTCCGCAAATAAAAAAGATTTTACCAGCGCACATACAAATTATTGATTCTGGTCAAGCTGTAGCGCGTCAGACTCAATTTGTGCTTCAAGAAAAAGTAGGTTTATCTGACTCACACAAGCCTGAGCCACTATTTTACACCAATACAAATCCAAGAGTTTTACAAGAAATTATAGGCGCACCATTTAAAGTTAGTGCGAAAGATTTTTAAATTATTCCTCTGATTTAAACCAGCTCGAATACAAAACGTAATTATTAGATATCCTTTCAATTTCGCCTGCAAAATCAGACTGATCAATATCTTTTACTTTTTTGGCTGGAACACCTGCCCAAATAGTTCCAGAGGCTACCACTGTATTTTGAGTAACCACAGAACCTGCAGCAACTATCGCATTACTTTCTACCACGCAGTTATCCATTACAATGGCACCCATACCAATAAGCACATTATCATGAATAACACAACCGTGCACGATGGCGTTATGACCTATTGAAACGTTATTACCAATTACAGTTGGATGTTTTTGATAGGTACAATGCACAACTGCACCATCTTGAATATTGACTTTATTCCCTATTTGAATTGAATTGACATCGCCACGCAACACCGCATTAAACCAAACGCTACATTGTGATCCAAAACGAACATCACCAACAATTGTTGCGTTTTCGGCAACATAACAGTCCTCAGGAATTACAGGAAACTTACCATTAACAGCTTTTATAACTTTCATATATTTAGTTAATTGCAGGGCAATTGCATTCGTATTTGACTGGCTTACAAAACAAATCAATTCCTAAAGTTATTTGATGATATCCACCATTATCGAATTTCACCGCACCTGACAACTGAGAATAAGTGTAGGCAACCATTACTGAATCAAAATTAACACCAACAATAGGCGTTATATACTGTAATTTTTGAGAAGCGATACTTCCATTATCTAAGAACTCTGCTCCATCAAAACTGCGTCTGTAAGACAAACCACCCCACAAACGGCCGAAATCCATATTTTTGTAGGCCTTTAAATTAATATCAATGGATTTTTCTTGGGTTTTTTCGACCATTTGAAATAACAAAGATGGTTCCCATAAAATTTTGTTTTTATCTCCAAAAACATATCCTGCACTTAAGAGATACTTTCGCAAATTGTCACTTTCGTACTCGGTGTAAATTGATCGCCTAGTTTCTACTGCATTTTTTACCGTAGCATGTGCATAAAAATCTAAATAATTGTATGAAGCACCAATATCAAAATTAAAATAAGCATCTTTTTGAACAATAGTACCATTGATATTCGGGTCAAAATCGCCCGAGAGCAAAAAAGAAGTCTCATCTAACTGACTTTGTATAAACCCAGCACTCATTCCAAATGACAATTGATTTAAATCGATTTCATCACGAGAAAACATCAAATGATAAGCATAAGTAAACTTTACTCCTTTTTGAGAATGATAGCCATTAACATCGTTAAATAGTATGACACCAGCTCCTGCTTTCTCTCCTACACGACCATTAAAACTTAAAGTTTGTAACTCTGGCGCATCTTGCTGACCAAACCATTGCTTTCGTCCTGTAAGTCTCACTTTAGCACAATTGGCCGCACCTGCCATTGAGGGATGAATTAGGTAATAGTTATCCGATAAATAATCAGAGTAAACAGGAATTCCTTCTTGCGAAAAAGATATTTGAGTAAAAAATAGGAGGAATAAAAACGGTATTAATTGTTTACGCATCACTGTTGCTTTAAGATGATCTAATTTTAGCTATCAACAGCTATTCATTTTATCTATCTGATTTAAACTAAAGTTAATTTATTCATTAAAAAACCAAAAGTAAGTATTCGTAGAAAATAACTTTAGTAAATTTGCATAAAATTGAACACTCATGAACAAAGTTAGCATAAAAGAAACACAAAACCCAACAATATTAAAATTTGAATTTCAAGATTTTATTACACAAAATGAGAACTTTGAATTCAAAAACATCGATGAAGCAAAATCATCACCATTAGCACAACAATTATTTTATTTACCATTTGTGAAAACGGTTTACATTTCAGGTAATTTTGTTGCTATTGAACGATTCAGCATTGTTGAATGGACTGATGTACAAGACGCTGTTGCGGAGCAAATTGAGAAATTTGTTGCAGATGGTGGTAAAATCATCATTGAAGATGAAAATCGTACCAAAAAACAACCAGTAAACGTATATGGAGAATCAACTCCAAATCCAGCTGCTTTGAAATTTGTAGTAAGTAAAATGCTTACCAAAACAGCAGTTGAGTTTAAAAATATCGATCAAACAGCCTCTTCTCCTCTAGCGAAAGAATTGTTTAAATTTCCTTATGTAAAAGAAATTTTTATCGATGAAAATTATATTTCGGTTACCAAATATGAAATCAATGATTGGCAAGAAATCACATTAGAACTTAGATCCTTCATTAAGCAATTTATTGAAAACGGCGGTCAAGTTTTAGATGAAAATTATGTGGCAGCGGTAATTGCAAACGAGAGTATCAAAGAACAAGAATTTGATCATTTGGATGCTACTTCGCAACAAATTATCAATATTCTAGAAGAGTATGTCAAACCAGCTGTTCAAGCCGATGGAGGAAATATTGCATTTGACTCTTATAACGAAAGTGACAAAGTAGTAAAAGTAATATTGCAAGGCGCTTGCAGCGGATGTCCGTCATCAACATTTACCTTAAAAAGCGGTATTGAAAATATGTTGAAAAGCATGTTAAACGACAATGCTATTCAAGTAGAAGCGATTAACGCCTAATAAATCATCTATTTTAAAATCGAAGTATGGAAGTTTTCTACAGAAAGCTTCCATTTTTTATTTAAAAAAACAACACATTTCCCAACAAGTAAGCAACATTCAGTAATAAAAGTACTGCCATTAATTTATTAGCAAAGGAAGTTTCGTATTTGCCAAAAAAAGTGTACTATTGTCCTATTAATCAAAAACTTAAACTATGGGATTATCAAGCTTTTTTAAAAATTTATTTGGCAGCGCCAAAGAAAGTGCTTCTGAGTTAGTAGAGCAAGCAGAATCAAAACTAGAAGAAGTAAGCGCAGCGGCAGAGCCTTATTTAGATAAAGCAGAAGCATTTGTTGCCGAAACGGCTGCCAATGTAAAAGAAAGTGCAGCGCCTTATGTGGAGAAAGCAGAAACTTTTGTGTCAGAGACAATTGAAAATGCCAAAGAAACTGCTGAACCATATCTTGAAAAAGCCGAGGAAGTAGTTGGCGACACCATAGACAAGGTGAAAGAATCAGCCGCACCTTATGTTGAAAAAGCTGAGGAATTCGCTGATGTAGCTAAGGAAAAAATCAGCGATGGTATTGACACTATCAAAGAAAAATTCAGTGACAAAACAGATGAAGCTACTGCCGCTTTGGAAGAAGTTAAAGAAAAAGCAGTAGAAGCAACCTCAGATACTTTAGAAACAATTGAAGACAAAGCAACCGAAACTGCAGAACAACTTAAAGAAACAGTAGCAGAAAATGCAGAAGCAGCAGAGGACAAAATCAATACTGCAGAAAACAAGATTATTGACACAGCTGAAACACTAAAAGATAAAGCCGAAGACCTATAAATTAATTAAAATCAAACTATGTTAAAAGCGACGCAGCTTCGCAAATAAAGACTTGTTTTGATACTCTAAATTAATTTGTATTTTTGCAAACAACCTACCTTCTCACTATTGAGAAGGTTTTTTTTAGCTTCATCATGATAGTAGATACCAATAAACTCAGTTCGTATATTGAAAATTTCATAACCGTTTTGGTAGATTATTCTCCCAAATTAATTTCGGCGTTTATTATCCTTTTTGTGGGCTTGTACTTGATTAGATTAATCAACCGATTTATCAATAAAATCATGGTAAGTCGGGACCTTGACCCTACTTTGACCCGTTTTTTATCAGATATTTTAATTTGGGTTTTGCGCGTTATTCTTTTTGTTTCTTTTATATCCAAATTAGGCATTGAAACTTCTTCATTTGTTGCAATTCTAGGAGCAATGGGTTTGGCTGTTGGTCTTTCATTACAAGGAAGCTTATCCAATTTTGCGGGTGGCATGCTAATTATTTTATTCAAGCCGTTTCGTGTTAATGATACCATCGAGGCACAGGGCGTAACCGGAACAGTGACCGACATTCAAATTTTTGTTACCAAGTTAATAACTGCAAATAACCAAACTATTTTTGTACCCAACGGTTCTCTTTCAAACGGAAATATTATCAACTATTCGATTGAAAAAACACGCCGTGCTGATTTGACAATTGCCATTTCGTACGAAACCAATATTAAAACAGCGATTGAAATTATCGAAAAAGTGCTTCAGAATAATTCAAAAGTACTGAAAGATCCCGCTCCAAATGTAAGTGTAAAAAACCTAACAGATAATTCGATTCAACTTGCAGTTCGTCCTTGGGCCACAAGTGAGGATTTTTGGGACATGTATGCAGAAGTGCTTCAAAATTGTAAAGAAGCTTTTGATGCAGCAGGAATCGTTATACAACCGTATGTTAAAGAAGCTTCGGTGTAACCTAAACTTTAAAAAATATTGTTTTATTTCGCTTTTGGAGTATTCACCATAAAATCTTTTAGATAATAAGGCTCAAAATAAGCAACATCTTCAGTATCGAGGTTTTGAAATTTTTCGAAACTAAATGAGCTCATATCTTTGGCAGAAGGAAATTTTACGTCTTCTAAAAATACGAAATTACTTTTAGTCAAAACCGTCTTGCATTTCTCAGCACAATCACCGACTAAATAAACAGTTCCTTGTAATTCTTCAAAAGAAGTTTCGTCGATAATTTCGGCTTTTATAACCCTAGCTAATTGTTTGCTACTATCATAAACTGCACTGTACACTTCCATTCTGCGTGCGTCTAGCATCGGAACTATGTAGCCTTCAGTTTGTGTTACTTGCGAGGCTAACACTTGCAAAGTATCTACCGCAATTAAGGGAATATTTAAAGCAAAACACAATCCTTTTGCTGCCGAAACTCCTATTCTTAATCCTGTATAAGAACCCGGACCTTGACTTACTGCCACTGCCGCTAAATTTTTAAAACTAATTCCGGCTTCATTTATCAATTCCTCTATAAAAACATGTAATCGTTCCGCATGTGAATATCCTTCTTCAGCAATCTCTCTGCATGCAATGGTCTGCCCATTATTTGAAAGAGAAACAGAACAATTTTTAGTAGCGGTCTCAATATTTAGGATGTAGCTCAAAGTTGGGTGTTTGTTAAATTAAAAATCACAATCACAAAATTAGATTTTATGATTGTGATTTCAAAATGCTAGTTTAAAACAACTGCTTTATTTTTTTGTGTCGCCTTTTTTCTCTTTATCTGTCATCAAGGCAACTTTGTCACCTGAATTGAGCTCCTTTGTAACGGTAGCGTAAGGACCAGTAATTACAACGTCACCTTTTTTCAAACCTGATATAACCTCGATGTTGGTATCGTCTTGAATTCCGGTTTTAATAATTCTAATTTTAGCCTTGTCACCTACTTTTACAAAAACGCATTCTAGTTTTTTATCACTTTTAGGAGCTGTTTCTTTTTTATCCTCTTCAACATCGGCTACTACGATATCTTTTACTGCTGTTGTATCTGACTTTACAACTACTGCACTAATCGGCACTGATAGAACGTTTGCCTTACGCTCAGTGATAATGTCAACTGTAGCGGTCATTCCTGGTCTAAAAGGGGAATAGGTGTCAGGCTTACCTTCTAATAAATCTTCGTAAGACTCTTTTAAGATACGCACTTTTACTTTAAAATTTGTAACCTGATCTGCTGTAAGTGCTGAACTTGCCGAATTAGAAATACTAGTTACAATTCCTTTAAACTGTTTTTTCAAATAAGCATCAACTTCTACATTAGCCTCGTCTCCTACTTTTATTTTGACAATATCATTTTCATTTACATCTACTTCAACTTCCATATTATTTAAGTTGGCAACTCGTAATATTTCAGTACCCGTCATTTGCTGCGTTCCCAATACGCGCTCACCTAGCTCAACATTTAACATCGAAATTGTTCCATCTGCCGGTGCGTAAATTGTCGTACGACCTAAATTATCTTTAGCTTCATTTACGGTTGCAGAGGCGCTTTGAACATTATAATACGCATTTTGTTTACTTGCTTTTGCTACTTCGAACGAAGCGATGGCTTTATCCCAATCTGATTTAGAAATAATTCCTTTGTCGAATAAAGTTTTATTACGATCATAATTGGCTTTTGCCTCTTTGTAAGAAGCATCGGCTTGGTTCAAATTCGCTTTTGTTCCTGATAAGTTAGAAACAGACCTATTGTATCCAGAAGTATATAAATCAGGATTAATTTTAACCAATAAATCTCCTTTTTTTACAACTTGGCCTTCTTTTACATTGAGTGCGATAATCTCTCCAGAAACCTCAGAAGAAATTTTTACCTCAATTTCAGGTTGAATTTTACCCGTTGCAGAAACGGTTTCAGTGATTGTTAACGGATTTACTTGTGCAATCTCCACTTCGGTTCCTACATCTTTCTTACCGATTACACCTGTTTTAGAAAGTATAACCAAACTAGCAATAACAACTACTGCTCCACCTATTAAAATATAAACTGTTTTCTTTGACATAATAATTAGTTTTTGATAAGAGGAATTCCAAAGTAGAATTCTAAAATTTTAATTTTAAATATATAATCGTATTTGGTTCTTAATACTTCTGATTGGGCATTGGTCAACAAGGTTTGGGCTTGATTAAAATCAAAAGAGTTCATTAAACCCACATTGAAACGCTCTTTAGCAAAATCAACCGCATTTTGTCTAGCCTCTATTGCCGTAATGGCAGACTCGTATGATTTTAAAGCTCCTTTTGCATCTGCGAAGGCGGTGTACACATTACGTTGCAAATCTAAATCTTGTTGCTCAACAGCAATCTTAGATCGCTCAACATTAATTTTAGAACGGTCAACATTATTTTTTACAGATAATCCATTCAAGATTGGAATTGACAACTGCACTCCAAAAGAATGACCTTTATTGTCACTAAACTGATCAAAAAATGGAGCAGGTTTTCCTAAAACTCTTGTGAAATTAGGAGCTAAAACATTTTGATTTGTTCCTTCAACAACACCAATTTGCGAAGTTGGATTTGCTGCATTAGGCACAACACCCACAACTCTATCACTATATGCAACCCTAGAATTAAAGCTATAAAAACCTTGAATAGTTGGTTGGTAGGCTCCTTTTGCAATAACAACATCTTTTTCCGCAAGTTCTAAATTCGTTTTTGCAATCTTTAATTCTGTTCTACCTTCAAGAGCTTTGCTGTAAATGGCATTGGGAGTTTGCATCATGATATTATTTTCATCCTTTACATCGGTATCATCAACAATATCAAAATTTTCAAATTCCTTAAGTTGTAATAATTGAGACAAACTCAATTTAGAAATCAATAATGCATTTTCAGCTGCAATTATGTTTTGATTATTCGTAGCAACAGTAGCTTTAATATCCAACAAATCACCTCTTGGTATCGAACCAGCTTTTACCAAAGCTTCTGAACGAGAGAATTGCTTTTCATTAATGTCCAATTGTTCTTTTTGCACTTTCAAATTTTCTTTATTAAAAAGCACTTGTAAAAAAGCATTGGCTACGTTTAAAGCAATATCCTCTTGCATTTTGACCAATTGATACTTTGCAGCAACAAGAGATAAATTGGATCTACGTAATCGGTTCTGATTTTGTAAACCTTTGTAAATATCTATTCCCACATTCACCCCAGCAGAGGTAAATTGTGTAGTTTGATTTTGCAGCAAACCTGTTGTAATATCTTGGTTCAAACCAATATTCCAAGAATGCGAAGTACTTGCATTAATTGAAGGTAAAAAACTACCAACGGCACTTCGCTTATCAATCAAAGCAGTTTTGGCATCTAACTCCGATTGTTTAATAGAAATGTTATTTTGAATGGCATAATTAACACATTCTTGTAAGGTCCATTTCTTAGTTTGAGCATGAGCTGACAAACTGAGTAACGCCATACAAATGAAACCGATACAACTTTTATTTTTCATATAATTCGAATGAAATTGCAGGACAACTGCAAAAAAATTTAACATTTTAGTTCTTGTGCGAAATCAATGCTTAACAAAATGCAACACTACAACTGTAATTCTTCAATTAGACTTGGCAAGTAAGCATTTGTTACAAAAAAAATTAAAAAAAGAATAGATTGCTTAATTTTGCTACTACAACTCCCATTTATGAAAACATTACAAAGTTCTTTTTTCGTTATAATAACAGCTCTTTTTGTTGTGTCCTGCTCGAGTACTTCAAAAATAAACACGCTCAAACCTGAACCTGATGATGCGGCTCCATTGCAATACGAAAGCCAGATTTCATTTATCAATTTACCCATTTCGGTACAATTAAGAGACATCGAAAAGCAAACTAATACAAGCTTAAATGGATTGATATATGAAGACAATGTAATCGATGATGACGATATCGAAATGAAAGTCTGGAAACAAGCTCCGATTCAAATTACAGATGCTTTTGGAAAAATTAAAACTATTTTACCGCTAAAAGCAAACATTAAGTACCGCCTCGGCACTAAAAAAATGGGAATCGAACTTTATGATACGCGCGAATTTAACCTAAATGGAATCATCACATTAGAAAGTGATGTCCAGCTAGTAAACTGGAAACTAAACACCAAAACTACATTAAAATCATTAGATTGGACCGAAAGTCCGAGTATGGTTGTTTTAGGTAAAAACGTGCCAGTTACCTATTTAATCAACCCAACGGTTCAACTTTTTAAATCAAAAATCGAAAAGAAAATTGATGATGCTATTGCTAAATCACTCGATTTCAAACCGAATGTTTTAGCTGCCTTAGAGAAAATTTGCCAACCATTTCAGTTAAGTGAAACTTATGAAAGTTGGTTACGAATTGCACCTCTAGAATTATATACAACAACTGCAAAACTAAAAAATGGAACAATTTTATTAGACATGGGTTTAAAGTGCAATATGGAGACCATAATTGGCAAAAAGCCAGATTCTAAATTCAATGCCAACAAAATCGCACTAAAAACTGTCCCAAAAACTCCACAACAACTATCAGCTAACATTGTTGCAATTTCAGGATATCAAGAAGCATCACGACTAATGACTAAAAACTTTAGTGACCAAGAATTTGGATCCGGCAACAAAAAAGTAAAAGTAAACAAAGTAGACATTTGGCACAAAAACGGCAAAATGATAATTGCTCTAGAAGTACAAGGCACTGTAAATGGCACATTGTATTTAGCCGGAATCCCAGCGTACAATGAGCAGAAAAAAGAAATCTATTTTGAAAATTTAGATTACGCGCTAGACACAAAAAATAAACTTACGCGCACCGCCAACTGGCTGGCACAAGGACTAATTTTGAAAAAAATAGAGCAAAGTTGTAGGTATTCAATAAAGCCGAATTTAGACGAAGCACAACTAAACATCAAGAATTACTTGATGAATTATTCACCAATGCCGGGAGTTTTTGTCAATGGAAAAATGCAAGACATCGAATTTAAAAAAGTAGCACTTACTAATCAAGCGATTTTAGCTTACTTAAAATTAGACGGTAACGTACAAATCACCGTTGATGGATTTGAATAAGTACCCTAAACAGCAAATTTTAATTATGCCTTTTTCTTTTTCATTTTGTAAATCATGAAACCAATCACAGCTACTAACAGATACGGTATTATCATTAAATAAACAATACCATCATTAACGGCAGCAGCTTGGGTAGTATTATCATCACTAGTTAATGCAGCTCTACACATGGCACATTGCGCAGAAACTATGTTAGACGATAAAAAGAGTAGCAATCCTATTAATAGTGTACTTGAGCGCCATCCTTTTACAGCTACGCTATTTCTTGTCTTTAAAGAATTAATGTACATAATAAGGAGAAATCATTAAATAAACTATTACACCCGTTACCGCTACATACAACCAAATAGGAAAAGTTATTTTCGCAATTTTTTTGTGCGCATCAAATCTTTGAGATAACGCACGCACATAAGTAATCAATACCATTGGGATTATAGCAATAGATAAAACAATGTGTGTAATTAATATAAAGAAGTAAACTGCTTTAATAGCTCCATCACCACCAAATTTAGTTGAATCTGCTGTCATATGATAAGCAACATACATCACCAAAAAAGCCAAAGACAAGGCGATAGCTGCCGTCATCAAACTTTGGTGCAACTTTCTGTTTCCGTTTTTTATGGCCATCACAGCAGCAACAAGCAAAATAGCCGTTAAACCATTAGTTGTAGCGTAAATAGGCGGCAAGAAAGACAAAGGCTCTACATTATAACCAAAATCTTTTAATTTAACGCCAAATAAAATTGCTACCACTACAGGAATAACAATTGACACTACGATAATCCACTTGTTGTATTTTTGTTCTAAAGTTCTATTTTCCATTTTACTCTTTTAATAAAATATTTATATCCTGCTGAATGTTTCTTACTCCCATTTTATCAAGTCCATCGTAATACAATATTGGATTACCAAACTCATCATTTCTACAACGGATATTTCCGTTTTTATCAATTAAAGCAAAAAGACCCGAGTGCTCAAAACCACCCGCTACCTTTTTATTTTGACCTGCATACAAATTAAAACCTTTATTAGCTAAGTTGAAAATATAGTCTTTTTTACCCGTTAAAAAATGCCAATTTGAAGAGCGAACACCAAGTAATTTAGAATGATCTTTTAAAACTTCAGCAGTATCATGATCGGGATCAATAGTGATTGATGCTATACCAAAGTTAGGATTTCCAAAAAACTTTTTCTCAATGAGCAACATACTCTCATTCATCTTTGGGCAAATAGTAGGACAACTCACAAAAAAGAACTCTAAAACATAGACCTTACCTTTATACGTGTCATTATTTATCTTTTTGTTATCTTGATTAGTTAATTCAAAACGAGGTGCTGGCCCTATTTTAATCAACTTATCATCATCAGCAGTAACAGGATTTACACGATCTAAACGATCACCTTGGACTACTTTATCTGTTTTAATGCGTTGAACAATTTTAGGGATAGCATAAATACCAAATATCAAAACAATAAAAGAAATACCTATGTACGATTTATTTTTAAACATAAAAGAAGAATTTTAAATTTTTCGTGAAGCATTGTTATTCTTTTTTAAAGCTGCTCTGTATTCATACAAAATGACTTTAAAATCATCTAACATTTCATTACTTAATTCAGCTGGATGAAATGTGTTGTACCCTTCCATCACATCTTTTACCAATTTACGACCACGTAAATTTCGTTTTTTGTCAACGATATATACTTTTGGTGTGCCAAATTTATCATCAAGTTTTTCAACCAAGTTTAACTGAGCATAATATTTAGAAATCTCTTCTGGCGTGGCAAAAACAAAACGCCATTGTGCCACATCAGTAAAAGCACCCAGCGCAGAAATTACCTTTTTAGCATCTTGCTCTGTTCCTTTCGGACATAAGATCACAAATTGAACATCTTTGAACTCATGATAACGTTGATATATCTTTTGATTTAAATTAAAAAGATTTCCTCTGTTTTTTAACAACTCAAAACCTGAGAAACCTAAAATAGTTACCTTACCGGTTAGCGTAATAGGTTTACCGTCTAATGTTTCCCATTTTCCAAAATCAGCAGTATTTGGAGTTATTGTCGGCAATTTAGTATATCCGTTTACACCCGAAGCAAAAAATAAGTAAGCTACGATAGGAAGGATAAAAAGAACAAAAAGAACTATATTTTTTTTCATTGAATGAGCTACTTTTATTAGAGTACAAAAATAAAAAAAGGTACGCAATGCGTACCCTTTTCATGAATTAATATCTTGTTAAAAATTCCATTTAATTGTTGAATTTTTAAAAACCTCATAAATATAATCGCCTTCTGTTAAAAGAATAAAAAGAAGGTATAATACTAAAAAGATAACTGGATAAACTACTGATGCTCTCAAAGAACTTTTTTCGCCTTCCATGTGCATAAATGCCCAAACAATATAATACGCTTTGTATAAAGTAAGAGCGTAAAAAATCCAGTTTAGCAAGTTCATACCCATTAAACTGTTCATGTGAAGAGACTCTGGCTTCAAAATACCTAAAATAACTTCAACAATTGTTACTGCAGATAAGATTCCGAAAACTTTCCAGATTCTACCAGTATTTGATACGTGATCGTGTGACATGATAATTACTTTTTGAAATTAAACTAGATAGAAAACTGTAAATACGAAAACCCAAACTAAATCGACAAAGTGCCAATATAATCCAACTTTTTCTACCATTTCATAACTTTTTCTTTTCTCGTAAGTTCCTAATAACACATTAAAGAAGATGATAATATTAATAATCACTCCAGAAAATACGTGGAAACCGTGAAAACCTGTGATAAAGAAAAAGAAGTCAGCAAATAATTTACTTCCGTACTCGTTTCTAATCAAGTTAGCTCCTTCAACAACATAGTGAGCATCTGCTAATCTAGCCTCTGACTCTTTTCTAGAAAGAACTGTTTTTTGTTTTTTCTCATTCAATACTTCAGTACGAATTAAGATATCTGGATGCGATTTGAAACCAGCTTGAACTTCAGCAACTGAATAAGAAGGTAAAGTAGGTTCATCCATGAACCACTTTGCTTTATTGCGAGTTAGTTGCTCTCTCTCTTCAGGAAGAGTAGCAGCAAACTCTGCTAAGGCAACTCTTTTACCATCTTTATCAACAAACTGCAGTAAACTACCACCTTTGGTTTCGATTGCACCGTACTCACCTTTAATGAAGTTTTTCCACTCCCAAGCTTGAGAACCTACGAAAATCAAACCACCAATAATTGTTAAAAACATGTAGATAACCACTTTGTTCTTTTTCATTTGGTGCCCTGCATCAACAGCTAAAACCATTGTTACAGATGAGAAAATCAAAATAAACGTCATCAACGCCACATAATACATAGGCGCTGAAACTCCGTGTAAGAACGGAAAGTGTGTAAACACCTCATCAGCCACTGGCCATGTTTCAATAAATTTAAATCTAGAAAAACCGTAAGCCGCTAGAAATCCAGAGAACGTTAAGGCATCTGATACGATAAAAAACCACATCATTAATTTACCATAACTTGCTCCCATTGGCTCATTGCCGCCTCCCCAAGTTTTTTCTTCACTATTTGCAGTAGTAACTGTCGCTTCCATAAAAGTTATTCGTTAAAAAGTTCCCAAATTTACGTTTTTTTCTTATTTAAAGAAATATAAAAACAAAAACAAATAAACCCATAATAAGTCTAAAAAGTGCCAATACATTGCACCGAGTTCTATACCAAGGGTTTGAGATGAATTGTATTTTTGTTTAAAATGATTATAAATTATAATTAACAGCGAAATCACACCGCCAGCAAGGTGTAACAAGTGCACAACAGTTACAACATACAAAAATGTTGTTGTAATTGAACTTCCGCTACCAGTGAAATAATAGCCACTTTGTACGATTTGATCGAAGCCTTCGAATTGTAAAAATACAAATAAAAGTCCTAAAGCTAAGGTCCCTAAAAGAAAACCTGTCGTAGCACTTTGATTGTTTCGTTGAATTGCTTTTTTAGCCAAATGAAAGGTAACACTACAAGCAATAATTACAACTGTACTGTAATAAAATGCACTTGGTAATTCAAAATCTTTCAACCAATCTGCCCTTGATTTACTCACTACAAACGCACTAGTAAGTCCAGCAAACATCATAGTCATACTCACCATAGCAAACAATAAGATCAGCTTATACGACCTATTGCTACGTGCTTTTTGCTCCTCTGCGGTCATTGTCATATTCATATCTATCTTAAAAATTTATCAATAATATACACTAATTGCAACAAAGTAATATAAGAAACACTCACCAACATTAAGGTTCGTGCCGCTTTGGCTGTGCGTTCTTTATACAATTTTACAGCATAAAATAACATCCACAATCCTAGCAAAAACACAATCACAGCTGTGACAGGTGTAATATACAAACGGCCTGTGTAACCAAAAACAGGTAATAAGGAGGCCAAAATCAACCAAACGGTATACAATATTACTTGTAGCGCAGTTCCTTTATCTTTTTTACCCGTAGGTAACATAAAAAATCCTGCTTTTTCGTAATCTTCGTATAAAAACCATCCGATGGCCCAAAAATGTGGGAACTGCCAGAAAAATTGAATTAAAAACAAAGTTCCTGCTTCGATACCAAATTCACCAGTAGCTGCAACCCAACCTAACATGAACGGAATTGCACCTGGAAAAGCGCCAACAAAAACTGATAAAGAAGTCATTGTTTTTAGAGGCGTATATACACTAGTGTATAAAAAGATCGAAATTGCACCAAACATGGCGGTTTTTTCATTGATGGTATACAACAAAACCAAACCTACCACAGTGAGTAAACAGGCAATTATTAATGCCGAAGCAACTGTCATTCTACCTGCTGGAACTGGACGATCTTTCGTTCTATCCATCAAAGCATCGAGATCTTTTTCGATAACCTGATTAAAAGCATTAGAAGCGCCTACCATACAATAGCCACCAACAGCTAACTTTAACAAAACCATCCAGCTAAGTGAGTTCCAATCGTAAATACCCAACATAAAACCAGCTATTGACGAAAAAACCACACTCACAGCTAGACGCGCTTTAGTGATTTCTCTGAAATCGATATAAACAGATTTTAATGAAAGTGTACTGGATGTTGCGCTCAATGCTAGTAATATTTTGTTTCTAAAAACTTTTGCAAAAGTAGACTAACAAAAGGGATTTGACAAAAAACAATTCACAAAAAAGTATAAAAATCAATACGGTAGCGATTAATAATCAAAATACCAATTGAAAATATCCGCTCTAACCCCCATACTAAACCAAGTTGTATTTTGATTAAAGGCGGTAACAGTATCAACATCAGGATTAAAACTACGATAAATCAAACTACCAAATAGCTTTAAATTAGTTGAGGGATTAATCAAATAGCCTGCTTGAAGGTCAGCAATAAATACTGTTGTTTTGTTTCCTTGACCAACTTTTACACCAGAATCAAAAGGTCTTTGATCGTCGTAATTTTTATAAATATTTCCTCCGTAGTTAAATGAATCAGATGGTGTATTAAAATCAAATCCACGAGTACCCAAAATAACTTTTGCATCAGCAAACAGCCTACCTTGATGGTAACGAGCAATTCCGATTAGCTCCCTAAAATTACCACCCCATTGATGTCCTAAACTTTGATTGTTGTGACCATAATTTGTAATCACAGCACTGTGCGAATACACATAAGGCCTTACGTGATTATACTCAACTTGAGCTAACAAATTTTTAATACCAAAAGCATTATAATATTTCGCTCCTATTTGGTAACCATACTTATTTTTCCAGCTATTATTACCTTCTTTCACATCGCCTAGTGAGAATTCATCTAAAATAAACTGCCCATAAAAATTAATGGAATTGTTCCATTTGTATTTAAAAGTAAGTCCTAGAATAGCGTTTCCGCTTCGTGCAGATGAAGTAAACTCAACCGAACGATAGAATATTATAGGATTTACAAAGTTCACATCAAACCCACGATCGTTTGTATTAGTCCACACTACCGATTCGAAAAAACCTAAATTCAGTCGGTTGGAGACATTCCAACTTAAATAATGATTAGCCATGAATTTTGTTGCATAAGTCCTCTCAGTCGTCACCTCTGGTCGCACGTCTTTCAACCACATATAGGTATTGGTATATTTTATTTTCCAGAAATTGGTGTTTAGTTTAAAATAAGGATAAGGACTGGTGCCGTCACTTTCTAACAAAGATCGATATCCATCACCGATAAAATTTCTGCTATAGCCCAACTGCATGTCTAGGTACTTGCTTGGTGTAAAAGTCAAATTAGCATCTGCCGAAGGGAAGTCAAAAGCATCAGTCTTGAATTCTTTAGCAATTCCTATACCCGGAATGATTGCTGGATTTCCTCCGTCAGGACGAATAGAAATAGCGTAATTGTTGTAATAATCTGCAAAACGACCTTGGCTTTCAAAAACCGTAGTGGTGAAATGAAGATTTTTTCCCAAACCTCCTCTAAAATTAATTCCTCGTGTATTTGTGTAAGTATAGGATGATTTGCTATCTGAAGCGCTCCCAACTTGCAAATCTAGTATCGGATTCAACGTAAACCAGTAATCCTCGCCTTTTATCTGTACTAAATTTTCGTTCCACAATTTCTTTGCCCACCAACTTTTTGTATTCTTTTGCAAAGATTGATTTACCGATTTAAAATCGTAATATTTAGCTACTTGAGCATAGGTAAACGGCTTAGAGGCAGTGTGATTATTACTACCCATTTGGTTCATCGCTGCATCAAACTGCGCATAATAACTATGAGAAAAGGGAATATTAAGATTGCTCTCAAACTCAGGACTATCGAATTTTTTATAGACAATACTATCCAATTCAGTAAGCACAACATCTTTTTTCACCACATTAGATAACACAGCTTTTGTACTTGCTACTGTTTCAGTTCTAGATTGAAGCGGAATCGGAATTGTCATTGTAAACCGTGAATAAGTAGGCTTACCATTGTAAGTAGCAGGCGAAACTTTTGGCATAGACGAAAACACGCGCTTGGTTTCTTGTAATAACTGCTCATTAGCAGCATCAGTATAAATAACTTTGAAAACGCCATCAGAATTCACTTCAAACAATACTTTTACATTACCATTAAAATTGTTTTGAATCAGGTCTTGTGGAACCACGAAATTAGCATTCACAAAATCTTGCACTTGATCGTAAAAACATTTTTTTAATTGTTCACCCTGTAAATTTTGACAATTAGTAAAAACAGGAAAGCGGTCTGCAGTTGCATCTTCTTGAGGATTTACTCGGTTAGATTCTTGTGCCGAAGCAAAGAAAATAGTACCCAAAAGAGCTATTACTACTAAAATTTTATTCATGCAGGTGGTATTTATATTTTTAATATTCATCTTTAGTTCTTTGACCTGAGGCAATTTCTTTAGCCCCTGAAGTCCCTATACGCTTCACCCCAAGGTCAATCATAGCTACCGCTTCTTGATAAGTCCTTACGCCACCTGCCGCTTTAACAGGCAAAGGTGCTGCATTTTCCAACATCATTTTTATGGTATCCACAGTTGCTCCATTTGGCAAATTATCTTGAGTTTTGAAGAAACCTGTTGACGATTTAACAAAAACACTTGCCAATTGTTCTTGATTAAAATGTTTAACAACTACATTTTTAATCAAACTACAAATCTGAATAATCTCTTTGTCTGTAAGTGCCGCTACTTCAATAATCCATTTGACAACTTTGTGATGCGTTAAACCCAATTGTGTACCAAGGAGTATTTCATGTTTTACGAGATCTACTTGTCCATTTTTAAACTCTTGGTAATTGCATACAAAATCTAAATCATCAGCACCTGCAGCGATAGCGACTTTGGCTTCATCTAATTTTTCATCAATGCTTGCTTTACCTTCTGGGAAATCAATTACGGTTCCAATTTTTATTTGAGATTCTTGGTCTGCTCTCATACGGTATGCCAAAGAAACTTTTTCTGGGCGAATCATAACGAGCTTGAATTGCTCATCGATTGCTTCTTGAATACAGTTTACTACCAATAGATCATTTTGCTCTTCGGATACACCTGCTTGCAAAGCTGTTTTTAAATAGGTACTGTCTAAATAATTCTTGATATCCATTTATTTTGGTTTTTTGGAAGCAGTGCTTAGTTGTACAAAAATACATTTTATCTTTACATAAGGTTAGCCTCAGGCTGTAATAATGAATGCAAAAGATAAAAAAACGATGAATTTTATTTTCTAAAAAAACAGCACAAAACAAAAAATCCCGCTGGAGCGGGATTTCAATTCGTAACTAGTACTTATGTTTTAATTTGATACGTTCATACATCGAAAATACTCCTATAGAAAGTAATGAACCTGTAGTATTTGCCAATACATCTAATACATCGGCATGCCTTGTTGCTGTGCAAGTCTCTTGAACTAACTCAATCACTATTCCGAACAAAATAGCACTTACAAAAGAATAGCTTTTCACAGCTTTCTTTGACCAATTGGCCTTCGATTCGCTAAGAAATAATTGCAGCAAAAATGTAAGTACAAAATAAAAGAATGCATGAACTACTTTATCCAAATGCGACACTGTTCCTAATGGAACACTATTAAACTGGACTAAGCAAAATACAGATATAATTACAGCCCAAATTATTGTGCTGAAAAGATAAATGTTTTTAAGCACCAATTAATGCTTTGTAATCTGCATCCGAAAGCAAAGTAGCTACTTCGTCAAGGTTTGCAATTTTCACTTTAATCATCCAACCTGCACCATAAGGATCTGAATTTACACTTTCTGGCGTACTCTCAAGCGCATCGTTAAATTCGATAATTTCACCTGCTATAGGCAAAAATAAATCCGATACCGTTTTTACCGCTTCAACCGTTCCAAAAACTTCGTCTTTTTCAAGCGTTTGATCTAAAGTCTCCACCTCAACGTATACAATATCTCCTAATTCTTTTTGTGCAAAATCAGTTATTCCTACTGTTGCGATATCGCCTTCGATACTAATCCACTCGTGATCTTTTGTATACTTTAAATTTGCTGGTATGTTCATCTAATTTGTAATTGATAAATAGTTATTAGTAATTGATTTTTTATGAGACAAATGTAACAATCTTCTACAGAAATTTTGATCAGATTTCAAAAATTAATTTCCAAAATTATATCGGAGTGTAAATCCAGATCTAATGTTTGTTAATGGAAATGCAGTTGAAATTACCGCTTTAGAAAACGAGTGATCGTAATAGAAAATAGCGGTTAGGTTTTTACTAAATGCATAATCCGCTTTAAGCTTGATTGTCCAAATATTTTGCCCTCCTGCTAATTGATTGTTGTCGTAATCCAAGTAGCGCACCAATGTCTCATTGTTTCTATAAGTTACATCGGCGGTTAAATTGATATCACTTTTGATGATTCCGGTCGGATTATCAGCCAAGCGCGATGAGAATATTACATCTTTAAAACGATATCCAAGCCCTACTACATACTCTACACCTTTAACTTCTGTCAATAAGTTGTTGTCAAAACTCATTGACAAAGCGCGATCTTTTTTAATTTCGGTTAGAATTTTTAACGAACTTTTCAACTCAAAATCCATACGAACTAATGGATTAAACTGTTCCACCAAGTTGATATTAGACATGATCGTTTTGTTAAAAAAGTTTCCGCTGGCATCTAAACCGGCAGGATCTTTATCAAACTCAAAATTAGAACGGAAAGCATTGATTGTGTAAGATGCGCGGTAATTGTGTTGCAATGAAAAACGTTTAAAAGCTTTCTTGAAAGTTTCGTAACGCATCAATCCGTTGTACTTAATGGCCCAGTTTGGTATTGGAAAACTTCTAAAAATTCCCAAAGAAACATCAGTCGCATTGCCACCACTGTAAGCTGCCAAGAAAGCTGGCAATAATACTGCTTGATTATTTTTACCAAACCCTCTAGGAAACCCTTCTGGATCAATATTAATTGGATTATTAATATCGATGCCTCGCTCAGTAGCCAAACGATTCGCTACTGTTAACCTATTGGCTCTAAAATCATCAAATGCACTAGAATTATTTTGATCGCTAGTTGCAAAAGAAGTTTTTATCAACACCGTAGAAATTGAAAAAATCCCTGTATTGTATGGAGATCTTGCATTATATATCCCATTTGAAACATCATATTGCTCTGAGAAATTATCCGAATAAGACCTATCTAATGTTAAATCAATTTTAAAATCTGGAAACAAATCAACATTGGCTGTAGCCTTTAAAACCTTATTAGTGACTTGGCTGTAATTTTGATTAAAATCTTGGTATGTGGTTAACCAACCATTCTTAGCTGCCTCAAAACGAACATCATCTTGGCTTCCAAAAATAAACCCAAGTGATGGTCTAGACGAACCCAAAAACCCAACTCCTGGTGTGTATCCTGGTAAAACAGTTCCGCTATTGTGCGTGTAATTTACTTGAATATTTTTTACACTGGTTAAAATCCCTAGTAAACCATCTACAAATGGACTCTTTTTATCGACAACATTTGGAGCTGTATTAACAATTTTTTCTCCAGGTTTAGGAATAGCAGTTTTAGGTTTAGCAACTGATTTTTTGGCTGTTTTAGACAAACCCAAATACTTATAAAGCGTCTCCATATTGAACGTTCCGTTAATATTATGAGATGCTGCATTTTGAATCGTGTTTCCTAAATTAAAATCCTGTCCGTCAATACTAATTTGTGACAACGCATTTGAGGTACGCTGCCAACTGTAATCACCGGTATAGGTATAATTCGCTTTTACAAAACCAAACAGCGGAATTTTATTAATTGGGATTTCATAATTTAAAACCAACTGTTGCAGGTGCTGATTAGGATCACCCATATCCCAATAACTATCCCAGATCGTGAAACTGTCAATAGGTTCGTTATTTTCATTAAGATAATTTTTGACAATATTACTTGACGATGCGGTGTAGTTTAGTTTTAATGCCTTAGTCAAATTATAATTAAAACCGTATTGATAATTGAAAGCAAAGTTACGTCGGTACAATGGATCTAGACCGATACCCTCTACTTCTACTTGTCTAAATTGCTGACGGTTGTATTGCCTGTTGATATTAGTATTAAAGTTGATTGTAGAAGGCAAATAATTGAAATTGAAATCACTCAACATTTTCCAATAATTGCTTTTTTGCATCATTTTATTTTTCTTGAAAGGCTCAACAGGTTTTGATTTGAACGCATAAGAATAATCAATGGATGAATTAGCCTGCTGATCAACATACTCTTCTATTTCAAAATCATGACGCTCTACTTCATTATACGATTGCGAAAAAGTAAAATTTTCGATGTCATATACACGTTGTTTTTGCTCAGCTTGACGCTCTTTTCGAACTCCAATAAAATTGATACTAGTTCGTTTGGTGTAATCAATTGCACGATTGCGAATGTTATCTTTTTTGTTTTGTTCCGGCGTTTCGGCAATAAGTTGCTTTAATCTGATATCTTGGTTAAAAGGATCGTATTCTGGCGTAATAGTTTCCTCGCCAACCGCATAATTAAATGGTAAATTCACTCCCCATTTTTGCGGAAGCAATTTACCCATATTTACATTAGTAACGATATTGTACTGCTGCACATCTTCACGACTGCGTTCGTTAGGTCCTTGCTCTAAAGTACCAAAGCCAATTGTACTTTTTCGTCCACTAGCCGAAACAGTTGCGAAATCAGCAAAATTAGTATCTATATTAAGTACCGCTGCCATCCCGCCTTTGTTATCCATATCAGCCAAGCGCAATTCGTTAAACCAAACCTCGCCTTGAATATCGTTTCGTAAATCATTGTTTTTAACCCCTACCATTAGGGTGCGTACCAAACCAAAATTTGGATTCCCTTTTATACCAATTCGCAAATTAGCGCTACCATCACCATCAGGTTTTGAAGGATCTAAGTCAGGATAATAAACTCCATCAAGTGGTAAAGTTGTAGGGTCAATACTCATGGCCAGAATTTTCAACTTAGTCAATAAATCTAGTGGTAAGTCGATCTCGTTCTCTGTTGGCCAAACAGCCTCCGCATTTAAAGGTGTGCAATCAGAATTAGATACCCCATTTGGAAGTGTAACTTTTAAAGGGATCTCTACTTGATAAAAGTTTTGATTAAAATCATTTCCAAAACGAATGAAACCACTCATTTGGCCATCTTGCAAACTGATCTCACCCGGTAAAGACTCTGCGTGTAAAAACATTTTAAGTTTATTGAACTGACGCATATCAATACTTACATTTTTGAAAACAGCTCTTGAATCTTGTGGCTCTAACCCATCCCCCGAAACTCGTAATGCCAACGATTGTTCGTTTTGGTTGATGATGGTATTGTTATTAAACAATTGCTCCCTTTGTACTCCCGGTGGAACTACATAATTGATTGGGCATCTCTCGTTATTTTCTTGGACATTTACCGCCAAAACATCTAAAATGGTATTATCGTCAGCAAGATTGGTATCATTAAAGTCAAGTGTATTAGTGTACCTTCTCCATTCTCCTCGAACTAAATCTAGCGCTCCAAAACGAACGGTAACTTCTTCATTAAAACCCGTCATGAACATTCTCATAAAACGTATTGATCTAAAATCAGAAATGCTTCCAATTGTATTTTCTGGCTGGGAAACCGGAATTTTAAACTGTATCCATCGTGCCACAGTTGTAGAACCGTTTGGTAAAGTTTCTTGTGTGTTACGAATATCTGTGATGTAATTTTGACCAATCTGCATACCCGGCTGTACATCTATACTGTACTCATAATAAGCATTTATGGTATTCATTGTATTGTCACGATTAATATCTTCAACATCAGGAGCAGCTGTAGCACCACGGTTAGCATCGTTGATATCTACAGCAGAGTTGCCATCAGTACCGTTGTATTGTTTGTAGCGATCAATAATGCCACCGTTAGCATTCAAATAAAAACGGTAATCATCAGCAGCAGGATCAAGCTCAGATGCAAAATTAGTATATACTTGAGCTTCTAAATCATTCGAGAGACCGTCTAAACCAATATCTTGAACTCTTCTATTGGCTGTATTAGTATCAAAAGCATAAATTAACGATTGCGATGCTGGCACCTCACCCCAAATTGGTCTTGGGTTTACCAAAAGTTGATCAGTACCTAAACCGTTTTCATATTGCTTACGACCGTCCTTTAGTATATCCTCAGAAATTTCACCTAAGTTAAAATAAATTTTACCTGAATTTGACTGTGGTGCTGGGCCATTACCAACGTATGGATCTAGAATCCAAAACTGAATGTACTCTACATTTCCTTGTTCAAAATTGGTTGAATTTAAAGAGCGCATGATTCCCCCAAAGTTGTCACTTGGATTAGTAGCAAAATTTGAATCATTGTTGTACGGTCCTCGCTCTGTTGGGAAGTAAGTTAAATCTAAAGTATTTATAACTTGTGTTTGCCCTTGAGCGATATCAGTAAGAGGATACAACTCTCTACTAAAAATACGACGGGTTTTATTAAAGGATAAATCATCATCTGATATCCCTGCAGGTTTTTGGGTGTAAAAAATTGGGTCAATAGCATACCAAGCCAACTTTGCTCGCTTGAAACCATACCTTAAATCTGTAGCGTTTCCGCCAAAATCATAACGACTTCCTGTATTACGCTCTGGCACCGAAGCCAAACTCCAAGCAAAAGGTGACCTTAAATCAATGGTAGATTGCGAGCCTTCAAAATCATCTACATAAATGGTAGATTCACCTTCAAATTGATCAGCCTTTGGAGTGTCTGGTCTTAAGAAAGCAACTTCACCTCTTATAGATAAATTTGAGGGAACATCAGTATCAATATTTGGTAGTTTGTTTACTAATCGTGTAAAGAACGGCACCTCAGTTGAAAAATTGGTATTAAAACCGAAGATGGTATTGTTTACTGACTCCTGACCAAAACTTGATTTTTGTGTAAAAGGACGCTCGGACATTTTTAAAAAAGTACCACCTACTACAAAATTCTCCGAAATTTTGTGCTCCACATTAAAGCCCATAAATCGTCTGGTCTGCTGACCAAATATAGAATTGTTTTCTAATGAAATTTCTATTGGCGTATTAGAGGCTTGCAAAGACGGATCTAAAATTTGTACTCTACCAAATTGATAATTCACACTATAATCAACGCCTTCCACCAATACTCGTCCAGCGGCGGTCACCACTACTGATCCTTGAGGAACGTTTAAAGCACCAATAGGAATTCCATCGTTTCCGTTAGATTTGTATTTACCGCGCAATAAAAATTTGTTTTTATCACTGTCTTGTAAAGCGCCCGCTTGCGTACTGCGATACATGCTTCTAAAAACATATTTGCGTTGGTTTTCATTATAAGTTGTAGGATTGCTGTAGTTTTCACCACTATTCGGATTGGATAATTTTTTGAAAAGTAATTCTCCAAAAGGCTCTTTGGTACTAAACATGATACGACCATTTTGTGCATCAATTGTTAATCCTGGTAAGAAGTCAAAAAAACCATCTCCGCCTACTTGAGGATCGTTGTTGTAATTTAATTTATCTAAATTAAATACTTTTAATAATGGTGTTTCGGCTACCTTATTTTCTTCATTCTCCTTAGGTGTTTTTAAAGGATCTGGTCCAGGAAATGGAACCGGATTTCCCGCAACATCTTTTGCCTCTGTTATATAATTTAATGGTGACGGATCTGTGTATAAAATGTTGAATCTAAAATCCTCTTGAGTAAGTTGATACCCTCCCTGAATTTGATAAATATTTTTCATCATCAAATTCCAAACCGGGTTGGTCACGTTTGTCAAATTGCTTTTCAGCATTTTCAAAATCAAACTTTGCGAAATAATAGCTTGTGTTGCAGGCGTATTCCCCGTAACTACGGTAGCATCTACACCATCATTACCAAACTCCCCAACTTGGTAAACTTGATCACCAATTGTATATTGATAGGCCACTGCTAAAACCTCATCATTAGCCAAACGCTGTTGCAAAGAGATAAATCCTAATTGCGGGTTAAAGGTATATTCGTTTGGATTTAATTTTCGAGCATTTTCAAGTTTGGAGTAATCTTGCCCTTCGTTCACAGTGGTATTAAAACCAGAATTGGCTGTAGCAATTTCACGAATATTTGGATTCAACAAACCCGTTCCTGCATTAATTTGTGCAGGGTCGTAATCATTGTTTGTGTTGTCAGCAGGCGTATCTACAGGATTATTAAAGATTCCTGTTGATGGATTTAAAACTACTACTTCAGTATCCGGCGTGTCAGACAACTGGCCTTCTCCTAAATCTTGTAACGCAATTATATTACGTAAGTTATTATTAGTAGTAGTTACTCTATTTTGCCTATTGGTTACCCAAACTTCTATTCTCGAAATTTGTACCCTACTGTCAATAAATGGATAATTTGCTAAAGCTTTATCGTATCTATTTCTAAAGTATTGCGATAAAAAGAAATGCCTGTCACTATCATAATCTAAGGCAAACATTTCAAAATCTTCAATCGTACCACCGCCTTGTGCTACTAAGCTTTTGGTTTGTGATTTTTGCTCAGAAAACACACCTGTTACCGTTGTTTTACCAAATTGCAATTGGGTTTTTACCCCGAACAAACTTTGTGCGCCACGAATTAAGGAACTGTTAAGTGGCATACTTACGTTACCAACTTCTATTTTTTGAATAATGTCGTCTTCGGTTGGAGCGTAATCAAGTTTAATTAAGTTTTGAAAAGCAAAAGTAGATTGCGTATCGTAATTGGCATTTACATTCAATCGGGTTCCTACTTTACCCATTAAACTCATGCTAATACGTTGATCAAAATCAAAAGATAAATTAGATCTGTTTCTAGGCGAAAACGAAGGATTGTCTTGTTTTGTGTAACGCATTCCTAGATCCATTTCGATAGAACCAGTAGGCCTAACATCGATGGTGTTGCTACCAAAAATAGATTCAAATAAGCCTGATTTAACGTAGTATCGAGGCAAAAGATCTTTTTTAGCTAAGTCGCTACCTTCTTTTTTACCATCAATAGCGTCAACTTTTTTCTTAAAATAATCCCGCATTGATTCCTTTAAAACCAATTTTTCGTATTCTTTTGGTGTTAAAAAAATGGGATAATTTATAGACAAACCGTCTAAAGAACTCGTATAAACATAACGATCTGTAACAGGATCATAGGTGTAAGCAGAACGAATACTTGGTGGGTTTTTTAATTGAATTTTTCCAACAGAAAACCCAGTTTTAACTGTATCCTGAGCCACTTGTTCTACTTGAGAATGAACTGAAAATCCACAAAATAAAACAAGTAAAAAAGTACAAATTTTATGCATATATCGCTAGTTTCTTGACTACTATTATAGGTTTTTTAACGCTTGTTTGATAATGGATTCTACAGATGCTTCGGGATCATCCTTAACAATTTTTTCGATGACTTTTTCAGCACTTTTACGTACAAATCCCAACACCTCCAAAGCTGATAACGCTTCATCACGATTTGTATTGCTTTGCGACATTGAAACTTCGTCTAAATCAAACAATTTGAGCACTTTTTCTTTTAGATCAAGAATCACACGTTGGGCTGTTTTGCTACCAATTCCTTTAATAGATTGAATGGTTCCTACATCACCAGAAGCGATAGCATTTGTAATTTGTTTGGGATTTAATGAGGAAAGCATCGTGCGTGCAATACCAGCACCAATTCCGGAAACAGATAATAAAAGTCTGAAAATTTCGCGCTCTGATTTTTCCATAAAACCAAAAAGCGTATGCGCATCTTCCTTAATTTGCAAATGCGTATACAGCTTGATTAAATCATTAGTTGGCAGTAAAGAATAGGTATGCAACGAAATATTAACATGGTAGCCCACGCCGCCACAGTCGATAATTACGTGTGTTGCCGACTTTTCGACTAGTTTCCCTTGTAAATGTGCTATCATGACGGTTTAAAATTGTGTCAAATATAAAAAAATTAGCATCTGTTTGAACCTAAAACGGCACTTTAACAGATGCTAATTATTTGGTGCTTATTTAATTGTATTGGATTTGCTCTTTTTTAGCTCTTTTTCTTGTGCATCGATAACCGCAATGGCAGCCATATTAACCATTTCTTCTACACTTGCACCCAGCTGGAAAATGTGAACTGGTTTGCCCATTCCCAACATGATTGGCCCTATAGAGTCAGACTTATTCAATTCTTTCAACAATTTATAAGTAATGTTTGCTGAATCTAAGTTAGGAAAAATTAAAGTATTTACTTTTTTTCCTGCTAATTTAGAAAACGGAAATTTAGCTGAAAGCATATCTGGATTAAGTGCAAAATCTACTTGAATTTCACCATCAACAATCATGTCTGGATGATTTTTATGAAGATAAGCTACCGCCTCGCGCACTTTTGCTGCACTATCACTTGGTGACGATCCAAAATTTGAGAACGAAACCATAGCAATTACAGGCTCTACACCAAACATCTTAGCTGTTTTAGCGGTCATTACTGCAATCTTAGCCAAATCATCAGCCGAAGGATTGATGTTAATTGCCGTATCGGCCAAGAACATTGGTCCACGTGCCGTCATCATCATATTTGTAGTTGCAATGATTGATGCACCAGGCGCTTTATCAATTAATTGCATCATTGGTTTTACAACCGATGGATAACTTCTTGAATGCCCCGTAACCAAAGCATCAGCTTCGCCTTCATTTACCATCATTGCTGCAAAATAGTTACGCTCACGCATTAATTTTTGAGCATCAAGTAACGAAATGCCTCGTCTTTGTCTTGAAGACCAATACGTATTTGCAAACTGATTTCTACGTTCTTTTTCTTCGTTGATTTTTGGATCAATGATTTCAACATCAGCATCAAAACCAATTTCCTCTTTCAACTCTAAAATTATTTCTTTGTTTCCTAAAAGAATTGGGAAACCAATACCTTCTTCATGTACAATTTGAGCTGCTTTTAATACATCCAAATGATCTGCTTCTGCAAATACAATTCGTTTTGGATCCATTTTAGCGCGGTTGGTAATCAAACGCACCATTTTATTATCGTTACCCAAACGATCGTTCAATTCGTCTTCGTACTTTTTCCAATCTGTAATCGGATTAAGTGCTACGCCTGATTCCATTGCAGCTTTGGCTACAGCCGGTGCCACAATCGAGATTAAACGTGGATCAAATGGTTTTGGAATAATATAATCGCGACCAAAAACTAATTTTGTAGCGCCATAAGCCACATTTACTTGCTCCGGAACCGACTCTTTTGCCAAAAGCGCTAAAGCTTTTACGGCAGCCATTTTCATCGCTTCGTTAATTTTTGTAGCACGCACGTCTAAAGCTCCTCTAAAAATGTAAGGAAACCCAAGAACATTATTTACTTGATTAGGAAAATCAGATCTTCCTGTGGCCATAATTACATCTTTGCGCGTAGCGATGGCAACATTATAATCAATTTCAGGATCTGGATTGGCCATTGCAAAAACAATTGGATTGTCTGCCATGGTCAACAACATTTCAGGGGACATTAAACCTCCTGTTGATAAACCTAAGAAAATATCCGATCCTACCAACGCCTCAGCCAATGACATCGACGGAATATCTTTTGCGTATTTCAATTGTAATTGAGACAAACTCGGATTGTCCTTGGTTAATAAACCTTTACTATTGAACATTAAAATGTTTTCGACTTTTACACCTAAAAGAACGTACAAATCAGCACATGCCAATGCAGCTGAACCCGCACCTGACACAACCATTTTCACATCCTCAGCATTTTTACCAGCTAATTCCAAAGCGTTTAACAAAGCCGCAGATGAAATGATAGCGGTACCGTGTTGGTCATCATGCATTACCGGAATATTCAATTCTTCAACCAAACGACGTTCAATTTCAAACGACTCTGGAGCTTTAATATCCTCAAGGTTGATACCTCCAAAAGTTGGGGCAATGTTTTTTACAGTTTGGATAAACTCTTCGATATCTTTTGTACCAATTTCAATGTCGAATACATCGATATCAGCAAAAATTTTAAACAACAAACCTTTTCCTTCCATTACAGGTTTTGATGCTTCGGGACCAATATCCCCAAGCCCTAAAACCGCAGTACCATTGGTAATTACTGCTACAAGATTTCCTTTTGCTGTGTATTTATAAACGTTATTAATGTCTTTTGCAATCTCTAAACAAGGCTCTGCTACACCCGGAGAATAGGCCAACGATAGGTCTCTTTGTGTTGCATATTTCTTTGTAGGAACTACTTGAATTTTTCCAGGCGTTGGTTTCGCGTGGTATAATAATGCTTCTTTTCTTCTACTATTTTTGTCCATTTTTTTTAGATTTTATTCTAGCCTACAAAGATAGAAGACTTGGTTTAAAAAGTCAGCTTTTATCCTATTCTTTTCTAAAAATGCGTGATTAACAAGTCTTAGAAATAAAAAAAGCCTCTGATTACAGAAGCTAATTTTGATGACTTTGTATGAG
The DNA here is from genome assembly GCF_021608205.1 of Flavobacterium sp. K77. Classification (NCBI taxonomy): domain Bacteria; kingdom Pseudomonadati; phylum Bacteroidota; class Flavobacteriia; order Flavobacteriales; family Flavobacteriaceae; genus Flavobacterium; species Flavobacterium sp. K77. The sequence continues at coordinate 564,216 of NZ_JAKIHO010000001.1, read as the reverse complement.
ATCTACTGTGAGATGTAAGTATTTAAATGATTTATGGTGTCTTTTTGAATTTCAATGATAGCTTTCACCACATCACTAATGGATATCAGCCCTATTACAATTTGATTTTCAATAACAGGCAAATGTCGAATACGTTTACTGCTCATTAACTCCATGCAATAATCTAAATTATCTGAAGGTTGTACCGTGATAACCGTGGTTTCCATAATTTCACTCACTAAGGTTTTTTTAGATGACTTGTCTTTTAGAACAATTTTTCGAGCATAATCACGCTCTGATAGGATTCCTTTTAAAACGGCATCTTCAATTATCAGAATAGCACCAATGTTTTTTTCACTCATCACGGTGAGTGCTTCATAAACCGTATTAGTCGATAGGATGGAAATAACTTCTTTCCCTTTGCTGCTTAAAATTTGATCAACTGTCATAACTTTTTCATTTAGTGAATCATAAAGTTATGAAAAAATAGCTTGCAATTGCAAAATACGATTTATTTAAAAAGTACATCTGGCGAAATAAGCTTACTTAGATCGGCACGCATGGCAGGAGTTAGAATTTGTAAACCGTATTGATAGGAGGCGTTAACCCATCCAAAACCTTCTTTAGCGATGTAATTAAATTCGGTTCCTACATTACCATATTCAGCAAAAACCTTATGAGAACTGATTTCTAAATCGAATTTTTCAGGAATGGTACCGTTGTAATCGACGGCATTTTTGGTAATCAACCACAGCCAACGGTATACCATTTCTTTGGCTTTTTCGCGGTAACCGTAACGCAGTAATCCTTCCCAAAGCAACATTTGATGCGGGGCCCAGCCAAAAGGATAATCCCATTGTCGTTGCGGAGCATCTGCCGAAAGGTTCGAACTACTTGCTTTTGTACTTCCTGAAATTCCGCCCGTTTGTAAAAACTGCGGGAGCGCCACCTCTACCAATTGCTTGGCTTGCTCCTGAGTGCACAAGCCTGCCCATAGCGGAAAAAATGTAGTAGCTGACTCAAACGGGAATTGCTTATGATTGACAAAATCGTAATCAAAAAACATTCCTGCCGCCTCGTTCCAGCAAAGCTCATTCATTTTTTCTTTTCGGAAATGTGCTTTCTGTTCCCAATCATCTGTGGTATAAACGGCCGAGTCAGTTTCAAAAACACCTTCAAAATGAGTAGCAATCAAGTGGGCAATATCTTTCTCGTATTTAAATAAAAAACTATTGACATCAACCGCGTTCAAATTGGCGCAGGTATTTATAAATCTGCTGGTGGTATCATGCCCGCTCTCTCTCATACTTCGGTCATGCACAAAGTACTCATCCAAATCTTCATCAACCAAAGTACGTTCTAAATATTTTTGCTCGAATTCGCGAATTGGTAACCCGTATTTTTTGGCATAAGGTTCTAAAATATCGTCAAAATGACCCGGCTCTACCTCAAAAGGCATTCCAACACCATCGGCTTTGTACCGATTTAAACCTGTTGGAGTTAGTCGTTTTCCTTGCTTCATCCAAACCGAATTGTACTCTAAAATGACAGTTTCAAGATGAGAACGCAACCAGTCTTTAGGTACGGCCCGTTTTTTTGTAATGTCAAGTAGCAACGAAGAGTAAAGTGGAGGTTGCGTGCGCGTTAGGTAATAACTTCGGTTAGCATTTAGTATTTTGCCGTAATGTTTTATCTGGTACTGAAAATTATCGGCTATTGCAATTGCCTTCTCAAAATGATTGTCAACGAGTAAACCTACACCAATAAAATAACTATCCCAGCCATACATTTCGTTGAAGCGACCACCAGGAACCACAAAAGGAATCCCTTGTAAACTGTATAATTTTTGCTGTAAAGCAAGCGCCAAAATACCTGGACTTTTATCCAAAGTTGCAACATGATCGACTGAATATCCTTCAGGCAAAACCGTTACTTGAAAATTAGAAAACTTACTTTCTAAATCTTTAAAATAAGCTACCCCTTGAAGGTCAGTCGCTGCCACATACAGCGTTGCTAAAGCACTCGAAGTTTTTTCATCTTCAAGAATTTGAGCTAATCCTTTTTTATCAATAGTTCGGGTTAATTCATTCCAATAATCGTCGCGAATTTTTCTAGAAATCCGTTCGACTGGATCTTCTTGAATTCGATTGAGATCGACTTCTCCCAAAACAGGCTTTACGCTTTTTAGCTCCGCTAACTCCTGCAATAAATTGGATAAATGATAAGTACCCTCAATGGCTACTTCATTTTTCGTAATTTCATCAACCAATACAAATCGTTTAGGACCAGTATCGTCTTTGGTTATTTTTTTATCCTTATCGGTATCTTCTTGTTCTAACAAAGCACTAAATACCTGATCAACATTCAATAAGATTTTCATGACCTAACCGTTAATTTTTTTAAAATGAAAAATGAAATCAAAAGCAAAGCCATTGGAATCAATGTGTAATAAAACGCATTTTCTGGTCCTTGATTTTTAAATAAATATCCAATCACTCTGGAGCCTAAGGTGCCGCCAAGTGCTGAAAAAACAACAATTAAACCCGTCATGGAGCTATGCAAACTTTTTGGCAAAGCGCTCAAAACAACCGAATTTAATAACGGATAAATAGGCGCGATAAATAATCCTACGAGTGGAAATGCAAAACCAATTAACGGGATATCGCCTAAACTTGTCACTTCGTTTACCTGCAAGCCAACAGCTTTGGGTAAAACAAAAATTACAATCAGCATGGCGCAAACAATGCAAGAACTTAGTACCCAAATCCAATTTATTTTTTGAGTTAAAAAACCTGCCAATAAACGACCAACCGCTAACGAAACCGCCAGAATACTGGCCATCATGATACTAATATTTTCTGGCAAATGAAGTACTTTGTTATTAAAGGTAGGCAACCAAGACATGATTCCCTGCTCAATCATGACAAACAAAAAGGCGCTAATTACAAAAACGATGGTCAATAGTTTGGCTAACAATTGGAACATTTGTTTAAAATCATCAGCAAGATTAACACCAGCTATTTCTTTTGGATTTTCAAACTTGGCAAGAAACAAAAAAACAAACGAGAGTAGCGCACTACCCGCCAATAACCAATAAACATTTAACCATGCATCAGGATTGGTTGCAGAATTAAAGGCTGGAAACAGAAAGTAAGCCAAGGCAATACCAATCATGAAAACGCCTTCAATACTACTCATTAAACTATTGTGCTCTTTTTGATTTTCTGTGATGGTACCAATTAAAGAATACACGGACACTTTGATCAATGCAAAAGAAACGCCCACTGTGGCAAATAAGATTTTTGCTGCAGCAAATGAATTTCCAAAATACATTCCAAGGCAAGCCACTGTTACCAAGGCCAGACCGATAAGCATGGCTTTTTTATAACCTATTCTAGGTAAAAAGGAAGCAATAAAAAACGAGACTATTGCAATTGGCAAATCCTTAAAAGCTTCCAAAGCACTAGCCTGCACCTCATCAACACCATAATTGGATTGTGCTTTTAAAATCACGATTCCCACGCTATTAAGCAAGATCGCAAACACAAAATAATTGAGATACATGGCTAATTTTATCGTGCTTTTTTTCATCTTGCCGTTTGGATTATTGTGGAATTAATTAAAAATTTAAAATGCGATTCACTTCATTTTCGTGGTGATGAATACTAAATTGAAGTGTTGTCAAATCAGCTTTTAAATGAGCAACAGATTGATCTTTTACCCATTTAATATCAATTTTTGTAGCATCAGATTCGTCTATTTGCACTTGTCCTGAAAAGGCAAGAGCGGTATTTCGTAAACGAATGATTTCAAGTTGTTTTTGGACAACAGTAGTTTTCAAACCTTCGTTAACCTCATCCAATGTAATCGTAGTTCGGTTAATTTCTTTGTGACCGGCACTTCCGCTTGCATCAGCCGCTGCATAATTATTTTTGCCTGCAAAAATGTCCAAATACCATATTTGAGGAATTCCAGGAACAAACATTTGAATGGCTCTTGCCAAAAGTAATTTTTGATCGTCTTCGCCCAAGGCACTATAAAAAGTAGCATTGATTTGGTAGTATGAGATTTTTTTACCTGATGGATCGTATAGATTTTTAACGCGTCCACCACGTTCCATAATGGTATTCATGATCGACTCGATTTCATCATCTTCAAGCAACCCTTTATTGTAAACACCTTCAACTTCTTTTCCTTTTAAATCCAAAACCGGAATTCCATCATGACAACCCAACATGTTCACGGTTTTAAAGCCTTTGCTAACAATTTCTTTGGCCCATCGAACTAAAGCTGCGCTATTTTTATTTTCGATGGTGTGTAACGTGAGTCCTGGTAGGAAAAAATCATAAATATAATAGCCTTCGGCAGCTACTTCGTCATGTAAATGCAAACCATATTCCGCATGGATTTCTGGCAAAAGCATTAAATCATTTTTGTTAGCAATTTGGTTGATGCGCTCTAAGTAGTCCCAAGTGCCAGGTTTATTGAAAAAATTAGACTCACCTACTTGCTTGTGTAAGTAAGCGAAAGCATCCAAACGAAGAATCGTACAACCATAATCCTTCAATTTTTCTAAGGTTTCATTATAAAATTGCCAGACCAATTCTGAAGCGCCATTAACATCCATTTGCCCCAAGTAAGAGCGCTTTTGCTCAATAATTTGTACAATTTGCGAGCTAAAATTAGCAGCATTTTTAAAATCAATAGTAGCCAAGTCTTGTTGTGTTGCAATTCCTTCATTGGCTACAGCCAAGACATCCTTATATTGCTCCTGCGGTAAATTTTGAACCGATTCTAAATCTTCGGTTGTTATCGGATTGTATGTGATTTGCTGGTAAAAAGTGTTCCAATACGGTTGATCAGAACCATCAGGAAAACGAACTTTCAAAATAGGCAAACCTGATTTTCTCATGAATAGTTTATTGAGAAATTCTGGTTTCGGAATTCGGATTCCTTCCTCATTTAAATCGCCGTCATATTGCCAAAACTCATTCCAATTAATAAAAAAATCTTTGTATTTAGAATCTTTTCCATGCTCCAAAAGATCTTTGAACTGCGGAGACGCAACGGAAAGATGATTTAGAACGATGTCGAATTTTAATTTAATATTGAGTTCCTCCAATTCTTTTAAATCATTTGGAGATACTAATTCTTTATTGATATCGTAATCAATAATAGAAAAACCGCGATCTAAATCACTATTAAAAAAGGTTGGCAAAACGTAGAGCAATGAAAAAACATCTTTGAACTCCGTCATCTTAAGCATGGAGATAGAATCACTCAGTTTTACGCCAATACTATCAGGATAAACATTGAGCATTACTCCGTTGCTAATTGTAGGATTATTGTGCTGCATAATATTTATAATAGTTTTGAAAGTATGTTAATATTATCTGGCAAACGACCCACATTTTGTAATTTTAAAGCTGCAAGTTTAAGTGCAATATCTAAACATTTTTGAGTTGATTTTTCTTTGATGTAAGCAAATAAGAAACCCGACCAAAAAGCATCGCCTGCCCCAGTGGAGTCCATTACTTTATCAATTTTAATAGCTGGCATTTGAATAATTTGTTGACCTTTTTGCGAAAGCTTTACCCCCTTACTACCTAAAGTGAGACAAACGGTATCGACTCCTTTATCATGAAAAAATTTAAAAATTTCTTCGTGTGGCAATTCTTTTTCAAAAAGTCGTAACATATCATCTTCGCTAATTTTAATCAAAGGATTAAATTGGCAATACGCATCAATTACTTTGAACGCTTTTTTCTGGCTTTTCCACAACTTGCGTGCATAGTTTAAATCGATGCTTAATTTACAGCCCAAATCATAAGCTTCTTGCGCTTTTTTCAGAATGGTTTTTTGAGCTGGATTTTTACTCAACGCAAAACAAGTAGTGTGAAAAATATCGGTGTTAGCTAAAATATCTGTAGTGATTTGTTCCTCATAAATACAACAATCAGCAGAACGATACGGTATAAAATCAGGCGTGCCTTCAGACCTTGACACAAAAATCACACTTGTTGATTTGTCATCTAAAACAGAAAGATGATTAGTGTTTACTCCTACTTCATTTAAACGCTCAGCGATGTAAGATCCAAAGCCGTCATTCCCAACAGTAGCCACCATTATGGTATTTAAACCTAATCGAGTAGCATTCATGGCGACATTAGTAGGTGAACCTCCTAAATATCGGTGGTAATCTCTTGTCTCATTTATCATAACACTCTCTTGATGACCAATAAAATCAACAAGAACTTCACCCACACAGAGAATATCTATTTTATTCATTATTTAACTCGTTGTATTATTCAATTACTTTATTGTTCTTAATTTTAATTAACAATGTACAGCAGGCTGCTATTGCTAACAATATTCCTGCAAATGTGATAGCTTGTCGCGGATCATTATCTAAAAAATTACGCAGCACATATCCAAAAGAAACGTTTTGAATAATCATTGGTATCACAATCATCATATTTATAATTCCCATATATACTCCATAACGCTCTTTTGAAATCACCGCTACTACCATCAAGTAAGGAATTCCCATCATACTAGCCCATGCGATTCCGTAACCTATAACAACCGCAAAAAACAAATATTGGTTTTGAACTAAAGGAAAGCACAAAAGCGAAACTGCACCCAACAATAAGCAAACGAAATGAATCATTTTGGCTCCATGTTTTTTAGCGAGTTTGGCTAAATAAAAAGCGATTGAAAAAGTCACTATAAATCCAAACGCACCTATTAAACCATTCCACTCTACCGCTTTTTCGTATCCTTGGGGATTACTTGGAGTAACATTCCATACAGAAAGTGCGATACTTTTAGAGTTATTTTGCCAATAACACATCATGGCATACCATTGAAAAAGGTAGACCAAAAACAGCTGCCACATTACTTTTGGCATTTCTAAAACTGCTTTGTAAATATCTATAAAAGGTGAAAAAACGTTTAGAGGTTCTGCTTTCAAAGCTGTTAATTCTTCCTGAGTAGGCGGAATTTCTTGGGTTTTGCTCATACTCCACCAAATAGAAGTAATTGATAAAACCGCACCTAGGAAAAAGGATGCATAAATCCAGGTGGGTAATGATCCAGTATAACCCACGAAAACTATTGGAAATAAAAACAAAGAAATATATGCTAGAAATTGCCCAAAGCCCGTAAAAAAACTTTGCGCTTGAAAACCCATCGGTTGTTGTTCCTCATTAAGTGTATCAGCTATAAAGGCACGGTATGGCTCCATTGCCGTATTGTTACCTACATCTAGAATCCAAAGTAAACCAGCCGCCATCCAAAGCGAACTACTAAACGGAAATAAGAACAAAGCCAAACTGCACACGATCGCACCGATAAAAAAGTAAGGTTTGCGTCGGCCCCATCTTGGATGCCAAGTTTTGTCACTCATAGCACCAATAATAGGTTGAATAAGTAAGCCAGTTAGTGGACCTGCAAGATTTAAAATTGGAATTTCATCAGGACTAGCGTGTAAAAAGTCGTATATCGGGTTTACGGCGCTTTGTTGTAAACCAAAACTGTACTGAATGCCAAAAAAACCAACATTCATATTTATAATTTGCCAAAAACTTAACTTTACTTTTAAATTCATTCTGGTTGGTTAATTTGTTAATTTATCATAAACTTAGTTTTAAAATCGCCAAATAAAAACAGAATGTACAAAAAAACGTTTTCGGAATACCCGAAAACGTTTTCGACTTGTTTAAAAAACGCAGAAAAATTGCTTTATTTTTTTTGAAATGGAATTATGACTTTTGTTTCCCATTCTAGCTCTTCGCCACCATTGAAAGGATTGGCTAAAAAATGCTCCAAAACACGATGTTCTAGCTGTAAATTATTTCGTTCTGCATAGTCTTGCAAGGCAAACCAAGCGCGATCTGATGTTCTGAAATTACCATAATATGTTGCTTTTAAACCTTTAATCACCGGCAAGGTCTTAAATTTAACTACAGCATCTGGAATTATCTTAGTGTTTTTTGCTATCGGAAAGCAATAATTAAACTCGAGAGTTTCTTTTTCTTGATCCCAATTGGTTACCTCAACGTAAGGCCTTCCTGTTATCTTAATTTTGTTTGAGTATAAAAACCCAGTTATAATCGCATCATTAGCAATCATAGTTTGGGCTTTTTCCTGCATCACACTTTTTAGAGAAATGTATGCAACAAATTCCTCATCAGAATTCCCAGGTCCTTCTATTTTAACTTTGAATTTTTTTAGATGTTCATCAAGGCCTTTCTTAAAATCAGTGATTTTTTCCAACTGCTCTTTTTTGAAATCAGTTTCGAAAAAAGGAACTGTCAATTTATTGTACCAACTCTGTTTTGTATCTGATATACCAACGTTGACCACTACCACCGAATCATTTTTCGAAATTACTTCCCAATCATAGATTAATTGTTTTTCACCTTGGGTTAAGGTATAACTTACTTCAGACAGGCCACTTTTTTGGGTTACTACAAATTTCACTCCTTCTTTTTGTTCTCGAATGGCCGTCCATTCTTTAATTCCTTGCTGTACTGTTGCTCTTGCGGCTTGCACTTTAAAGTGAATGGTGTAATCTGATTGTTTAATTAAAAAGTACCATCCTAAAAAAACAGAGAGAAGTACAGTAAATCCAACCAAAATTTTCTTCTTAATGTTCATTATTTTGTCTTCATTTTTAATTTACCAGTAATAAAATCGCCAATATTTTTACCTTGAACTACTCCGTTTTCAATGGCCGCACGATAATGAATTCCACCATATAATCTACTAATAGAAGCTTCGTCTGCAGCTTGTTGAAATGATTTAAAGGAGCGCTTAGGCAAGCCAAAAGGAACTTCAGAATCATCAACATAACTAAAATTATCCCCAAAAATAGAAGTCAAAATTATAGCAGAGCATGACGAAACAACTGAGTGACCGCTAGTATACTCCGGAAAAGGAGGCGTTTGTAGTTGCGGACGCCAATTTTCATCAATGTTTTGATTGATGTACGTTTCTGGACGAATCACATTGCTGCGATACTTTTCGTTCCAACAGCTGATAAAACTTTCAAAAATACCAATAGACGCCTTTGTGTATGCAAAAACAGAAGTTTCAAAATTAGCCTTTGTTTTTTTCAGAGCAATTTTGGTGATGTTAATCCAATGTGCATCGGGTGTGTTTTTCTTTTTGGCAAACATCATGTGACCTTGCACCACTGTTGCATACGGATTACAATCCCAAAAGGAAGCAATGCTGGACTCTTCTGGAATCACTCCTTTTCTGTTTTTTTCAATGGCGAGTAATTTTTCAGAAATTGTATTTCCTATTTGGTACGTTTCTAAAGCATCTTTGTAAAAAGCAGAATTTTTATCCGTTGAAAAAGGATACGGTGCTTTTGGCTTGAATTGTCCAGCAGAATCCATTACTAAAGTTCTTATTTCACCCCAATGTGGCTCTACTCCATCCATATACGATGGCGGTGTGGGTTGCCAACGACCCGGCTCATCTGCATTTACTGAATACTTGGAAAAAGTTCTCGTTTGTTTGTAATTGTCTTTGGCCATCCAAGCGGCAATGCGATCTACGACTTTCAAGGCATAGGTTTTTGACGCCTCAAACTCTTCGGAATTTTCATCACTCCATTTAGTGTATAAACTGTCACGGTATTTTTCGAGTGCTTCTTCAGAAAAAATCAATTGCTTGCTCACCTCCATGTGCGCAATTATGGCTGCCAAGTTTTTGTTGACACCACTTTTTGGGTCTAAAACTGGGATTGAATCAAGACCCTTTAACTGCCCTTGTAGACTTGTATAATTGCTATTGTTTTGCGCTATAATTTCATAAGCAGCCACGTTTGGGTACACATAAATACGACTAGCTACAGGTGGTGAAAAGATATCATGAACCATGATACCTGTCACGGTATCGACCGCTGCACAAAAATCATCGGTGGTAACTTCTATATTTTCTTTTTTCTTGCAAGAACTTAACGCTGTTAAAAAAACAACTAGTCCAATCATTATGGATTTACTGCGAGATATAATAAATTGTTGTTGTTTCATTATTTTAATTTTTTAGTAAAGGCAATTGATACACGGCTGCTTTTGTATTCGTACTAGTAACTAAAAGGTATTTTTTCCCTTTAACAGTAATCATATCCAAATGTCTCACTGCTTTTTTAGTCAAATCAATTCCAATTTGATGGCCTAAGAAAATAGTTTTATCGCTTTTAATCAATGCTCCAGAAAAACCATCAAACCTACTGTGATACGGTGTCACTCCAAAATAATTTCCTGCGGCAAATACAGCTGGTTTTGAACTACCATCAAACTTAGCTTTTACAAAAGTGGTAATTGGTGCTACTTGCATTTTATTGGTAAAAGGAACAAAAATAAACTTGCTTTTGTCATTTCTGAGATAGCCTGATTTTAAATTATGCACTTCAAACAAAGCACCATTTGCTAACATTTTAGGATCAAAAATTTCCTCAACTGTTTTTCCTGCAAATGATTTGTAGTTATTAAATTTCTTTTTAAGCATTCCACTAAATTGTTCAACCAATTCATCTAAACCATGAGTAGTGTAGTATTTACCGTTTTTTTCGATGGTTACAATAGTTTCGTAAGTACCATTTTTGTCAAAATCATCATAGTACATTTTCATTGGGAAAGTAGTCGAAGCTTTGAACTTAGAATTCAATCCCCAATTCCCTACCAAATAATCCAAATCGCCATCGTGATCAATATCAAACGGTATAATTGCCTGCCACAAGCCGTTGTTTTTTTCAGGAAAAACCGTTTCGGTTACATTCGTGAATTTTCCGTTTTTATTAGCTAAAAAAGTTGGTTTCATAAATTCTCCCACCGCGATAATATCTGTTGTTCCATCAGCATTAAAATCGTTAAAAACAGCAGCTGTAACCATTCCGATTTTCTCAAATGCTGGATTTTTCACAACCGTAAAAACTCCTTTGTTATTGTTTAATAAATAGCAATCAGGCATCGATCCGAACCTATTGGTAACCGAGTTGTTACCTATAAAAACATCCAAATCACCATCTTTATCATAATCAAAAACCTGAACTGTTGAAGCATTCTGGGCTAGTTTTGGAAGTGATGCAACACTAAATTGTTTGTTGTTATTCAAGTACAAACGGTCTTGCAAATCAGATGCGTTTTCGCCACTGCCCGAAACAACAAATAAATCATTGATTTTGTCTTGATTAAAGTCGCCAATAATCGCTGAAGCATCCTCATAAATAGAATCTTTTGCTAGTAACTTGTCTTGCTTCAGAGCGAAACCATTTGCATTTTGGAAATAAACCGCAGCTTGTTTTCCTTTGGCACCGCCGAAGAAAATATCATCAAGCCCATCTCCGTTTAAATCGCCTACGGCCGTTGCAGCACCACGATCAGAGCGTTGAAAAGGCATTAATTTTTGTACCAAAACATCGATATACTCATTTTCTTGTTGCAAATGATCAATACCTAAATTACCATCTACTTTCTTAAAAATAGGCAGTACAGTCGCTTGTAATTTCGAGTAATTGAACACACGTCTGTCTTTATTGGCAGTAATAGTAAGGCTTTGATTCACTTTTACATTTTTAAGAGTTTGATAAGTTTTATCAGGCCAAATAACTACTAACGAATCTATACTTTTTTGATTACCTAATCCAAAATGAATCGCAGGTTCTGAGGAAGACTGAAATCCGCGTGTAGTTTGTAACTCTTTAAATTGTTTTTTACCCTTGTTGAAAGCAATTACTTTAGTTCCTACTCCGAAAGAATTCTTACCCGCAAAACGCAATTTTACTTTTAAATAATTGGCTTTATTGTTGGTCGAATTGATATAAAGCGATGCAACGGCGTTGGTATTATTAGTTACAATATCTAAATCTCCATCATTATCAAGATCTGCATAACCGCTTCCGTTTGAAATTATTGAGTCATTTTCTATCCAATCCTGAGATCTATTTTTATATTGCAAATCAGCAGCACCTTGAAAAACATAATTAGTCACATTGCCGCTAGGCATACGCTTTAGAGCTTCTTTATCTAATAGTTTAGTCGAGGTTATTTTTTTCTTGATTTGATCGTTAGAGTAATATTTCACATAATCCAAGTCATTTGGTCGCTTTGGGATACCATTACTGATAAAAATATCTTGTTCGCCATCTTGATCATAATCGCCAAAAAGCGTGCTCCAACTCCAATCGGTTGCCGCTATCCCGCTCAGTAAAGCCGTCTCAGTAAAATGTTTTCCTGCCTGGTTTATTTGTAACATGTTGCGCGCATACTGATTGTGATAACCCAATTTTTCTGTACGCAACTTTAGCATTTGCATATTATCATCACCTAAGGATGCTTTGAGGACTTTTTCGTCGTCAGCCAACATATCTAAGCTCAAAATATCTGGAAATCCATCGTGGTTTACATCGGCAACATCAACACCCATAGAAAAACGACTGGTATGTCCAAAAAACTGTTTGAGACTCTCAGTAAAAGTCCCATCGCCATTGTTCAAATAGTAATAATCGTCTTCATGGAAATCGTTACCCACATAAATATCCGGATAACCATCTAAATTAAAATCGGCAACAGCTAGACCTAATCCATAACCATTTGCGCCACCAAAAATGCCCGCTTGTTCACTTATATCAATAAACTTACCGTTGTCATTTCGGAATAATTTATCGCCTGATTCGTAACTTCTGTTTTTGCGTGTTTCTGCTTTACCAAAAGAAAGTTCGCTGTGTACCGCATGATTGAGCAGGTACATATCAAGATCACCATCTAAATCATAATCGAGAAAAGCGGCAGACGAACTGTAATTATCTAAATCTAAGCCGTATTGCGCGGCACTTTCCGTAAAAGTATTGTCTTTATTATTGATGAACAATTCGTTTTGACCTTCAAAACCATTGATGCCAACAACCGCACATACATAAATATCCAGATAACCATCGCCATTCACATCGGCCATCACGGTACCCGTATTCCAGTCGCTATTGCCTTCTACACCGGCTTTTTCAGAGATATCTTCAAACTTATTTTTTCCTTTGTTTAGGTAGAGTTTGTTTTTCCCTTGGTTTGATGTAAAATAAATATCGACTAATCCGTCGTTGTTGATGTCTCCCAAAGCTACACCGCCGCCATTATAGTAATATAAGTAGTCTAAAATGGAGATATTTTTAGACGGTATCAATTCGTTTTTAAAAGCAATATTGCTCTCTTCCGCAGGGAATTTATCGAACAATTGCCCCTCTTTTTTAGTGCAACTCACAACAAAAAGTGATGCAATGGCGAGTCTAAAAATATTATTCATTGAATTTGAAAAGTTTTGGAACATCATTGTTAATAGCTGCTAATAGGAATGTCTTTTGATTTTTATTTTTTATCAGTTGTATCTTTTTGATTTCGCCTCTCACAAAAAAGCCAGATGCAGTGCTGCTACTGTTAGTAAAAGTTCCTTTTTTAGACCCTAAAAGAACACTACCATAATTGGCATCAAGTCGGCCATATTGTGGTTTAAACTCGTACTGATTTCCTCCCAAAATAAAATCGAGATAACCGTCTTTGTTTACATCCACAGTTGCAATGGTATTCACTGATGAAAACTGAACTTGAGCGGGTAAAGCGGTAACTACAAATTTTCCGTTTCCTGTATTAATTGCTACACAACTTTCTTGATAGGCTACTGTTTTTTGAATCGAATTTTCAACGATCTCTTTGCTAAATAAATCTTGAAAAGTTTTCGTGGCATAAGCTGCATAACTTAAATTTTTCTTTTTGATAGAAGGAATTTGCTTGGCTAACTCTTGTTTTAAGTTGATCGGTAAATCTTTGCCATTAATGGATCGAGTTGCAATTTGTTCGATCGTACCGTTATTATCAAAATCGTTGGTAAATAATTTTAAAGGATTGTCTTGACTTGGTTTGTAAGAGGTATTGGTTCCCTTATTGCCAAGCACTAAATCTTTTTTACCATCATTATTCAAATCAACACAAGCTACCGCATTCCAAAATCCAGTGTAGGTGGATAAATTCGATTTAAATTCTACCAAACGGCGGCCGTTATTTTTAAAAATCATTGGTGCAGTCCAATCACCTACTAAAATCAAGTCTTTTTTAGAATCGTTGTCGATGTCTTCCCAAATGGCATCGGTGATCATTCCGAAGTTATTGATTTTAAAAGCTTTTTTATCAATTACATTCGTAAAATTCCCTTTACCATCATTCTCTAAAAGTAAATGTTTAGGATCAATACCGTAAACACCAGGTACGCTTCGGCTACCAATAAAAACATCGGTATCACCATCTTGATCAAAATCGTAAGATTCTATTACAGCGACGTTATTGGAAGTAGTAGGAATTATAGTTTTACTACGAGTAAAAACTCCTTTACCATTGTTCAAATACAATCTGTTCTTGTAATTGGCTTGATCTGCTTTTTCGTTTCCGCTTGAACCTACTAATAAATCAACATCACCATCATTATCAGCATCAAAAAAACTTGCGGCAGTATCTTCAAATGCAGCATCGAGGTCTAAGTCTTTTTGTGAAGAGATTTTAAAATTACCATTTCCGGCATTGAGGTATATTTTACCCGATTGTCCTTTGGCACCACCAATATAAACATCGTCATTTCCGTCGCCATTGATATCAGCCACACACATCGAAGGCCCTTCTTGCGATAGCATTTTCGAGACTAAACCTTCATGATCAAAATCGATAAAATTATTTTCTTTGTGCGCAACAAAAGAAGAGTTAACCCCTGAAAATTGAGTTTTTTGATTAATTATTTTAGGTAAAAAGGTGCCTTTTGCTTTAGCAATATCTAAATTTAAAACCGCATTTTTTGCAATCTTTTTAACGGTTTCTGTTGTTCCATTTGGCCAAATAACACGCAAGGAATCGATTTTTTTATCACCAATTCCGAATGTCATTGTATAATCAATTGACGATTGAAAACCTCGAGACGGAATTAGCTCTTGCCTAATAATTTCAGATCCTGTAAAAAGCTCCACGACGCTACCAACTGCAAAAGTATTTTGACTGTTACCTTTTAGTTTCACTTTTACATATTGGTTTTTGGCATTTTTCTCCGAATTGTTTCGGTACACAAACGACTCCATGTTCACATTGTTGACCACCAAATCAAGATCTCCATCATTGTCGAGATCAGCATAGGCCGCACCATTAGAAAAACTTGGCGTATCCAAACCCCAATCTGTAGCCTGATTGCTAAAGGTTAAATTTTTATTGTTTTTGTACGCATAATTAGCAATAGGAGTACTTGGCATTTTACTAATTATGGTTTGAATTTCTTCTTTTTTTCCTGTAACCACCATTTTTTGCATGAACTCATTTGCAAAAAAATCAACAAAATCCTGATTAGTCAAGTCATTGTAAATACCATTACAGACAAAAATATCCTTGTATCCATCATTATCCATGTCAAATAGTAATGCACCCCAACTCCAATCGGTTTTTGCTACTCCTGCGTAATTGGCAATTTCTAAAAACTGATTTTCCCCATTGTTAATTTGCAAGGTATTTTGCATGTATTGGGTGTAAAAATCTAAATTTACTTTGCGAACAAATAAATCATAATTTTCAAAATTGGTTGTAGTTTTTAAACGCTCGTCAGGTTCTGGCAGCATATCGGTAACAAAAATATCGGCTTTACCGTCATTGTTTATGTCGGCCATATCAGCTCCCATTGAAGATTGACTGATGTGCGAAGTCCACCCTTTAATTTCCTCGGTAAAAGTTCCGTTTTTATTATTGATATACAGATAATCTCTCTCGTAAAAATCATTAGAAACATAAATATCTGGATATAAATCTCCGTTTACATCACCAACAGTAACCCCTAATCCAAATCCAATAAGACTGCCGTAAATGCCAGAAGCAGCACTTACATCAGTAAATTTTCCGTTATCGTTACGCAATAATTTGTCTCCACCACCTTTTAAAATTTCAGCAACATCCCAATCTTTATCACGTAATTCCCTTTTATTTGAATAATTCAAACTACTTACTGGTATAAAACTATTGTTTAAGATATACACATCGAGATCTCCATCTTTATCATAGTCAAAAAAAGCTGCATGAGTAGTAATGCCTGTATCGGCTAAATTGTACTCGGATGCTTTCTCCGTAAATGTTCCGTTTTTGTTATTAATAAACAGTTCATTTTTTTGCTGATCGCCTAGGCTATTTCCAGCATTACAAACGTAAATATCTAAAAACCCATCTGCATTTAAATCTACCATAACAACACCCGTAGACCAAGACTTACTCCCCTCAACACCTGCCTTTTTGGAAATGTCTTCAAACTTGAAATTTCCTTTGTTCAAATAAAGTTTATTAGCGCCAAGATTCGAGGTGAAATAAACATCCGGAAGCCCATCATTATTTATATCACCAATTGCAACACCTCCGCCATTATAGAAATTACGGTATTTAAAGATATTCATATCGGCTCCATTCTTTACTTCATTAAGAAATGAAATTCCTGTTTCTGAGCCACTCAACTTAGTGAATAACAACCCTTCTTCACTTTGCTTCTTATCGGAACAATTTAAAAAAGTAACAGCGAGAATACAGCTTACAACTAAGCGCTTTAACATAATTGGATTTGACATTGAATTAGAAAATTGTAAGTATTAGAATTGCCTAATTTATATATTATTAGAATAAAAATGAATAAAATAATAAAAAAATAAAGAGGGTAATAAATACCCTCTTCATGACTAACTCAAAAAAATAATTAATTATAAACAACTCTTAATATCCAGGGTTTTGTTTCAAATTAGCATTGAACAAAGCATCCGCTGGGATAGGGAATAAAACATATCTCTTATCAGAAACATAAGGTTTTAAAGCTCTAGCCTCTAAGAATTTCCCAAAACGAATCATGTCGTTTCTTCTCCACCCTTCGTACCAAAGTTCTTTACCTCTCTCTGTGTAAATGGCATCTAAAGTTGTTGGTACAGTACCTGCAACATTAGTTCTTGAAACCAACTGAGCAAATTTAGCAGCATCATTAACACCAGTTCCACCTCGCAAAATTGCCTCTGCTTTCATTAATAAAGCATCTGAATAACGCATCAAAACATAATCGTTTTCCGGTGTTCCTAAATTATCAGCATCTGGGATGTATTTTTGACTTCTAATACCCGCTGTTTCAAGAGTATTTCCGCCTGTGATCAGTGTTAATGCAGGAGTAAAAACAAGTGCATTACCTTTTCTGTCTTTCAACGCTTCTGTCCCACCTGGCTTAAACATTTGTCCTACTTGGAAACCTACGTTGTTACCAAATGCACTAATGATTGCAGGGTCAGCATTTTTAATACGTCTATCGTTTGGATTAAATTTGTTGTAGTACTCAGCTACTGTAGAGAAACCATTCCATCCGTCTGGAGTTTGATTGTAGTGCATAGACATTCTCCAACGAGACTGAATTCCTCCACCTTGACCTCCTCTAATATTTTTAGACGAAAACAAAATTTCAGGAGAAGTGTTGTTTGTAGGCTTAAAGTTATCCCAATAATCTGCAGAAAGATTACCAGTAATCGCGTTTACATGCGTTACCACTTTAGTCATATCAGCTGGATCAAAAGTGTATGGTCCTGCTGCGTCTGCTGCATTGAACACACCTTTATTTAAATACAATTTAGCTAAAAGGAAATGACCTGCATCTGCGTTCGCTATACTTGCATCACCAGCTACTCGTGCTGGTAGATTAGTGATAATTGCTTCCATTTCACTGATTACAAAAGCTGTCGCTTCTTGTCTAGTCCAAACTTTTGGATCTTCTTCAAGTGAACTTCCTGCCTCTCTGTAAGGAACTTGCCCAAACAAATCAATCGCATGGTAGTAATAAAAAGCTCTTAAAAAACGTGCTTGTGTAATTTGAGCAGCGGTTCCGTTTTGAACGACAATATTACAGTTGTATACTTGCGACAGTAAAGAATTCCAAGCGTTTCTGATTTCAATGTTATCAGGAGCCCATGTATGTGTATGCAGCTGTCTCCATTTTGCATTATCATCCCAGTCACCACCTCTTGTTGGCCCCACTAAAGCATCAGTTGACATTTCACCTAATGCGAACATTTTGTCTTGATCCTGAAACCCTCTCAATCCCTCATAGGCACTTACCAATAATGCTGCAGAATTCACTGATGAGCTACCAGTGTTATTCAGCACAACACCATCCAATACCTCCTCATCTAGATTAGTACAACTTACTCCTAGAATAACAGTACTAGTAAACAAGATGCTTTTAATAATATTTATTCTTCTCATTGTTATGTTAATTAAAATGTTACGTTAAGTCCAAGTGATACACTTCTATCTCTTGGGTATGATAAATACTCCATACCTGCAGAAGGTACTCCGTTTAATGATTTATCAGTATCTACCTCTGGATCAGTACCTGAGTAGCTAGTGATTATGAATAAGTTAGAAGCATTTACAAAGAAACGAGCCGATTTGATTTTAAATCTTTCTAAAGAATTAACAGTATATCCAAATGTCAAATTACCCATTCTTAAGAAATCACCTCTTTCTAAGTACTTAGTTGATGGAGAGTTAGGATCTCCTTGAGCTTGAGGAGAAGTAGCTGCCTCTAAAGTTGTATTTCTTCCTCCCAAGAATGCACCTTTAAAGAAGTAAGCATTCGTTGTATTATTATAAATATAATGACCAAATGCACCGTAAAAAGAAGCACTCATATCAAAATTTTTGTATGCTAAACTTGTAGTAAAACCAACGTTGATTTTAGGTAATGGTTGTTTGTCTAATAATTTTTTAGCCGCTGTACCTAAACCAGTATCATTACCTGCAGCATCTGCATAGATTGAATTTCCATCTGCATCATATCCTCTCCACTCATACAAAAAGTAAGTGTAAGCAGGCTGGTTGTTTGTAATTACCTGAGCATATGCATCTGTTAAACCTTGTCCGTTTAATCCACCTGTTTGAATAAATCCTGCAAAGTTTTCAACTTTATTAGTTAAGAAAGATGCATTTCCAGAAACATCCCAAGTTAAATCTTCAGTATCGATTACTTTGTAATTCAATGATACTTCAACTCCTTTATTGATTAAGTTACCAGGTAAGTTTTTAAAACGAGGTGATGGTGGCCCTGGTTGCGTTGCTGCTGCTGGCACAGGGAAAATCAAATCTTTGGTATCTCTTTGAAAGTAATCAACAGAACCTGTTAATTTATTTTTCAACAATTCAAAATCAGCTCCTACACCATATGATTTAGTAGTTTCCCACTTCAAATCAGCATTTGAGTTGGTATCGATATTTAAGTTACCATTGTTACCATATGATGCTCTAGCAATTGCAGAGTTTGGCGCAAACTCTTGGTTACCAGTAATACCGTAGTTTCCTCTAATTTTGAAACTGTTTAACAAACCTTCTTTATCTTCAACAACTTTGTAAGCAACACCTACAGATGGGAAATAATCATACTTGTTGTTTACTCCTAACTTAGTTGATCCGTCAGAACGTAAAGTACCTGTAAGAATTAATTTTTTGTACAATGTAGCATTTACCCTTGCGAAGTACGATTGTAATTCTACTCTATTTCTGAAAGATGAAACTCTGAATTCATTTTGCAAACCTCCTTCAATGTTATCGATTAAGTTTGTCTGGTTCACATCATATCCTTTGCCGCTTGCTGAATTTCCATCTGCATGGTAATCATAGTAAGAGTAACCAACCAATGCATCTAAGTTAAAATTGTCACCGAAATCATTGTTATAGTTCAATGTATGCTCGAAAGTTTTGTTGAACTTGTTTTGATTATTGATATTTGCTGTTCCAAATTTAACTTCACTTGATCCTGGAACATTTGCCTGAAATTGAGCACCTGAGATTTCAATTGTTGGCAACAATTGGCTTTTTCTACTTGAATTTGATGTCTCAATACCAAATAAGAATTGATACTTCAATTTACTGTTAATTTTCCAGGTTGTATTAATGCTTCCTAATAACTTATTAGTATTCGTATAATCAGTATAAGAATCTAAGAGTTGAACTGGATTCAAATAATCATCCCCAACAACATTAAAAGAACCATCTGCATTTCTAATTGGCAAGGTAGGATTCCAATACAAAGCTGTACCAATTACGTTACCTATAAATCCTGCATTATTAGACAAAAGTGTAGCTTGATCTCTTAATGAAGAATAGATAATTCTTGATTCAACTTTTACAGCACCGTTAAACAAATCATTTGAATTGTAAAACGAGGCAGTATATCTGTCTAAACCTGTATTTTTTAAGATACCATCAGTGTTTGATGCACCAAAAGAGATTCTTGTATTTGAGTTCTCTGTAGATTTTGTAAAGGACAAATCGTGATTTTGCGAAAATCCATTTCTAAGCACAGCATCTTTCCAGTTATATGTTCTAGAACCTCTGTCATCTCCACCTGCATCAGCAAATTGTTGCCCACTCATTACATCTAATTTTCCAGACATTTTACTGAATTGGAATGAGGTACTATATGTTAATGAAGGAACGTTAGATTTTCCTTTTTTAGTTGTAATAACGATAACTCCATTCGCTCCACGAGATCCGTAAATAGCAGTTGAAGAAGCATCCTTTAATACAGACATACTCTCAATATCATTTTGGTTGATAAAGTTTAATGGGTTTCTCGCAGATGAAGATCCTAATAAATCAGCACCACCTGCTGAAACATTTCCACCATCCAAAGGAACACCATCAACAACAATAAGTGGTCCGTTACCAGAACGAATAGAAGAATTACCACGAACTCTAATGGCTACGCCAGCACCTGGCTCACCACTTGACTGTGTTACTTGTACACCAGCTACTTTACCACGTAATAATTGTGCAGGAGATGGCGAGGCTACGTTATCAAAACTCTTGGAACTAATTTGATCTACTGCACCAGTTGCATCTTTCTTTTTAACAGATCCGTATCCTATTACAACAACTTCCTTCAACTCTGCCGAATCCTCTTTTAAAAGTACACTCACTGTACTTTTACCAGCTACATTTAATTCTTGCGTTTTAAGACCAATGTAACTAAAAATCAAAACTGCATTTGGCCCAACATTTTTGATAGTAAATTTTCCATCGAAATCAGTTTGAGCTCCGTTTTTTGTTCCTTTTACCAACACAGAAGCCCCTGGAAGAGGACCACTAGCGTCAGAAACTGTACCTGACACATCCTGAGCATAGGTCAAGCTTGTGCAAAGTATCGTCAGAAACAACATCAAGCCTTTAATTAGACTATTTTTCATACGTAATAAATAAGTTGGTTAATAATTTGTTTAAATGGTTTGTTTAATATTAGTTATCAAACATAATTATAATTTTATGATAAATTTAGGATTTACATAAACTATAACGTTTTCGTTAAGCCGAAAACGTTTTCGATTTTAAAATAGATACTGCAATAATTTAATACTAAAATTGAATAAAATATAAAAAATAACAGTAAAAAAAATCAATATTACTGATATTTTCTCTTTCAATAACAAAAAACGTTACACAAACTTCAAAAAAGGTTTCAGTTTTGCAAAATCATTGCGAATTATTCAAAAAAAAGAAGCTCAATTAATTACTAAAGAGAACCCCACCTTTTATAAGTATCAGTCGATAAAATGGTTAGAATTTAATAACCATCAAAAAACTACTAAAAATCACCGATTATCGTTTACCAATTACCGAATTTTTCAAATGAGCCTCAAGTACTGCCAACAATCTTAGTTGGTGCAAAATATCGCCAAAAAAAAAATACAACATTTCCCGCTTGGACAACGGAAAACATTGTATTTACAACAAAAAACAACAATTTTAATTAATCTTAATCGTTCTATTATCAGTACCCAAACCTATAATTGTTAAAGACTTCCATTGCTTTGGTAACAAACCTTTATTGTATTTAAACCCTGTATCCGTTTGCTCAACTCCACCAAATCCAAAAATTACTGCTTGTAACATAGCTCCAGCACCAGTTGCAAAGTAAGGATTATTGCTATTTGCTGATTCAGAAAAAACACCGAAAGGAGGACGACTGTTAAGCAAATATGATTTTACAAAATAATCGTAGGCTTTTTCACGGTCACCCAAGCGCGCGTACAAAACAGATAATACTCCTGATGCCATTGCAGGACCATCTTTTTTATCAATTTTTTCTGCATAATACGCTAAATCACGCTCTACTTGTTTTTTATCAGTAATAACATGTAAAGGATAGGCTAACAAGTTTACATCGGCTTGTTTTATCATTTGTCCATCATAACCGCTGTAATTTTGTGTAATACCATCTTTAGAATGAATTTTAAGTTTTTCGGCAACTGTTTCCCATTTTGGATCAATTGGTTCATTCAAAATTATAGCTGCTTTAATAGTGTTTTTTAATGCTTCAATAGCTGCAGCATTTGTAAAAGCGTTGTCATCTACATGCTGTGCGTATTCATCAGCTCCTACTACGTTTAGAATAGAAAAACTACCATCTACATTTTCACTTACGCGACTCACCCAAAAATCAGCGGTTTCTTTTAAAACTGCCCACTCCTTTTGCAACCAAATTTTATCTTGCGTTAAAGCATAATAATTCCAAAATGCGATAGAAACGTCAGCCGTAATATGTTGTTCAAAAATACCTGTTAAAGCCCAGGTTGGTGTAGCTTCCTCGCCTGTATCATCGGATTCCCAAGGGTACATTGCGCCTTTATAACCATAAATAAAAGCTTTTTGCTTGGCTTTTTCTAATCGATCTGAACGGTAATCTAGGCATGATTTAGCCAAATCGGGTTGCAATGCCAAAAGCGTTGGAAACATCCATAACTCAGTATCCCAAAAAATATGTCCGTTGTAACCTTGTGATGACAAGCCCATGGGCGCAATACTTTGCCTTGTACCTGACCTTATAAATGAATACAAGTTGAACAAGGCAAAACGAACTCTTTGTTGCGCATCAAGATCTCCTTCTATTTGAATGTCTCCAGAATCCCAAAGTACTGACCACGCTTTTTGATGCTTGGCGACCAATTTATCAATTCCTTCTTGTAATGCATAAATAGGCTGTCTTTCAGATTCATTAACAGGATCTGTTACCTCTTTAGAAGTACAAATTCCTCCCGCCACGGCAAAACGATATTTTTGACCTTTACGTAATTTTGTAGTAAAACCAACTTCATTTCCAGTTTGCTGCAAATCTTCAACTTTTTGATCAAACAAAAAAGTTGTAGCTGCCGCTACAGTATATTTCCCCGTACGCGTTTTTGCAACGGTACTAAAAATTGGCATTCGATACTGATTATCTTTTAATATTCTGAACTGACTTTTTGCTTCTTTCAATTCTTCAGGAACAATCATATAATTGCTTGCTTTTAGATCTAAATCTTTAGAAGGAATGATTTCTACAATTGCCATTGCAGAAAAAGGAACTGCTCTATTGGCTAGAATTGTATAAGTAATTTGAGCCAAATTATTAAAGGAGAAAGAAGTTGTGGATGTCCCATTTTTCATAGACACTACTTGCTTCCAATTATCGATTGTGCTTGATTGCACTTCTTTTTGATCTAAAAATAATCTGAGATTCAAAAATTCAATACCGCGAACAATTCTGCTAATCCCATTTTCAGGACTGCCATCATAAACACCATTCAAGATAATCTCTTTGGTTCGCAAAGGGGTATCGTCAGTTACAATTCCTATTTGTCCATTCGCCATTGCAACTCCAAAATAATTGGAGCGCGAAGTAGCTACTAAATTCCACTCATCACCTTGCGTTTGCGCAAAAGTAATAGTGGTTATAAAGAAAATGTAAAGTAACAACTGGCATCTTAAAATCATATGGTTTTATTTGCTTTTTCACTCAAAATTAAAGAAAATAGGTTGCACTAAAATGAAACAAAACAGAAAGTAGCTCATAATTGAATCGAAAACGTTTTCGGCATTTGAAATCAAAATTTCCAAAGGAATATTTTAACATTTCCAAAATAGAATTCTATTTTTATACAAATACTTTAATTTTAAAACCAATTCATTATGAATACGATAACAGAAAAAGCAAGTCGAATACTGATCTTAAGCTGGTTAATTATTGCTTTTTCTTGTAGCAAAAATAATTCGGAAACAACTATCAATAGCGCTTCGGCCGAGGTGTTAAAAAGTGACGATTCAAAAAAATATAAAGAAACATATCGTCCACAATTTCATTTTTCACCAGAAAAAAAATGGATGAACGATCCAAATGGTTTAGTCTATTACAAAGGCGTTTACCACTTGTTTTATCAATATTATCCAGAGGATATCGTTTGGGGACCGATGCACTGGGGACATGCTACAAGTCCTGATTTAATAAACTGGAAACCCGAAAAAATAGCATTGTATCCTGACCAAAACGGACTTATATTTTCGGGCAGTGCTGTCATTGACACACAAAACAGCTCGGGCTTAGGCAGTATTCAAAACCCACCTATGATAGCTATTTTTACCTATCATGATATGGATGGAGAGAAAGCTGGTAAAACCGACTACCAAACACAAGGCTTGGCCTACAGCTTGGATGAAGGAAAATCATGGAAAAAATACAGTCAAAATCCAATTATTAAAAATCCAGGTTTAAAAGATTTTAGAGATCCAAAAGTGTTTTGGAGTGCTGAAACTAGACTTTGGAACATGGCTTTAGTCGCTGGCGATAGAGCACAATTCTATACTTCTAAAAATTTAATTCAATGGAATTTTGAAAGTGAATTTGGTTCAAATGTAGGAGCGCACGGCGGAGTTTGGGAATGCCCTGATCTTTTTAAACTAAAAGTCAATAGAACAAATAAAGAGAAATGGGTTTTATTAATTAGTATCAATCCTGGAGCGCCAAATGGTGGGTCAGGAACACAATATTTTATAGGTGATTACGATGGAAAACGTTTTACGACCGATCAAAAAGATATAAAATGGGTGGATTACGGAACTGATAATTATGCCGGTGTAACCTACAACAATACACCAAATGGCGAGCGTGTTTTTATAGGATGGATGAGTAATTGGGCCTATGCTCGCAATACTCCAACTAAAAACTGGAGAAGTGCTATGACTTTGCCAAGAACACTCGCTTTGACAGAAACTAATGGAGTTTACAATTTACAAAGTCAAGTTGTTAAGCAACTAAAATCATCTGAAAAAGTAGCATTTGAAAGAGACAAAATGACGATTGAAAATGACAAACCAAAAACGTTTACATACGCCTTGCTAAATCAATCTAAAATCGATTTTAAGGCAAAAAATGAGGATTTAAAACTAGTATTCTCCAATAATGTCAAGGATTCTCTGGTGGTTTATTACGATGCTCAACTGAAGAGCTTTACACTAGATAGACGAAACTCTGGACAAGTAAAATTTGAAAAATCGTTCGGAGCACAAAGCCAAAATACCAAAACACCATTACTGCAATCAAAGACCATTCACTATCAAATCTTTTTAGATTGGTCATCCATTGAACTTTTTCTAGGAGGTGGAACCTACAGTTTCACAGCACAAATTTTCCCGAATCAGCCGTATACAAAACTGAGCATCAGCTCAAAGAAAGATCAATGCTTAAAGGACTTTTCTATTTCGAAAATCAATAGTATTTGGTAACTACTTCTTAAAAAAACGCATTAATTTTTTAAAACTAAAAACATGAATCAAAAGAAAATCTTATACTGGTCTATTATTGTTGCTTTTGCGGGATTCCTATTTGGCTTTGACACTGTTGTCATTTCGGGCGCTGATAAACAATTACAGCAATTATGGGGTTCTAGTGATCTATTCCACGGCTTAGTTGTGATGTCATCAGCACTTTGGGGAACTGTTATTGGAGCTGTATTTGGTGCTTTTCCGACCAATATTTTGGGCCGAAA
Organism: Flavobacterium sp. K77; assembly: GCF_021608205.1. NCBI lineage: Bacteria > Pseudomonadati > Bacteroidota > Flavobacteriia > Flavobacteriales > Flavobacteriaceae > Flavobacterium > Flavobacterium sp. K77. The sequence continues at coordinate 538,346 of NZ_JAKIHO010000001.1, read as the reverse complement.
ATATACGCTACTGCTTATTGGTATATTGTTTTTTGTTTCCTCTGTGGGAACTGCTTTTGCAAATGATCCATTTTTGTTTTCAATTTTTAGATTCTTAGGTGGTATAGGTATTGGAGCTTCAACTATTGCGGCGCCAACCTACGTTTCAGAAATTGCTCCAGCAAAAGACCGAGGAAAGTTGGTTGCACTGTATCAATTCAACATCGTTTTTGGAATCTTAATTGCTTTTACATCCAACTATTACTTGCAAGATATTGGCGCCAATTCTTGGCGATGGATGCTGGGCATTCAAGCTTTTCCTTCTCTGATTTATACAGTACTAATTTTTTGGATTCCTGAAAGTCCGCGTTGGATTTTAGAATATAAAAAGGACCTAAATAAAGCTAGAGCCATTTTAAAACAAATTTATACTGACGAGGCAGTTGCTACGGCCATTGCTGCGATGGAAAAAGAAACGCAACAAGAGGACAAAAACGAATCTATTTTTATGAAAAAATATAGAAAACCACTTCTTTTGGCCTTTTTTATTGCTTTCTTTAATCAACTTTCCGGGATCAATGCGTTCTTATATTACGCACCCCGAATATTTGAACTTGCCGGATTAGAAAAATCAGCTTCGTTTTTGAGCAGTATTGGAATTGGAATTATCAATTTAATTTTTACCATGATAGGAATTACTCTAATTGACCGTTTCGGACGAAAAACACTCATGTACTTAGGCTCTGTAGGTTATATTATCTCGCTAGGACTTGTTACTACTGCTTTCTATTACGAATGGAAAGGAATGGCTGTTCCTCTATTTTTCTTCCTATTTATCGCATCACATGCCGTAGGGCAAGGCGCCGTAATTTGGGTTTTTATCTCTGAACTTTTTCCAAATAAATTACGAGCAGCTGGAAGCTCTTTTGGTACATCAGTGCATTGGGTATTGGCTGCTTTAATTCCGTCATTTATTCCGTTCTTATTTAAAGTAATAGGAACAACTACTGTTTTTGCAATCTTTTGTTTAATGATGGTATTGCAACTCCTTTGGGTTTTTACGAAGATGCCCGAAACCAAAGGACGAACACTAGAAGAATTATCTGAAAGTTTATCAAAATAATAAGTGCTATGGCTAAAAAAGTAATTTGTTTTGGAGAAGTATTGTTTGATGTGTTTCCTACACATACTAAAATTGGTGGCGCACCTTTAAACGTAGCACTGCGCCTAAGTTCACTGGGTATCGAAACCCAAATTATCAGTCGTATTGGTAGCGATGCACTTGGTGTTGAAATGCTCGATTATATTAGCCAAAATGGAGTTTCAACAAACTCCATTCAAAAAGACCAAATTTATAAAACAGGTGAAGTTATTGTAATATTAGATCAGAAAGGTTCTGCCTCTTACACGATCAATTATCCCGTGGCTTGGGACAAAATAACCTGCAATCCTGAAGATGAAAATGTTGTAAAAAAAGCTGATGCTTTTGTATTTGGCACTCTTGCAAGTCGCGATGCGGTCGCAAAGCAAAGCCTTTTCGAGCTGATAAATTACAGCAAATATTCGGTATTTGACGTTAACCTAAGGGCGCCTTACTACACAAAAGATGTAATAGATCAATTAATGCTACAAGCAGATTTCATAAAATTTAACGATGACGAATTGTATGAAATTAGCGCCTTGATGAATTCACCATTTCATTCCTTAGAGCAAAACATACTTTTCATTGCTGAACAAACTAGAACAAAACATATTTGCGTAACGAAAGGAAGTCATGGCGCAGTTTTATACTACAATAACAAAATGTACTATAACAGCGGATATAAGATTAATGTTGTTGATACTGTTGGATCTGGCGATTCCTTTTTAGCAGGATTGCTTTCTAAACTCTTAACAGATGCAAATCCGCAAGAGGCAATTGATTTCGCATGTGCTCTAGGTGCTTTGGTAGCCACTCATGAAGGTGCAAATCCAACAATTTCTGCAGAAAAAACAAAAAACTTTATGAACCCCGTGCTGTTCTGATTCTTTTTCGTTTTAATTATTTTAAATCTAATCAAAAAATATATTTTAATTCAAACAATCATGAAAACTACACTCGCATTATACTTATTGACAACTCTTACTTTATTTTCTACTGAAAGATTATCGGCTCAAAACAAGTTTCTTGAAACAATTCAAAAAAACGATACCAAATGGTGGAAAGAAGCTGTAGTTTATCAAATTTATCCCCGCAGTTTTAAAGATAGTGACGGCGATGGAGTTGGTGATTTAAAGGGAATTATTTCTAAACTAGACTATATAAAAAGTTTAGGTGTTGATGCGATTTGGCTTAACCCTATCTACACATCTCCTAATGATGACAACGGTTACGACATCAGTAACTATAGGGAAATTATGAGCGATTTTGGTACTATGAATGACTTCGATCTTTTACTAAAAGGTATGCATCAACGAGGTTTAAAACTCATTATGGATATAGTGGTTAATCATAGTAGTGATGAACATGAATGGTTTAAGCAGTCCAAAAGTTCTAGAGATAATAAATACAGAGACTATTATCATTGGTGGCCTGCTGAAAAAGGTAAACCACCTTATCGCTGGAGTTTTTTTGATGTTAATAGTGACGCTTGGAAATATGATGCAAAAACGGATGCATATTATTTGCATTATTTCTCTCAGAAACAACCAGATTTAAATTGGGAAAACCCAACGGTAAGGCAGGAAATTTATGAAATGATGCGCTTTTGGTTAGACAAGGGAATTGATGGTTTTCGAATGGATGCGTTTCAGTTTGCATCAAAAGATACTACTTGGCCAGAATTACCACAAGGATACGAGAAAAACATTATTAAATACTACGGAGTTGGCCCCCATTTGCATGATTATCTACAAGAAATGAATAAGGAGGTTTTTAGCAAATATGATATTATGACTGTTGCTGAAGGTGCCGGAAGCACACCTGAAGAAGCAATGCTCTTTGTTGATCCAGATCGTAAAGAATTAAATATGGCTTACCATTTTGAAAGTGTAGATATTGGCAAACATATCAATGATTTTGGGCTAGTTAAATACAAAGATATATTTTCTAGATACGATCAAACATTTAAAGATAAAGGATGGCTTTCTATTTTCTTGGCAAATCACGATCAACCTAGAATGGTAAGTAAATTTGGTAATGATTCGGTTCAATTTCGCTCATTATCATCAAAAATGCTCTCTACATTTATCATGTGCATGCGTGGTACTCCTTACTACTATAACGGTGACGAATTAGGTATGACCAACATACGCTTTGACTCTATTGAAGATTATAAAGATGTAGATACGCGTAATAAATACATAGGATTAAAAAATAAGGGCGGTGATTTAAAGGCGTTTTTAGAGGGCCAAAAACAAACATCTAGGGAAAACGGCAGAACACCTTTTCAATGGGATTCAACCAAAAATGGAGGTTTTTCGGAAGGTAAACCTTGGTTAAAAGTAAATCCTAATTATTCCTTTATCAATGTCGAGTTGCAAGAAAACGACCCCAATTCAACTTTAAATTATTTTAGATCATTAGTCCAATTACGAAAGAAAGACCCCGTTCTTGTTTACGGTAAATACACCATTTTAGATAAAGAAAATCCTTCTGTTTTTGCATTTACCCGCGAGTTAAACGACAAAAAAATACTTGTGCTATTAAATTTTTCAGAGAAAGAATCAACGTTTAACATCGCATTGCCAACAAGTAAATTTAAAATCATACTAGATAATTACTCCTCGACAAAAGAAATGAAGAAAAATACGCTTCGTCCTTACGAAGCAGTAATAATTGAAATCAAATAAAATTTGATATTTCTGTAAAGCTTTAAAACAACAAACTGTTTTTTGAAAATTGGTTTACAACAAATATATTGTAAATTCGTTTTTAAAAAGCAGTTTTTTTGGCTTTCACATATAGAGAATTTAACTATGAATAATCCAACTCTCAAAGAAATTGCAAACCAACTCGGAATCTCAATAACAACCGTTTCAAAGGCTTTAAAGGGATATAGTGATGTGAGTGCAGCGACCAAAAAAGCGGTTGTTGATTTAGCACAACAATTACATTACACGCCAAATAGTTTTGCCGTGAACCTGAGAACCAAAGAGTCGAAAACAATTGGACTTATTATTCCAACATTGGTGCATGATTTTTTTGCAACTGTTATCAAGGGGATTTTAGAAGAAGCCGAAAAAAGAGACTACTTGGTTATTATTTTACAATCAAACGAAAAAGTAAGTTTTGAAAAAAAACAGCTGGAACTGCTACTTCAAAAAAGAGTCGATGGGATACTGATGTCATTATCTAATGAAACAGGTGACTTTGAACATATTAATGCCATCTTAAAACAAAAAACTCCGCTTGTTCTTTTTGACAAAATTGCCAAAGTTGTTCCTTGTTCAAAAGTTACTATAAACGACCAAAAAGCAGCTTACGATGCGGTAGCATATTTAATAAAGAAAGGACACAAAAAAATTGCACACTTACGAGGTTCATACTTGCCACAAAACGCCATAGATCGTTTTTTGGGTTATAAAAAAGCGCTAGAAGATCATCAAATCAAATACAATCCTAGTCTTGTGTTTGCTTGCGAGAACAACTTAGATTTTGAAGACGGATATGAAAACACAATGCAATTAATTGCTTCACATCCCGATACTGATGCCATTTTTGCCGTTACAGATATGGCCGCTATTGGCGCCATGAAATACTTGAGCGAATCTGGGATACAAATTCCGAATCAAATAGCGGTATTAGGATTTAGTAATTGGTTCATGTCAGAGGTTATAACTCCAAAACTATCAACTATTAATCAGCCCGGATTTGAAATTGGACAAAAAGCAGCAGCCATTTTATTTGATGAAATTTCGGCAAAGAAAGCGAATCAAAAAGTTAACCCTCAATTTATAGAAGTTACTACATCAATAATCGAAAGAGAATCTACCTAGTCTATTTCACTATTCAAAAAATCAGATTATTTACATCTTCTAATTAAAACAAGATTAACAGCTAAAACACTCCGGAAATTAATATATTGCGATTGATTTAAAGATCATTAACACCGTTACATAACTAAAAACTAACTACACAAATCTAAAATCAATTGCAGTTACTATTGATTTTGGATCTCCCACACAAGCATCATCATGAAAGATATTACACTGAAAGAAATAGCAGAAAAACTTGGGATATCAATAACTACAGTTTCAAAAGCATTAAAAAACTATCCAGATGTAAGCGAAAAAACAAAAAAAGCAGTACTTGCCCTTGCCCAAGAACTGCATTATACTCCCAATAGTTTTGCCGTTAATCTTAGAACCAAAGAATCGAAAACTATAGGACTAATTATTCCCGAAGTAGTTCATCATTTCTTTTCCAACGTAGTAAATGCAATCATTGACGAAGCAGAGAAAAAAGGCTATTTGGTTATTATTTTACAATCAAATGAAACACTTGAATTAGAGAAAAAACAAGTAGAACTATTGATCAACAAAAGGGTAGACGGAATTATTATGTCACTCTCTAACGAATCAAACAACGACGATCACATTAAGGAAATTATAAATAGAAATATTCCTTTTGTTATGTTCGATAAGATTGCCAAGCTTTCTAAATGCAACAAAGTTGTTATCAACGATCAAAAAGCCGCTTTCAATGCAGTGCAACATCTCATTGACAAAGGATGCAAAAGGATAGCTCATATACGTGGCCCCTTAAATCCGCAAAACGCAATTGACCGCTACATTGGTTACAAAAAAGCATTAGAAAAAAATCACATTCCGTTTGATGCTAATTTAGTATACACCTGCGAAAACGTAACCTTTGACGAAGGACGTCAGTTTGCAGAAAAAATAGTGAACGATCATAAAGATGTTGATGGAATATTCGCTGTTACAGATCTTGTAGCAGTAGGTGTGATTGCTTATTTAAACGAACAAAAAATTGAGATACCTAAAAAAATTGCAATTATAGGATTTAGCAATTGGTTTATGTCGCAAGTGATTTCACCAAAGTTGAGCACCGTTGATCAACCGAGTCACGAAATGGGAATTGAATCGTTTAATTTACTACTTGAGGAAATGGTATGCCACAAGGATGGGCTTACGTTCGAACCTAGAACAGTTGAATTAGACACAAAAATAATTGAAAGAGAATCTACTATGAAAGTACAATAGCGCTATAGTTCCAAAAACTTAATATTTCTCATAAGTCCGTCATATTTCGTACGCTTTATTGGCGAATTCTTAAAAACCACCCTGAATGTTTCTTCGGTGATTTCGATCCAATCTTGTTTTGACATGGAGAGCAAATCTGGATTTGCAGTAAACAACGGTTCATTATGTGGTTTAGAAAAACGGTTCCAAGGACAAACATCTTGACAAACATCACAACCAAAGGCCCAATCATCGAACTTACCTTTCATATCAACGGGAAGGTTATCCTTAAGTTCAATAGTGTAATAGGAAATACATTTGCTACCGTTTACCACATACGGACTTTCAATGGCTTGTGTGGGACAACTATCAATACAGGCCGTACAAGTTCCGCAATGATCCGATGTAATGGTATCGTAATCAAGCTCCAAATCGATAATCAATTCGGCAATAAAATAAAAAGAACCTACTTTTTGGGTAATTAAATTGCTGTTTTTCCCGATCCAACCCAAACCACTCTTTGCTGCCCAAGCTTTATCTAAAACAGGAGCGGAATCCACAAAAGCTCTACCGGACACAGCACCTATATTCTCGTTAATGGAATACAATAGCTCTTTTAATTTCTCTTTTATCACCAAATGATAATCAGTTCCGTAAGCGTACTTTGAAATCTTAAAAGTATCCTCAATTTGATTTTGTTCAGGAAAATAATTCAATAACAACGACACTACACTTTTTGCATCGTCAACCAACAGCGTAGGGTCCAAGCGCTTGTCAAAATGATTCTCCATATAAGCCATTTGACCATGACTATTTAATTTTAGCCACTTCTCCAATCGAGAAGCTTCGGTTTCTAAAAAACCAGCCTTCGATATGCCACAAGACATAAATCCCAACTTTTTGGCTTCGGTTTTGATAAAGGAAGTATATTTTGATTTAGTGCTAATAAAAAGTGCTTTTAAATTTATTTAAACATCAAAGAATTAAAATAAACCTTGTTGAATGTTCGTTTTTAGTTTACCTAGATGTTTGTAGGCCTTGTCAGTTACTTCTCGACCACGTGGAGTTCTCATAATAAAACCTTCTTGAATTAAAAAAGGTTCATATACTTCTTCAATCGTTTCACTACTCTCAGATACAGCAGTTGCCAACGTTGTCAATCCAACAGGGCCTCCTTTGAACTTATCAATTATAGTTGTTAGAATTTTGTTATCCATCTCATCTAATCCATGCGCATCTACATTAAGAGCTTTTAACGCATATTTAGCAATTCCTATATCAATAGTGCCGTTGCCCTTAATTTGAGCAAAATCACGTACCCTACGCAACAATGCATTTGCAATACGGGGTGTGCCTCTACTTCTACCAGCAATTTCAATAGCAGCTTCCATCGAAATTGGCATTTGAAAAATAGCTGAGCTACGTTCCACAATTGTAGTTAATAATTCAGTGGTATAATATTGCAAACGGGAAGAAATACCAAAACGAGCACGCATAGGAGCAGTTAATAAACCAGAACGCGTAGTTGCACCTATAAGTGTAAAGGGATTCAAATTAATTTGAACGGTCCTAGCATTAGGACCAGACTCAATCATAATGTCAATTTTATAATCCTCCATAGCAGAATATAAATATTCCTCAACAATCGGACTTAAACGATGAATTTCATCAATAAATAGTACATCTCTCTCCTCTAAATTGGTCAACAATCCTGCAAGGTCACCTGGTTTATCTAAAACCGGACCAGATGTTATTTTGATACCCACTTGTAATTCATTAGCTAAGATATTAGCAAGTGTAGTTTTACCTAGCCCTGGAGGTCCATGAAAGAGTGTATGATCAAGCGCCTCATTACGTTGATTGGCTGCTTGAACAAATATTTTAAGATTTTCGAGTACCTGATCTTGACCTGAAAAATCATCAAAGCTTAGAGGCCTTAACTTCTTTTCAATATCAAGCTCTTCAGTACTAAAACTGCGAGAAGTAGGATCTAAATTTTCGTTCATACAACAAAGATAGTAAAGAGAGTCCTAAAATGAAACCACAACAACCTGCAAAGAGAATAATAATTACGTCTATAAAAAAAGCCTCTACTTTGGTAGAGGCTTAAATTTATTTTTAGTGGTGTAAAACTTCTTCACCTTCTTTCATAGGAACGTTTTGTGGTACAAAATCTTCCTCATGATTTGGGTTACTGTAGTCATACGGCCAACGATGTACTTCAGGAATTTCTCCAGGCCAGTTACCATGTATATGTTCTACTGGTGCAGTCCACTCTAGAGTATTAGATTTCCATGGATTCATTACAGATTTCTTACCGTAAAAAATACTACTAAAGAAGTTGTATAAGAAAACCAATTGGAAAGCACCTCCAACAAGTGCAAACATAGTTATCAAAACATTGACATTTTGCAAGTCATCAAACAATGGGAAGTTTGTATTTGTATAGTAACGTCTTGGCAAACCAGCTAAACCAATAAAGTGCATTGGGAAGAAAACACCATAAGCACAAATCGCAGTTACCCAAAAGTGTACATATCCAAGATTCTTATTCAACATACGACCAAACATTCTTGGAAACCAATGATAAATACCAGCAAACATACCATATAATGCAGAAATACCCATTACCAAGTGAAAGTGTGCAACAACAAAATAGGTATCATGAACATTAATATCTAATGTACTATCTCCTAAAATGATTCCAGTCAAACCTCCTGTAATAAAAGTAGAAACTAAACCAATTGAAAACAACATCGCAGGATTTAATTGCAAGTTACCTTTCCATAAAGTAGTGATATAATTAAACGCCTTTACTGCAGATGGAATAGCAATCAATAGAGTTGTAAAGGTAAATACAGATCCAAGGAAAGGATTCATACCAGATATAAACATATGGTGTCCCCAAACAATAGTAGACAAGAATGCAATTGCCAAAATAGACATAATCATCGCTCTGTAACCAAAGATTGGTTTACGTGAGTTTGTAGCAATAACCTCAGAAGTAATTCCTAATGCAGGTAATAATATGATATAAACCTCTGGGTGCCCTAGAAACCAGAACAAGTGCTCAAACAATACAGGAGAACCTCCTTGATAATGTAATACTTCACCAGCGATATAAATATCAGATAGGAAGAAAGAAGTACCAAAACTTCTATCGAAAATCAATAATAAAGCAGCAGATAATAAAACTGGAAAGGAAATAATACCAATAATAGCAGTTACAAAAAACGCCCAAATTGTAAGCGGCATTCTTGTCATTGTCATCCCTTTAGTTCTTAAATTAATTACTGTAACAACATAATTTAAAGAACCCATTAATGAAGAAGCGATGAAAATAGCCATTGAAACCAACCATAAAGTCATACCAGTACCTGAACCAGGAATAGCCTGTGGCAATGCACTTAGAGGAGGATAAATTGTCCAACCCGCAGAAGCAGGTCCAGCTTCAACAAAAAGAGAACCAACCATGATAACACTTGATAAAAAGAACAACCAATAAGATACCATGTTCATAAAACCTGAAGCCATATCTCGAGCACCAAGTTGAAGTGGAATTAACAAGTTACTAAATGTACCACTTAATGCAGCGGTTAATACAAAGAAAACCATAATGGTTCCGTGAATAGTAACTAATGCTAGATAAATATCGTTAGCCATAACTCCATCAGGAGCAAATTTATCCCCTAATAAAACATTAAATATTTTAAAAGATTCTTCTGGCCAAGCCAACTGTAATCTAAAAAGTAATGATAATGAGACACCTATAACTCCCATTAAAATACCAGTAATTAAATACTGCTTAGCAATCATTTTATGATCTATACTAAAAATATATTTAGTAATAAAAGTGTCTTTATGGTGGTGTTCGTGTTCGTGATCTAATGCGTGATCGTGACCTTCTGCTGACATATATGTTTACTTTAAATTTTCTTTAATAATTATTTCATTGCAGTAACAGCAACCTCTTTATCTCCCTTAACAGCGGCAGAATCACTTCCAACAGCTGCATCAGTGGCAGCAGGTTCAGCTAAAGCAGCTTTAACTTCATTAACTACAGTAGCCTTATCTTTTAACCAAGCTTTATAATCTTCTGGAGTATCTACAATAATTTTCATCTGCATGTTATAGTGAGAAGCACCACAGATTTTATTACACAATAACAAATAGTCAAACGTGTAAGGATCTAAAGCAGTTTCGCCTTTAGCAACCAACTCTGCACTCTTTTTAGCACGCAAAGCATTTATATTAGCAACTTTCTCAACCATAAAAGGTAATTCTCTATACTGAGCAGTTGTGTAAATTGGTTCAAAAGCAAATTGAGTTACCATACCAGGAACACAGTTCATCTGGGCTCTAAAGTGAGGCATGTAAGCTGAGTGTAACACGTCTTGAGAACGCATTTTAAACAATATCTTTTTACCTACAGGGATATGTAATTCTGTAACAACAACATCATCTTGAGCATAAGGATCACTTAAATCAACACCTACAGCATTAGCTCCTTCAATGTATCTTACATTTGCCTTACCTAGCACATTATCAGAACCAGAATATCTAGCCTTCCAATTAAATTGCTGTGCATATAATTCAATTACAACTGTATCCTCATCTTCATCAACGAACATAATGTTTGTCCAAGCATACAAACCGTATAGAATCAAACCTGCCAAAACAACAGCCGGTATAATACTCCAGATTGCTTCTAATTTATTATTATCCGCAAAATACAATGCTTTTTGACCTTGTTTACCTCTATATTTAAAAGCGAAGTAATGCACTAATACTTGAGTAATAGCTTGTACAGTAAAAATAAGAACCCATGTAACGTTCATTAAATTATCAACCTCTGCCCCATGCGCTGAAGCCGGAGTGTGCAATACAAGATTACCCCATTTAAATAAACCGTAAATTGTAAAAATATAGATGAAGGCTAAGAAACCAAACATCAAATACCCTTGAATATTATTGTCATTATCGGTTGCGACTTCTGAACCATCACTACTAGAACCAACTTGCGTCAGATCGAATATTTTAGTCAATTGCCATAAAGCAACAGCTAACAAAACTAAAACTATGATTACCAACAAACTTGTCATCTGTTTATTTCTTTAAATATTAATAATGAAAATGTTTACTTTCCTCAATAAACGGATTTCTTTTTGCCAATAAAGGAGATTTAGCTAAAGCTGAAAAGACAACATATATAAACAATCCTAAAAAGAAAAGAACTGAAGAAATCTCTGAAACTCCTATGAACCATCTGTCACCAACTGTCCCAGGCATAACCATATTGAAAAAGTCCAAATAGTGACCACTTAAGATTACTACACCAGCCATTACCAAAACCCAAGATATTCTCTTAAAGTCGGTATTTATTAAAATCAACAATGGAAACAAGAAATTCATGACAACAGCACCAAAGAATGGTAGATTATAATCTTGAATTCTCGTAATAAAATAAGTTACCTCCTCAGGGATATTGGCATACCAAATCAACATGAATTGAGAGAACCATAAATAAGTCCAGAAAACACTTAAACCAAACATAAATTTAGCTAAATCGTGAATATGACTTGTATTCACAAATTCTAAGTAACCTCTAGACTTCAGATACAAAGTAACTAAAGCTATAGTGGTAACACCACTTACAAAGAAACTAGCGAAAACGTACCATCCAAACAATGTACTAAACCAGTGTGGATCGATAGACATAATCCAATCCCAAGACATTATAGACTCAGACACAATAAAAAACACTAAGAACATGGCAGATAACTTAAAGTTCTTTTTGTACATTAAATCGTCATTTGCCTCATCTTGAGCTAAACAATTTTTACGTGAATAATACTGATAAAGACACCATCCAGAAAGGAAGATAGCTGCACGAACAATCCAAAATGGGAAATTCAAATAACCCGACTTATTAGCAATTAGTTTATCATGAGCAACAACCTCCGGATCTAACCAAACAAACATGTGATTGAAATGAAGCCCACACAACACTAAGATTACAAAAAAGATTGCAGCACCTACAGGCAAATAAGAAGTAATCCCTTGCATTACTCTAAATAATACTGGGGACCAACCAGCCTGCGCTACTTGCTGAATTGCATAGAAAGCCAAAACACCTAGCGACACAAGCATAAAAAAGATACATGCAACATACAAAGCAGACCAAGGCTTGTTTTGCAATTGATGTAAAACATGATTTAAATGCTCTTTGTGCTCAGCATCAGCAGAAACTTCATGCGATGGAGCTTTGTGACCTTCTACTTCATGTCCTTTTTCTGAAGAAGCATCGTCATGAGTAGCCTCAGCACCATGAGCTGGTTCAGCGTGAGTTGAACCACCATGTTCACCATGAGTTTCAGCGGCGAGCAATTGCTCTACCTGTTGAATATCTTTGGGAGCACTATAAAAACCGTATCCAATACCCAAAACTCCAAGAGCCATAAGGATGAACGAAAAGGTTTTTAATTTACTTGAAAATGTATACATATCTATTAAGATGAGTTTGTTCAACAATTATAATTCACTTTTTAGTTTAAGAACATAGTCAGCAACTAACCAACGTTCTTTGGCGCTCAATTGATTGGCATGCGAACCCATTGAATTCAAACCGTAAGTTACAACATGGAAAATACTTCCTTCTGTAATAACTCTATCCTTATAACTAGGAACACCTAAAAACTTTTCTCTTTCTACTAATTTACCTTTACCATTACCAGCAGAACCGTGGCAACTTATGCAGTAAATTTCATAAAGCTCTTTTCCTTTTTCTGCATCTCTGCTTAAAGAATCGAGAGGAGATTTCAAATTAGCCTTAGCTAATTCATAACCAGCAGTAGAATTTTCATATTCATAAGGTTCAAAACCTCTGTTTACAGTACCTGCAGCAGGAAGCTGACCTTCCTTACCATCTTTAAATGCAGCCGACTCAGCGTAAGTTTCATAACCTACAGACTCATACATATTTGGAAAATACTGATAATTAGGTGCAGCATTATCTTTGCATGATGCAACTAAAATAGTTAAACCAAATAAAAGTGTTATTTTATGTGCGCTTTTCATATCTCGATTAATGCTTATCAATTACTTTTACTTCTACAGCTCCTGTCCCTTGAAAGAAAGAAATTAATTCTTCCTCATTATTGTTAACAGCCACCTCCATTAAAAAGTGATCATCTGTAGTTCTCACATCTGGATTTTCAGCTTCCTTAAACGGCCACAATTTACTTCTCATATAAAAAGTGATAACCATCAAGTGAGCAGCAAAAAATACTGTAAGCTCAAACATAATAGGTACGAAAGCTGGCATGTTTTCAATATAACTAAAACTAGGCTTACCACCGATATCCTGCGGCCAATCTTGGATCATGATGTAATTCATCATTGCCGTTGCAACAGAAATACCCACACATCCATAAAGGAAAGCACAAATAGCTAATCTTGTTGGTGCAATTCCCATTGCTTTGTCCAATCCGTGAACTGGAAAAGGGGTAAAAACCTCTTCAATATGATGATGAGCTGCTCTCGTTTTTTTAACCGCATCCATCAAAATATCATCGTCATTATAAATGGCGTATATTACTTTATTACTCATGGTGTGAATCTTTATTTGCTTCTCTTTCTCTCTTGTAGTTATCTCCAGTTCCTTTCAAAATTGTTTTAACTTCCGCTTGTGCAATTACAGGGAATGTTCTTGAATATAATAAAAACAATACGAAGAAGAAACCAATAGTTCCAATGAAAATTCCAATATCAACAAATGTTGGCGAAAACATAGTCCAAGAAGATGGCAAGTAATCTCTGTGCAATGAAGTCACGATAATTACAAAACGCTCAAACCACATTCCTATATTTACAACAATCGAAATGACGAATGAAAACATAATACTAGTTCTCAATTTTTTACTCCACATGAACTGAGGAGAAAACACATTACAAGTCATCATTGCCCAGTAAGCCCAAGCATAAGGACCAGTAGCTCTATTTAAGAAAGCATATTGCTCATACTCTACTCCAGAATACCAAGCTACAAAAAGCTCAGTAATATACGCCACACCAACAATAGAACCTGTAATCATGATTACTATGTTCATTAATTCGATGTGCTGTAAAGTGATGTAAGCTTCCAGATTAGATACCTTTCTCATAATAATAAGCAAAGTGTTTACCATTGCGAATCCTGAGAAAACTGCCCCAGCTACGAAATAAGGCGGGAAAATGGTAGTATGCCATCCTGGAATAACAGAGGTAGCAAAGTCCATCGATACAATCGTATGCACAGATAGTACTAAGGGAGTAGCTAAACCAGCAAGTACCAATGATACTTCCTCAAAACGTTGCCAATCTTTAGCTCTACCACTCCATCCAAAACTTAGGATAGAATAAACTCTTTTGTTAAATGGCGTTACAGCACGGTCACGTAACATTGCGAAGTCAGGTAGCAAACCAGTCCACCAGAAAACTAATGATACTGAAAGGTAAGTAGAAATCGCAAATACGTCCCATAGTAACGGTGAGTTAAAGTTAACCCATAGAGAACCGAATTGGTTTGGTATAGGCAAAACCCAGTATGCCAACCATGGACGCCCCATGTGAATGATTGGAAATAAACCTGCTTGAATAACAGAGAAAATTGTCATCGCTTCGGCAGAACGATTAATCGCCATTCTCCAACGCTGACGGAAAAGTAATAATACTGCAGAAATCAAAGTTCCTGCGTGACCAATACCTACCCACCAAACAAAATTTGTGATATCCCAAGCCCAACCTACGGTTTTATTCAAACCCCAAGTTCCGATACCTGTAGATACGGTGTATACAATACAGCCTAAACCCCAAAGGAAGGCTATTAATGCGATAGAAAATACAATCCACCAATGTTTATTCGCTTTTCCCTCAACAGGAGCTGCTACATCTACAGTTACATCGTGATAAGTTTTATCACCTATAACTAAGGGTTTTCTAATGGTTGCTTCGTAGTGAGACGACATAATCCTTTATATTGATTCTTAATTAAATTTTTTTGTACTAGGTATTTCTAACTTTAACATGATAAATCACGTTAGGTTTTGTTCCAACATGCTCCAATAAATGGTACATTCTTTCATCAGAAGCTAATTTAGTAACAGCAGCTTCTTTATCATTTACGTCACCAAAGACCATAGCACCAGTTGAACATGCATTTGAACAAGCAGTTTGGAATTCACCGTCAACGATAGATCTTCCTTCTCTCTTAGCTTTCAAAATAGTAGCTTGAGTCATTTGGATACACATTGAACATTTCTCCATAACCCCACGAGAACGAACATTTACATCAGGATTTAATACCATACGACCTAAATCATCATTCATGTGGTAATCGAACTCTGTATTTTTATTGTACAAGAACCAGTTGAAACGACGTACTTTATACGGACAGTTGTTTGCACAATAACGAGTACCAACACATCTATTGTATGCCATGTGGTTTTGACCCTGACGTGAGTGCGAAGTAGCAGCCACAGGACAAACAGTTTCGCATGGAGCATGATTACAATGCTGACACATTACAGGTTGGAAAGAAACTTGTGGATTATCACCCGGTTTCTCCATTTCATTAAATGTAGAAAGTGAACTAGTTAAACCAGCAATATTCTCTTTTCTTTCAACATCCGCATCGAAAGTAGATTCAGAAGAATAGTATCTATCGATACGCAACCAATGCATATCACGACTTCTTCTTACCTCTGCCTTACCAACAACAGGTACATTATTTTCAGCATGGCAAGCAATAACACAAGCACCGCAACCTGTACAAGCATTTAAATCAATAGACAAATTGAAGTGATGCCCAGTGGAACGATCGAATGAATCCCACAAATCAACTTTTGTAGCTTCAACTTCCATGTGGTCTAATGATACAACTGGTACTTCATTCCATACATGAGCATCTTTAGTATTAAAAATCTCCAATGAAGTTTCCTTGATAATATCACCTCTACCCATTAAAGTTTTTTGTCCTTGAACACATGCAAACTCATGTTCACCACCTGCTTTAGTCAAAGTAATGCTTTGTACATTACTGAAACCTTTATATAAAGAATAGGCATTTAAACCTACCATCATTTCTTCTTTCAAAGCCGCTTTACGACCATAACCTAAAGCCAAACCTACAGTACCAACTGCTTGACCTGGTTGAACGATTACTGGAATGTTTTCTAACTTTAAACCATCAGCAGTAGTAATGCTAGCATAACTACCATTCAAACCACCATTAGCTACAATTTCATTACTCAACCCATATTTTGCAGCATCAGCATTTGAGACTGTTAAGTAGTTATCCCAAGAAACTCTTGTGATAGGATCTGGAAACTCTTGCAACCATGGATTGTTAGCCTGTTGCCCGTCTCCTAAACCAGTTTTTGTGTACAAAACTAATTCTAAAGAATCTGATTTTTTACTAGTTGCTAATGTAGAAGCAGCAGCACTATAATCAGCAGAACCGGCAGTAGCTGCAGGAATACCACCTACAAATACACCATCATGCAAAACTTTATTCCAAGTAGAGCCACTAATAATAGATCCTGAATTCCCTTTAATGTAATCATAGAAAGTACCAACAGTTCCATTTAAAGCCATCAATACATCTTGAAATTGCATTGTATCAAATAATGGACGAATTGTTGGTTGAGTAATGCTATAAGTTCCCTTAGTTAAACTAAGATCATTCCAAGACTCTAAATAATGAGCAGCAGCAGCAGCCACAGTTGATAACAAAGCAGTTTCATCTTCTTTCAAAGAAAAAGCTACCGATGTCTTAACCTTTTTTAAACCTTCTTGAAAAGCAACAGTATCGGCAAGAGTATAAACTGGATTAACACCACTCATAATTAAAGTGTGTACGGCACCAGAATTCATATCAGCTACTAACTGAGCTACTTTTTCATTCGATCCTTTTCTAATCTGACGTACGCCAGAAGTATTAAACGACTCGCTAGCTAAAGCTTTGTTAATTGCAAGAACCAACAATTGAGCATTTTTATCTTGAATACCTGAAACCAAAACTCCTCTTGATCCAGCAGCTTTCAATTGTTGTGCAGCTTTATTAACTTCTACCTTAAATTTCTCATCAAGAGAAACTGAAACAGAAGAACCAGTTACCACATTATAAATGTGAACCAAAGCTTGTTTTTGATTAGCAACAGACATTGGCACACGCTTATCAGCTGCAGCACCAGAAAGTGTCATATTTGCTTCTAGTTGAAAATGACGAGACATTTTACCTGCTTTAGGAATTCTTCCTTGAGCATATCCAGCACCATATCCTCCACCTTGCCAATCTCCAAGGAAATCAGCTCCAACAGAAACGATTAAAGAAGCTTTTGAAAAATCATAATCAACTAAAGCTCTTTCCCCGTATACCATTTCAAAGGCATCCAAAGCTGGAGACTCTGAAACAGCATCATAAACAACGTGCTTAGCATTTGGATTTTTAGCAATAAACTCACCTATCAGTTTTTCAGTAGATGGACTTGCTAATGTATTTGTTAACAATACTACTTGACCACCTTTTGCAGAAGCATCAGCAATACTTGTTTTTAACTTTGTTTGAACTGCAGACCAAGATGCATTTTTACCTTCAATCTTTGGTTGCTTTAAACGCATACTATCATAGAGTGAAAGAATAGATGCATGAACTCTTGCATTTGCACTAAACTTTGCACCAGCGATTGTATTATTGTCAATTTTAATTGGACGACCTTCGCGAGTTTTAACCAATAAGTTAGCAAAATCGAAACCATCAAAAACTGTAGTAGCATAATAATCAGCTACACCAGGAATGATTTGTTCTGGTTGAAGAACGTAAGGAATCGACTTGTTTACAGGTCCTTCACAAGCCGCAAGCGTAGCCGCCGCAGTACTAAAACCAACGTACTTTAAAAAATCACGACGTGAAGTTGAAGAAGATGACAAAGCATCACCGTTACCTAAGAATTCATCAGTAGGAATTGGCTCAACAAACTCGTTATTTCTAAGCGCCTCAACAATAGAACTATTTTTGTCTAGCTCTTCAACACTTTTCCAGTATTTTTTGTTTGATGACATATATAAATATTAAAAACTTAATAATTCAATTAATAGTGGCATTTTCCACACTCTAAACCTCCCATTTGTGCTGCAGTCAATTTGTCAACACCGTATTTTTTAGAAAGTTCATCGTGTATTTTAGTATAATACTCGTTTCCTTCCATTTTAACTTCGGTTTTTCTATGACAATCTATACACCACCCCATTGTTAACGGAGCAAATTGTTTCTGAATTTCATATTCTTGAACTGGACCGTGACATGTCTGACATTCAATTCCACCTACAGTTACGTGTTGTGAGTGATTGAAATAAACAAAATCAGGTAAGTTGTGAATTCTAACCCATTTAACTGGTTCAGTTTTTCCTGTATATGTTTGCGTAGCCTGATCCCAACCCACTGCTTTATAAAGCTTTTGGATTTGCTCATCATAGAAAGCTTTACTGTATTCTGGAGTAGCAGTAGTTTCAGCAACTTCAGCAATGTTTTTATGACAGTTCATACACACATTTAAAGAAGGAATACCACCGTTCTTACTTACTCTAGCAGCAGAGTGACAGTACTTACAGTTGATCTCGTTATCACCTGCGTGGATTCTATGCGAATAGTGAATTGGCTGAATAGGAGCGTAATCTTGATCGACACCCACTTGCATTAAAAACCCGTAAACAAAATAAGCACTTGACAAAAGCAAGAAAACAACAGTAACAAAAATCAAAAATTGATTTTTTGCAAAAGCTTTCCAAATTGGTGTCGTAGGCTCTTTTGGGGCAACTTCAATACCGTTTGCTTTGGCTACTTTAGTCAACACTCTATTTACCAAGAACAACATCACAACAAGTATAGCCAACACTAAAGCTAACGCACCAAGTATCAATGTATTTGACAAACCACTATCAGCAACCGGACCACCTGGAACAGTTGTACTTCCGTCAGCCGGAGCAGGAGCAGCAACTTCAGCTTTAGGCTCTGAAGTGTAAGCAATAATATTGTCAATATCAGCATTTGATAATTGTGGAAACGCAGACATTACCGCCTTGTTGTTTTCATTGAAAACCTTTACAGCAGCAGCATCTCCAGATTTAATCAATTCTGAACTATTTTTAATCCACTTGTACAACCATGGCATATCATGCTTGTTCGCAATTCCTCGTAATGCAGGACCAGTTGCTTTAGCATCCAGTTTATGACATGCTGCGCAATTTGCGTTGAACAATTCCTTACCTTTTACAGCATCTCCGCCAGAGGGAGCGGTAGCAACATCAGTAGTAGCCGCAGCTGCATCAGCCGCAGGAGCTTCTTGAGCAAATGAAGACAAAGAGAAAATCAAAGACAAGGACAAGCCTAGGACTAATTTTCTTGAGATCGAATTATGGTTACCCACCTTTTTCATATTGTATAATGATTATCTAGTAAAATTGGCACAGTTTTTTATAATAACTTTATGAAAAACCACTCCTTTATTTTAAAACTTCGACAAAAATACGACTTAAGAACTATTCTCAAAACCCTAAAATCGCCTTATTTCCAATTTATATTTATTCTAAATAATGTTTTATATGTGGATTCTATCATTAAATATTATTTTTGCCTAAAAACAAACAAGTTATGAAAATTACAGCGTTCCAAAAGGGATTTTACTTAATCCTAACCTACTTTATAACAACACATTTCGCAACTGCACAAGCAGAAGCAATTAACATAAAGCAAGACTCAAGATTTGAACAAATTCTGAACGAGAAAAGAAAAGTTAGTACTAACAGTACCATAAACGACCGCTATAAAATTCAAATTTTTAGTGGTGAAAGTGATAAAGCGAAAACCAATTTAGCTACTTTCCGACAAGAATATCCTGGAATTGATGGTACAATTGTGTTTTTCACTCCAAATTACAAGGTTTGGGTAGGAAATTTTAAAACAAGAATGGAGGCAGAACAACTTTTACTTGAGATAAAAAAAAGGTATCCTATGGTTCATTTGATTAAACCAAGCAGATAATTTATGCATCAACAAAATTTAAAAAGACAACCCAAATAGGGTTGTTTTTTTTTAGCAAAAACTAACCCAAAAACGTAACCGATAATTAAATTACAACTATTAATAAAAAGTAAATAAGAGCCATAAATTACGTGCAAAACCAACACAGAAAGCAACGCATTTTTAGCCAAAAAAATAAACTAGTTTTACTTACCACAACAACGAAACCACAAATCTATACTTGCTCTTAGAAACAAATTATTGTTTCCTTACATCAATAAAAAAAATAGAAATTATAAAAGGTAAGACGATTAAAATAAAGGCGTAAAAAAATCCCGACGAATCGGGATTTTTAAAATATAAATTAGAAAATATTATTTCAATTTCTTTTTTACAGCAACTTCATGGTACGATTCAATAATATCTCTTTCTTCAATATCATTGTATCCTTTAATTTGAATACCACAATCGTATCCTTTTGCTACTTCTCTTACATCGTCTTTGAAACGTTTTAAAGCAATTAGCTCACCGCTATGTACTACAACACCGTCTCTAATAACACGCATCTTAGCATTTTTAACGATTTTACCATCCATAACCATACTTCCTGCAATAGAACCAACTTTAGAGATTTTGAAAATTTCTCTAATCTCAGCAGTACCTAAAATTTCTTCTTTCATTTCAGGAGCTAACATTCCTTCCATTGCATCTTTAAGATCATCAATAGCAGCATAAATGATAGAGTAGTAACGGATATCGATTTCTTCCTTATCAGCTAACTGTCTTGCATTTCCAGCAGGACGAACATTAAATCCGATGATAATCGCATCAGAAGCTGAAGCTAACATAACATCAGTTTCTGTAATAGCTCCCACTCCTTTGTGAATGATATTAATTTGAATTTCTTCAGTTGATAATTTAGAGAACGAATCAGAAAGTGCCTCAACAGAACCATCTACGTCACCTTTAAGAATAATATTCAATTCTTTAAACTGACCTAAAGCAATACGACGTCCGATTTCATCCAATGTAATATGACGTTGTGTACGAACTGACTGCTCACGCATTAATTGAGAACGTTTGGCAGCAATTTGTTTTGCTTCTTTTTCATCTTCAAAAATGTTGAACTTATCACCAGCAGTTGACGCCCCATCTAAACCAAGTACAGATACTGGAGTTGATGGACCTGCCTCTCTAACAATATTTCCGCGCTCATCATGCATGGCTTTAATTTTACCATGATGCTTACCTGCCAACATATAATCACCAATTTTCAAAGTACCATTTTGAACTAAAATTGTAGAAACATAACCTTTACCTTTATCAAGGAAAGCTTCAACAACAGTTCCAGAAGCCGCTTTGTTAGGATTTGCTTTTAAATCTAAAATTTCAGCTTCAAGTAATACTTTTTCCAACAATTCTTTTACACCCGTACCTACTTTTGCAGAAATATCATGTGATTGAATTTTTCCACCCCAATCTTCAACAAGTAAATTCATACCTGCTAATCTTTCTTTTACTTTTTCAGGGTTAGCATTTGGCTTATCAATTTTGTTGATTGCAAATATAATTGGCACACCAGCTGCTTGCGCATGGCTAATAGCCTCTTTAGTTTGTGGCATGATATCATCATCGGCAGCAATTACAATAATAGCAATATCGGTAACCTGAGCACCACGTGCACGCATCGCTGTAAACGCTTCGTGACCCGGTGTATCTAAAAATGCAATTTTTTGACCATTATCTAAAGTTACTCCGTAGGCACCAATGTGCTGCGTGATACCTCCAGACTCACCTGCAATTACGTTTTCTTTACGAATGTAATCCAGTAACGATGTTTTACCGTGATCGACGTGACCCATTACCGTTACAATTGGAGCTCTGAAAACTAGGTCTTCTTCTCTGTCTTCAACAACTTGAATTGCTTCTTCGATGTCAACAGTGATAAACTCTACCTCGTAACCAAATTCATCAGCAACAATAGTTAAAGTTTCAGCATCTAATCTTTGGTTCATGGTTACCATGATTCCAAGTGACATACACGTTCCAATAACTTTAGTAATTGGCACATCCATCATGATTGCTATTTCACCTACAGTAACAAATTCAGTAACCTTAATAGTTTTACTTCCTTCGTCTAATGCTCTTTGCTCATCATCGGATTTTTGACGGTGTGTATCTCTTTTATCTCTTCTATATTTAGCCGCTTTAGATTTACCACCTTTACCTTGTAGTTTTTCTAAAGTCTCCCTAATTTGATTTTTAACTTCTTCTTCTGTTGGCTCAACTTTGGCCACAATAGCAGGTCTGTTTCCTTTTACGAAACCAGGTCTAGCACTACGATTGGCGTTAAAACCACCTCCACCAGTGTTTGGCGTAATTTTGTTTGGATTTGGAGCACCCGGAACAGCAGGAGGCCTTGGCGCACCTGGTTTAGGAGCTATCCTTTTACGTTTATTTTTATTGGCATTGGCTGCCGCAGAACCCGGAGCACCTGGTTTATTTGGTGTAATCTTTGGCTCTTCTTTTTTCTTCTTAGGCTTGTTGAACTGCGACAAATCAATCACTTGACCTGTAAGCGTAGTTCCTGACAACTTTTGGTATTGTGTAGTGATCGTTTCCTCTACTGGAGCCTCGTCTGCTTTTGCAACAACTGGCTTATCTTCCGATTTTGATTCAACAGGAACCTCTGCCTTCACCTCTTTAATACCCGCAATCGGTTTTACCTCTTTTTTGTCTGAAGCAGGTTTTTCATCCAAAGTTTTTTCTACAGCAACCTTTTCAGCTGGAACTTCTTTTGGAGTTACCGGCTCTGGTGTTTTTGCAGCAGCAGGAACAGTGTTCTCTACAGTTTTTGCAGGGGGAACGATAGCTGCTTTTTTCGGATTCAAATCAATTTTACCAACTTGAACAGGACCAGATAAAACTGCTCTTGCTTTGATCACCTCTTGTTGTTTTGCTCGCTCTTCATCCAATTTACGTTTGTCCTCGATTTCTTTTTCTCGTTCTAAACGTAAAGCTTCTTTCTCTTTTCTTTTCTCTTCGCCTA
Organism: Flavobacterium sp. K77; assembly: GCF_021608205.1. Lineage (NCBI taxonomy): Bacteria > Pseudomonadati > Bacteroidota > Flavobacteriia > Flavobacteriales > Flavobacteriaceae > Flavobacterium > Flavobacterium sp. K77. Next base: position 515,079 of record NZ_JAKIHO010000001.1, on the reverse strand, counting down.
CCTCTTTCGAAGCTTCTTTATTCCCTTTGTCACCCGCAAATTGACCGCACAAGACATCGTATGTTTCTCCAGAAATTTTTGCGTTTGGATTTGCTTCCATAGCAATTCCTTTATCTTTTAGATAATCCACAGCTCTTTCTAAAGAAATATTCAATTCCCTTAAAACTTTGTTTATTCTAATAATTCTCTCTTCAGACATAAAACCTTTTTATATTTACCTTTTTTGTTATTCCTCACTTTACTATCACTTCGATACCTATCGCTGCAATATTGTTTTGTAAAGTGGCATGTTTATCGTTGAAGAACTAGTGACTAACTGTCAAATTCCTCTTTCAATATTCTAATTACATCTAGAATTGTTTCCTCTTCTAGGTCAGTTCTACGTACTAAATCGTCAACATCTTGACTTAAGATACTTTTAGCAGTATCTAAACCAATTTTTGCAAACTCTTCAATAACCCAATCCTCAATTTCATCTGAAAACTCTGTTAATTCAACATCGTCCTCATCAGCTGTAGCACCAGCCACATCGCCTTCGCGAATTACATCTAGCTCATAACCAGTTAATAATCCCGCTAATTTAATATTGTGACCACCACGACCGATGGCTTTTGAAACTTCTTCTAATTTCAAGAAAACTTCAGCTCTTTTTGTTTCTTCATTAATTTTAATAGAAGATACTTTTGCTGGACTTAAAGCTCTTGTAATAAATAATTGCAAGTTGGTTGTGTAATTGATGACATCAATATTCTCATTACCTAACTCTCTTACAATACCGTGAATACGTGACCCTTTCATTCCCACACAAGCACCTACTGGATCAATACGATCATCGTATGAATCAACAGCTACTTTTGCTTTTTCACCAGGAATACGCACCACTTTTTTAACCATGATTAAACCGTCAAAAACTTCTGGAATTTCTTGTTCAAATAATTTTTCTAAAAACTTCTCAGAAGTTCTAGACATAATAATTTGCGGCTTGTTTCCTTTTAATTCAACGCTTTCAATAATTCCTCTTACATTATCTCCTTTACGGAAAAAGTCAGATGGAATTTGTTTTTCTTTTGGCAATACAATTTCATTTCCTTCATCATCAACCAAAATAACTACTCTAGGACGCACATGGTGCACTTCGGCAGTATAAATATCGCCAATTAAATCTTTAAATTGCTTGTATAAATTGGTACTATCGTGTTCGTGTATTTTCGAAATTAAATTCTGACGCAATGCTAAAATAGCTCTACGACCTAAGTCAATTAATTTCACCTCTTCCGAAACCTCTTCGCCGATTTCAAAATCAGGCTCAATTTTTCTAGCTTCTGTTAAAGTAATTTCTAAGTGATCAAAATCTAGATCTTCATCCGCAACGATTACTCTTCTTTGCCATATCTCCATATCTCCCTTATCAGGATTAATAATGATATCGAAATTATCATCTGAACCGTATTTTTTCTTTAATGCATTTCTAAATACATCTTCCAAAATTGCCATAAGCGTTACACGATCAATAAGTTTATCATCTTTAAACTCTGAGAATGAATCGATTAATGCTAAATTTTCCATGCGAATTCTTTAATTAAAATGTTACTGTAACAATTGCTTCTTTTATATCTGCGTAAGAAAGTTGTAATTCTTTCTGAACTGTTTCTTTTCCTTTTCCTATTTTCTTTGGTTCTCTTGCTTTCCAGGACAAAATTACAAAATCATCATTAGCATCTACTAATTCTGCTTCAATTATTTCTGTACCAGTCTTTACAATTAATGTACGACCAATATTCTTTTTGTATTGACGAACCATTTTTAAAGCAGATCCTACTCCAACCGAGGCTACCTCTAAAGAATAATCTTGCTCCTCACGATCTAAATGATTATCGATATAACGACTCACATCAATACAATCCTGCAACACAACACCTTGATCGCCATCAAGCGAAACAATTACCTTGTAGGCATCGGTGATAACAAGATCTATTAAAAACAAAGCAGGCTTCTCGGCCAAGGCTTCGTTTAATACGGAATTTACTTTTTCTTTAAATGTCATATTTTTATAAAAAGAGGGGACATTTAGTCCCCTCATTATCTAGATTTTAATAAATAACGGTGCAAAGATAGTCTTTTTTTTGTAATTTGAAATATTAGCACACCTTAAAAAGATCGCTTATTGCTTATATTTCATAAAATTACACTCTAATTGGAGCTCTATATCCAAAAACATTCTTTTACATCTCAAACAAAATTATCCTAAAACAAAAAAACCTCCCAAAAATTGAGAGGTTTTATTTGTTGGTCTACTAGGACTCGAACCTAGAAAGACTGCACCAAAAACAGTTGTGTTACCATTACACCATAGACCAAATTTGATTACTAAGTCGCTATTGTTCCTTAGCGAGTGCAAATTTAGACTATTTTTTAGTTTGCGCAAACTTTTTTCAACTTTTTATGAAAAAAAATTGATTTTTTTTTGAGCTAAAAGCACTACGTAGGCGAAAATAATTCATTGTCAGAGAGTTATTAATTCGATACTCTTTTCCAGAAAATAATGTTAATGCAACGAAGGTTAAACAAAAAAACATTTTCTTTGTATCCTACAATTTAATTAAAAAATAGTACATGGATAAAGCAGTATTCAATTTCAAAAAATGGAATACCATTTTAGGATGGTTCACATTTGGGATCGCATTATTAACCTACACTTTGACCGTTGAACCTACAATGAGCTTTTGGGATTGCGGTGAATACATTGCCACAGCAGCGAAGCTAGAGGTTGGTCACCCACCAGGAGCACCTTTATACCAAATGATGGGTGCTTTTTTTGCGATGTTTGCTACCGATCCAGCCCACGTGGCATTGATGGTTAACATGATGTCTGTTTTCTCGAGTGCTTTTACCATTTTATTTATGTTTTGGTCATCGACGCTTTTGTTAAAAAAATTAATTAGCATTGTATCTGCAACAGAAACAAGTAACACATCCAATCAAGATAATCATAATGATATAGTTGTATTAGGAAGTTCCTTTGTAGGCGCACTTGCTTATACGTTTTCGGACAGTTTTTGGTACAATGCTGTTGAAGCTGAAGTATACGCAATGGCCTCTCTATTTATTGCTTTACTATTTTGGTTGGGATTGAGATGGGAACAAGACATGGATAGTCCACGAGGAAATAAATGGTTGTTAGTCATTTCATTGGTTGTTGGCCTTTCATTTGGAGTACACTTTATGGCACTATTGACTATTCCAGCAATAGGATTTTTATATTTTTTTAAAAATTACAAAGTTGTTACTATTAAAAACTTTATTCTAGCAAATATCATCGTAATTGCGATTTTGCTATTCATTTTCAAACTTTTATTACCTCTTACCATGGGATTCTTTGGGAAAACCGAAGTGTTTATGGTAAACAGCTTAGGCCTACCTTTTGATTCAGGAACATTATTTGTTACCTTATTGTTGGTGGTTTTCTTTTATTTTGGTTTAAAAATTACAAAGGAAAAAGGATTAGTAACGTACAATACAGTATTGCTTTGTGTTCTTTTTATCTTAATTGGATTTTCGACTTGGATGATGCTTCCTATACGAGCAAATGCCGATACAGTAATTAATGAAAACAAACCATCAGATGCACGCGAAGTTTTGGCCTACTACAACAGAGAACAATACGGAGTAAACCCTTTGTTTTATGGACCTCAATACACTGAAAATTTTGCTGGTTTAGACAAAGACAAACCTTATTTGGACAAAGCACCTAATTACGAGCGTGATTACAAAACAGGAAAATATGTTATTGTAAACAACTTTAAAAACGCTGCTCAAAACACTGATGACAACCACAAGACCATTCTGCCAAGAATGTGGAGTGACGCGCATATAGAAAACTATATGAATTTTAGCAATCCGCCAGAATTTAGATTGAACCCTGAATATCCTTACGAAGATGATTTAGGTAAATATGGTATTGACCCAAGTCAGTTAAGCGAAGAGGATTATAACAAAGCCATTGCACAATTAAAAAATGAAACGGAGAAAATTGTAAATGAGTTCAGACGAGCTTATGCTCAGAATCAAATTGATAACGAAGGCTATGTAAAATTCCTGAAAAGCTATGGTGACTATTTAATTGTTGAAAAACCAACAACAGCAGACAACTTAGGCTTCATGATTGAATACCAATTTGGTTACATGTACTGGAGGTATTTAATGTGGAACTTTGTAGGACGTCAAAATGATGTGCAAGGCCGCTACGATTACTTAGACGGGAACTGGTTAAGCGGAATTTCGTTTATCGATGAACTACATTTAGGTAGCCAGGAAAATCTACCATCAGATGTACTAAACAATAAAGGACGTAATGTCTATTTCTTTTTACCATTTATTTTAGGTCTAATCGGATTGATGTATCACGCTAGTAAAGATCGCAAAAGCTTTTATGTTCTGCTTTCCTTATTTCTATTTACCGGAATCGCTCTAAAGATTTACTTAAACGAAAGACCTTTTGAACCAAGGGAGCGCGACTACGCCCTAGTTGGGTCATTTTACGTATTTGCTATTTGGATTGGTTTTGGAGTATACGCATTATACGAAAGTGCTCAAAAATACTTAGCTCCAAAAATTGCAGGACCAGCAATTATTGCTGCTACTTTACTAGCCGCACCGGTATTAATGGCTTCACAAAACTGGGACGATCATGATCGTTCTGGCAAATATACTGCCGTAGCAATGGCAAAAGCGTATTTAGAATCGTGCGACCCTAATGCTATCTTATTTACCATTGGAGACAACGACACCTTCCCACTTTGGTATGCCCAAGAAATTGAAGGTATCCGAACGGATGTCAAAATTGTAAACACAAGTCTATTTATGACGGATTGGTACATTGATCAAATGAAAACCAAAACTTACGAGTCGGACCCATTGCCTATATCGTTTACTCATGATGATTATGTTGGTGACAAGCTAGATTATGTAGCTCACATACCTAAAATAGATAGTCGTTGGGATGTAAAGGATTTGATTAGTTTTATCAAAAACCCACAATCAACAGTTGACATGCAAAACGGACAGACTATTCATTTTTATCCAACCAACAAAATCAGAATTCCTGTAGACAAGAATGTTATCATTAAAAACAAAGTGGTCAATCCTAAGTTTAATGATTCAATAGTATCATCATTAGATATCGAAATTAAAGGAAACGCACTATACAAAAATAGGCTAATGATGCTGGACCTTATTGCCAATAACAACTGGAAAAGACCAATCTATTTTAGTGGTGGTTCATCAGACAGCGAAGATTATCTTTGGATGAAAGACTATCTTCAGTTAGAAGGTATGGTTTACAAATTGGTTCCAATTAAAACCGCATTAGCAAAAGATGCTAGTCCGCTTGAAATGGGGCAACTGGATACTGATAACATGTATGCCAAAGTAATGAAATGGGATTGGGGCAATGGCGAAAGTCCAAAGATTTACCACGATCCAGAAACCAGACGCAACAGTATAACCTACAGAGCCAATCTTTCTAGGCTTATGTTACAACTTATTGCTGAAGGCAAAAAAGACAAGGCAAAAAACATCATTGAATTAGCGATGACTAAAATGCCTGTTGAATATTTTGGGTATTACTCACTAGTAGAGCCTTTTGCAGATGGTTATTACAAAGTTGGCGAAACTAAAAAAGCACAACAGCTTTTGAATCAATTGGTCAAAAAATACCAAGAAAACTTAAATTATTATGGCGGATTAAAATCATCTGAACAGTCAAGTATTGCAATTCCAATTATTACTGATATTGAACGATACAGAAGTTTATTAACAGTCATGAAAACAAATGGCGATTTGGCTTTTTACAACAAAAACAAAGTTAGCTTTAACACTTATATTAAAATGTTTGAGCGTTTTCAACGTGATTTGGAATAAAAGATTGAGCCCATAACAAAAGAGTGTTTTAGAATAGCCCACTAAGTCTATTACTAAAACACTCTTTTTATTTACAAACATTAATAAAACATTACTTCAAAACGTACTTGCACCAAAATTCACAAACAAAACAGGCTTTATGAACTTCTATTGGGTTAAAACAAATTGGCTTATCAAGCGTTTATTTCGCCGATACATTTGGAGTATTGACACAAAAGAACGTGCCGTATATTTAACTTTTGATGATGGTCCGATTCCAGAAATTACGCCTTGGGTACTTGCTCAATTACAAAAATACCATTGCAAAGCTACGTTTTTTTGTATTGGAGACAATGTAGCAGCAAATCCAGAAATTATTGCGCAAATCAATAGCTCAGGTCATCGCATAGGCAATCACACCCAAAATCATTTAAACGGCTGGAAAACTCAAAATAAAATATATGAAGATGATATTATAAATTGTCAAATCGAACTTGACAAAGCAACCACTACAAATCAATTGCCGTTATTATTTAGACCGCCTTACGGCAAAATAAAACCTAAGCAAGCTAAAACAGCTCGCCAATTGGGATATCGAATTGTAATGTGGGATATTTTAAGTGCAGATTTTGATACTACAATTACTAAAGAACAGTGCTTAAAGAATGTATTAACTGGAATACGGCCAGGAAGTATTATCGTTTTTCACGATAGCAAAAAAGCGTTCACTAATTTACAGTACGTGTTACCAAAAATTTTGGAATACTTACAACAGCACAATTTTGAATGCAAACCGTTGTGATACCGTACACCAATTTTAAACCTGCTCTTGTACTAAACTAATAATGGTATTGGCGTCCAACTCACCTGATTGCCTCCAAACCATTTGGCCTTCTTTATAAATCATTAAGGTAGGAAGTCCTTTAATGCGCAATGCATCAGCCAACTCTTTGTTTTTATCGACATCAATTTTTATGACTTTTGCTTTATCACCAAGCGCGGCCGCCACATCTCTAATTACAGGATGCATTGATACTGAGGGCTCACTCCAATCGGTATAAAAATCTATCAGTACCGGAATTCGAGTATTGATTAGTTCTCCAAATTTTGACATAAAACCAAAAATTTAATTTTGAAAATTAACTACAAAAAGTTAGTTGTATTACAAATGTAGCATTTTTAACCAATTATGCGATACTTACACCTTTTTTTAGTTCTATAACTGTAATTTCAGGCATGATACCTACTCGACCTGGGTAGGCATGAAAACCGAATCCTCGATTAACATAAACATATCGCCCAAGGTTTTCATACAATCCTGCCCATTGTGTGTATACATATTGCACTAAACTCCATTTAAAATATCCTGGAATCTCGATACCAAACTGCATACCGTGCGTGTGTCCTGACAGCGTAAGATGATAGTGTTTATCGTCATGTTGAACAACTTTGTCCCAATGCGAAGGATCGTGACTCATTAATATTTTAAAATCTTGTTTGGTTAATGAACCCGAAGCTTTTTTTAAGTCACCAGCTTGCTTAAAATTATGTCCCCAATTCTCCACTCCAATCAAAGCCAATTGATCTGTTCCTTTTTTGATAAACGTATGCTCGTTTAGCAATAATTTAAAATCAATGTCGCCGTATAGTTTTTTTATAGCCTGAAAGTTGGCTTCTTTTTCTTCCTCATTAGGCCAAGTAACATATTCGCCATAATCGTGATTACCAAGCACTGCAAATTTACCAAAAGGATGACTTTTAATTTTATTGAAAGTTTCAATCCAAGGATGCATTTCTTTAGCGTGCGTATTGACAATATCACCTGTAAATAAAATGATATCCGAGTTTTGTTCATTGACTAAATCAATAGCATATTGAATTTTCTCCGGATTATCAAAGCTTCCGCTATGAACATCTGATATTTGAGTAATTGTAAAACCATCAAATGCATCTGGTAAATCTGGAAAAAAAATACGCTGCTTTATTACTTTGTAATTGTATTTCCCAATGGTTACTCCATAAATTAGTGAGAGAAAAGGGACTGCAGCAAGGCCTAAACCTATTTTACTAATAAATTTTCTACGGGAATCAAAAAAAGCGGCGTCTTTGTCGTAGTTTCCAAAAAAGTGAATAGTTCCCACAAACAATCTGTAAACATCTTCTCCTAATAGCACGATAGTAATGAGCAACTTTGGTACATAAACCACCAACAGCAATCCCATGGTAAACATTGTTTGTTGAGTTTGCCCCACACTTCGATCAAACTGAGTGAATGCATAAACAATATAAATTAAAATTAGAACACTTAATCCTTGCAAGGACAACACCACCGGTTTGCTTTTAATTAAAGTTTTAAGAAACTGATAAGTATATAATTCTAATACAAAAAGAATCAAACTAATAAATACGAGACGAAAAATCATTAAAATTTATTTTTGGACAAAATAACGAAAGATTTGATTAAACCAAGGTAGCATTAATTAAAATTTAACGGTCGGTTAAGCATAATAAAATTCTTTTACTAAAAATGCAAAACAAAAAAACACACCATTAAAAACTTAATGATGTGTCTTTATGATCTTCACAACTGTACTATTTAACAATCAAAGTTAGATTGGGCGTAATGATACTATCGCCATTAAAAGTTGACACTAATCTTTGAGCATAAACTTCTACATAATCTGAATTAGATAATTCTACTAACGCATCTAAAGGCACTATTACGATGTCATTTGTAATTAACCCGCGCCCATAAATCTTAAACTGATTAATAACTTGATTATTTTTAGCAATGTAGATAATGTACGTTCCTGGGTTAGGTACTTGAAATGAAATAGAACCAGTTACTTGGAAAAGTCTTTTCTTTTTACCATCGTAAACTAATCGGTTACTAACACCTCCTGTAGAAAATCGAAACAAATTTGTTGATGCAGACACACCCGCAACTTTTAAAATAGCAGTTGGATTAATCGAACTCCCCGAAAAAGTTGTCTGAACCCCTTGACCAACAGGATAATCAAAAGTAAAATCACCGGCAGCAACAGCATCGGTTTCAGTTGGTATCCCAGCGCAACGTACATTCCAACTATTATTAAAATTATAGCCTGCATAACTGCCCGTAGCATATCGACCAACATAACCCACAGTATTAGTTCCAGTAAAAACAACTGATTCCATAACCGCATCTCCTGTTATTATTGGATTTGAAGAAACATCTACCCCCATGGCTGATCCATTTACTTCACAGAAGCCACCTTGCTTTTGAATAAAAGAAAATGTGCCTGTAAACTTTTCAAAAGTACCAGTGTTGTTACCAAACCAAGCAGTATTACTCAACAAAACTCTAGTTGAAGTGCCAAAAGTAATTCCTGTTGTATTTCCAGAATAATTTATCACTGAGAAAAACACTAATCCAAAACCACTTATTGTTCCAACATTGGCTGAGCCTGAAACGATAGAATCTCTAAATATAAAAGTTTGTGTGTTACCCGACGCCACCAAATTAAAAACAGCACTCCCTCCTGCAATACCTAGATTTTTTACGGTTCCTCCCGTCGCACCCTCAAATAAGGTACCACTTGATTTAAATAGTACATCCTCATTAGCGTCCAATCCTACTAAATAAGCATTGTTTAGGTCAATAGGGAAATTGACATTTATTGTGCCATTGATTTCATAATACGTGCCACTATCTAAAACATATTTTGAGCCGCCGCCATTAGCTAATTCTGCCGCCAAAACAGTGGATAGGACATCAGAAGATTTTATTCTTTTAAACTTTAATCGACCCGTAGTGGCGCTATTCATTTGCGTCCAAGCAGTCACTGATTGATTGTAATAACAAAAAGCTTTCAAATCAGTATCATACACCATTAATCCATCCGCTGGCGAAGCAATTGCATTTTTTTGTGCAGTTGTCATTCTTGGAGTAAGCATTCCCTGAGTAGTTGATGAAACATCCAATACTGAACTTGCATCTGGAGTAATTGTACCAACACCCACTTGCGCAGAAACCGTTGCAGTCAATATCATGAAAAACAAAAGACAGCTTTGTAATTTTCTTGAGGTAAAGTAATTTTTTTTCATAACAAATGAGTTTCAAATTATAAAAAAGTATGTTTTTAAATCTTAAGTCAAAACTAATTAATATTATCGATTAAAAACAAATAAAATCGATAAAATACATATTTTTTATCAAAATATAATTTATTTCTTATATTTTATCTAGATGGTTATATGTTTAAATTTGAATTATAAAACAATGAGTAGCTTTTTAGAGACGAAAAAAAACAGCATCCTAAAAAAATATCACGAGCTGATTATACCAAAAGATTTGCTAGCCCCTCTGCACATTGTGTTCTAAGTTTTGTACTTTTGAAATCTTTACAAATTCAAACTTATGTCAGTACAAAAAAGACTTTTCTTGCTCGATGCCTACGCCTTGATCTTTAGAGGATATTATGCTTTTATTAAAAATCCTAGAATTAACTCCAAAGGCATGGACACTTCTGCCATTATGGGATTTATGAATTCGCTAATGGATGTCATCAAAAGAGAAAAACCAGATCATTTGGCAGTAGCTTTTGACAAAGGAGGTAGCGAGCTTCGAAACGAACTTTTCCCGGAATACAAAGCCAATAGAGATGCCACACCAGAGGCTATTAAAATTGCCGTTCCTTATATTCAAGAATTGCTAAAAGCAATGCATATTCCTATTATTGAAGTAGCGGGTTACGAGGCCGATGATTTAATTGGTACCATAGCCAAACAAGCTGAGAAAGAAAATTTTAAAGTTTTCATGGTTACGCCAGACAAGGATTTTGCACAATTAGTATCTGAAAATATCTTCATGTACAAGCCTGCCCGAATGGGTAATGGAATTGAAATTTGGGGTATTCCAGAGGTACTTGAAAAATTTGAAATTGAAAGACCCGAGCAAGTAATTGATTACTTAGGAATGATGGGCGACTCTGCCGATAACATTCCAGGATTACCGGGTGTGGGCGAAAAAACTGCTAAAAAATTCTTAGCCGAATACGGTTCAATTGAAAATTTATTAGCCAATACCCATGAACTCAAAGGAGCTATCAAAACCAAAATTGAGGCGAATTCAGAGTTGGGTTTACTTTCTAAGAAATTAGCAACTATTTTATTAGATTGTCCAGTTACCTTCAACGAGGCTGATTATGAATTATCTACGCCTGATGTTGAAAAAACAGATGCACTGTTTAACGAATTAGAATTTAGACGAATGGCCGAGCAATTTGATGCCATTTTTAAAAATCCATCGCAAAACAACAATACGCCTGAAGTTACTAACGATGCGAAGCTTTACAAAAAAAGCACTAAAAACGACGACCAATTTGATTTATTTGGAACAGCTACAACTGATGAAGACGCTGTTAGTCGCACCGCTTTTTATAACACATTGGCAACAACACCACACGCCTATCAAATCATTCAAGGTGATTTAGGATTGCGCTTGCTCTTGCAAAATCTACAAAATCAAAGCTCCGTTTGTTTTGATACCGAAACTACTGGCCTTGATGCGCTACATGCAGAATTGGTAGGAATTTCATTTTCGTTTGAGAAAGGTAAAGGATTTTATGTTCCGTTTCCCGAAAATCAAGAAGAAGCACAAACACTTGCTGCCAAGTTTCTTCCGTTTTTTGAAAACGAAAACATTGAAAAAATTGGTCAAAATCTAAAATACGATCTCAAAATACTTTCTAATTATGGCATCACTGTAAAAGGAAAACTATTTGACACCATGATAGCGCATTACTTGATCAATCCTGACATGCGTCACAACATGGATATTTTAGCCGAAACCTATTTGCAATACAGTCCACAATCAATTGAAGAACTTATTGGTAAAAAAGGTAAAAACCAAAAGTCAATGCGCGATGTAGCTCTTGAGGAAATAAAAGAATACGCTGTAGAAGATGCCGATATTACCTTTCAACTCAAAGAATTATTCACAACCGAATTAGACAACACCGGAACAAAAAAATTATTTGACGATATCGAAATTCCGTTAGTTAAAGTTTTAGCCGATATGGAGCGCGAAGGCATTCGTGTGGATGTGGCTTTCTTGCAATCGCTTTCGCAAAACCTAACAGAGGACATAAAAAAGCTAGAACAAAACATCTACGAAACCGCAGGCGAAAAATTCAACTTAGCCTCGCCAAAGCAACTTGGAGATATTTTATTTGACAAATTAAAAATTGGTGGCGCTAAGCAAAAAAAGACTAAAACAGGACAATATGCGACTGGCGAAGAAATCCTAAGTTATTTAGCCGCGGAAAATCCAATTGTAAAAGATATTTTAGATTGGCGTCAATTAGTAAAACTACAAAACACCTACGTAGATGCCCTACCGAATCAAGTTGATGTTGCTACAAAACGCATTCATACGGATTACATGCAAACGGTAGCAGCAACAGGACGTTTGAGCTCAAACAATCCCAACTTACAAAACATCCCAATTCGTACTGAACGTGGTCGCCAAATCAGGAAAGCATTTGTTGCTAGAGATGAAAACTACACTTTAGTTTCGGCGGATTACTCTCAAATTGAGCTTCGCGTGATTGCCGCTTTGTGTGGCGAAGAAAATATGATTAAAGCTTTTCAAAATAAAGAAGATATTCATAAATCAACCGCATCAAAAGTATTTAATGTTCCGTTAGAAGAAGTGACTCGCGAACAACGTAGTCATGCCAAAACAGTGAATTTCGGAATCATTTATGGGGTTTCGGCATTCGGATTGAGTAATCAAACCAACTTGTCGCGTAAAGAAAGTGCCGATTTGATTGAAGCCTATTACCAAACGTATCCTAAATTAAAATCATACATACAAGATCAGGTTGATTTTGCCCGAGACAATGGCTATGTGCAAACTATTGTAGGACGTCGCAGGTATTTAAAAGATATCAATTCGCAAAACGCTATCGTTCGTGGTGGAGCTGAACGAAATGCCGTCAATGCACCAATTCAAGGAAGCGCCGCCGATATCATCAAAATTGCCATGATCAACATTCATAAAAAGTTGACCGATGAAAACTGGAAAAGCAAAATGCTCCTTCAAGTACATGATGAACTTGTTTTTGATGTACACAATGACGAACTAGATGCTATTCAGCCTATGATTAAACACGAAATGGAAAATGCTTTTCACCTAAATGTTCCATTAGAAGTTGAAATTGGCAAAGGAAAAGATTGGCTCGAAGCACATTAATAAGAAGGTATAAAAAAACTCTAATCAAGTCGATTAGAGTTTTTTTATTTAACGTAAATATTTTTTACTTTAAACCAATCGCGTAGATTCGCGCTCTTTCAATTTGGTTTTTATCACTTTCGTTTCATAAGGCAAATGTTCTTCATTTGACTCCAAACGATCAATAAGTAATGTAGCGGCTACTTCTCCTATTTCAATTCCGTGCTGACTTACAGTAGTTAAACTCGGAGATAATCGGCGCGAAGCCAAAATTCCATCAGCAAACCCTATGATCGAAATATCTTCTGGTACTCGAAACCCTTTTTTTACTGCAAATCGCAAGGCTGCTACCGAATCGTTTTCTTCTAAAGCAAAAATACCATCAATACCTTGAGCAAAAACAGCATCAACCTTACTTTTTAAATCTTCCTCCGCATCGGTGCGAATGATGATGGATTCATTTACAGCAATATTATTGTTTGCCAGAGCTTTTAAATAACCTTCGGCACGCAATTTTCCTACACTCAAATTATCAACCGATGAGAAAAGCGCAATTTTTTTGCAACCTAAATCAATCAAATGCTGTGTAGCGTTGAGTGCGGAATCAAAATCATCTACAATAACTTTATCACAATCAACACCTTCGGCAATACGATCAAACATAACAATTGGGGTACCGTCATTAATAATCGCAGAAAAATGCTGGTAATCTTCATTTTTTTGTGCCTCTTCAGAAACTGAAACTATAAAACCATCCGTTGTACCATTACTTAACATTTCGAGCGTGTGCGCCTCTTTTTCTGACGATTCGTTGGAGATACACATAATAACGTTGTATCCTTTTTCATCGGCAACTTTCTCTATTCCGCTAAAAACTTTAGCAAAGAAGGAGTTTAAGATATTAGGAATAATTACGCCAATTGTTTTCGTTTTTCTGTTTTTCAAATTCAAACCAATAACATTCGGCTTGTAATTTTTAAGCTTGGCATATTCCTTTATCTTAATTTTAGTTTGATCACTAATCTCTGGACTATCATTTAAGGCTTTAGAAACTGTAGAAACAGAAACATTGAGTTCTTTGGCAATTTGTTTTAGAGTTGCTTTGGCTTTCATAGGAGTTAGGTTGTGCGTAGTTAGTTTTAAAAAACGAACACAATGTAGCAATAATTAAAATACAATGTGTCTAATTGACAAAAATAACCATTTTTGATACGGATTTAGCATAAAAAAACGCGAAAAACCAAAAAACACTACGAAAAATAAAATCTATTGAATGCAAAGCAGTTACCTAAAACAAAAAAGAATTAAGGTAAACCAAACAGACAATTAATATCCGTTTGATAATCAGCACACAACCGTTTCTAAAATAATCTTTTCAGGTATTTGCATTTAAAATAATTAATTGTACTTTTGCAACCCCTTTATTGGGGATGGAATGTTTAATTAAAAATATATTATGGACGCATTAAGCTACAAGACACAGTCAGCAAGCAAAGCCACCGTTACTAAAGAGTGGATTGTTGTAGATGCAGAGGGTCACAACTTAGGTCGTCTTGCTTCAAAAGTCGCAATGATTTTAAGAGGTAAGTACAAACCAAGTTACACACCACACGTGGACTGCGGTGATAACGTAATTGTTATCAACTCAGAAAAAATCAACCTTACAGGTAACAAAATGGATGAAAAAACATACATCCGTCACACTGGTTACCCAGGAGGTCAAAGAAGTTTAACTGCTAAAGTATTGCAAGCGAAAAACCCTGCATTATTAGTAGAAAAAGCTGTAAAAGGAATGTTACCTAAAAACAAATTAGGAGCTGAACTTTTTAGAAATTTAAATGTTGTTGTAGGATCAGAGCACAAACAAGGCGCTCAAAAACCTAGAACAGTTAACCTTAACGATCTTAAGTAATGGGAGTTATTCACAAAATCGGTAGAAGAAAAACGGCTGTTGCACGTGTTTACGTTTCAGAAGGAACAGGAGTAATCACTGTAAACAAAAAAGCATTCGAAACGTATTTCCCAACTGCAACTTTACAGTACAAAGTATTACAACCAATGTCTATGACAGAGAATGTAGGTAACTTTGATGTAAAAGTGAACGTTTACGGAGGTGGATCAAATGGTCAAGCAGAAGCTGTAAGAATGGCATTAGCACGTGTAATGTGTGAAGTTAATGCTGAAAACAGAGGAATTTTGAAACCACAAGGTTTATTAACAAGAGATCCAAGAATGGTTGAACGTAAGAAATTCGGTCAGAAGAAAGCTCGTAAGAGATTCCAGTTCTCTAAACGTTAATATCAAATTTATTTCAAGATCTATTTTTATATACCTTGAAATTATTAAAAAAATGCTGAAAAAATTTCAGTATAAATTTAAAAACACAGTTGTTGTTGCTCTCCTACCGAGGTAGGAAATAGTTTAGCATCTAAATAAGTCGAAAGTCTTGCAGACACAGGTCTGAAAGTCGTATCAAAGAAGCTTATTGCTAATCAACAGAACGTAAACTAGAACAAAAATGGCAAACAAAATAGAAGTTAAAGACTTACTAGAAGCAGGTGTTCACTTCGGACACATGACTAGAAAATGGGATCCAAACATGGCTCCTTACATTTATATGGAGCGTAATGGTATTCACATTATCAACCTATATAAAACAGCAGCAAAAATTGAAGAGGCTAATGAAGCTTTGAAAAAAATCGCTGCATCAGGTAGAAAAATATTATTTGTTGCTACCAAAAAACAAGCAAAAGATATCGTTGCTGATAAAGCAAAAGCTGCAAACATGCCTTACATCACTGAAAGATGGCCTGGTGGAATGCTAACTAACTTTGTAACTATCCGTAAAGCTGTTAAAAAAATGGCTACTATTGATAAAATGAAGAAAGATGGTACTTTCATGACTTTATCTAAAAAAGAGCGTTTGCAAGTTGATCGTCTTCGTGCTAAATTAGAGAAAAACTTAGGTTCAATCGCTGACATGTCTAGACTACCGGCTGCATTGTTCGTAGTAGATATCAAAGCAGAACATATCGCTATAAAAGAAGCTCAAAAATTAAACATTCCAGTTTTCGCAATGGTTGATACTAACTCTGATCCACGTGAAGTAGAGTATGTTATTCCTGCAAATGATGACGCTTCTAAATCAATTGATAAAATTTTAACTTTAGTTACTGCTGCAATTATCGAAGGTCTTTCTGATAGAGGTACTGAAAAAGAAACTGAAGCTACTGCTGAAGTTGTTGCTCCAGCTACTGAAACTGCAGAAGCTCCAGCTGCAACTGCAACTGAAGAATAAATCAAATTTTGAATTCCAAATTTTGAATTCCAAATTCCAAAATCAGAAAATAACTTTCTGATAACATTGGAATTTGGGATTTGAAAATTGGAATTTTTACTTTTAACATTAAAATTCAAAATATTATGGCAACAATTACTGCTGCAGACGTAAACAAATTAAGACAAACTACAGGTGCCGGAATGATGGACTGTAAAAAAGCTTTAGTTGAAGCGGAGGGAGATTTCGATAAAGCGATCCAAAACCTTAGAGAAAAAGGTCAAAAAGTTGCTGCTAACCGTTCTGACCGTGAGTCTTCTGAAGGAGCTGCTGTTTCTTTTATCAATGCTGATAAAACTAAAGGAGCTATCATCACTTTAAACTGCGAAACAGATTTCGTAGGGAAAAATGAATCTTTCGTAAGTTTGGCTAAAGAATTAGTTGAAAAAGCGATCAACTTCTCATCTAAAGAAGAGTTTTTAGCATCAGATTTCAACGGAATTACTGTAGCTGAAAAATTGATTGAACAAACTGGTGTTATCGGTGAAAAAATCGAAATCGGTGGTTTTGAAATTTTAGAAGGTGCTTTCGTTGGATCTTATGTTCACGTTAACAAAATTGCTGCATTAACTGCTATCTCTGCAGCTGTACCAAATGCTGAAGTTTTGACTAAAGATATCTCTATGCAAGTAGCATCAATGGGAGCTGATACATTATCTTACAAAGATTTTGATCCTGCTTTTGTTGAGTCTGAATTAGCAGCTCGTATCGCGATCATTGAAAAAGAAAATGAAGAAGCAAAACGTTTAGGAAAAACTTTAAAAAATGTTCCTAAATACATTTCTTTCTCTCAATTAACTGAAGAAGTAATCAAACAAGCTGAAGAAGATGCTAAAGCTGAATTGAAAGCTGAAGGTAAACCAGAGCAAATTTGGGACAAAATTATTCCTGGTAAAATCCAACGTTTTATCTCTGACAACACTACTTTAGACCAAGAAAAAGCTTTACTTGATCAAAACTTCATCAAAGATGATAGTAAAAAAGTAGGTGATTATGTTAAAGGTTTCAATGTTGAAATTACAGGTTTCAAAAGAGCTTCTTTAGGATAATAAATACATTTGATGCAATTATACTTGCCATCAAATTAAAATACAACCCCATTTCAATTTTGTTGAAATGGGGTTTTTTATTTGAAATTACCAACTCCCTAACATTCTCATTAATTTATTAAATTTGACAAAAGTTAATTCTATGTTCAAAACCAAAAAAGAACTTGTCTTCATCATCCTTGCTGGGATATTTATCACTAATGCCGTTACTGCTGAATTAATCGGCGGTAAACTAATTCAAATAGGACCATTTGTAATGAGTATCGGTATTTTGCCTTGGCCTATTGTGTTTTTGACTACAGATTTAATCAACGATTATTTCGGCGAAAAAGGAGTGAAAAAATTATCCTTGATCACTGCTGCATTAATTGCCTATTCGTTTATTATTTTATTCCTAGCCATTACTATTCCTGCAGCAAAAGGAATTAGCCCTGTAAACGATGCTCAATTTACCGCTGTTTTCGGTCAAAGTATGTGGATCATTGTGGGGAGCATTATTGCATTTCTTGTATCACAATTAATAGATGTTACTGTTTTTTGGTTTTTCAAAAACCGAACGGGAAACAACAAAATATGGCTTAGAGCCACAGGTTCAACCGTCATATCGCAATTGTTTGATTCTTTTATTGTTTTGGGAATTGCTTTTTGGTTGCCAGGCAAAATCAACTTGGAAACCTTCCTAACCTCAGCATTAACAGGATATACTTTTAAGCTTGGCACAGCCATGCTCTTGACTCCCTTAATTTATCTAGGACACTATATGATAAAAAATTATTTAGCCTCTGATAAAGAATGATCACCGATGATAAAATACGTTGTGGCTGGTGTCATTCTAGTGATTTATACATGAAATACCATGACGAAGAATGGGGTGTTCCTGTTTATGATGACACTACTCTATTCGAATTTTTACTACTTGAAACCTTTCAAGCAGGCTTAAGTTGGATTACCATCTTGAACAAAAGAGAAAATTTCAAAGCTGCTTTTGACCAGTTTGATTATAAAAAAATTGCGCACTATTCTGATGATAAAATTCAAGAATTACTACAAGATACAGGAATCATTCGCAACAAACTCAAAGTTTATTCGGCTATGACCAACGCGCAAAATTTCATTAAAATTCAAGAAGAATTTGGAAGTTTCTCAACTTATATATGGGCATTTGTCAATCACACGCCAATTAAAAACTCTCCAAGAACTTTAAAAGAAGTTCCTGCTACTTCACCAATTTCTGATTCTATAAGCAAGGATTTAAAAAAACGCGGTTTTAAATTTGTTGGTTCTACCGTTATGTATGCCTTCATGCAAGCCACAGGCATGGTTGATGATCATGTAGAAAATTGTTGGAAACGAAATTCCCTGCCCCAGATGGACGTGAAAAGCCCGGACTGAAAAGGCTATTTTTTATAGACAGCAAAGAGCGACCGGCAGGAAGCTCCTTTGATGGCTTTAGAAAAAATAAGACTTTGAAGGAGGACTTGTAACAAACAGCTGGAAATAGGCCCTACTGATGCTGCAAAATTCGCATAAACTCCTCGCGAGGAATTTCTCTGCAACCCAAACTTTCGAGATGCGGGTTGTATACTTGGCAATCGAGCAGCTTATAATTTTCATTTTTCAAGTGATTTACCAAGGCAATAAACGCCACTTTAGAAGCATTAGAAACTAACGAAAACATACTCTCTCCACAAAAAATATTTCCTAAATCAACGCCATACAAACCGCCAACTAAGATGTCATCTTGCCAAACTTCAACTGATTTTGCAATGCCTAAGTCGTGCAATTTGCAATAGGCCTCAATCATGTCATTAGTAATCCAAGTGCCGTTTTGACCGTCGCGTTTTACTTTTTGACAGTAGGAAATCACGTCTCTAAAATTTTGATTGAAGGTAACCGAAAATTCGCCTTTGTTGAGAACGTTACGCATGCTTTTGGAGATTTTTAACTCCTCAAGAAACAAAACCATTCTTGGGTTTGGCGACCACCAAAGGATAGGATCACCAGTTTCGAACCACGGAAAGATGCCACTTTTGTAGGCTAACTGCAAGCGCTCAGGAGACAAATCGCCACCAATAGCAAGAATTCCATCGCGATTGGCTTGGTTAACGTCAGGGAAATAAAGTGTTTCAGAAAGGTAATGCATGATTAGATCAATTGAAAAAACGGCGCAATTAGCTCAAAAAAAAACCAAATTCCGAAATGAAAACAGGTTCAAGTTGGAATTTGGAATTTCAATAATTTGGAAGTTTATCTTAGAACGGTAAATCGTCTGCTTCTTCTTCGTTTAAGTTGGTTGCTGGTGCAAAAGCTTGTGCAGCAGGCATAGGTGGCATTTGAGGAGCTGCAGCAGCGCCTTCTTGCAATTTCCCTATTCTCCAACCTTGAATAGTGTTGAAATAAACCGTTTCGCCTTGTGCGTTAGTCCACTCTCTACCTCTTAAATTGATATCAATTTTTACTGACTCACCTACTTGAAAATTATTCAACAAATCACATTTATCTTGTACAAATTGTACCAAAATGTGCTGTGGATATTGCTCATCAGTTGTAACTACAACATCTCTTTTTTTGAAACCGCCTGATCCAACTTCTTTAGTTTGATCAATCATTTTAATTTTTCCTGTTACTTCCATCTTCTCTATATTAATTGTTTTTGCTCTGTTTAATAGGCTCAGCCAGAAGGACTTTCCATGCTGAGTCAACATCATTTTCGTTCAAATATCTTTTGGCCTCGAGCTGTACTTTTTCAGGATCATCGGAGCTCAAAACGGCTTTTACTGCAAAATTTTGTTGTACAAATATACTAACTTCTTCGGTTGTAGGCAAGGCTTCAACATTTCCTAAAATTCCTAAATCGTTTCCGTTAAACACGGGGCTTTGCTTGATAAAATCTGGTATTGCATCTACACCAATTCCTAAGGTAGCTAGTGGTTTTGGCACTTCAAAAAGTCCTTGATTGGATCTAGAATACCAATTGCCACCCAAACGCGACACCAAGTCAATTTTATGTTGATCTATGGCTCCGTTACTGTCTAAAACGGCCTCGTCAATATGAATTTTTACTACTTCGCACACGACTAAGTTACCTGCACCACCCTCTGAACCCAAGGAAATAATTTGATTGACTTTGCACTCAAATTGTACCGGTGATTCTTTTACTCGATACGGTTTTACAATATCAGAAGCAACAGGCGTTAATCCTGATTTAACAAATTCATCAACACCGTCAGCATATTCAGTACTAGCCAACGAGATTTGCTGTACAATATCATAATTCACCACATTAATCACCACCTCTTTAGTTGCCTCAGCATTAATAAGCGTGTGTTTAATGGTATTGTCTCGAACACGGCGTGCTGGCGAAAAAATAAGAATAGGCGGATTGGCACTAAACACATTAAAAAAACTAAAAGGCGATACATTGGCATTGCCATCGGCATCCATTGTACTGGCAAATGCAATAGGTCTTGGACCTACTGAACCTTGCAAATAACCTTGTAATTGAGCTGTAGAAATACTTTTAGGATCTATCGTTAGCATAAAGACATTTTTTTACTGTAGCATACAAAAGTAAGTAAATGAATTTGGTTTTTAGAATGGCTTGCTACATTTTAAACAAAATTATCTTGCTTGTGGTGCTGTCAAAAATTCTTTATCAAAAACTAAAATAGTACGCCATTTATTTCGTTATATTTAACATTCAAAATTTTCCTTATGCAGTTTTCTGATCGTAGAAACACCACCCGATGGGTCATCATTTTTGCTTCGTTTTTAATCATTTCCTTGATTTTATGGAATACGTATTCGTTTTTTCAAATTTTTAAAAATGAAGAACGATTAAAGATGAATTTATGGGCACAGGCGCAAAAAACACTGATCAACGCTGACGAAAATACTGAGGTAGAACTGCCTCTACAAATATTTAGCAACAACACTTCCATCCCGATCATTTTAACCGAAAAAGATAGCATTATCAATACGGTTAACATTGATGAAGAGATTGTAAAAAACAAAATAAAAGCCCAAACATTTTTACAAGATTTAAAATCAGAAAATGATCCTATTGTTATTGAATATGTACCCGGAAAATTTCAAAAACTGTATTACGGCAACTCCTCGTTACTCAACAAACTGAAGTATTATCCGCTTGCGTTGGTGTTAATAATTGTGCTTTTTGGCGGCTTAGTTTATAATTTTTACCGTAGTACCAAAATGGCGACGCAAAATAAATTATGGGCCGGAATGGCAAAGGAAACTGCGCATCAAATAGGTACGCCGCTATCTTCATTAATCGGTTGGGTCGAAATTTTAAAAGCAGATGACGTGGACGCCTCGATCACACAAGAAATAGAAAAAGATATTGAACGCCTGCAAACAATAACCGACCGATTTTCAAAAATTGGTTCGGAACCCAAACTAGAACGCACTGATATTGTTCACGAAACACAACAGGCCTATGATTACTTACAATCGCGGTTTTCAAAACAAATTTACTTTACTTTTAGCGCTCCAAAACACCCGATTTGGGTACAGCTTAACCCTATTTTGCACAGTTGGACGATAGAAAATTTGGTTAAAAATGCAATTGATGCCATGAAGGGAAAAGGAAAACTTCAACTGGCTATTGTTGCCGACGCTGACACGGTAAAAATCAACGTTACAGATACGGGCAGCGGCATTCAAAAAAAACAGTTTCAAACTATTTTTGAGCCCGGTTTTACAACCAAAAAACGCGGTTGGGGATTGGGACTTTCTTTAACCAAACGAATTGTAGAAGAATATCACAAAGGCACAATTAAAGTTTTACAGTCTGAAATTGGCAAAGGAACTACCATGCAAGTACTCCTAAAAATCAAACAAGACTCTATATCTAATTCATAAAAAAAGGAATACGTTTTTGTCGTATTCCTTTTATAATTTTTTATGTTTTAATTTTTACAAATTGGCTGCGATTGCTGCTGCCAGTGCAGTAAATTCTTCGGTGGTAAGAGTTACTTTATTTTGAAAACGCATTTCGTCCATTTCGTTTAGCGGAATCAAGTGTACGTGCGCATGAGGAACTTCGAGTCCTACAACTGCCATCCCTACGCGTTTACAAGGAACTGTTTTTTCGAGTGCAATTGCTATTTTTTTAGAAAACTGCATTAACCCCAAATACAGATCGTCATCCATATCAAAAATCTTATTGATTTCTTGTTTCGGAATGCAAAGTGTGTGACCTTTTGCGTTTGGATTCACATCTAAAAACGCCAGGAAACGATCGTCTTCGGCAATTTTGTAACATGGAATTTCTCCTTGAATAATTTTGGTAAAAATACTTGACATACTTACAATTTTAGGAGTTGAACCTCAACTTTTTTTTCAAAATTAGTCTCTAGTGATTTCAAGAATTTCAAATTTCAATACACCGTTTGGTACTGTAATTTCAGCAACTTCGCCTACTGATTTCCCCAGTAAACCTTTACCAATTGGCGAGGTTACCGAAATTTTTCCAGTTTTAAGATCAGCTTCGCTTTCTGCTACCAAGGTGTATTTCATTTCCATGCCGTTGTTTTGATTCTTAATCTTTACGTTTGATAACACCAAAACTTTAGACAAATCCAAGTTGCTTTCGTCAATTAATCGGGCATTAGCATGCACTTCTTCTAGTTTTGCAATTCGCATTTCTAGCATTCCTTGCGCTTCTTTGGCCGCATCATATTCTGCATTTTCAGACAAATCACCTTTATCTCTCGCCTCAGCAATATCAGCAGATGCTTTTGGACGCATCACACTTTTTAAATAATCTAATTCTTCTCTTAATTTTTTTAATCCGTCTGCGGTGTAATAGGATACTGTGCTCATAACTTCATTATTTATATAAATAGAAAAAATCCCATCAGGACGGGATTTCTTTCCACAAAATTGTAAAATTTTTTTTTCGACTATAATTATATGTTAATCATATATAAGTCAAAGTTAAATAAATTAAATTTGTTTCGCTAATACTTTACCACTATTTTAAAAATGAAAAAATATATCTACCTTTTTGCTTTGGCTGCAGTACTGTTTTCCTGCAGTGAATCTGATGTGAACAACAACAATCCTTTTATTCCCAACTATACTTTTACCCTTGACCTCAACCTAAATTTGCCTACCTATTCAAATCTAAAATTTGTTAGTAATGCGGTTTATGTTTCTGGAGTTGGTGCAAAAGGGATTTACGTATTTTGTACAGGTCCGGGTAATTATAATGCTTTTGACGCAGCCTGTCCAAACCAAGCTTTGAACTCTTGTTCTAATCTGACTCTAAAAGGAATCAATGTAGTTTGCTCTTGTGACAGTAAAGAATATAGCTTGTTTTCTGGCCAAGCTCAAGGCGGCGCACAATATCCTTTGAAACAATACCGAGTTCAAGTTAATGGAGACGTATTGCGTGTGTATAACTAAATTATAATTTATAACTTACAGATAGCATAAAAACTCTTGGTAATACAAAAGTGGTGCGCTGACTGATTAGATAATCTGAGAAGGAAAAATCATTTTTCACCTTGTTGTCAAAAAGGTTGTTGGCTATTAACTCAAATCCAAAAGGACTGTTCTTTTTTTGATAACGCAACGAAGAATTGGCGATGTCGTAAAAATTACTCTGCTTGTTACTATTGGTGTTTTTCAGATTTTCGTAACTGCATTTGAACGTCCAAAATTTTGCCATAGTAATGTCAAAATCTGATGTAATCGCATCGGTTTGAAACTGAGATTGGGTCAAGCCCGAAAACTGACTAAATCCTTTGTTGTATCCGATACTAAAACCCGGCCATTTTTTGTGTGCCGTACGAAGTACTACGCCCAACCTTTGATTGTTTCTATTGTTCAAGGTTTCAGTATTGTTTAGTGTTTGGAAATACGTAAACCAACTAAAATTAGTATTGAACCTCAAGTCAAAACGGTATATCTTTTTGCTAAAAGAACCGTTTAGATTGTAATTCGTCTCGGGATTATCGCTTAAAATTGGGGTATTAAACTGATTGATACCATCTAATTGAATTTCGTTGCGGATCGTTCTTACTTTTTGATTCCAACTTGCCATGGCGTTCCAAGTGATCCCACGATACAAGTTCGTTTTCGTGTAACGCAGGTTGGCATTGTGGAAGCGCTCGTTTTGTAATAAGGCATTTCCTTTGTAAACCAAGTTATAATTTTGCAAGGTAAACTGTTCGGCAAGTTGCGTAGCTTGTGGAAAACTATTTTCTAGTTTGTAGACAAAATTTAAAGATTCTGACTTATTGAACTCGTAATCGCTGTTCCACTGTGGTTGCAAAAGTGTTTTAGTAAGTGCTCGCTCTCCCGACTTTTGTTCTGTAGTTAAATGATACCAATGCGCGTACAAACCTGGTTTATTGGTCCATTTTCCTATTCTGAACTTGTATTCTAAACCCACATAGGCATCATTCAATTGGTATTTTATCGAGTTCCCAAAACCAGACAAAGCAAAATCATTGACATTCCCGTTGGTTAGTAATTGCTGCTCTGTGGTTTCTAAACGGGAATTACCGTAATTATTCCCCACATTGGTGTACAAGTGATTGAAATTATTGATAATCCAATAGTGTTTAAAAAGTGCATCAACGCTATTGGTTTTTACTTTTTTAACTTGTTCAATGCGGTACGCGCTATCCTCTTGTAGCGGAATTAATCCTGCCAAAAAAGGCTGATCAGTAAACCAGTTGGTTCGTGGCGTGTTGTAATCGTATGCTTGATTGATTACTAAAGTGGTGGTGTGTTTTAGATTGTAACTTTTGTGCCACTCAATGTATTGTTTTATGGCAGTATTATCAGCTTTGTTGAGTGTTTCAAAAATACTCGCATTAACATTGGTAATCGAGTTGATGGTGTTTGAAATGGTATTATTACTCGACTGGTATTGTCCGTTGTAGTACCATTTTTCTTTTGCGCTAGGCGAGTAATCTAGTTTGATGTTGCCAATTCCTAAAACAGCGCGATTGGTACCTTCTTGCAATCGGTTTTCAAAAGCAATGGCACTGTTTTGCAAATACTCATTTTTACTTTCGGTTTGCGATGCCGTCAACACTTTCGAAAAAATAGAAAAACCAGAAATAGACAGTTTTGATGAAGTATCGTGGCTAAAATTAAAAGCGCCAAATTGGGACGCATTCTGCACCACATCTTGGTTGTCATTGGCAAAGGAATACAAATTAGTGAGTGATTTTCGACCCGATAAAAAGGTGCTCATACCACCACCAAAACGCATCAGGTCATCAAATGTAAAGGTGCGTTTACCAATGTTGTTTAAATCGCCTATAAAACTTAGGTTTGTTTTAGGAGCATAATAAAACAAAGCAGCGTGCCCAAGATAAAAACCATTATCGGCATTACCTACTTCGGCACCAGCCTCAACATCACCAAAAACAAATTTCTTTTTATCGGCTTTGAGCTTTACATTCATGGCTAGTTCATCACTATCCGAAACCTGCTTCATAAAACCCACTTCGTTAAAGTGGTCAATGACTTCAATTTTATCGAGCGCATCAGCAGGAATGTTTTCAACCGCTAGTTTAGAGCCACCACCAAAAAAAGATTTGCCCTCAACAAGCATTTTAGTAACTTTTTTACCTTGTACGGTAACGCCTCCGTTTTTATCGACTTCAACGCCAGGAAGTTTTTCAAGGACTTCTTTCATTTTGCGTTCGTTGCCGTTAGCAAAGCTTTTAACGTTAAACGTCATGGTATCCTTTTTTATTTCGATGGGCTTGAACTCGTGTTTGATAACGATTTCTTTAAGTTGAACTCCTGTAGACTTTAAAGTAAAATCGTGTGTAGTCACCACAGCATCTGCCTCAAGAATAAACACTTCCTCTTCAAACCCAATGTACGAAACCGTAATTTCATACTTCACAGCTTTTTCCAGCTCTAAGCGGTAGCGTCCTTTATTATCAGCTATAGCAAATTTTAAGCTTGCTTTTTCTTGTAAGGGTTTTGCAATAACGTTTGCAGACTCTAATGGTTTATTGTTCTCCTCAGCCACCACACCAGTAATGGAACGGGATTGAGAGAAACTTAGGGTTGTAAAAAAAAGAAAACAGAAGAGTATTTTATGCATTGAAATTAATTTGAAAGTACTTTTTTAGTGTAGTCTTCTTGGCTGACAGTTTTTCCTTTTGGAAAGGCTATCTCAAGTTCTTTATCTTTTAGTATTGTAATTGAAGATGCATAATAAATAGTGTCAAATTCCTGTAATTCCAGAATTAAACCTGGAGTTCCATTGTATTCTTTGGGACCAAAACCGTAAGGTAATGATGGGGCAAACCAAGCAACAATTCTATTAATTTTGGTTTTATTATCTCTAGCAATGTATTCCTTATTATAGACGGCTTTGTAACATAAATACCCATCAATTGTTTTGCTTTCAGTGCTGATCTCCCAATTGATTTTATGAAAGTCTTTTTTTATTATAGTTCCATCATTTTTCTTAAACAATTCAAAATTTTCCTTTTGATCTAGAAAATAACTATAATCTGCTGTAAACCTGACGGCGCCAATCATGTTGAAAAATTTAGCTTCCTCTGAACTTGCATCTTTGAGTAAGGCATCATTCATCACAAATTTTGACCTACTTCCGTTAAACTCTAAAACAAAAGTTTGTTTTTCGGCTGCAGCTTGTGATTTTTCTAGCATATTTCTCGTTGCTACATCTACTCCTTCTTTAATTTTAAAGCTAATTGGTTTAATGCCATAAATAATACTGCCAGATGTAGCCTGTGAATATAGAACCTGAACAAGAAAAAATAATGTTATGTGTAATAAATTTTTCATTTTTGATCAATTAATTGCGTGATGAACATAAATATTAAAATTGAACGGAAAGTAATAAATAAAATTATTACTCTCCGTTCAAAAAAAAGCATTAGATTACCTCATTAATTTTGAGATATTGCAGCTTCTTTTGGTGTTGTAGCTGCACAAGCATTCAGCATTCCTTGATAAAATGTATTTGTTTGCTCAGAAGTCCATTTATTGTCTGGATCAGCAGCATCTGTTGCTGCAATTGCAACTGCTATGCAATCAGTAAACACTACTTTCTCTTTATCTTCCTTAACTTCTCCTGTGTTCGCCATTGCAGCTCCACTAAATGCTACCACTGCTAGAGCGGTAAATACTAATTTCTTCATTCTTAAAATTTTTAAATTTATTAATAGTTTTTTTGGTTAACCAAGTCAAATATCAAAAAAAAAAAAAAACTATTTAGAAGAATTTACTTTAAATATTAACTAAATTTTAACAAGTTAATACTTTTAATAACTATTAACAAATAAATGTTTTACAATAAACAGAATGTAGAGACCAAACTTTACAAAATGAAAAACGCAACAATAGCAAAAATAACTAATTTGACATTACTTTTTATAGTCTGCTTGTGTTCCAGCTTTAAGCGGTAGCGACCTTTATTATCAGCAATAGCAAATTTTAAACTTGCTTTTTCTTGTAAGGGTTTTGCAATTACGTTTGCAGACTTTAATGGTTTGTTGTTCTCCTCAGCCACCACACCAGTAATGGAGCGGGATTGAGAGAAACTTAGGGTTGTAAAAAAAAGAAAATAGAAGAGTATTTTATGCATTGAAATATTTAGAATGATATCGTTTTCAATTGAGTTTAGATTTAATTACTATGCTTTTTTTCTATTAGTTCATTTAATTCCAGTTCATCAATAATTTTATATTTTTTTAAAGTCTCTATTTCGATTGGAGTTTGTTTTAAATCGATTTTTTTTACACCATATACTCCATTTTTCGTTTGCAATTCTAAGATTAATCCAGGTAAACCACCGTAACTTAAGGGCCCATACGGAAAAGGAATTTCTGGACAATACCATGCGGTAATAGGATGACGAAAGGTCTTTTCTTTAGTAACTACAACATCTTCAGTAGTAGCTTTGAAGCATTTGTAAACTCCAATTAATTTTGACTCGTTTGTTAAAGTCCAATTTTTATTTAATGCTTTTTTAACAATGAAATCACCCAAATTTCTAGAAGAATATTCACTGAAAATACTGTCATTGGCAATTAAAGAATTTCCGTTGAATCTAATCTTTACCATACCCATATCGGCGGCCGTATTATCAGAATACATTTTCTCCGTCATTTGAAAGTGCGCTTTTTCAGAATTAAACTTTAGTATAAATTCAAATTCCTTTATTATGGAGTAGTAGTTGGCGTTCATAGACAACATGAGTTTGTCTAATTGACTGTCCTTATCTTCAATAACGGTAACGCCGTACGTAGCAATGCCACCTTTTACTTGCGCAAAATTGGAGAGACATAGTAAGAGTAAGGAAATTAAAAAATATTTTTTCATTGTTGTTATTTTTTAAATGAGACACATTAAAATAAAATTAATAATGTGCCTCATATTAATCTGTCTTTATTGACTAATTGCCGCTTCTTGTGGTAAATTTTTTCTTGAAGCTATACAATTTCCATACGCAAGATCTGCAGCCTTGTCTGCTGTGTCATGATCTGCGCCTTCTTTTATTGCTAAGTCATAAGCTAAATGACATACATCACTACAAGGATCATTTACAAACTTTAGCTCTACTTCCTTAACTTCTTCTGTATTCGCCATTGCAGCTCCACTAAATGCTACCACTGCTAGAGCGGTAAATACTAATTTTTTCATTTTTTAATAGTTTATTTATCTTGGCTGACAGTTTCTTCTTTTTGGGCCTCATGTTAAGTGTTATTGTTTTGAAATTTCTTTTTCTCTTTTTTTACTTAAAATTACGGCTCCCATGCTTGATTCCAGTCGCTTTATGTATTCTTCTTTAGCAATTGTTTTTCCTTTTGGAAAATCTATTTTTAATTCTTGATCCGATAATTTAATTTTTGACACCACAAAAGTTTTATGATTCTCAATAAGTTCTAAAATCAAACCTGGTAATCCATAAAACTCCTTTGGACCAAACGAATAAGGCAAACTAGGTGCAAAATAAGCTATCACTTCTTTAACTTTCGCTTCTCCATATCGGTTTATAAACGGAATTTTCAAAATGGCTTTGTAACAAAGATAGCCTCCAATTTCTTTTGTGTCTGCTGTAATTTCCCATTTTAAATCCTCATTCTTACTTTCAACCAATGTTCCATCACTCATGATTTCAACTTGTCGTTCATTAGCAAAATCGCTGAAGATATCATGTGAAGTAAATCCCGCTCTAGCTACATTTCCTAATTTTTGATCGAAATCGGATACTGGAGTAAGACTTTCTACTTGTACAAATTGCGTTTTTGTTTTATTAAAAGTCAAGTTAAAAACCTGCTGATTAGCGATATCAACGATTTTTTTAGCAAAGTCTTTAGTCTGTGGGTTTTTTATATCCTTTAAAATATTTGCAGTATGAAAGCTATAGCTTACCGTACCTGAAGACTGAGGATAAACAACAGAACAAAGCAATAAAATGCTGATATAAATTATTTTCATACGACAACAATTGAGTATTAAATTTTATTTGAATTCAAAAAATGCTGTATTACTTTTTAAAAAGCAAATCCTCAAATTCTTATTCCGAAACTACTTTATACGCATTACGCATTGGCACTACAATCTTTTTATCCGCTTGTAAATTGATTGTTTTAACACCAAACAAAATATTCCTAAACAACAATTTTGCGATAAATTGGGCAATCCTCAAGTTTAATTTTGACGATTATACCATATGCTAGTTTAAAAGTACCAAATACAAGGATACCTCTTTTTTAAAGCTCCTACAATACCCACTTTTGGTGATATTTATCGATAGCAGCAAATAAAAAATCCTGACAGCGAACCATCAGGATTTACTCCAATTACAAACTCTTCTTTTAAAACTTCAGGGTCAAACCCAGCAAGAAATTAGTTCCTGCTTGCGGATAGTAGTACGGATAGATATCGTACATGTATCCATTTGAAACGTATTTTTTATCTAAAAAGTTGTTCAATAAGCCCGTTAAGACTATCTCGTTAAATATGGTTTTTGGTTTAAAAGTGTATGCTACGTTTAGATCATTGACAAAATAATCAGCTAATCGTGCTGCTGGCAACTCAATATTGTTCAGGTATTGCTCACCCACAAATTTTTGCAACCATGAAAGATGCAGGTTTTTAATAGGCGAATACACTATAATATTCCCTGCAATAATTGATGGAGAATAAGCAATATCTGTAGTTCCGTAGTTTTGTCCTTCAACAGCTAAGTCTCTATTTTTATTGGCACTCAAGGTAAAATTAGGTCGAATAATCCACTGATCATTGAACGCAATAGTCGCATCTACTTCTAATCCCAATCGGTAACTTTTTTCACTGTTAGAACGAATTGGAGCGCCAACATCATCCAGGTTTCCGGTCAAAATTAGTTGGTCTCTATAAGCAATATAATACACATTGGTATTAATTTGTGTTTTCTCAGCAGTATACCTCCAACCCAATTCAAAGTCGTTTAATTTCTCAGGCCTTACATTGCCACCTTCGTAATCGCTCCTGTTTGGTTCTCTATTGGCTCTTGCGTACGAAGCGTACAAAGCATTGCTTGCATTTACCGTATAAGTCAAACCTGCTTTTGGGTTAAAAAAGTTAAAAGTATCATTTACAGGAAGCGCCTGCACACCATCTGCTTTGTAATTTACAGATCGAAATTGAAGGTCTCCAAATAAACTCAATTGACTTGTAATTTGATAATTGGCTTTTGCAAAAATATTTCCATCGGTTTTGATGGCATCATCATCGTAATACTTGTCACCCAATTCACTTTGCGAAGCAAAACGAGCCCAAATCACTTTACCAAAATGATTGCCTTCGTACTTGTTCCAGCCTCCACCAAAAATGACATCTATTGATTCATCTTTGTAATTAGCTGAAAAAGTGGTTCCATAAAAATCATTATCCAACCATTTTTGACGCACTAAATCGGTTGTCGTAACTGTACCAAAAGGCTGTAATCCATAATCTGCAAAGTCAGCATCTTCTTTGTAATTTTCGTAATAGCCTTTTCCCTTGGTGTAATGCAAAGCAAAATTGGTACTCCATTTATCCGAAAATTTCTCGTTCCAATGCAACTGCGAATGATCTTGTTGGTAATTATCGGTTTCATTGTCATAAAAACGCATATTACCTTGCTCATCTGTAAAAGCACCTGCCGTGTTGAATCTTCGATTGGCATTCAAGGTTTCGCCATCAATTCCGTTCCAAGACTGATATGTTTTTTCATTTCCTCCAAAAACCAAAGCTTTGATTAAGGTTGTTTTACCAACGTAAGTTCCTTGTAAAAAATACGATTTCAAGTCCGAAGCACCTCTGTCAATAAACCCATCTGAGTTTAATGCTGACAAGCGGCCTGCAATTTCAAAATGATCGTTCATCAATCCGGTGCTGAATTTTACGGTATGTTTACGTGTATTGAAACTTCCGAACGAATTAGAGATTTCGCCAGTACTTTTTGTTGCAAAATTATCAGTAAGCATATTAAGGCTTGCGCCAAAAGCACCCGCTCCATTGGTAGACGTTCCTACTCCACGCTGCAATTGTAAACTTTCGACAGATGAAGCAAAATCAGGCATATTCACCCAATACGTGCCATGACTTTCGGAGTCGTTATAAGGAATTCCGTTGATGGTAACGTTTACACGGGTAGCATCACTACCACGCACTCGTATACCTGTATAGCCCACACCATTTCCTGCATCAGAAGTGGTCACGACAGACGGCAAGTAGTTCATTAAAATAGGAATGTCTTGACCTAGATTTCTGAATTTAATTTCTTTTTTAGTGAGATTGCTAAAACTAACTGGTGTTTTTGTAGTAACACGTACTGCCGATACTAAAACCGCATCAAGCTTGTTGACGTTAGTAGTATCTTTTACCTGTGCAAATGTGAAAAGTGAAGTGTAAAATGTGAGAAGTATAAAAAATACTCGCATTAGTTTTGTTTGACGCTCGGCCATTGGCACTTGGTCATTTTTGAAAAATAAAGTTTTCATCCGTAAAAAGATTACGAATAAAAGGGGGAATTATTCTTTTTTGTTTTAATTAATAAAATGATTTGTTTCTATGACAAGACACTAGCGTGCACTCTACTATTTTGTCAATTTTCCGTAAACAGCATTACCTGTTCCCGTTCTTTGGGTATGATCTCAGCTCGTTATTTAGAGCACCCCTTTGAGACAGTGCAAAAGTAATTATAAAAAGTGAATTACAAATTATGAATTGTAATAAATTTTAAAAATCGGGTTTGCGACGGTTTTTTTTCACTTCGGAAGCGCTCTTTTTATCCTTTATTCGTTTGCGAATGACACCTTTAGGAATTTTGGTAGGTTTTCGTTCTTTGGGTACAATTAGTGCTTTTTTTACCATTTCAAAGAACCGTTTTGTTACCAATTCCTTATTTCGAAGCTGACTTCGGTCTTCGTCACAACTTAAATTTAAAATTCCATCAGCCGTTAAACGTGTTTGCAATTGCGTCGCGACCAACTGTTTTTGTTCTTCGTTCAAGCCTTGCGTATTTTTCAAATCAAAACTCAGCACTACTTTTGAAGATACTTTGTTCACATTTTGACCGCCAGCTCCACTACTCCTAACAGCCTTATATTGTATCTCTGATTGTAATTGTGTTTTATCCATTTTTAGAAATGAGTCAACATTAGTTATACGATTGATGCGTTGGCTTTAACAAATCGTTTACCGTTTTCACAGGATTAAAAGTAACCAACGGCACTTGTACAAAAATAGTCAACCAATCGGCCATGGCGCCATTCCATAAACCAGGTAGTTCATATCCTTTAATAGGCTGACCTGCGCTATTTTTTTCAACTATAAATCCACTATTGCAGTCAACATAGTCAGGTAAATTAAATTTTTGATTCATATAATCTTTTAAACCGCAAACCAAATCTACTGGATTAAAATGAGTGGCTGCTTGCAGAATCTCTTTTTGTTGTGAATCGTTAATATCTACTTGAGAACTCTCTACAATTTGAAGCGAAACGGAGCCATTTTGTTGTCGAACCCAGAAAGGACCTCCACCAGGCTCTCCTTCATTTTTTACCATACCGCATACGCGTATTGGTCTGTTTAAAATAGCGTGCAAAGTCGCCACTTTATATTTTTGTGTTCCAATTTGAAAATCATCTGAAAGTGTAATATGAAATTTATCTTTCAAGAAAACAACAATCTGATTGATGTAAGTGGAAGGTACATTTGCCACATCCAAGCCTTGTAAATAATTAAAAACTTGCTTTTGCAAAGCAATTAAAATTCCTCCTAATGCTCTTTTGTACAATCCCACCTTATCTAGATCGTTTTGAACTACGTTGTCTATATTTTTAATAAAAACAATATCTGCTTCAATTTGATTCAAGTTCTCAATTAAAGCGCCATGTCCTCCAGGTCGAAATAACAATTGACCTGCAGCATCTCTAAACGGTTGATTACTTGGAGTAACGGCAATGGTATCTGTACTTTGATTCTGGTAAGAGTATGTTATATCGATAGTGACATTATTGTTCTCCTGAATTCTTGCCAAATCGTTTAATACCACTTGCTCAAAGTACGCTTGATGAGACTGCGAAACCGTGAAATGTAAATTAGATTTCTCTTGTGCGGTAGCGTATTGTACACATTCTAGCAAATGCTCAGCCACCGGAGTTGCCAAGCGAGTGGCGTATTTGTGAAAAGGTAATACTCCTTTTGGTTTGTTTGCAAAATTAAAATAAGTAGGAGATAAAAGTACCTTTATGAAGTAATAATTCTTAAGGTTACGATCAAGACTATCAAAATTTTCGAATTCTTTTTTTAATGTTTCATATACCATTTCAAAAAATGGAAATTTATCCATTCCTACAATAAAAATAGACAATTCACTAGCTTTCTTACGATTGATGTAAGCATTTATTGATTCGTTTTCAATATCAAAATCATTTAGAAATTCGGTTAGAAATTTAAACATCCTACTAGCTGCTCCTGAAGCGGGTACAAACTTAGAGAGTTTAAATTCGTCTTTGTGCGCATCAAAAAATGAGGCATGCATTTCGAAGTCTGTCTCCGATAATTTCAAAATGCCATCCGATAATTTTGCTGGACGTAACAGTTGTGCTGGCTCTATTCCATTTTTAAAAAAATGCAACTGCTGTTCAATATTTTTAAGCGCAATTCCGTGTTCTTTTATCTGTAAAAAATCGGCGGTCGAAAAGCCTAACTTGTTGGCCAAAACTAGTTCATCTACAATTGTAACGGCCGTTTTAAAACGCGTTTCTTGATCTCCACTAAGAGTTAGAAACGGTTTGTTATGATCAATTAGCGCCTGCTTGAACTCACTAAAAATGGCCTCTCTCCCTTGCGGAGTATCTCTGATATCATCTTTTTCCCAAGGTACATCAATAGACGTTAAAAAAAACAAGTCATAATCATGTACAACTGCTGCCTCTTGTAAAGCATCCGGACAAGTACCGTAATACAAATCGGAGAAAACCTTGGTAACCATTAAATTGGTATCACAAAACAGTAGCTCTTTTGCTTTTAAAACACTTTCATTTTCAAGTAGCATTTGTCCTTCAGCAATAGGCAACATATCCTCTAGTGTGCACAATTGCTGATTCGAATCCCATTTTTGTTGCAAATAATCACGAGCAAATTCGGGCACCCACTCTGTTTGATAGTGTGCCGCAAGTTGCTTGGCTAATGTTGTTTTACCGGTACTTTCAGGACCAAATAAGGTTATTTTTACTACTCTGTTTTCGCCACTAGAGCGCTGTTTGAGATTTTCTTCCATTCTAAATAGCCAAATATGGCAACTATTGTAAATACTACATATTGAAAACTGGTAAAAGTATACCCTTTAAAAAAATACAAAGGAATCGAAATGACATCTCCGATGATCCAAAATATCCAGTTTTCTACTTTTCGCTTGGCCATAAGCCACATTCCCACAAAGAAGATTCCTGTGATAAAAGTGTCAACGTAAGCGTACCAAGTGGTGAATTTATCAAAAAAATGGTACACCGCCACAACAAATGCGACGGTAAATATAAAAAGAAATATGGCAATTCGTTTTTCTGCTGAAGAAATTGTAGAAATAGGAAAAGCCACTTCGTCTCCTTTTTTGCGGGTCCAATGATACCAGCCGTAAATACTCATTATAAAATAGTAACCATTGATCATCATATCGCCCCACAAAACCCATTTCCAAAGTAGATAGACAAAAATCGAAGTGCTTATTAAACCTGTTGGAAAAACCCAAATATTATCTTTTTTGGCACACCAAACGCTCAAAAGACCAAATATTACGGCAATAATTTCGAGGTATACATCTAATCGAGGATAGGTGCTGTATTGTGCAAAAAAATAATCAAACATAAAAGTTAATTAAAAAAATTAATATCATTTTCAAATGCGGTTCCTATAACCACTAGGTCTGCGCCAGCAGCGTGAGCGAGTTGAATTGCTTGCAAGTCTTTAATCCCGCCGCCTACAATTAGCGGAATTTTAATATTTTGTGCAACTGCGTCAATCACATTTATTGGCACCGCTTGCTTAGCGCCGCTACCTGCTTCAAGATAAATTAATTGATGACCCAACATTTCACCCGTTAATGAAGTGGCCACAACCAAATCAATGTTGGAGCGATCTAGCGGTTTTGTTTTACTTACACGTTCTACCGCAGTTTGTGTACCACTTTCAATCAGTACATAGCCAGTTGGAATAATTTCTAATTGCGTTCTTTTTAAAATAGGTGCCGCCTGCACTTGATGGGCAATTAAATAGTCAGGATTTCTGCCTGAGATTAATGACAGGAACAAAATTCCATCAGCTTTATCTGAAATTTGCGAAGGATTACCCGGAAAAAGAACTACCGGCAAAGCGCAATCTCTTTTTAAAGTGATTATCAATTCGTCCAAAATGTTGGAAGTTACTAAGCTTCCGCCAATGAATAAATGTGTTGCTGGCGATTGATTGATTTTTGGAATCAAAACACTCAGTTGCGCTATAGTAATTTTATCAGGATCGAGCAAAATGGCCAACAACTTGCTTCCCTTTTCTTTTGCTTTTAAAATCTCGCTGTAAATAGTTTTCATGCAGATATCGACATTAAAGGTTTTCAATGCGATTTTGTTCAAAAGCATAAACCAAACCAAAGTTTTCAATTTCTTGAAAATACAAGTCATAGTTTTGCGGCACTGCGTCAAATAATAATTGAGCGTTGGCGTATTGATCATTCAAATCGAATTGCTGTATGCGAATGTGATTTTTGAAACTGATCCCTTTTTCGTTTCTGATTTTAAAAATGGCTTCTTTTGCACCCCAAATAACGGTTAATTTCGGAATGTAATCTTGGCTTTGTTCAACGAGGAAACTTAGTTCAGCATCACAAAATTTAGAAGCAATACTTTTTATTTTTTCGCGCTGCAGTTCGATATCAATACCTACTTTTTGATCGCTAATAATAATAGCAGCAAATTCATGCGAATGTGTAATCGAAATATGCTGACCATCCTGCAAGTGCGGTTTTCCAAAAGCGTCATAGTATAAATCAAAATCGGTGTAACCTGCCTCGAGTAGTAGCATACGTACACTTAAAAAAGCACGCTGGTGCAACTCTGACTTCATAGACTCTAACCGAGATTGGCTTTCGGGTCTTAATTGAATTTGACTTTGAAACTGTGCGAGCGACTCCGTGACTTTCCAAATAAGCATTCGAGTACCCAATTGCGGGCGTGTATCTTGAAATAAAGGCATGTTAGTAACTTGATTTTTAGCCCCGATTGCAACGGAAATCCTTTTTTATCCGCTTCTTTAGCGGAAAAAAAGATTGGAGTGAAAAGCGGGAAATAGCTCCTAAAAACAAAAATGAACGCTTGAGAACTTTTATTTTATTGATTTTTAAAAGTTTACACCGCTAAACATTTCATAAATAGAAGTGAATGTTTTTATAATCCTAAGATATTGTGTAATTTTGCAAAAAATTAGCCCGCATTTGGCAGGCCAACAGTCAAAATAATTACAAATATACAATAAATGAGTACAGCAACTATGCCATACGTGGCTTTCAAGGTTAAAGACATTTCCCTTGCAGCTTGGGGACGAAAAGAAATTGAATTAGCTGAAGCTGAGATGCCAGGTTTAATGGCGCTTAGAGCAGAATACAAAGACGAACAACCTTTGAAAGGCGCTCGTATTGCAGGATGCTTGCACATGACGATTCAAACTGCAGTTTTAATCGAAACTTTAATTGCACTTGGAGCTGAGGTAACTTGGTCTTCTTGTAACATTTTCTCTACTCAAGATCAAGCTGCTGCTGCTATTGCTGCTGCTGGAATTCAAGTTTATGCTTGGAAAGGATTGAACGAAGAGGATTTTGACTGGTGTATTGAGCAAACTTTGTTCTTTGGTGAAGACAGACAGCCATTAAACATGATTCTTGATGATGGTGGAGATTTAACAAACATGGTTATTGACCGTTACCCACATTTAGTTGCTGGCATCAAAGGTTTATCTGAAGAGACTACAACCGGAGTTCACAGATTGTACGAAAGAGTTAAAGCGGGAACATTACCAATGCCGGCTATTAACGTAAACGACTCTGTTACTAAATCTAAATTTGACAACAAATACGGTTGTAAAGAGTCTGCAGTTGATGCAGTTCGTCGTGCAACTGATGTTATGCTTGCTGCAAAAAGAGTTGTAGTATGCGGATACGGTGACGTAGGTAAAGGAACTGCTGCTTCTTTTAAAGGTGCTGGATCTATTGTTACAGTAACTGAAATTGACCCAATTTGTGCTTTACAAGCTGCAATGGACGGTTTTGAAGTTAAAAAATTAGACACTGTAATTGCTACCGCTGATATCATTATCACAACAACAGGTAACAAAGACATCGTTTTAGGTTCTCACTTCGAGAAAATGAAAGATAAAACTATCGTTTGTAACATCGGACACTTTGATAACGAAATCGACATGGCTTGGTTAAACTCAAACCACGGAGCTTCAAAAGTTGAAATCAAACCACAAGTTGACAAATATACTATTGCTGGAAACGACATTATCGTTCTTGCTGAAGGTCGTTTAGTAAACCTTGGTTGTGCTACAGGTCACCCAAGTTTTGTAATGAGTAACTCATTTACAAACCAAACTTTAGCTCAAATCGAATTATGGAAAAACAGTGCTGCTTACAACAATGAAGTGTACATGTTACCAAAACACCTTGATGAAAAAGTAGCTATGTTACACCTTGCTAAATTAGGAGTAGAGCTTGAAACTTTACGTCAAGATCAAGCAGAATATATTGGTGTTGAAGTAGCTGGACCATTCAAACCAGAGTACTATAGATACTAAAAATTAGTTCGTAGTCCTTAGTGACTAGCTAAATTAAAATAAAAAAACCCTTGCAGCAATGCGAGGGTTTTTTGTTTTTGGGCATTGACCCTCCGTAAAAACTGCGGGTCGGGCTTTTCGCTGTATCTTTTATTGCGCTGCACTCCATAAAAGGATGCCGCTGCAAACGAAGTTCAATGAACTCCGATAAAAATAAAAGCGAAGTGAAGTAATCCCTCATACGAAACTGTTTTCAAAAAAGCTTCTAACCTTAAAAAGGCTAGAAGCTTTAAAAATTACTCTAATAAATTCCGTTTAATCTAAATTGATGCTCATCACATTGCATCAATGTCCAGAACTATATTTTGACAAAAGTTAAAAATAAAATTTATTTATATATTTTTGGCGACACAAAATAAGCTAAATGAAACTAACAATAATTACCTTGCTATTACTGCTATCTGCGGCGGTTTACGCTCAAACACCTACATTACCTTTAATGTATCCGAGAGAAGAAAAATATGCAAAAATCCCGCAATTAGAAACGGTAAAACCAAAATCCTTTTCTCAAAAACAACTTGAAAACAATAGAATAATTGCTCAAGAAAAAAAACTAGTTAAGCTAGCTGCTAAAAGATGGGAAATAGACGAAGAGTTAAAAAGCAATTTGGACCAATTAAAATTATTAGAAACTAACGATAAAAGCCCCAAACATAAATTTTATAAAAGAAAGGTAGATCAACTCCAAAAAGAGCTAGCACTTGCAATACTCAAAGTGGAATACAGCACCCAAAAATTAAAAGAATTAGAAGCTGCTGCAGAAGACAACAAATATAAAATCTACGAGAATTGATTTCTTTTTAGATTCAGACCAACAAATCATCTAGACATAAAGAATGAACACCATTTTTAAATTGTTCTAGATTTTAAATATTATAATAAAACAAAAAAACCCATTTCTTTCGAAATGGGTTTTAAATAATTGAGAAAATCAATTATGCTTCAACTTCAAATGGAAGGATAGAAACATAAGATTTGTTATCTCTTTTCTTTTGGAATAAAACAACTCCATCTACTCTTGCGTGTAGCGTGTGATCTTTACTGATGTAAACATTAGCACCTGGATTATGTTTTGAACCTCTTTGTCTTACGATGATGTTCCCAGCAATAGCAGCTTGACCACCAAAAATCTTAACGCCTAAACGTTTTGATTCTGATTCTCTACCATTCTTCGAACTACCGACACCTTTCTTGTGAGCC
Source organism: Flavobacterium sp. K77 (assembly GCF_021608205.1). Lineage (NCBI taxonomy): Bacteria > Pseudomonadati > Bacteroidota > Flavobacteriia > Flavobacteriales > Flavobacteriaceae > Flavobacterium > Flavobacterium sp. K77. The sequence continues at coordinate 474,992 of NZ_JAKIHO010000001.1, read as the reverse complement.
ATGACGTATTAGTTTTATTTTGTTATTATTCTTGAGTATCTTCTTTTTTAGCTTTAGCCGCTTTTTTCTTAGGAGCCTCTACTTCTTCTGTAGTTGCCTCAGCTGCTGCTTTTTTAGGAGCTGCTTTTTTAGCACCAACACCAGTAATACCTTCAATTACAATTTGAGTAAGATATTGTCTGTGACCGTTTCTCTTTTTGTATCCTTTTCTTCTTTTCTTTTTGAAAACGATAACTTTATCTCCTTTTAAGTGTTGTAACACTTTAGCTTCTACTGAAGCACCTTCTATAGCTGGGGCGCCTAAAGTGATTGCTCCGTTGTCATCTACTAAAAGAACTTTGTCAAAAGTAACTTTTGAACCTTCTTCGTTAGACAAACGGTTTACATAAACCTTTAAGTCTTTGCTTACTTTAAATTGTTGCCCTGCTATCTCTACGATTGCATACATACTGAATTGTTTTAATAATTTTTAAGGTTGCAAATATACAATTATATTTTTAACCTGCAATTACAACTATAAAATTTATTCAAAACCTATAAAACCTTGATTTTCTTGATATTTATCTACCCTTTTATCAACCTCAACCCAAACAGTTGTTAAAGTTTAAATTATATTAATTTCGACTGTAACAAAACCCATCATAGTATTACAAATTACCATACTTAACAAAATTATTAACCTTATGAAAAATTCATTAATGGCTTTAGGTGCTTTATTTATGCTAGGAGGAGTAGCTTCTGCACAAAAAGTAGCTTTTGAGGAATACAAACTTGACAATGGCTTACACGTCATTTTACACAATGACCCATCGGCTCCAACTGTAATTACCTCTGTAATGTACCATGTAGGTGCCAAAGACGAAAATCCAGAAAGAACTGGTTTTGCACACTTTTTCGAACACTTATTATTTGAAGGAACAGAGAATATAAAACGTGGTGAATGGTTTAAAATCGTAACCGGTAATGGTGGTGTGAACAATGCTAACACTACTGACGATAGAACCTATTATTACGAAGTATTTCCATCAAATAACCTAGAACTAGGATTATGGATGGAGGCAGAAAGAATGCTACACCCAGTAATTAACCAAATTGGAGTTGACACTCAAAATGAAGTAGTTAAAGAAGAAAAAAGATTACGTGTTGACAATCAACCTTACGGGAATTTTTTAGCAGAAGTAAAAAAGAATATCTTTAAAAAACACCCTTACCGTTGGGCAACTATTGGTTCAATGGATCACCTTGACGCTGCTACTTTAGAAGAATTTCAAGCATTCAACAAGAAATTCTATGTGCCAAATAACGCCGTTCTTGTTGTAGCAGGTGATTTTAAACCAGAGCAAGCCAAAGAATGGATTCAAAAATATTTTGGACCAATTAAAAAAGGTGCTGCAGTTAAGAGAGAAACTTTTGTAGAGGAACCAATTACACAAACAATTAAAGCTACATTTGAAGATCCTAATATTCAAATTCCAGCAATCGTAGCAGCCTACAGAACGCCATCAATGAAAACCAGAGATGCTAGAGTTTTGGATATGATTTCTTCTCTTTTAAGCGATGGAAAAAGCTCAAGATTGTACAAAAAAATTGTTGACGACAAGAAAATGGCATTGCAAATTGGTGCTTTTAGCAACAACCAAGAGGACTACGGAAGCTACATCATTTACGGCTTGCCGCAGGCTCCTAACACAGCTGAAGGTATTTTAGCTGAAATTGATGCTGAAATTGCGAAACTCCAAACTGAATTATTATCAGAAAACGATTTGCAAAAATTACAAAACAAATTTGAGAATCAATACGTAAACAGCAACTCAACCATCGACGGTATTGCTGACAACTTAGCAACTTACCATTTATTGTACGGAGATATTAACCTAATCAATACTGAAATCGACATTTACCGTTCTATTACTCGTGAAGAAATTAGAGAGGTTGCTAAAAAATATTTAAATCCAAAGCAAAGATTAGTTTTGGATTATGTGCCATCTAAAGACAAAGCTCAAAAATAAGATATCTCATCATGAAAAAATCAATATTAATTATATCCAGCTTGTTCTTAACAGTTATTATGCAAGGACAGATCATACCTCAGCCAAAACCAGGAGCAGCTCCAACTATAAAAATTGGAAAACCAGTTACTTTTGAATTAAAAAACGGTTTAAAAGTACTTGTGGTTGAAAATCATAAACTTCCACGTGTATCTTTTAGTCTTACTCTAGACAACGATCCGTATACTGAAGGTGACAAAAAAGGAGTATCTGATATGACTAGCAGCCTTATGGGAAGCGGTACTACCAAAATCTCTAAAACTGCCTTCAATGAAGAGGTAGATTTTTTAGGAGCTAACATTAATTTTAGTTCTAACGGAGCCTCTGCAAGTTCACTATCTAAATACGCAGGTCGTGTTTTAGAATTAATGGCAGACGGTGCTTTGAATCCTAAATTCACTCAAGAGGAATTCGATAAAGAAAAAGCTAAATTAATTGAAGGCTTAAAGTCGAATGAAAAAAGTGTTTCAGCTGTTTCAGCGCGTGTGGTTGATGTTTTAACATACGGAAAAAACCATCCTGCAGGAGAATATGTAAGCGAAGCTACATTGAAAAATGTAACGCTTGCTGACGTACAAGCTAACTATAGTACTTATTTTGTACCAAGCAATGCTTACCTTATTATAGTAGGTGATGTAAAAGTGACTGAAACTAAGAAAATGGTCGAAAAATTCTTTGGTTCTTGGAAAAAAGCTGCTGCACCATCTCTTGCCTTTGCTGATCCAAAAGATGTGACGAAAACACAAATCAACTTTATAGACATGCCTAACGCAGTCCAGTCAGAAGTTAATGTGGTAAACATGTCTAATTTAAAAATGACTGATCCAGATTATTTTGCAGTTTTAATTGCGAATCAAATCCTAGGTGGTGACTTTAACAGCTACATCAACATGAACTTAAGAGAAGCTCACGGATGGACTTACGGTGCGCGCACTGGAATTTACGGCGACAAAAGAATCTCTACTTTTAGCGCTTCGACTCAAGTACGTAATGCAGTAACTGACAGTACAGTTGTTGAAATTTTCAAAGAATACAAAAAAATCAGAACCGAAAAAGTTACCGATGAAATGTTGGCTAATGTAAAAGCAGGTTATATAGGTCGTTTTGTAATGCAAATTGAAAAACCACAAACCGTTGCTGGTTATGCATTAAGAACAAAAACACAAGGCTTACCAGCTGATTTTTACGAGAACTACATCAAAAACATCAGTGCTGTAACTGCAGATGATGTAATGAGAGTGGCTAACAAATACTTCTTAGCTGACAACAGCCGTATTATCATTGTTGGAAAAGCAGCTGATGTGGTTTCTGGATTAGAAAAACTAAAATACCCTATTTACTATTTTGACAAATACGGTAATCCTACTTCAAAACCAGAAATGAAAAAAGCGGTGCCAGCAGGTGTTACTGCAAAAACAGTTCTTGACAATTACATTAAAGCTATTGGTGGCGAAAAAGCAGCAACGGCTGTAAAAACAGTTACGATGATAGGTTCTACAACAATTCCACAAGCACCATCACCATTGAGTTTTACCTCAAAATCTGATGTAAAAGGAAAAATCATGGTAGAGTTAGCAATGGGAACTATGAGTTTAATGAAACAAGTAGTAAACGAAAAAGGTGGCTACGTAATGCAACAAGGACAGCGTCAGAACATTGAAGGAGCTGCACTTGCTGAAATGAGAGCAGTTGCTATGCCAATACCAGAATTATCACTTGCTAAACAACAAGATCTAAAATTAGAATCTATCGAAATCATCAACGGAAAAGAAGCTTACGCTGTGAAAAACGGAAAAACTACTTTGTATTTTGATGTATCTTCAGGTCTTAAAATTGCTGAATCTATTTTAATGGAACAAGGCGGAAAAAGTATGACCAAAACAACTAACTATTCGGATTACAGAGATGTAAAAGGAGTAAAACTTCCGTTTAACATTATTCAAAATGTTGGTTTTGATTTAGATATTAAATTATCTGAAGTAAAAGTAAACGAAGGTGTAACTGATGCTGATTTTCAATAATCATAACACCATATAATACAAAAGGCTGTCTAGAAATAGGCAGCCTTTTTTGCTTATAATAATTATCAGATAAGCGCTACTTCGATATTATTTGGTAGCAAATTTTCTTCAAACGAAACTCACTAAACTAGTGAAAACGTTAACTTAAAACTAAATACTTTCGTGAAAAATTATGACAACGCATTTATTTCTTAGCTGATAAATACACACCGATCAATACGATGAAAGCACCTAAAAACTGAACAGGAGTTAGCATTTCTTGATCTAGTAAACCCCAACAAAATGCCACCACCGGGATTAAATACGTTACTGATGTTGCAAATACTGGCGACGACATTTGAATCAGTTTAAAAAATAAAATATTAGCAATACCAGTTCCGACTACGCCCAATACTATGATATAAAGTACTGATTGCTGCACTTGTTCCTGTTGTACCACATCAAAAAAACCAGATGCAAACAAAACCGCCAAAGCAGGCAGACTTAATACCATAAAATTACCCGTGGTAATGCTCAGCGGACTCAAATCATGCAAATACTTTTTGATTAAATTGACATTTAAGGCATAACAAATAGAGGCAATTAAAACCAAAATAGCATACCAGTAATTTTGTTCTGGATGATGCATTGCACCATTTAAAATAAGTAAAGCGCTTCCTGCCAAGCCAATTACAATTCCTATAATTTGCGTTCGCTTAAAATGCAAACCAAAAAAAACGGCTCCTAGGATTAAAGTATTGAGCGGCGTTAAAGAATTTAAAATGGAACTAACCGAACTATCTATTTCGGTTTGCGCAATTGCAAATAAATAAGCGGGAATAAATGTTCCAAACAAAGAGGTTAACGCAATATATTTCCATTTGAAACTAGGGATTTTAGAAATGCTTTTAAAACCTATCAACACCAAAAATAGCGCTGCAAACAAAATACGCAAAGACCCTAATTGCAGTGGTGTGAGACCAACGAGACCTTTTTTAATCAATATAAACGAACTTCCCCACACAAGGGCCAATACCGTTAAGTAAACCCATTTTAATTGCTTTGCTTCCATACTTGTAATTTGGGTTCAAAATTGTAATTATTTTATGAATTAGCACTGCTTTTTTTAGTTAATTTTGCATAGAATTTATTTCGAATTTCCTTTAAAAACATACACATTATGAAACTACTACAAGCAATACTCTTTCTAACACTAGCAAGTACTTTATTGGTAGCTTGCAAAGAAAATACTAGAGAAAAAACAAAAGCAGAGCTTGCCTTGACCGCAGCACCACAAGCAAAAAAACCAATTGCTGCCGCTTATTTAAAAACCGCAACTTTTGCTGTGGAAGGTATGACTTGCGCTGTAGGTTGTGCTAAAACAATTCAAGAAGAACTAACCGAATTAGAGGGAGTATCAAAAGCTACCGTAGACTTTGACACCAAACTAGCTACAGTGGTTTATGACAAAACTGCACAATCGCCAGCTAAACTAACTCAAACCGTTGAGGCTGTTGCCGATGGTAAAACATACAAGGTTTCGAATATGAAATCGTAAATTGATTTTTCATTAAACAAAAAAAAAAGCATTCTCTTACCGGGAATGCTTTTTTTTGGGAATTTCAGAACAATGGAATTACTTCCACTTCATGGTTTCCATTAGGCGCTGCATGTCGTTTTTAATGTAACTAGCCGCAGGCATAATAGAATCGAAATTAGGTTTTGCATAAAAATAAACAGAACCAGTTACAAAATGACGTGTACTGTCTGTTGCATAAAACTGCGAATTAGTTGCTGCATTACCATTTACTTGATAAAACATGCCGTACACTTTTTTGTCAGCGTTTAAATACGGCTGCTCCAAAATATCATCTGCCTTGATTACGTGCTTGTAAGTTAATGTTTGTGCTTCGCGTAACAAATTATTGATATTTTTATTGACTGGCTGGTAGGTCAAAAAAATCGTCGCCTTCATTTTTGGATATGTAATACTCAAACCACAGTCTTTGTCTTTTTTTATAACGGCATCTTCATTCATTTCGAAAACAAATGGACATTCATTTTCAAAATTAACATACTTGGCCTCTGGATAATCCAAACGCAAATAGCTTTTTGGTTTTGGTAAAATTTCGTCTTTGCAAGACATAAAACTTATTGCACTAACCAATAAAACCGCAAAAACAGGTATCTTTTTTAACATCTTAGCTTTCATTTTAAAACTGCACTGCAAAACTAGTTTATAATTACAAAATCGTTACTTTAATTTGTTTTATTCTTTTGGAGTCGACTGCCTCAATGGTAAACTGACAATTTTCAAAAACCATTTTTTGATTTTTTTTAGGAAAACCACCTTCTATTTCTAATATAAATCCCGCTAATGTTTCAGCTTCACCTTTGTTGGCCTCAAACAATTCATCATCAACAGGAACGATGCGATAAAAATCCTTTAGATTTATCTTCCCTTCAAAAAGGAAATTCTTACTATCAATTTGCGAATAATTGATTTTATCATCATCGAACTCATCGCTAATATCGCCTACAATCTCTTCGATAACATCTTCTAACGAAACCAATCCCGAAGTTCCTCCATATTCATCAACCACGATCGCTAAATGACTTTTCATACCTTGGAAATCTTTCAGCAAATCATCGAGCTTTTTATTTTCAGGTATAAAAAAGGGCTCGCGTAATAGCAATTTCCAGTCAAAATCAAGTGTGTGAATGTAAGGCAGCAAGTCTTTTACAAACAAAACGCCAACAATTTGATCAATATTGTCCTTATAAACAGGAATCCTTGAATATCCTTTTTCGACAATTTGCGGATAAATGGTTGCAAACGAATCTGAAATTTCAATTGCAAAAATATCAATTCTCGGACTCATTACCTGCCTTGTATCGGTATTTCCGAAACTTACAATTCCCTCTAATATTTTTTGCTCTTCGCTTGAGGTAGCATCTTCGGCTGTTAACTCCAGTGCTTGCGAGAGTTGATCAACGGATAAATTAGTTTTTTGTTTGGTAAACTTATGATGCAAATACAATGTCAACTTTCGCATCGGAGCACTTATTGGCGATAGTAACACATCTAACCAATAAACAGGCAGTATTAACTTCTTTACAAAAAAATAGTTATTTCGGCTGGCGAGTACTTTGGGCAATACATCTGCAAAAAACAACAACACTACAATCAAAAAAACGATTCCAAGAATTTTAACAACAGAAGAATTTTCAGAAAAAATAAAACTCATTTTAAGCTCTTGCAAAAAGAGGAATATGATTGCTAAATAGAAAGTTTTGTTGGCAATGGTTAAACTTGCTCTAAGTTTATTGGGTTTGCTGAGTAAACGACTCAACTTTTTTTCGATCAATGGGGAAACCTGAAACAGCGCTATATCTTTAGCAGAAAGCGAAAAAAAAGCTACTTCAGCCGCAGCTACAGCAGCTGCACAAAATATTAGTATAAAAATTAATAGACCTACCAATAGCTGGCTAGTAGGCGCAAAAGTAAAAAAAAGTAAACTGGGCTCTGGGTCCAAATCAAAAGGTGTTAGTTAAACAATCAAAATGGCAAATCATTGATAGGCAATGTACGTGGTGTGTCGCTTTCAAAATTACTATTTTTTGAAGTATCAGTACTAGTAACCGATTTGCTGTTTTCAGTATCTTTTTTGGTTGACAAAAAGGTAAATTCGGTTACTTGAATTTCATTGGCAAACTTTGTACTTCCGTCTTCAGCTTGCCATTGACGTGATTTTATTCTGCCTTCTACATAAATTTTATCTCCTTTTGACAAATATTTTTCACAAAGTTCAGCGGCTTTATTGCGTACTACCAAATTATGCCATTCGGTAGAAGTGATTTTTTCATTAGTCGTTTTATTGATATACACTTCATGAGTGGCCAACTGAAAGCGACCAATACAGTTGCCACCATCAAAATAGTGCATCTTTATGGCATCGCCAAGATAACCTATGAGCATGACTTTATTTAAGGTTCCGTTCATTTTAATTTGTGGTATTTACCAAAGGTACATTTTTTTGGAAATTCTAAAGTTCCTTTTCAATAAAATTATGAATGACAATAGGAAAAGGAAAAGCGCGCAAAGTTTCGATATCGATAGCTGATTCTAAGGTTTCGGAAACTTGTACTTTCCAAAATTTAATATGCAAATGTTGGTGAGATAATTTATGTACGATACTTTTAGCATTGTACTCATATATAATAGGATTTGATTTCGCATTGCCATACTCCTCCTGAACTTGCTCATTAACGTGGTACCAATCCTCTTCTTTATCGGTTTCATAAACAGGGAACTCATATAAATTATGCCAAATTCCTTTATCAGTTCGTTTTTGAACCAAAGTATTGCCTTGAAGGTCCTCGAACACCAAGTAATTAAAATAGCGATTTCGTACTTTGAGCTTTTTTGACTTAACAGGAAGTTGATCCACTTTCTTTTTCTGCAAAGCGACGCAACTATTATTAAAAACACAATTAGCACAATCCGGATTTTTAGGTACGCATTGCAAGGCTCCAAACTCCATAATGGCTTGGTTAAAAATTGCGGGGTCATCCTTAGGCATTAACTCGGACGCAAGTGCTGCAAATTCTTTTTTGGCAGCAGCCTGGGCAATATCAGTCTCCACATCAAAATAACGTGACAGCACCCGAAACACATTTCCATCCACCACAGGAACGGCTTCATTGTAAGCAAATGAGGCAATAGCAGCAGCGGTGTACTCACCTACTCCTTTTAATTGCAACAACTCTTTGTACGTTCCCGGAAAAATGCCTGACAACTCTTGGGCAATGTATTGTGCCGTTTGATGCAAGTTTCGTGCTCTAGAATAATACCCTAATCCCTGCCATAGCTTTAAAACTTGCTCTTCATTGGCTTGTGCGAGGTCAAAAACGGTTGGAAATGCAGTGGTAAACGACAAAAAATACGGCAAACCTTGCGCTACACGCGTTTGTTGCAACATAATTTCAGAGAGCCAAATAGCGTACGGATTTGTTGTATGACGCCATGGTAAATCACGTTTATTTTGTAAGTACCAATTTATCAGTGTTTTAGAAAAAACCATTAATTAATTATTTGTTAGCAAAAGTAAAAGTTTATGTAATTAAAATTTAATGAATTAGCTTGAATAATTGTTTTTTAAATTCCTATATTTGCAAACTCAAAAAAATAGTACAACATTATAAATAGGAAAGAAAATGACGAAAGCAGATATCGTAGCGAAAATTTCAGAAAAATTAGGTCTTGAAAAAGGAGATGTTCAGGCAACTGTGGAGACTTTCATGAATGAAGTGAAAAATTCATTAGAAACTGGAGACAATGTTTATTTAAGAGGTTTTGGAAGTTTTATAGTGAAGACTAGAGCTGAGAAAACAGGTAGAAATATCTCTAAAAATACAACTATAAAAATTCCTGCACACAATATTCCTGCTTTCAAACCAGCTAAAGTATTTGTAGAAGGTGTAAAAACGAACAACGAAGCAAAATAATAATATTAATCATAAAATCGACAAGACATGCCAAGTGGTAAAAAAAGAAAGAGACATAAGGTAGCAACGCACAAACGTAAAAAAAGAGCGAGAGCTAACCGTCACAAGAAGAAAAAGTAGTTTTAAACTACTTTTTTCTTTTTAAACGTTCATTGAAATCGAAAATCCAGCCTGCAGTATACAGTCTCAGTAAGCAGTTCAACTGTGAACTTAAATTGAAAATCGCTAGCTAATTTTCCCCGGGTACAATACCTGTAAAATTATTGTTTAATCCATCCCTATTATTAATTTAGGAATTAGGATTTTTAGATTTAGGATTGCAAAATCCCAAATCCCAAATCCCAAATCCCTGATTGAGAATTCGGATAAAAATTTACAAATGAATAAAGAATTAATCATTAGATCTAGTTCTGAAGCTGTAGATTTTGCCTTATTAAAAGATGGAAAACTAATTGAATTACACAAAGAAGAAGAAAAAAGCAATTTCCAAGTTGGTGATATTTTTATTGCCAAAATCAGGAAACCAGTTGCCGGACTTAACGCTGCTTTTGTAAATGTAGGCTTCGAAAAAGATGCCTTTTTACATTATCATGACTTAGGACCTAATCTTGCTTCTCAACTGAAATTCATAAAACTTGTAAGCGCAGGTAAATTAAAAGATTTCTCCCTAAAAAACTTTCAGTTTGAAAAAGAGATTGATAAAGATGGCACCATCACTGATGTTTTGAATGCCAATCAATCTGTATTAGTACAAGTCGTCAAAGAACCTATATCAACCAAAGGACCAAGAATTAGCGCTGAGCTCTCTCTTGCAGGAAGATTTATAGTTTTGGTTCCGTTTTCTGACCGCGTTTCTATTTCACAAAAAATAGAAGACAAAAAAGAAAAGGAACGCTTGAAACGATTAGTGCAATCCGTCAAACCAAAAGGATTTGGTGTTATTGTTCGCACAGTAGCCGAAGGCAAAAGCACAGTAGAATTAGAAAAAGATTTGCAGAACCTGCTAAGCAGATGGACTGCAATGTGTAAAAAATTACCAACTGCTCATCATCCGTCAAAAGTACTTGGAGAACTCAACAGAGCTTCATCAATACTTCGCGACGTGTTTAATGATACCTTTAGCGGTATTCAAATAGATGATGAAGAGTTGTACAACCAAACAAAGGATTACTTGCAAGAAATTGCACCATCCAAACAATCAATTGTAAAGTTCTATCAATCAAAAGACACACCTATTTTTGAGAAATACAACATAGAGCGACAAATCAAGACTTCATTTGGGAAAACAGTTTCCATGAGTAAAGGAGCTTACCTAATTATAGAACACACCGAAGCGTTGCACGTTATAGACGTAAACAGCGGAAACCGTTCTAACAAAGCCACCAACCAAGAAGATACTGCCATGGAAGTCAATATGATTGCTGCTGCCGAAATCGCTAGACAATTGCGTCTGCGAGATATGGGCGGTATCATTGTAGTTGATTTTATCGATATGTCTAATCCTGAAAATCGCAAAGTGTTGTTCGATTTCTTGAAAGAAGAAATGAGCGATGATAAAGCCAAGCACAAAATCTTACCTCCTAGCAAATTTGGATTAGTTCAAATTACACGTCAAAGAGTAAGACCAGAAGTTAATATTAAAACCAGAGAAGAAGATCCAAACAATGTAGTAGGTGAAATTGAAGCGCCAATTCAAATCATTGATAAAATATCTTTTGATCTAGAAAGAGTATTAAAAAACCACAATCAAGTTGTTCTTAACGTACATCCGTTTGTGGCCGCATACCTTACCAAAGGTTTTCCATCATTGCGTTCAAGATGGTTTCTTGAACACAAAAAATGGGTGAAAATTATACCTCGTGATGCTTACACGTACCTAGAATATCATTTTTATGACAAAAAAGAAAATGCTGTCATAGAATAAAAACAAACTCCTCAAGAAATTGGGGAGTTTTTTTTTGCTCTATTTTTAGGAGCTTTCTCCAGCTATCCGCTATATTCCCGATCAAAAAAACTACGGCCGAAAAAGCCTTGTTTTTTAAAATCGGGAGATGCCGCTGCTATCTGGGCTAGGGGAATCAATTTCAAAAGAAGATTCTCTATTAAAAAGATATTCTGAATTTGAAAAAGTTATTCCCTTACAATCTCAATTTTCCTCCTAATTTCGTTTCCAAATTCATCCACCACAGTGATGTAATGAAACCCTGTTGTTGCCGAGATTGGCATTTCATGAAAGGTTTTAGTACTGCCTTTAAATACTTGGTCAACATACCAAAAAAGTTTACTATCCCTTTGCGAATGCGCTACTTTTAAAATCACGGGCTGAACTTCGCTATTAAAATTCTTGGTAAGATAGATTTTACTGTTGGTTTTTGGATAAATAAAATCCATTGTAGCCGTTTGTGTTCCCATACAATCACTCCTAAAAGGTGGCAAAGGCAAATATTCAATATGCTGACTTTTGTAATACCAAGCCATTACGGGTGGCAAAATGAACCAGTTTTTGGTCACTATATTTTCTATATTTTCGCAACTGCTGTTCACTTGAAATTGCAATGATTTATCCAGATGCACCGTTTTGTGATACGGACAAATAGAAGTGTTTTTTCCTTTCTTCGGAACCAGTTGTTTTATTTTGGTACAACAGTCCTTAGCCAAATAACCACTCAAACTACACACCTCAACTTCTTCTAAATCTTTAATTGGCGTATCAAACCATCGCTGTCTAGGTAACAAATTAAAGACATCAAACAAAATGGGTGCTGCACACGTAACTCCAGTCAAGGTTGGTCTTCCCTCACCTGTCGCATTACCTACCCACACACCTAACACATATTTTGAATTAGTTCCTATCGCCCACGCATCACGATTCCCGAAACTAGTTCCGGTTTTCCAAGCGATTTTTAATGAACTATCAAAAAATTTCCAAGCCTCGTCACCTTCTGGGCGATTGACTTGTTCCATTGCGTTATACGTGAGCCAAATTGATCCTGCACCCAAGATGTTCTTTTGCTTGGTTTCATCACCAAAATCAACTTGAAAATCATCATCGTAATTCAGTTCAGCAAATTCATTAGCTCTATAATTCCCTTGATTTTTATTGAAATAATTTAAGGTCGAAGATAAACCCGCGTACGTTCGGCACAAATCCCATAAATTACTTTCGGCACCACCCAAAATAAGTGACAAACCGTAATGATCAGGTGGTTTTGAAATATCCCGCAATTTGAATCGCTTTAATTCTTCATAAAATTTATTCACTCCAAAATCCTGTAACATCAATACAGAAGGAATGTTCAACGATCGCGCTAATGCCCGATGAGCAGGAACAGCTCCGTCAAATGTGAGGTTAAAATTCTGAGGCGTATAGCCTGCAATCTGCGTTGGGATATCTGCAACTAGCGTACTTGGCAACAACTCCCCATCATCTAGCATACCAGCGTATAAAAGCGGTTTCAGAATACTTCCTGTACTTCTTGGTGCATCAATAATATCGACATCTTTTTGATGATTGCCATCCGTAGGCGAGTTACCCACATAACTCAACACTTTTCTATTGGACACATCGATAACTAAAATAGCTAAATTATGCACTTCATTTTGCTTGTATTGGTTGTAATAATACTTTGCAATTTGATTGACTCTGTTTTGCAACCCAATTTCTACTGTTGTTTTCACCCGAGTTCCTTCTTGATTCTTAGCAACACGTTGCAATAAATGAGGTGCAATTTGTGGTAGATCATACGGTTTTTGAGGCAAAGGTTCGTCTATTGAAAGTTCGTAAGTCTGTTGATCAATGACTCCTTCTTGGTTTAATTTCAACAACAGTCGGTTGCGCTTGCTCAATAATTTGATTTGATTCTTCCCTGGATAAATTAAACTGGGCGCATTAGGTAAAACCGCCAATGTTGCACTCTCCGCCCATGACAATTGATGGGACTGCACTCCAAAATACCGCCAAGAAGCCATTTCAAGACCCACCACATTTCCGCCAAAAGGAGCATGAGCAGCATACAATTCTAAAATTTCGTTTTTAGAATAACCCATTTCTAATCGGGTGGCGAGAGTGAGCTCAATTATTTTCTCAAAATAGGTTCGCTCTTTTCCGTTTCTGGACAAGCGAATAACTTGTTGCGTCAGCGTGCTTCCTCCGCGAACGACTTTGCCTGCCTTCCTGTTTTGCTGAAACGCATTGACCATCGCCACAGGATTGAATCCAGGGTGTTTATAGAAATATTCGTCTTCAAAATAAACAATACATTTTTTAAACTTATCGGGAACGCTGTCTTGTGCAGGAAATCGCCATTGTCCATCGAGAGCAATTTTGGCGCCAAGCAATTCTCCTTCTTTGCTTTCAATCACTGTTGAATAAGGTTCTTGAAACAAAATTCGTGGCAACGAAAAATAATAAACCACCAATAGCAAAAAGAGTATTGATGATTTAATTTTATTTGTTTTTATCCAATTAATGATGCGTTGTAGGAACGCTATTAGTTTGTTTTTCAAAGTGATTTTTATTTAACCGTAAGGGTCGCAAAGTTATACGCGAATGGCACAAAGAATTTTGATTATTTATAAAACTTAAATTTTTACCACAGATTTTATGGATTGCACGGATTACAACATATTCTAATAAAACTGCGTTAACCCGCGTAAAATCCGTTGCATCCGTGTTATCTGCGTTCCATTTAGTACTATTTCACAACCTGAACCCAAAACCCTTTCGTCCTTGCCAAAAATGTATTGTCATACATCGCTTCGCATTGCAAGCCAGGCAAATAATACGTTCCAAGATAAGAAGCATTCAGTAGTATTCTAAACGTTTTGGTTTCACCCGATTTTAATCCAAAATAGAAATTGGTTCTATCATCGCGAATATCAATATAATCCGCTACGTTATTGGTGGCGTCTCCATAGTCTGTGAAACGAGTATATACAATCTCGAAACCAGAAGGCAAAATTTGTGACAACGCCACATTTTCTACACGTTCATTTTTTAGGTTTTTAACCGTAACCTCAGCAATAAACTCAGTTCCTTGATTGATTTTAGACACATTGATAACGCTTCCTTTTCTGTTTTTAAAAACAATCGAAGCAGAAACGTTACTCTGAATCGCTTTTTCTTGTCCAATTGGAAGAATTCCTGTGTTCAGCACACGAACGTACAATCTATTCTTTCTATTGTTTTTTAAAGTCACACTATTCGAACCCGTTTTGACAACTAAACTTCGGTCTGCGATAGTTTTCATCGTTTTAATTGATTGTCCTTTTCCATCTTTACTGAACTGAACATCAATTCCTTTTGGACCATTACTCGCAGAAAACTTTGCCATTGCATACAATCCAAACGCCGTAGTTTGCGTACTCATCCATTGGTCACTTGACATATCTTTGGCCAATTTTGTTGCCATTGCAAATGCTTTTTGCTTTTGCCCAAGCAATAACAATGTTTCTAGAGCCATGGCACGATTCCTATCAGCAGATCCGTAATAGTAATAATTATAGTTGGAATTATCATCAATTGTAGTATTAAGCAACAACGATAAACCTGCCGATTTTTGTCCTGCCAATACATAAGCCGAAGCCAAACGCAATTTACTTTCGTTCGAAATTCCTTTGGTTTCACGCAATCTGTTCATCGAAGACAAATCAGGAGCTCCTGCCAAAGCCAAAGTATACAAACGGTAGGACTGTGCAAAATCATTTCCATAACTCGGCATAAATCGCCACTGTTTGGCCTCTTTTTGTTGATACGAAATCCATTTGGTTTTGAAATTGATTGGCAAGAAATACCCTCTTTTCTCTGCTTCAATCATAAAATGTCCTGCATACGAAGTACCCCAATCATCAGCAACGGTTCCTCCTTGCCAGTATGCCATTCCACCATTAGATAATTGAAAACCTCCCAAACGAGTAATTCCAGCGGTCACATTTTTTTGAATTAATTGCTGACGCGTAGCATCCAAATCGACAATATCATTTAAATACAATTGTGAAAAAACCGACGAAGTCGTTTGCTCCACACAACCGTGAGGATACTGAATCAGATACTGTAATCGTCCATTCAAATTGATGGTTGGCATTGACGAAACCTCCAGTTTTGCTTTATTACTTCCCGCAACACCAAACGTTTTCCAAGAAATAGTTTTAGAACCGTTGGGTTCCAAAATCACATCAGTAAATGTATTGGTGACTGGATTCGGATTGGTCATGTCAATTTCTACATCATAAACCGCTTTTTCCTTGCCAGAAATCGCGACGATTTGCACCTTTCCGATTCCGGTTACAGAACCTACAGCCAAATTGAAATAAGCCATTTTTTCGTCAGGCTGAGGGAAAGTTAATTTTTGAACAGCACTGCCTATAACTTTTAATCCGTTATTCGTTTTAATCTGAACGATTACATTTTTAATGTCTTTCTCCATTGCAAAAATGGTCACTGGAATCGTCACTTTCTCGGATGGAGAAATTTTTCTAGGCAATGAAGCCAACACCATTAACGGACTACGAACTGGAGTCGCCTTTTCGACACTTCCATACGCACTTGAAGTTGCATCGCCAGCCACGATCATGGTTTTTACAGAACCAATGTACTTCGGTAATTTTACTTGATGGGTTTTGGTTTGTCCTTTTTCTAATTTAAAAGGTCCCATATAAATTACAACCGGTTTGAAACGATTGGCTTTTTTGGCTTTTCCACCACCCAAATCTTGGTCACCACCAATACTGAAAATCTGATTTACTTTTCCGCCATACGCTCCAATCACATCGTCATAAATATCCCATGTTTTAACACCCAAAGCTTCACGAACATAAAAGCTATCCCAGGCATTTGGCGCTTTGAAACGGGTTAAATCCAATAATCCTTCATCAACAATAGCAATGGTATAGGTCATTGATTTTCCGGATTGTTCACTCACTTTTATAGCGAATGATTGCTCTGGACGCAGCATATCAGGCATTACTAATTTGGGCGCAAGAATGGTGTTTTTATCAACTACTTCAATAGGCACAATTCCATACATACGGATTGGCGAATCATTTTTGGTGGAAGCGTGTGGTTGCAACAGCGTAATATTAAAGTACACATTCGGCGCCATAGCAGCCGTAATCGGAATGGTAACTTTGGTTTCTCCTTTTTGGGTCTTTGCCCAAAGCGTTTGTACTACTTTCGAACCATTTTCGATAGAAATAAAAGCGCGCCCTCCTGCACTAGATGGAAACGAAATTTGAGCATTTTCACCCACAGCATACTTCTCCTTATCGGTTGAAAACACTAACATATTGGCCGTAGCAGCATCGGTATTTCTCGTTTTTCCAGACCATGTTGGCCAATCGATATTTACCGTCAAAGCCGTTGCGTGTCCGCCAACACCATCAGAAACCCGAATCATATAACGTCCCCACTCTTCATCCGTCAAGGCAAAACGGACATTTCCTCTTCCACTAGCATCAGTATTAATTATAAAAGTTTTATATGAAGTAGTAGCATTATCAGCGTTGTAATTCGATAAATTATCGCTGGATGCATCCCACCACCAGCGCCATTCTACCTTGTAGACTTTAACTTCCAGGTTTTTAACCGACTTTGGTCGTCCATTTTCATCAACCGTAACCACATCAAATTGGTTCATGGTACGGGTTTCTAGCATTCCGTATTTATTCGGCTCAGGTGACTTAATCCCCACATAAGTAGGGTACGGCGAGTAGGTCGTCGCAATGACATCAGTACTAAAATCACCACCTTCTTCATACACTTTGGTAATAAACGAGGCTTTCAACATTCCAGGTGCTTCTCCTTGTATTTTTGGGTCAATCGTAGCATTCGCTTTTCCAGTGGCATCTAATTTACCTGAGAAAACGGTAACTTCTTCGGTGCTGAATTTTCGAACCAAATCATCAAAAATATACTTGTCATAATTTTTGAAAGTCGTTATTTGTTGCGAAAATTTAGCTTGCATTTCCACATTCAAATTTTTGGCAACAGCGCCATGAAGCCAAGCCACTTCAAGGTTGCTAGTGTTTGGATAAGCCGAAGAAAGTATAGCTCGTTTGAAAGTATTTTTGATTTTCAAACGATTGGGTTTGATAGTTTCAATCTTGATGCTTTTGTAAAACTTCGCACCACCCACGCTAACCATTGCTTCCCAATTTCCAGTAGGCGCGTCATTTGATGTTGGAACAGTAAACGCATAATGATTCCATTCATTCAATTTTTGAACCGTTTGATACGTTACTTTTCCATTTGGATCAGATAGTCTAAATTTTATGGGGTGTCCAAGTGGAATTTTATTCGAAGCATCATTCAAAATAAAAGACAAATACAAATTATCTCCAGGACGCCAAACGCCTCGTTCTCCATAAATGAACCCTTTAAGTCCTTTTTGCAAAGTCTCGCCAGACACATTAAAATTACTCACTGACAGTGAATTCCCGTCGTCTAATTTAACATAAGTAGACTCCGTGCCTTGCGTTATAATAGCAAAATAGGCAAATTTATCCAACTGAAAAGTCGCAATCCCATCGCTATTGGTAGTTCCTGTAGTTATTTTTTGCTGCTGAAAAGTATACAAATCTACTCTTGCATTTGTAACTGGCTCTGTGGTGACAATATTATTTACGGCAAACAAATACGATTTGTTTTCGCCTCTTTTGGCAATTACGCCCAAATCAGTAGCCAGAATATTAGTTGCTATTTTGGCATTATAAAAATAAGAACTCGAGCAAGGATCCTGACTTTCTCTCCATTCGTAATCATCGTAGTAATAATCATCGTAAGAGTTTCCGCTGTAATTAACATCATTCTCATCAACCTCTTCTTCCTCTTCGGTTGTATCCTCATCAGCGGTTTCACATTTGTACAAAGAATATTTTTTCTTGTAAACAAACTCTACTCTATAAATCGCACCTGGTTCAGGAGTAATAATTTTAGATAAATCCAAAGCAAAAGTGTTCCACTTACTTAGATTTAGTAATGTATTTTCTTTTAAATTCAGAGTTGATTTGGCAATAGGTTGCGCCACTCTTTTTAGGTTTTGACTGCCATTGAGTTCGTTGTATTGCAAAAATTGCATGATGTTGTTTTTGTAAATTTTATACACTATTACATCAACAGCACTCAGGTTTACAGCCTCAAAATTGAGTTTTAAGTTATTAGAACTTGGCAGAATTGTTCCGTTTTTTATAAACCGAACACTTGGCTTTATTTCATCAAAGGATATTTTCTCGGCGTAATTCTCATTTAACTTTCTACCATATTCACTTTCTATTCCCTGAAAAACTTCCAACAACAGTTCTCCGGTAAGCTTTTGCAAATCCACAACTGGCTCAGGCTCAACAATAGCAACTTCTTCGGGTTCCTCAACCACAGCACTATCAACAGCCACAGCAGTAGAATCAGAACTTTCAACTGGTTCAACTGCTTCCACTGGCTCTGAAGCCACTTCAACAGCTTGTTGAACAGGTACTTCATTACTAAAATAAACTTTCAACACATTTCCCTGTGCAGAAAACTTTAAATTATTGGTGTTTTGAATAGCGACTAATCCTTTAAAATCTTGTCCTTTTTCTAAGGGTTCCGAAAAATTAATAGACAAGGTTTGATTATCTCCTTCTTGAATTTCGGTCTTAACTACTTTAAACTCTTTCAATGCCGTAATCGGGAAATCGATAGTCCCTTTTTGATCGATATCAAAATCATTTCCGTCGTATTTTATCTCCAAATTGCTTTTAGATTCCAAACGTTGAATGCTGTCAATTCTGAACTTGAATTCTTTTCCAACTGCATTCGATTTTTCGAAAACAATTTTCAAATCGCTTCCGTTATGCTCCGCTTCAATCAATTTTTTAGCGGTTTCCAAATCAATATTGTCAGCGGTTTTAAGCACTGCATTTAAATATTGGTATTCTGGGCTGTAGGATTGCACATCGAGCGTGTTGACCACAAAATCTTGCTTAATCGTTTTTACCGTAAAATTGAAATTGGATAGTGCTTTATCTTTTTCAGCAACCTTTGGATTCAGTTGATCCAAATGTAAAGTCACCTGATATTCCGTACCTGATTCTAACTTTTTTTCGGGAATAAAAGCAATCGTATTGGTTGAAAGCGCAATTACTTTTCCGTCAACACTCGGAGAAATAGTAAACAAATCGTTATCTAAAACCTCATTGACTTTCCATTCTTTTTTATCAAAAGCCAAAACTACCCTAATATCCGATTCTGAAGAGACAATCCCTCCCGTAAAACTGACGATAAACTCTTTGAATAGCGAGAAATCTGAATTAAAATCGGCGGCAGATTTTCTACCACACGCTTGAAACAAAAAAAACACACATAACACGTAAATTAATCCTTTTGTTTTCACTTTTAGCTAGAGTTAATGGGTTATAAATTAAATTATTGCAACATCTCACAAGTAACACAATAACTAGATAGTTACCGTAATATTGTAGTAAATGTAGAATAATTAATTTATTATTTTAAGAAGAAAATTCTTTGATAGGAAATTATTTTTTAAAGGTATTTTTTAGAAGCTATTCCAGCTATTCGTTACAATCTTATATGCCGAACACCGGCACATAAGGATTTCCACTGCTATCTGGGCTAAAGAACATCCTGAATAGTTTACTTCCTTCTCTCAGCAAAAAACCGTTTCATCAAATCAGCGGCTTCATTGGCCATAATTCCAGAAGCAACGGTAGTTTTAGGATGCAATTTTGTTCCAAGAGTGATAAAACCGCGCTGTTCATCACGAGCGCCAAAAACAATTTTAGAAATTTGGCTCCAATACAAAGCGCCAGCACACATCTGGCAAGGCTCCAGTGTTACATAAAGTGTACAACCTGTTAAATATTTTCCACCTAGATAATTTGCAGCAGCAGTGATGGATTGCATTTCGGCATGTGCAGTGACATCATGAAGTAATTCGGTCAAATTATGACTTCGAGCAATGACTTTATTATCAATGACAATTAGCGCACCAACAGGAATTTCGCCTTTATCAAAAGCCATTTCAGCTTCATGCAAAGCTTTTTTCATGAAATATTCGTCGGTGAATGGGTTTATCATAATACAGACCGCAAATTCGCAAATTTAAATTCTTTGTGAGACAACTTTTTTTATCGACTGTAAAAATACAATTTCAAATCGTACCTTTGCTTCATGTCAGATAATTTACTTTCAAACATCAATAACCCAACCGATTTACGCTTGCTTGACGAAGCGCAACTTCCTCAAGTTGCCCAAGAATTACGCGATTTTATTATCGATATTGTGGCCGTAAAAGAAGGTCATCTTGGCGCAAGCCTTGGTGTTATTGAATTGACAATTGCCTTGCATTATGTTTTTGACACCCCAAATGATTTATTGATTTGGGATGTGGGCCATCAAGCCTATGGACATAAAATATTGACCGGCCGAAGAGAAAATTTTCATACCAATCGTCAACTCGGCGGTATCTCTGGTTTCCCAAAAAGAAGTGAAAGCAACTATGACACCTTTGGCGTAGGCCATTCTTCTACATCTATTTCGGCAGCACTCGGAATGGCAATTGCTTCAAATTTGAAAGGAGATTTCAACAAACAACACATTGCCATTATTGGTGACGCATCTATCGCTTCAGGAATGGCTTTTGAAGGGTTGAATCACGCGGGAGTTACTGCTGCCAATTTACTCGTAATTCTTAATGATAACGCTATTGGGATTGATCCTAGCGTGGGCGCCTTGAAACAATACCTCACTGCTGTGAAAGAGGGGAAAAACCCAAGGCAAAACAACATGATCAAGTCCTTGAACTTTGATTATTCGGGACCAATTGATGGTCATGATATTTTTGCTGTGATCAAAGAATTGAAGCGTTTACAAAAGATCAGAGGTCCTAAATTTTTACATTTAATTACCACCAAAGGAAAAGGCCTACAACAAGCCGAAGAGGATCAAGTAAAATACCACGCTCCTGGAAAATTTGATGCAGCAACTGGAGAAATCATTTCAAAACAAGAACAAAATTTACCTCCAAAATACCAAGATGTTTTTGGCTTGACCGTTTTAGACTTAGCTCGAAAAAACGAAAAAATAATAGGAATCACACCTGCAATGCCCTCCGGTAGTTCGTTGAAATTTATGATGAAGGCATTTCCAGAACGTGCTTTTGATGTAGGTATTGCAGAGCAACACGCTGTGACTTTGGCCGCCGGAATGGCAACACAAGGCATGATTGTTTATTGCAACATCTACTCGACTTTTTTACAAAGAGCATATGACCAAATCATTCATGATGTCGCTTTGCAAAATCTTCCAGTAATTTTTTGCCTGGATAGAGCTGGATTGGTTGGCGAAGATGGAGCCACACATCACGGTGTTTTTGATTTAGCGTACCTGCGTTGTATTCCTAACCTGATTGTTTATGCTCCAAGGAACGAAATTGAACTTCAAAATATTTTATACACCGCACAATTAGGACTTGAAAACCCGATTGCTATTCGGTATCCTAGAGGTCGCGGCGTCATCAACGACTGGCAAGAAAACTATAGAGAGAAATACCAAAAAATTTCAATCGGCGCTAGCTCGCGTTTGATAACTGGTGATAAGGTGGCTGTTTTATCAACAGGAACAATTGCTCAAAACGTATCCTTGGCACTTGAACAAATTACAAATGAAAACAAGATTGCACATTACGATTTTCCTTTTGTAAAACCATTAGACGAAAATGCCTTACATACTATTTTCAAAACGTTTTCAACTATCATTACCATTGAAGATGGAACTGTTATTGGTGGCTTTGGAAGTGTAATAACCGAATTTGCTGCAGCACATCATTACTCATCAAACATAACAATTTTGGGAATTCCTGATGAATTTATCGAACATGGAACTGTAAACGAGTTACAACAAAATTGCAAAATTGACGTTAAAAGCCTAAAAGAGCTCTTTTCGGGTTTGTAAAAATGTTTAATTTGCACAACTAAAACTACTACTCTACAACATGAACTATTTAAAAAGTATATTTTTTGCTCTCATTTTAACCTTACCTCTTCACATTTTTGCTCAAAAAAGAGACTCTGTCTTTAGTCCGAGTCAAATAAAAATGGTTTCAGTACCAATGAACAATATCAACTCATTGCGAATTCCATTAAAAATCCAGACTAAAACACACTATTTACCACTATCTCATTGGACCAAAAAAAACAGCATTGGTTTTGATATTTCTGAAGTAGCTTTTGTCAATTGGTCTGCCGGTGGAACGAGCTCTATTTCAGGGTTGTTAAAAGGTAAATTTCATCGCATTTACAACCGAAGTAATTTTAACTGGTCTAACGAACTGATTGTGCGTTACGGTTTAAACAAACAAGATGGAATTGAAGTTAGGAAAACGGAGGATGCCTTGCAATTTAACTCCACCTTTGGCTACCGTAGAGATACACTTTCTAACTGGTTTCATTCAGCTAAGTTTAATTTCAACACCCAATTTACCAACGGATACGCTTACCCAAACACCGATCAGGCTATTTCTAAACCATTTGCACCGGCTTATATTTTTATGGGTGTTGGAGCCGAAAACATAAATAAGGATAAAAAAAGAACCTTTTATATTTCACCTTTTACATTTAAAACTACTCTAGTTTTGGATCAAAGATTAGCAAACCAAGGTGCTTTTGGAGTAGTAAAAGCTACGGTTGATGCCGACGGAAACATTATAACTCCGGGTGAAATGGCAAAAGTTGAACTTGGATTTTTAGCTACTAGTAAATACAGAAAAGAGCTTGCAAAAAATATAACGCTTGAAAATCGATTGACTTTATATTCTGATTACATCAACCGTTTTGGTAATGTCGATGTTGATTGCGACTTACAAGTTGAGCTCGTGGTTAACCAATATGTAAAAGCCAACATTGGTGCGCATGTAATATATGATGACGATATTAAATCAAAACGAGAAATTGAAGGTGTACAAGTAACCGAAGGACCTAAAACTCAATTACGCCAAGCGATAGGTGTTGGAATTGAATACATCTTTTAAAATTTATTACTCCAAAAAAAAAGCCCCAACAGCAATACTGTTGGGGCTTTTTTTATGATGTGGTGATGTATTTATTTGATAATTAATTTATCTACATAACGCAAACCTTCACCTTCAATAGCTAAGATATAAACTCCAGCAGAAATAGGCTTAACGTTAAATGATTTTTCGCCATTGAACGATTCTTTGTCTTTTTGAAAAACAACGCGTCCTGTTATATCACTGATTTTAATATTTACTAAACCATCATAGTTATTGATGCGAACAGTAATATTACCTTGAGATGGGTTTGGATATACGCGCATTACATTTTCTTCATCGATGCTTGCTGTCCCTAGCGTACAATTTGCGTTAGCTGCTGGTCTTGTAAAATCTTCGACTTGATCGTTTCCTACATTGTTAGAGCCTGCAGAAGCGTTCACCCCTAATCCTCTCGCTGCAAAAACTTCCCAAATCAGACAAAAATCTTTACCACCTGTTGTAGCTTGGTCAGCAGCAATAAGCGCATCTCTTCCATCTACAAAAGTAGGACTACAAGGCTGTAACTTCAATCCGTCTAAGACTAACTGCATAACCTTATTGTTTCCTCCTTTTCCTGAATATTTGTTGTCATCATATCCATATTTAGTAATATAAGCCCATGCTAAATCCCATAGCATCGTTGCCCAAACTGACCCTACTCCATGTACTGAAGTCTCCTCAACATTATCGGCATTTAAAAACTGAAAAGAGTTTGTAGTACCATATGTCATTGGATTTACCGAAGTGTCAGTCGAGTATGGAAAACTACGAATACCCACACCATCAGTTTTTTGAGAAGAAACAAAAGTTCCAATTCCTCTTTTCGCAGTACCAACATCTCCCGGTTTTAATTGCATCATCAAGGCAAACCAATCTGACCATCCTTCACCCATTTGATCCGTATTATCTAAACATCGGGAGTTATTTCTTCCTCCTGCTAAACGAGTAGAAATTCCGTGACCGTATTCGTGTGCTATAATTCCATTATCAAAATCACCATCTGAATTAATGAAAGGGGACGATTCTACTTGTAACTTCACATTAACAGGACTATTTTGCATTTGAGCTACTATTCTATCACCTAGAACCTTAGTGATACTGATAACTGGAATTGCAATATTTGCATCGGCTCCAGACATATTTATTTCACCTGCCACATTATTAACAATTATAACAGCGATAGCGCCAGCATCTTGCGCAAATTTAGCCTTGACAGCAAAATTACAAGATCCACGGTATAATATCACAATTTTACCACTCAAAGCCGCAGCATTGCTTGGACCTGAACAACCTAGCGATCCAGCACCAGAATTATCAATGTACAGTGCTAAATCTGATTGTAAAAATGCAGGTGCAACTGGCAAATCTATTTTTCCGGGATTAAATGCGTTTTGTCTAGCACCATAAGTTCCTGCTAAAATACTTGGAGCGGTTATTATGACTGGACTTATTGAAGGTTCGGTGTTCCATAAAAACATTTGCATGCGGGGTCTACCTCCATCAGCTGGAGTTGAAAAATTAGCATTATTTAAGCGTTGCGGTGAGGCCGATGAACCATCCTGAGCATCAGCAAAAACATAATCAGCGGCAGTGCCTCCTTTCCCGTAGTTATTTTGCTGAAAATTTCCACTAGCCTCATCAAATCCATACTGATACCAAACATCATGCATTATATTGTTCATGTAAAACAAATTAGTACAAGCCGCATCAATATAACTAGATGCACTAACACTTGTACCTCCATAACGGTAATCAAATAAAAGAGAAGAACCTCCCTCTGGACTATAAGCGGTCAAGGAGTTATCAGACATAAAATCTTCTTTTGCCCATACATTATTTCCTCTCGTAGTCGTAAATTCAGCTCCAGTATTACCATCTGTATCATGCCATCCGAAAGGTGATGCATTAGAATTAGCTGGATTACTTAATAGTTGAAAATTACCATGAATAGGACTTTCTATTTGAAATGGTAACACTCGATAAGTCCCGGCTTGAACCTGAGCTTTAATAGGAGTGAAAATTTGCTTGTAGGATATTATTTCTGGGTTAGTCAAATGATCATGGCTTGAAACAACACCTTTATGGTCAAAACTACAGTTGATAACGGTATTGATTTTTTCCAAAATTTTACCGTTCAATGCGTCTACTCTAACACTCCAAATCTTGTCATGATCAGCGGTTGGTATTGTCATATCCCAAGCTAATTTTAAATCACCACTTTTACTTTGATGGTAAACTAAATTGGCTTCAATAGGTTCTTCTTTACTTACCCCAGTACCAATAGTATAGGTATTAGGTTGTGGATGCGATTTAGTTTGAAAATTACCGGCCAATGGTAAGCCTAATTGAAAATAAACTTTGGCTGCAGCTTCAGTGGCTGACAAAGAAGGTTTTGTAGCATTGATTTTTTTACTTAAATCGGATAAAACTCTCTCCTGATGAGCTATAACCTTTCCATTTTTAATAGAAAAATTGGAAATCGATCTAAAAATCTCTATGCCTTGGTAACGTTGCACTACAAAACAATTGGTAATGCCTGTAGTTTCTGAAGGGGCTTCACTTTGAATTACCCAATCTTGCAATGATTGACTGGAGGCCATTGCCCTAGCAGATGGACTTTTTAAGTAATTCTTAATAATTTCACTATTACTCTGACAAAAGGCAAAGTAAGGAAAAGATAAAATAACGAATAGTAAAAATTTTTTCATAAATATTGGCTGTTTGGTGAAGCAAAAATAACCAATATTTACAATATTGAAAGTGTATTTTTAAAAACTAATAAATTTTAACTTTTTGAGGCTGTGATGGTTTTGTAGTATAATAATGCATTTCCATCAGTTAACAAGGAAATAAAATGACAAATATGCAACAATCGACCATACAAATCCTGTTTTTCTAACTGATGCTTTTCGGGTAGCATTTTTAAAATTAAGGTATCATAATTAGAAGCGACACCATTATAATTATTGTCAAATGCAGTAATAAATTTATCCAATAAGGTTTGTATGATTTGATAGCCTACAATTTCTTTCTCTATTACCTCACGACTTTGATAGATTTTCTCGACACTGATCTTGATAATATCATCCATCTGAGCTTTGTACTTGCTTTTATCCATTAAGGCATAAGGGAATTTTCCTTGCAAAATGAGCTCTTCATTTTCAACAAAAACTTTTACGGCATCGTTGATTAAGCTTCCTATTGCCAAAGCGCGCAAATAGCTAATGCGATCTTCTTTGGTCTGAAGGGTTTTGTATTTAGAAGTATCAATACTGTCTTTTACTAATTTTATCAGGTATTCCAATGCAAAATCCTCCGAAACCAAACCTAGATTCATTCCGTCCTCAAAATCGATGATGGTATAACAAATATCATCGGCAGCTTCAACGAGATACGCTAATGGATGGCGTTCAAAACCAAGATTTTCTCCTAATTTATTCGGAATCAAGCCCATATCTTGGGCTACTTCTTGAAAAAATGCTTTGTCTGTTTGAAAAAAACCATATTTTTTATCAGCGATATTTTTGGTTGGTTTTTTAGGTAAACTTTCTTTGGGATATTTCATAAAAGCACCCAAAGTTGCATACGAAATACGAAGTCCGCCTTCTATTCCTGGACGGCTTGCGGTAAGTACTGAAAAACCATTAGCATTACCTTCAAAATCTATTAAATCTTGCCACTCTTTTGCGCTAAGTTGGTCTTTGTATTTTTGTCCGTTTCCTATGGAAAAATACTCTCCAATGGCTTTTTCACCCGAATGTCCAAAAGGCGGATTCCCGATATCATGCGCTAATGATGCTGCAGCAACAATTGCCCCAAAATCATTCATGTGATAACCGTGTACTTCTTTTAAATGCGGGTATTTTGCGATGATTTTTTTTCCTACCAAACGCCCCAAAGAACGCCCAACAACGGATACTTCCAGACTATGTGTTAATCTGGTATGCACAAAATCAGTTTTGGATAATGGAATAACTTGTGTTTTATCTTGTAAACTTCTAAACGCCGAAGAAAAAATGATTCGATCATAATCTACTTCAAAACCCAAGCGAGTGTCGTCCTGTTCTACGCGCAATCGTTTGCCTTTGTCGCCTTGTCGTTTAAGTGATAAAAGTTGTTCCCAGTTCATCATTGCTTCTTGTAATTTTGTAGTTTAAAGGAGCGAATATAAAGAAAAAGATTTGAGCGTACGAATAATGCTTACTCGGGTTTTAGCGCAAGGTGTTTTTGAGTGTTAACTGCTTAAAATGGAAGCGTTATAAAACTGAGTTATACCAAGTATTCTGCGCGATTCCTAGCCCTGATAGCAGTGAAAATCCTTTTTAAGGCTTCTAGCCAGTCAAAGGCTAGAAGCCTTAAAAAGATTGTAACGAATAGCAGGAAATAGCTCCAGAAAAAGAACGAAACTAAAACAGAAGGCTTAGTTTTTATAATTGAAAAAATTGTTCTTTACTTTCGAGTAATTTTTTTTCAGTAACTACAAAAGTATTTGAATAGTTATCGTGCATCCCTAGACTTCTACCTCTTAAAAATGTGAAATATTCAAATGGAACTAGTCGTAGTAAACTTCTACCTAAAATTGTAAGTAACTCTGGCTTTGAACCATCTTCGAGAACAACTACTGTTTTGGTGATAAACTTTGCTAAAGTTTTAGATGTTAAACTTTCAAAAGCCGAATAATAAACGAACATCAAAATAGAAAAAAAGATATAATTCTCAGCTGTACTGAACGATGAAAACCAATTGAGTAGGGAAGCGTCACCAAACGGAATAAAAACCGCAACGAGATAAATCAAAAACTTAATCAACTGCAAAAAAAGTAAATCAATTACAAAATTAACCATCCGAATATTCTTGGATGCTAAAATAAATCTAGGTACGATATAATTATTTTCCATTTTTTTTCTAAAACTAAAAAACAGCTACCAAAAATGATAGCTGTTTATTTGACTGTTTTTTAATCTTTATTTACGATCCACACATTTCACAATCTTCTGGACCAGCATTCTTAGCTAGTTCGATCATGGCTCGGTATTCAGCTGCAGTCATTTCTACAGGTTCAGCTACAACCGGGATAGCAATAGGTTGTTCTTTAATAACAATAGGTTCTGCTTTTTTATCGTTGTTTAAGGTAAATTTAATTGCGTCAACGGCAGCTTTTGTTCTCAAATAATACATTCCGGTTTTAAGACCTGATTGCCATGCATAAAAGTGCATTGAAGTTAATTTAGCATAATTAGCATTTTGCATGAACAAGTTCAATGATTGCGATTGATCTACAAAATACCCGCGCTGGCGAGACATGTCAATAATATCTTTCATAGACATTTCCCAAACAGTTTTGTAAAGATCTTTCAAATCCTGAGGAATATCAAGCGCCTGCACCGATCCGTTATTACGCATTAACTCTTGTTTCAGGGTTTCGTTCCACAAGCCACGCTCTACTAAATCATGAAGCAAGTGTTTGTTTACTACAATAAACTCTCCCGAGAGTACACGTCTGGTATAAATATTTGAAGTATACGGTTCGAATGCTTCATTGTTACCCAAAATTTGAGAAGTTGAGGCTGTAGGCATTGGCGCTACCAATAAAGAGTTACGAACACCGTGCTCCATTACTTCTTTACGAAGCGAAGCCCAATCCCAACGACCTGATAAATCACCATCGGTTAATCCCCATAAATTGTACTGAAATTCTCCTTGCGAAATTGGCGATCCTGCAAAACTTGAATACGGTCCTTCTTCTTTAGCCATTTCCATTGATGCTGTTACGGCCGCAAAGTACATGGTTTCAAAAATTTCTTGATTCAGTTTTTTTGCTTCGTCACTTGTAAACGGCAAACGCAACATGATAAATGCATCTGCAAGTCCTTGCACACCTAAACCAATTGGACGGTGGCGTTTATTAGAGTTTTCTCCTTCTTTAACCGGATAATAATTCCTGTCAATTACTTTATTTAAGTTGCGCGTTACACGCTTGGTTACCGTATAAAACAATTCGTGATTGAACGCTCCGTTTTCAACAAACATTGGCAATGACAACGAAGCCAAGTTACATACAGCAATTTCATCTTTTGAAGTAAACTCCATAATCTCAGTACACAAATTCGACGAACGAATAGTACCTAGATTTTTTTGGTTCGATTTGCGGTTAGCTGCATCTTTGTACAACATGTAAGGCGTTCCAGTCTCAATTTGCGACTCTAGGATTTTTTCCCATAATTCATGCGCTTTGATGGTTTTTCTACCTTTTCCAGCCGCTTCATATGAGGTGTACAATTTTTCAAACTCTTCACCATGCACATCATACAAGCCCGGACATTCGTTCGGACACATAAGCGTCCACAACCCATCTTCTTGCACACGTTTCATGAATAAATCCGAAGTCCACATCGCAAAAAACAAATCTCTTGCACGCATTTCTTCTTTTCCTGTATTCTTTTTCAAGTCTAAGAAATCAAAGATATCAGCATGCCAAGTTTCTATGTAAATAGCAAAACTTCCTTTACGTTTTCCGCCTCCTTGATCTACGTAACGAGCCGTATCATTAAACACACGCAACATCGGAACAATCCCGTTTGAGGTTCCGTTTGTTCCACGAATGTACGATCCTGTAGCTCTCACGTTGTGAATTGAAAGTCCAATTCCTCCTGCTGATTGCGAGATTTTAGCTGTTTGTTTCAACGTATCGTAAATCCCATCAATACTGTCATCTTGCATCGCCAATAGGAAACAACTTGACATCTGAGGTTTTGGCGTACCGGCATTAAATAAGGTAGGCGTAGCATGGGTAAAGAATTTCTTCGACATTAAGTCGTAGGTTTCAATAACCGATTTCAAATCACCTAAGTGAATCCCCACAGATACACGCATCAACATGTGCTGCGGACGCTCTACAATTTTACCGTTTATTTTAAGCAAATACGATCTTTCTAGCGTTTTAAAACCAAAATAATCGTAGTTGAAATCTCTATTGTATATAATGTGCGAATCTAAATACTCCGCATTATCCATAATTACTTTGTGCACTTCCTCAGATAACAAAGGAGCGTATTGTCCGTTTCTAGGATTCACGTAATTGAACATATCATTCATCGTTTCAGAGAATGATTTTTTAGTGTTCTTGTGCAAATTCGAAATTGCAATACGGGCAGCCAATTGTGCATAATCCGGGTGCGCAATGGTCATTGAGGCAGCTGTTTCAGCCGCAAGATTATCTAATTCTGAGGTAGTAACCCCATCATATAGTCCTTCAATTACACGCATCGCCACTTTTACAGCGTCTACTAAATCATTCAAACCATAGCATAGTTTTTTAATTCTATCCGTGATTTTGTCAAACATTACAGGCTCTTTGTGCCCGTCTCTTTTTACTACATACATACGCAAAGTGGTTTTAAAAAACAGAAAATCCCTTCTCTGTTTTAAGTTATTTGTTGATTATTTCGCAGCATAACCACCACAACTTTTGTGGCAGCAACTACTATTTGATGGTTACTGATTTAGAATAAAGTTCAGTTTCTTTATTTTCGGGAGCTTATCCCGCTGTCATTCCAATCTTTTTAGTCCTGAGAAAAATCAGGACTAAAAAGGATTTTCCCTTCCATCGGGGCTAGGAAGGTAGTAGGTATATTCAAAACCGATTAAAAATCGGCGTCGAAGGTAATTTTTTGTGCTTCTTCATCAGTGTTCATCACACCTGCTTTTTGGTATTCAGCTACTTTTTTCTCGAAGAAGTTGGTTTTTCCTTGCAATGAAATCATGTCCATAAAATCAAAAGGATTAGCCGTATTGTATTCTCTGTCACAACCTAGTTCTACTAACAAACGATCTGCAACAAACTCCAAGTACTGTGTCATCAAACCTGCGTTCATCCCAATTAAGGATACTGGTAACGACTCAGTGATGAACTCTCTTTCAATATTCAAAGCATCTACAATGATTTCTCTAATTCTTTCTGTAGGTACTTTGTTAATCAAGTGGTGGTTATGCAAGTGAACCGCAAAATCACAGTGTACTCCTTCGTCACGAGAAATCAACTCGTTCGAAAAGGTAAGTCCTGGCATTAAACCACGTTTTTTCAACCAGTAAATAGAACAAAATGCACCTGAGAAAAAGATTCCTTCAACAGCTGCAAAAGCAATCAAGCGCTCCGCAAACGAATCCGATTCAATCCAACGCAAAGCCCAATCTGCTTTTTTCTTAATAGCAGGAAACACATCAAGCGCATTGAACAATTCATCTTTCTCCGCTTCGTCTTTCACGTAAGTATCAATCAACAAAGAGTAAGTTTCGCTGTGAATGTTTTCCATCATGATTTGAAAACCATAGAAAAACTTCGCCTCAGCATATTGTACTTCATTCACAAAATTTTCTGCCAAGTTTTCATTTACAATTCCATCTGAAGCAGCAAAAAACGCCAAAATGTGTTTTACAAAGTACCGCTCATCATCAGAAAGTTTATTATTCCAGTCATTTAAATCCTGAGACAAATCGATTTCTTCAGCAGTCCAAAAACTAGCTTCCATTTTTTTATACCACTCCCAAATATCATGATGTTTAATCGGAAAAATTACGAAACGATTTTTGTTTTCTTGTAAAATTGGCTCCACTTGTGTCATTGTATGTTGTGTTTATTTTGTGATTTTATCGAAAAAAGTTGCTTTCTGCGGAGTACAAAGATTGTGAAATATTGCTTCAATAAAAAGTCAAACTTATTCACAATCGGACCTAGTTTTTAACAAACCACAGAAAAACAACGGCAAATTCATGCAAATTACAAAACACTGAAAATCAGTTTTTTATAATTTTAAAAATGGTGCTAAGCACCGTAAAATATAGGATTTTTAAAAAGAAGAAAAGCAGTTTAGTAGTTACCGCTTCTGGTTGTTTTTGTGTTCTTCTGCCACAGTTTCTAGCTCAGCATACCAGTCTTCGCCAAACTTTCTAACCAAAGCTTCTTTGACAAATTTGTACACCGGTACTTCGAGTTCTTGACCAAGGGAACAAGCCGCGTCGCAGATGTCCCATTTGTCATAATTTACCGCTGCAAACTCACTAAAATCTTTCACGCGCACCGGATATAAATGACAAGAAACAGGTTTTTTCCAGTCGATTATTCCTTGATTGTAGGCTTGTTCGATTCCACATAATGCGGTCTTGCCGTCAAAAATTACGTAAGCACAATCTTTATTGTCAATTAAAGGAGTTTCTAGTTCCCCATCCGTTCCAGTTACCCAAGTTCCTTGTGCCTCGATAGCCGCTATGCCTTGCTTGCGCAAAAAAGGCTTCACTTTTGGGTAAATAGCCTCTAAAATTTTAGTTTCTTCCTCACTTAAAGGCGCACCGGCATCGCCGTCTACACAGCAAGCTCCTTTACAAGCTGATAAGTTGCACACAAATTCTTTTTCGAGTAAGTCCTCAGAGACGATGGTTTTTCCTAGTTGAAACATGCCGCAAAGGTATTCAAACAAATCGAAAAAGCAGCCCACAAAAACAAAAAAAGAAATGTATGAAGATCAAAATCCGAGATTCAAAAAAACTTATTCAAATTTATTTTCAAGCATTAAAAAAAAGCCACAACTCCTTTATTGATAACCAAAAATGAATACTTTTGCACCTTAAAACACATCGACATGGGACTAGATTTGAGAGAAATAATAACTGTAAGCATGGTGCTTTTTGCCGTTATTGATATTGTTGGATCTATTCCAATTATTGTGGATTTACGAGCTAAACATGGTATTATCGAATCGGAGAAAGCTTCCATCGTTGCTGGTGTAATCATGATTGTGTTTCTTTTTGCGGGTGAAGAATTACTAAACCTCATCGGTATAGATGTAAATTCATTTGCTGTAGCAGGATCATTTGTATTGTTTTTCTTGGCACTTGAAATGATTTTAGGAATCCGCATTTATCGTGACGAAGAAGCAAGCTCTGCCTCTATCGTTCCTCTTGCTTTCCCTTTAATTGCAGGTGCAGGTACCATGACTACCTTGCTTTCATTGCGCTCACAATACAATACGCTCAACATTGTTATCGCTATTATTTTAAATATTATATTGGTATACGTAGTTCTTAAATCGTCTTCTAAAATTGAAAAAATGTTAGGCGAAAATGGACTTGGCGTAATCAGAAAGACTTTTGGAGTGGTATTATTAGCTATTGCTGTTAAATTATTCGCTGCTAATGTTAAAGGTCTATTTGCTTAACTATTTTTTTTATAAGTTTACACACTCAAACAATACCAAAATCATTGATAGAGATAGCTATATTGCTATTTATGCTTTAAAAATCAAAATTTTTTATGAAAATCTTCACTAACATACTGGTATTTTTAGCTCTAGCGCTAATCGTCTTTAATGTTACTTTATTAGACTTCAACAATCCTTTTAAAGGAGATAGCGTAGTTGCCTTTATTGGCATTGGAGCTTCATTGTGCGCTGTGCTTATTTTATTAATTTTTAGAGTTTCTAAAAAGATAGAAGAAAAAACAAAAGAAAACTTGTAAGCATGTTTGATGTTTTGATCATTGGCGGTGGTGTTTCAGGCATGTCTTGTGCACTTGTTTTAGGATCTGCAAAACACAAATCCTTTGCCACTGATAAAAAAATCGGCATTTTTACCCATCAAAAAAGTAGCGCTTTGCAAGAGGCGCTTTTTAATAATGCTTACGGAATTCCCGCAGGTACACTTGGTGCTACGCTCTTAGAAGATAGCGTAAACCAACTGCAAAACACCTACCCACACATTACGACCATTCCTAATGAAAAAGTGCTGCGAATTGAAGGAGCTGCACCGCATTTTATTGTGCACACTAACAAAGCAACTTACAGCAGCAAATTGATTGTGGTAGGAATTGGATCAGCCAATACTTTTGCAATTGATGGCTTGATGGAATATGTAATTCCGCATCAAAAATCATTAGAATCTAAACAACGCATTCAACTAAAAAATAACGACCATCTTTTAACAGAAGGCATTTATGTTGTTGGAACTTTAGCCGGCTGGAGAAGTCAATTAGCCATTGCCGCAGGAAGTGGTGCTGCTGTAGCCACTGATATCCTGACACTCTGGAACGATGGCATACAAACTCATGCACACGATAGCATTCGATAAAATTTTTTATTTTTTAACGGGAAGTACTTTTTTCAACATGGCGTCGTCACGAACAAGCATTTCATAATAGCGCTGCTCGCCAAATAATTGCTTGGCAAACTCAGCGGTGAGGTATTTTTTTACCAGATCTTTACTTTTGGAGAAATCTAAATCCAATCCGTTTTTAAACACAAACTCCTCAAAAGCTTTCACATAAGCGGTGGTCGATTGTATTTTAGCTTGTAATTTTTCAAAAGTCAATCCTTTTAAGCTTGTTTTTTTATTGTCTAGTTGTTCAAAGACAAAATTACCCACAATACCCGATTGCAAGAAATAAGCAGTTTCTTCTTGACCGTGTTCTGCAACAATAGGAACAAATACATCCGGCACAATACCGCCGCCACCGTAAACAATTTTACCTTTTTTGGTTTTAAATTTAAGCGTATCTGCCACTTTTATACTATCTTTGGAGTACAACTCACCATTTGCAATGCGTCCTTCCGATTCTTTAAAATAAGCTTCATTCCCTTTTGAATATGGTTTTTGAATGGAACGACCGGTAGGCGTATAATAACGTGCAATTGTCAATCGAACAGCTGAACCATCTGCAAAATTCATTTCGCGCTGCACCAGTCCTTTTCCAAAAGTTCGTCGACCTACAATAGTTCCTCTATCATTATCTTGAATAGCGCCTGCTAGAATTTCACTTGCTGAGGCACTATTTTCATTCACTAAAACAAATACTTTTCCTTTTTCGAAACTGCCTTTTGCCGTAGCATACGTTTTAGTTGTAGTGCCGTTTTTAGCTTTAGTAAATACAATAAGTTGCTCATCAGGCAAAAATTCATCGGCTATTGCAATGGCTTCTTCCATATAACCACCGCCGTTATCACGCACGTCAATAACAAGTGAAGTAACTCCTTTTTTCTTGAGCATATTTAGGCTTGTCATGAACTCCTCGTAAGTAGTTTCGGCAAAACGATTGATTTTAATGTAACCCGTTGTTGGATTGAGGAGTAAGGCTACATCCACACTTTTTATCGGGATGATGTCACGTTTGATTGTAACCTTTAATTTTTTTTGAATGGATTTTCTAAAAATAGTCAGCTCGATGCTTGAGCCTACCTCGCCTTTTAATTTACTAAACAAGCTGTCTGTTGGCAATTTTCGACCAAAAAGTTTGGTTTTGTCTGCATACAAAATACGATCACCTGGCAACAATCCCGCTTTTGCCGAAGGTCCATTTTCAACAGGTTTGATAACAGCAACAGAGTCTTTGTACATATAAAAATTAACTCCAATACCCACAAAATTTCCTTGCATACTCTCAGCCACCTCTTGTTGTTCGGTTGGTGGCACGTAAACAGAATGTGGATCCAGTTGCGCCAAAATTTTGTCTACCGTAAGATTTACAATCGAATCGGTGTTGATTTCATCTACATATTCGGCATCAATAAAATCAATTAATTTATTGAGTTTAGCTTTAGAATTTGTCTTTGATGTCAATCGATTTGATCCCGGTAATTGAATCACGCTACCCAATAGCACGCCCGCCGCAAGTGTCGCGCCTAAAATAAGTGGTAAATATTTAAAATTAACCTTCATTTATTCTTCAAGAATTGGAATATGCTCTACTTCTACTCCTGCTTTAATCAAAAATTGTATGCCGGAATCATCGCGATACCCATTTTGGTACACCACCCTTTTGATTCCTGATTGGTGAATGAGTTTACTGCATTCTTTACAAGGCGAAAGCGTAATGTACAAAGTAGCTCCTTCACAAGATTGTGTAGAGCGCGCTACTTTTAAAATTGCATTGGCTTCAGCATGCAAGACATCCCAACGGGTAATACCTTCATCGTCTTCGCAGCAATTATCAAAACCACTCGGAGTACCGTTGTAACCATCAGAAATAATCATTCGGTCACGAACAATAATAGCACCTACCTGTTTGCGTTTGCAATAAGAGAGTAAACTCCACTCTTTTGCTATACGCAAATAAGCTTTATCGTATTTATTTAATTTTTTTTCGCTCATTTTATCGATTCCAAATTTCACTTGCAATTATCATCGGAATAACCACACCTATTATAAAAGCAGACATTACTAAAGTCCAATCTCGTTTAGAAAATCTAAAAACAGTTTGCACGATATAAGACAGTACCAAAAGTACAAAAACAACAATCATTTGTGCAGCTTCGATACCAAGGGCAAACTCTGCCAAAGGCAACACTTTTGAAGCGGCATCTCCGCCCAAAATAGATTTAAAATAATTCGAAAATCCTAAACCGTGAATAATACCGAAAAATAAGGTTATGAAAACTACCAGATTAATACTTTCTTTTTTATTGTTTTTTCCAGCGGTAAATAAGTTAAAAAGTGCGGTGATTAGAATCGTTATTGGAATTAAAAACTCAACTACGTTCGCCTTAATAACAATGATTTCAAAAACAGACAATACCAAAGCCATAGTGTGGCCAAGGGTAAACAAAGTAACGAGTAAGACAACTCGTTTCCAATCTTTAAACGCGTATGGAACGGCAAGCGCCATTAAAAACAAAACGTGATCGTAAGCATTGAGGTCTAAAACGTGCTTTAAACCTATTTGAAAGTAGATCCAAAATTCATTCATCAAAATTCATTTAAGGTGGATAAAGGGTTGTAAACATACGATTATTTTTGAAAATTTATCTGCTAAAATGGCAAATATGTATGCTAAAACACACGATTGATTTCCTAAAACATAGTAATTGGCGATTGGCAAAATACAGCTCAATATCTTAACAATTTTTCACCCGAAAAACGCTTAAAAGCGCAAAGTCATCCGGTTTGTATTTACTCGAAATAGCTTGTAAAAGCCTTAAATTTTTTAGCTAATCTTAAATTTACTTTAACCTTACAACTTTACAATTCGGTAAACCTAAGACAACGTTTTAATGATTATTCGACAATATTATCCTAAACAAAGATTTTGATTCATGGTATAGATTTGCATTCAAACAAACAAAACACACTATTACCATGAAAAAACAATTATTTAAAAAAATAGCTTTAACATCAGTGTTACTTACTGCCGTTGTAGCTTGTCAAGACGACAACAACGAAGCTCCTGCTTTAAATACTGCTATTAATTTTACAGCAACTTCAAGTGTTCCACCATTGGCTGTAGCCAAAGAAGGATTCGAAAACTTACAAATCACCTCTTTATTGAGTAGCCCTGATGTATTAGCACAATCACCAGGCTTTATTTATGGAGCACAACCTGACGGAGCTGGATTCATGAAAGATCCTGCTGGAGACGGTTACATTATGATTACAAACCACGAAATATTAAAATCGGTTTCGAGAGTATATTTTGACAAAACCTTAAAACCAGTAAAAGGAGATTATATTGTTGATGCAGTTGGCGGAATGACTCGTTTGTGCTCGGCTACACTAGCTGTACCAGCGATTCACGGTTTTGGACCATTGTTTTTAACTGCTGGAGAAAGTGGTGAAGAAAGTATGGTACACGGAATTGACCCGCTAGCTTTGAGCAGCATGAAAAGCCGAACTGACCGCGTTTTGCCAGCTTTAGGAAAAGCAAGTATGGAAAATGCAGTACCATTGACGAAGCAAGCTTATCCTGGAAAAACTGTAATCGTAATTGGTGAGGATCAATCGTACTCTACCTCTCACGCTAGTGCAGGACAAGTGATCATGTACATGAGCGAAACTGTTGGAGATTTAAACAACGGGAAATTATACGCTTTAAAAAGAAATGACGGCAACCAAACCGAAATGAGTATGGGAATGGGATCATCATTCGACGTGTCATTTGTTGAAATTCCGAATGCTAAAAACTTAACAGGTGCAGTAATCAACACTACTGTAAACAACTTGGGAGCCATTCGTTTTTCAAGAGTAGAAGATGTTGATTACCGTAAAGGATCAGCAAAAAATAATCGTGAATTGTATTTTACAGCTACCGGACAAGCTAGCGCTAATGCTCCAGTTGCAGGATACACCATGTGGGGACGCGTTTATAAATTAATATTAGACGATGCTAACCCATTAAAAGGAAAATTAGAGTTGGTAATTGAAGGTGACTCAACTCCAGGAACAGGAATTATCAATCCTGATAATATTACAGTAACTGAGAATTATGTGTACACACAAGAGGATGGAGATTCTTACTACACTGCTGCTCAACATGATTCTTACATTTGGCAATACAATATCGCATCTAAAGTAAACAAACCTTGGTTAACGATGAACCACAAAAGAACCGACGCTGCTTGGAATACAACTTACAACCAAACGAATGAAATGCGTTTTGGTAGCTGGGAGTACGGTGCCATGGAAGATATCTCAGATGTAATTGGAGTACCAAACACCTTTTTAGTTAACATTCACCCGCACACTTGGCAAAAAGATGCTTTCTCGAATGCTGACGGAAGCGGTTTAAACACCAATAAAGAAGGCGGTCAAACTATTATCATTAGAAACGTACAGAGATAACACCTTTAAAATCCAAACTATAGCAACCCAAATTCACTTTGGGTTGTTGTGGTTTATTACAAATCGGTTTATTATGAAATCCTTACTAAAAATTCTTCCCTTATTTACATTACTTTTTTTCTCGTGTCAGAAAGAATATGAAACCTTAGGGCCAAAGGAAGAACTATTACAGCAAATTGCCCAATTGAATCAGGAAATAGAAGCATTTGAGCAAATGGCACAAAAAAATGCTAGCAATAAAGAACTACAACAAAGTTTCGAAAAAAGTCGCCTTGCTTACAAAAAGATAGAATGGGCAGTAGAATACTTTACCCCTGAACCAGCACGATTTATCAATGGTCCTGCACTCGATGAACTGGAAGTAGAAGAAAATAAATTTTTGAATCCGAGTGGTTTTCAAGTGATCGAAGAGCTGATTTACCCAACATTTTCAACCAAAGAAAAAGCTACTTTACAGCGAGAAATCGCCGTTTTGAAAGGATTGATCATGCAAGTTAAAGAACACATTACAGCAATTACTATCAGCCCAGATTATATTGTTGATGCTGTAAAAATGGAAATGTATCGCATCATCACTCTCGGAATTACGGGGTTTGATTCGCCTATTGCCAACAACTCTATCCCAGAAGCACAAGCTAGTTTGTTAGCCCTACCTTCAGTAATTGAAAAGCTGCATCAAGAACCATCGCAAGTTCAAAGCAGTTTACTAGAGCGTATTCGCAAAGCTGCCGCTTTTTGCAACAACGCAAAAGATTTTAATAGTTTTGATCGTGCGCTATTTATTAAAAACTACCTCAACCCGATTTCAAAAAATTTACAAGAGTTTCAGCAGCATTACAAAATTGCTAACGTTGCAAAGACCAATGCTATTTTGCAAACAGCCAGCTCATTATTTGGATCAAAGGTATTCAATGTTGATGCGTTCATTCCGTCACGAGAATACGCATACACTTCCGCGAAAGCGCAACTTGGTAAAGAGTTATTTTATGACACCTCATTTTCAAAGGAAGGAACCCGCAGCTGTGCCTCATGCCATAATCCGGAATTGGCTTTTACTGACGGACTAAAAACCAATCTGTCATTAAACGGAAGTCAACTACTGAGAAACACACCTACATTGACCTACGCCGGACTTCAAAATGCGCAATTTTGGGATATGCGTCAAACAGATTTGGAGAAACAAAGTTTAGATGTAATTCAGAACAAAGACGAAATGCATGGTAATATTCGGGATAATATCAAAAACATTAGCAGTAATTCAAGTTATCAAAAATTAATTCAAAAAGCATTCCCGAAGAGCAAAAAACTAGAAGAATGGCAACTCCAAAACGCACTTGCAAGTTATGTGCGCTCTTTAAATAAATTCAACTCCAAATTCGATCAACACTTTACAGAACCAGCAACCGCTTTGTCTGCAGAGGAAGAATTAGGGTTTAACGTTTTTGCAGGAAAAGGAAAATGTGCAACCTGTCATTTTATTCCGCTGTTTAATGGCACGGTACCGCCTGCTTATAAAAAAACAGAACAAGAAGTTATTGGAACACCGCAGATCAAAAACGGAAAAAAAATAGATCCTGATTTAGGACGTTATGCCCAATACAAAATGCCACAATTATTACATGCTTTTAAAACGCCAACACTTCGAAATGTAGCATTAACAGCTCCTTACATGCATAATGGCGTATTCAAATCATTAGAAGAAGTAGTAGTTTTTTATAATGACGGTGGAGGCGCAGGTACCGGAATTGCGGTTGACAACCAAACCTTGCCCTCAGACAAACTCAATTTAACCGACAAAGAACAAAAAGCGCTCGTTGCCTTTATGAAAACACTTTCGGATAATTGATAAGTAATTTCATTTACACTGATTAAGCTTTTAAACTATCAAAACAGCTAATTTATCCTTTCTACTGCGTGCATATGGAAATCAAAAAGCCAAGTTAAATGAAGCACTAATTATAAAATTAAACTTATCTTTGATAGATATAAAACCCACAATTATGTCATTTTCAGATTTATTCGATAGCGAATTCAAGCAAAGAAACAAAGGCCATTTCGCCTCAATTGCACGCGTTGCACTTACTGACGGAAAATTTTCCCCAGAAGAAAAAGAATTTTTAAACAAATTAGCGGTTCGTCTAGAAATTTCGGCTACTGAATCAGAAGAAATTCTAGAAAACCCAATGAACTACCCAATCAATCCACCTTACTTGCACGAGCAACGTTTAGAACGCTTGTACGATTTGGCGCGCATTGTACATGTTGATCATCATTTAGGAGATCAGCAAGAATTAATGCTTCGCAAAATTGGTGTAGGTTTAGGATTTAATATTGATAACGTCAATTACATCGTACACAAAGCCCTGGTTCTTGTGGATAAGGAAGTTGATTTTGATACTTTTTTTGAAGAGATGCAAAACATGAACAAGTAAGCTTTTATCTAAATAAAAATGCCCCAAAAAGTAATAAACTATTTGGGGCATTTTTTATAATAACTGATGCGACTTAATATTTACTCAGCTTTGCTTTTAGCATAAAATCTTCCGCTTTTTCGACCATGTTGTAGCTTCCGCAGAAAAAGGGAACGCGTTGGTGCAATTCTGTTGGCGTAATTTCCATAATTCGGCTAAATCCATCTGAAGCTTTTCCTCCTGCTTGCTCAACTATAAAAGCCATAGGATTACACTCATACAGCAAA
The DNA here is from genome assembly GCF_021608205.1 of Flavobacterium sp. K77. NCBI lineage: Bacteria > Pseudomonadati > Bacteroidota > Flavobacteriia > Flavobacteriales > Flavobacteriaceae > Flavobacterium > Flavobacterium sp. K77. The sequence goes on along the minus strand of NZ_JAKIHO010000001.1, from coordinate 433,102 downwards.
CGCAATTTACCGTTTGGGGCTTTTGAACTGGTAGGATAAATATAAATTCCACCTTTAATCATATTTCTATGAATATCAGAAACTAAACTTCCGATATATCTTGAAGTGTAAGGTCTGTCCTCTTCTTCGGTTTGACAATATTTTATATAATCTTTTACTCCTTGCGGAAAATGAATGTAGTTGCCCTCGTTGATTGAATAAATAGATCCATCTTTAGAAAACTGCATGTTAGGGTGCGACAAATAAAAGGTTCCAATTGCAGGGTTTAAAGTAAAACCATTAACTCCGTGTCCAGTAGTATAAACCAACATAGTTGATGTACCATAAATTACATATCCTGCTGCTACCTGATTAATTCCTGGCTGTAAAAAATCTTCAATTGTAACCGGAGTTCCAATAGGAGTCACGCGGCGGTAAACCGAAAAAATGGTTCCAACCGAAACATTCACATCAATATTCGAAGAGCCATCAAGCGGATCCATCAAAACCACATATTTGTTATTATGGCTGTTATCGCTACCTTCTACAGTGATAAAATCATCGTTTTCTTCAGAGGCAATACCGCATACAATTTCGCGGTTAATTAGCGTCTGAATAAAAACCTCATTGGCATAAACATCGAGTTTTTGCTGGTCTTCGCCTTGTATATTTTGCTCACCAGCAGCACCTACAATGTCAACCAATCCTGCTTTGTTTACTTTATAATTGACAACTTTGGCTGCCAATCGAATTGAGTTGATAATTCGGGACAATTCTCCTGATGAATACTGAAAAGCATTTTGATTTTCAATAATAAATTCTCCTAGTGTTTTGTTGCGTTCTTCCATTACGAAATCGTTGTAGTTATTTTGAAGTCACAAATATCGTTTTTTTTGTGAAAATGGATTGAATAATACGCACTTAGTTTAGCTCTATTGTATATTTGCTTCAAAAAGTTCAATTTTAGGAACCCAGAAGCAGCATTTTTTGCGAAAATCGAAGTTTATAATTAACTTTATTTCGAACTTGTTCACGCTAAAAAGCAAAGTGACAATTAATCGATTTCAACAAAACTTAATCAATCATGATCATACGACAAGGAACAGCGGCAGACATGGAATCCGTTTTAGGACTCATCAAAGAATTGGCTATTTTTGAAAAAGAACCCGATGCAGTAAAAATTACTGTTGATGATTTAGTGCGAGATGGTTTTGGAGCCAATCCGCTATTTCATGTTTTCGTAGCCGAAATTACAAACGCTACCCATGAAAAAGAAATCGTAGGTATTGCGCTTTGGTACTATCGTTTTTCAACTTGGAAAGGTAAAACCATTCACCTTGAAGATTTGGTAGTTAAAGAAAGTATGCGCGGCACCGGATTAGGTTCAGCATTGTACGCAGCCATTTTAAAACAAGGAAAAAAAGATCAAGTACGACGCGTCGAGTGGAATGTATTAGATTGGAATACTCCTGCCATTGACTTTTATGAAAAATCAGGCGCTAAAGTATTACGCGATTGGCATGTGGTACAAATGGATGAGCAAGGAATTGCAACTTTTTGTGAAAATAAATAAAATAACAATTGCTATTTAGTTGTTACTACGCAACTAGATGCACAATACGATAATAAAATGAGAGTATTTAAATTTGGAGGTGCCTCTGTAAAAGATGCTGCAGGAATCAAAAACGTTCAGTATGTGTTGCAAACCGTAGGTTATGAAGATGTGTTGCTAGTAGTATCAGCAATGGGAAAAACAACCAATGCGTTAGAATTGGTAATCAAACATTATTTTGATAAATCGGCTGAACTAAATGCGGCAGTGCAAGAAGTAAAGAAGTACCACAACCAAATTCTTTTAGATCTATTCGAAGATGAAAACAATGCTGTTTTTGCAGCAGTTAGCGCTCAATTTGCTGATTTAGAATATTTTTTAGCACACAACAAATCACCTAATTATAATTTTGTGTACGATCAAGTGGTGAGTTATGGCGAATTAATTTCAACCACAATCTTAAGCCACTACATGAACTTTATGGGCATGGCTACACAATGGTTAGATGTACGTAATTTTGTAAAAACAGATGCTAATTACAGAGATGCTGAAGTGGATTGGGAATTAACGCAAGCCAACATTTCTAAGAATGTAAAGCGCAAAACCCTTAACATCACACAAGGATTTTTAGGATCTGACCCAAACAATTTTACTACTACATTAGGTCGCGAAGGATCTGATTATACCGCAGCTATTTTTGCTTATTGCTTAAATGCTGAAAGTGTAACCATTTGGAAAGACGTTCCCGGAGTTATGAACGCAGATCCGCGTTATTTTGAAAATGCAAGTTTGTTAAATCAAATTTCCTACCGTGAAGCCATCGAGTTAGCCTTTTATGGTGCTACTGTAATTCACCCTAAAACGCTACAACCTTTGCAAAAAAAGGAAATTCCTTTGTATGTAAAATCATTTATTAATCCACTTTTACAAGGAACGAGTGTTTCAAAAGGTGTCGATTTAGAGCCGTACCTTCCTTGTTTTATCGTGAAAAGAAACCAATTGTTGATTTCGCTTTCATCAATTGATTTCTCTTTTATCATGGAAGAAAACATCAGCGAAATTTTTGCTCTTTTCCACCAATTTAAAATAAAGGTGAATTTGATTCAAAATTCAGCTATCAGTTTTTCTGTTTGTGTAGAAGATAAGTTCAATAACTTTGCTGCTTTGAATGCCATTTTATCTAAAAAATTCAAAGTCGATTTTGAAGAAAACGTAACTTTGTACACCATCAGACATTTTAATGACGGCGCTGCGCAGACTGTTGAAGCAAACAAAACCGTTTTGTTAAAACAAGTGAGCCGCGAAACCATGCAGGTAGTCACTAAAGAAGTTTAAAAAAACCAATCATTTATACCAATGGGAATCAAAAACTAAAATTTTGATTCCCATTTTTTTTATTTTTCAAACAGTAAAATAACGCACTTCAACAAGGTTTAATTATCAATTTTTATATACTACTTTTGATACTTTGGAGTTATCCTTATTTATGTGGAAAAAAATATTTTTTTGGATTGCTTTATGCTATTGCTCTGGGCTTTTGGCTCAGGAAAAAAGCACGCTCTACCAAACCAAAAAAATAGCTCCTACGAAAGATACCATTCGGCTTGAAAAGAACAGTATCAATTCCAACTTTTTTAAAGTTTTAGATTCCAAAGGAAAAGAAATTGATAGTACGCTGTACCGTATTAATTTTTCAAAAAGCACTTTATTATTACTTTCTGATTATGGCAATCCTAGAGATTCAATCACAGTAGCGTACCTGCAATATCCTGAAGAACTAACCAAAACCTACTATATTTACGATCCTAGCAAAGTAGTTTCAAACGCAGCAGGGAAAGGAAATTTATACAGCGTAACCAACAACAACATCAAAAAAAACATTCCCTTTGACGGGTTGAGCACTTCTGGGAGTATAACACGAGGCGTCACGATTGGTAACAATCAAAACGCAGTTTTAAACTCGAATCTCGACCTGCAAATCACTGGCAAATTATCTGATAAGGTAAGTATTAGAGCCTCACTGCAAGACAGCAATATACCACTTCAAGATGGGGGTTACTCGCAGCAACTCGACCAATTTGATTCTGTCTTTATGGAACTTTTCAGCACAAATTGGAGCATACGTGCAGGCGACTTGTTTCTAGAAAATAAAGAAACCCAATTTTTAAACTTTAATAAAAAAGTACAAGGCATAGCTACTAACTTTAATTGGGAGGGAAAAAACAATAAGAGCAATGTATTTGCAGCAGCAGCATTAGTTCGAGGGCAATACGCCAAAAGTGATATCGTAGGTCAGGAAGGAAATCAAGGTCCTTATAAATTACGTGGCCAAAATGGTGAGTTGTACGTGCTTATTGTTTCAGGATCGGAGCGCGTGTTTGTAAACGGCAATTTGCTGGAGCGTGGGGAAAACAAAGATTATACTATTGATTACAATGCTGGAGAAATCATCTTTACACCGCTGTTTACTATAACTTCTGAGATGCGAATTGCGATTGAATACCAATATACCGACCGGAATTACAGCCGATTTGTAACTTATGCTGGCGGAACACACGAATCTAAAAAGTGGCGATTTGGCGGATATTTATACTCCGAAAACGATTTAAAAAACCAACCTGTTCAGCAAAACCTGTCGCAAGAACAAGTTCAAATTATAAAAAATGCTGGCGATGATACGCGCCAAATGACAGCACCATCGGCCTATCTTGACTCATACAGTGACAATAAAGTACTTTACAAGCAAATTCTTGTAAACGGTGTACTTGTTTACGAATATACCACCGACGTAGATGGCGATTTATATAACGTACGCTTCTCTTTGGTTGGTGGCAATGCCGGAAATTACATTTTATCCAATAGTAATACCATCAGTAGAGTTTTTACTTATGTAGCTCCAATTAACGGCATTCCACAAGGAAATTACGAACCAATCATTCAATTAATTGCGCCAAATAAAGTTCAAGTAGCCAGTTTTGTGGGTCAATTTCATCCTACTGAAAAAACGAATATTGACGTTGAAATTGGAGTAAGCAACAACGATCAAAATTTATTTTCAGCGGTAGATGACTCCAATAATAAAGGATTAGCAGCCAAGATAAAAAGTAAGCAACGACTTTTTTCGAAAGCTTGGAATATGGATGCATTTGTCAATTACCAATTCATTGAAAGTACCTTTAAAACTGTAGAACGATTCAACAACATTGAATTCAATCGCGATTGGAATTTAGAACCTTTAACTACAGGCAATCAAAGTTTGTTGGTCACTGGATTACAGCTACAAAAAAACCAAAATTCGAAATCCACAAGTATAGGGAATGCAAGCTACCAACTGGAAAAATTAGATTTTGCTGGGAATTTCTCTGGAAATCGCCATGTAGTAAATGGATTTTTGCAACATAAAAATTGGAGTATCCGCCAACAAGGCAGTTACTTGCAAAGCGAGAACAATATTTTAAGTTCATCTTTTTTACGCAATCAATCTCAAGTGCGTTATAGATTCAAAAAAAACTGGATTGGTACCTCGTTACGACTTGAAAACAATAGCGAGCGCAACAAAAACACGCAACAACTTTCTGTTTTAAGTCAAAAATTTATTGAATACGGCGGGCATATCGGTCGTGGCGACAGCACCAAAGTATTTTTTGAATTAGGATATTTAAAAAGAATCAATGACAGTTTACAAAACGGAGTGGTACAACGCGTTAATCAGTCGAACACCTTTGTTTTAAAATCGAGATTAATCCAAACAAAAACTAGTGATTTGAGTGTGGTTGCTAATTACAGAACACTTGATTTTGAAGCCAACAATCGAAAAAGAGAAAGTACTTTAAACTCTCGCATCATCTACTCGGATCGATTTTTTAACTCACTTTTTTTGAGTAACACAGTGTATGAAACTACCTCAGGAAGTATTCCACAACAAGAATTTACGTATCTCGAAGTAGCCGTTGGGCAAGGTGTGTACACTTGGAACGACTATAACAGCAATGGTATTCAGGAACTACAAGAGTTTGAGGTAGCACCATTTATCGATCAAGCCAAATTTATACGTGTGTTTTTACCCAACCGTATATTTATAAAAACCCACCAAAATAAATTTTCGCAAGCCCTAACTTTTAATCCTACACAATGGCAAAACGAGAAAGGTTTCAAAAAATTTGCTTCCTATTTCTACAATCAAACTGCTTTTTTATTAGATCGAAAAATAAGAAACAACGGCTCTAATTTTGAATGGAACCCGTTCAGTCCTATTTCGGATGAAATATTAGGTTTGACTTCAAGTTTAAGAAATACGCTTTATTACAACCGCGGCAAGCAAAAACACTCTGTAACATATACTTATTTGCTTAACAAAACTAAAAGTTTACTGTCTATTGGCTCACAGGAGGCTACTAATGGTTCGCACCAACTACAATACAACCATTTGTACCAAAAAAGTTGGCTTTTAGGCTTTTTTACAAAAACCATTCAAAACAAAGTTAACTCCGAGGATTTTATTGAGAAAAATTTCGATGTTACGGGATATCAATTGGCTCCAAAAATCAGTTATTTGTTTTCAAAAAGTACCAGTTGGGAATTGTTTTATGAGTATCAGAAAAAACAAAACCAGATTGGTAATGGCGAACTATTATCACAAAATCGATTGGGAACTTCGTTCTCGTATGCAGGATCTAAAAAATTTACTTTTAATGGCGAATTATCATTGTACCAAAATAAATTTAATGGTAATGAATTCTCAGCCGTCGGCTTTCAAATGCTCGAAGGATTACAAACAGGACAAAACGTTACTTGGCGTGCTTTATTGCAAAAAAGTATTACTTCATTCTTAGACATTAACTTCAATTATCAAGGTCGAAAAAGCGAGCGCAATGCAACTATTCATACTGGTAATGTACAGCTACGAGCTTACTTTTAAATAAATGTACAAGTAACAGATTGCCAATCATATTTTTTTGTATTTTTAAAACTACTAACATAAAAATCAGACCAATGAAAAAATCGATTTTACTTCTTTTCGCTTTACTCCTATCTTTTATGGGAAATGCACAAACTACGGCTGCAGCTAAAAAAACGACGAAAGCGGCAACTGAAAAAACAGCAAAGGCCAAAGAAAAAATAACGAAAGCTAAAGCCGAGGCAGCAGAAGAAAAAGCAGCTACTGCAAAAGAGAAAGCCAAAACGGCAAAAGAGAAAACAACTGCTACTAAAGAAAAAGCTACAGCTACAAAAGAGAAAGCTACAAAAGCAAAAACAGAAGTCGCTGAAGCAAAAGCAGAAAAAGCAAATGCCATTAAAGAAAAGGCAACTGACAAAAAAGAAAAAACTGCTGCTGCAAAAGAGAAAGCAACCGCTGCAAAAGAAAAAATGACCAAATCTAAAGCAGATGCTGTCGCTGAAAAATCAAAAACAGTAAAAGAAAAAGCAGCGGCAACAAAAGCAAAAGCTACTAAAACAGTAAAAGAAACCAATGAAAAAGCGCCAAAAGTTGCCGATAAAGTAACTGGTGAATATAATGGCAAGAAAGTATACACAGGTCCAAGAGGCGGTAAATACTACATTAATGCTAACGGAAATAAGACTTACATTCAGGAGTAAATCACAAAAAAACAATAGTAGAACGAAGACTATCTTTACACCGATGGTCTTCGTTTTTTTTTTGACATGCAACGCGTAGACAATTCATTAAATTAATGGTTTGGTAAACTTTTGTAAATACAAAAAAGCACTGAACTTGTGTATCTTTCCAGCATTAAACCCAAGTTTATGCCTACAGAAACAATTGCGACTTCAAAATCTAAAACCATTTTAGTTGCCCCTTTAAACTGGGGTTTAGGCCATGCTACGCGTTGCATACCAATTATCAAAGCACTTTTAGAGCTTAATTACCAACCTATCATTGCTTCTGATGGTGCTGCTTTGTTGTTGCTACGAAGGGAATTTCCAGACCTAAAAACACTTGAACTTCCGTCATACGAAATAGAATATGCCACCAAAGGCAAAAATTTCAAATGGCATTTGTTAAAAAACAGTTGGAAAACCTTAAAAGCTATTCGAGAAGAAAAAGCATTGGTAAAAAAATGGATTACAACCTACGGCATTGACGGCATAATATCTGATAACCGTTTAGGCGTGTACAATAAAAACATACCAAGCGCTTATCTCACACACCAAATACAGGTTTTAAGCGGACAAACAACATGGATCAGTAGCAAAATTCATCAGTACTTTGCCTTTCAACATAACGAATGTTGGATACCTGATTATGCCAGCAGCAACAATTTATCAGGTATTTTAGGTCACATTGACGATTTTGATCATAAGTTAAAATACATAGGACCGATAAGTCGCCTACAAAAAAAGTTAGTACCAAAAAAATACGATTTGCTCGTTTTACTCTCGGGTCCTGAACCACAACGAAGTATGCTCGAAGCGCATATATTACAGGAATTGAAGAGGTTTGAAGGATCCGTTCTCTTTGTTGCAGGAACTGTTGTTGCACAACAAAAAACAACTCAAACCGAGAAGGTCGAATATTATAATTTTATGACCACTTGCCAGCTAGAGCAGGCTATCAACGAAAGTGAAATGGTACTTTGTCGCTCTGGTTATACCTCGATTATGGATCTTTCCGTATTGCGCAAAAAAGCGTTCTTTATACCTACACCAGGGCAATTTGAACAAGAATATTTGGCCCAAAAACTAGAAAAAGAAGGTCTTGTACCTTATGCCACTCAGGATGAATTTTGTATCGCCAATTTGCAAGATGCCAATCATTATAAAGGTTTGCCAAAAGCAGATTCAAAAGTAGCTTGGGAGAAATTGTTTGGTTTATTCGCAGAATAAAATAATTGACAACTGCGGCTAATAATTATTTTTTTACCCCAAAAGAAGCTTCGTTTTTGGATGTCGTTAACGTAAATGAAAACTCCGATCCTACGCCAAAGTTACTATCTACATAAATTTTTTCGTCGTGCGCTTCAATAATGTGCTTGACAATTGAAAGACCAAGGCCTGAGCCTCCTTCGGTTCGTGCACCACTTTGATCTACACGATAAAAACGTTCAAATAAACGCGGAATGTTTTTCTTTTCTATCCCTTCACCATTATCTGTAAAACGAACAATTACTTTATCTGTAGTTAACTCTTCAATACTTACCTCGGTTGTCCCTTTTAATTTACCATATTTGATAGAGTTTACAACCAAGTTCATGACCACTTGTTGAATTTTTTCTTGGTCACCCAACACCATAATCGGTTTGTGGTAGCGCATGTCAAACATCAAAAGAATATCCTTTTTGGAGGCTTTCATTTCGAGTAAATCAAAAACGTTTTGCACTAATTTCACAATGTCAAACTCGGCAATTTCAAGATTCAAATCGCCTGTTTCTAATTTAGAGATCATGTCTAAATCTTGAACAATGTAAATAAGACGCTCTACCCCTTTTTCAGCACGTTCTAAGTATTTTTTTCGAATCGTTTTATCATTCATCGCGCCATCTAACAAGGTGGAAAGATATCCTTGAACGGTAAATAAAGGTGTTTTCAATTCGTGCGAAACGTTACCTAAAAATTCTCTACGGTATTCTTCACGTACTTTTAGCGTTTCGATTTCAAGTTTTTTGTCGGTAGCAAACTTTTTCACTTCGCGCGTAAGCGTTGCCATATCAGTGGTTATGGGCTGATTTCTGAACGTACTTGACTCTAACAAGGAAACGTCATCGTAAATCTTTTTTACTTTTTTATAAATAAAACGCTCCACGCGATATTGCACCACTAAAAATGAAAAGGAGGCGATGCAAACTGCAAAAATAAGAATGAAGTTAAGGGAAAATTCAAAAAAATAGTGCGTTAAAAAACTCACTAATAAAGTAGAGAACAAGGTTATATACAAGGACGATTTGACTGCAAATCGGTAAGTTTTTTTAAAATTTATTGTCATTTACACTTCAAACTTATAACCAACACCTTTGATGGTTTTAAACAAATCTTCTCCAATTTTTTCGCGCAACTTTCTAATATGCACGTCAATTGTTCTGCCGCCAACAACTACTTCGTTACCCCAAACCTTATCGAGAATTTCGTCACGTTTGAATACTTTTCCTGGTTTTGAAGCCAAAAGGTAGAACAATTCGAATTCTTTTCGCGGAAGCGCAATCTCGATATTGTCTTTTATAATTTTGTATTCTTCTCTATTAATTTCAATACCACCCACGTTTAAGGTTTCGCTTTCAGCTTCTTTTTCCTTTAAACGACGCAGCAAAGCTTTTACTTTACTAACCAATAATTTCGGTTTGATAGGTTTGGTAATATAATCATCGGCACCCGCATCAAAACCGGCTACTTGTGAGTAATCTTCGCTTCTGGCGGTTAGAAAGGTGATCAAAACATTATTCAATTCTGGAATTTTCCTGATGTGCTCGCAAGCTTCCATTCCGTCCATTTCTGGCATCATTACATCCATAATGATAAGGTCTGGAATTTCCTTCTTAGCTTTTGCAATAGCCTCCTTACCATTAGCAGCGGTAAAAATTTGATATCCCTCTTGAGATAGGTTGTAACCAACTATTTCTAAGATATCTGGCTCGTCATCAACTAATAAAATTTTGGTGTGTTTTTTCTTCATGGAGTGTCAAAAATTATTTTTGAGATGTAAATGTAAACATAATTGAAGTAATCAAAAGCAGTTAACCGTAATTTAATATTGAACGGTTTTTGCCAACATAAAGACAACATAAGGTTAACAAGTCAGTAACTCCTGATTTGCATTATGGCCGTTAATTTGCACAAAAATTAAACCCGATGAAATTCAAGTTACTATTACTTACGTTATTAATTACTGCTTTTTCTTTCGCACAAAGCAAAGGAACTATCACAGGAACGTTAACAGACAAAGATGCTAACAATCAATCATTGCCATTTGCTAACGCAATTATCAAAGGTACAACTATTGGTACCAATACCGATATTGATGGTAAATACACACTAAAAGTAGCACCAGGAAAATACACATTGCAATTTAGCTTTGTAGGATACGAATCAGTTGAAGTATCTGTGACAGTAGTTGCAGACCAAACGGTGACAGTTAATCAAGCATTAGGCTCTGGTAGCTACAAACTTGAAGATGTCGTGGTAAAATCAACTGTGAGCAGACAGAAAGAAACGGCTTTGCTATTAGATCAAAAAAATGCTGTATCTATCAAACAAAGTATTGGTTCACAAGAACTAGCTCGTAAAGGAGTTAGCGATGTAGCAACAGCTGTTACTAAAACAACGGGAATTACAAAACAAGAAGGTTCAGGAACTATTTTTGTTCGAGGTTTGGGTGACCGTTACAACTCTACAACAATGAATGGTTTGCCAATACCATCAAACGATCCTGAAAAGAAAAACTTAAATCTTGATATTTTCTCAACAGATATCGTAGAGTACATCTCTATCGATAAAGTTTACAACGGAAATATTTATGGAGACTTTGCAGGAGGAAATGTTGATATTATTTCTAAAGACTACAAAGGAAAAGGTTTTGTAAAAGTAGATATTGGTTCAAAAGTAAATACAAATGCGGTAAGCAATGATAACTTTTCATTACAAAGCGGCATCAATGATTTTGGTTTAAAAACAAGTCAAATTCCATCAAGCCCTTTGACAGCTTACAACTACAACACTTTAAATTTAGAAACAAAAAATCCTATTGCTGGTTCATTTGGTATTTCAACAGGAAAATCATTTGATATTGGTAGCCAAAGTAAATTGAATGTTTTTGCAACAATCAACTACAGTACCAATTATTCTTCTCGAGCAGATGGAAGCGCAAAGGGATCTGTAAATGGAAGTGGCGTTATCAATAAAAACTTTGAAGAGTATACATCAGACTCTTACAGCACAAACTTAACAGGAATGTTGAACCTTGGATACAAATTAAACAAGGCAAACAAAGTTAATTTCAACTCTGTATTTATCAATACTTCATCTTTAACTAAAGAGGAATTTTCAGGATTAATAGTAGATATCGCAAATGATGGCAACGGATTAATTCGTCGTAATGAATTCAAGAAAAACGCCTTATGGATTAACCAACTTTTAGGAGAACATACTTTAAGCGAGCGCACTGCTGTTAGATGGGGAGCTTCATTGAACAGTATCGATGGACAGATGCCAGACCGTAACCAAAATATTTTTAGAAAAGAGAAAGATGGTTTCAAATTATCGAATATTTCTGCACCAGACAACCACAGGTATTTTCAAGAACTACAAGAAACTGAGGTAGCTGCTAACATAGCTGTTGACTACAAATTCAACAAAGATTTTGAAGGAGAATACAAAGGTAAATTTACAGCAGGATACAGCGGACGTGCTAAAAATAGAGATTTTGAAGCTACACAATTCAACTTCAAAACAACAGCTGCCAATTCAACAATCAGCGTAGATCCTAACAACTTAGATTTGTTTTACAACCAACAAAATTTAAATAGCAACATATTTGAGATTACTACTTTTAGAGGTAATAGCCAAGTTCCAAATGCATTAGATCCACAAACTTACAATGGTGAACAATTTATTAACGGAGGTTTCTTAAACACTGAATATAATTTTGGTAAACTATCAGGAGTTTTAGGATTAAGAGGAGAATATGTTTTTCAAAAAATTGCTTGGGAAACTCAATTAGATCCCGCAGGAGGTTTTGACGAATTAGAAAAAATAGCTTTTTTACCTAGCTTAACATTAAAATATACAGTAAACGAAAAACAAAATTTGCGTTTTGGTTTCAGTAAAACCTACACCTTACCACAATTTAAAGAAAGAGCTTTATTTGTATACGAAGAAGTAAACGAAGTAAAAGTTGGTAACCCTGATTTGTATGCTTCTGATGATTACAACTTTGACCTTAAATGGGAACTTTTCCCAAGCTCTGATGAGTTAATCTCTGTAACTGGATTTGGTAAATACATCTTAAACCCAATGAACGAAGTAACAATTGCTTCTTCAACAAATGATATTTCTTTTATCAACACAGGTGATTTTGGATATGTAGCAGGAGCTGAATTAGAGTACAGAAAAACAATTTTTAACTTTGACGAGTCTAAATCAAAAAAATTAACAGCAGGTGTAAATGCATCTTATTTGTACAGTAATCAAGAATTAGATAGCAATAAAGTTATCAGAGAAACAGATTATAATGTTGTTTTTACAGATGCAGAAAGTAAATTTACAGGAGCATCGGATTTATTGTTAAATGCTGATCTTTCATTCTACACTGATTGGAATAATAAAGAAAGTAATTTAACAGCAACATTAGCTTACACTTACTTTTCGGATAGAGTATATGCGTTAGGAACTAATGACAGAGGAAATTTAGTAGACAAAGCCTATGGATCATTAGACTTAATAACTAAACTGAAGTTAAATAAAAAAATGGGAATTGACTTTATAGCAAAAAACATTTTAGACGCTACACTTAATAGAACTCAAGAAAACAAGTCTGGAGATATTAATGTTCTTTCTTATAAAAAAGGAATCAATTTAGGATTAAGTTTAAATTACCAATTCTAATACCAAACCTATATAAATATTATAAAAGCAGCCCTATGAGGCTGCTTTTTGCTTTTAATGCACCTTACTTAACCTACATAACATTAAGTTAATACTATTGTAAGCATTTATTAAATTAACATTCACATTGGCTTAACCTAGTCTTGAGCAAATTGCTACACCTTTGTAACAGAAACAAAACAATTAACTATTACAACATGAAAACAAAATTTTTACAACTAATTGGAATTTTAACAGTAAGTGCAGCCGTAGTGAGCAGTTGTTCAACAACGGAAGAAAACGAAACGCCTTCATCTAATTTCGTAGTTGATGCCAACAATTTTCAAGGAAATATCAATGAGGGTGAAGTTACTCTTGACGCATCTAAAACATACAAGCTTACTGGTAAACTACAAGTAAATTCAGGAGCAACCTTAAACATTCCTGCAGGAACAAAAATTGAAGGAACTGGTGGAACTGCATCATACATTGCGGTGGCACAAGGTGGAAAATTAAACGTAAACGGAACAGCTAGCAACCCAGTGGTTATGACAAGTGGTTTGCCTACTAAAAAAGCTGGAGACTGGGGAGGTTTGGTAATTTGTGGTAAAGCACCAATCAACCGTGTATCAGGTGGAGCAAGTACAGCACAATCAGAAGTTGCAGATTTAACTTATGGTGGAACTGCATCAAACGACAACTCTGGATCTATTCGTTACTTGAGAGTAGAATATGCTGGAGCTGCATTTAACAGTGAAAAAGAATTTAATGGAGTTTCATTATTTGGAGTAGGTTCAGGAACTACTTTTGAATATGTAGAGGCTTACCAAGGTGCTGATGATGGTTTCGAATTTTTTGGAGGTTCTGTAAACACTTCAAACTTGATTTCATTTGGTAACGAAGACGATCAATACGACTGGACCGAAGGATGGAACGGAACTAACACCAACTGGTACGGAAAATTATCATTTGGAAAAGGAAACAGAGGTATCGAAGCTGATAATTTTGAATTTGGTTTTGCTAATACACCAATTGCAAACCCAACTATCACTAATATCACTCTTGTAGGCCCTGGAAGCGTTCCAACATCTGGAACTTGGCAAGAAAACCAAGCTATCAAATTAAGAAGAGGTACAAAAGCAATTTTCACTAACGTAGCGTTGAGCGGTTGGGCAAGAGGAGTTGACATCGAACATGATGAAACTTTAAGCTTTATTGGTTCTGCATTAAAACTTACAAATGTGAACTTTATTGCTGATGTTGCTACTAAAACTAGAGGAACAAAAACAGTAGTAGCTCCTGCTACAGCTGGAGTAACAGCTGATGCTTCATTAGCAATTGCATCTGAATCTGCAACTGCAACAGGTGCTGGAAACGGTGCCGCAGCTCCTGGATGGGCAGCTGGATGGTCAGTAGGATTGTAATTCAGGTTCTAAAATAGATAAAATGCCTTTCAAAATTGAAAGGCATTTTTTTTGGTATACTTTTTGAAATATTTTTTGTATCTTTACTAATCAAAATTGAAATGATGGCAAAAAACTACTTTTATACACTTATTGCATTGGTTTTCTTTTGTTCTTTTAGTGCTGTTGCACAAGAAACAAAGCAAGCACCAAGAGTACAAGAAACAAGCATCGAAGGCTTGAGTTTGTACCCAAATCCTGTGAGTAATGGTAAAGTTTTCATTACCACCAAAAACGATCTTGACAAAGAAATTATCATATTTGATGTGCTTGGTAAAAAAGTCCTACATACCATGATGAATTCAAAAGAACTGAATGTTTCAGCACTGAGTTCTGGTGTATACATCATCAGGATTAACGAGAAAGAATCCTCAGCCACTAGAAAATTAATTATCAAATAAAAATCTATACCACAAGTTCCAATACCAATTGGAGCTTGTTTTTTATAAAAAAGTTTCATTTTCTACGGAGCTTTAATTACATAGCTAGTCCTGACAATTTTTATTACTTTTGTAAAAAAAATTGGTGATCACAGCAACAGATATATTTACGATTTCAAGCCAAAAACAATTTGAAAAAATAGCTTTAAAAGTATTTCGTTTTCAATACGAAAACAATCTGGTGTACAACGAATTCTGCCAATTTCTAAAAACCGATCCTTTCAAGGTAAAGTCGCTACAGCAAATTCCTTTTTTACCCATACAATTTTTTAAAAGTCATGCTGTAGTTTCCAATTCCAACCCAATTCAAGAAACGTTTACTAGTAGTGGCACAACAGGCATGATTACTAGCAAACATTTGGTAACTGATATCAGCCTTTATGAAGAAAGCTATCGAAGAGGTTTTGCTGAGTTTTATGGTAATATAGAGGATTATGTAGTTTTGGCCTTGCTCCCATCCTATTTGGAACGTGAAGGTTCGTCACTAATTTATATGGTTAAAGATTTAATTGAACTTTCGAACCAAGCGGATAGCGGCTTTTATTTAAACGATCACGACACCTTAATCTCGAAACTCGTAGAATTAGACAATCAAGGGCAAAACGTCATTTTGTTTGGGGTAACGTTTGCTTTATTAGATTTAATTGAAAAACTTCCGTTTCAATTACAACATACCATTATCATGGAAACTGGCGGCATGAAAGGGCGTCGCAAAGAAATGATTCGCGAGGAGCTACACGAGCAATTGTGCCAAGGTTTTGGCGTATCAGCCATACACTCAGAATACGGCATGACAGAACTCCTTTCGCAAGCTTATTCACTGGGAGACGGGGTTTTTGAATGTCCTTCTTGGATGCAAATTTTAATTCGTGATACGGAAGATGCCTTGACTTACATTGACAACGGAAAAACAGGCGGAATCAATGTGATCGATTTGGCCAACATCAATTCGTGTTCCTTTATTGCTACTCAGGATTTGGGTAAAAAAAATTACAACAACTCTTTCGAGGTTTTGGGCCGTTTTGATAATTCGGATATTCGCGGGTGCAATTTGATGGTGCTTTAACCTTTTTAAAAAAGTACAAATGCGCATTTTATCTTTGATTCTTTTATTGTTTTTTGGATGGAATGGCAGCGCGCAAACCACTGAGGTAGCAGTTCAAATAGACACGATCACACATATAGATCCTTCCCCAAACGAGCGATTGTTTACCGTTCATTATAGTGTTACGAACAAAACAAAAGACGTTATTTCTTTAATTTTAAACACGCGTTCTATAAAACCGAATATGTACAACCACTCTTCTTGGATTCCTTCGTACAGATTATATCAAGAGGAAAACGTAGTAGAAACCAATAGCATCTTCAATTCTAAAAAAAACGATGCTGCGCTGAAACAGTTAATGCAAGCTTTAGAGGAAAATCGTAAAGATTTAGCCGATTTTTTAGTAAAACAGACTGAAGAAATAGAACAAAAAATCCGTAAGGAAATTTTAGAAAGCGTTCTACAATTTAAAGGAAATGAAACTAAAAAATTTACAGCCAATTTGAGTTGGGACAAAAACCGCTACCATAAATTTGAAGACAACGAATATTATTTAAACAATGACGATGTTCATTTTCTAGACTTGTTTTTGTATTTCAACAAACATGAATTAGCTAGTAGTTTACCCGCTGAAGATTTAAAAAACATACTTGAAACTCCCAACCTCATTTCTGGCTGGATTACTTCTAACAAATTCCCAATAAATTTTAAGGATTGAAATAAAAAATCCCAATAGCTCGTTTGAGTTATTGGGATCTTTAAATTATTGTAAAGCGTAGTTACAACACCGTATTATTTATAGCACTCTTACCACAAAATAGTTTTTCTTTCCGCTTTGTAATAACACAAATTGATTGTTAATTAAATCTTTGGTTGAAACCATAAATTCTTCCGTAACTTTTTCTTTATTTATTGAAATAGAATTCGCTGTTAAAGCACGACGAGCCTCACCGTTAGATTTCATGAAACCAGTTTTTTCGTTTAAAACGTCAACAATATTGATTCCAGCCTCAATTTCATTTCTTGAAATTTCTGCTTGCGGAACGCCATCAAAAACATCTAAAAAAGTAGATACATCCAATTGCTTTAAATCATCAGCAGATGAATTTCCGAACAAAATAGAAGAAGCTTTTATCGCGTTTTCTAGGTCGGCTGCAGAATGAACAAGTATTGTAATTTCTTCTGCTAAGCGTTTTTGCAACAAACGCAAATGGGGCGCCTCTCTGTGTTTTACAGTTAAATCTTCAATTTCTTCTTTCGATAAAAAAGTAAAGATTTTGATGTATTTCTCGGCATCTACATCTGAGGTATTCAACCAATATTGGTAAAATTTATATGGAGACGTTCTAGCCGAATCCAACCAAATATTACCTCCTTCAGATTTTCCAAACTTAGTTCCGTCTGCTTTGGTAATCAACGGACAAGTCAGAGCATACGCCTTACCGCTGGCAATTCTGCGCACTAATTCGGTTCCGGTAGTAATATTTCCCCATTGGTCGCTTCCGCCCATTTGTAACGTACATTTTTTTTCTCGGTACAAATGCAAAAAGTCATAGCCTTGAACCAATTGGTAGGTAAACTCCGTAAACGACATTCCTTCGGCCGCTTCGGATGACAAACGTTTCTTTACAGAATCTTTTGCCATCATATAATTTACGGTGATATGCTTCCCTACATCACGAATGAAATCTAGAAATGAAAAATTCTTCATCCAATCGTAATTATTTACTAATTCAGCTGCATTATCCGCATCTGAACTAAAGTCTAAAAAACGAGCCAATTGCCCTTTAATGGCTTCTTGATTGTGGCGCAGAGTAGCTTCATCTAATAAATTACGTTCGTTAGATTTACCTGATGGATCACCAATCATACCTGTTGCTCCACCCACAAGCGCAAGAGGTTTGTGTCCTGCTAGCTGAAAATGTTTCAACAACATTACGCCCACTAAATGTCCTATATGCAATGAATCGGCAGTTGGGTCAATTCCCACATATGCCACACGCATTTGTTCCATCAAATGTTCCTCTGTGCCGGGCATAACATCGTGGAGCATTCCTCTCCAAGTTACTTCTTCAATAAAATTCTTCATCTTTTTATGCTATTTACTTTGGTCTCTTTCGCCCTAGAGGCGCTATGTGCACAAAGATAAAATTTATTGCGGATTCCGTTATTTGTTTAATAGGTTATTCGAGAAAAATTATTTGTATTTTCGTAACATGATATTAGTAACAGGAGGAACCGGTTTAGTAGGCGCGCATTTATTGCTTCAATTAATTGAATCTAAAAGTGCTGGCAGTGAAAAAGTACGCGCTATTTACCGTAAAGAAGTTGCAATACAAAAAACCAAAGCACTTTTCGAACTTCACAATAAAGCAACATTCTTTACAGAAATTGAATGGGTTCAAGCTGACATTACTGATGTTCCATCACTAGAGCTTGCTTTTCCGGGTATTACAACCGTTTACCATTGTGCTGCGTTAATATCATTTGACCCAAAAGAAGAAGCGCAACTACGCAAAATTAATATTGAGGGCACGGCAAATATTGTCAATTTTAGCATTGCCTATGGCGTACAAAAATTATGTTACGTGAGTTCTATTGCTACACTTGGCGACCCACTTCCGCACGAAAATTTCATCACTGAAACTACTGAATGGAATCCAGAAAACTACCACAGCGACTACGCTATATCTAAATATGGCGCCGAAATGGAAGTTTGGAGAGGACAACAAGAGGGCTTATCCGTAATAATTATCAATCCTGGAGTGATTCTTGGCCCAGTACTTCCTTTTAAAGATTGGGAAAATGGTAGCGGTCAATTGCTTACCAAAGTAAAAAGAGGACTGCCTTTTTATACCCTTGGCAGCAGCGGTTTTATTGCTGTAACTGATGTGGTACAGATTGCACAAAAACTTACGGAAAGCGATATCACAAACGAGCGTTTTACTTTAATAGGAAGTAATATCACTTTTAAAGAAGTATTAGATGTTATGGCTGAAAGTCTAAACGTACGTAAACCACGCTGGCATGCTACACCTTTTATCATGAAAATTATTTGGAGACTCGATTGGATTTCAGCAACTATTTTTGGGCAAAAAAGACGCATTTCAAGAGCATCCGCAATGGCATCCTACAACAGTAATTTGTATTCTAATCAAAAAATAAAAAACGCCTTAACTATCGAATTTATTGATGTCAAGGCGTATATAAAACAAATTATCCAACTGTAATTTATAGTTTTACAGCAGTGCTATCTACTTTTTTCTTAGCGCGAAGTTTTTTTAGTTTTTCTGCTCTAATTTTTTTCTGTTTGTTGGCAATAAGCATATCAGTGGCTTTTAATTTTTGTTCTAAGCGAGTTGTAACTTGATCAAACATTTGTTTATACTCTTCATAATTGGCAGCATAATAGGCATTGTTTTCAACGAATTGCAAACTATCTACCTTGTATTTTTTAAAGATAAAATCTCTTGAATTTATTTTTAACGTATCCAATGAAACCGGATTTTGGAACTTTATAGCCTCAAGAATGGCCAAATCATACATAATATCTGCCATAACCTCTTTGTTAATCGGTTTTTTAGGTTCTTGAAGCACTTCGTTTTTACAGCTCGTAAAAAGAAAACAAAGTACTACTATTGTGATGATTTGCTTCATATACTAAATTTTATCGTTCAAATGACAAACGTTTTCCAGCTTTGATATCTTTTACTTTGAATGCGTTATAAACTAATTGTCCGTTTACAAATGTATGTGTTATTCGGGATTTAAAAGTAAATCCTTCAAAGGGAGACCAACCACATTTAGCCAAAATATTTTCTTTTTTCACGCTCCAAGGCAAGCCTGGATTGACAATTACCAAATCAGCGAAATACCCAACTTTGATAAATCCACGTTTTTCAATCTTGAAAATTTTAGCCGGATTGTGACACATTTTTTCTACAATTTTCTCAACGCTAATTTTACCTTGATGAAAAGCCTCAAAAAGAGCTACCACAGCATGTTGTACTAACGGTCCGCCTGAAGGCGCCTCAAGATAATTTTTCTTCTTTTCCTCCAAAGTATGTGGCGCATGGTCCGTTGCAATAACATCAATACGATCATCTAGCAAAGCCGCCCAAAGTGCATCTCTGTCTTTAGCTGTCTTTACTGCAGGATTCCACTTGATCAAGTTTCCTTTTGTAGCATAATCATCATTGGTAAACCATAAATGATGTACACAAACTTCGGCGGTTATTTTCTTTTCTTCTACTGGAATTTTATTGGTAAACAACTCCATTTCTTTGGCTGTCGAAAGATGAAAAATATGCAAACGAGCGCCTGTTTTTTTGGCCAAAGCCACAGCTTTTGAACTTGAAATGTAGCAAGCTTCTTCGCTTCGAATTAAATGATGTGCCGTTACCGGAATAGCTTCGCCAAATTCCTCTTTGTAAGTAGCTAAGTTGTTACGTATAGTAGTTTCATCTTCACAATGCACAGCAATTAATAAAGAGGTGCTTGAAAATATTTTTTCGAGTGTAGCCTCATTATCAACCAACATGTTTCCTGTTGACGAGCCTAAGAATATTTTAATACCCGCAACATTCTTTGGATCTGTTTTTAAAACCTCCTCCAAATTATCATTGGTAGCACCCATCATGAAGGAGTAATTCGCATAGGATTTTTGTGCTGCCAATTGGTATTTCTGCTCCAAAATTTCTTGCGTAACCGCATTTGGTACCGTATTGGGTTGCTCAATATAAGTCGTTATTCCACCCGCTACAGCAGCGCGCGACTCTGATTCGATATCGCCTTTGTGCGTTAAACCAGGTTCTCTAAAGTGTACTTGATCGTCAATAGCGCCTGGCATTAAATAATTACCTTCGGCATCAATGATTTTGCAATCAGCAAATTTAGCGCTAATGCTGTCAGCAATTTCTACAATAATGTCATTTTCGATTAGTACATCGCCTTCAAAAATAACTCCTTCGTTGACTATTTTAGCATTTTTAATTAAAACCCGATTCATCTACTTACTGCTTTATAATGTGTTAATTAATTTTTTTAGTCGAAGTGCAATCACACCAAAAACAGCCTCAACAATAATCGAATTGCTCATTTTGGACTGCCCTTTTGTTCTATCTGTAAAAATAATAGGAACTTCTACAATTTGAAAATTTTTGCAAAATGTTCTGTATTTCATTTCAATTTGAAAAGCATAACCAACAAAACGAATTTTGTTAAGATTAATATCCTCTAAAACTTTGCGCTTATAACAAACAAATCCTGCGGTAGCATCATGAATTTTCATTCCGGTTATTAAGCGAACGTAAACAGAGGCGAAATAGGACAATAGCACCCTACTTAAGGGCCAATTGACTACATTTACACCAGTAACGTAGCGCGAACCAATAGCCAAATCGGCATCACCAAGATGACAGGCATTGTATAATTTCTCTAAATCTTGAGGGTTGTGGGAGAAATCAGCATCCATTTCAAAAATAAATTCATATTGATGACGCAACGCCCATTTAAAACCGTGTACGTAGGCAGTACCTAAACCAGATTTTTTTTGTCTTTGCTCTAAAAACAAACGACCTTTAAACTCCTCTTGAAGCACTATAACTTTGTCAGCAGTATGATCTGGTGAATTATCATCTATGATCAGTACATGAAAAAGTTTATTTTGTGAAAGTACAGCTCGAATGATACTTTCAATATTTTCAATTTCGTTATAGGTTGGAATTATAACAATACAATCATTCATATTTTGGACTAATTTCACCGCAAAAGTAACCTTTTTATGCCACTTCATCCTTAATAAAATTATAATAAAAAGAATGAGAGAAAAATTAGTAATTTTGCATCGTTATGATTGAAAACGTACTGCATCCGAGAATAATTGAGAACAAAGACTGGGCTACTGCCCTGTTTGTATTAGCATTTGCCATTATTGCATTTACTAAATCAATTTTTGAAAATCGATTTGGCGAATTTGCCAACTTATTGTTTTCGAACAAATACATCAAAATATATCGCGATAGCAGTCATTTAAAAAGCGGATTTACTATTGCACTGTTTGCTGTTCAAGTTATTTCGTTTGCATTTTTTATTCAAATTTCGCTGAGCTATTTTGGCTACGCTTCAAAAACAGATTGGTTGTTATACATTCGGATTGTAACGTTTCTTGTTTTTTTCATTTTAGCAAAGTATTTAATAGAGAAAATAATCGCAACTTCTTTCAACATCGAAGAATTTTCGTCTCAATTCAACTTGCAAAAAGTAACCTACAGAACGTATATTGGTTTGTTAGTTCTTCCTTTCAATATTATTTTGTTCTATTATGACAGTATTTCAAGAAATATTCCACTAGCCATTATCGCTATAATATTAGTAGCCAACATACTAACCTATTTGGTTTCAATAAAAAACTATCAAAATATAATATTCGGTAAGTTGTTTTATTTTATTTTATATCTTTGCGCTCTTGAAATAGCACCCTATTATTTTATGTATTATTGGTTTACAAAAGGGAGTGCTTAGAAACCGTTATATATGAAAGTGAAAACAATTTTGGTGTCACAACCCGAGCCTAAAGTGGAAAATTCCCCTTACTTTGAACTTCAACAAAAACACAAAGTAAAAATTGATTTCAGACCTTTTATTCACGTAGAAGGAGTTAGCGCCAAAGAGATTCGATTACAAAAAATCGACCTTAATCATTACACCGCTATTATTTTAACGAGTAAAAATGCCGTCGATCATTTTTTTAGAGTAGCCGAAGAAATGAGATACAAAGTACCAGAAGGATTAAAATATTTCTGCCAATCAGAAGCAATTGCCTTTTACCTTCAAAAGTACGTTGTGTACAGAAAACGTAAAATTTATGTTGGCCCAAAAGACTTTGCTGATTTATCTCCATTAATCAAAAAGTACAAAGACGAAAAATTCTTGCTTCCTGCATCAGACCAATTGAATGCCGATGCACCAATTACATTAAACGCCTTAAAAGTAGATTGGACTCCTGCCGTTTTTTACAAAACAGTAATGAGCGATCTATCTGATTTAGCAGATGTGTATTATGATGTTTTAGCTTTCTTTAGTCCAACCGGAATCAAATCATTGTTCAAAAATTTTCCTGATTTCGAACAAAACAATACAAGAATTGCCGTGTTTGGAAGCACCACACAAAAAGAAGCATTAGATCATGGTTTAAGAGTTGATATTTTAGCTCCTACGCCTGCCACACCATCAATGACAATGGCATTAGAAAAATATATCGCAGAAGCGAATAAAGGAAAATAAACTCCTTACGAATTTTTTAAAAAATCCAAATTCTAATTAAAAAACGGAATTTGGATTTTTTTTATGACTAAAAACAATATTAAACTTTCAATTAAATATTAAAATCACTAGTTTAGTTTAAAATTCATACTATGAAAATTAATTCGCTGATAGTCGAAATTGACGGTATCGATAAAGAAATTCTTCGTGACCTTATGGAGGATGCTCGAAAACCCATTCTTCAAATTGCCAATAAAATAGGAATTTCGGGCGCTGCGATACACCAACGTTTGCGTAAGTTGGAGCAATCTGGTGTAATATCGGGATCAAAATTTACGGTAAACAATAAAGTTCTTGGGTACAACACCATGGCTTTTGTAGGCGTTTATCTAGACAAGGCTGCCCGAAACGCAGAGGCAGTGCGCGATTTAAGAAAAATTCCAGAGGTTTTAGAATGTCATTACACCACCGGAAATTGGTCTATTTTAATTAAAATTATCTGTCGCGACAACGAACATTTGATGCAGCTACTCAATACCAAAATTCAAGCTATCGAAGGTGTTTCACGAACCGAAACCTTCATCTCGCTTGACCAGCAAATTGACCGACAAATTCAACTTTAAGGAAAGTGAAAAGTGAAAAGTGAGTTGTGAGAAGTGAAATGTGAGCTATCAAAAAAATCCAAAATCCATTAAAACTGGAATTTGGATTTGATAAATAGTTATCTGAAAGTTGGAGAATTAGTCTCTTCTTCCTCCCATGTAAATTGAAATATAATAAAGCAACGTTGCTATTGATCCTAATGCAGCTACCACATAGGTTCTGGCTGCCCATTTTAAAGAATCTTTTGCACCAGCCTGTTCTTGTGGTGTAAGCATTCTTTTGTTTTCTAACCAAGCCAAAGCACGGTTACTTGCATCATACTCCACTGGCAAAGTAACAATTGAAAACAAAGTTGTTGCAGCAAAAATAACAATTCCCACTAGTAAAAGTCCTGGAAACGTTTTTAGCATTACAATTCCCGCTAACAAAATCCATTGCATGTAAGTTGATGCCACATTTACAACAGGAACCAACTTCGAACGCATCGTAAGCCATTCATATCCTACAGCGTGTTGTACCGCGTGTCCGCATTCGTGAGCCGCTACGGCCGCAGCTGCAGCATTGCGCTGGTTGTATACTGCTTCACTTAAATTAACTGTTTTATCAGCAGGATTATAGTGATCCGTTAAACGGCCTGGAGTTGAAATCACTCTTACATCACGAATTCCATTATCGGCTAGCATTTTCTCGGCAATTTCGGCGCCTGACATTCCGTTTTGCAAATGCAACTTTGAATAGTGTTCAAATTTGCTTTTTAATCTTGAGCTAACTAACCAACTTGCTAGCATAATACCGCCCATTAATATCATTGATGGTAAACTAAATCCTAACATATCTTATTTTTTTATTTTTTTAAAGTTACTAAAGAAATAGCAAAATTTGCACCAATCTGTAAAAATGTCAAATTGGCATTAGTTAAATAATCCTAAAAAAAATCCAAATCCCAACCAGCGTTGAAATTTGGATTTTTAAATATTTAAATTGATAAACTATCCCACCAAGTTAATTATTTTCCCCGGAACAATAATCACCTTGTTTGGTGTTTTACCGTCCAGTTGCTTAATGGTTCTTTCGTCTTTCATTACGATTTCCTCGATTTGTGCTGCGGTTAAATCCAAAGGTAAAACTAGGGTAAAACGCATTTTTCCGTTGAAAGAAACTGGGTATTCTTTCTCACTTTCTACCAAATGATTTGGATCGAAAACAGGGAAAGGAACTGCTGCTATCGAACCTTCATGACCTAGTAACGACCATAATTCCTCAGCGATGTGTGGCGCGTAAGGCGAAATCACAATTGCTAAAGGTTCTAAGATAGCACGAGAATGACAGTTTTGAGTAGACAATTCGTTCACACAAATCATAAACTGCGAAACCGAAGTATTGAAAGAGAATCCTTCAATATCTTCAGCTACTTTTTTGATGGTTTTGTGCAATGATTTTAAGTTGCCTTTCGTTGGTATGTCATTGGTCACAATCAAACCATTATCATCGAAATACAAACGCCATAATTTTTTCAAGAAACCAAAAACTCCCGAAATTCCTGCTGTATTCCAAGGTTTCGCTTGTTCTAATGGTCCTAAGAACATTTCATACAAACGCAAGGTATCGGCTCCGTATTCTTCACAAATAGCATCTGGAGTAACCACATTGTATTTGGATTTCGACATTTTTTCAACCTCACGACCAACGATATATTTTCCGTTTTCGTCTAAAATAAATTCCGCATCAGCATAATCTTCTCTCCAAGCCTTAAACTTTTGAACATCTAGCTCATCGGAAGAATTCACCATTGAAACATCAGCGTGAATTGGTTGAACTGATTGTCCAGCAATGTTGTTTTTTGAAATAAAAGTATTTGTTCCTTCTAATCTATAAACAAACGCACTCGTTCCCAAAATCATTCCTTGATTGATCAATTTTTTGAATGGTTCTTCGGTAGGTGCAAAACCTTTGTCTTTTAGGAATTTATTCCAAAAACGAGAGTACAACAAGTGACCGGTCGCGTGTTCGTTTCCTCCTATATACAAATCAACATTTTGCCAATAGTTAAGCGCTTCTTGGCTTGCAAATTCGGTTTCATTGTGCGCATCCATATAACGCATCCAATAGTACGAACTTCCCGCCCAACCTGGCATGGTATTCAATTCGAGAGGAAAAATAGTTGTATTGTCTACCAAACTCGTTTCGACCACTTTGTTATTCACCCTATCCCAAGCCCAAACTGCAGCGTTCCCTAAAGGTGGCAAACCGTCTTCGGTGGGTAAATATTTCTCTACTTCGGGTAAAATGATTGGTAAATGTTGCGCATCAATCATTTGCGGCAAGCCATTTACATAATACACCGGGAAAGGCTCACCCCAATAACGCTGGCGAGAGAAAACTGCATCACGCAAACGGTAATTAATTTTCCCTTTTCCTTGATTTATTTTTTCTAGTTCCTCAATTACTTTTTGAGTTCCTTTTTTATAATCTAATCCATTTAAAAAATCTGAATCAACTAATTGAAAACCTTCTTTGGCTCCAAAAGCCGCTTCCGAAATGTCTTGATCAAAGATGTTTTTGATAGCTGGCATTCCGTTTTGCCCTTTGAAGAAATTCGCAAAAGCATAATCTCTCTCATCGCCACAAGGAACCGCCATTACCGCACCTGTTCCGTATCCCGCCAAAACATAATCACCAATCCAAACCGGAATTGGTTCTTTCGTAAACGGATGTTCTGCAAAAGCTCCTGTAAATACTCCCGAAATGGTTTTCACATCAGCCATACGTTCCCGCTCAGAACGTTTTGAAGTTTTTTCGATGTAGGCTTCTACTTCTGCTTTTTGTTCGGCAGTAGTAATTTCCTGAACCAAAGGATGCTCTGGTGCCAAAGTCATAAAAGTCACTCCGAAGATGGTATCGGGTCTTGTTGTGAATACTTCAATGAAAGAGTCCTTAGTCCCTAGTTCTAAGTCTGAAATTTGCTTTTCACTTTCGACTTTCGACTTTTGACTTTCGACTTTAAAAGAAACCATCGCACCGACTGATTTCCCAATCCAGTTTCTTTGACTTTCTTTAATACTTTCGCTCCAGTCGATATCATTCAAACCTTGCAACAAACGTTCTGCATAGGCTGAAATGCGCATGCTCCATTGTGTCATTTTCTTGCGAACTACTGTAAATCCACCACGTTCAGATACGCCATTTACAATTTCATCATTGGCCAAAACCGTTCCTAATCCCGGACACCAGTTTACTTCCGTCTCCGCTAAATACGTCAATCTGTATTGCAAAAGGATTTTCTCCTGAGTATCTTTTGCGAAAGCGTTCCATTCTTCAGCTGAAAAAGGATCTATATTTTCATCGCAAACTGCATTGACAGTTGCATTTCCTTCTTTTTCAAACAAAGTAATTAGGGTTGCAATATCTTCTGCTTTATCGCTGTTTTTATTGTACCACGAGTTGAATAATTGGATAAAAATCCATTGTGTGTGCTTGTAATAATCTGGATTTGAAGTACGCACTTCACGACTCCAATCAAAAGAAAATCCTATTTTATCCAATTGCTTTCTGTAACCCGCAATTTGATTTCCTTCTTTGTCCACACCACCGTCAATATTCACACGAGTTGTATCCTCAGGACGCTGACCCGTTTGAATAGCGTACTGCTCTGCAGGCAACCCAAAACTGTCGTAACCCATAGGATGAAGCACATTAAAACCTTGATGTCTCTTGTAACGCGAGTATACATCAGAGGCAATGTATCCCAGCGGATGCCCTACGTGTAAGCCCGCTCCAGAAGGGTAAGGAAACATGTCTAAAACGTAATATTTAGGTTTAGTAGAGTGGTTTTCGGATTTAAAAGTTTGGTTTTCTAACCAATATTTTTGCCATTTGGCTTCAATTTCGTTGGGATTGTATTTCATTCCTTTTTATATTGTTTTTTAATTGAGTCAAGCTATCGTAAACTCAAGTCATTCCTTATTTTATTGTTTTTTAATTGAGTCATGCATTCGCAAATTCAAGTCATTTTTATAAGTTTCTGAGCAACTGAGTAACTAAGATTCTAAGTTTTATTGCGACTACTATTTCTAGCTGCCAAATTTACGTTTATTGTACGAAAGTTGAAACTTTGAGCGTTATTAACTTTAAATAAAGAAATTGTTTATTATTTTTACCCCATAATTTCAACATACTATGAGTTCTTCCTTTGATAATTTCCAAAAACGCCGTTTAATTTCCTCTTATTTTTCAGTAGTGTTAAGTGTATTCTTAGTGTTATTTTTACTGGGAATTCTAGGGCTTTTTATCATTAATTCTAAAAAATTAGCTAACGATTTTAAAGAAAACATTGCAATGACTGTGTTTTTTAAAAACGAGGCTAACGATAGTATTGTGAAAAATTTTGACCAACAATTAAAAACAAGTCCTTTCGTGCGCTCTCACAAATACGTGACTAAAGAAGCTGCCGCAAAAGAACACACCGATATTATTGGCGAAGATTTTATGACTTTTCTTGGCGAAAATCCATTGCAAAACTCGTACGACATTCACTTTAAAGGAGATTATGTAGTAAATGATAGTATTACCAAAATTGAAGCACAGTTGCGTAAAAACACAATGATATCTGATATTGTTTATGATAAACAATTAGTTAATTTGGTTAACGACAATATCAATAAAGTGAGTATGTGGATTTTAATCATTAGTTGTTTCTTAGCGGTGATTGCAGTACTACTCATCAATAGTTCGTTGAGATTGTCTATCTACTCGAACCGTTTTATCATTAAAACCATGCAGATGGTAGGAGCAACAAAATCTTTTATTCGTAAGCCATTTGTTGTACGCAGTATTAAACTCGGCATGATTGGTGCAGGTTTAGCGGTTATAGCTTTACTTGGAGTATTATTTTATATTGATACTAACTTTCCGCTTTTGGGAATCTTTAATGACAAAGGGTCAATTGTTTTGGTGTTAATAGGTGTAGTAGGAATAGGAATTGTGATCACTTGGCTAAGTACTTACTTTGCTACACAAAGATTCTTGAATTTACGCACAGACGATCTTTATTAGAAATTAATATTGAGTCACGGTTCAAAGTTATATCATTAAGTAAAAAATTAGCACGTACAAATGGACAATAAAGATAAAAAAAACGGATTTTTGTTTGAGAAAGTTAACTACAAATTTCTTTTAATTGGACTTGGAGTAATAGCTCTTGGCTTCATTTTAATGTCGGGCGGAGGAAGCAAGGATCCGAATGTTTTTAGTGAAGAAATCTTCAGTTTTAGAAGAATTAGATTGGCACCAACAACTGTTTTAATCGGTTTTGGAATTACTATTTACGCCATTCTTAAGAATCCCAAAAACGCATAAATGAATACATTACAAGCGTTTTTGATCGCTATTATCGAAGGATTGACAGAATACCTGCCGGTTTCTTCAACCGCTCACATGGTTTTTTTGAGTTCGTATTTCGGAATACAAGAAGATGATTTTGTGAAACTTTTTCAAGTCTCGATTCAATTTGGCGCCATCTTGGCCGTTGTCGCTTTGTACTGGAAAAAATTCTTTGATTTTTCTAAATTTAATTTTTACCTCAAACTATTTTGCGCTGTTATACCTGCGCTTGTATTAGGTAAATTATTTGATGACAAAATAGAAGCCGTTCTAGGAAATCCTATTCCTATTGCCATAGTTCTTATTTTAGGTGGTGTTGTTCTACTTTTTATTGACAACTATTTCAAAAATCCTACCGTTTTAAAAGAAGAGGATATTTCTATAAAAAAAGCCGTAACTATTGGTTTCTGGCAATGTTTGGCCATGATGCCTGGCACTAGTCGATCTGCGGCATCAATTATCGGAGGAATGCAACAGGGTTTATCTCGCCATGCTGCAGCCGAATTTTCATTTTTTCTAGCAGTTCCAACCATGATGGCCGTTACTTGCTACTCTGTATTCTTAAAGACCTACGAAAGCTCACAGATGAAGGGTTATGAACTCATTTTAAAATCAGATCAAAACATTCAGCTTTTTATAATTGGTAACATTGTTGCTTTTGTGGTTGCCATTATTGCAATAAAATTCTTTATTGAAATCATCAAAAAATACGGTTTCAAACCTTGGGGTTGGTACCGAATAATAGTTGGGATCTTTTTACTGATTTACTTTTCATACTTTAAATAAATTCCAGCGATGACAGTCGAAGATTACCAAAACGGACAAATTTTACTTATTGACAAACCATTAAATTGGAGTTCTTTTCAGGCTGTAAACAAGCTTAAATATGCTTTGATTAATAAAGTTGGATTGCCTAAAAAATTCAAGATTGGTCACGCCGGAACCTTAGATCCATTGGCAAGTGGTTTATTAATAGTTTGTACCGGAAAGTTTACCAAAAGAATTGCTGAACTTCAAGGTCAAGCCAAAGAATATACCGGAACTTTTTTCATTGGCGCCACAACACCTTCCTTTGATTTAGAAACAGAAGTTGACCAAACTTTCCCAACAGAACACATAAACGAAAGCTTGATTCATGAAACTGTGAAACAATTTCTTGGTGAAATTGATCAAATACCTCCTATTTTTTCGGCAATAAAAAAAGATGGCGTTCGCTTGTATGAGCACGCTCGTGCAGGAGAAAGTATTGAAATTGCAAGTCGAAAAACCACCATTCACGAGTTTGAAATCACCCGAATTGCATTACCTGAAGTAGATTTTCGAGTAGTTTGCAGTAAAGGAACTTACATTCGTTCTCTAGCGTATGATTTTGGTAAAGCCATGCAATCCGGTTCTCACCTAACCGTTTTACGAAGAACAAAAATTGGAGATTACGAAGTTAAAAACGGAATTAATGTTCTTGATTTTGAAGAAAGTTTAACCGTAAAGTAAAATCACTAACAACGGATTACAAGAAGCTTTATAGACTTTGATTGTGTTATAAAAGACAAAAACACATGACAAATTCAAACTGAAATTTGCGATGTGTTTTTTCTAAAGGTAAAAAGTAATTTTCACTTCATACTTTTACTCTGTCTGGAATTAGTAATGAGGAATATTTTTTCCACCAAATAAAACCAGAGACAAATAATCATACAATCTTTCAAATAAATTTTTCATGGTACTGTTTTTTAATTGTTAAACAATGCGAAACATGTATAAAAAAAGCAAATTAATTAAATAGATTTGGTTATCTGTCAGCAAGTTACGTTTATTTTTGAGTCTAAAGAATTAATTTTTCTTAAAAGAAATATAAAAAATAAAATGATGCGGTTCATCGATTTATATAGTTCGTTCATCGATTTTTAAGCACTTAATTTGTTAAAAAAAATCAATCAAAAAGCGAAAGACAAACTCAATCAATCAACAATTGTAAGATTTCACTTTGAGTAGAAAGTCCTTTATCTTGCAAATACCACAACTGTAGGTTTGTCTTTAGGTTGTCATCAATAACACCAAACTCTTTTTTATAATTAGAAACTAGTTCTAATGCTCCATTTGGCCTTGGTCCCCAACTATTTAAAACAGTTCCTGTTTCTTTTTCGACTGCAATCACAATAGGAATCGATTTGGCATTATTTGTCAAAAACAAATTCATTAATTCCTCATTATCATCACGCAAAACCAACCGTAATTCAATACTTGGTGTTAGCGCTGCCATTTTGTTAATTATGGGTAAAATTTGAGCCGCATCGCCGCACCAGCCTTCGGTAATGACTAACAAAATATATTCCTTACGCAAAGTTTGCAATCCATTCATAATTTCTGGAGTAACAACGATCGTTTTATCCAATCGTTTCATCCGTGCTTCATTGAGGGCACTGTAGTGCGTTAAATCTGCCGTTTGCTGTGAGCCAGTAGATTTATTTTGTGTCAAGAGATCGGTTATTAATTGCTTATATTCTGGATAGGAATAACTTTGTTTCAGTGATTGATTCACTATTTCTTTCATGTGGCCAATTTTAGTTGTACAAAGTTACGCATTACGATAAATTTTTATACCACATGAACTTAATTAACAAATAAAAAAAAGAGTAATTTTAGCACAAATAAATACAATGGATTTAGAAACAAAATCGATAGGATTAGTACTTTCGGGTGGAGGCTCCAAAGGATTGGCTCACGCTGGTGCGATTAAATTTTTAGAAGAAAAAGGCATAAAGCCCAGTATTATTGCAGGAACAAGCGCTGGATCAATAGTAGGTGCATTGTATGCCTGTGGTAAAACACCTGATGAAATTTTAGCTTTTTTTAAATCGATTTATCTTTTTAACTGGAAACATTTAACTTTTAAAAAAGCGGGATTGATCGATTCTGAATCGTTTAAGATCTATTTTAAAGCCATTTTTAAAGAAGCAACTTTGGCCGATTTAAACATTCCATTGCAAATAACTGCAACTGATATGGTACGCGGGAAGTTAAAAATTTTTAGCCCCAAAACCCTTGTAGTTGATGCCGTTTTGGCCTCATCTGCTTTTCCGGGAATAATTTCACCCTATGCCATTGATGGAAATATTTACAGTGATGGCGGAATCCTAAACCACTTCCCTACTGACATTTTATTAGGACAGTGCGATACCATTATAGGAGTTTATGTGAGCCCGATTCAAAAAATTGAAGCCTCTGACTTAAACTCAATCAAAGCAGTGACGACACGCGCCTTTGATTTGTTATCGGCCAACTCCAATATTCATAAATTTAATATGTGTGATTGGGTCATCGAGCCAAAAGAACTCTGTATCTATAGCACCTTTGAAACCAGCAAACTAAAGATGGATCAGGTGTTCCAAATTGGTTATCAAGCAGCCAAAAATTCGTATGAAAAACTAGCTTTATAAAATAGAGTCAAGATTATTTTAAAAAAAAAGAAAATTCTATATTTGCACCAATCAACGCAACATACACATGAAATACAAAAGAATTCTACTGAAATTAAGTGGAGAAGCCTTAATGGGCGACTTACAATACGGAATTGATCCTAAAAGACTAGCTGAATACGCTGACGAAATCAAGCAAATTCACGCTAAAGGAGTAGAAATTGCCATTGTTATAGGTGGTGGAAATATTTTTAGAGGAGTTGCAGGCGCAAGTGCTGGTATGGACCGTGTACAAGGCGATTATATGGGAATGCTTGCTACCGTAATCAACGGAATGGCATTGCAAGGTGCTCTTGAAGAAAAAGGAATGAAAACCCGTTTGCAGACGGCTTTAAAAATGGAGTCCATAGCTGAGCCTTACATTAAAAGAAGAGCCGACAGACATCTTGAAAAAGGCAGAATTGTAATTTTTGGTGCTGGAACCGGAAACCCATACTTTACAACAGATACTGCAGCGGTTTTAAGAGGAATTGAAATTAATGCCGATGTAATTTTAAAAGGAACGCGTGTTGATGGTGTATATGATTCTGATCCAGAAAAAAATGCATCAGCGGTAAAATTTGATTTTATCTCTTTTGAAGATGTATTGAAAAAAGGATTGAATGTAATGGACACCACGGCTTTTACCCTAAGTCAAGAAAACAAATTACCTATTGTAGTTTTTGATATGAATAAAGTGGGTAACTTACTAAAAATTTGCCAAGGCGAAAATATAGGAACTGTAGTAAACATATAGTACGCAGTTACAGTTTGCAGTCGCAAAGCGGCTAAAACTGAAAACTGTTGCTGAAAACTGAAAATTAAAATTATGACTGAAGAAATTGATTTTATATTAGATAGCACACAAGAATCAATGGCGGGTTCTATTGCGCATTTAGAAAAAGAATTTTTAAACATCCGTGCCGGAAAAGCATCGCCTGCTATGTTAGGAAGTGTTTTTGTTGATTATTACGGAGCAGCTACGCCTTTGTCACAGGTTTCAAAAATCAGTGTGCCAGACGCGAGAACGATTACGTTGCAGCCGTTTGAAAAAAGCATGCTTCACCCAATTGAAAAAGCCATCATGATAGCTAATTTGGGCTTTAACCCAATGAACAATGGAGATTTAGTAATCATCAGCGTTCCACCTTTAACCGAAGATCGTCGTAGAGAATTGGCCAAACAAGCCAAAGTAGAGGCTGAAGATGCTAAAATTGGTATTCGTAATGCTCGTAAAGATGCCAACACCGAAATCAAAAAATTAGAAAAAGACGGTACCTCAGAAGACATTTGTAAAGGTGCCGAAGAAGAGGTTCAAAACTTAACCAACAGTTTTATCAAAAAAATTGATGAACTATTAGTGGTAAAAGAAGCCGAAATCATGAAGGTGTAAACCTGATTTACAAATATATGATAACCGCCTTGTTGATAAAACAAGGTGGTTTTTTTATGGTAAATATCACCAAAAGTGGGTATTGTGCAACCTAAAGTGTATTGCTATTTTTATAATTATTAATTAACCAAAAAAAAAATATGCAAACAAACAAACAAACAAACAAACAAACAAACTGAAGAACTACGTTCGTAAGTTATTTATCTTTTCAATTATTGCTTTAACACTGAGTAATTGCTCGCAAGATACCTTGGATTTTAATGAAAATACAGTTGAAGGAACCTCAAAAAATGAAATTTCATTCAAAACTTTTAAAAGCAGGACTGGATTACATGAATTTAAAAAAACGATTAACTTACCTAATGAATCCTTAAATTTTAAAGGCAAAACAAACTTCCAAAATCACAAAATTTTCAAAGAATTTATTGTTGACACTTCGTACATAAAACAATGTGTAGTACAACACCAAATAACGTATAGTTTTAAAATTATTCCCAAAATAATAACATCAAATAGTATTTTTAATCTAATTGTGCATAATAAAAATGGCGTTTGGGAAACTACAATAATTGAAATGATGCCCTCAAAACAAAACTTAAAAGACCTAATTAGTGGTAGTTCAGAGCAATTTAAAGGTAAAATGAGACTTATTTATCAATCAAATCCATTCCAAAAAAGCAACAATAACCACTCTGCAAGAGCTACAACTACTGGCACTGGTTACACCACTATATTTGTAGAAAACAGGCATTGCACACGAACAGGAGATTGTACAGCTACCTACTGTGACAACTGCAATGCTTGTGTAAGTTACAGCTCGTATAGAGTTTCTGTTTCAGGTCAAGCAGTTGAAGCTTTTGAAGAATATACAGGCGGTGGCACCCAAGGCGGTGGCGGAGGCGGTGGCCCTATTTATGAAGATCCTAGTGGATACGTTATAGACCCTAACTTATTTGATTTAAGTGATCCACAATCATACCTCATATTGCAAAAAGCACAAATTGCTGCCACATTTTGGGCTGATTTATTAGACGAGCAACAACAATGGGCAACTCTTAATCATGATAAATATAGTGCAGTACTTAATTATTATTTAGAGAATACTTCGCCTGAAAGTAAAGCGTTTGCTAATTTTGCAATAAAATTTTTAAATGACAACTCTGATGTTACATTGGAGCAGTTCGAAAACTGGTTTATGGGAACATCCGAAGGTCAAGATGGTGAGTATGATACCGCTTTTTGGGAAGATCCTAACTTGACCTTCCCACCACAGAATTTGCCAACATTAGCTGCTTTTAAAAGTGCAATGCCTTTAAAATATACTGATGGAGGAACACTTTGCAACAGTTTAGGCGGA
The DNA here is from genome assembly GCF_021608205.1 of Flavobacterium sp. K77. Taxonomy (NCBI): domain Bacteria; kingdom Pseudomonadati; phylum Bacteroidota; class Flavobacteriia; order Flavobacteriales; family Flavobacteriaceae; genus Flavobacterium; species Flavobacterium sp. K77. The sequence goes on along the minus strand of NZ_JAKIHO010000001.1, from coordinate 397,641 downwards.
GATGTCCTAAAAATATATAATGATGTTATTGCAAAAGGAAAAAAACTAAACACTTGTGCAATTCGTGTTTCAATTGCATTAATCAAATGTGGAATTGTAATTCCTTTTATCCCAGATAGTAAAAAAGGATTTAAAAATACAATTAAAGACAAAGACGGTAATTATTTAATTATAAATGCTAAAGCTTTGAATGAATGGATGCGCAAAACATTTGGGACAAATCCCGCAAATTATCGCCATTTTACAGCTGCTCAAGGAGGTGTAAAAGGTGGAAATTTTCCCAAATTAATGGAAGATATAGGAAGTGATGGTATTTACTCAATGGTTTCAAGACCTGAAATCCATGGGACGTGGGGAACTGGGCATGCTGACATATTAGAAGAAGGAGATTGTAGAATTAAATGTCATTTCTTTGATGAGAAAAACAATTTCGTACCTGTTGATTATATTGATGTCTGGATATTAAAATAAAAAAAATGAAAAATAAAATAGTTATAATTGTCATAGGTTGTGTTTTATGGTCATGTACAACATACAAAAGGAATAAATTTGAATATCATTTTGGTAAAAATCAAAATGAATGGATCAATATGTATAAAACAGATATTTTTCTTACCTGCATAAGAAAAGGCTATAAAGATGATGAGGTTTTTAAATTAATAGCAAAAAAAGACCTACTTGTACCATATGAACCTTTCTTGTACATAAAAAGCATTGACAGTTTAGCAACAAATGTCATAAAAAATATGCCAAAACCAATTTTCCCACATTGTGATGATTGCACTGAAGCAGAAGAAATTGAAGAAGCAAAAAAAAATTATATTTGTGCCAGTTGTTTGAATTATTATGCTAGTAGAGAGTTAGATTCGATTGCTAGAAAAGCTTACAAGGAATACTTAAGAGGCAAAAAAGAATCATTACTAACAAACTAGAAGTCCTATTTAAATTAGTTTTAGAAATATACTAATGTTGCTTTTTATAAATTGTAAGTCTAAAAATTAAAGTGTTATAATATAAATTGTAAATACGAGCGAGACGCTCGCATCAGCCGGTGAAGATTTTCCAAATAAATTAAAATATATATATAGTATATATTCCATGATAACTACTGAAGAATACGATAAAAAAGGGGCTTCTGGCCATGCAGATCTTTTATTTACCGATAGTAAAGGTTTTGGAAATTGCCCATTTTATTGTTTTTTTAATTTACCAATACAAAGAATTGATATATGGATATTAGAATAGTAAAAACAGTTTTAGCGACAGGGGTTGTTTTAGCGATATTTTCTTGTTCAAGCATTAAAGGCAGCACAGACCTCAATACTTATTATGGAGACGCCTTTTTTTATCCAGGATATTCAAAAAATAAACCGAGACCCATAAACGGTTGGGTAATAGAATATAAAGAAAATGCCTTTTTTGATTGTTTATTTCAGGGCTATAAAAATGATTCTATTTTTAAATTAATTCAAAAAGAAGACTCTTTCATTAATGCTGATAATATTCCAATAACATTGTGGCCTAAAATTAAATCAGATAGTAAAAAAATAATACAAGCCTTACCAAATGCTGAATATTATGATGATGAGCTCTCTAAAAACAAAAAACATATTTCACAAACGTGTTTATGCTATTTTGCGAGCAGAGAACTAGACTCTATTGCAAAAAGAGCGTACAAAGAACATGCAATTGTAAAATAAAATACACCACATAATCGGATTTAGCATAGACTCCCCGCTCGTGAGGCTTGTTATGTTTTGATATAATTTTGGCTTATGATAGTGTTTAAAAATTAAAATATGTTAAAATATGTATTATATTCACAAGAGTGACGCTCGCGTCAGCCGGAGGTAAAACTTGACCAATTGTTTTATCAAAAAAATTGATGAATTGTTAGTAGTTAAAGAAGCTGAAATAATGAAGGTGTAAATCTGATTTACAAATATTTTAAAAACCGCCTTGTTGAAAAATGAGGCGGTTTTTTTATAGTTTTAAGTAGCTAGTAGTTCAATATAATTAAAGCTAAACTCGTTTAGAAAAAAAGTAATACTCTAGCGTTTAACCACACTCACTGCAGTTCCTGTTATCATTACAGTGATTAAACCTTCTCCGCTTTTTAGCTCCACATCTACTTGAATTCCTACTACTGCATTGGCATTCATTTTTTCAGCATTTGCTTGTAAGTTTGCAAAAGCCTTTTCTCTCACTTCTGCGATACTCTCAGCAATACCGTCATAGTATTTTTGCATGCTAAAAGTCAAACCCATTTTTTGTATGTTAATAGCAGTGCCTGAAACAATGCCATTGTATTCGAGAATTTTATAATCTTCGATAGAGTTGGTTGTGGTTAGAATCATAATCGTTTTGGTTTATAATTGGTTAAGTATGTTGTATTGCAGGAATTACACTGTACTTAACGTAAGTTATCCAAAACATGACAATCTTAAACCAATAAAATTTAAAAATCACTAATGACTTGAAACGAATTTCAATCCTATGATAGAACTAATTAAGGTGGTAATAAAAAACAGACGCCAAAAATCAGCTGGTTCCTTGAATACAAAAATACCCACCAATACAGTTCCCACTGCGCCAATCCCAGTCCAAACTGCGTATGCGGTTCCTATAGGTAACGTTTGCGTAGCTTTATAAAGCAATACCATACTTATTGTTAAACATGCCAAAAAGCCGAGCAACCATAATGTTGCTGCCGTACCGGTACTTTCTTTGGCTTTACCTAAACAAGTTGCAAAACCTACTTCGAACAGGCCACCAATAATCAACAAAATCCAATTCATGTTATTGTTTTACAATTAATACTGATGGTACTCCGCTAAGCCAAACGCTACGCGAATCAACCAGCTGTTTCCAGCTTTCGAGACTAATTAACATCAAATTTTGTTGAGCCAAAAACTCTTTCTTGATGGTTTTTTCAGTAATCAAACTGATATTATTTGGATGTTTTTGTTCTAAAGAATCTACGGCACTATTCATTACAAAATTAGTAGCCACATGACCATTTACATCTAAAATTATCACTTTAGAATTGTTGTTGTAAATCAATTTTTGGATGTAATCAATCACAAAAGCATCTTCGGTACTAAAAACAGGTACAAAAACATTTTGCACTTCTTGTAAATCTTTGTCAATTAAAATCCCAATTGGCATTTTGGTTTTAGAAATAATTTGTCTCGTTCGCTCATCAAACGGAGAGTTTTCGAACAAACCTTCTTTACCCGTAAATTTATCAATTAAGCGATCTGGATTTATAATTCGAGTAGTAAAACCAATTACTTTACCCAAAATAGTACCTTCAAAAATAGATTTTCCAAGTCCTACTAACAGCAAATCATAGTCGCCTTGATTGGCCACATCGGCAATTTCAGTTTCAATATCTGTAGTGGCTTTAAAAATCGTAGTGATCTCCTGTTTGAGTACCTGAGACTCCTCAACAATAGGATGGAAACTGTTTTTTTCCTTATCTTCCATATTAAAGGTATGCACCTCATCACTAAGAGATAAGTGCATCACGGTAACACTAGAGGTGTTTTTTTGTCGTTTGGTTAAGCTATTCGCCAATCGCAACAAGGATTTTCCTTTTTCGTTATTACCGAAAGAAATCAAAACGCGGTATTTATTATCGTTTATAGGCTCTAAAACCTCTGCGCTATCTTTAGTTTTAAATATAAAATTAATCAAATCGAGCGCTGGACCAGTCATAAAGGTCGTAACCAAGGCCATAATTACCATCATGGTAAAAACTTCTGGTGTTAGCACTTTCAGTTCCAAACCAATGTTCAAAACAATTAGCTCCATCAATCCTCTGGTGTTCATTAAAGCGCCAATTGTAAAACTATCACGCCACGATTGCCCCACAAACTTTGCTGCCAGAGCACTACCAAGAAATTTACCAACAACAGCTACCAAAATAATAAAGCCTGTAACTTTCCATAAATAAGGATCGTTGATAAGACCAATTTCAGTTTTTAAACCTGTAAATACAAAGAACAACGGAAGCAAAAGTATCAGCGCAACGTCTTCTACTTTTTCAATAAAAATAGTTCTGAATTTTGGAACATCAGGCATAATAACACCCGCCATAAAAGCACCAAAAAGCGCATGAATCCCGATCACTTCGGTCGCGTAAGACGACATAATAAGTACCAAAAAGAAAATAGCAACGACAGGTTTTACTATGCTTTCTTTGGAACCGTACAAATCACCAATACGTTTTAAAAATGGTTTTACTACATAAATCATAGCTACCACGTACAAGACCGCGAGTGAGATGATATATAATGAACTTACAAAATTACCCGCTTTTACAATGGCAATTACAACTGCCAAGATACACCAAGCAGTAATATCATCCGCGGCAGCGCAAGTGATTACTATAGCTCCTAACCTGGTTTTATGAATGCCTCGTTCTTGCACAATTCGGGCCAAAACCGGAAAAGCAGTAATACTCAAAGCAATACCCATGAATAAACTAAAAGACAAAAACGTCACGCCTTCGGGAGCAAACTGATTGTAAACAAAATAGGCTAATCCGATTCCGAGTGCAAAAGGAATTATAATACTCGCATGACTGATGACGATGGCTTCGTTAGCTTTATTTTTCAATATTTTCAAATCCAATTCCATCCCAATCACAAACATGAAAAGAATTAAACCAATTTGACTCAAAAACTTTAAGTTACCCAAAGAAGCAACAGGAAACAAAATCGCCGAGAACTCCGGAAAATACATTCCTAACAAAGACGGCCCCAACACAATTCCTGCAATGATTTCTCCAATCACAGAAGGTTGCCCTATTTTTCTGAAAACCCATCCAAAAAAACGAGCTACTAAAATGATGGTCACAATTTGCGCCAACAATATAGCCAAAGGTTCTTGAAAACTATGCTGCATGGAGGTCAAAAAATCAGCCCAAGAACCCTTGCCACTAGCGGGTTTTTCAATGACTTCTGTTGCTTCTAATAATTTTCCTTTTGTTATAATCCAATACATAAGTACTGAAAAACAACCTGTTACAATCAAATAGAAAATAGTGTTTTTATACTTCTTCATAGCAAAAAAAATAGTTTTTGGGGTTTGGTTTTTCCTCGCCACAACTAAGTCAAATATATCATTATTATTTTATTCTATTTTTTAAATTAAAAACAAAATAAAAACTTAATGTTTGGGTAAAACGAGCAAATCTTTAGCCTTAAACTAACGATTCAAAGTGGTTTTAACTACCTTTGCGCCCGTTAAATGTAAGTTATGATCAAGTGGTTTAGTTTAGGATTTTGGGAATTAATTGCCCGTGTAGTCCTTCGAAATAGAATTTTAATGCTGTCTATTATTGTTGCAATAACAGCACTTTTGGCCTCACAATGGAAAAACATCCATTTTACTTTTACCGAAGCTAATTTATTACCAGACGATAATATTGTTAATATTGAGTACAATGCCTTTCTCAACAAATTTGGCGAAGAAGGAAATCTTGTCATCATTGGCGTACAAGACAAAGCTATTTTTACCCCAAAAGCTTTTGCCGCTTGGAGTAAAATGATGAATACTCTTAAAGGCGACAAAGCCGTTGATTTGGTCGTGTCGTTGAATGATTTAAAAAAATTACAAAAAAACGACTCGCTCCAAACTTTTGAATTAATTCCTTTTGTTGAGCAGTCAAAAACTCTTGACCCAGCCTATCTCCAGAAAATAAAAAAAGAACTTTTTAACGACCTCCCGTTTTACGAAGGTTTACTGTTTAACAAGCGTTCTGGAAGTATTCGTTCTGCCATTTACATGGATAAGAAAATTGTAAACACCGCCGCTCGAAAAGATTTTATTTTAGACAAACTCGTTCCCGCCGTTGAAACATTCGAAAAAGAAACTGGAATCGACCTTCGTGTTTCGGGCATGCCATATATTCGAACCCTCAATGCAAAGACGATCACCGACGAAATTAGCATCTTTATTGGTGCCTCGCTCTTGGTTACTTCTTTGCTTTTCTTTTTCTTTTTTAGGAGTTTTAGAGCCACTTTAATCTCGATGATTATTGTGATTATTGGTGTAATGTGGTCGTTCGGATTTTTAGGACTGCTGCATTATGAAATTACTGTTTTAACGGCTTTAGTGCCTTCACTAATCATCGTAATTGGTATCCCAAATTGCATTTTCCTGACCAATAAATACCATCAAGAATATAAAATCCACCACAATAAAGCGAAAGCTTTGCAACGCGTTACGACCAAAGTAGGTATGGCAACACTAATGACAAATCTTACCACAGCCATTGGTTTTGCTACTTTTGTGGCATCAAATAATCAGTTGTTGTTAGAGTTTGGCGTGGTGACGTCCATCAACATCATGGCACTTTTCTTTTTATGTATTATTGTGATTCCTATTTTTCACAGTTACATTCCTGCTCCAAAAGAGCGCCACATCGAGCACTTGGATCGAGACTATGTAAAATCATTCATGGGTTGGATTTTACGCAACGTAAAGTACAACCGTTTCTCTATTTATGTTGTTGCTATTTCATTATTGGTAATTAGTATTATTGGCATTTACGAAATGCGTATTTCTGGCAGCCTTATCGAAGACATGCCTAAAAAAGAAGCCTTTTTCGAAGACATCGTTTTCTTCGAAAAAGAATTTGATGGTGTCATGCCGCTCGAAATCATGATTGATACCAAACGCAAAAAAGGAGTCATGAAACTCTCTACCCTGCGAAGAATGGACGAACTCGAGCAAGCAATTGATGAAATTCCTGAACTGTCAAAACCCATTTCTATTGTAAACTTAATCAAATATTCGAAGCAAGCGTATTACAATGGCAATCCCGCGTATTACGAATTACCATCTTCGCAAGAGCAATCCTTTATCTTATCGTATGTCAAAAATGCGACCAAAGATTCAAAGGACAACCTCATGAAAAGTTACGTAGATAATTCTGGTCAATATGCCCGAATTACAACTTTCATGCGAGACGAAAGCGGCGATAAAATTGCTAAAATTGAAGCCGAAATCAAGAAAAAAGCAGCTAAAATTTTCCCTGAAAACCAATACAACGTAACCGTAACCGGAAAAGCTCTTGTATTTCAAAAAGGAACTGGATATTTGCTAGACAACTTATTGTCATCGCTGGCTTTTGCCTTTTTACTTACCGCGCTTTTAATTGCGTTCATGTTTCGTTCCTTCAAAATGGTACTGGTTTCTATCATCCCAAACCTCTTGCCGCTCATGCTTACTGCAGGACTGATGGGCTTTTTAGACATTCCGCTTAAGCCGTCAACGATATTAGTTTTTGGAATTGCGTTCGGGCTTTCAGTCGATGATACCGTTCGTTTCTTATCTCAGTATCGAGAGGAATTAAAGAAAAATAACTGGAAAATTCGCAAATCAGTCTACGCCACCTTTACAGATGCAGGTTTGAGTATGTTCTACACCTCGATCGTGCTTTTCTTTGGGTTTTCGGTATTTATGTTGTCTAGTTTTGGCGGAACAATTGCCCTTGGAGGATTGATTTCGTTGACACTGTTATTCGGAATGTTATCCAATTTAATGTTGTTACCAGCCTTGGTGCTTACACTCAACAAAACATTGGCCAACGAGCAAGATTTTATCGAACCAAAAATTGATATTATCGAACCAACCGATGAAGAAATTGACGATTTAACCTCAAAAAAATAAAATTCATCAGGAGCTATTTCCGGCTATCCATTACAATCTTCCTGTTTTTTAGCAAAAACAGGAAGGATTTCCACTGCTATCCGGGCTAGGAACTGTTGCATTGTACACTACTTGCGCAAGAAAAGATTTTTTCTCCCAAGAGAATCGAATCTGAGGTAGAACTATTTTAACACCGATACTTAAAGTACTTCTGTTTTTATTAGCACTTCAATAAAAATAAATAATTTCAGCACCCTATTTTTACGACTTAACTAAAGAAACCAATTAATGGCGGGCAATTAAACAATTGTAAACCCCTGATTTCGTTCGGTTACAAAATAAGTCTTATTTTTACGCCAACACAATTTTCAAAAAAAGCAAGCTTCTAACGTCCTACGATTATCCTTTACTTTTTTTGAAGCACACTACTAATTTGATTTTTTACTATGTCGCAGCACCTTTCCGAAGAACAAAAATTAGCCGTTCCTGATAACTACCGCAATTGGAAAAAATGGGGACCGTATTTAGCCGAAAGACAATGGGGAACAGTTCGCGAGGACTACAGCCAAAACGGGGATGCATGGAACTTTATCAACCACGATAGAGCCCGAAGTAATGCTTACCGTTGGGGCGAGGAAGGCATCGGTGGGTTTTGTGACTCTCGCGAAATACTCTGCTTGGCTCCCGCCTTTTGGAACGGAAAAGATCCTATCATCAAAGAGCGTCTTTTTGGTTTAACCAATAATCAAGGTAATCACGGCGAAGATGTCAAAGAACTATACTTTCATCAAGTGGCTTCACCTTCGCATTCGTACAACAAATACTTGTACAAATACCCGCAAAACGAGTTTCCGTACGAAGAACTTATTGTAAAAAACCAACGCAGCCGCGAAGAAACAGAATTCGAAATAACAGATACCAATAGCTTTGACGACAATGCTTATTTTGATTGTTTCATTGAATATGTAAAAGCCGATGTCGATGATATTTTGATGCAAGTAACCATTGTAAATCGAGGCACTCAAACAGCTCAAATTCACGTCTTGCCACATCTTTGGTACCGCAATTTCTGGAAACACAACGACAGGCACCCGCGCCCATCAATGAAAAGTATAGGATACAATACTATCGAAACAACAAGCTCGCGCATTGAAACCTATTATTTATACCATCAGGAAGGAACACAACTTTTTTGTGAAAACGAAACCAATAACGAACGCATTTACGGGGTTGCCAACGAATATCCTTATGTAAAAGACGGCATTAACAACCACGTAATTCATGCTGAACCTACCGTAAATCCGGAATTATTTGGAACCAAAGCCGCTATTTGGCAACAATTTGATTTAGCAGCAGGCGAAGAAAAAAGCATTAAAATACGTTTGAGTAAAACACCAAAAGCCGAACCATGGGCCGACTTTGACGCGGTTGTGAATTCTCGAAAAGAAGAATGTGAGGCGTTTTACAACTCTAAAATTAGTTCAAACTTGCCGCAAGAACAGCAGGCCATTGCAAAAAGTGCCTTCTCAGGTTTATTGTGGACCAAACAATTTTATTATTACGACGTGTTTAAATGGTTGTACGGCGGACCAGGTGAAACGCCACCTAACCGTCACGACAAACGTAATAGTAGTTGGAAACATTTAACCAACCGTCATGTCATTTCCATGCCCGATAAATGGGAATATCCGTGGTATGCCGCTTGGGATTTAGCTTTTCACATGGCTTCTTTTGTAGAAATTGATCCGCATTTTGCCAAACAACAACTACTTTTAGTATTGCAAGAAAGCTACATGCACTCCAACGGACAAATTCCTGCTTACGAATGGAATTTTAGCGATGTGAATCCGCCCGTGCATTCTTGGGCAGTGTGGACGGTTTACGAAAAAGACCTCAAGCGAACTGGAATAGCCGACACAGAATTTTTAGAAACGGCTTTTCAAAAACTGAATGTCAATTTTACCTGGTGGGTCAATCAAAAAGACACAAGCGGCACCGATTTATTTGAAGGCGGTTTCCTTGGCCTAGATAATATTGGCGTTTTTGATCGCAACCACATGCCTGAAGGTATCAAAAAAATGCAACAAGCCGATGCCACTAGCTGGATGGCGCTGTTTTCGTTAAACATGTTGCGCATGAGTTTAGAACTGGCCAAAACCAACAAAATTTACGAAGACATATCGGCTAAGTTTTTCAGGCATTTTTTAAATATTGCTTGGGCCATGCACCACATTGGTAAAAGAGACCTGTCGCTTTGGGATGATCAAGATAATTTTTATTACGATGTGGTTGAACTCTCAGACGGCGGCTCCGAACGCTTAAAAGTACGCTCGCTTGTAGGAGTGATTCCGCTATTTGCTGTCGAAATAATGAACAAAGAGTTATTTGAACAGCTAAAAGATTTCCAGAAAAGAGCCAACGAAATCATTCGTACGCGACCTGATTTGGCTTCCTTAATTTCAAATTTAGAAACAGCGAACAAAGACGGAAACTTTATGTTTTCGATCATGCGCGGCTTTAGATTGGAGCATCTTTTAATTCGCCTTTTGGATGAAAATGAATTTTTATCCGACTTTGGTATTCGATCACTTTCTAAATTCCACAAAGACAATCCTTTTGTTTTTGGCAATAATGGCCATCATAAAATTCAGTACGAACCTGGCGAAAGCAGATCTGGTATGTTTGGTGGCAATTCAAATTGGCGTGGTCCTATTTGGATGCCGCTCAATTATATGATTATACAATCGTTGCGCAAATATTACACTTTCTATGGTGACAAATACCGTTATGAGTTTCCGACAGGATCGGGTAACAAACTGAATTTAAATCAAATTGCAAATGAGTTGACCAAAAGACTTATCAAGTTGTTTGAACGTGATGAAAATGGAAAATTCCGCTACCATTCAGAAAACCACAACCAATTGTTTAAGAACGAAGAAGAGTTCAAAAATCAACATTTGTTTTATGAGTTTTTTGATGGAGATACCGGTCGTGGTTTAGGCGCCTCGCACCAAACGGGCTGGACGGCTTTGATTGCCAACCTCATTCTAGAAATGGAAAGCAATTTGTAAAAAACTACTTTTAAACTAAAAATTCCCGCAACTAGCGGGAATTTTTAGTTTTTATGATCTTGGTTTAGGCAACGCTCGATCGTACATAACGATGCTTCCTGCCACTGACACATTTAAGCTTTTCTCTGATTTGAATTTAACCAAATGATGGCATTTGGCCATAGCCGCTTTAGATAAGCCATTGTCTTCGGCACCTAATAAATAAACGCAACGTCTTGGGTGCTCGAATGTTTCCAAATCGGTAGCGCGCTCATCTAATTCAACGCCTACTAAGCGTGCGCCTTTCGGTAAGTTGTTATAGAAATCCTCAAAATTTTCATAATGAAAATACGGTAAAGATTTTACAGCATTGTGCGTATCACAAGCTTGCTTGGCATATCGATTTCCTATGGTAAAAATATAACTCGCACCCAAATTTTGTGCGGTACGCCACAAAACTCCTAAATTCTCAGGGGTTTTACCATTTTGAATTCCGATACCGAAATACTCTGTTACAAAATTGTCGTTCATGCCGCAAAAGTACAAAGTGTTGTGCGGTTGGCCAAGTTTTTAAACCGCTTCAAAAAGAAGAAACTACAAAACAGTAAACAAAATAAGTCCTGAAACTTGCTCCCTAGCCCCGATAGAAGTGGAAATCCTTATTGTTTTGCTTGTCAAAAACAATAAGATTGCAATGGATAGCGGGAAATAGCTCCTGATTCCCTGAATTGTCACAATGCAATTACAAACAAATGATTTATATTTGCAGTTCGATTACGATACCAATTTTAATATCAACTATATACCTAAAATGAGACACACAAAAGTTAAAGACTTGCTAAACAGCACCACGACGCTTCATGAAGTAAATGCAAAAGGATGGGTGAGAACTTTTAGAAACAATCAATTTATTGCCTTAAACGATGGTTCGACCATTGCCAATATACAATGTGTGGTGGATTTTGAAAATACGCCAGACGAGACTTTAAAACGTATTACAACCGGAGCAGCGGTTTCAGTAACTGGAACTTTGGTTGAAAGCAAAGGAGCTGGACAGAAATTTGAAATTCAGGTAACTAAACTAGAGATTTTAGGAGACTCTGATCCGGAGAAATTCCCGATGCAACCTAAAAAACACTCGTTAGAATTCTTGCGTGAAAATGCGCATTTACGTGTGCGTACGAATGCTTTTGGCGCTATTATGAGAGTACGTTCTGTACTGTCCTATGCTGTTCATAGCTATTTTCAAGAGAAAGGTTTTGTGTATGTAAACACACCTATCATCACAGGATCTGATGCTGAAGGTGCTGGTGAAATGTTTAAAGTAACTGCTTTGCCATTTGACAACACTCCAAGAACTGAGGATGGAAAAGTAAATTACAAAGAAGATTTTTTTGGAAAAGAAACCAACTTGACAGTTTCTGGACAGTTAGAAGGAGAAACTTTTGCGATGGCTTTGGGTCAGATTTATACTTTTGGACCAACATTTAGAGCTGAAAACTCAAATACTTCGCGTCACTTGGCGGAATTTTGGATGATTGAGCCAGAAGTGGCGTTCAATGATTTGAATGACAACATGGACTTAGCTGAAGATTTTATTCAGTACGTGATAAAATACACAATGGATAAATGTCCGGAGGATTTGAAATTCTTAGAAGGTCGTTTATTAGAAGAAGAAAAATCAAAACCACAAGCTGAACGCAGCGAAATGGCTTTGCTAGACAAATTGAATTTTGTTTTAGAGAACAATTTCAAGCGCGTTTCGTACACAGAAGCTATTGATATTTTAAGAGATTCTACACCAAACAAAAAGAAAAAATTCAACTATATCATCAACGAATGGGGTGCTGATTTACAAAGTGAGCACGAGCGTTACTTGGTAGAAAAGCACTTTAAATGTCCTGTAATTTTGTTTGATTATCCAGCCAATATCAAAGCATTTTACATGCGTTTGAACGAAGACGGAAAAACAGTTCGCGCTATGGATATCTTGTTCCCTGGAATTGGAGAAATCGTAGGTGGATCTCAGCGTGAAGAGCGTTTTGATGTTTTGGTTGAAAAAATGAAAGCCTTAGGAATTGACGAAGAAGAATTGTGGTGGTACTTAGACACTCGAAGATTTGGATCAGCGGTTCACTCTGGTTTTGGACTTGGGTTTGAAAGATTGGTATTGTTTGTAACTGGAATGACTAACATTCGTGACGTAATTCCTTTCCCGAGAACACCAATGAATGCGGAATTTTAATTAGAAGGTTCTAAGGTTCTAAGCCACAAAGGTTCAAAGTTTAAAAATAGAAAAACAAAAAATAATTATAATTCGTCAAAATACATTACTTAGTAATTTTGTTACTCAGTAACTCAGTACCTTTTTTTATGCTAAAGCAATTCTTAAATTTAAAATTATCACAAAAATTATCTCCACAGCAAATTCAGCTGATGAAGTTAATTCAATTGCCTACGCAAGCATTTGAACAACGTTTACTCGAAGAAATGAACGAGAATCCGGCACTTGAATCCGGAAAAGAAGAAGATGATTACGAGAAGGACGAGTTCGAAAACGAAGATTATGATGATTATGATGATGCAGAATCAGAACGAATTGACGCTGAGGATATCAATATAGATGAATATTTAAGCAACGATGAAACACCTGATTATAAGACTCAGGCCAACAATTATAGCGATGATGATGAGGATCGCGAAACACCATTTGCTGCGCCAATCAGTTTTCACCAAGATTTAATCAATCAGTTGAACACCTTTATCTTGAATGATGAAGAGCGCGAAATTGCTGAATTCCTAGTAGGAAGTATTGATGATATGGGTTACATTCGTCGTAGCATTCCAGACATGGTTGATGATATGGCATTTACGCAAGGCATTTACACCGATGAAAAAATGGTGCAAAAAATGCTTCATGTAATTCACGAATTGGAACCAGCAGGTGTAGGCGCACAAGATTTGCAAGAATGTTTGCTGCTACAACTCAAGCATAAAACACCAACGGAATCGGTGGATTTGGCTATTGATATTATCGAAAATCAATTTGATGCTTTTACAAAAAAACATTACGATAAATTACTTCAAAAGTATGGCGTATCAAATGAACAATTGAAAAAAGCCATTCACGAGATTGAGAAACTGAATCCAAAACCAGGCGGTTCGTTTACCGGAAACAATAAAGTTACCGAAAATGTAGTTCCTGATTTTGCAATTAGAATTGTAGATGGCGAGCTGGAGTTGACTCTAAACGGCCGTAACGCACCATCACTGCATGTTTCAAAGGATTATCAGGAAATGATGCAAACCTATAAGGATTCTCGTGACAAATCTACACAACAAAAAGAAGCGGTTCAATTCATTAAACAAAAACTAGATTCGGCTAAATGGTTTATTGATGCAATTCGTCAGCGACAGGAAACCTTGTTTGTTACCATGAATGCGATTATGCATTACCAAGAAGAATATTTTCTTGATGGTGATGAGACTAAGATGAAGCCAATGATTTTGAAAGACATTGCCGATTTGGTAGGTCTTGATATTTCTACAATTTCACGTGTGGCCAATAGTAAATATGTAGAGACTCCGTACGGTACCAAATTGATTAAAGAATTTTTCTCAGAGTCAATGAAGAATGACCAAGGCGAAGACGTTTCGACATTGGAAATCAAGAAAATTCTACAAAACACCATTGAAGAAGAAGATAAGAAAAAACCATTGCCAGACGATCAACTAGCCGAGATCCTTAAAGAAAAAGGATATCCAATTGCAAGAAGAACGATTGCAAAATACAGAGAACAACTCGACATTCCGGTAGCGAGAATGAGGAAGAAGATGTAGAATTTTGGTTTAGTTGCTTTGATAAATTTCACTTTTCGTGATGTAATAAAGGAGTTTGTATTTTTAGTAACATTGAAAAAAAGAAGTATCATGATAACAGACATAAACCAGCTAGATTTAAATAAAACCTATTCCTATGCGGATTATTTAACTTGGCAATTTCAAGAAAAACTGGAATTGATAAAAGGAAAAGTATTTAAGATGAGTCCTGCACCAAGTACTACTCATCAACGAATTTCTGGTAATTTGCATGGACATCTTTTTAATTTTTTCAAACCACATCCTTGCAATCTTTTTGCTGCTCCATTTGATGTGCGATTGATAGATAAGAAAAAATCGAAATTAGATCAAGAAATTTATACCGTTGTACAACCTGATTTGTGTGTCATTTGTGATGATGCCAAAATTGATGAACGTGGTGCTATTGGTGCTCCTGACTTGGTTATAGAAATTCTTTCACCGGGAAATTCTAACAAAGAGATGAAATATAAATTTGATTTATATGAAGAAGCCGGAGTCCTTGAATATTGGATTGTAAACCCAGCGGACAAAACAGTTTTTATTTATGTGTTGAAAGACAATGAATTTATAGGAATGCATCCGTTAATTGAAGAAGATAAAATTCAAAGTAAATTATTTCCTGAATTAGATTTTAAATTAGAATCTATTTTTAACTAAAACAGAAACCCTTTCAAAATTTTGAAAGGGTTTCTGTTTTTATTTCATTTCTGGTCGTTCTATTGTAGAGACGGTTTTTATTTTTTCTCTTGATCTTTCCGCATCGCATGATAATAGGCCGCTCGACTCAAAGGTTCGTATTCTTGAGTTTCACCTAGCATAACTAGTTTATCGTTGTCCGTTTTTCTAAAACTATAATGTGCTAAATTTCCAGTACGCGTGCAAACCGCGTGTACTTTTGTAACATATTCTGCCGTGGCCATCAAAGCGGGCATAGGCCCAAAAGGATTTCCTTTAAAATCCATATCCAATCCTGCAACAATAACACGAATGCCTTGGTTGGCTAAATCATTGCAAACTTTTACAATTTCATCATCAAAAAACTGCGCTTCATCAATACCAACTACATCACAACCTTGTGCCAAAATCGAGATATTGGCTGCTGCAGGAACAGGTGTAGAACGAATTTGACTAGCATCATGTGATACTACCATTTCCTCGTCATAACGCGTATCGATGGCTGGTTTGAAAATTTCGATTCGTTGTTTAGCAAATTGCGCCCTTTTTAAACGACGAATTAATTCTTCGGTTTTACCCGAAAACATCGAGCCACAAATGACTTCGATCCAACCAAACTGCTCTTTGTGATTTACTGTATTTTCGAGAAACATTTTGTATTTTTCTGACTTAAAAAATGAATAGTTTTTATTACTTTGTACTGAATAAACGACCTAAAAATTTTATACTTTTACGTCGTTTCAAAAGTATAAAAATTAAATCAAAACGAGGTTTAGCTGAGACTTATTTCAAAAAAAATAAAAGTCCAAAAGCAACATCCCTCATTATCAGACCATTTATACAAGCACATCAAATCAAAATAAAAATTTTCCGCCTAACCTCTTATAATTGAAATTGTTATGAAAAAAAAATTAGAAGCCGATTTAATCAGCATTGCGCACCGAATACTACAGCTCAAAAATAAATCTGACATCAATCAATTATATTTGGAAACGCAAAAGTTATATGAAAAATTAACGGTTTTACAATTTGTAGAAAACCACTTTAGCGAGGTAAAACCTACTATTGGTCTGTCTGAGGTAACTCAGCAATTGGAAACAATTTTTGAGGAAAAAGCCACTACTATTGAAACTACTATTGAAGAAGAAATTCCAACGACACAAGAATCAGAAATCGAGAAAACGATCGAAGAAACAGTTAAAGAAGAATCATCAATCGTTGAGCCTGAAGCAGAGAACGAGCCAGAACTCATCCCGGAAGCGGAATCAAACATCAACAACGAAGAAGAAGGTACTGAAGTAAATGAGTCAATTAGCTATGATGAAGTTGAGGAAGATACAAAAGAGGAAGTGGCAGCAGTAACTGACAATAAAACTGCCGTGGAATTAGAACCTCAACATGAATCCGCTGAACCTGAACTTGCTGCGACTGCAGCCTTTGCACCGGCTTTTAGCTTACTTGCAGATGAAGTTGAAGAAACTCCAGTTGAAACCACAAAAAAACCAGAAGCAGTCCAAATTTCTTTTGAAGATTTATTAGGTGGAAATTACCACGATACTTTATTCGTAAAAAAACAGCAAATTGAAAATATACCGACCGCTGTTGTCATTGAAACTCCAGAAGAAATAGCTCTACCACAACAACCAGAACTTGTGGAGGCGGCAACTGAAATTGAAAAAACAGAGGCAAAAGCTGTATCTTTAAACGACAAACTAGCCAAAGGAATCCATATTGATTTAAATGATCGCTTGGCTTTTATCAAACATTTATTTGCAAACAGCAGCGAAGATTACAATCGCGTTTTGAGTCAGATAAATACTTTTAATTCATTTTACGAAACAAGAGATTTTGTTCAAGATATGGTAAAACCCGATTATAACAATTGGGAAGGCAAACAAGAATACGAAGACCGTTTTATGGATATCATCGAAAAGAAATTCTTGTAATTTTCATTTCAAATTAGCCTTTTGTTAAGCATTCCTAATTAGGAAATACCAACTACTATGTCAAAATTATATATCGTTCCTACGCCCATTGGTAATCTTGAAGACATGACTTTTCGAGCAATTCGAATATTAAAAGAAGTCGACTTGATTTTAGCCGAAGACACGCGTACGAGCGGCAAACTGTTGAAGCATTTTGAAATTGGCACGCACATGCACAGCCATCACATGCACAACGAACACAAAACAGTTGAAAACCTAATCGCCCGATTACAAGCTGGCGAAAACATCGCATTGATCTCAGATGCGGGTACACCAGCCATTTCTGACCCTGGTTTTTTACTTACTAGAGCATGTGTCGAACATGGTATTGCGGTTGAATGTTTGCCTGGCGCGACTGCATTTGTACCTGCATTAGTCAATAGCGGATTGCCTAATGATAAGTTTGTTTTTGAGGGTTTTTTACCTGAAAAAAAGGGCCGTCAAACGCGTTATTTGACATTAGCCGAGGAAACGAGAACCATGATTTTATATGTTTCACCACATAAATTAGTAAAAACACTCGCTGAATTTAGCACTTATTTTGGCGAAGACCGACAAATTTGTGTCTCAAGAGAATTATCAAAACTACACGAAGAAAATGTTCGTGGCACCGTAAAAGAAGTTGCTGCTCATTTTGAAAAAACAGCACCAAGAGGCGAAATTGTAGTTGTGGTAGCGGGTAAAACGGCAATTAAAGAACATAAAAAAAGTAAATTCTCGGACCAAAGTGAATCATGAATAAAAAGAAAGTAATCCTTATCGGGGCAGGACTTACGGGTTTGTACACCGCGTATTTACTACTTGAAAAAGGTTTTGATGTCAAAATCATAGAAGCTCGCAATCGTGTAGGCGGACGCATTCATACGATCACAGGTAGCACTCCCGTTACCATGGAAATGGGTGCTACTTGGTTTAGCAACCAGCATACGCATCTCGTTGCTTTATTGCAAGAATTACAAATTCCGTATTTTAGACAACACACCAAAGGAATTTCATTATTCGAAACCATGTCATTTGTGCCTCCGCAAAAGTTTGAAATATCTGATGCAGAAGAACCTTCGTTTCGAATTGAAGGCGGCAGTAGCGTTTTAATTGATCGTTTGGTATCATTGTGCGCTGCGGCAACAATTAAAACCGGACAAAAAGTAACTGCAATTCAAGAGCAAGAAAGCCAAATTACTGTAACAACAAGTAGCGGAACTATTTTTACAGCTGATTATGTCATCAGTACGATTCCGCCAAATTTACTCATTAATACAGTAGAGTTTAAGCCTGCCCTGCCTGAAAATCTGGTGCAGCTGGCTCGTAAAACTCATACTTGGATGGGCGAAAGTATTAAATTTGCCGTGGCTTACAAAACTTCATTTTGGCGTGAAGCCAATTATTCAGGAACTTTGTATAGTCAGGCAAGTATCATTCAAGAAATGTACGACCACAGCACCGCTATGGCCACAGGATTTGCATTAAAAGGCTTTTTAAACGCAGGTACAGCAGTACTTTCATCTCAAGAAAGGCAGCAAAAAGTTCTTGCCCAATTAACTAGTTTATTTGGACCTGAAGCCTCAGCAATCGAAGGCTATTATGAAACCGTTTGGCGAAACGAAGCTTTGACTTTTCACCCATACGATCAACTTGTTTTGGCACACCAAAACAATGGGCACCAAGCCTACCAACAAAGCCAGTTTAATGGAAAACTATTCTTATCTGGCTCCGAAACAGCGCAACAACATCCTGGTTACATGGACGGAGCACTTGCTGCTGCAAAAAAAATTTCATCTCAATTTTAATATATTTCAGATCATGACAATTGAAGCTTTTTTAGAAAAATTACATGCAACACCAGAATCAATCGGATTTGCAGATACTATAGCTGTTATTGAAGCCCACTATGATTTTACTCCAACCGCCTTTGAAAACGGTACACAGCACAATGCTGCTGGCGAAAATTCAGGTTCGTGTAAACTTTTGGCTTTCGCCGAAATGCACCAACTAAGTCCAGAAGCTACTTTGGCTTGTTTTGGAGCGTATTATTTTGAAGATGTTTTGGGAGATCCAAACGGAACCAATCACCAAAACATTCGCAATTTCATGAAAACAGGTTGGGATGGCATTGCTTTTTACGGAAGTCCCTTAGTGGCAAAATAAAACTATAATCTCATTGTTAGTTGCATCACAATCAATTCTGATCAAATGATTGCTAATGCGCTCAAGTATGCAAAATTTATAACACCAATTTATTATTCAGAATAAGTATGCGTTGGACACTAAAACCAAAACCGCCACAAGAAACTGTAACTGCATTGGCTAAAGCACTTAATGTAGAGGAATTTGTGGCCACTTTACTCGTTCAACGCGGCATTACTACTTTTGAAGAAGCCAAGGCTTTTTTTAGACCAAGTCTAGAACATTTACATGATCCATACTTGATGAAAGATATGGACAAAGCCATCGCACGCATTGAAAATGCCATCTCAGCAAACGAAAACATACTGGTTTTTGGTGATTACGATGTGGATGGAACAACAGCGGTATCACTCGTATCGTCCTACTTAAGGTCGTTTTACCCTAATGTTGCCACTTATATTCCGGATCGTTATGACGAAGGTTACGGAGTATCGTTTAAGGGGATTGACTTTGCAGAGGATAACGGTTTTACACTGATAATTGCTCTAGACTGCGGTATTAAATCAATCGATCACGTGGCTTACGCCAAAAACAAAGGCATTGATTTTGTCATTTGTGACCACCATAGGCCAGGCGATACCCTACCCGATGCAGTAGCAATACTTGATCCCAAGAGAGACGATTGCAGTTATCCGTATGATGAATTGTGTGGTTGCGGTATTGGATTTAAGCTTATTCAAGCACTAGGCGCCAATAGGAATCAAACCGTAACTGATTTAATGGAATACCTTGATTTAGTAGCAGCCGCCATTGCTGCAGACATTGTACCCATGACGGGAGAAAACAGAGTTTTGGCTCATTTTGGATTGCAAGTTATCAATAGTAACCCGAGACCGGGAATCAAAGCCATCATCCATCAATTAAAAAAACAAACGCTGGATATAACCGATGTAGTATTTATCATTGCTCCACGCATCAATGCTGCCGGTCGTATCAAACATGGTAACCATGCCGTTGAGTTGTTAACCGAATTTGATTTTGAACAAGCACAACAGTTTGCCTCAGAAATTGAAGCTTATAACGCAGAACGCAAAGATTTAGACAAGTACATCACCAAAGAAGCACTGCAACAAATCATTGAAAATGACGAAACGGAGCGTTTTACTACCGTTGTTTATCAAGAAGATTGGCATAAAGGAGTCATCGGAATTGTAGCTTCGCGCTTAATTGAAACTTACTACCGACCGACATTAGTTTTTACAAAAAGTGGCGACAAATATGCCGCTTCGGCACGTTCTGTAAAAGGATTTGATGTGTATAATGCTCTTGAATCTTGTGCCGAACATTTAGAACAATTTGGTGGCCACATGTATGCTGCCGGCATGACTTTAAAAGAAGAAAACTACGAGTCGTTTAAAAAAGCGTTCGAAAACGAGGTCAAACAAACCATTCCGCCCGAATTACTTGTACCAGAAATTACCATCGATGCCGAAATTGATTTTAACGACATTACGCCCAAATTGATTCGGATTTTAAAACAATTTGAACCTTTCGGGCCACAAAATATGACTCCCGTATTTTTAACCAAAAACATAAAAGATACTGGTTATGGCAAGCCAATGGGTAAAGAGGACGAACATATTCGCCTTTTTGTGAAACAAAATCATTCAGCTGGCGTTGCGGCAATAGGATTTAATCTTGGTGCTAAATTAGATATTACTTCACATCAAAAAACCTTTCAGGCTGTTTATTGCATTGACGAAAACGAATGGAACGGCACCGTTACAACCCAATTGCGATTAAAAGATATTAAAGCATAACACTATGACTACTACCAAAACTGATCCTTACGCAGCGCTCCGTTACAAAGAATTTACTATTTTTTTATTGTTGCGTTTTGCCATGGTATTTGGTTGGTCAATGCAATTTATCATCATAGAATGGGAAGTGTATAGTTTGACTCAAAATCCGCTATCGCTAGGGATTATTGGCTTAATGGAAGTAATTCCCGCTGTAACGATGGCGCTATTTGCTGGACATGTTGTAGATCAAAAGGAAAAAAAAGAGCTTCTTGTTAAATGCATCTTAGGTTTTGCAGTTATTAGTTTAGGCTTATTCTTATGTACTTTACCCTCAATTACAAAAGATATATCCAAATCGACCTTGTTGTATTTCATTTACTTTTTGGTGTTTTTAGGCGGTGCAGTTCGTGCTTTCTTAGGTCCAACTATTTTCTCTTTGTTGGCTCTTATCGTTCCCAAAAAAATATATCCCAATGCAGCAACTTGGAGTAGTTCTGTTTGGCAAATAAGTTCTGTACTTGGACCGGCAATTGCTGGTTTTTCAATCAATTGGTTTGGAGTACCAAGTTCAATGGCAGTGGTACTTTTTTGCTCTGTACTCGCTTTGCTTGCGCTAACTCAAATAGAAAAAAAGCCTATTTTGAATCCGAAAATTGGGGAGCCAATAATGGATAGCCTAAAAGAAGGCGTACGATTTGTATTTACCAACAAAACCATTTTGGGTGCTTTGTCACTAGATATGATCGCTGTTTTGTTTGGAGGTGCCGTTGCGCTGTTACCTATTTTTGCACAAGACATTTTAAAAGTGGGTCCACAAGGATTTGGTGTGTTGCGTGCCGCACCGGCAGTTGGGGCATTTTTAATGCTGATTCTTTCTGCTTACATTCCGTTTACAAAAAATGCAGGAATCAAATTATTACTGGCTGTATTTGCCTTTGGATTGTGTATGATAGTTTTTGGACTATCCTCAGTTTTTTGGATTTCGGTTGTCGCTTTATTTTTAAGTGGTCTTTTCGATGGAATTTCAGTTGTGATTAGACAAACCATTTTACAATTAAAAACACCGGATTCGATGCGAGGCCGCGTAGCAGCTGTAAATTCAATCTTTGTAGGATCCTCAAATGAATTAGGCGCTTTTGAAAGTGGATTGACCGCAAAACTTATGGGCACTGTAAATGCAGTAGTGTTTGGTGGTGTAATGACTTTGGTAACGGTATTTTTTACAGGAGCGGTATCACCTACTTTCAGAAAATTAGACCTGCAAAAAGATGTTGAAGACCATGAAAAAAGCGAGTCATAAGTCTGTTTAGCGAAGCTATCCTTAGTCATAAAATTTTAAGTCTTTTTTACAATTTATTATTTAGAATTATTTTAAATAATAATTATCTTTGTAAAAAAGAGTAGCTCATGCACGATATCAAGACTATTTATCAGAACCATTTAGGAACCGCATTTTATTGGAAAAAAGGAGAGCAACTTCTTTCAGATCGCGTTCAGGTCATTTTTAAAGACATGGGTTTTTACTATACTACGCAAGAATTACAATTGTTTGCCAATTGTATTCAAGATAGTTTTGAAAACAATAAAACGTGTGCAAGTTGTGAGTTTCAGCAACAATGCCAGCGCTTTTTGTTAAAAACACCTAATTCTCAAATAGATTTAGCGGTGACCATGACTGAACTTTCAGCGGTGAAAGACTTAGTAATGGGAACTTTGTTTGCTATTAATTTGGAAAAATATGTATATGGAGAAGGATTAAATTAAGATTGGAATTTTTTAATTTCAAAATTCTCGCCATCAAAAACACCGTAAGTAAAATATATAATCCAATCGCCTAGGTTTACGTATTCGGCATTATCGCCTACAGACACTTTCATAGGTAAATGACGGTGGCCAAAAACAAGGTAATTGTAGTGCTTGGTTTGCAATTTTTTCTTGGAATAAAGAATCAGCCATTCGTTGTCTTCGCCAAGAAATTTTACATCTTCATCGCCTGAAATTAGTTTGTTTTTTACAGAAAGGTACTGTGCTAATTTCACGCCAATATCCGGATGTAACCATCTGAAAAGCCATTTGAAAAACGGATTGGTAAATATCTTTTTCATGCGTTTGTATCCTAAATCGCCAGGGCCTTTGCCATCGCCATGTCCGATTAAAAAGGTTTTATTACCAAAAGTATACTCTTGATTGTCATGAAAAACGGGGATATTCAATTCCTTTTGGAAATAATCAGCCATCCATAAATCGTGATTGCCTACAAAAAAATAAATCGGAATTCCGCTGTCGCGAATTTCGGCTAACTTACCCAAAACACGAACAAAACCTTTAGGAACAACCGTTTTATATTCGAACCAAAAGTCAAATAAATCACCTAACAAAAAAATCGCTTCGGCATCTTTTTTAACTTCGTCTAGCCAAGCCACGAACTTTTGTTCTCGAGGAAAACTCAACTCAGGCGTTGGCGCACCAAAATGCTGATCAGAGGTAAAATAAATCTTTTTGTTAGGAGGTACAGTCATGAAAACGGCCTAAATATTAAATATTGTCACTAGCAAACCACTCTGCAAAAGACGATTCTGTTTCTTGTAATTTCAATGAGAAAAGTGCAATTCCTTCTGGAAGTCTGTTGCTGATGCGTTTTGCAAAATCAATTACCATGTTCTCACTCGTAGGTTGGTAATCAACAAGAATTACGTGATGACCACGATTGATAAGTTCGTTGGCTAGATCAATATGTGGTGTAGTACCGTTGAAAACTGTCGCGTGATCAAACTGATCAACGATTTCTTCTTTTACAATTTTCTTTAAATCCGTGAAGTCAATTACCATTCCGAATTTTACATTAGAACGATCTGTGATTGGCGTTCCTATCACAGTTACTGACAATTTATAACTGTGTCCGTGTACGTTTTTGCATTTGCCATCGTAACCATACAAGGCATGCCCGGTCTCGAAACTAAATTGTTTTGTAATTCTGATATTGCTCATTAGACTTGAATTTTGATGCAAATTTAGGAAATAGAAGCGAGAAATAAGCTGTAAATATTAGGTAAAGGCTTTTGGAGCGGAGTTTGAAAAGTGTAACCTCTTATTATAATGATATGAATGTTAAGAAATATAGCTTCAGAATTGATAAACCCATAGCCCTGATGGAAACGGCATCTCCCGATTTAGAAAAACAAGGCTTTTTTGCCGCAGTTTTTATAAATCGGGAATATAGTGTACAGCAGGAAAAAGCTCCTAAAAAAAATACCTCAACTATTTTTTAAACTGTGCCAAAGCATTTTTAGTGAAATCAGACAAAACTAATGTTCCAGAAATACTGGCGCGCTCTAACAAAAGTGTATCCCAGTTTTCGGTTCCTTCCCAAAGTACTTTTTTCATTTCAAACAATGCCTCTGGATTGTAACTCGCTAATTTGCTGCTAAACGAAGTAACGGCAGAGTCAAGTTCTTGTTGCGTGGCATAGGTTGCTGCGTACAAACCTTTGGCAACAGCCCAATCAGCCGACTTCCATTCGTGAGCAGCAAGTGTCATTTCGGACATGGCAGTTTTACCAATTTTACGAGAAACGGCTGGTTCAATAACAAACGGACCTATGCCGATGGCTAATTCAGAGAGTTTTATAGCTGCCGAAGTAGACGCCAAAACATAATCACAAGCTGCAGCGATACCTACTCCGCCACCCACTGCTTTACCATGTACGCGACCAATAATCAACTTTGAGCATGAACGCATAGCATTTATAAGATGGGCAAAACCAGAGAAAAAATGAGCTCCTTCTGCTTCATTGGATACCGCCAAGAGTTCATCAAATGAGGCACCTGCACAAAAAGCGCCTTCGCCCTTGCTTTGAATTACAATTACAGATACCTCTGGATTGTTACTCATTGCCGTTAAAGCTTCAGTTAATTGATCTAGTAAAACTCTTGGGAACGAATTACTTGCAGGATGGCCAAATGTAAGTGTTGCAACTGCTGCGTTGATAGTTGTAGTAAGCGAACCTGTAGACGGTATTGATGACATAGCGATTTTTTAGGGTAAAGTTAAAAAAACTACCGCATGATTTCAATTTTTGAGAAAAAGGAATGGATTTGTTTTTTGGAAATTTGTTTTTTGGATAATTAAAATCATATATTTGCGACGGTATTGGGGGATTAGCTCATTTGGCTAGAGCGCTTGCCTGGCAGGCAAGAGGTGATCGGTTCGAATCCGATATTCTCCACAATTACAATTAAGCCTTACAGAAATGTGAGGCTTTTTTATTTTATTGTTGTTACGAAAATAAATCATTAGAATAGAGCGTCCCGAAAGCATTCGGGAAGGTGATCGGTTCGAATCCGATATTCTCCACAATTGCAATTAAGCCTTACAGAAATGTGAGGCTTTTCTAATTTATTGTTGTTACATGAATAAATCATTAGAATAGAGCGTCCCGAAAGCATTCGGGAAGGTAATCGGTTCGAATCCGATATTCTCCACAATTAAAATTAAGTGCTTATAGTAAAATCTATAAGTGCTTTTTTTTTATGCATGTTTCACACAAAAGGCACACTACTATCAACAAAGCATAAAAACCGCAATAACTCAAAATTATTGCGGTTTTGATTGTCTGTATTAAATTTCAAAAAATTATTTACCATAATCGATCCTGCCAACAGAGCGCATGATTCTTACGATTTTAGTTTTGCGATTGTTAATGTACGACGACGAACTTATTGCGGAATACTTTCGAGGATTAGGTAAAATTGCAGCTATTCCTGCGGCTTGTTTCGGGGTCAAGCTTGAAGCGCCTTTGCGGTACCAATGTTCGGCGGCGGCTTGAGCACCATATACTCCATTCCCCATTTCGATACTGTTTAAGTACACTTCCATGATGCGTTCTTTGCCCCAAATTAGTTCAATTAAAACAGTAAAATAAGCTTCGAGACCTTTGCGCAAATAGCTACGGCCCTGCCATAAAAAAACGTTTTTGGCCGTTTGCTGTGAAATGGTACTTCCACCTTTAATTCTTCGGCCACGTTCATTGCTTTTATAGGCTTTTTGCATGGCTACAAAATCGAAACCGTTGTGTTTTAAAAAAGTCCCATCCTCGCTGGCAATCACCGCTTTTTGCAAATTCATTGACAAATTTTCAATAGGCTCCCAGTCGTGACTGAAATACACTTCTTTGTCTGAAAAATTATTTTCGATAGCACGAATGACCATTAAAGGCGTAAAATAAACCGGAACAAATTTGTACAACACAACAAAGAAAATAGATATCCCAAAAAACCAAAGCAAAGCCTTCACCAAAAAATTTCTAAGTTTTGATTGCCAAGTACTCGTTTGCTTCTTGCTAGTTTGTCTTGATTTTTTCGGTGCTATTTTGGTTCCCATTATACTAAATCTGCTAATTCTGTTCCTATTAAACTGCCTATTGCTACTCCCATTCCGCCCAAACGCACGCCACAATACACATGATTTGATAGTTGCGACACAATTGGTTTTTTACTATTTCCCATTCCCATAATACCGCTCCAACGATGAGCAATTTCAAAGTCATACTGCGGCAAAATTACTTCTTTTAGCAATTGTTCCAATTTTTTTTGTACAATTTCTGTTTGCCCCAATTGCGTAGTGTTTTCGGCTTCAAAGTCTAAGTTTCTTCCGCCGCCTAACAATATTCTGTCGCCAATGTTTCGGAAATAATAATACCCTTTATCTAAATGAAAAGTCCCTTTAATATCCAAATTAGGAATAGGTTGCGTAATTAACACTTGAGCACGTGCGGGCTGTACGGCTCCTTGAGTTAGCGAATTCGCAAAACCATTGGTCGCAAATAAAAGTTTTTGAGTGACAAAACTAAAATCGCCCAGCGCCACTTCTACTGCACTTTCTAAATCTGTATAAGCCGTAACAGTTTGTTGGTTTAGAATCAGAATATCATTTGCAATTGCTTTTTTGAGTAATGCCTGCATCATGTTACCCGTATCAATTTGTGCTTCGAACGGGTTATACACCACATAATCTTGTATGCCTTGAAACCCAAAACGATCTATTTGTTTCGCAAAAACATCTGCCTTGAAGAGAGGTCTTAAAATTTCGTTTATAAAAGGCAGCTTCGAAATACATTCTTGATAGGTACTTTCATCATCTTGTAAAAACAATTCATAACCTCCAAAAGGCTTGAAGTCGATTGCGACATCTCCCAAATTTTTACGAAGAAGCTGTAAGCCTTGCCAACGTTTTTGAATGAGTTGAATCACTTCTTCTTCGGAATGCGAATTCAAATCATCGATAATCTCCGAAATACTTCCGAAGCAAGCAAAACCGGCGTTTTTGGTACTAGCGCCTTGTGGTAACATTCCTTTTTCTAAAACTAGAATTTTACTCTCCGGAAATCTTTCGCGCAAGCGCAACGCAGCATGCAAACCAACGATTCCGCTGCCTACGATGGTATAATCTACTTTTGTAAACCAATTTTTCAACTCCCAATAACTCAAATCCATTTTCGAAATTTTTTATAAAAATAATACTTTTTTGAGGCTAATTACAGGAAACAAATTAATCTTTAACTGGGGCTTTTCTACAAAAAAGTAACACATTGAACACCAATTTATTCAGCCTTGACTGCATGAATACCCAATAGAAACAGCTGATAAAGCATCTTCAATCGAAAAAAAATGGCTAATTTTAGCATCCAAAAATAATTATTCGAATGAAAAAAATACTGCTTTTCCCTTTATTAATGTTGAGTTTAAATACTATGGCACAAAATGTAATGACACCTGAATTGCTCTGGAAATTGGGCCGCGTAACTCCATTAGGTTTATCAAAAGATGGTAAAAACATAGTTTATCAAGTGAGCACTCCTGATGTTGCTGCTAACAAATCAGTTAGCAAGCGATTCGCAATTCCGGTAGGTGGTGGCACTGCCGTGGAATTAGAGTCGACAACAGCAATTTTACCCAACAAAAACATTTCGCCAAACGGCCAATACATTGTTTATGACGAAGCCGTAAAGATTGAAAATGTTCATGGAAAAGATTTTTATCCCGCTTTGCAAAATTCTGATGTACAAATTTATGATGGTTTGAACTACCGTCATTGGGACAGTTGGAACGAAGGCAGCTACAACCATGTTTTTTACAAAGAAAACAAAGAGGGCGCAACGGGAATTGATATCATGAAAGGCGAAAATTTTGACAGCCCTCAAAAACCTTTTGGTGGCGACGAAGATTATATTTGGTCACCAGATAGCAAGCGCATTGTGTACGTTAGCAAGAAAAAAGCAGGTACTGATTACGCTATTTCAACCGATACTAACTTGTTTGAATACAATTTAGAAACAGGCGTAACCACAAATTTAACTCCCGAAAATAAAGGTTATGATACCGCACCACAATTTTCACCAAAAGGACATTTGACTTATTTACAAATGAAACGCGATGGATATGAAGCGGATAAAAATGACATTATCGTTGTTTTTAATGGTACCAAAATGAACTTAACTGCCAATTGGGACGGCAGCGTAGATAGTTTTATGTGGAGTCCGGATGGCAGCAAAGTATATTTTACAGCTGCAGTTGACGGAACCAAACAACTTTTCGAAGTCAACTTTCCGGGCGTTACAAGGATTGCCATCACAGTACGTCAAATTACTAGCGGCGCTTTTGATGTAAATGATTTGGTAGGAGTAGTTGGAGAGACAATTGTAGTTTCAAGAACGGATATGAATCATGCAG
The DNA here is from genome assembly GCF_021608205.1 of Flavobacterium sp. K77. NCBI lineage: Bacteria > Pseudomonadati > Bacteroidota > Flavobacteriia > Flavobacteriales > Flavobacteriaceae > Flavobacterium > Flavobacterium sp. K77. The sequence continues at coordinate 368,755 of NZ_JAKIHO010000001.1, read as the reverse complement.
CAGAACTCTTCTCTTATAATTTCAAGAAAAAAACTTGGCAGCAACTTACAGAAGTTAACAGTGCTACATACAAATCATTACAATTAAGTACTGTCGAAAAAAGATATGTGACCACAACAGATGGCAAAAAAATGCTTGTTTGGGTTGTATTGCCACCTAATTTTGATGCCTCAAAAAAATACCCAACCTTATTGTATTGCCAAGGTGGACCACAATCTGCCTTGACACAATTTTATTCCTACCGATGGAATTTGCAATTAATGGCTGCAAACGGCTACATTGTTGTAGCACCAAACCGTCGCGGAATGCAAGGTCATGGCGTGGAGTGGAATGAAAAAATTAGTACCGATTGGGGCGGTCAAGTAATGGATGATTACCTAGCAGCAATTGATGATGTGGCCAAAGAAAGTTATGTAGACAAAACTCGTTTGGGTTGCGTGGGTGCTAGTTATGGCGGTTATTCGGCTTTTTACTTGGCGGGAATTCACAACAACCGTTTCAAAACTTTTATTGCTCACGATGGTATTTTTAATACTCAAAGTATGTACGGCACTACTGAGGAAGTGTTTTTTACAAATTGGGATTTTGGAGGACCGTATTGGGATAAAAATAATGCTGTAGCGCAAAAAGCATACACGACTTTTAATCCGATCAATTTTGTTGACAAATGGAATACCCCTATTTTGATTATTCAAGGTGGTAAAGATTTTAGAGTGCCAACTGGCCAAGGTCAAGAAGCGTTTCAAGCTGCACAACTGCGAGGTATTAAAAGTAGATTTTTGTATTTTCCCGAAGAAAACCATTGGGTACTAAAACCGCAAAATGCACAAGTTTGGCAGTACGAATTTTTTAAATGGCTGAAAGAAACTTTATAAATCAGATGACTATAACCTCACTTTTAGTGGGGTTATTTTTTATGAACAACTCACTATTTGGAATATCTTAACTTAAAAGTGGGTACTAATTTTTAACTTTGAAGAATGGATTTTAAATTAAACTACATCCCTGTTAAAGTGCTCTTGGGCTATCTCCTTTTAATACTATTATTTGGTAGCGTAGCTTGGTTTTTGTACCAAGAAAACAAGCGTTTTTCAACAACAGATAATAATCCTTCGTCAAATAACAGTGCCGTTTTACAAGTTAGTAATGTACTTGCTGATTTATACAAAACAGAAAGTATGGGTCGTGCTGCGGTACAATCAGGCCAAAATGGCGATTACAACAACTATTTGAAACAAACCAATGCGCTAACAATCGCAATTGATTCATTAAAAAAAGCTGTAAATACACCCAAACAAATTAAATTATTAGACAGTGTTCAGGTACTACTTGGTAAAAAGACCAAAAATATCCTGAAGTTAAAAGCGATTAAAAGCAAATCAGAAGACGAACAAGCCGTTAGCACTGCTATTACCGATTTAACCAAAATGCAATCGTCATTGCGTAAGTTGCAATTAGAAGATTTTGTACAAAATCCCAATAAAATGGGAGACTACGAGCGTAATGTATTGAAAAAATATGTGGCGTATCTCAATCAAAATATTCCCGACGATAGTACAAATACATTAAGCAAGAAAGAATCCGATTCGATTGTAAGTGTATCCAAAAAGCTTTTAAATCAAGTACAAACTAAAACGAATACTAAGAAAAAACTAGTAAGTGCCGAGGAAAAAAAATTACTGCAAAATGAATTGTCCATCTCGGATCAATTGCGTCAAGTTCTGGGCAGTATTGAAAAGGAAATTATTCGTAGCACAGCAAGCAATTATTTAAAAAGAGAAGCCTCTTTACAAAAAACCAACCGAATTGTAACCAGCGCTGCTATTATCGGTTTGATCTTAACCATGGCATTTTTAATTGCTATTTTGAATGATTTTTCTAAGTCGCAATTGTATAAAAAGCAGCTTGAAGCAGCCAACCTGAAAGCCAAAAAATTACTTCGTAGTAGAGAACAATTGATTGCTACCGTAAGCCATGATTTAAAAACACCTTTGAGTACCATCATGGGCTATTCTGAATTATTAAGTAATTCTGAACTCAGCAACAAGCAAATTCATTTTGCCAAAAATATTAAAGGTTCCTCCGATTATATTGCGCAATTAGTCCAAGATTTACTTGATTTTACTCAAATCGAGGCAGGAAAAATTGCCATCGAAAAAATTCCGTTTTCACTTTCTAAAAATATTCAAGAAGTAGCAGTAAGTGTTCAAGCCATTTACGCACAAAAAGATATCGAATTGAAACTCGATATTGACCCCAAATTGCAACAACCAATTTTAAGTGATCCATTCCGCTTGCGTCAAATTTTAACCAACCTGATAGGAAACGCATACAAGTTTACTGAAAAAGGAACCATCAAAATTTCGGCACAAATAGATGTAGCGCTTGAGAATATTCGCATTTCAGTTGCAGATAGCGGAATAGGAATTGCAGCAGAAAATCAGGAAATCATTTTTGAAGAATTCACACAAGCCAATGACCAAATCGAAAAAAAATACGGAGGAACAGGTCTTGGACTAACCATTTCTAAAAAAATGGCATCCATTCTCGGCGGCGATTTACAGCTGAATAGCACTCTAGGTCAGGGCAGCACATTTACAATTAAGTTGCCGCTACTATTTGCTCCGGTGTCAACTGAAAACCCTGAAGACAAAATAGAAATTTCAGGTGAAAAGAAAATAGGTGTTTTAATAGACGATGACCGCAATTTATTACAACTAACAACCGAGGTTTTAAGAAACAACAACTATATCGTTCATCCTTTTCAAGATGCTAATGAAGCCCTACAGTGGATGAAGCAGTACGCTTTTGACTTTATAATTACCGACATACAAATGCCCGTTATAGATGGATTTGAACTACTACGAAGTGTTCAAAAAAGTACCGAATATAATTCCAAAAAACAACCTATTATTGCCGTAACAGGACGCAATGACCTTGATAAAAACTACTATCTTGATGCTGGTTTTAGTACTGTAATTTACAAGCCATACACACCTAAAATTTTGCTTAAAACCATAAGCGCTATTTTAAATCAGCGTGAAATACCAAAGGCATCGATTAAAAAAGCAAGAGAAAAAAAGGTTACAAAACTATTTTCGTTAAAAGAATTAAGAGCTTTTTTACCAGATCAGAACGATGAATTACGAGAAATTCTAGAAAATTTCATGACTAGTTCAATAGAAAATTTAGCCCTTTTGAATAACGCGATAGAAAACAAAAATGCAGCTGAAGTGCAAAACATCGCGCATAAAATGAGTCCAATGTTCAAGCAAATAAAAGCCAACCACATCAGCACGATTTTGGATCAATTAGAAAGAGAATCCTATCATTCAATAGATGCAGTTGCATTGGCAAATGAATTGAGCATAAAAATGAACGCTCTGTTTGTTTTACTTCAAAAAGAAATTAATTGATATTGTACAACTTCAACTTATTATACAATGTTTTCCTGTTGATTTGAAGTAATTTAGCCGCCTCCGTTTTATTTTGATTGGTTCTAGCGAGCGCTTCAAGAATAGTTTCTTTTTCGTTTTCTGATAAGGAAAAATCAGCGCTGATCGCAGCATCCTCTTGAAAAAACTCTACAGGCAAAGCTTCTTTTTGTACCAACTCTCCCTGTGTTAGCAAAGTCGCACGCTTAATACAGTTTTGCAGTTCTCTTAAATTTCCTGGCCACTTATATTTTTGAAAGATAGAAATAACTTCAGGAGAAAATCCTAAAACGTCTTTTTGTAGTTCTTGATTGGCTTTTTCCAGAAAAAAATCGGCAAAAAGCATCAAATCTTCATTTCGTTCAACCAAAGATGGCGAATGAATCGAGAATTCATTAATTCTATGATACAAATCTTCGCGGAAATCTCCTTTTTTTACGGCCTCTCTTAAATCTTCATTAGTAGCTGTAATGATGCGAATATCGACCGCTATTTCCTTGTTGCTACCAACAGGTTTTATCTTGCGTTCTTGTAAGGCGCGCAACAATTGTATTTGATTCTCGTATGATAAATTCCCGATTTCGTCTAGAAAAACAGTTCCGTTATTAGCAGCTTCAAAAAAACCAACCTTGTCATGAATAGCACCGGTAAAAGAACCTTTTACATGACCAAAAAATTCACTTGCAGCCAATTCTTTTGGTATTGAACCGCAGTCGACAGCAATAAAGGGAGTATCTTTTCGGGTACTATTTTGGTGAATACTTTTAGCAATAACCTCTTTACCAGTTCCGCTTTCGCCAATGATAAGCACTGACATATTAGTTGGACTCACGAGCTGAATATACTCTGCTAATTTTTGAGAAGCTTTTGAAATTCCTTTCACAAAAGTTGTTACAGGCGTACTTTGAACTTGTTTTTTAGTTTTAGCAGGAACACTAGACACCGCTGTTTCTTCAGAAGGCTCTTGAGCTAATGCATTGGCAATAACCAATAAAACCTCCTCAGGATTAAAAGGCTTTGAAATATAATCTGTAGCGCCATTTTTAATTGCTTTCACAGCAGTATTTACATCGGCATAACCGGTCATGAGCAAAACGGGCAGGTTAGGAAAATCTGATTTTATTTCAGACAAAAGCAAAAGACCGTCATAATCCGGCAATCGCAAATCAGAGATAACCAAATCAAAATCAGCAGATTTTAGGCTGTTTTTGCCTTCGGCTGCTGAGAAAGCCGTTACTACTTCAAATGATTTTTTTATCAAAAATTTCTCAAGAAGTTTGCAAAAAGGTACGTCGTCCTCGATTAATAATATTTTAGCCATTGCATTTATACTTTAGTGCTAAAATACAGTTATTTTTACTGTTAATCATCCATCCACAAAAAAAAAGAGAGATTATGTAAACACAATCTCCCTTTTTAAAAATAAAAAAAACCACCCAATTATGTATCTATCTAGTCGCCATGAGCATCCGTGCGAACAGTAGCTTTCTGGTCTCTGACATTATCATTTCATTGTGATCAATATGATCTTATTTTTGAATCCATTTGCCATTTGCATCCGCAAATAAATTTCCTCTTTTGTCACCCACGGTGATTTCTAATTTATATTCTTTGTTAGCATTAACAAAGGCTTTGTCTAAAACTGCATCTGGATATGCCTTTTTCAATGCTTCTTTTACGGCAGTTGGTACTTCTTCTAATTTCACCTCGGTGTACTCTTCTTGTAAAACAACTACTTTACTAGTTGGGTTTACTTCTACTGTGTTTGCTGCTTGAGTTGCAAAACTACCTAAAACAATTGCTGCTGATAAAATGTACTTTTTCATAATAGTTATATTTAAGTTAGTGAATAACGTTTGATGTTTAGTATAATGGAAAAATTATACCAAAACTAAAAAGCAACCTATCATCTCCGTAAATTACACATTTTAAGCCATTTAAAACAAATACCGAACTACTAACCAAATAAACATATGGGTAAAACCTGTAGAATGCTGAGTAAAATTTACACAAATTAGAATGATTTTTGCAAAGTAAAAGCAAAAAAAAACCTTGCATTGCTGCAAGGTTTAGAACATAATTATCTTTAAAATTATTCTGGAGCATTCATTTTGAATGTGTCCATAAACGCTGTGGTATAATCACCCGCAATGTATGCTGGCTCATCCATCAATTGTCTGTGGAACGGAATTGTTGTTTTAATTCCCTCAATCACGAATTCATCTAAAGCTCTTCTCATTTTACTGATAGCCTCTTCACGAGTTTGCGCAGTTGTAATTAACTTAGCAATCATCGAATCGTAATTTGGCGGAATTGTATATCCTGAATACACGTGTGTATCTAAACGTACACCGTGACCTCCTGGCATGTGTAATGTAGTAATTTTTCCTGGAGAAGGACGAAAATCATTGTACGGATCCTCAGCATTGATACGGCACTCGATAGCGTGTAATTGAGGCAAGTAGTTTTTACCAGAAATCGGCACACCAGCTGCAACTAAAATTTGCTCTCTAATTAAATCGTAATCGATAACTTGCTCTGTAATTGGGTGCTCCACTTGAATACGTGTATTCATTTCCATGAAGTAGAAATTACGGTGCTTATCTACCAAGAATTCAACCGTTCCAGCACCTTCATACTTAATGAATTCGGCTGCTTTTACAGCTGCCTCTCCCATTTTTGTACGCAATTCGTCAGTCATAAACGGCGAAGGAGTTTCTTCGGTCAATTTCTGGTGACGTCTTTGTACAGAACAATCTCTTTCAGAAAGGTGACACGCTTTACCGTAAGCATCACCTACTACTTGAATTTCGATATGACGTGGCTCCTCGATCAATTTTTCAAGATACATTCCGTCATTTCCAAACGCAGCAGCTGATTCTTGACGAGCACTTTCCCATGCTTTCAATAAATCTTCTTCTTTCCATACGGCACGCATTCCTTTTCCTCCACCTCCAGCAGTAGCTTTTAGCATTACTGGAAATCCGAATTCTCTTGCTAAACCTAAGGCTTGCTCGTAAGACTCCAAAATACCTACCGAACCTGGTACGCAAGGAACTCCTGCTTCAATCATGGTTGCTTTTGCAGAAGCTTTATCACCCATTCTATCAATCATTTCAGGAGATGCTCCAATAAATTTAATACCGTGCTCTTGGCAAATTTTCGAAAATTTAGCATTCTCAGATAAGAAACCGTATCCTGGATGAATCGCATCAGCATTCGTAATTTCTGCGGCAGCGATAATATTAGACATCTTCAAATAGGACAAGTTGCTTGGCGCTGGTCCGATGCAAACTGCTTCGTCAGCAAATTTTACGTGAAGACTTTCCGCATCAGCAGTAGAGTAAACAGCAACTGTTTTAATTCCCATTTCTTTACATGTTCTGATAACACGTAATGCAATTTCGCCTCTATTTGCAATTAATATTTTTTTAAACATCTTTTTTTGAGATTTTAAATGTTGAATTTTAAATTTTAAATTATTTCAAATAACGATAACTCATCATTCAAAATTTATAATTTATAATTTATAATTTCTTATGACGGATCTACTAAGAATAATGGTTGATCAAATTCTACTGGTGACATATCATCTACCAATACTTTTACAATTTTACCAGAAATCTCAGACTCGATTTCGTTAAATAATTTCATTGCTTCAATTACGCACAATACGTCACCTTTAGCAATTGATTTTCCAACTTCAACAAACATTGGTTTATCTGGAGATGGTTTTCTGTAAAAAGTTCCAATAATTGGCGACTTAATTGTCACATAGTTTGCATTTTCAGCCGCTGGAGCTTCAACTGGTACAGCAACCGGAGCTGCTGGAGCTGGAGCTACTGCTTGTGGAAGTGCGGCTTGTGCAGGCATTTGCTGAACATAAGTAGTTTCAGTTACATTTCCTTCTAAAGTAGTTCTAATAGTGATTTTTACATCATCCATTTCTAATTTAACTTCTGCAACACCAGAATTTGCTACAAATTTGATTAGATTTTGAATTTCTTTTAAATCCATGATTATTTGTTTTTAGTTTAAATTTATTTTTTGTCGTAAGCCCATTTTAGATAAATAGATCCCCAAGTGAATCCACCACCAAAAGCGGCAAATATTATATTATCTCCTTTTTTAAGTAAATGTTCAAAATCATGCAACACTAATGGCAAAGTGGCAGAAGTTGTGTTACCGTACTTTTCAATATTCATTAATACTTTAGACTCTTCCAGATTCATTCTATTAGCCGTTGCATCAATGATACGTTTGTTGGCTTGATGTGGCACTAACCAAGATACATCCTGATTAGTCAAATTATTTCTTTGTAAAATTAATTCACTAGCATCAGCCATATTAGTAACTGCATACTTGAAAACTGTTTTACCGTCTTGAAAAATACTGTGCTTGTTGTCTCTTACCGTTTCAAGAGAAGTTGGAGTGATTGATCCACCTGCATCGATTTTTAAGAAATCTCTTCCTACTCCATCACTTCGCAGGTACTCGTCTTGTAATCCAAGTCCATCATGATTAGGTTCGAATAAAACTGCTCCTGCACCATCACCAAAAATAATACAAGTTGCTCTATCCGTATAATCTACGATTGAAGACATTTTATCAGCCCCAATTAAAAGTACTTTTTTATACCTTCCAGACTGAATGTACGCTGCAGCTGTTGACATCCCGTACAAAAAGCTTGAACATGCAGCTTGCAAATCATAGGCAAATGCATTTGTTGCGCCGATTTGAGTTGCTACAAATACTCCTGTAGAAGCCACAGGCATATCCGGAGTAGCTGTTGCCATGATTACCATGTCAATTTCTAGAGGATCCAAATTAGCTTTGGCTAATAAATCTTGAGCTGCTTTAATAGCCAAAAAAGAGGTTCCTTTATCAGCATCTTTTAAGATTCTTCTTTCCTTAATTCCAGTACGAGAAGTAATCCATTCATCATTGGTGTCAACCATTGTTTCTAAAACTTTGTTACTCAAAACAAAGTCAGGAACATAGGCTCCAACAGCGGTTATTGCGGCTGTGATTGTATTCATTTTATGCATTTATTACTGGCCAAATGTTGCCATTTGATTTTTTTTAAAAGACTTGAAAATTACGAAAAAATTTCCATCTACTTGATATAGAACCTAATAATTAATGAAAATTTTAACCAACAAAAAAACTCTCACGATGTGAGAGTTCGAATATCATTTGCTAAAATGTATTAAGCAACAGCTACAGATTTATCTATAACAACTTGCCCTCTGTAGTACATTTTACCTTCGTGCCAGTATGCTCTGTGGTATAAGTGCGCCTCACCTGTAATAGGACAAGTAGCTATTTGTGCTGCAGTAGCTTTGTAATGTGTTCTTCTCTTATCTCTTCTTGTTTTCGAGATTTTTCTCTTTGGATGTGCCATTTTACTATATTATTTATCCGTTAATAGTTTCTTTAATTTGTCCCAACGTGGGTCAATATTTTCTTCTTCGTTGTATTCTTGTTTTTCTTCGTTTATGCTTAGCTCATTGAGCTTGGTTAAGGCTTCGGTATTTAAACTTCCATCTTTTATTCCTGGATGCACACGTTTAAAGGGAACTGACAATACAATCATTTCATATATGTATTGTGCAATATTCACCTCAAATTCTCCGTGTGGCAAAATCAATAATTCTTCGTTGTCGTTGTTGAACTCTTCGCCAAAACGAACAATCAATTTCATTTTACCTTTTATAGGTAAATCAAAATCTTCTCCTGTCAAATCGCAAGGAACATTTACCGTTCCTTTATGTTTAAAATTCAACTCTAAAAGCGTGCTTTTCTTATCTAAAACCACATTTACTTTGATATCTGAATTTTGATATTCATCATAATCAAAGATTTCAAAGAACGCATTACTGATTTGATATTCAAAATGATGTTTCCCTAGCTTTAATCCTATAAAAGGTATTAAAAATTCTTTTGTGTTCTTCATTTCAACAACAATTTGAGCCTTAACTGAGCTTTCAGTACGGGAGTGCAAAGATATAAATTTATTGCAAATCTAATAATGTTATTCACTTTTTTTTGTTGACAACTACTTTTCTTTTATTCTAAGTGGTTTTGCGCTAATTTCTGCATACTGATTTCTAGAATGAAAAATATCGATAGCCAAATATACAGCCTCCTTAAAAGAGTTATAGTCAGCAATACCTTTACCTGCAATATCATAAGCCGTTCCGTGATCAGGCGAAGTTCTAATTTTATGTAAACCTGCAGTAAAATTAACTCCTTTACCAAATGACAAGGTTTTAAATGGAATTAGACCTTGATCGTGATAAGTTGCAATGATCGCATCGTACTTTTCATATTGATTACTTCCAAAAAATCCATCTGCTGGAAATGGTCCAAAAACCAATGTCCCTTTGTCAAACAATTTGCGTAGCGCAGGTTTTAAAATAGCATCGTCCTCATTACCTATTACTCCTCCATCTCCACAATGCGGATTCAAACCTAAAACTGCTATTTTTGGTTTATTGATACTAAAATCCTGAATCAATGTTTGTTTGATAGTTTCAATTTTTTTCACAATCAGTTCCTCTGTCAAATGTGCCGCAACTTCACTCAATGGTATATGATCGGTAAGCAAACCCACTCGTAAATTATCTTGCACCATTAACATTAACGCATTACCTTCTAACTCTTGGTTCAAATAATCGGTATGACCCGGAAATTGAAACGCTTCAGATTGTATGTTGTATTTGTTGATTGGCGCAGTTACCAAAACATCAATAGTACCCTCTTTTAAAGCTTCGGTAGCCGCTATGAAGGATTTTATGGCATATTCACCTGCTTTCTCATCGGACTGACCCAAACGAACATCTACCCCTTCCTTCCAAACGTTTAACACATTAATTTTTCCGGGAATTGCTTGGTCTAACTTATCAATACCGTGCAAAGTAGTAGTTGATTGAAATGATTTTTTAACAAATGATAATAGCTTTACATTGGCAAAAATAATTGGCGTGCACAACTCCAACATACGAGCATCTTCGAATGTTTTTAACACCACCTCGCTTCCAATACCGTTTAAATCTCCAATAGAAATTCCTACCAATATATTTTCTGCTTTTTTCACCATGACTTACCGTTATTTATTGCTAATTTTGAAGGACAAATTTAGTAAATTAAAATAAGAAATGTTTACAGGAATCATAGAAACACTTGGAATCATCCAAGAAATAGAAAAAGAAAACTCAAACGTACACATCACTATTGAAGCCGCTATAACGAACGAACTAAAAATCGACCAAAGCGTTGCTCATAATGGCGTTTGTTTGACCGTGGTTGCCATAAACGACAATCGTTTCACAGTTACCGCAATTGATGAAACTTTACAGAAAACCAACTTAGCCTCGTGGCATGTAGGTGATCAAATAAATCTAGAGCGCGCGATGAAATTAGGAGATCGATTAGATGGTCATCTTGTACAAGGACATGTTGATCAAGTAGGAACTTGCATAGAGGCTGAAGAAACGAATGGAAGTTGGAAATACAGCTTTGAATATGACCCTACACTTAACAATCTAACTATAGAAAAAGGGTCTATCACGGTAAACGGAGTAAGTTTAACTGTGGTGAACTCGAAGAAAAATCAGTTTAGCGTTGCTATTATTCCGTATACCTATGAGCATACCAATTTTAATAGTTTTAAAATCGGCACTAGAGTAAACCTAGAGTTTGATGTAATTGGCAAATATGTTGCACGATTACACCAAGCACATTAAAAAAACAAAACCCTTTAGTTGTCTAAAGGGTTTTGTTTTTTTCTATAATGATGTAAAATATAAAATCCAAAAAACACGGCAATTAAAGCTACATAATCTAAATACTGAGAAACAGACAAAATTGGAGCGTCTTCGCCTGGCGGCGGAGGAGGAACTTGCCCTAAAGCAATATTAACGCTTCCTATTAGAAAAATTAAAAAATAAAATTTATTTACTCTGCCTTCCATAGTGCCCAAAAATAACAAATTTTACGATAAAAAAAAATCTATTGAGTTTTTAATACTCTTTTTTTAATCGTTTCATTTCATTTACGAATAATAGCTCCTAATGGTTTAAAAAAAAACCTCCAAATTACATTTGGAGGTTTTTGGATGTGGTCCCACCTGGGCTCGAACCAGGGACCACCTGATTATGAGTCAGGTGCTCTAACCAGCTGAGCTATAGGACCGGTTAAGAGTTTGCAATATTACCATTATTTTTCATTTGCTCCAAATATTTTTGCGCTTGTTTTTAATAATAAACAATAGCACTAACACTACTATTTAAAACTAGTTGACTACTAGCAAGCTAGCACTCCTACATTTTAATTATTTTATTTCTTGACACAATTCAATTAGGACGCCGTTGGTGCTTTTGGGATGTAAAAAAGCCACTAATTTATTGTCAGCTCCCTTTTTAGGCGTTTCATTCAACACCACAAAACCTTCATTTTTTAATCTAGCAATCTCAGCAACAATATCTTCAACATCAAAGGCAATGTGATGAATACCTTCTCCCTTTTTCTCTATAAATTTTGCAATGGGACTATCCGGATGCGTTGCAGCCAAAAGTTCAATTTTATTGGGTCCGCTTTGAAAGAATGAAGTCGTAACACCTTCACTTAGCACCTCTTCAAATTTGTAGGCCGGTGCCCCAAATAGTTTTTCAAAAACCAAGTTAGAAACTTCTAAATCCTTAACTGCAATACCTATATGTTCAATTTTTCTCATGATTATTTTTTATTACTTAGAATGAAACAAACACTTAACACTACGAATCGTGCTACTAGCGACAAATTTAAGGAATGTGTACCCATTTTTTTAGTGATTTTTTCAAATCTCAATTGTAAACTATAAGCTCACAATATTTGTATAAAAATTTCGGTTGCAAGAATTATAATTGTTATTTTGTACTTTAAAAATTCGATCAAGCATGTTTAAAACAAATTGGAGATATATTAGTCTAATAATACTATTTATAATTGTAGGATGCGCCAAACGCGGCTCCATAACTGGTGGCCTAAAAGACACTATCGCTCCCGTACTGAAAGTAAGTTTTCCTGAAAATTTCAAAACTAATTTCAAAGGAAATGAAATCAAATTAGTATTTGACGAGAATATCAAATTGAAAAATCTTTCGAAGCAGTTGATCGTGTCTCCGCCAATGAAAAACGAACCGCTAATTTTACCCACAACCGCTAGTAAAACCATTACAATTAAAATTAAAGATACGTTACAACCCAATACGACTTATAGTTTTAATTTTGGGCAAAGTATAGCAGACAATAACGAAGGAAATCCGTTGAATCAATTCAAATACGTTTTTTCTACTGGCTCATATATAGATTCCTTGCAACTAAGCGGAGTGATTAAAAGCGCCATTGACAAAGAGGTGGAATCATTTGTATCAGTAATGCTCTATGATGTAAATGAAAAATATACGGACTCCATCGTATATAAGGAAACCCCACGCTACATAACCAATACTCTTGACAGTTTAAAAAGCTTTAAATTCGAAAACTTAAAAGCTGGAAAATACCTTTTGGTTGCTGTTAAGGATGCAAATAGCAATAACAAATACAATCCAAAAACAGACAAAATTGGCTTCATCAAGGAATTTGTAACTGTGCCTAACGACACCTTGTATGAATTAGAAATATTCAAAGAAGCACTTCCGTTTAAAAGTTTTAAACCTACCCAAGCCTCCGGTAACCGTTTATTGTTGGGGCATGAAGGGAAGATTAAATCGAAAAAAGATTTACCGATGCTTACATTAAAGAACAACAGCGTAGCTCTTGAAAGCATGGTGACTAAATTTCCAAAAAAGGACTCGCTACAAATTTGGTATAAACCATTAAAAGCAGATTCCTTGCAACTAGCTGTGACCAAAGGCACGTATAAAGCCAATTTCAGTTTTAAAATAAAAGATCAAAAGAAGGACACCCTACGACTATCCCCATTACAAACAAACGATTTAAAGTTTAGAGAACGCTTTGGATTTGAAAGCAACACTCCTTTAACCAAAGTGAACGACAGTAAAATTAGCATCATTAACAAATCCCGTGCAATAGTTCCCTTTACAAGTTATTACGATGAATTTGAGCAAAAACTATTTCTCGATTTCAAAAAAGAAGAGCAAGAAAACTACACCATATCCTTGCTTCCGGATGCGGTAACTGATTTTTTTGACCAAAAAAATGACTCTTTAAGTTTTAAAATAACAACTCGTTCTGCGGCTGATTACGGAAATCTTATTGTACAATTACAAAATGCAAAATCATATCCGGTACTAATCGAACTTACAAACGAAAAAGGAGAAGTACAAGCAGCAGAATACACAACTGAGGCAAGTACTATTAACTTCAACCTTTTAGAACCAGCACAATACTCTTTACGCGCCATATACGATACAAACGCAAATAAAGAATGGGATTCAGGATCCTTTATAGAAAAACGACAAGCGGAAGAGGTAATCTACCTATCAAAAATAATGGAAATTAGAACGAATTGGGACGTTAATCAAACTTTCGATTTAAGCTTACCATACGTACCCGAACCCAAAAAAGAAATAAAGAAAATAAAATAAAATCGCTTTACAGCAAATTAAACGCATCTTGATCATTCAAGAAGTTGAGTTTTTGTAGTGTTTCCAATAAGGCATCTTTATCCAAAATCGTTGTAAAAACACCTTCAACCTCATTCGCAGCCACTAATGTGTGACCAAGAAAATCTATTGCTTGTGAATGTCCAATGTATTCATAACCATTTGCATCTGTGCCAATACGGTTTACTCCAATAGCGTAGCACATGTTTTCAACAGCACGTGCTTGGAGTAAAATATCCCAAGCATTGGTCCTTGTTTTGGGCCAACTTGCCACATACAACAGCAAATCATAATTGACATTATTTCTGGAGAAAACAGGAAATCTGAGATCATAGCAAATAAAAGGACATATCCTCCAACCCATGTACTCTACAACTACTTTTTCGGTACCAGCCGTATAAACCTCGTGCTCTCCAGACAAAGTAAATAAATGCTTTTTATCATAAGTTTGAACTACACCAGACGGGTAAACAAACACCAAACGGTTGTAATATTGATCACCATCTTCAATAACCAAGCTTCCTGTGATAGCACAATTTCGGCTTTGCGCCAAAAGTTGCAACCATTGAATCGTTTCTCCCTGCATACTTTCGGCAACGGCTTGCGGATTCATAGTAAACCCCGAAGTAAACATTTCAGGCAGTACAATTAAATTAGTATCTGCTTTTACAGTTGCTATTGCATTTGTAAAATAATCACGATTGGCTTGTGGATTCTCCCAAACTAGGGGCGATTGAATAAAACTTACTTGCATTACTTTCTAATTTTCTTTAAAAATAATAATTCTAACCTATAATAACTTCCTTACTTTAGCAAAAAACTAAGACATGAAAAAAATATTATTTGCCCTAGTACTTTTAAGTCACTTAGCTACTCAAGCACAAGAAAAAACGGGTGCATAACAATTTTGGGAAAATTTGCAGAAACATTGCGGAAAATCGTTTGAAGGAGAAATTAAAGAAGGCGCTTCGAATGATACTTTTAGGGATAAAAAACTAGTAATGCATGTAAGAAGCTGCGACAAAAAAACCATTAGAATTCCGTTTTTTGTTGGTGATGACAAATCAAGAACATGGGTTTTAACATTCGATAAAGACAGAATTAAATTGAAACACGACCACAGACACGAAGATGGAACCGAAGATAAAGTAACACAATACGGCGGTACGAGTCCAAATTCAGGTAGTGCAGGAATTCAATTTTTTCCTGCAGACCAAGAAACATTAAATTTAATTCCGAACGCCGCAACTAATGTCTGGTGGATTACAATTGACGAAACCTCATTTACCTATAACCTAAGACGAATAGGCTCTGATAGATTGTTTACCGTAAAATTTGATCTAACAAAAACAGTAGCAACACCCGCTGCTCCATGGGGATGGAAAGACTAACCTCCTTTTTGAATCTGACATTTAGTCCATAAAAAAAAGCATTCGAATGACTCGAATGCTTTTTTTAAACTATTAATGGGGATAAATTATCCTTTGATACTTGCTGAAAGGTATTCTCTGTTCATACGAGCGATGTTCTCTAGAGAAATTCCTTTTGGACACTCTACTTCACACGCACCAGTATTCGTACAGTTACCAAAACCTTCTGCGTCCATTTGAGCCACCATGTTCAATACACGATCAGCTGCCTCAACTTTCCCTTGTGGTAACAAAGCGTATTGAGATACTTTAGCAGACACGAACAACATAGCCGATGAGTTTTTACAACTTGCTACACAAGCTCCGCAACCAATACAAGTTGCAGCATCAAAAGCCCTATCAGCATCGTGTTTAGGAATCAAAGTAGCATTTGCATCTGTTGGTTTTCCTGAAGTATTAACAGAAACGAAACCACCTGCGTGTTGAATTCTGTCAAAAGCACTTCTGTCAACAACTAAATCTTTAATAACTGGGAAAGCTTTTGCTCTGAATGGCTCGATAAAAATAGTATCACCATCTTTAAACATTCTCATGTGCAACTGACAAGTTGGTACACGTCTGTCTGGCCCGTGAGCTTCACCGTTGATATACAAAGAGCAAGAACCACAAATTCCTTCACGACAATCGTGGTCAAAAGATACTGGCAAATCTCCTTTGTTAATTAAACCTTCGTTTAAAACGTCAAGCATTTCAAGGAAAGACATGTCCTCTTCGATACCATCTAACGGATACTCAACAATTTTACCTTCTGCTTTGGCGTTGGCTTGACGCCATATTTTTAATGTAAGTTTCATATTTTCTTTCGTTTGAAAGTCAAAGAGCTAAAGTGGATTTCACACCATTTTAAACTCAAGGACAGATTCCTATTTATAACTACGCGTTACTAGTTTAACATTTTCGTACACAAGCGGCTCTTTGTGTAAGATAGCTTCGCTAGGCTTTCCAACATACTCCCAAGCAGCAACGTAAGCAAAGTTTTCATCATCACGTTGTGCTTCACCATCTTCCGATTGGTATTCTTCACGGAAGTGACCTCCACAAGATTCGTTACGGTGTAATGCATCCTTAGCGAAAAGCTCTCCTAACTCAAGGAAGTCAGCAACACGACCTGCTTTGTCAAGCTCTTGGTTAAAACTGTAAGCATCTCCAGGAACTTTTACATCTCTGTAAAACTCTTCTCTTAGAGCAGCAATTTCTTCGATAGCTTCAGTTAAACCTTTTGCGTTACGCGCCATACCTACTTTGTTCCACATGATTTTTCCTAATTTCTTATGAAAATAATCAACAGAATGAGTACCGTTATTATTGATTAATTTATCAATACGCGCTTTTACGTTTTTCTCAGCTTCTTCAAACTCTGGCAAATCAGTTGGAATTTTACCAGTTTTAATGTCCGGAGCTAAGTAATCACCAATTGTGTATGGCAATACAAAGTAACCATCAGCCAAACCTTGCATTAAAGCAGAAGCTCCTAGACGGTTCGCTCCGTGGTCAGAGAAGTTAGCTTCTCCAATACTAAAACATCCCGGAATTGTAGTTTGTAAGTTATAATCAACCCAAATACCACCCATAGTATAGTGTACTGCTGGGTAAATCATCATTGGAGTTGTGTATGGATCCTCATCAACGATTTTCTCATACATTTGGAATAAGTTTCCGTATTTATTAGCTACGATAGCAGCTCCTAATTTTGTTACCAACGCTTTGTCATTAGCATCAAGACCTTTAACATAGGCTTGTTCTTTACCGTAACGCTCGATTGCTGCGGCAAAATCTAAGTAAACTGCTTCACCAGTTTTGTTCACACCAAAACCAGCATCACATCTTTCTTTTGCAGCACGCGAAGCGATATCTCTAGGTACTAAGTTACCAAATGCAGGGTAACGACGCTCTAAGTAATAATCTCTATCTTCTTCGGCGATTTGTGTTGGTTTCAATTTCCCTTCACGAATAGCTTGTGCATCCTCTAATTTTGCAGGTACCCAAATACGTCCGTCGTTACGTAACGACTCAGACATCAAAGTCAATTTAGACTGGTGATCTCCTGAAACTGGGATACAAGTTGGGTGAATTTGTGTGTAGCAAGGGTTAGCGAAGAAAGCTCCTTTTTTGTGCACTTTCCATGCAGCAGTAGCGTTACTTCCCATAGCATAAGTTGACAAGAAAAATACGTTACCGTATCCTCCAGAAGCAATTACAACTGCGTGTGCAGAGTGACGCTCTAATTCACCAGTTACCAAGTTACGAGCAATAATTCCTCTTGCTTTTCCGTCAACAAGAACTAAATCTTGCATTTCGTGACGTGTGTATGATTTAATCTTACCACGACCAATTTGACGGTTCATTGCAGAATATGCTCCTAATAATAACTGCTGTCCTGTTTGTCCTTTTGCGTAAAAAGTTCTAGCCACCAACGTTCCTCCAAAAGAACGGTTGTCTAGCAAACCACCGTACTCACGAGCCAAAGGCACACCTTGCATTACACATTGGTCAATGATGTTTACAGAAACTTCTGCAAGTCTGTGAACGTTTGCTTCTCTTGAGCGGTAGTCTCCTCCTTTTACCGTGTCGTAAAACAAACGAAAAGTAGAGTCACCATCACCTTGATAGTTTTTTGCAGCGTTGATACCTCCTTGTGCAGCAATAGAGTGCGCACGACGTGGTGAATCTTGAAAGCAAAAAGTTTTAACGTTATATCCTAATTCAGCTAAAGTTGCAGCAGCAGATCCTCCTGCAAGTCCCGTTCCAACAACAATAATATCAATATTACGTTTGTTTGCTGGGTTTACTAAATTAATGTGATTTTTATAATTTGTCCATTTGTCCGCTATTGGACCATTTGGTATTTTTGAATCTAAAGCCATTTATAATTTAATATTAATGATTAAAATGATGAAATAATGCAATGAAAATAAAGCCGAAAGGAACTACAATTGCAAACGCATATCCCAATTTGTGTAATGCTCTTGAGTATTTGTTGTTAAATCCAACTGATTGGAACGAAGAATTGAAACCGTGCCATAAGTGCAACGACAACAACACAAAAGAAACACAGTAAATAGCTGTACGAATAGGATCTACAAATTTGTGCTGCAATTCACCAAAATAACGAGTTTCATCAAGAGGCTGAACATCAACGTACTTGTATACCATTTCTGGAATCCAAAAATCGTAAAAATGCAATAAAATGAACGCTAAAACTACCAATCCTGAAACGATCATGTTTCTTGATGCCCATGAAGAGTTTGCAGCACCATTGTTTTGTACATACTTAATAGGTCTTGCGCTTTTGTTTTGAAAGTCCAAAGCAATACCCATTGCAAAGTGAAAAATAACACCAACAATAAGAATTGGCTGAATTACAAACTGTACCAATGGATTATTTCCCATAAAATGAGAAATAGAGTTAAAAGTATCAGGACTAAAAACCGAGGTACTGTTTATAAAAAAATGTTGTGCTAAAAATAAAATTAAGAAAAGTCCAGAAAGCGCCATAGCGACTTTTTTTGCTATCGATGACTTTAATAATGCAGATTTTGCCATAAGATTTAGTGTGAATTAATTTAAAAAATCATACAAAAATAGGGCAATTGAAAAAGAACTACAACCTTTTCGCTATAATTTATAATGATTTTAAAGTGTTAAGCTAGATTCTCATTTAATTTCCTATAAACCAATACTTAAGACCCTAATATCGTGTTTATTAGTTGAACAAAAGTCAAAAAATACTAAAGGTTGACTTTTTGCAAATTGATGCTATCCTCATTAAAAATTACATTAATTATGATATCTATAATTTTACTTTAGAATCGAATTTAAATCCGTAAAAATTTGGCATTTAATCGTTTTTGTTTTTGTAAAAAGAACTTGCTACCAAGCTAATTTTTAATTTTATATCCAAAAAAACACAATGAAAATAGGAATAGACGCACTCGCTTTTGACGTAGCAAAAATTCATTTACCCATAGCGGTACTTGCAAAAGCCAGAAATATTGAACCCGAAAAACTAGAAAAAGGCTTAGGACTTCTTAAAATGACCTTGCCAGACACTTATCAAGATACCGTGGTTTTTGGAGCCAATGCTTTGACAAAATTAATCGAAGAGCAAAAATTAAACTTAAGCGAAATTGCTCGCATTTACGTGGGTACTGAAAGCAGTATTGACAGTTCAAAACCTATTGCCTCGTTTTTAGTTGCCTTAATGGAGCAAAAATTTGGAGCAAACACTTTTGAACATTGTGATGCAGTTGACTTTACTTTTGCTTGTATTGGCGGCGTAGATGCTATGCAAAATTGTATTGATTTTGTAACATTAAACCCTAGCAAAAAAGCCATTGTAGTGACAACAGATTTTGCAAAATACGACCTCAACTCGACTGGCGAATATACGCAAGGCGCAGGAGCAGTAGCTATTTTGATTACTGCCAACCCAAGAATTATGACAATCGAAAATAATTGGGGCGTGAGTACCAAAGGTGTTTTTGATTTTTTTAAACCCTACAGAACAGTAACTAAAGAAGCCATAACGAACAAT
This sequence comes from Flavobacterium sp. K77, assembly GCF_021608205.1. Classification (NCBI taxonomy): domain Bacteria; kingdom Pseudomonadati; phylum Bacteroidota; class Flavobacteriia; order Flavobacteriales; family Flavobacteriaceae; genus Flavobacterium; species Flavobacterium sp. K77. Next base: position 348,747 of record NZ_JAKIHO010000001.1, on the reverse strand, counting down.
ACCAATAATGAGGTTTGGTTTGATAACTTAGAAAGCGAAATTGAAATTCACAAAGATCAACCCGTATTTGATGGGCAATATTCCAATCAATGCTATATGGATCGCACACGCAGTGCTTATTTTGCTTTCAAAAAATTAAATAACAGCTCCGAAACTGTTTACAACTCTTGGAAAAGTATTGTAATGCATTTGCCGTATGCTTTTCAAGGCCGAAGAATGCTATCTGAAATTTACGCTTTAGATGCGGGAACTACTTATCTTTCTGGTTCCGAAGATGCGACAGAATACCAAAACAAACTCAAGGAAGTTAGTAAATCAGAAACCTACAAAACCTTTGTGATCGAGAAATTACAGCCTGCTGAAATTGCTTCCTCATTAATTGGAAACCTATATACTGGCTCTATATTCATGGGACTGCTATCAACCTTAGCGCATTTTTTAGACACAAACGAAGAAATTACCAATGAAAAAATGGGCTTTCTGGCCTATGGAAGCGGCTCAAAATCAAAAGTTTTTGAAGGAACAATTGAAGACCAATGGAAAGAAGCACTTCAACCTGTTGCCTTATTTGAAATACTCGAAAAGAGTTTTGAAATTGATTTTGAAACCTACGAAAAACTACATAAAAAAGAACAACACCTAAGCGTACAAACCCCAAAAAACGAATGGGTTTTAGATCGTATTGAGAGCGAAAACCCCAACTTACTGGGAGCTCGTTATTACAAATGGGTGGATTAATAAAAGCTATAAGATAACCCGTTGGGTGTAATTAATTTTTGATGATAATTTTACGTCAGTTCGAGTGATTTTCGAAAGAAAATCGTATCGAGAACAAGTAAAATTTCATTAAAAACCATTCTAGATACTTTTTTTGCTCCATTTCATTACACAAAAAAAAACTCGAACTGACTTTTTTAATAATTACACCCAACGGGTTATAAGATATTGAATTTTCAATACCAGTTTATTATAAAAAAGGCTGTCTCCAATTTTTGAAGACAGCCTTTTTTTTCGACCTAAATCTTGTATTTTATATTTTTAATTACAATTCCCACCGCAATCTTGAGCATTTTGAAAATCCTCAGGGGTTATGGTGTAAACTTCTGTAAAATCGTTGTTGTAATCTAGTAAAAAAATATTTCTGATACTGCAATTTGATGAGACTCCATTTGCATATAAACAATTATCTGAATAAGAAGATTTCTTTATATTGTTAAAAATTAAATCTATTTTCCTAAAAGAAAAACCTGCCTTTGTAAAAAGTAACTCTTTAAAGTTTAATGGACCATCGCCACCAATTGGATGCACTCTTTTTATCTTATTAATTTTCTCACCAATACCGATAGTAACTCTTTTATTTACTTCAATGACACCATTTTCGTTGTACGGAACAATCTCAACTACTACACCAGAATTATTAATAATCGTATAGTCATAGTCTTTAAAATCTCCTTGATCCGTACAACTTGCTGCCAATAAAACAACAATGATTATTGATACAATTTTTTTCATAATTTTAATCTTGCCAGTTATTAAATAATTCGTCTAAGTAAATTTCTGTTGGATTGTTATATCTGTTTTTAATATTGTCACGCCATTCATTCCAAGAATTAGCTCCAATTAAAGCAACTTATTCTTTTCTTAAATTAAAACAACCCTTTCATAATTAGTTACTCTGAAAGGGTTTGAGTGTTATTAATTACAATTCCCACCGCAATCTTGTGCATTTTGAAAATCCTCGGGGGTTATGGTATACACTTCGGTTTCCTCATCATTAAACTTTGAATTAAATGGATTTCGATTATTTTCTGCATATTTAATATCAATACCAATATTTGAAATAGACGGACAAGTTGTACATTGCTCAGAATAGATACTAAAAATATTGATTTTTGCACTATCGTACACGAAAGCTATATAATCAGATTTAAGTAGATTACCCATTGAATAACCCGCACCGCCAGGGGGAGTATATCTGTATTTTTTATTTATTTTAGCACCTTGATTAAGTGTAATAGCATTTTTCAAATCTTTCTCTCCATTTAAAAAAGGAATTAAAATTACTGTTTTTCCTGAATCATTTACAATCGTATAATCATAATCTATTACACTTCCTGGTTCGCAACCTGAAATAATTATAATTGCAAAAATTAACATGAGTAGTTTTTTCATAATCTTAGTCTTGCCAGTTGTTAAATAATTCATCTAAGTAGGTTTCTGTTGGGTTACAGTATGTGTTCTTGATATTGTCAGAACAACTAACAATAAAATTGATAGACATTGTTTTATTCATTTTAGTTTTGGTTTACAAGGTTAATTCTTACGAAGATATACAAATTAATGTTCAGAATTACCTTTCGAAATAAATTAACAATAAAATAATAATAGAGCAAGAAAAAGGAGAACTACAGTTCATCATGCTTTTCAAAACGACGGCTTCAGTGTTTACTTTTCGTAACTGTTCATAAAAGAAAATTTAATACAATTCAAGTTAAATTAAAACTGAAATCCTTAAAAATAACAAGCAAAAAAAAGCACGATTTCTAATAGAATCGTGCTTTTTGTATTAGTGCTAAAATGATTTATTTGGACTCATAAACCTCAAGATTTACAACTTCTTTGTCTTTTCCTTTTTGGATGCTCACTTTGTTAACTGAAGGTTGTAAATAGTATTTTCCTGTTTTGGCTGGTTCCCATTTTAGTTTTTTGTCCTTAGCCAACGCTTTTTCGGCAATTGCTTTGGGTACTGCTAAATCATAAACGTACTTATTCAAACCTTTTTTGGCAGCAAACTTTTGCGAAAGCAGCACTTCCTTGTTCGGGTTTTCTATTTGTACTACAACCTCTGAATCAGAGTTGGAGTAGAACCAAATCTCAGCTTTCGGATCAGTAGGTTTTGACCATACGCTCCAGCTATTGCCCCATTCTCTTGATTTTCTGATCTTTTTTGGTTCCAAAACATGGATGTTTTTTGCTAAAACAGCGTCCGTTAATTGACCAACAGCATCTACATTTACCTTGTAAATAGAACGACCGTGTGTACCCACAACCAAGTCTTTTACTTTCTTTTGAATAACTAAATCATGTACCGCCACCGCTGGCATTCCGTTTGAAAAATCATCCCAGTTTTTGCCACGATTTAAAGACACATACAATCCATTGTCAGTTCCTAAATACAATACGTTTTCATTCGTCGGGTCTTCTGCAATAGCATTTACGGGACTCATAGGAATGTTACTGGCAATACTAGTCCAATTTTGACCATAATCATCAGATACATAAACATAAGTAGTAAAATCATCATTACGATAGCCATTTAAGGTAGCATAAACACGTTCTTTTTTATGAGTTGAAGCTACAACACGAGTTACCCATAAATTTTGCGGTAAGTTGGTTGAAATTTTTGTCCAATTCACACCGCCATCTTTTGAAACATGAATCAAGCCATCATCACTACCCGTGTACAACAAACCAAACTGCAATGCACTTTCGCTAATGCTAGCCAGCGTTCCGTAAGCTACATTTCCTTCTTTAAAACCTTGCGTTAAGTCAGGTGAAATCGCAGTCCAAGTTTGCCCTTGGTTCATAGAACGGTGCAAAAAGTTCGACCCCATATACAAGATGTCTTGGTTGTGAGACGAAAGCAAAATTGGTGTTTGCCAGTTAAAACGGAATGGCTTCTCGTCCTTTTTTGGCTTTGGCGAAACATATTCTCTTTTGCCAGTAGCGCGATCGATACGGTAGTAATTCCCAAATTGGAAACCCGTAAAAACAATATTCGGATTGCGTTTGTCTATTTGTACTTGCATTCCATCACCTCCCATTAAACTTTCATAAGGATACTTTCCAGTTTGTAACCATTCCGAAGAAAAAGTATAGTTGCTTGGCCCAACCCAAACCCCATTGTCTTGCATACCACCATAAATGTTGTAAGGCTCTTGCTCATCAACATTTACAGCATAAAACTGACTCACGCCATGCGAATTTCCTTTAAACCAATGTGCGCCATCGTCATAAGAAATATTCAATCCACCATCATTTCCGTTGATTAAATGGCCTGGTTTAGCAGGATTCACCCAAACCACGTGATGATCAGAGTGTACATTTTCTTCGCTTATGCTCGTAAAGGTTTTACCGCCATCATCTGATTTGATTACCGGAACTCCAGATAAATAAATTTTATCTGAATTAGAAGGATCTACCGATATTGCGGCAAAATAATAACCGTAAGAAGAAAATAAATCATCAATAAAGTTTTGATTTGTTTTTGTCCACGATGTTCCTCCGTTGGTTGATTTGTAAACTTCGGCACCAATTACTTCGGCATCAGCCAAACTATTGATAGATGCTAGAACTACTTTTCCAGCTTCACTAGGCTGAACGTATCCATTCTCTACCCAATGTTTAATATTCTCAGCTCTATATTTTTCAGTTAATCCGTAATTTTTCAAAATCGAATTCAAACTTTTGTTGGGTAATTTCAAAAATTCATCTCCAGGAAGTGAAAAAGCTGCTGGCAAGGCCGTACTTTTTTTACTATCCAAAGGTCGTTTGTACTGATTGTCCAAAACCGCATACACAGTAGTATCATCATACACAGCTAGACCAATTCTACCCACACCTTCACCCGTAGGGAAACCGCTGTTTACTGCAGAATATAACTTCCAAGTTGCTCCAGCATCCTCACTTTTATAAATTCCTGATGCTGCACCGCTTCCCACAAAATCCCATGCTTTCCTGTCTTTAGTCCAAGCAGCTGCGTATTGTATTTTAAAGTTCTTTGGAGAAACAGCTACATCAATAATTCCCGTCTGATCGTTCACAAAAAGGGTTTTACTCCAAGTTTTACCACCATCAGTAGTTTTATAAATACCGCGTTCTTCATTTTTTGTATACAAATGACCTACGACTCCAACCACTACTTCGTTCGGATTCGTTGGGTTGATAACGATACGGCTAATGTGGTGACTGTCGGTTAATCCCAAATTCTTCCAGGTTTTTCCTTTGTCATCAGAACGCAAAATTCCGATTCCCGCATACGAGGAACGCGACGAATTCACCTCTCCAGTTCCTACCCAAATCGTTCCGTTTTTCCAGTCAATAGCAATATCACCTACATTTTGCGTAGGCGCACTATCCATAACCGGCACAAAACTCATTCCGTTATTATTGCTATACCACAAACCTCCTGAAGCATAACCTACATAAAATTCAGTAGGATTTTCAGGATTTACATCTACATCAACTACACGTCCGCTCATTACAGTTGGACCTACATTTTGTAAATTTAGACTCTGAAAAAGCGATTGTTCTTGCAGTTGTTTCTTGGCCACTAAACTGTTTTGAACCGCCTCAGCAGAGACCTGTGCAGACGCGACAGTTTGTACAATAAAAGCGGTTAGGAGTATTCTTTTTTTCATAGGATTGATTTTTGATGCCGAAATTTAAGGATAAATACACGTACCAAAAAATTTTATACTCTAATTAACACCCATTTCTACCAAAGTTAGTATTTTTGAATAATCAATAAAATATCCAGAATAGCACTCACTTGTTTTAAATTAATGAGATAAATAAGTTGTTCTAACTACATTTTACACCCATAAAAAAATAAAACCCAACACATGAAATACCATCAAATTGACCGTAATTTATTTATAAAAAACAGAGCAAAATTCATGGCGCAAATGAAGCCAAAAAGTGTTGCTGTTTTTAATTCGAATGATATATATCCCGTTTCGGCTGATAGCACCTTGCCTTTTGCGCAACACCGTGATATCTTTTATTTGAGTGGCGTTGACCAAGAAGAAAGTATTTTATTGTTGTTCCCTGACGCGCCTTATGAACACCAACGCGAAATGGTTTTCTTGAAAGAAACTAGCGAGCACATTGCTATTTGGGAAGGTGAAAAATTAACCAAAGAACGTGCTTACGAAGTAACCGGTATCAAAACTGTGTATTGGTTGCAAGATTTTGAAAAAGTGTTATTCGAAATGATGACGCACGCCGAAACCATTTACATCAACACCAACGAGCATTACCGCGCCACCGTAGAAACCGAAACGCGTGAAGCACGATTTGTAAAATGGTGGAAAGAAAAATATCCTGCACATGCCGTTGCCAAAAGTAACCCAATCCTACAACGCCTTCGTTCTGTAAAAGAAAGCGAAGAATTAGATTTGATTCAAAAAGCCTGTAACATCACCGAGCTTGGTTTCAGACGATTGTTGCCTTTTGTAAAACCAAACGTTACTGAATACGAAATCGAAGCCGAATTAATTCACGAATTCATCCGCAATCGCTCTCGTGGTTTTGCCTACACGCCTATCATCGCATCGGGTAACAATGCCAACGTTTTGCATTATATTGAAAACAACCAACAATGCAAAGCAGGCGACTTGATTTTGCTTGATGTAGCTGCTGAATATGCTAATTATTCTAGTGACATGACGCGTACAATTCCGGTTTCTGGTCGCTATTCTTCTCGTCAAAAAGAAGTTTACAACGCTGTATTGCGTGTAAAAAACGAAGCTACTAAAATGTTAACCACTGGCACACTTTGGAAACAATACCACATCGAAGTAGGCAAAATAATGACCTCAGAATTACTAGGTTTAGGACTTATTGACAAAGCCGATGTGCAAAACGAAAACCCAGACTGGCCCGCTTACAAAAAATATTTCATGCACGGAACTTCGCACCACATGGGGCTAGACACGCACGATTACGGTATTTTGACCGAGCCTATGCAAGCCAACATGGTATTTACCGTAGAGCCTGGAATTTACATTCCTGCCGAAGGTTTTGGTATCCGTCTTGAGGACAACATCATCGTTCAAGAAAGCGGCGAACCTTTCAACATGATGCGCAACATTCCTATCGAAGTCGAGGAAATTGAAGACCTCATGAACGCTTAAAATAGCAAAAAATCAAACCACAAGCAGTCTAGTTTTCTAGGCTGCTTTTTTTTTAGGAGCACCACATCCTGCAATTTAATTCGTATAGTCCTGCTGTTCGTTTTATTCCCGCTCCAAAAACTGCGGCCCAAAAGCCTTGTTTTTCCATCGGGAGATGCCACTGCCATCAGGGCTAACATTCACAAATCATTTTCAGTAGTCAAAATGTTAAAACAATTTTAAAATTGTAACGTTACAAATCAGTCAAAGACTTACTTTAAAACTATTAGGAATAACAGTTTATAAAACGAACCAATAAAAACTAAAAAACATAAAATCATGCAAGCACACGAAATCGATTACCACATTTACGGCGAAGAAATGCAGTACGTAGAAATAGAATTAGATCCTCAAGAAATTGTAGTTGCCGAAGCAGGCAGCTTTATGATGATGGATAACAATATTCAAATGCAAACTATTTTCGGAGACGGATCGGGTCAAGAAACGGGATTGTTTGGCAAACTACTCAGCGCAGGAAAACGAGTACTTACGGGCGAAAGTCTTTTTATGACTGCTTTCATCAATCAAAACAACACTAAAAGCAAAGTGTCATTTGCATCGCCATATCCTGGAAAAATTATCCCGATCGATTTGATGCAATATGGCGGTAAGTTCATTTGCCAAAAAGATTCTTTCCTATGTGCAGCCAAAGGCGTATCAGTAGGAATCGAATTCTCTAAAAAACTAGGAACAGGTTTATTTGGTGGCGAAGGTTTTATCATGCAAAAAATTGAAGGCGACGGAATGGCCTTTGTACACACCGGAGGAACATTAGCACAAAAAGAACTAGCAGCTGGCGAAATCCTAAAAGTAGATACCGGTTGTATTGTAGGATTCACAAAAGATGTAGATTATGACATCGAGTTTGTAGGCGGAATCAAAAATTCTCTTTTTGGTGGCGAAGGATTATTTTACGCTACGCTACGCGGACCAGGAACCGTATTTATTCAATCTTTACCTTTCAGTCGCCTCGCCGACAGAATCATTGCATCGGCACCACGAGCAGGTGGCAGCAGTCGTGACGAAGGTAGTTTATTAGGCGGTTTAGGCCGATTAATAGACGGTGATAATAGATTTTAAGACTCAAAGGCTCTCATAAATGGGAGCTTTTTTATTTTAATGGTAGTTTAACCTGAGGTAATGGTTGACAAAGTGTTTTATTAACTATTTTCTCTCGCATTAATTTTTTCTTATTGAAATGTCTAGATATATTTTGAATAATTTCTGTATAATTATCTTTAATAACATTGCCATTCTCATCTTTAATTTCATGATAGAAAACTTTAATTGAACAACAATTTTCGTGTTCAAAAATAGTATTCAACAAAGTTCGGTCTGATAAGCCACAAGAGTGACCCATTATATAAACTTGAAATTTATCACTATCTATCAAATCTAATAGACGTTTGTAATTTGATGTAAGTAAATATTGAAAAGACTTTATATTTTTTAGGTATTCATTATCATCTTTCTCTTCAATTTCTTGATAATATTTATCCATTTCATCTCCAAATCCAAAGTTTATTTGATTTTTATGATCTTCTAATCTACCATGAATTTCTATTAAATTGCTCAAATCCATTTCAAGTAAATCGATATAATTATTTGCAATAGAGGTATAATTGAAACTTAAAAAATAATTTTCAATCTCAATTACTGGAATAATATCATCTGAAAAAAGATAGCCGTAAGTTGGTCTATTTTTATCAAGAATATCTTGATGTTTTTTAATTAAAAAAGATTCCGTGGCTTTAGAAATCTCACCGAAAAATTTATTTAATTCTTCATTTTTATAAGTGGTTACTTTAAAAATATCACCTATTTCACCTACAACATTCACTGAAAATGAAAATGATTTTTCAATATTTTCAATTAGATACTTTTCAAATAGTCTTTTTACAATTTCAAATTCATTATTCAAATCATGAATACTTAAATTTAAATCTTGATTTAAACATCTTTTTAAAAGTATATAATATTCATTTTCGATGTCAACCCAATTTTCGATATTTTTTTTTTCATTAATAAGTTTAAAAAAATAATTTTTAAAACTAAATATTTTTACGCGGTCATTTTTTTTGCTTGAAAAACAAGATAAATTGCTTTCATCAAAGACGTATTGATAGTCTGCACAATACGCTTTAATTTTTACAATAAAATCTTTTAAACTCTCAATTGGTCCATAATCTAAGAAATAGCCATTATAAGAATCATTGGTACAAATTAATCCTTGATAATCTTCACTCTTATATTTATCTTTAAAATTTTTCCAAAAATTGTTTATAAAATCTTTGTAAGAAGTCGGCAAACCATGAGCTAAATCGAATCCGTTTCCAAGAATAATAAGTCTGTTCATTTTCTATGTTTCTTTTCTCAAATATACTATTTTTAATACAAGTAAATTTTTAAATTACTTCCATGACCTTATATTTCTTAGATGGTAAAAATCTTTTTAGTTAAACTTTTTTATTCCAGCTATCACCAATATTCAGCCAAAAAAATCTAAAACTTAAATGGCTTATATGTTTTGAAAAAAATTAAAGCTTTAGCTTTGCCCAAACATTACAAAATTGAAACAAATTCTCTTTAAAAACACCACTATTTCCTATACCGATACTGGAAAAGGAACGGCCATTGTTTTACTACACGGTTTTCTAGAAAACAAAAGCATGTGGGATTTTTATGTCCCAGAATTGGCGCAAAAAAATCGTGTTATTAGCATTGATTTATTAGGTCATGGTTCCACAGAATGTTTGGGATATGTGCACACCATGGAGGACAATGCCGATGTGGTTCATGCCGTTTTATCAGAATTGCGCATTCGTAAAGCTATTTTTGTAGGGCATTCTATGGGAGGTTACGTGGCTTTGGCTTTCGCCGAATTATATACTGACACTATCAAAGGATTGGTTTTACTCAACTCAAGCGCAAGAGCCGACAGTGAAGAGCGCAAAAAAAATCGGGATCGTGCCATTAAAGCCGTGAAACAATCATTTGTAAATTTCATTTCGCTTTCGATTGCGAATTTATTCAGTGAAAATAACAGAGAGCGATTGGCGACCACGATCGAAAACGTGAAAAAAGAGGCACTACAAACACCCTTGCAAGGAATTGTTGCCTCACTAGAAGGCATGAAAATCAGGCAAGATCGGGAAGTATTGCTGCACCTTACTCCGTTTCCTAAACTTTTAATTTTAGGAGAAAAAGATCCTGTTTTGAATTATGACGAAACCAAGGAACAAATAGAAAACACGGCAGTACAAGTTATCACTTTTCCTGATGGACACATGAGTCATCTAGAAAATCAAGACGAATTATTAGCTGTTCTATTGTCTTTTTTTAAAAGTATTTAGAGCATACCAAATTTTAAATATCCTTTTTCTATCAGTTCGTTTTTATCTTTTAAATGGTGCATTTTACCATCTTTCATTAATGCCAGTTTGGTCGATATTTTGATTACATTTTCATAATTATGATCGGTGATCAAAATGCCTTTTACAGCAGACATGGTCGTGATTAATGCATTTATGTTTTCAACCATAATGGGTGACAAGCCGTTGTAAGGCTCATCTAGCAGTACAAATTTTGAATCATTGTTCAGGATTAATTTAATTTCTAGATAACGCAATTCTCCACCAGATAAATGTTTGATTTTTTTAGCCAACATAGACTGTATCATGCCATCTGAATAAAAATCTTTTACTTTCTCTTTGGCAATGCACAATTGAATGGTTTTTTGAACCGAAAAAGAATTTGGAATAAAAGAATCCTGAGGTAAATAGCTGATTTCTTTTAATAACTCACTTGTTTTTGAGAGCACTTTTCCACACACTCGAACAAATTTAAAATCAGCTGATTCTATTCCGAAAATAATTTTCAATAATGTAGATTTACCAGAACCATTTCTACCCAAAATCCCGAGAATAGTTCCTATTTCACATTTCAAATACACATCCGAAAGGATGATTTTTCCGTCGTATTGTTTTTGTACGCTATCTACTTCTAAAATACTTGTTGTCATAGGAAATTCAATATGAGGTTCACAGCAAGAATGAAGAGCATCGAAAAGAAAAAATTAATCAGAAATGAATAAACAATCACCTGAATTTTTGAAAGTCCGTTGTTGTAATAAAACAAGTATTCGTTTTTAGCATTCACCTCTTTAATCAAAAGACTAATGAAAAAACCAAAAAACAAGAGCGCATATTTAAAGGTTTCAAAGCCTCCAAACACAGCCGCGACAGCACTTACAGCAATATTTATAGCTAAAGTACTTTTGTAAAACTCGTAACTGTTATTTAATTTTCTGATAGTATATGAATTAAATTATTTTTTCTTTGAAAGGTATTTTCTCGTCCAAAATTTCACTTAATAGTATAACCAATTGCTCCAGATAATTATTCAGCATTTCAGTCGAAATAGTAGTTTGTACCTCTTTATCGATTTTAAAATTAAAAGGTAAAAAACCTGCTTTTAGATTTTTAAAAGAAATAATTCCAGCTTCAATTGGTTTTCCTTTTGCTTCGGTTTCATACATAAATGCGTAGGCAAGCACTTGAATTATCTTATCACTTTTTATATCTTCAATGAGTCCGTTCCAAGATTTCAAAGTCACATTTGCTTTATCTACTTTCCCCGTTTTGTAATCGATGATTCGAATGTTTCCATTGCGCTCTTCAATTCGGTCCACATTTCCTCTAATTAAAACTGGAAAAGGTAAATTCGGATGCTGTAAAATGCGCTCAAAAGTTTGTTCCAAAGCGATAATTTTGATCGCATCTCCATTTTTGATGCTTTCTAATTCTACTTTCAAGAAGTTTGATACATTCCGTTTGGCTACTTCAAAAGCTAATAAATTTCGTCCTTTTTTTATTTCGCCTTCTTTGTAAACAAGTTTAAATTGCTTTAGAACCTCATCGTCTATTTGTTTGAAACAATTTAGAATATCATTTTCAGAAATAAACTTATCAATAAATGGCTCGTATAAAACACGCAAAGTTTCGTGAATAATGGTACCCAGCGTATTCAAGGCAATATTTTCTTCCACCTCTTCTACTTCGCTGATGCGTAAAATCTTTTGGAAATAAAACTGTATCGGATTCCGAATATAACTGGTCAAAGCAGAGGGTGAAAATCCTTTTTCAGCAATTTCTTTAAGGCGAAGCATTACGCTATCCGACTTCGGGATTTCCATTGGCTCATAAGCTATTTCAGGTAAAGTAGCATTATAAATCTCGTGTGTAAGCGTGTGGTTGTTTTGTTTTTCTACTTCTAATTGGGTAATAAATCGGCTTTTTTCACCAGCATCCAAACCTTCGCTTTCCGTATTGTAAAGCAAGTAAATGTTTGTAGCGCGCTGCAACAAATGATAAAAATGATAGGTATAAATCGCGTCTTTCTCCTTAAAAGTTGGCAACCCTAACTCTCTTTTCACATCATAAGGAATAAAAGAATTTTGAGACTTTCCGGCTGGAAATTTACCTTCGTTCATAGATGTAACAATGACCGTATCAAAATCTAAAACCCTACTTTCAAGAACTCCCATTATTTGCAAACCATTTAGCGGCTCACCTTCAAACGAAACTTCGGCTAGATCAATAACCTGTTTGTAAATGGCATATAACGTTTCAATTTTATCAATATGTGCTGATTTTGAATAATAATTAATCAGTTTATTAATCACTTTAAAGATAGCATACACAAATGCTTTCGTTATTTTTTCCTCTTCGTTATCGTTGTTAAGATTCTCTTTTAAAATCAACAATAATCGAGAAATAGTTTCTAAAACAGGAATAGCTCCAAGCTTCCATTTTTGAAAAAGCAATACAAACAAATTTGTTGGCATCACATTCAACTCCACCAATTTTTGATGGGGTATAAAAGTGTAATTATTTTGATTTATTAATTGTACCAAAGCCTTAGTTTCAGCATACGGCTCCACCAAAGGATGCGTCAATATATCAAGAACATCTTTATAATAGAACACATAACTTTTCGCATTCCTAGCCAATGCATTGGTATGCATTTTGAATAATTTGGCAATTAAAATTTGCGCCGGATTATTTTTACTAGAATAACCCATTGTGATATTCAAAGCGCCCACCGTAGCTGGCAAAGAATACAACAGCGGCACCAAAAGACTCTCTTCTCCCAGTACTACAGCTACTTTATCAAGCGATTCTTTTCGGCCTAGCTCACTCGACTTTTCGATAGTTTTTTCAATGATACTTCCGGCAAGTTTAGCCTGACCCATTGTTTTGGGAGTACCAATAATTTGAATATTTTTTGTTTGAGAAAATTCGTCAACAATCCACTCAAAAGGATTTGACTTATAATGCTTCCAACTTTCTTTAAATCTGCGCAAAAACAAACCCGCATCGTGATACGGATCGTTCAAAAAAGTTTGATCAGCGTCCCAATAAATTTCGGCACGGTCAGCAGCTAATAGATGTTGTATGATTTTTTCTTCGGCAGCATTTAAGGCGTTAAAACCCGCAAATAAAAACCGACTATCTTGAAGATTTTGGCAAAATGAGTTCAAGTTGTTCACTGCTTCTCTATAAATCAAACCTTGATAACCTACTCCAAGTTCAAGTAAATGCTTGTAAAGGGTTTGATAATACTGTGGAAGTAATTTCCAAAAATCAATATATTTTTCCAGTAAAGGAGTTTTGTTTTCTACTTCAATACCCCATTTTTTTATGTCTTCAATATCCTTTAGGTATGATAAAACATAAGCAGGATCGAGCAAGTAGCGATCAATTTCATTAAAATCTTGCAATAAAGTTTTCGCCCAATTGGCAAACAATTCAAAGCTTTGTTGTTTAGACGCATCTGTTTGACTTAAATAAACCTCGTAAAACTCAAATAATAACTCTATTGGATCGATAGTTCTGATTCCAGCTATGTCTTGTATAAAATCTTCGATACTTATAATTTGAGGCGCAAGAATGTTTGTACTAACTTGCTTTTTAAGCGCTTCAAGTAAAAAGATTTTAGCGCGCTTGTTGGGTAGCACAACAATTGTTTTGGGCAAACTGGTAGCATGATTTTGTAATAAAACTGAAGCTATTTTATCTAAAAAAGAAATATTTGTCATTCTATAAAAATAAAAAAACGCCCCGATAAATCGAGGCGTTTCTTATAAATATTTTAGAAGAAATTATTTTTGTAATAAAATCTCAGTTCTTCTGTTTTTAGCTTTACCAGCAGCAGTTTTGTTAGTTTCAACTGGAGCAGACTCACCATAACCTACAGCTTTTAAATCTTCAGCTTTGATACCTCTTTCTAATAAAGCATCTCTAACCACGTTAGCTCTGTCTTCAGAAAGTTTTTGGTTAAATTCGTCAGATCCATCGCTATCAGTATGTCCTTCAACACTGAATTTAGCGTTTGGATAATTTTTAAGGATAGAAGCCATTGCATCTAGTCTAGCAGGTACATCACCAACTTTGAAAGTAGCTTTTCCTGAATTAAAGTAGATTGCTCTAGCTTGAATTTTTAAGTTATCTAAAGCTTCAGTTGTAACTTCAGGACATCCTTTGTTACTAGCTGGACCTGCTACAGATGGACAAGCGTCATCTTTGTCAAGTACTCCGTCTCCGTCAGTATCTGGCCAAGGGCAACCTGCGTTTTCTTTAGGACCAGCAACAGTAGGACATTTGTCATCTTTGTCAGCGATTCCGTCTCCGTCAGCATCTGGACAACCTTTCAAAGAAGCTAAACCAGCAACTTCTGGACATGCATCATTTTTATCAGCAATTCCGTCTCCGTCAGTATCAGGACATCCGTTTAATGCAGCTAAACCAAATTCTTCTGGACACTCATCTGCACTGTCTTGGATACCATCTTTGTCAGTATCAGGACAACCGTTGAATTCTTTCAAACCAGCAACTTCTGGACAAGCATCATCTTTGTCGTAGATTCCGTCACCATCAGTATCTTTACCTCCAAATTTGAAGATGATACCAGCAGTGTGTTGAAATAAAGATGGAGCATCTGGAGCAGCAAAATTTACATTTCCTTCTGTTCTATCTCCAAAAGCTTTTTTGTAACGTGTAGTTAACTCTAAACCAACATTATCAGTAAACCATAAAGTTAAACCTGCACCTGGATTAAGAGTTCCAAAACTACTATCACCAAGGAAAGTATAACCACCACCTACAGATAAAGATGGATCAATTACTTTAGATTTGATCAAGTTCATAAAGCTATACTTAACAGTGGCGTCAATTCCGTAATACATCAAATCACCTGGGTTAGTTACGATGTAACCACGGCTATCGTGCATAACTGTTTCTGGCTCTGGAGCAAAAGTAACGAATTTGCTAATTTTGTTTACAGATCCTGAAAGACCAAAAGAGAAATTGTCACCAACGTATCTAGATACACTAAGGTATGATACTGATGGTAAAATGTTCCAATTATCTTTTACTGCGAAAGGTTGAGAAAAATGACGATCTAGCCAGTTTTTTCCACCCTCTGCTCCTGCTTTAGTGTCAACTGCGTTAACTCCGAAAGAGATAGCGTAAGGATTGTTCCTGTCTTGTGCTTGAGAGCTTAATCCCATCGCCATTATTGCAGCAACAAAAATTTTGTTAAGATGTTTCATACTTAAATTTTTTAATTACAATTTAGTTAATTATGGACAAAAGTAGTACGTAAATTTTAAACTACAAAGTTTAATGTTAAAAAAAACCTTCTTATCCGTAACAATGTGGGAATTATATAATTTTTAACTCTTTTCCAACCTCAGTAAATGCACTAATAGCCTTATCTAGATGTGCTTGTGTATGTGCGGCAGAAAGCTGAACTCTAATTCTGGCCTTGTCTTTTGGAACTACCGGAAAGAAGAAACCAATAACATACACGCCTTTTTTTAACAATTCATCAGCCATAATTTGAGAAAGTTTAGCATCGTACAACATAACAGGTACTATTGCCGAATCACCATCGATGATATCAAAACCAGCTGCTTTCATACCTGCTTTGAAATAATTGGTATTCCACTCTAGTTGATCGCGTAAGGTGGTATCTTTTTCAAGTAATTCAAATACTTTTAATGATGCACCAACAATAGCTGGCGCTAAAGAGTTTGAAAACAAATATGGTCTTGAACGCTGACGCAAAATTTCAATAATTTCTTTTTTAGCAGTAGTGTAACCGCCCATCGCACCTCCTAAAGCCTTACCAAGCGTTCCTGTGATGATGTCCACACGCCCCATAACCCCTTTTGCTTCAGGAGTACCTTTACCAGTTGCACCAATAAAACCAGCTGCATGACATTCGTCTACCATTACTAAGGCATCATATTTATCAGCCAAATCACAAATTTTATCCAAAGGCGCAACCAATCCGTCCATAGAGAACACACCATCTGTTACAATTAATTTAAAGCGGCAACCTGCTTCTGTGGCTTTTATTAACTGTTGTTCCAAATCTTCCATGTTGGAATTTTCGTAACGGTAGCGCGCCGCCTTACACAAACGCACTCCATCAATAATAGAAGCATGGTTTAAACTATCTGAAATAATACAATCTTGGTCTCCTAATAAAGGTTCAAAAACGCCTCCGTTTGCATCAAATGCTGCAGCGTATAATATGGTGTCCTCTAAACCGTAAAAATCAGCAATCTTTTTTTCTAGCTCTTTATGAATATCTTGTGTTCCGCAAATAAAACGAACAGACGACATTCCGAAACCATGAGAATCCAAAGCATCTTTCGCTGCTTGTACCACTTCGGGATGAGATGAAAGTCCAAGATAGTTATTGGCACAAAAATTCAAAACAGTTTCTCCAGTAGAAATGGTTATTTCAGCTGCTTGTGGCGATGTAATAATTCTTTCTCTTTTAAAAATTCCATTCTCCTCTATTGTTTGCAATTCTGCTTGCAAATGTTCCTTTATTTTTCCGTACATAATTTATAGTTTACAATTCTATTTTGCGAATTATTCATTTTTGCGTTACAAATTTACTACTTCAATTCCTTTTCCGATATAAATTAGCGCTTTTTTTGTCACTTTATAACCCATAGCTTCAATAGCTTGCTGGTAGTTGTGTAGCTGCTGTCCGTATTTTTTTTGATGCATCCCCGTTTTATAATCCAATAAGTACACTTCGTTGTTGGAGTTTACTACCATTCTGTCAGGTTTTATAGTGCCGCCTTCTTTTTGAATGATGGTTTGCTCATTGAGTACCGTATTGCCTTTAGCAAAACAAGCGGCTAATTCATAATGGCTCACAATTTCCTGCAAACTGGTACGAACGGTTTCTTGTTGAGTTATGGCGATCATTCCGCTTTCGATTGCTTTGGTGATTGCTACATCAACCTCATCGTAGGTTTTTACAAAAGATAGTATCTCATGAATTAGGTTTCCGTACTCAATAGCTTCTTGTTGCTGCGTACCCCACATCAAGGCTTCGCGTTGTGCAATTTTTATATTTTTAGGATTTAAAACTTCCTGCACAAACGGAATCACGCGCGAGCTATCTACATGTGGTTTAGCTACGGACAGACGTTTTGAATTTCCAGATTCATAAAGAAATTGATTTTCATCAAACCCTCCGTTTGCTTGAAGGTACTCTATAAAAAAGGTACACATATTATTTTTTGGCAACTCGCCTTTTGAACTTAAATTCATATTCGAAATCACATACAACTGTTCCTCAGCCCTAGTTAACGCCACATAAAGTACGTTAACATTATCCAATAGTTCTTCTTGTTTCTTTTGCTGGTAAACCTCGGCGGCCTCGTCTCCAAATCCTTCTACGCTACTGCTATTATCAATCAGTACTTTTGGAATTCCTAAATCTTCTTCAGCGGCATTGAGCCATAATTTATCTTTGGGTTTTCGATTGTAATCTTCTTCTGCGAACGGAAAAATTACCACCGGAAACTCTAATCCTTTTGATTTGTGAATGGTCATAATACGGACCGCGTTCGTTCCTTCGGGCGACGGAATGCTATATTTGTGACCGCTTTTTTCCCAGAAACTTACAAAATCAGCAATGCCGGCTTGATTGCGCACGTCGCGTTCAAGAACAATATCCAAAAAGTACTGTACATACGCATTGCTTTTTTGCGACTGTAAAAACTTTGCAATAATTACTTCTACGGCTTCATACAGCGATTTTTTACGAATATTTTGAAACGACAACGCTACATTGCATTGCAATAACCATTTTTCAAAATCAGCTTCTTGTTTGAGCGCCATGCCTTGAGCGATGAAATCGTGAACCGGTAATTCCGTTTGACTATTTAATCCTATGTGATATAAAAAATGTGCTTTCGCCTCTAAGTCGGCACTGTTTTTAAGGTATTTCAACAAGTGAATAATGAGTTGCACCTCGGTTGCATTTTGAATCATCAAGGTTTCTGATGATAATAACGGTATTTTTTTCTCTGTTAAATAATTAGCAATGGCAATACCTTGGTCACGTTTACGGGTAAGCAGCACGATGTCTTTGTATTCAAATCCTTCTTGCAACACTTTTTGAATGGTTGTTAAAGTAGCTTCGAGATACAAATCGGCTTTGTCGAGAACTTCTTCGTCGCTACTTTCCTCAGCGTCTGCTGATTTTTTATCTATATTGGGGATAAAAGCAATGCTTACAAAACCTCCTTTTTTATCATTTGTTTTTTGACTGCTATGATTTTCGTATAAGTCGCGGTAATCAGGTTGATCAAAATGGTTTGCAATTAACTTGAAGAAGGCATTGTTGAACTCGATAACTTGCGAATAAGAACGGTAGTTTTTATCCAAATGTTCTAAAACTTTGTCCGGATTGCTAAACGGATTATTGTCCTTACTCAGTTCGATAAACTGCTCTGCTTTTCCTCCGCGCCAGCGATAAATAGATTGCTTAGGATCGCCCACAATCATTAACGTTCCTTTTACACCATAATCATCTTGACCCGCAAGTGCATTATCAATTAATGGAATTAAGTTCTGCCATTGCATTTCGGAGGTGTCCTGAAACTCATCTATAAAAAAGTGACGGTAGCGCTCGCCCAATCGCTCGTATATAAAAGGAGCAGGTTGATTTTGAATTTCACGGTGAATGATGGCATTGAACTCAGAAATAGACAACACATTTTGCTCTTCTTGAATTTTAGCCAATTCGTTAGTGACGGTATTCAACAAGGAAAGTGGTGTAATATTTTTGAGGAAGGCTTTGTAGAAATTTATTTTCTCGAAAGTTCCATAAATCGTTTTTAATTGATCCAGCATTTGCGGAATCAAACTTTCAATTAGATCACGATCACGATCTTTGGCTGTTTTGTTGATGGCAATATCATCAAACTCAAGAAACATTTTATTTTTAGGATTGAATTTTCCTTGCTGAATACTTGCAATATGATTGGGGAAAGTGCCTCTGGAAAAGGACTTCACATCAATACCATTTTTATCAATTAAGCTTACTATTTCTTCTGCAAAAACAACCGTTTCCTTTTCTAGCTCCTTGCAGGTTGTATCTAATTTGTTTTTTATAGCTACAAACTCAGCAATCGATTTGTCTTGAAAATGTGTAATTTCATTTCGGTTGTTCTCATTCAGCACCAATTTACCTGTGTCGAGGATTTCTCGTGAAATGTCCCAAGATTTATCATCATCGGTTTTTTCCATAGTGAAATCGATGAGCAATTTGGTCAAAGTCTCATCTTCACCGGCTTGTGCAATAATAGCATCAACCGCTTCAATCAAGAGGTTTTCGGTATCCAAAGTAACTTCAAAAGTCATGGGCAAATTCAAATCGTGCGCAAAAGCTCGAATTACTTTATGAGTGAATTTGTCAATGGTAGAAATATCAAAAGCCGCATAATTGTGAATAATATGCTTGATGATTTGTTGCGATTTTACTTTTATTTGAATAACCGATAATTGGGTTGCTGCCGCTAAATCAAGCATTAAATCATGTGCTTTGTCGCTTGGTTCGTCTTTGGCAAATTCAGACAAGCTACCCACAATACGCGACTTCATTTCGTGTACGGCTTTATTGGTAAAAGTGATGGCTAAAATATGGCGGTATGCATCGTTTTTGTGTGCTGTAAGAATGATTTTCAGGTATTCTTTGACAAGTGCATAGGTTTTTCCGGAACCTGCTGAGGCGTCGTATATAGAAAAGGATGGTCTTTGCATCTTGAATTTTGCTTTTGGATTATCTACTATCTTTACCTGAAATTAACAACTTCATTTACGTACTCCCTAGCCCCGATTGCAATGAAAATCCTTTACTGCGGTGCGCTAGCAGAGCAGGAAAGATTGTAATGAAAAGCGGGAAACAGCTCCTAAAAATTGCGCTGTAAGAGGGTTACATTTTAATTTTGAGTTGAAACTTCGGGATAAACCTTAAAAGTAGTATTTTTGCAGCATGGAAACAAATAGACAGAAAAAAATAGGCGGGGTAATCCAAAAAGATTTGGTGGATATCCTGCAAGGTGAAGTGAGAAAAAACGGCGTTTCTAACTTGGTGATCTCGGTATCTAAAGTTGCTGTAACTACTGATTTATCAGTTGCTACGGTGCATTTGAGTGTTTTTCCTCAGGACAAAGCGCAAGAGATTTTAGAAGCTGTAAAATCAAATTCAAAAAATATTAAACACGATTTATCGCAACGTGTACGCCTGCAATTGCGCAAGGTGCCTAATTTGGTTTTCTTTATTGACGACTCATTAGATTACATTGAAAAAATTGACAATGCGCTTGCCAACAGAGACAATCCTATTGAAAACAGAGATTTACTAGACAAACGCAGATTCCAATAATCCTTGAATTTTCCGCTGTACATAGCCACGCGTTACCTTAAAAGTAACAGTAAAAATAATGCCATCAATATCATAAACCGCATTGCGAGTTTGGGTATTATTGTGGGTGCTATGGCCTTGTTTGTCGTTCTTTCGGTATTTAGCGGTTTAAAAGTTTTTAGTTTGTCGTTTACGAATGAGATTGACCCTGATTTAAAAATTAGCAGTACTAAAGGGAAATCGTTTGTGGTTAGCCCGCAACAAGAGCAACAAATTAAGGCTGTTGCTGGCGTGGTATCGTTTACCAAAATTATTGAAGAACGCGTGTTGTTTACCTTTGATGGCAAGCAAGAAGTGACTTACCTAAAAGGTGTTGACCCCAACTACAGCAAGGTCAATGCCATTGAATCAAAATTATATAATGGGCAATGGTTGCAACCTGATACGTACCAAGTGGTGGTAGGTTATGGCATAGCTCAAAAATTTTCGATGGGTTTGCTGGACTTTAACCGTCAGCTTGAGGTTTTAGTGCCAAAACCGGGTCGGGGAACGATTGACAACTTGGAGCAAGCCTTTAACAAATCGGATTTGATTCCGGTTGGAATCTATGCTATCAACGAAGAATTAGACTCGAAATATGTTTTTGCCGATTTGGGTTTAGCGCAAGAATTATTGGGTTATCCTACCAATAAAGTTTCAGGAATAGAACTGAAATTAGCTGCCAACGCTGATGAAGCCACTATTAACGAGCAGTTGCAAACCATTTTAAAAAACACCGTTACCATAAAAAACAGAGCGCAGCTTAATGCCTCGCTTTACAAAATGCTCAACACGGAGAATATTGCAGTGTACTTGATTTTTACCTTAGTTATTGTGGTAGCTTTATTTAATTTGGTTGGCGCCTTGATTATGATGATTTTGGATAAAAAAGCCAACTTGAAAACCTTGTACAATTTGGGTACTCCTATTCAAGATTTACGTAAAATATTCTTGCTACAAGGTACCTTACTGAGTGTATTTGGAGGTATTTTAGGATTGTTTTTGGGAATTGTAATCGTGTTGCTTCAAGAGCATTTTCAATGGATTATGCTTACTGAAAGTTTGGCTTATCCTGTTGTTTTTTCATTTGAAAATGTTGCTATTGTGATGACAACTATTGTAATTCTTGGTTTTCTAGCTTCACTTATTGCTAGTAGTCGCGTGAGCAAATCTTTGTTGGAATAGTTTTCCCTTTTAAAATAAAACACCAATTCCACTAATTTACACGAATCAATTTGTGCAAATTAATGGAATTGCTTCGCCTATTTGATATAGCTCGGGTTATTTTGACAGTAATTACTAAACCACCTCATACCCAGCATAAGCATCCTGAATTTCATCTAAGGCTGCAAATAACTCTTCGGGACGATCGAGGGTTACTAATTTTTGTTTGTGAGTTTTAAAAGAATGGATTCCTTTAAAATAATTGGTGTAATGCGGACGTGTTTCAACAATTCCTAATCGTTCGCCTTTCCAGTCCATGGCCCAAGTAAGGTGATTGCGAACTGCCTCTACTCGATCAATAACGGTAGGTTTTGCTAAATGTTCTCCTGTTTTGAAGTAATGTTTGATTTCGTCAAAAATCCACGGATAACCAATGGCGGCGCGACCAATCATGATGCCGTCAATGCCGTATTCGTTTTTATATTGTAATGCTTTCTCTGGTGAATCAATGTCGCCATTTCCGAAAATAGGCATTGTAATTCTTGGATTGTTTTTCACGCGGGCAATGTGTGACCAATCGGAGTGACCTTTGTACATTTGGGCGCGGGTTCTAGCGTGTATGCTTAACGCCGCAACACCAATATCTTGCAAACGTTCTGCAACCTCATCGATATTGATAGAATTATCATCCCAACCCAAACGCGTTTTCACCGTTACAGGCAAATGAGTGCTATCAATAACGGCTTTGGTTAACCGAATCATTAAATCGACATCTTTTAAAACACCAGCACCGGCACCTTTACAAACGACTTTTTTAACAGGACAACCAAAATTGATATCAATAAGATCTGGATTTACAGTAGAAACAATTTTAGAAGAAAGTGCCATTGCCTCTTCGTCGCCACCAAAAATCTGGATTCCCACGGGGCGTTCGTAATCAAAAATATCCAATTTCATTCGGCTTTTGATGGCGTCACGAATCAATCCTTCGGAAGAAATAAATTCAGAGTACATCATATCAGCACCATGCATTTTGCACAATCTACGAAATGGCGGATCGCTCACATCTTCCATTGGAGCAAGAAGTAAGGGAAAATCCGGTAAAACAATATGGTCGCCTATTTTAATCAAGATGTTTTATTTTTTTGCAAAAATACGGAAATGTTAGCAAGTCTAAAACATTTTCTTTTCGGTTAAATACTTCCAATAGCGCTTTGGAACGTGTTGTACGTGGAGCTTAGTATTTTTGCGTTCTTTTATATTGCTATGGTCAAAATATTCCCACCACAATTTTTGATAATTGATTTCAGTATCCGAGAATATTTGGTTGTTTTTATCGTCTAATGATTTAATATCGAGGTCCATCATCACAATTTCGACATCATTTAAATCGTAATACACCCCATATTTGCGGCGCAAATCATAAATAATCCATTTTTGATCTTGGTATCGGTTTTTAAAATGCCTTATGATTAAAGTTAATACATCAAAATCTGGATCAATTTTTGCAAAATAAATACCATCTTTCAATTCTTCGAACCGAATAAAAGCTTCCATTCGATGTTTCTCCCGACCTACATTTTTAGTAAGTTGCGAAATTTGGAGCACACTATCATTCGAAAAATTCTTCATCACGTTGACTGTAGGATTTTGAACGGCATAATTAATAACGTCAAAAATAACATCTTCAACACCCGTTTTTTCAGATAAAAAAGCCCAAATAATGCACCTAACGCAGTCACTACCCAGTTGTGCTTGTAATTTTTTCATCACCCGATCTGATTTGGAAACATCGGTAATAATTTCAATCTTTTCGGCAAATAAATGCTGTTGCTGCTCGTCTTTTTTTATGATTTTAGGGTTTAGATATTTGAATTCAAAAATCTCGAAAACGGCAGTCAATAAACCCTCAAAAGTATTATCGTAAGAAAGTTGCGTCATTGAGTAGTGATAATTGATTATCAAATGGCTTTTCGAACTTAGATTTCATATCCCCGAGGATTATTTCTTTTAAATTCAAGGCGTTCAAGAATTTCAAATGGGTATTCTCGTTGCTTACTGAAATAAAATATTTAGCTCTATTTACCGAAACGCCTATTTTTTTAAGGTGTTCCATTGTCAAGTTTTGGAAACGTCTGGCATATACAATTTTATGTGCCGATTTTACGCCAATTCCTGGAACGCGCAAAATCATTTCTAGCGGCGCATGCTGAATTATTACTGGAAATTGGGTAATGTTTCGCAACGCCCAACCCATTTTTGGATCGACTTCTAAATCAAGAAACGGATTGTTTTTTTCGAGAATTTCATTGGCTTTAAAGCCATAAAAGCGCATCAGCCAATCGGCTTGATAGAGTCTGTTTTCGCGAACCAACGGCACTTGTGCGCCTATTGCCGGCAAACGAGCATCATTAGAAACGGGTACATAACCCGAATAATAAACACGTTTGAGATTAAAATTATTGTAAAAATGATCTGCAACCTGAATGATTTGAAAATCATTTTCCTGCGTAGCGCCAACTATTACTTGCGTGCTTTGGCCGGCCGGAGCATATTTAGGAGTGCTTTTGAATTTTTTCTTTTCTTCTTTGTATTGTATCAGCTCATTTTTTACAAAACGCATCGGCTTGATCATATCCTGATGGTTTTTATCTGGAGCCAGTAATTTTAGTCCAGATTCCGTTGGGATTTCGAGATTCATACTCAATCTATCCGCATATAAACCTGCTTCACGCATCAACTCATCACTGGCGCCAGGAATGCTTTTTAGGTGAATATATCCGTTAAAATTATGTTCTAAACGTAATTTTTTGGCCACCCTAACCAAGCGTTCCATGGTATAATCGGCATTTTTAAAAATTCCAGAACTTAAAAACAAGCCTTCGATGTAGTTTCTTCGGTAAAAATTAATCGTCAAATCAACTACCTCATCAACCGTAAATGCAGCACGCTGAATGTCATTACTGCTTCGGGTAACGCAATACGCACAATCAAAAATACAGAAATTTGTAAGTAGAATTTTAAGCAAAGAAACACACCTGCCGTCTTCTGTATAGGTATGACATATTCCTGTTGAGGAGGAATCACCCAAACCTTTGCCAGTATTTTTTCTGTTGCCGCCACTAGAGGAACATGACACGTCATATTTAGCCGCATCTGCGAGGATTTCTAGCTTTTCTTTAAGTTTATCGAAGTTCAAATTTGCTGTTTTTTTCTAGAATAAGAAGGACAAAGTTAGCTATAATTAAAATTCTTACTGTTTTATTTTGAGTTAATTAACACTTTAAAAAAAGTAATGACAAGTGCAACAAGACATTACAAATAGTACTATTTTTACAAAAAAACGCCGATGCTTTTTACCTTTGGATTTTACAGTTCCGTTTTACTTATTTCGTTTACACAAGGAGTTGTTTACAGCGTTTTGTTACTTGCAAAAGCTATCAAAACCGACAATAAATCGAATTATTGGCTGAGTTTTTTCATTTTTCTGTGTAGCCTCTATATTGCACCTTGGATGCTTGGTTTTGCAGGCTGGTATGACAATCAACCCTATCGCGATATTTTATTTTATATTCCTTTTCAACATCTTTTATGGATAGGTCCAATCATCTTTTTTTACACTCAAAGTTTATTGAAT
Source organism: Flavobacterium sp. K77 (assembly GCF_021608205.1). NCBI lineage: Bacteria > Pseudomonadati > Bacteroidota > Flavobacteriia > Flavobacteriales > Flavobacteriaceae > Flavobacterium > Flavobacterium sp. K77. The sequence continues at coordinate 323,208 of NZ_JAKIHO010000001.1, read as the reverse complement.
CCCTCATTTAAATTTTCGAAAAAAGAGGCACTTCATATTTTGCCAGGATTACTGTATCTTATTTACATTATTGCTATTTGGATTTACGACAAATTCATTTTTGGTGATTATTATTTTTACGAAAACGGAATGGACAAAGACTTCGAGGAATGGTATCAAAAATTAGGTTTACTCTCGATGATTGTATACTTTATTTTGAGTATCCGATATTACAATGTTTACAAAAGACTCATGTTTCAAGTAGTGAGTTATGCCGATTCGGTTTTGTTTAAATGGATTCAAACGTATTTGATTGCTTTTTTAGTGATGTTGCTTTTACCACTTGTTTTTGATGGTGTTGAATACTTTTTACCAGAGATGAAGTCGTATCAAGGTAGTTGGTGGTTTTATCTTTCTTTCTCGATTGTGATGTACTACATTGCTATTACGGGATATTCTAATCCTACAAATGCTACGATACCGTTTAAAATGTCATTTTTTGACAAAAGTCCCATTCTTTTATTGCATAGCAGCAGTATAGGTAATTTGGAAACGAGCATTGACATTCAATACGAGACGGTAGAAGAGACTGTTTCGCCCGAAACGGAACATTGGAAATCTAAAATAGAAACCTTAATTCAGGCTGAAAAACTCTATCAAAATCCCGAATTAACACTTACTGATTTGGCAAAAAAATTAGAAACCAACGCCTCTGTTATTTCCAAAACGATCAATCAAGGTTTTCAAATGAACTTTAATGATTACATCAATAATTTCAGAATTGAAGCGGTAAAATTCAGTTTGTCAAATGGCGAACACAAAAAATCAACCTTGCTAGGAATTGCTTTTGATTGCGGCTTTAACTCGAAAGCTACTTTTAATCGAGCTTTCAAGAAAAACACAGGTAAAACTCCGAAAGAATACACCACTGAATAAGGTTTGAGTACAATCCAAATACAACTACTTACTCGGCATCAAACCGCTCAATAGTATTTTTTATAAACTGTTTTTCGTAATGTCGATTACGTCTATTCTTTTTTTCTGTGGCTCTCTTGGCGAGACGTTTATCAGAAACTATTTCATTCAATCGGTTTAAATCATCAAGGTGACTGATGTCATTTAGGGAATTCCTTTTCATAATTCGATATTGTTAAAAGTTCAGGAATTTATTGTTTGATTTTATTTTCCAAAATGTAACTGCTCTTGAATATAAAAGTACATAGTCTACAAAAATGTTTCCCTACAACAAGCGTTAAATTTGAATCTACTTTCTACTTAAGAAGTGCATTTATCAACTATAATTCAAAATCAAGAATAACAACAAAGTTTTTTGCTCAAAAATAGTCGAAAACAATATTATCAGCATTTACAATACTTCACAGCTGAATTAAACTAGTCTCAAATCATAATTTGAAGCGATTGGTGCTGATTTATGGCGCAACTTTGCCCTGTTATTAATCACTAAAAAACTAATTATGAAAAAATTAATCTTGGCAATTACGTTGATATTAACTTCAACTTTTGCACACGCACAACTACAAGGATCCGGAAAAACGATCACTAAAAATTACAACTACAAAAATTTCGACAAGCTTTCTTTTGAAGATTTAGATGGAACTATTGAGGTAGAAATTGGAAAAACTTGGAGCATTGCTATAACAATCGATGACAATTTGGAACGTCTTTTGACTTTTTTAGAAAACGTTTCAGATAAAGAGCTAAAAATTCAATTCAAAGGAAACCAAAACAACAAAATGTATGTTGAAGATACCAATCTAAAAATAAAAATCACGATGCCAGAGGCAAGTGTCATCAAAAACGTTGGCAACAGTAATTTAACCGTGAAAAATGTTTTGGGTCGTTATTTTAGATTAGAAAACACCGGAAATGGAGAAAGTAAAATTAGCGGAACGATAGATGATTTAGATATTGTTAAAGTGGGAAATGGCGATGTAAACGCAGAGAATCTAGTTGCTAAAAAAGCCGATTTAAAAAGCACTGGAAACGGAAATATAACTGCCAATGTCATTGAAAAACTTACTGCAAAATTAACTGGAAACGGAGATGTCATTAACAAAGGAAAAGCCCAATTTGATTCTAATTCGAAAAAATCAGGTAATGGCGATTTGATTGTTAATTAATGAAAAGTTCAATGGCAATGGCAATGTTCAATAGCAATTTCAAAATTCAATATAAATATCAATAAGAAAATCAAAAAATACAACATTATGAAACTACTTACCAAAATCACTAAACCTGTTTTGTTACCACATTGGTCACAAGATCTATTTATTACTATTCCGCGAATTGTTTGTGGGTACTTGCTGGCTTTTAACTTTGGAGCCGATAAATTTGGAATGCCTTGGTCACCCGTTGATGCTAATTTAGGATTGTTTGAAGTCGCTTTTTGGTTTCCCGGTGATGTGGCAAATTATGGTGGGGTTTTTGCCATTGCTCCAGCTTTTTTTGCTTGGATGGGCGCTTTTGCGGAAGCTGTTGGCGGATTGCTATTGTTATTTGGATTTCAAACTCGTATTGCTTCTTTCTTAGTAATTTGTACCATGCTGGTTGCCATATTTATGCAACAAATACAAAATGGATTGTGGAATTGCCTTGCCGCCATGGGATTCCTTTGGGTAGCGATGTTCTTTTTAATACTAGGTTCAGGACGATTTGGAATTGATTATTTACTAACTAAAAACAAAGCTTAATTATGAAAACTAAAACGATATTTCTAGCACTTTTACTTTCTTTATTCTTGACAAATTGCGTTCAAAAAACCTATAAAAAAATCGTTGTTTTTACTTTGGATGCATCCGAAATGAAAAATGTAAAAAAAGTAGCCATTCGTGGAAAAGACAAACCATTATCTTGGGGTGAAGCTACCGAAATGAAATTGAATACTGCCAATAACACCTATCAAATAACAACCACAATTGTTACCGGTTATAAATTTACAGAAGTAAAATTTGTGGTTAATGACAGTTTAGAATTTGAAAATGAAGACAACCGCAGGGTCGTTTTCTCTGAAAAAGACACTACGTATTACAAAGCGAAGTTTAATAAAAGATAAATAATCAATATCTTAGAGAAACAATTTAAAGTTGAATTATGAAAAATATTGCAATCCTTGTACTATTTACAATGTGCCAAATCAGTTTTGCACAAACAAAACAATTTGATGAGATTGTAAAGTATTATCACTCGCAAAAAAACTTCAACGGAACTGTTCTAGTAGCTTCTAACGGCAAAATCGACTTTTTGAAAGAAATAGGAATTGCTAATAGACAATCGGGTAACGTGATAAAAGCTGATTCTAAATTCAAAATTTTATCGATAACCAAAACTTTTACTGCTGTTTTAATTTTGCAACTATACCAAGAACGAAAGCTTGATTTAAAAGCAACTTTTGGAAAGTATTTTCCAAAGTACAAAGGCGAAGCAAAAGACAAAGTTACCATTGAAAATTTACTGACTTACAGTTCCGGAATTCCTAATCTTGCCGATAAACTTGATTTGAAAACCTACCAATTGCCGCTATCTATTGATGACTATATTGACACTTATTGTAGCAATAAACTAGATACAATTCCCGGAAAAAAAAGCGCGTACAATAATGGTGACTATATGATTTTACATAAAATTATCGAAAACATTACCGGAAAATCATTTGAAAAAAATTTGGAAGAAAGAATTTTAAAACCGCTACAAATGCAAAACACCAATATGTTAAAATCAACGGATATCATTTCGGGATTGGTAGATTCATATACCATTGATGAAAAAACAACTGAATTCAAAAATGACGAACCTTACTATATAGAAAACTTTTTTGGATCGGGTGCAATGTATTCCACTGTAGAAGATTTATTAAAATTTGAAACTGCCATTTTCAACCATAAGTTACTTTCAAAAAATACTACCGAAATCATGATTGCGCCAAATAGAGAGCTTGACAACGTTGCCTTTGGATTTTGGTTTGCCGATGGATATGGTGTTTTCGATACTAAATTTGTATATCGTCCCGGCGGAATTTTGGGTTCCAATACCAATTGGATTCATACGCTCGACAACAACAAAAGCATTATCGTTTTTAGCAATACCAATGCGACAAATCTTTATGAAATTTCCGAACAATTGTATTTAGTTTGCAAAGGCAAAAAAAGTACAATTACCAATTTGAAAAAATAAAATCTTTGGAGGTTACGGAACTGCCCAAAAACTATCTTGCAAAACACTGTTTTCATAAAAGAAATTAGCTTTTCTGTTGCCAGTAAAGTCGAGGTATAAAAATTCAAGTTCATAGACGGCACAAGCGACAACCTTTAAATTTTCTTTAAAAATATCACTTTCACTATCTGTGGGCTTTAGGGACGAAAAACGTTCTTCATATCCCAAGGTTGGATGATTTGATTTTGTGTTGGGTGGTTCGAGTGTCATATAACCTAGACGAGCTTGCGGACTGGTTGCCTTCCAACGATCATTTGATAAGGCATCGTTAGTATGTAAAGCGGCACGCGCTTTCACTACAATTTGAACGCGTTGACGCGCATCGTAAAACAAGAGTGAAATGCGATTGTCTTTTTGTAAATCATAACATTTTCGGGAGCGATTGTCTGTGTGGAAGTAGATGTTTTTCTGAATCTCATCAACTTTTCTGTTTACAACAATTCGTAAAGCGGCGGTGTTGTTTTCATTTATGGTACCAACGCACATGGTTCGGAAACCGTTTTTTTTCTTGACTGAACCGTTGACTAATTTTTTCCAAGCTAGTTTTTCTAGCTCTTGTAAGTTATACGGAGTGTCGTTTATGGTAATAGAATCTTGTGGTGAAGTAGGCATAAATAGTTGGTATAAAAGTTCAAATGTAACTGCAAGATGCTCTTGTAAATACGAGCAAAAATACAATAAGAAAGACCCCAAATGAGAATTGCTAAAAAATTAAATTTCAATTGCAGTAACATTAGGCATTGTTCAATCTCTCATAAAAAACTTTTAGCCTATATTTGCAAATTAATTGACTCTTAGTGGGGTTTTGCGTGAGGGATAGCAGCGGCATCCTTTTGTGAAGTGCTAACGGAACAAAAGATAGAGCGCATAGCCCGACGGCTTTTTCTGCCGGCACGCCCACAAGCTGACAAGCAAATTTATTGATATTTACTGAAAATGAAACATATAAGAAATTTTTGCATTATTGCACATATTGATCACGGAAAAAGTACGCTTGCGGACCGTTTACTAGGTGCTACACAAACTGTTACTGCTCGTGAAGAAAAGGCGCAGTTGCTTGACAATATGGACTTGGAGCGTGAACGTGGTATTACTATTAAAAGTCACGCCATTCAGATGGAGTACACCTACAAGGGTGAAGAATACATCTTGAACTTGATTGACACTCCGGGACACGTTGATTTTTCGTATGAAGTTTCTCGATCTATTGCGGCTTGCGAAGGTGCGCTTTTGATTGTGGATGCTGCGCAAAGTATTCAGGCACAAACGATTTCAAATTTATATCTGGCTTTAGAAAACGACTTGGAAATTATTCCGGTTTTGAACAAAGTAGATTTGCCAAGCGCCAATCCTGAAGAGGTGAGTGATGATATTATTGACTTATTGGGTTGCGACCTAGAGGATATTATTCACGCCTCTGGAAAAACTGGTTTTGGTGTCGAAAATATATTAGCAGCTATTATTGAAAAAATACCTGCTCCAAAAGGAAATGTTGACGAGCCTTTGCAAGCTTTGATTTTTGACTCTCATTACAACCCGTTTAGAGGTATTGAGGTTATTTTTAGAGTAGTAAATGGTGAAATTAGAAAAGGGCAAAAAATTAAATTCATGGCTACTGGCAATGAATATTTTGCTGACGAAATAGGTACTTTGAAACTCAATCAAGTGCCAAAACAAGTGATTTCAGCAGGTGATGTTGGATACTTAATTTCTGGAATTAAAGAGGCGAAAGAAGTAAAAGTAGGTGATACACTTACGGATGCAAAAACACCAACAACAAATATGATCACGGGTTTTGAGGATGTAAAACCAATGGTTTTTGCTGGTATTTATCCTGTTGATACAGAGGATTACGAAGATTTGCGTGCCTCAATGGAAAAACTACAACTGAACGATGCTTCTCTTGTATTTTCAGCTGAGAGTTCAGCAGCTTTAGGTTTTGGTTTCCGTTGCGGATTCTTAGGAATGTTACACATGGAAATTATTCAGGAGCGTTTAGAACGTGAATTTAACATGACTGTAATCACTACCGTTCCTAACGTTTCGTACTTGGCATATACCAAGAAAGAACCTGATACAGCAATCATTGTAAACAACCCAAGTGACTTACCGGAGGCTACAAAATTAGACCGTGTTGAAGAGCCTTACATCAAAGCTACTATCATCACCAAAGCTGACTTTGTGGGGAACGTAATGAGTTTGTGTATTGAAAAGCGTGGACAAATTACCAATCAAACCTATTTGACAACGGAGCGTGTTGAATTGAATTTTGACATGCCACTAGCTGAAATCGTATTTGATTTTTATGATAGGCTAAAAACGGTTTCCAAAGGATATGCTTCATTTGATTATTCTCCGATAGGATTGAGAGAATCTAAACTTGTAAAAATGGATATTTTGCTAAATGCAAATCAATTAGATGCGCTTTCAGCCTTGATTCACGCAGATAACGCCTATACCATTGGTAAAAAAATGTGTGAAAAATTGCGAGAATTAATTCCAAGACAACAATTTGAAATCCCAATACAAGCCTCAATTGGTGCTAAAATTATCGCTCGTGAAACAATCAAAGCATTGCGTAAAGACGTTACCGCCAAATGTTACGGTGGAGATATTTCACGTAAACGTAAATTATTAGAAAAACAGAAAAAAGGTAAAAAACGTATGCGCCAAGTAGGGAACGTTGAAATTCCGCAAGAAGCATTTATGGCGGTTCTTAAACTGAATGACTAATTTTTTTAGAAAAAAGAATATAGAACAAAGAACATAGAGAAAACCTGACGATGAAAATTGTCAGGTTTTTTGTTTATAATTTTCTTTTAATTCAATAAAATTGACTGAAATACTATTGTTTTATCAAAACATACTTACCATAAGGCAAACTAAATCTTTTGAGCTCTGCGGTTGCGGCTTCATAAGCCTGACTAGTATTAATAAACTCGGCTATTATTTTTGCAACCCCATTTTCTTGGACTACGCGTACAATAAAGTTGGCCTGAGGGCCATTAAAACGGTCTCGGGTTGGTTCATAGAATGTAAAAATTAATCTTTTGTCATCTGTACCACATTCAGGGCATTTGGGATACGATTGTTTATTTATTCGAGCACTACTTTGTAAATTGTATTTAAAAGGGTTTTGGCTGTTGAGCAACAATGCAGGTAGTGTATTGACCATTTCGATACCATTTTCTATATACTTGTATTCGCCTACTAAGTAGTCCTCATAATAATGCAACCCACCACCAGATTCTTCATAGGACATAGGTATTTGTTTGAATTGTACAGTTAATAGAGTAGCCCCATTTGTATATTTCCAAGTACCAATAAACTGCTGCTGAAAATTGTCAATATCTTTATAATAAGCGTTGTGAGTTTCTGCAAATTCTAGGTTGCCATATCTAGGTAAAATAGGGGTCTGTGCTTTACAACCTAAAGCTATTACAAGGATTAATAGGCATAGTACTTTTTTCATGATAATGTGTTTTTATTTAATTACAAGGGATTGCTTTTACTTCTTTTGTTGTTGGGTCATAGTCAAGCTCATTCCAGCTACTACAATCACTATTGCCCTCATAGAGCCCAACGCCCATGTTGTATTTACTTAAAAGTGACAGAAAATCTTTCATAATATTAGATAGCGAGGCAGTTGCACCCCTTTCTTCCTGTTTATCTACCAATTCTTTAGCAAATGTGTAGTATTTTAGCTTGCCTTTGCTGTCAAGGGTATTTATTGCCTTAGTGAACTTGTCCCAATCTTTGATTTTGATAATAAAAGTACTACTTCCAGATGACTTAGAAGGATCTTTTACAGCAACTGATACAAAATATATGGCATTTGCTAATGGTGGCACATCACGGTTTGCATTGTCATGTTTGATCTTAAATGAAAATAAGCTCATAACATCCGCAGGAGAAAACATGGGTACACCTGCCATTGAGGCTGGATCCGTATGGTTGTGCATAGCTCCAACAAAATCACCTCCCATATATTTTGTGATATCAACTTTATTTGGGCTATCCGCACTTACTGGAAGTACTTGTCCTGCTTGCAAGATATTAGAATTTGGAAATGTTTTCACTGAAACACCTGACTCAGTAGGATTTCCAGCTTTAGTTTCTAAATTTTGTAAGCTTAACTTAAGTGAATAATTAGATGACAGCTTAGCTAATTCTTTGCAAGGATCCTCCTCGGTAACTTTCGGCATTACCGGAGAAGTAATAACATTGCCATCTGCATCAACTAAACCAGGTTCGTTATAAACAGGCTCATTATAAGGAGGTTGTGTATGCGTATTATCATTTGGTGGCATATAACCAGGATCTAAATTTCCGTCGCCACCACCACCACCGGGATTAGGTTGATTTGGCTGTGGATATCCAGATGATGAACCAACTCCTCCACTGGTAGAACCAGTACCAGTATCCGCACATAACACTTCTACAGTTTTAACATATAAATAACGAATATTTTTACACTCACTGGTTGCTGAATGTGAGGGACCAGCTCCTCCAGACCAACTTTCATAACACATTAAAACATCAATTGAACAACTTGATTCTGCTACTTTAGCAGATAATGATTTATTTGAATTCTTGTTCTGATATTTACTTTTGAAGATTTTGCCAGCAAATGAAAAGGAATTATGAGCTATATTTTGCTTTATATTTTCTGGAACATATTTTATGATACAAGCACTTGTATTATTTTGTTTATTTTTAAGAATTACTAAGTTCTCAAAATAAGAGATATCATTACTGTTTTTCCGCTTTATTAAAATTGTATATGATGTTATAGAATCTGTTTCAATAACTTTTACATTTTGATCAGATAAAATGAAATCTTGATAATTAATTGAAAAACTCTTTGCAGTTGATAGCGCATAACTCCGTTTTTCAAACCATTTGTTAAATTCTTTTTGATTGTATAATTCTTCAAGCGCTATTTCTTTGATATTAAGCTTCTTATTAGCAATCGCATCTTCGTATAAATCTTTTTCACAACTAAAAGATGTTAGGGCTAAAAATAAAAATACTAATAGTTTAATATAGGTTTGTTTATATATCATAATTTGTACAAAATAAACTTAAAATAAAAATAAGATTTTTTTTGTAATTATTGTATTTTCAAGGATGTTTAATGAATAATTAATTTCATTAGAAAGATTTATTGTAAACAAACCTAGCGCGCTAGATAAAAAATTGAACGAACAACTTAACTTATTTTTAAAAATCTCCCACTCATACCTCTAACCTAACGGATTTTACAGTTTTACCTATACTTCAACAACTCCATTAATCGCATTACATCTCTCACTTTAAAAAGTTGAGTTCCCACATTCATGGTAGCAGCTGATCCACAAGCAACTCCCCACTGAATAACCTCTTTTAAAGTTTTGTTTTGAGACAATGCCCATACCATACCACCCACCATACTATCGCCAGCTCCTACGGTACTTTTCTTTTCTACTTTTGGCGCTTTAACAAAATGAGTTTCGTCTTGAGAGACTAAAACGGCTCCATCAGCTCCTAGTGAGACTACAACAATTTCGGCACTTTTATTTTCAATTAATTGTTTGGCCGCTTTTTCAACCTCTGGTAATTCTAATCGTTCGGTACCAATTAATTTTGCTAATTCGCCAATGTTGGGTTTAATTAGATAAACTCCTGTTTCTAAGACTTTTTTCAGCGGTTCACCAGATGTATCAACAATAACCTTGATGTTAGAAGCTTGGGCTATTTTGGCTATTTGTTGGTAAAAACTGGAAGGTAGTCCTTCATTTAAGCTTCCGCTGATGACAAGATAATCTGTTTTTAAATCTTTTACTTTTTGCAAAATTTCATCTTGTTCGGCTGGAGACAACTCGTTTCCTGGAAAACCAAAACGGTATTGCGATTGTGTTTCGGAATCAAAAGCAATAAAATTTTCTCGTGTCCAGTTTTTCGTTCTTATCAATTCAGGTTGCAAACCTTCTTTTGTAATTAATTCTTCGAGCAATTCGCCAGAAGAACCACCAGAAGTAAAAATACATTTGGACGTACCTCCTAATTTTGCAATGGCTTTAGATACATTTATACCGCCACCACCAGCATCATAACGCGGTTTTCCACATCTAATTTTTTGCTCAGCGATAAGTCCCGTAAAATGAGTTGATTTATCCAAGGAAGGATTTATAGTTAGCGTTGTGATTGTTTTCATGAAAGATATTTTACAATCATAAAGATGCGAAAAAATCTGTGGTAATCTGTCTAATCTGTGGCAAATTATCTAAATATGGATGTATAGTAAGAGTTACGATTGTTTTCATGAAAGATGTTTTACAATCCTTAAGATTCGAAAAAATCTGTGATAATCTGTGGTAAATTATCTAAATATGGATGTATAGTAAGAGTTACGATTGTTTTCATGAAAGATGTTTTACAATCCTTAAGATTCGAAAAAATCTGTGATAATCTGTGTAATCTGTGGCAAATTATCTAAATATGGATGTATAGTAAGAGTTACGATTGCTTTCATGTAAGATGTTTTACAATCATCAAGTAATGAAAAAATCTGTGGTAACCTTTGTAATCTGTGGCAATTTATCTAGAGATGGATGTATAGTAAGAGTTGCGATTGTTTTCATAAAGGTTATTTTATAATAATAAAGAAGCTATAAAATCTGTGTAATCTGTGTAATCTGTGGCAAGAAAACTTTGTACCTTTGCAAAATGATAGAAGATAAAAATCCACAACGTACAAGTATAGCTCAATTAGGAGAATTTGGCCTAATTGATCATTTGACTAAAAATTTTGAAATCAACCAATCATCTACCTTAAAAGGGATTGGCGATGATGCAGCCGTTTTAGACTTCAAGGACAAAAAAGTTGTTGTTTCAACCGATTTATTGATTGAAGGAGTACATTTTGATTTGGCATATATGCCCTTAAAACATTTGGGATATAAAGCTGTTGTAGTCAATGTTTCGGATATTTGCGCTATGAATGCCAAAGCAACACAAATCACTGTTTCGGTTGCCGTTTCCAATAGATTCCCGCTAGAAGCTTTAGAAGAATTGTTTGCTGGTATTACACATGCCGCAACCGAATATAATATTGATGTAATTGGTGGTGACACCACATCCTCTCAAAAAGGATTAATCATTAGTATTACTGCCATCGGAGAAGCAAACGAAGATGAAATTGTATATCGTAATGGTGCTAAAGAAACCGATTTACTAGTTGTTACAGGAGATATTGGCGCTGCCTACATGGGATTACAAGTTTTGGAACGTGAGAAACAAGTTTTTCAAGTGAACCCAAATTCACAACCTGATTTAGACGCTTATACTTATCTTATTGAACGTCAATTAAAGCCTGAAGCACGCAAAGATGTTCGTACATTACTGCATGCACTTGAAGTAAAACCTACGGCTATGATTGATATTTCAGACGGACTTTCCTCTGAGATTATGCACATTTGTAAACAGTCAAAAGTAGGTTGTAATTTATACGAAGACAAATTACCTATTGATCCGCAGTTTATCAATATTTGCGAAGAGTTTAATATTGATAGCACCACTGTTGCCATTAACGGAGGTGAAGATTACGAATTGCTATTTACGATCTCGATTCAAGATTTTGAGAAAATAAAAGCCAATCCAAATTTTACTATCATCGGTCACATGACCCAAGAAAGTGAAGGAATTCATTTAATTACTCGCGCAAACACAAAGATCCCTCTAAAAGCGCGTGGTTGGGATGCTATTAGTGAATAGACAAAACTAAAAAACGACACCAAAAGTGTCGTTTTTTTTATTTTAAAATAATAATCCTTTGTTTTTAGCTTCTACGACTAAGGCGCTGTAGTCGTTGTATTCAACACGTAAAAGCTCTTTTAAGTTTACAATACGACGCTCAATAGCCCCCACCGATATCGGAATATATTGCACCATGTTTATAATACTTGTGCCTTTTGAAAGATGAAATAAAATTTGTTCGTCAAATTGATCAATTTCAATAGCATCAACCTCTGCTAAGTTAAGCATTTTAACAACTGATTCACTGTAGTAATTATCGTTGTTTATAATTTTATCAAAAGCAAAAATTAATTCATCAAATGTCAAATCATTTTTGATAACCAGTCCAGCAGGATTGATTGTATTAATAATCGTTTTTATTTTTAATAATTCCGTGTACATGGTCAACAAAATTATTTTACAATCTGGCATCGTATCCAAGATTAATTTGGCAACATCCTCGCCTGAGTAGATTTGTTTTTCCTCAAATGCAGGCATACTAATATCTAAAAAAGCAATATCAAAAACAGGACTGTCTGGGTTTGTTATAATTTCGTATGCGGATTCGCAATCCTTAGCTTGAGTAATTAAAAAATCATATTCGTTTGGATTGTAACGTGTTATAGCATTTTTATAACCTTCAATTATAAAACGATGATCATCAACTATTAATATGTTTTGTATTTTCTTTTGTTTTTCAACCGATTCAATCTCGCTTCCCATTCTTGTTTTTATTGTATTTAAGCAATTGGCAAAGTAACCGTAACAGTAGTCCCTTGCAATTTTGCTGATTTAATATCGACAACACCCTCACACTCGTTAGTTCGGAACAAGATATTTTGCAAACCTATTCCTTTCTTAGCTGTTTTCACATTGAAACCCTTGCCGTCATCTGATATTTTCAATACCAAATGATCTTCTTCTTTCTTGAGATCGACATTAATCTTTAAAGCTTCGGCGTATTTATTTGTATTTTGCAAAATTTCTTGAATTATGCGGTACAAATTAATTTTTACAGAGTTACTAACCAACTCCCAACGAATAGTAGCATCAATATTGACTATAAATTTTGACTTATAGGTTTTCTTCTGTTCTTCAAATAAATTATTAACGATTGCAACGAAGTTATTAATTAATTCTGATTTTTCCCTATTCAAATCATGCGAAATTTCACGAATGTCCTGCTCAATATTTTTCAATTCAGCTAAATAATTGATTCTTTGAGTCATAGCTGATTCGTCTTGCTGCTTATTCAAACCATCCAGATTCATACGTACGCCAAACATTCGACCCAGTACCCCATCATGTAATTCGCGCGCAACTCTCTTTTTCTCTTCAACTCTACTAATTTCAATAGAATTTTGTTGCGAAATCATTAAATTATAAATCTCCTCATTTGCGACTTGTTGCTGTTGTTTAAATAACAGTTCTCTATTTTTTGCTTTTTGCGATTTAATTTTAAAAATTAACAATCCTAAAACACCAAGTCCTGAAAAAAGATATAGTAAATTTCTGTTTTGCTGCGCTAGTTCATTGTTTTCACTTTTAATCTCGTCTGTTTCAAACTCAATTCGGGTAAATTTATCACCCATTTTTCGTTCTGCTTTTTGAAGACTGTCATTTATCTGTATATATTCTTTAGTATAAGCCCCTGCCATTTCTGGTTTAATCGAATTAAATTGTTTAAGAACTAACAATACACTTTTAAAATTTTTAATTTTCCGTGCTAATTCCAGTGACTCCTGAGCGTATTTAATCGCCTTTAATGTATCTCTCTGTGACGCAAAAAACTCAGATAATCTCATTTTACTCACTAAAATTCCTGATTCTAACTTGAATTCTTCACGTAATTTCAATGCATTATAGAATTCTTGAGGCAAATTTGAAGTATCTCCGGTTTTAAATTTTGAGTATGCCAGATTATCTAAAAGTATGGTATATAAGGAAGGTTTATCTATGCTTAAGTTCTTTTGAGATAACCCAGATTTAAAATATTTTATTGCAATATTGTGTTTATTCATATTTTGATAAACATATCCAATATTATTTAACGACTCTGCTTCTGATTGAAAGACAGCAGGGATTTTAAACTTATCAACACTACCTAAAGCCTTGGTGTGGTACTCTAAAGATTGATTGTAATCTCCAAGTTCGTTTCTAATCAAACCTAATAGATTGTAAGCGTCAAAAACTACGTCGTTTAACTTATTGTCCCTTGCAACCCTCAACGCACTATGAACTGTAATTTCACTGCCTAGAAAATCACCTTCGTTAAATTGTAATAACGCTTTATTAATAAATGTTCTCGAAAGGTTTGCGATATCGTTACTTTTTCTATAAATCTTTTCAGCTTTAACATAGAACTTAAAAGCGCTGTCCGACATCGAATAATTACTGTAATAATCAGCTAAATAACTATATGACTTAGCAATATTTAGTGTATCATTACTGTTTTTTGATCTCTCTAAAACGGTCTCGACACTTATTTTATAATTTTGCCAATCATTAATATTGAAAAATCTGTTTGCAATCTTGAAAAGATTAACTCTGTGTAGTGAATCATTATCTTGTTTCTCAACAATTAAAAATGCCTTTTTACAATATTGCTTCCTTATACTGTTATTCAAATTTGGATTACCTGATAATGATAGATATATATTTAAACTATCTACTACCGGACTTTCGGATGAGAAGTTTTTTTTATCTCTTTTACATTGAAGCAAAAAAAGACAAACTAACAAAACAAAAACTACCTTTATTTTATTCAATTTCATAAGTGTTTGGTCAAATGTAGAAAAAGAAAATAAATAAAAAAAGGCTATCATAATTTTGATAGCCTTTAATATGTAAATATGTATTTTTTTTAATCTAACTTCTGATTTTTACCTGCTGATCCTGCTCCTACAATATCTAGTTTTTGATTTTTACCTGCTGACCCTGCTCCTACAATGTCTAATTTTTGATTTTTACCTGCTGACCCTGCTCCTACAATGTCTAACTTCTGGTTTTTTCCTGCTGATCCTGCCCCTACAATATAAAGACTCTCGCTTGTTTCATTAGCCCCTGATTCAACCTCTGCGTTAGAAGTAAAAGAAGTTAAAACCATTACTAAAGAAAATAATCCTGATACTAAAAGTGCTTTTTTCATAACCTTGGGGTTTTTATGTTTTTTGTTAGTTTTTTAATTGTTTTCGAACCATTTATCTGTTGATTCTTTTGTAAAACTAAGCAGACAATTTTACTATTTGACAGTAAAAACACCCTTTATGGTAGTTTGCACTCAAATGAAAGTGAATGACCCACAATTTTGTGTAGATGGGTACTTTTTATATTTCTAAATAATTTCCATTTGAGAAATCATTGATAATTGTATCAATATTGGACTTATAAGACTTTGAAAAAGGAAGTTTAACCGCACTATTTTTAATGTAACAAAGCGCATTACCCGTATGGATTCGTGCAATATAATTTCGGTTAATGATATAGCTATTATGAATTCTAATAAATGGACTGTTGAGCGCAGCTTCAAAATGTTTTAGGGTTTTGAAAGCCGTAATCATTTCGCCAGTATTTAAGTGTATATCCGTTGAGTTGTTATCTGCTTTTAGGTAACAAATATCATTAGTATCTATGTACCTGTAATCACCGTATGATTTGATACATAAAATTAATGGCTGATCAGCTGGGTTTTGTGCCTCATTATTGATTGTAATTATATCTTGCCTCGGTTGCGCTTTTTCAACAGAAGTAGGCGTTTCCAAAATTGATTTATTCAATTTCAAAATCAATTTCACCAAATCAATATGCTGAAGTGGCTTAATGAGATAATCAGCTACTTCGAACTTAATAGCATCAAAAGCAAAATTTTTGGTTCTGGTAGTAATTATAATTTTTGGAATAGCTTTTAGATACCGATGCAGCTCATTTATTAGTTGTAATGATAAATTACTTTTTTTACTGGCTGGATCAATTTCTAGAAAAACAAGATCAGGTTGGTGTTCTAAAATACAATTTAACCCTTCATCATAATTATTTGCAGCAGCTATAAAATTTAATTCTGGAAAACGAGAAAGCGCAGCTTTCGTTTCCAAAACACATTCGTGATGATCATCAATAATAATGTACGAATAACTCATTAACGATTTTCCTAAAACAAATAGGACCTGCAAATTAATTTATAAAGCCATTTCGACTTTCGAAAATTTGATAAATAGGGTAATTTTGGGAAACTAATTAAACAAGAATCACTTATTTAACAGTCTAAAAATAAGCAAATAACAATTTTATTAAAGATCTTGTTAATATGTTCTTAACAAATGTTGACACATAAAGATGAACTACAAATAAATCCGATAAAATACATATTTTATTCGCTTTTGAACCTGTAAATTCCTATCTAATTACTGTAAACATCAGCTATTTTTGCTAAAACCATAAAAAAAGCCTTCCGTTATGGAAAGCTTTTCTTAATCTTTTTATTCGGTAAATTAATCTACATTTTCATCAACCAAGTTTTCATTGAAACTTCGTTTTCTATAATTGCTTTTAAATCGGCAATCGCAACACGGTCTTGTTTCATAGTGTCTCTATGACGAATGGTTACGGTTTGATCTTCGGCAGTTTGATGATCTACGGTGATACAAAATGGTGTGCCTAAGGCATCTTGTCTGCGGTAACGTCTTCCTACTGCATCTTTTTCATCGTAAGATACGCTGAAATCCCATTTCAAATCGTCAATAATTTGTCTGGCAATTTCTGGTAAACCGTCTTTTTTTACTAATGGTAAAATCGCAGCTTTTGTAGGAGCAAGTACTGATGGTAATTTTAAAACTGTTCGCGTTGATCCGTCCTCAAGTGTTTCTTCTTTTAAGGAAGTAGCAAAAACAGCCAAGAACATTCTGTCTAAACCAACTGAAGTTTCTACAACGTACGGTACATAATTTTGATTCAATTCGGCATCAAAATATTGTAATTTTCTACCTGAAAACTGCTCGTGTGCTTTTAAATCGAAATCGGTTCTAGAGTGAATTCCTTCTAATTCTTTAAATCCAAAAGGAAAGTCAAATTCAATATCAGCGGCAGCATTAGCGTAGTGTGCTAACTTCTCGTGATCGTGAAAACGGTATCTTTCTTTACCTAAACCAAGTGATAAGTGCCATTTAAGTCGGGCTTCTTTCCAAAACTCATAATGCTTCATTTCTTCGCCTGGACGCACAAAAAATTGCATTTCCATTTGTTCAAACTCACGCATACGGAAAATAAATTGTCTTGCCACAATTTCGTTTCTAAACGCTTTACCGGTTTGAGCAATTCCAAAAGGAACTTTCATACGTCCCGATTTTTGAACGTTCAAAAAGTTAACAAAAATTCCTTGAGCGGTTTCTGGTCGTAAATACAAATCCATTGCTGAATCAGCAGATGCTCCCAATTTGGTACCAAACATTAGGTTAAATTGTTTTACTTCCGTCCAATTTCTAGAACCTGAATCAGGACAAGCAATTTCAAGCTCTTCTATTAATGCTTTTACATCAGCCAAATCTTCGTTACCAAGAGAGCGAGCCATACGTTCTAGAATTTCTCTCTCTTTGGCTTTATACTCCATAACGCGTGCATTGGTAGTAACAAACTCTTGTTCATTAAAAGCTTCTCCAAAACGAGTTCGGGCTTTTTCTATTTCTTTTTGCGCCTTTTGATTGAGTTTTTCAGCATAATCTTCAATCAAAACATCGGCTCTGTATCTTTTTTTAGAATCCTTATTGTCTATCAAAGGATCGTTGAACGCATCTACGTGACCAGATGCTTTCCAAGTTGTAGGATGCATTAATATGGAAGCGTCAAGGCCCACGATGTTTTCATTCATCTGAACCATAGCGCGCCACCAATATTCGCGTATGTTCTTTTTTAACTCTACTCCGTTTTGTGCATAATCATAGACTGCACTTAAACCATCGTATATTTCGCTTGACGGAAAAATAAATCCGTATTCTTTTGCGTGCGAAACTACATTCTTAAATAAATCTTCTTGTTTTGCCATAGTATTGCAAAAATATAAAAAGTGAACTTAAAAAAAAGCAATTTCTTGGAGTTTGAAGTCCTGATTTGATTAATTTTAGCATTAAAACTCTGATTATATGTTTCAAAGCCTCATTAATCTCTTTTTTCCAAAAGTTTGTTCTGGCTGCAGTACCCTATTATTGGGTACCGAAAATATGATTTGCACTACTTGCCGTCACGATGCGCCATTGACACATCATCATTTAAACCCTGAAAATGATGCCTACAAAAAATTTTACGGTAGGGTTTTAGTTCAACATGCTTCTGCTTTATTTTATTTTCATAAAAAGGGAATCGTGCAAGAGCTCATTCATAATCTAAAGTACAAAGGCCATGAAGAATTAGGTCCATTAATAGGTGAGTGGTATGCTGCAGATTTAAAAACGGTGGTTGCTTTACAAGACGTAGACCAAATTATTCCGGTTCCTTTACATCCAAAAAAATTTAAAGAACGCGGCTACAATCAAGTAAGCGGATTTGGGAAAGCAATTTCTGAACAGCTAGATATTGCATATAATGACAAAATACTTATCCGAAAAGTCTATTCGAAAACACAATCTAAAAAAAACTTATTGGGTAGGTCAGAACTAAACGAAACTATTTTTGATGTTGTTTTTTCTGAAAAAGAGCACAACAAACATTTTTTGTTGGTTGATGATGTTCTTACAACTGGCGCTACACTTGAAGCTTGCTCACGGGCTTTATTAAATATTCCTGGTGCAAAAATCAGTATTGTTTGTATGGCTATGGCGCATTCCTAAAACTAAAAAAATGATAGGGTACAAATGGACACAATTTCATTAGTTGAACCGAAAAAAAATTAAATTGCTTATTACCAATTTTTTAATTCTAAAAATAAACTACTATAGCATAATTTAATGAAATTATAACGAAATAGAATTTCCGTTTCCAAACTTTAATGAGTAAATTTGACTATTAAATTAATTCACTTATAAAACAAACATATTATGGCTTTTGAATTACCACAATTACCTTATGCATACGATGCATTAGAACCACATATTGATGCTCGTACAATGGAAATCCACCATTCTAAGCACCACAATGCTTACACAACCAATTTGAATGCTGCCATTGCAGGAACAGATATGGAAGGTAAAACCATTGAAAATATTTTAATAAACCTAGATTTAAAAAACGCTGCTGTACGTAACAATGGTGGAGGTTTTTACAACCACAACTTGTTTTGGACTGTAATGACACCTAACGGTGGCGGCTTACCAACAGGAGATTTATTAGCAGCAATTGAAGCTGCTTTTGGGACTTTTGAAGAGTTTAAAGCTAGTTTTAGTAAAGCGGGTGCTACACAGTTTGGTTCAGGATGGGCTTGGCTTTGTGTACAAAAAGGAGGAAAACTTGAGGTTTGCGGTACACCAAATCAAGACAATCCGTTAATGCCAGGAGTAGGCTGTGGCGGAACACCTATTTTGGCAATGGACGTTTGGGAACATGCTTACTACTTAAACTACCAAAACAGAAGACCTGATTATATTGAAGCATTTTTCAACGTAATCAATTGGACTGAAGTTTCAAGAAGATATGCTTTAGAGAAATAGTCTTCTAGGACAATAGAATATATAAAATAGACGAATGAACCTTGAGTTTGTTCGGCTATTTTTTTGTTTTTAAACCAAAGTTGAATTCTCTTTTAAAACTTTTACTCAAAAAAAAAAAGACGAGCCAAAAACCTTAATTTGCTCGTCTTTATATCTTACTCGATTTCCTTATTTCTATTCACTACCTTGACTTTATTCCAATAAAAAAGGTGGAATCTCTTCCACCCTTTTTGCCCCAAATCTACCATAAATTTAACCTACTAATATTATGGTTCTTCAAATGTATAACAGTGCTTCAATCACTGCAAATATTTTAGACTAACAACTCATAAAACCGATTAAAAACTATTTCGAATCGATTTATTAGTACGCTCTTGCATCTTTCCCTTCGTAAAAGTTCATAAAGGCTCTATTTACCACACGATTACCACCTGGAGTAGGATAGTCTCCTGTAAAATACCAATCGCCTAAATTTTTAGGACAAGCTATATGCAAATCCTCCACTGTTTGAAAAATAATTTTTACCTCGGCTTTAATTTCAGGTGAACTTAACATCTCGGAAATTTTATCTGATATCTCCTGTGGATGAAATGGTTCATAAATAGCAGTAACATAATTGACTACCTCGCTATCTTTGAAATTTTCCTGTGCTTTGCATTTAGCATATACTTCATCTACAATATGATACAAATTGCGTTCTTTCAATAGTTCAAGCGCAGCTCTAAAGGCAACTAACCCCTCCAACTTGGCCATATCAATACCATAACAATCTGGATAACGTATTTGTGGCGCAGATGAAACAATTACAATTCGTTTTGGATTCAAGCGATCCATCATTTTGATAATACTCATTTTAAGAGTAGTTCCACGTACAATACTATCATCAATAATAACCAAATTATCAGTTGGTTTGATTACGCCATAAGTAACATCATATACGTGTGCAACCAAGTCGTCTCTACTACTATCTTCGGTAATAAAAGTTCGCAGCTTAGCATCTTTAATTGCTACTTTTTCAGTTCTAATTTTTACAGACAATAACTCTTGCAAAGACTCTTTGGTCAAGGTATTTCTGTTTTCTAGGATAAAATTATTTTTTCGTTGGTTCAAGAAATCCTGAGCCGCTTCGACCAAACCGTAAAAAGAAGTTTCAGCAGTGTTTGGTATGTATGAAAAAACAGTATTGTCCGTATCTTCATCGATAGACTCTAAAACGGCAGGCAAAATTAAACGCCCTAGATTTTTTCTTTCCTGATAAATTTCGGCGTCACTACCTCTTGAGAAATAAATGCGCTCAAATGAACACGCTTTTTTAACCGTTGGAGGCAAAATTTCTTTCATAGAAATCGTGCCATTCTTTTTGATAATCAATGCATTTCCTGGCTCAATTTCTTGAACCGACTCGAAAGGAACATTAAATACCGTCTGAATCACTGGTCGCTCTGAAGCTACCACCACAATTTCATCATCTTGATAAAAGTAAGCAGGTCTAATTCCGGCAGGATCTCTAAATACAAAAGAATCACCGTGACCAAGAAGTCCAGCCATGGCATACCCTCCATCTAAATTTTTAGCTGCACGTGCTAAAATTTTAGCTACATCCAATCGTTCTGCAATTACGGGAGACGCTTCTCTTTTAGTCAATCCTTCATTTTTACAATCTTGGTACAAATCAGTAACGGCATCGTCTAGAAAATGACCAATTTTTTCCATCACCGTCACCGTATCCGCCATTTCTTTTGGATGTTGCCCTAAGTCAATTAGGTTCTGGAACAACTCTTTCACATTGGTCATGTTGAAATTTCCAGCAAGAATTAAGTTGCGATGCATCCAATTGTTCTGACGTAAAAATGGGTGTACACTCTCGATACTGTTTTTACCAAAAGTTCCGTATCGAACGTGTCCTAAAAACAATTCTCCTATGTATGGAATTTTTTGTTTTTGCAAGGCCACATTATCAGCGTACTCTGGATGGGCTTCCATTTCTTCGTTAATACGATCGTTGATTTGCTTAAAAACATCTTGAATAGGTTGCGCATGATTGGAGCGAACTCTACTGATGTATCTTTCTCCCGGATCGACATCTAGTTTTATACTGGCAAAACCAGCACCGTCTTGTCCGCGATTGTGTTGCTTTTCCATTAAAAGATACATTTTCTGGATACCGTAAAATGCAGTTCCATATTTTTCTTTATAATATTCAAGCGGTTTAAGTAATCTGACTAAGGCTATTCCACATTCGTGTTTTAAAGCATCGCTCATTGTAAGTAATTTGTATTGTTGTGTTGTTGTAATAATAAGTTAACCAGCATAAATTCAGTTTAATAAATAAAATTTACACTGAATTTACGGAACAAAAAAACCCCGTTTCCGAGGTTTCTTATATTATAGTGTGATATCAAATTGTGTTAATGATTTGAACTGTTGTAGTCGAGACACCACCTCTTCTTTATTCAAAGCAAGCATTCTTTCAGTACCAAATTTTTCTACACAGAAAGAAGCTAAGTTTGAACCGTGAATGATTGCGTTTTTCATATTCTCGAAAGAGATGTTTTCGCTTTGTGTCAAATAACCTGCAAATCCTCCTGCAAATGTATCTCCTGCTCCTGTTGGGTCAAATACTTCTTCAAGTGGTAATGCTGGTGCAAAGAAAATTTCTTTATTATGAAAAATAAGCGCTCCGTGTTCTCCTTTTTTAATCACCACATATTTAGGGCCCATGGTGTGGATTTTTGCGGCAGCTTTTACTAATGAATATTCTCCAGAAAGTTGTCTAGCCTCTTCATCATTAATAGTTATTACATCAACGCGTTTGATTACGTCTAGCAATTCAGGCAAAGCACAATCCATCCAAAAGTTCATAGTATCTAAAACTACTAATTTAGGTTGTGTTTCCATTTGATCTAAAACACTGCTTTGTACTAATGGATGTAAGTTTCCTAACATCACAATCTCAGCATTCTTAAAATCTTGAGGAACTTTTGGCTGAAAATCAGCTAAAACATTCAATTGAGTGTCAAGGGTATCTCTTGAATTTAAGTCATTGTGGTAACGACCGCTCCAAAAGAAAGTTTTACCACCAGGCACCACTTCAAGACCAGAAATATCAATGTTTCTAGCAGTTAATAAATCTAAATATTCTTGCGGAAAATCATCTCCAACTACAGAAACAATGGCTGATTGCACATTAAAAAATGAAGCCGATAAACCAATGTAAGTTCCTGCTCCACCTAATATTTTATCTGTTTTTCCAAAAGGAGTTTCAATCGCGTCGAAAGCTACAGTTCCAACAATCAATAATTTATTCATTATATACGTTTCGAATTAAGGGGCAAAGATAGTTTATAAGTTGTAAAGTTGCAATGTGTTGAAAGTGTAATATTGTGGTTCTTTTTGAAAAAAAATCAGATCAATTTTGAGTTTTCTTGCTCATAAAAAGCATCAATCGAAAGTTGTTTTTGCATGGATGCCATCACTGCCAACTCATCGCACCTTTCGTTTTGAGGATGATTGTTGTGGCCTTTTATCCATTTAAAATTGACTTGATGTTTGCGGTAAACTATTAAAAAACGTTGCCACAAATCGGCATTTTTCCTAGCAGCAAAGCCTTTTTTTTCCCAACCCAATACCCATTTTTTTTCAACAGAGTCGACTACATATTTAGAATCAGATACCACCAAGACCTTTGTACCAAGATTTTTAAGTTTTTCTAAGCCTACAATTACAGCCAAAAGCTCCATCCTATTATTGGTTGTCCTACGAAAACCTTCATAAAATTCTTTTTTATAAGGCTTACCCACCCATTCCATCACAACACCATAACCACCATTGCCCGGATTTCCCTTAGCAGCACCATCTGTGTAAATATGTACATCATGTGTTGTCATGTTTAACCTTCTTTATTATCTGAACTAGTAGTGTTTAAAAGCAAACCCTCTATCACTTTTGGAAAATAATCTTGCTCTAGTTTGTGAATTTTAACTGCAACATCATGAGCATCGTCTGCCGGTGCTAAAACAACGCTTTGCTGGAAAATAATATTGCCCTCATCATAATTTTCATTTACGTAATGAATGGTAATACCGGTTTCTATTTCTTTATTAGCTACAACCGCCTCATGAATGTGCATGCCATACATTCCTTTTCCTCCATACTTTGGCAATAACGCAGGATGAATATTAATTATTTTATCAGGATAAGCATCAATTATATCGGAAGGAAATTTTAAGAGAAAGCCCGCTAAAACAATCCAATCTGGAGCGAAATTTTTTATTTTTTGTAAAACTAAACCTTCATTTAACTCATTTTTAGAAAAAATTTCAGACGAAATACCATACTTTTTTACCTTTTCTAGCACAAGAGCTTGCGCATTATTGCAAAAAACAGCTACTACTCTGCCCGATGTTGATTTTTCGAAATATTGAATAATATTTTCGGCATTAGTCCCCGATCCAGAAGCAAAAACAACTATCTTTTTCATAAAATCATCAGTTTTAAGAGCACAAAAAAAAGCATAATAAATGAAATTAAATAGCAATGCTTCGGCTTTGTTTAAATATATTTCATAAATTAGATGTCACATTTATTAACTAAATAGTTGTTTTAAAATAAAGTTTTTTATTTTTGCCAACAAATTAAATTCTAAAATTAAAGATTATGTCAGACATTGCATCAAGAGTAAAAGCGATTATCGTAGACAAATTAGGCGTTGACGAAAACGAAGTTGTAACAGAAGCAAGCTTCACTAATGATTTAGGAGCTGACTCATTAGACACTGTTGAGCTTATTATGGAATTCGAAAAAGAATTTGACATTCAAATTCCAGACGATCAAGCAGAAAACATCGCTACTGTAGGTCAAGCAATCTCTTACATTGAGGAAGCTAAAAAATAATAAAACATGCACCCGTACACTTCTGGTATACGGGTGTTATTATTTTTTTTAAGAAATTAAATTCAAGATTGACATTCAATCGAAAGATATTTATTGTAATACCCATAGCTATTTTGTAGTATTTATACAGTATCAGCATGGGTTTTATTTGTTTAAAGATAACGAAATAAAGAGTTTATGGAATTAAGACGAGTGGTTGTAACAGGTTTAGGCGCTCTAACTCCTATTGGAAATACTATTGAAGAATACTGGAATGGCTTGATAAATGGAGTAAGCGGTGCTGCACCAATAACCTATTTTGATGCCTCCAAATTTAAAACGCAGTTTGCCTGTGAAGTTAAAAACTTTAATGTTGAAGACTTTATCGATCGTAAAGAAGCAAGAAAAATGGACCGTTATGCACAATACGCCATGGTTGCCTCTGAAGAAGCAGTGAAAGATGCAGGTTTCGATTTTGATACTTTAGACAAGGACCGCGTAGGCGTGATCTGGGGCTCTGGAATTGGAGGTTTAGAGACGTTTCAAATAGAAGTTCTTAATTTTTCAGCCGGAGATGGGACACCAAAATTCAACCCGTTTTTTATCCCAAAAATGATTGCTGATATTGCTGGCGGACACATTTCTATTAAATACGGATTCAGAGGCCCGAATTTTACGACGGTTTCTGCTTGTGCTTCATCAACAAATGCTATTATTGACGCGTTCAACTACATTCGTTTAGGTCATGCTGATGCGATGGTTACTGGTGGATCTGAAGCTGCAGTAACAATAGCAGGAATGGGTGGATTTAATGCGATGCACGCTTTATCAACTAGAAACGATGATCCAAAATCAGCTTCAAGACCAATGGACAAAGACCGTGATGGGTTTGTACTTGGTGAAGGTGCTGGAGCATTAGTACTAGAAGAATATGAACATGCAATTGCTCGTGGTGCCACTATTTATTGTGAAATTGGCGGAGGCGGAATGTCTGCTGATGCACACCATATTACAGCACCACATCCAGAAGGTTTAGGTGCTAAAAATGTAATGTTGAATTGTTTACGAGATGCAGGTTTACAACCAACAGATGTAGACGGTGTTAACATGCATGGAACATCAACTCCATTGGGAGACATTGCTGAATCGAAAGCAATTTTACACGTGTTTGGAGAACATGCTTACACCATGAATCTGAATTCAACCAAATCAATGACAGGCCATTTACTTGGAGCAGCTGGAGCTATTGAGACAATTTCATCTATTTTATCATTAAAATACGGAATAATCCCTCCAACTATCAACCATACAACAAGTGACGAAAACATTGACCCAAGATTGAATTTCACTTTCAATACTGCTCAAAAAAGAGACGTAAAAGTACTTATGAGCAACACCTTTGGTTTTGGAGGTCATAATGCTTGCGTTTTGGTTAAAAAATTAGAGATCTAATTGTATGCGCATACTTAGAAAAATATTTTCAAAATCCCGTTCGAAAGAAAACGGGATTTTTTTTAATTCAATTGCCACAATACTTGGCTTTGACCCTATAAATCTAGATTTTTATTCTAAAGCCTTTACGCATCGTTCCAGCAACCGCATTGATTCTGCAGGAAATCCAGTAAGTTATGAGCGTCTAGAATTTCTAGGTGATGCCATGCTTAGCGCAGTTATTGCCGCTCATTTATTCAATGAAGTCCCAACAGGTGACGAAGGTTATCTCACCAAAATGCGTTCTAAAATTGTTAGTCGCGAACATCTAAATGAACTTGGCAAAGATTTAAACTTAATACAATTTATTGAAAGCAAAGTACCCGTTCAACATTTTGGTGAAAACATACACGGTAATATCTTTGAATCGCTTATTGGAGCAATCTATTTAGATAAAGGGTATGATGCATGTGAAAAATTCATTCAAAAAAGAGTCATCGAACCCTATGTTAATATTTCTCGCTTAGAGGGCAAAGTAATCAGCTACAAAAGTTTAATTATTGAATGGTGCCAAAAAGAAAAGAAAACCTTTCACTATGACATCTATGAAGACAATGCGATGGATGGACAAAGATTGTTTGGTGTAAAACTAAGTATTGATGATAAAGTAATTGCAAAAGCAAGAGCTACCTCTAAAAAGAAAGCAGAAGAAAAAGCATCCCAACGTGCTTATTTTGCATTTCAAGAAAAAATGGATAGAAAATAATAGAAATTTCTACAAAACTATATCGTTTTCGTTCATAAATTAACAAAAACATCTTATTTTGAGGCGTATACACTTCAATAGAAATGCTATATTTACATCTTATTTTTTAATGGAATGGCTATTCATAAACTGAATCTTGGCGAATTTGACGAAATAGATTACCATCTCATTGCGATTCATACCCTAGTTGAAGATTACCGCTTGGCTTACTTCATTAATCAAAAACTGCCCATTATTTTAGAAAAAAGCAGTATTGATATCCCGGTAAATAATAAGGAAGGAGAGACTTTTTTTTCACGATTTTCTTATTTTGATTCAGAAAATGAAGTTAACTGGGATTTGGTTCAAAACAAAAATGAGGTTAAAAAAATTGCAGCAATCACGACTCAAAACTTATTTTCAAACGTGGCAATGGAAGTATCGACTAAAGTATTTCTGCTCCCTGAATTTAAAAAAGTCGATTATTTTTTAAAAATAGAAAATAATGAATGCATTAATATTGCCGACATACAAAGCACATTAAATACAATTGAAAACGTATCAACAGTATACACTATCGATACGAATCAAATAAAAGCTAAAAACAATTTAATTTTTTAATAAAAATGCTTACAAACAAAAAAACGAAAATTGTAGCCACACTTGGGCCTGCATGTAGTACAAGAGAGATCATCAAAAATATGATTGACGCAGGTGTTAACGTGTTTCGAATTAATTTTTCGCATGCAGACTACGAGGATGTTAAAGAGAGAATACAACTTATTCGTGGATTGAATGAAGAATTTGGATACACTACTGCTATTTTAGCCGATTTACAAGGGCCGAAGTTACGCGTAGGAGTAATGGAAGAAGGTGTTGTAGTAAATGATGGTGATTTAATAACTTTTACTACCGCAGAGGATATTTTAGGTACTGCTAAAAAAGTATTCATGAAATACCAAAACTTTCCAAACGATGTAAATCCTGGAGAGCGCATATTATTAGATGATGGAAAACTGATTTTTGAAATTGTTGAAACTGATAAAAAATCAGAAGTTTTAGCAAAAGTTATTCAAGGTGGTGAATTAAAATCTAAAAAAGGAGTAAACCTTCCTAATACAAAGATTTCGTTGCCTGCGATGACAGAGAAAGATATTGCAGATGCTATTTTTGCAATTGGTCAGAATGTTGACTGGATTGCTTTATCATTTGTAAAAACACCAAGAGATTTACAAGATTTACAGGAACTTATTGCAGAACATTCTGAGTATAAAATTCCGATCGTTGCAAAAATCGAAATGCCAGAGGCACTAGAAAACATTGATAAAATTGTTGCCTATTGCGATGCATTAATGGTAGCACGTGGTGATTTAGGTGTTGAATTGCCTGCACACGAAGTGCCGTTAGTTCAAAAAGAATTAATTCGTAGAGCCAAAACAGCACGTATTCCGGTTATTGTTGCTACTCAAATGATGGAGACTATGATTACTAGTTTAACTCCTACTCGTGCTGAAGTGAATGACGTAGCCAACTCTGTAATGGATGGTGCAGATGCTGTAATGCTTTCTGGAGAAACTGCAGCGGGAAATTACCCAGTGCAAGTTATCCAAAAAATGACACAAATTATTGAAGCAGTTGAGGATTCTCCGCTAATTCAAGTACCACAAAATACACCGCAAATCAAGACCAAACGTTTTATCACAAAAACAATTTGTCATCACGCTGCCACAATGGCCAACGTAATCAAGGCAAAAGCAATCTGTACCTTAACGAATAGTGGTTACACAGCTTTCCAAATTTCGGCATGGAGACCTAATGCACATATTTTGGTTTTTACATCTAACAGACGCATCTTAACGCAGCTTAATCTACTTTGGGGAGTTAAATCATTCATGTACGAAAAAGATGTTAGCACTGATGATACCGTTACTGATGTGAACGAAATTGCAAGAGAAAAAGGTTTTGTTGAAAAAGGAGACTTTTTAATTAACCTTGCAGCAATGCCAATTAAAGATAAAGGCATGGTAAATACCTTACGTGTGTCTGAAATAGAATAATTCAGTAAAAATAAAAAAATCCATCTTTAAACCTAAAGATGGATTTTATTTAAACCTTTCTTTCTAGAGAGGTTTTTTTATGCCGCTTTTTCAAAAGCAATATAGTGACTCAATTCTCCTTTGATATTAAAAACTGGAAAACCTTTGATTGTACAAGCGTAAATACTGCCATCTTTTTTATAATTCATAACCACTTTTTCGAATGATTGTTGGGATTGAATAGCCAAACGAATTTCTTTTGAAGTAATATGATTAGTGGCTTCTCCTTGAAACATTTTAGGACTTCTACCAATTACTTCATCGGCTTCATAACCATTCATCTTGATGATGTTGTGCGATGCAAAAACAATTTTTAATTGCGCATCTGTAACAATTACAACTTCTTCTTTTAATTTTTCTTGTAAATCCCAGTCATTTGCAACCCACTTGTTATCTTGAGCAATAGCCCTCAACTTTACGCTATCCACAAATATGTTTTGCAAATCTTTGCGATATTCATGGTGAAAATCAAAGGAATAAAGTGGAAGTGTTTTAACGCGCATTGCGTTGTAATAGTTGGCAATAGCTGAATCGTACTGATGTAAAGTGCTCATGATCATTTTCATTAGAAAGGTCAAATGTATATTTATTTAAAAACATACAATAGGATTAATGCAACTTTAACCATTGTTGAACGAACTCTGCGACACTCAAAAATTGAATTTTAATTGCACTACAACAAATTTTTTCTCTTCGTTATTTAAATTACTCAACGAAATACCTAACAAGCGTACCGAATCTTTGAGACGTTCTTGATACAGCAGTTCTTTTACATTTTCAATTAATAACGCTTTGTCGGCTATAAAATAAGGCAAGGTTTTACTGCGAGTTTGCTGAGTGAAATCACTGTATTTAATTTTTAAAGTAATTGTTTTACCAGCTAAACTGTGTTTTCTTAGTCTTTTTTCTAAAGAGTTTGCGATAATTTCCAATTGCTCCATCATAAAAACCTCCGAAGATAGATTGACATCGAAAGTATGTTCTGCAGCAACCGATTTGGTAATGCGATGTGATTTGACCTCACTATTGTGAATACCACGCACTACATCATAATAAAAGTGACCGGCTTTACCGAAATGTTTTTCTAAAAATTCTAAAGATTTACTTTTGAGTTCCCGTCCTGTAAAGATTCCTAATTGATACATCTTTTCGGTGGTCACTTTGCCCACGCCATAAAACTTACGAATAGGTAATTCCTCTAAAAAAAGTAAAACGTCATCAGGATTAACTGTTTTTTGACCGTTTGGCTTATTGTAGTCGCTGGCAATTTTGGCAACAAATTTATTTACAGATATACCCGCAGATGCGGTAAGACCAACTTCTTTAAAAATTCGCTCTCGAATTTCTTGGGCCAACAAACTGGCACTAGGATTACCTTTTGTATTATGAGTAACATCGAGATAAGCTTCGTCTAATGACAAGGGCTCTACTAGATCTGTATACTCATAAAATATTTTCTGAATCTTACCCGAAATCTCTCTGTAACGATCAAATCGCGGGCGTACAAACACTAAATCTGGACATTTCTTTTTGGCCAAAACGCCACTAATAGCGCTTCGAACACCAAACTTTCTAGCTTCATAACTTGCAGCCGCAACCACGCCACGATTTTCTGAACCACCAACGGCAATAGGCTTTCCTTGTAACTCCGGATTATCCATTTGCTCTACAGAGGCATAAAAAGCATCCATATCGACATGTATAATTTTTCGGTAAGAAACAATTTCACTCATAATTGCTATTTGTTGACGAATTGCCAATCAGCGTTCTAATAAAAAATTATTATTTTGTGGATTCATCAACGTGTAAGTAATTTTCAATTACGGCTGATTTAGCTTTAACTTCGGTTGGAAAGAAAAAGCTAAAGGGACTAGATTTAAAATGCCTCCAGATGGAAATAGTTACAAAACGCAATTCGAATACAGACATTGCTCTAGATCGAAATGCTAGTCCGAGGGACAAACTAAAACTCACCATAAAATTGACCAAACCAATAATACCGATTCCAAAAATCCCCCAAATCAATAAATCAGTTGGAACTTCGTAATTAGCTCCATACATGGCTAGCGCCAAATTACCACTACCAAAAGTAATGTGTCTAATGTCGATATTAAGCCCCAAAAATAAACCAATCGAGGCCGTGCTACCCATGAATACACCAAACCAAAAATTAGATATAATTCCTGCCCATTTTTTTTCATACAACTGTGCAAATCGAGTGGTTTTTTTCTTCCCGAAATACCTTTTTAAAACTGGATGTTCACTTATTCTAAAATACACTTGATTGTGTTTGTCTCTGTTGGCAACACTTCCCGAAATAATCCCTGATAAAAACAGAAAAACACCTGCAATTGCAGCATGAACAATTGCTAGTGAATGTATCGGACTCAAATCAATAACCAAGGTTTTCCATTTAGTGGCTGCAATATTATAATCTAAATAATGATCAATAAGCCAAATTCCTAAAAGAGAAACCGGAAAAGCCATAATCACGTTGCCAACAAAGGCAATAAATTGAGAACGAAATACTCGAGCAAATAATATGGCAAACGCTTTGTACTTTTCGGCATCTTTCCCTTTTTTAACTACACCATCTTCGAGCGCTTTGATAAGTGCCGCTGCTGTCATTGCGGGCTGTTTGGTGGCCAAGGTAAAGCCTAATAAATAAATAGTGATGAACCCAAAAGCGTAGTTCATACTATACAAAAATGCATGGCCAAAAAAACTAGTTTCTACTTTTGACAACAAAACTTTTATAATACATAAAATACCAACAATAAAGCCACCACCAACAGCAGTTCGGAACATTTTATAATACTCTTTTCGGCTTTCGGTAATGTAATGTTCTCCTGTTTTAGCAGTATGCTGAGTTATTTCATAGGATATTAATTGTGTACTCTCAGCAATAAATTTTCGAACGTTGTTTTTGTAACAGTTGTACTTAATGAGTTGCAGCACGAGACTAATACCGTTAGCTTTTTTGTGTCTCTCGTCATTAACTACCAACAAGGAAATCAAAAATTTAAGTCGCACTAATTGCTGCTTAATTTTTAATAAATTTTGATTGACACGAAGCGAAATCCCATATTTAGAACTATTGTTAAAAGCGGTGTCTACAAAGTCTTCGCACTGCTTATACAAAACAAGTAACTGAGCGTATGATAAATCATCAGAAGATATATAATGTTTTTTAGACTCTTTAATCCGATCTTCAATAAGGAACAATTCCTTTTCGAAGGCAGAAAAAGGGCTCTCTAAATTTTCGAATTCAGGTACCATTTTAATCACATCGGTTTCCATCGCTCGCCCACTAATTCTTTGGGTAAGCAAATGCATGGCTACCAGCAATTCACTTAAAACAGAATTGGGCTCAACATCGTCATAAATAGATTTAAATTTCAGCAAATCACTCAATTCTTGTAATTGCTGCATTGGGATTTTAGAAATCCAAATTCCATCATTAGCAAGATAAAAAACTTGATTAAAAATATATTCAAGTGTATCCTTTTGAGGTTGGTAGGGCAAAAACTTAGCGAAAATGCGTTTTTTAACTTCAAAAAAGAAATCGGCATCTTGCAAAATTGCAGCATCAGCTAAAATTTTATTGAATTTTTTATTTGCAAAAATTTCGGCTAAATAGATAGAAAACTGCTTGCGACAAGCAAAATTGTTTTGCAAAAAAACAATGACTTCCGAAATATCTACCGTTTGAATATTTTTAGTCGATTTTGGTCTAATCAAACCTATTAACTCCACCAAAGGCTCTAAGGGATCATTTGTTTCGCGCCATGATTGGGCAACACCAAAAAACTCGGTCAAAATACCCGCTATGGTAGGATGCGCATTGGTTTTAGGAAATAATTTCATGGTGCAAATCAATTTCTGTAAAAATACAAATCGAGAGCCAATTTATGGCGCAATTATTCTATTTTTAAAAACATCTATTTTTAAAAGGTACTATCAGAACTTTAATATTGACAAGGAATGAATATAGCACGTGCAAAAACAAAACTCCTATATTTGCAACGCAACCTAGCCCAGATAGCAGTGTAAATTTACAAGAACGCAAATTGTATTTTTCTAGCAAAAAAGAGCGACCCAAGAAGCTCCTTTTTTGCTATAGAAAAAAAATTTGAGCAGTTGTAAATTGAAACGAATAGCTGGAGAAAGCTACTAAAAACAAAAAAAATGATTGAAATTGAAAGAAAGTTTTTGGTGAAGAACGATGCCTTTATTGACCAAGCAACGACTAAAAAATACATAGCACAAGGCTACTTAAACTCAGATCCACTGCGAACCGTAAGGGTACGCACCAAAGGCGATCAAGCTTTTTTGACCATAAAGGGACAAAGCAGTGCTAGTGGACTATCCCGTTTTGAATGGGAGAAAGAAGTAGCAGTTGAAGATGCTAAAGCATTATTATTATTGTGCGAAAGCGGAATTATAGAAAAAACACGTTACGAAATCTATTTAGGAAAACATACGTTTGAGGTAGATGTTTTTCACGGCGCAAACGATGGATTGATTATTGCCGAAATTGAGCTCGAAACGGAGACAGAATTATTTGAAATACCAGATTGGCTGGGTATTGAAGTTACGGGAGATAAGCGCTACTACAACTCCTACTTGAGTCAACTACCTTTTAGTTCTTGGTAGTTAATTATTGAGTACCTCGATGGTCACGATCATACCGCCGCTTGCTTTATTGGAAGCGATTTCCATAAAGGCTCTTTTGGTAAGATCAATTTCTCTTGAGCGTACAAATGGACCACGATCTATTACTTCGACAACTACTGACTTTCCATTTTTTTCGTTGGTGATACGCACTTTGGTGCCAAAAGGAAGTTTTTTGTGTGCAGCGGTATACTTATTATTATCAAATTTTTTACCGCTGGTAGTTCTTTTGCCATTGAATTTGTCAGCATAGTAAGAAGCGTGCACCAGCTTTTTATAAGGTTTAAAAACACCTGAATAAACCAAAACGCTATCAGCAGTTTTTTCTGGAATGACTGTCGTTGCTTTTATTTTTTTAACTGTATCCTTTTCAACAGCTAATTTTGTAGTGATATTTTTATCTAAAGTAGACTTTTGATTTATTTTAGTCTGCTTCTCTGCGGTGCTAGTTTGACCACTTACCCGCAGCAATATTGCGATACTAAATAATAAAGTAAATGCTATTTTCATATGTATTTTATTAGTTCAACTCTATTTTACAAAAACCGTACCTAGAAAAAAAAAGCTCTATTTCTAGAGCTTTCTATAGGTTAATTACAACCATAAATTCCAAGGTATTCTGCTTAAAATAAGAAGTAAACCAATACCGTAAAAAATTGAAAATGTTTTAAACTTACTTTCAGATGATACTAACTTTTTATGTTTAGACCATCCTACTGTAATAAGAGCAATTGCAATTATGTTGATTAGCGGGTGCTCTAATGAAGTAAGACGTAAAGCCTTATCACTCATTTGCCCTAATGATTCTAACCCTAGAGGTGAAACGAAATACAAAACGAGTCCTACTAAAAGTTGAATATGAATAGCAATTAAAGCAAATAAAGCGATTTTTCTATCTTTAGATGTGAACTCTTTACCTGAAAATTTACCGATTAAAGCATTTACTACTGCCACTACCAAAATTAAAAGTGCTAAATAAGCCCAACCAGAATGAAATTTTTGAATGAATTGATACATAAGTATTGATTTTGTTTGAAACAAATATAATAAAAAAAGGTGTAAAATCTAAACATACAAAAAGACAATAAAACAAAAAAAAGGCTGTCTAATTTAATAAGACAGCCTTTTTTATAACGAATCTGTTTCTTATTGAAATGGCTGTAATACTTTATCAATTACCTGAACCACACCATTAGTTCCTTGAATATTAAAAGTTTTAACAGTACCATTAGTAGTACCTACAACATCTTTAATTTTAACAGTACCTTGCAAAATTGTAAATCTGTTTGGTGTAAAAAGCGTAGTTATTGCTACGTCAGCAGATGTAGAATATGAATTAGTAGAACTTGGAGCTCTATTTCCATTTTCTAAGTGATATCTTAGGATACTTGTAACTTGTGCATCAGACTTACCAACCAAGTAACCATTTGTTGCAGTTGCAGCAGTAAATGCAGCATTTTCAGGAGCATAAACAGTTAAAGGTGCTGCAGCAGTTGCACCGTTAAGAGTAGTCAATACTGAAGCTTGAGCAGTTGAAGCAACTACACCTAATAAAGAAGATAAATTTGGATTAGCTTTGATATGACTTACAATAGTAGGTAACAAGATTACACCGTCAACAACATGTACGATACCGTTGCTAGCTTCTATATCTGCAGAAGTTACTTTAGCACCACCGTTAGCAACTCCGCCATTAACAAGCACATCAGTTCCAACTTTATTTACAAACAAATTGATGTTAACATTTGAAGATGCCGAAGCAGGTACTCTTACAGCTGCAAAAGTTCTAGTATAACCAGCAGCTAACAAATCATTAGCTCTAGTTCCTAAACCAATTACGTGATTCTGAAGAATTAATCTTAAATTATTAATAGCAGTATTGTCAGCAGGAGCTGTTAAAGCATTAATACTTGCACTTGAATAACCAGCAGCTGTAAAAGCCGCATTTGTTGGAGCAAAAACAGTGTAAGATCCTGCACTAGTTAAAGTAGATTCTAAACCCGTTTTTCTTAAAGCATCAACTAAGATACTGAAATTTGCAGGGTCTGCTTTAGCTATTTCAACGATCGATTTTAAAGGAGTTACCTCTTTTGGCTCATCAGTCGAGCATGAGAATGTCACAAAAGCAACAGCTAACATAGTTACGAAAGACAAAATTTGATTTTTTATTTTCATGATTTTTTTATTTAATGTTTGTGTACTGCGTTATTTTAATTATTGTTTTCTTAATTACCAAAAGTATATCTTAGCGTAAATTGTGCTTGCCAAACATCAGATACAGATGCATTTTTTTGGAAAGTATCTTTTGCTAAAAATCTTCTACCTTGATTATCCGTTTGGAAAGCCATTTGGTAACCTGGGATAAAGTTGTTTGTACTACTAGGAGCTTGATTTACAACCAAAATATTGGTGTTTGTTGCTCTCTGTGAAACTCCCCATGAACGGTTTACTAAATTAGTAAAGTTTAAGATATCTGCTCTAAATTGAAAACTATTCTTTTTACCTCCAATGTTAAGAGAAAAATCTTGGGTTACAGATAAATCCACTCTGTGTAGCATTGGCAATAAGTTTTCATTTCTATCTACATATTGACCTCTTTTTTTAGATAAATAAGGATCTTGATCTATAAACTTATCAAAAGCTTCCATTTGCTGAGCTTCTGAATATAAAACGATTGTAGAACCACCAAGGTTTTGAGTAATTGGAACAAAACGTAAATCACTAGCTTTATTAGGAACAAAAAGTAAGTCGTTTCCGTTGATACGATCACCGTTTAAGTCTCCACCATATACGTATGAGAAAGAACTTGATTGCTCACCGATGTAACCTAAATTAATTGACGTTGCCGCTCCTAACTTATTTCCATATTGAATTTTGTAACCCAATATACCTACCATTCTATGAGGAGTGTTGTTATTAGACAATCCTAGCTTTTGGTCATTATTACCATTGATAGATCTAACACCAGTCCAGCTACCTGATGCTGTAGAACCTGGAGATAACAAATCATTAGCTTGAGAGTGCGTATAAGCAAAAGATCCCCATAATCCTTTTTTATAAGGATACTCTAATTTAATTGTAGTTGAGTAAAAATATCCTTTATCAGTGTTACTTAAAAGTATACCATTAATAACATTATTGTTTATTCTAACACCGTTATCATTTCCAGCAAACAATGGTCTATTATCAGGACCATTAATTGTTCCTACTGCATTTTCAAAATTCGCATTAGAATATGCTGTTTCATTTATATTTTTACTAAAAATACCTTCAATTGTACCTGTAAATCCAAATGGTAATTTTTGGTCTACTGCAATTGTTGTTTTCCAAACTTGTGGAAACTTGTAATTTTTATCAGTGAATGCTAAATCAATAGTACTTGGTAAAGTTGGTGTACTTGGCGTAAAATATTGACTTGGGTTAACAGTAAAACCGTATCCTCCAGAACCAACATTGGCATCACTTGCGTCTACTAAACCAGTAAGAATACCGTTATTTCCAATTGCGTTAGAAAGAAACACTAATGGAGGTCTTCCTGAAAATAATCCAGAACCACCACGAACAATTGTTCTTGCATCTCTTGTAACATCTAAATTGAAACCTACTCTTGGTTCAAACAAATACTGAGTATCTGGCATATCACCAGTATTGAACTTAGCACCGTTTGCAAAAGTTAAACCTGAAACTAAAGGGTTCTCTAAAGCTGTATCTTTAAACGAAACTCTTGTTCCTCTTATACCCACAGTAACTCTTAATTGGTCACTAACTTTAAAATCATCTTGAAAATATAAATCTATTTTATCAGATTTTAATACTTGTAAAGGCTCAGCACCTCCAGCTAAAGCTGAATATCTGAATTGCGTTCTTACTGGTAAATTGTTTACAGAAGGCGCACCATTTAAAGCAATAGACTCATTCGCTGCACTATAAAACTCATCTAAAGAGTTGAAGATAAATACTCCATTTGAACCAGAGAAGAACAAGTTGCTTGATTCAAAATGCTCATAATTAGCACCAAATAATAACGAATGCTTTCCAACTGTTTTTGTTAAATTATTCGTGAAGTGTAAAGTAGAATAATTAAGTTTATTTCCTTGTGTAAATGGATCTAGACCAGCACCAATAAAATTCAAATTACCTACTGTACCTGCATTACCACCTGAAGGTGCAGTACCGTTTTTAATATCAATAGTTGGAAACAAACCTCCACCAATTAAACCTCTATCTTCAATTTGTTTGTCATAACCTCCAATGAAATTATTACTCCATGAATTAGATAATTTACTATCTAATTGAACTACGATAGATCTAGTATTATCTAAAATTGTATAACCACTATTTCTATATGACATTGAGTTAACATTTGTTCTTCTGTTACCAAATCCTAATGAATTAGAATTAGAAGTTAATTCATCAGAAGAAGAGTCATGATGCACATATCTTACAGAAAACTTATTATTATCATCGATATTCCAGTCAATTTTTGCTAGGAATTTTTTTGATATTCTTTCTGCATCGTAGTTTTCCCAAGGACCTGTAGTGTAATTAAATTTCTCTTGTAGAAAAGTTGAAAGTGCCTGCATTTGTTGAAAAGTAGGAGCAGATACTTGTCCACTTGGCTGTGGAGAACCTGTTGCTGTCCATGTAGTTGCTGGACTTAAATTGTTGATTGTTTCAAAATTTCCAAAGAAAAACAATTTGTCTTTAATGATTGGAGCTCCAATTCTAGCACCCAAAATATTTTCTTCAAATTTAGCAGGTACAATTCTAATTTGACCAGCTTTAGTACCTACAAATTCTTTCTTGTTACTTCTTGTTGATGTGTAAACAGATCCTTCTATTTCGTTGGTACCACTTCTAGTCACACCGTTTATTCCTGTTCCTGTAAATCCAGATTGACGAACGTCAAATGGAGCTACACTTACTTGCAACTGCTCAATTGCGTCTAATGAAATAGCTGTCGAACCTGTTCTACCTCCTGCTTGCGCATCAGATCCAAGTCCAAAACCATTATTAAAAACAGATCCATCAATAGTAAAATTATTCAATCTTGAATCTTGTCCTCCAAAAGAACCTCCGCCACCTGCATTGGCATTGTATTTAGTTATCGAATTGATCGATCTTGCTCCAGTTACAGGTATCGCTGTTAATTCTCTGTTAGAAAATTGTTGTGAAGCACCAGTTTTACCTTTGTTGAAAGCTCCGTTCGATTTATTTGAAACCACAACAACCTCTTTAAGCGTGTTAGAAGCTTCCTGAACAACTACATTTACACTTATATTGCTTCCCAAAGGAGCATTAATTTCTGTAATTTCTGATGTCTTATACCCTATATAGGTAACAGTCAACGTGTAAGGACCTCCTGGTCTCAAACCTTGTACTGAATAACCACCATCAAAATCAGTTGTAGAAAAATACTTTGAGCCTGTAGGTTTGTGAACAACCATGACTGAGGCTCCGGGTAAAGCCTCTCCAGTATTTGACTTAACCGTTCCAGACATAGCCGAGGTAGTAACCTGAGCATGACCAAGAGCCGATAGGAAAATAATCAAAATAAAAATAATTCTTTTCATTTTTGCTTTTTTGTTTAGTTTAAAAATATTTGGCAAAATTATAACATTTTTAGTTTAGTAAGTTAACACAAGGTTAAGAAAGCTAATTTGGAAGGATTAAAAATTGAAGTAATAATTAATTTTAAACTATAACGATTGAAATTTTAAAAATATTCGCAATAAAAAACATAAATTGATAAATTAAATGCAAATATTAAGGAATAAAATAAAGTAAAAAAAATGCAATTTTTCAGTTGAAATCATTTAAAAAGAGACTCTTAACCATAAAAAAGCCTCAATAAATATTTTATTGAGGCTTTTGTTATTTGTAATTAGTTCAAAACAAGAATGTTTTCAAACAAATTGATGAATCAAATTTTGATTTATTTGTTTTTTAAAAAATATTCAAGTAAAAAAGTAGTAGAACTATCATGTGTGTTAACAGACTTGCTCTCAATTTCATTTAATATAGAATTTGCCAACTGTTTCCCTAATTCAACTCCCCATTGATCAAAGCTAAAAATATTCCAAATTACACCTTGAACAAAAATTTTATGCTCGTACATAGCAATCAATGAACCAAGAGAAGCAGGAGTTAATTTTTGAATCAAGATTGTATTAGTCGGTTTATTACCTTCAAAAACTTTAAAAGCTCGTAACTCATTTGCTTTGGCTTCGCTTAATCCTTGTTTATCGAATTCAGCTTGAACTTGCTCAGCCGTTTTTCCGTGTAACAATGCTTCTGTTTGTGCAAAGAAATTAGACATTAACTTGTCATGATGATTTTCGTCGCCATGTAGAGAGGATACATATCCAATAAAATCTGCTGGAATCAATTTGGTACCTTGATGAATTAATTGAAAAAAGGCGTGTTGCGAATTCGTACCCGGCTCTCCCCAAATAATGGTTCCGGTTTGATAGTTTACTTTTTGACCATCACGACCAACACTTTTACCATTACTTTCCATAGTGCCTTGTTGTAAGTATGGTGCTAATTTTTGTAAATATTGCGTGTACGGAATAAGCGCTTCACTTTCGGCACCAAAAAAATTATTGTACCAAACGCTTAACAAGGCTAAAACTACTGGAATGTTAGCGTCAAACTCGGTAGTTTTAAAATGCTCATCCATAGCATTCGCACCTGATAGCAATCGTTCAAAATTAGCATATCCCACAGATAGACTGATAGAAAGTCCTACCGCACTCCATAACGAAAAACGACCACCAACCCAGTCCCACATTGGGAACACTGCATCGGGATCAATACCAAAAGCTGTAACTTTTTCGATATTGGTTGAAACTGCAACAAAATGTTTGGCAATATCCGCCTGACTTGTACCAAACTTTTCGGATAAAAACCACTTTTTAATAGTTTCTGAATTCGTTAAAGTTTCTTGTGTGGTAAAAGTTTTTGAGACAATTACAAAAAGTGTGGTTTCGGGATTTAGTTTTTTAATTACTTCCTGAACATGATCACCATCTACGTTAGAAACAAAATGCACATTCAAATGATTTTTGTAATACGCAAGCGCCTCAACTACCATTGCTGGCCCTAAATCAGATCCACCAATACCTATATTCACAACATCAGTAAATGGTTTACCCGTGTATCCTTTGCGCGCTCCAGAAGTAACTTCATTCGTAAAAGACTCTATTTTGGCTTTAACCTCATTAACCTCTGGTATTACATTTACACCATCGACTAGAATAGTATCATTTGCAGAAGCGCGTAAAGCGGTATGCAGTACGGCTCTATTTTCGGTTTGATTGATAATTGCACCTCCAAAATATTCTGCGATAGCTTCTTTTAAACCAACTTGATTGGCTAATTCAAGCAATAACGGAAGTGTTTCGTTAGTTATGATATTTTTAGAAAAGTCTACCAAGAAATCATTCCATTGCAAGTTAAACTGAGCTGTTCTGGTTGCATCTTGCTGAAATAAATCTTGCATTTTTGCCTCTTTCATAGTTTGAAAGTGCATTTCTAACTGTTTCCAAGCAGCAGTAGCCGTTGGATTTATTGTATGTAAAGCCATTAAATTGGTATTTGTAGTAAAATTTAAAGTACAGCAAAAATACTTAAAAATGTTGGAATCGTTTCTACCTACATTAGGATATAACAATATGAAGCAAAAACCTGCATTTTATAAAAAATCAAACAGTAGTTAAAATCAGATCCTAAGAAAACGCTGATTACAAATTTGCAATACTATCCAATTCAAATTTAAGCGGTGTGATTTGCTTCATGAAACGATCTTTATTAGCACCCGACATAGGTTCGCCCGAAGGTAATTTTAATCGAAGCGCATCGACCTGTACGCCATTTTTCCAGAAACGATAGCAAACATGTGGTCCGGTAGCTAAACCTGTACTACCAACCAAGCCAATAACTTGACCTTGGGTAACACGTTGCCCGCGGCGAACCAAAATTTTAGACATGTGCAAATACTGTGTAGAATAGGTTCCATTGTGTTTTACCTTAACAAAATTACCGTTGCCTGCTGTGTAACCACTTTGTTCTACCACACCTCCGGCAGTAGTAGTTATAGGTGTGCCACGCGGTGCTGCATAATCAGTTCCTTTATGTGCTTTCCAGCGATGTTGTACCGGATGAAATCTGCTGGATGAAAATCGAGAAGAAATACGACTGAATTTTATAGGCGACTTTAAAAAGAAATTTTTGAGTGTTTTACCTTGTTCATCATAATACTCTACTTTATCACTATTGGAATTGGGTTCAAATGCGAATGCGTAAATTATTTTGCCTCGGTATTCAAAGAAAGAAGCTTCTAACTCTTCGACACCGTCATAAATGGAGTCATTGATATACCGTTCAGTAAACGTCAACGCAAAACGATCCCCTTTTTTCAATTTCATAAAATCGATAGAATAGGCGTAAATTTTAGCAATTTTACTAGCCAGCGCGCCTTCAATTTTTTCGTTACCCAAAGTTTCTGATAACGATTCTTTTAAAACACCACCAATGGTGCGGCGTTTAATAGTAACCGGTTTTACTTTTTTATAAACAGCAATGGCAGTATCTCTAAAATCAACAACGTAGTAACTCAAATTATCGGGTTGATAGATAAAAACTTGAAGGTCGTTTTTTTTGTTTTTAGAACGTAGTAAAGTAAACGGTTTGTTAATACGAATGGACCGCACATCAAAACTATCTTTCACTTTAGCGATGATATCATATACTTGTCGGTCGCCAATATTTTGAGATTCTAACAATGTCCCAAAGGTATCTCCTTTTTGAATCGTGTCGTGTACCACATTAAAATCAGCGTACACAAAACCGAACTCTCCCTTTTTTGGAACAATTGTTACTTTTTTTTCTTCGTTTACTTCTTCTGATTGTTTACAAGAAACCATTGTAAACACTACTAATATTATTATAAAAATTTGTTTCAAACCTTCTTTTTTAATTCAACCTAAGCTTCCACTCCCCAATTGGCTAATTCATCATCAGTCCACAACTCTGGGAAAAAAATTCTCCTTTGGTATTTAGGATGCATGTATTTTTTCCAATCACTACCACCTGTTGCCTCACCGTCTCCTTGCCCACTTTGATCAATATATTTCTTTGCAGTGTTTAGATGCTGCATAACCCATGTGATGTTTACCGTATGATCATAATGACGCATGGCTTGCACTAATTTTTCATTCTTTTGATCTTCAGTAGGCAACTGTTTGAATTTTTGCCAAATGTTAATCGTATTATATTCTTCCATGTGAGCTAAAAAGTCTTTTTTGTACTTTCGCTCAAACTCTTCTAATAAATAGGATTTTTTACCAGTGTGATAATCTTTTCCAGCTGCTTGCCAATACAAATGTTCTAACGCAAATTCATAGGATGTATTACGATCAATTGATTCACGATAACGAGCATCAATCAAATTTATCAAATCAGTAGATGCAAATTCAATCAGGCGGTATTGCGCACTTTGAAAACCACTAGCCGGTGTAAGTGTGTTTCTGAACTTCATGTATTGATCTACTTCCATTCCGTTACCCATAATATCAAATGAAGTAGTAAGCATGTCAAAATAACGACTTACTCTACTCAATCTTTCGGTAAAAAAAGCGGTTGAAATATTGTCTTGATACGCTATTTGTTTGATTTCCCAAAGAATCATTTTAAACAAAAGTTCGTTGACCTGGTGGTACATGATAAATACCATTTCGTCTGGCAAAACGGTACGTTGCACTTGTAAATTAAGTAAGGCATCGGTTTGAATATAATCCCAATACGTTATGGGTTTAGACCACAACAAACCTTCCAGGTGCGTTTCTGTTTTTTGATTTATAGCTTCGTATTTACGGTCAATTGCTGATAGAATCGATTCTGATTGATCGGTATTGCTCATTATTTTTTTGTTTTGAAAGCTCCTTTCAAGCCTTTATATGCATCTAAATCTGCTTTGATGGAACCTACTGCAAGACTAGCTTTTACCCTAAGTGGTAATTTATTATCATCGTCTGAAATCCAAACGGTAACACTTTCTTGCTCTTTAAAAACACGCCCAGATTGCACGAGCGGTCTAAAAATCATAGCAGGCACGACCCCAAATTTAGTACTTATATTTTCTCGACCAATGAACTTTAGCCTGAATTTAGTAGTTTCGTCATCAAAAAACATGTCGATTGCGATAGATTCGCCTACATTTAACTTATCAATATTAGGATGATTCCTTAAATAATAAAAGGTAGATAAAATGTCTTGTGTATTTTTGGGAACGCTAAAGGATTTTTCAGTCTTATTTTTATAGTCTTTAACCGTAACTTTATTAGCGGTTTGATTGATAAAACCTTCTTGGTTTTTAACATATCCTCCCTCGTTTATTTTTCGAACAAATTGGTACGGATTACGAGTTTCTTTGTCAATATAGGTTTCATATAAGTCATCAACTTTAAAGAAAAAGCGAGACATTCCAGTGGTATACCCTTTACCAATTATATGATGTGTTTTTTTGGAGTTGAGAGAAGCATCTTTTACTTCGAGTGTAGCGTATCCGGCATTTACAAATCCGTAATGGATTCTTAATTTAAACCATTCGCCAGTAGTGTAGGCATCTTCTTGAGGCGTATCAAAACTTAAAGAAAGTAGCAGTACAAAGATTAGTATTAATTTTTTCATTACTTGATGTATCGTTTAGAACTGCTTGTGCAAATTTTATTCCAAATATATCAAAACAAAAAAACTCAGCCAATAAAGACTGAGTTTTTATGCTATTAACTAACCAAAAAACTATAAACTATGAAATTTATATCAACTCGGAAGGAAACCACCCCTTCCGTTTTGCGAGTGCAAAGGTAGCTAACAAATCCAGTTATTTTGGATAAAAATAAAGTTTAACACATCATCAATAAAGAATAGTGTTTAAAGTTGCTTATTTTTTTGCATAATGTAAAAAAAAGCAACTTTTATAGCGTTCCTCGCAATTGCTGTTCGCGTTCAATTGACTCAAAAAGGGCTTTAAAGTTACCTGCACCAAAGCCTTTTGCTCCCATTCGCTGAATTATTTCAAAAAACAAGGTTGGTCTGTCCTGAACTGGTTTGGTGAAAATTTGCAACAAATACCCATCTTCATCGGCATCAACCATGATGGCTAATTTTTCGATTTCACTGATGTCTTCTTTCATCATACCCATGTGAGCGCCTAAACGTTCTGGGATTGCTTCATAATAAGTATGTGGCGGCGCTGATAAAAACTCAACACCTCTTGCTTTTAATTGGCTCACGGTTTTAATGATATCATCTGTAGCAATAGCGATGTGTTGAATTCCTGGACCTCCGTAAAAATCTAAATATTCTTCAATTTGAGATCTCTTTTTACCTTCGGCTGGTTCGTTGATTGGGAATTTAATACGTCCGTTTCCGTTAGACATTACTTTACTCATCAAGGCTGAATATTCGGTATT
This sequence comes from Flavobacterium sp. K77, assembly GCF_021608205.1. Classification (NCBI taxonomy): domain Bacteria; kingdom Pseudomonadati; phylum Bacteroidota; class Flavobacteriia; order Flavobacteriales; family Flavobacteriaceae; genus Flavobacterium; species Flavobacterium sp. K77. The sequence goes on along the minus strand of NZ_JAKIHO010000001.1, from coordinate 278,297 downwards.
GATTTGTTTGTCATCAAAAGAAAGGAAGTTAACAAATCCCATTACTTCTTCGTAGAACTTTACCCAAGTATTCATTTCGTTCCAACCTACATTTCCAACCATGTGATCAATGTATTTTAAACCGGTTGGCTCTGGATTATAATCCGATTTCCACTCTTTGTAACCTGGTAAAAATACACCGTTGTAGTTTTTACGCTCTACAAAAATATGCACGGTTTCGCCATAAGTGTAAATACCAGAACGTACTACTTGACCAAACTCATCTTCTTCTACAGTTGGTTCCATAAAAGAGCGTGCACCACGTTTCATGGTTTCTTCGTAAGCACTTGTAGCATCTTCAACCCAAAGTGCTGCTACTTTTACACCATCGCCATGTTTTTTTAAATGATCATGTAAAGGCGAATCTTGTGTTAATGGCGTAGTTAACACAATTCGGATTTTATCTTGCTTTAAAACGTAAGACGTTCTGTCTTTTACTCCTGTTTCAAGACCCGCATAAGCTAAGGATTGGTACCCAAAAGCTGTTTTGTAGTAATGTGCCGATTGCTTAGCGTTACCTACATAAAACTCTACATAATCTGTTCCTAAAAGTGGCAAGAAATCTTGCGCTCCTTCGAATATTTTTTCTAGTCCGTACTCTACTGATTTTACTTCTTTTGACATGGTATTTATTTGTTTTTGAATTCTTTTTTAGACGGGAATCTCATAAAAGAATTGATTTGTGATTTTGTTAAAATGGTTCTGAATGCTGTGTTCCTAGCCCTGATGGAAGCGACATCCTTTTTCTGGCTTCTTTAGCCAGGAAAAGATATAGCGTACAGCAGGAAATAGCTCCTGAAATCTTAAGCGAAAGATTATTTATTCCACCCAAGATTTATAGTATTGACCATCGTCAAGACCCATAGCCTCTTCGGTAACCATCAGCGGTCGGAAAGTATCAACCATTACGGCTAATTCTTCGGTTCCGGTGTGACCAATACTTCGCTCCATTGCTCCTGGTGCAGGACCATGTGGGATGCCTTTTGGGTGCAATGTGATATGACCTTGCTCGATATTGTTTCGCGACATAAAATCGCCATCAACGTAGTACAAAACCTCATCACTATCAATATTACTGTGGTTGTATGGTGCTGGAATTGATTTTGGGTGGTAATCATACAAACGCGGCACGAAGGAGCACACTACAAAAGTACTGGTCTCAAAGGTTTGGTGTACCGGTGGCGGTTGGTGTACGCGGCCTGTGATAGGCTCAAAATTATGAATACTGAAACCGTATGGGAAATTGTAACCATCCCAACCAACAACATCAAAAGGATGCGTGGCATAAACGACTTCATGCAGCATGCCCTCTTTTTTAATTTTAATCAAGAAATCGCCTTTTTCATCATGCGTTTCTAGTTCGTTTGGCAAAATAAAATCGCGTTCGCAAAAAGGAGAATGCTCTAAGTGCTGACCCGATTCGTTTTTATAACGTTTTGGGGTATAAAACGGAACAAATGATTCTACATAAAACAAGCGGTTGTCCTCTGTTTCAAATTCGATTTGGTAGATGATTCCTCTTGGGATAATAAGATAATCACCATACTCAAAAGGAATATTACCTAGCATGGTACGCAATTTTCCTTTTCCTTTATGGATGAAAATCAGTTCATCAGCATCGGCATTTTTATAAAAATACTGTGTGAGTGATTTGCGTGGAGCTGCTAGACCGATTGTACAATCCTTATTGACCAATAAGGCTTTGCGACTGTCTAAAAAATCGTCTTCTGGTTTTAGTTCAAAACCTTTTAAAAGTAATGATTTAATGTTTTTACCGATGGCAATTTTTGGCTCAACTGAATACGAATTTAAAATTTCTTTTACTTGTGTAGGCCTGTGAACGTGGTAGGATAAAGACGAGTGTCCGTGAAAACCCTCTGTTCCAAATAGCTGTTCGTAATAAAAACCACCGTTTGGTTTTTCGAACTGCGTGTGTCTTTTTTGAGGGAAAGTCCCTAATTTATGGTATAAAGGCATAATTTTTTGTTTTAAAAGTGTAACTAGATCAAGCTGGAAGGCTCTTCATTTTGTTATTCTAAATCAAAAAACAGTGCGCTACTCAGGATTTCTCTTGATTAAGAATTGTAGATACTCTAATAAACCTGTCCAATTTGTTTTCATTATCACAAATATCGTAATTATTTTGAAACTAAATTAAATTTAAAACAAAAAGCCTATACTGAACCAAGTAAATCCTTTAGGCAATTCAGGAGACCACGTATATTTTACTTCTATTGGTCCAATAATGGTTTCTAAGCCATAACCAACTGCGTATCCTGAATATTTAGGAAGAGATACCCAGTTAGTCGATTCAAAAATTCGGTCTCCAATATTAGCAAAATTAGCTGAGAAATTGACATGATTCTTTTTCAAGAATTCATAGTCAAAAGTACCTGTAGATTTAATGTAGCTATTACCCACCACACTCAAATAATCATAGCCGTATAAAAATTTAAAATTATTTACGGTGCTAAAACCGTAGCCACCCAAAATAAAATTAAAAAATGAAATGCTTTGTTTACCAAAAGAAAAACCAGCATCGGTTTCGAACTTAAAAGTGGTTTTATTGAAAACCGGTGTTACAATAGAGAAATCACCTTTGGCGATGGAGAACGGTTGAAAATTTCCGGTATAATTGGAGGATGCGAAATACGTTTGTACATCACCTGAAAAGAACCAACCTTTTTTGGGGAAATACTTATTGTCATAGGAATCGTATTTTAAGTAACCAAACAAACTGGTGTAAGTGCTGTTATCAACTATTGGATCAACATTCGCCAAAGTTTCGGATTTGATTTTTAAGTATTGCAATTCAAGACCGCCACCAATTAGGAACTTTTGAACAAATAACGACTGAAAATACAATTGATTAATCAAATCAGAGTAATTAACATTTACCGTATTTATATTGGGATTGGAACTGGCAATAGGACTAATTGCTGCAGCCACATTGCGACTGAATTGTGTGAAAGTTGACTTAAAACCCAAACTTAAATTGAAGCCATTTTCGATGTAATAATCAAAGTTATAGCGGATATTATCTCCTAAAATTACATCAAGCGAAGCCACATCATTTTTTAAAAGCGCTTTTTTACGGGTTAGGTTAACCAAAACACCACTCTTAAATAAATTGTCGTAATGCATACCAAATTTCAAGTAGGTTTTGGTTGGGTTTTCTTTAAGGTTCAAACTCAAGTTAACCTTGTCGTCTTGATTTTCTAATGAATAGGATATTCCGCTAAAGTTTTGTGTCGCATTGATGTTATTAATGCCACGAAGCAAACCGTCGTAAGTGATTTTTGAATCAGGTTTAAAACGAAGTTTACTGCTTACATACTCTTTGGTATAATTCGTTAATTTTCCGTAATTGATTGAACCAATGTGCAGACTATCAGTAAGCACATTCAACTTGGGTTTGTGATACACTTGACTTGAAGCTACTAATTTTTTTATTTGCTCATAGACCCCAAAAGCAGCTTCTTCGCCTTTGCGAATAATTTCTTTTCCTTTATCGAATGATACTACGCCGTATTGCGAAATATCGGGTTTGATGTAGACATCTGTATTGGCGATGTTTTTTTTCATGCGATCAATAGATTGCAAACTTGTAATTTGCACTAAGATTTTCGTAGCATCTTTGAGCTGAGTTCGATCGAGTAAACCATCTTGTACATCGACACCAATGATGATGTCTGCGCCCATTTTTCTAACTTCTTCAATTGGATAATTGTTCACAACTCCACCATCAATCAATATTTTACCGCCAATTTCAACAGGTGAAAACAAGGACGGAAAAGCCGAACTCGCAATCATGGCTTGCGCCAAATTGCCTTTGTTTAGTAATACCTCGTCACCAGTTTCGATATTGGTTGCAATACATATAAATGGCGTTGGTAATTGATTAAAATCGCGAATGTGTCTTACATTACGCGTAATGCGACTTAGTAAATTGTAATTGTACATTCCCTTTGACAAAGCCTCAGGAATTCCGATTTTGAGTTTATTAAAAGGCAAAATAAGCGGATACAACTCATCATTCCGGCGTTCGTAAAAATTTTTTGAAGAACGAGGAATAAAATCATTAATCAACTCGTTAAAATTAGTGGTTTGGAAAATCGAATCGATTTGTGCCGCGTTGTAGCCCGAAGCATACAAACCTCCAATGACAGCGCCCATGCTAGTTCCGCCAATGTAATCGACTTTTACGCCTGCTTCTTCTAATACTTTTAAAACTCCGATGTGCGCAAAACCTTTGGCGCCGCCGCCACTCAATACCAAGCCAATTTTAGGTTTTTTATTTTGTGCAAACGTGTTTGTGTTACCGGTAAAAAACGAGAACAATAGCAACAGTAAAGTACTAGACCACGTAAAGCCCCAGATAGCAGTGTAAAGCCGTGATGACAAAAAAGCTATTTTTTCTTGCAAAGCAAGAGCGACGGTAGAAGCTCCTTGGTTTGCAGTAGAAAAAAAGCTTTTTTGCGGAGCGCTTGAAACGAATAGCTGGAATAGGCTCATAAGGAAACTACTTTGTGTTGTTGTAAAAGTCGGTAATTTTTTTGGCTTTTGATACTCCTACAACCTCAGAAATTTCTTTTTCAGTAGCCAATTTTAATCTTTTTACACTTTTAAAATGTTGTATCAGCGTGAGCATGGTTTTTTCGCCAATGCCAGGAATACTTTCTATAGACGAATTTAAAGCGGCTTTGCTACGCTTGTCGCGATGATGCGTGATTCCAAAACGGTGTGCCTCGTTACGAAGTTGCTGAATAACTTTGAGCGTTTCAGACTTTTTATCAAGGTACAAAGGCACTGAATCGCCAGGATAAAATAATTCTTCGAGTCTTTTGGCAATGCCGATGATGGCGATTTTGCCACGCAAACCGAGATCATCAATACTTTTTAGCGCCGATGACAACTGCCCTTTTCCACCATCAATTATAATTAGATTGGGCAAAGGTTGGTTTTCATCTAAAAGGCGTTTGTAGCGTCGGTATACTACCTCTTCCATCGAAGCAAAGTCGTTGGGACCTTCGACGGTTTTGATATTAAAATGGCGGTAATCCTTTTTGCTGGGTTTTCCGTCTTTAAACACCACGCAGGCAGATACCGGATTGGTTCCTTGAATATTGGAGTTATCAAAACACTCAATATGTCTTGGCTCTACTGGCAATCGCAAATCTTTTTGCATTTGCGCCATGATGCGATTGGTATGCCTGTCTGGATCTACAATTTGCAGTTGCTTGAGTTGCTCAATGCGGTAAAACTTAGCGTTCCTAATTGACAAATCCAGAATTTGCTTTTTATCGCCCAATTGTGGCACTGTGATTTTTATATTTTCACCAAGATCTACGGGGAACGGCACAATTATTTCGCGAGACAACAACTGGAAACGCTCTCTTAATTCGATGATAGCCAATTCGAGTAGTTCTTCGTCGGTTTCGTCTAGTTTCTTTTTAATCTCCATTGTGTGGGAGCGAATGATGGAACCGTGCGAAATTTGCAAGAAATTGACAAATGCCGCCGCCTCATCAGACACGATCGAAAAAACATCAATGTTGGTAATTTTAGGATTTACCACGGTAGAACGCGATTGGTAGTTCTCTAGAATTTCAATTTTTTCTTTGATTTTTTGAGCTTCTTCAAAGTGCATATCAGCCGCGAGATTGGTCATAACGCGTTTAAAATCTTTCATGCTTTCTTTGAAATTTCCTTTTAAAATTTCGCGAATTGCATCTACTTGTTTTTGGTAATTCTCTATGGTTTCATGGCCTTCACATGGCCCCATACAATTGCCAATATGATACTCTAAACACACTTTAAATTTGCCGCTATCGATGTTGCTTTTATTCAAATCGTAATTGCAGGTACGCAAGGGATAGAGTTCTTTTATCAATTCTAAAATTGTCGAAACTGTTTTGAAACTTGTGTACGGACCAAAATATTCCGAGCCATCTTTTACCATTCTGCGAGTGGCAAATATGCGTGAAAAAGGTTCTTTCTTGATGCACAACCAAGGATAACTTTTATCATCGCGCAGCAATACGTTATAGCGCGGTTGCAAGGTTTTGATCAGATTATTTTCTAACAACAAAGCATCGGTCTCAGTAGGAACCACAATGTGTTTTATGGTTACAATTTTCTTAACCAGCACATTTGTTTTGGCAGCATCGTGTACTTTATTGAAATAGGACGAAACGCGTTTTTTAAGATTCTTAGCTTTACCAACGTATAAAATTTTACCTTCCTTGTCGTAATATTGGTATACACCAGGATTGTCGGGCAAGGTCTGTATTTGAAGGGCTAAAGCAGGTGGAGTCATGTAACAAATTTATTCTTCAAAATTACGAAATAGAAATCATTGTAGTTTATTTACAAGCTGCAAAATAATTCAAATAAAATGCGAGCTTAACTTATTATTATCCTTATTTTTATCTTTTCAAGAATTTGTATAAACAATGAATACACGCTCTATTACCCTTTTTGGCGAAAGTATTGCTCCTGGAGAGAATAAAACGATCAACGTTGAGATTGCGCGCCTACATACCACGACCAAACTCAATATACCTATTATTGTTCGCCGCTCTAAAATACCAGGTCCCGTAGTGCTATTTTCTGCAGGAATTCACGGGGACGAAATTAACGGAGTTGAAATTGTTCGTCAACTGATTCACAAAAAAATAAACAAACCCAAGATAGGTACCATTATTTGCATTCCCGTAATCAATGTGTATGGTTTTGTGAATAAATCACGTGAATTTCCAGATGGCCGCGACCTAAATCGCGTTTTTCCTGGAAGCAAATCAGGATCATTGGCTAGCCGATTTGCTTTTCATATTCTGACTGAAATTTTGCCTTTGGTTCATTATGCCGTAGATTTTCATGCCGGTGGCGCCAGTAGGTTTAACGCTCCGCAAATACGCATTGCACCTAACAATCCAGATCTGAAAGTTCTTGCCGATGTTTTTGATGCTCCGTTTACATTGTACTCCAGAAATATAACCGGATCGTTTAGAAGTTCAAGCGATAAAATGAATGTAAAAATGCTGCTTTTTGAAGGTGGAAAATCGTTAGACATTAACAAAAGCATAGCCACAGAAGGCGTGAATGGCGCAATTCGATTACTTGCCTATTTAGATATGTTAGGGCCAAAACACCGTGTAATCCCACAAAAATCGCCCACCATTTACATTGACAAATCAGGTTGGATAAGAGCTAAATGTTCTGGTCTCTTGCAAGATTTTGACACCGTAGGTACTTTTGTAAAAAAAGGAACTGTTTTGGCCACTATAACCGACCCTTATGGTAAATTTGAACGCAAAGTAAAAGCGCCCAACGACGGCTACATCATCAATGCCAACCACGCACCTATTGTGTACGAAGGTGATGCTATTTACCACTTATCAAATGTGGTTGCTGGCGAAGAAGACGAATAAAATACAACAATGAACAAAACTACCTTACGACAAAAATATAAAGAACTCAGAAAACAACTTTCAGAGGAACAGCTGGAAGAAATGAGTCTTGCTATTGCCAACAAAGTATTGCAATTACCCATTTGGGAATGTACTTACTTTCATGTTTTTTTGCCGATAACAGAGCAAAACGAAGTGAATACCGAATTTATTTTACATGCATTAGCCGGCAAAGACAAGGAAATCATTGTTTCTAAAGCTGATTTTGAAACGCGCACGATGACACATTTTCTGCTGACTGACAATACCAAAATTAAGAAAAACGAATACAATATTCCCGAACCTGTTGACGGAATTGAAGTTCCTTCCCATAAAATTGATGTGGTTTTTGTGCCGCTATTAGCTTATGACACCAAAGGAAATCGCGTGGGATACGGAAAAGGCTTTTACGATAAATTGCTAGCGGAATGTAAACCAGAAGTAATCAAAATTGGATTGTCATTTTTTGAACCGGAGGAAATTATTGCAGATGTTTTTGAAGCCGACGTACAACTCAACTATTGTGTGACTCCGAATAGTATTCACTCATTTTAATTTTCAATCATTACTCTAGCAAAAGGTAAGATTCAAGATTTGTCGAAAGTGTTATGCTCTTGGACAAAATATAAACTAATAAAAAAAGACCTGTTCAAATTATGAACAGGTCTTTTTTTATATTATGAACAGCTTTAATCCTAGCTGTTTTGAAATGCTTTTTTATTGAAGAAAATCAAGATTCCAACTCCTGTTGAAATGGCCATGTCAGCTACGTTAAAAATAGCATTGAAAAAAGTAAATTCTTTACCTCCCCAAATTGGCAACCAACTAGGTAAATTACCATGCCAAATCGGAAAATAAAACATATCAACTACTTTACCGTGAAACCAAGTTCCGTAAGGTTGATCAGAAAATGCCGTAGCCAATTGTTGTTGACTGTCGTTGAAGACCACGCCGTAAAACACAGAATCTAAAATATTTCCAAATGCTCCTACCAAAATTAAAGCAATAGCAACAATTAAATAGTTAGAACTTTTTTTCTTAATCGAATCCCATAACCAATATCCAATACCTGCCACAGCACCAATTCTAAAAAGAGTCAAAAATAATTTTCCGTACGCTCCTGGAATTCTAACACCCCAAGCCATACCCTCATTTTCGATGAAAAGTATTTTAAACCATGAAAACACTTCTACTTCTTGACCTAATAGAAAATTGGTTTTGATATAAATTTTTGAAGCTTGATCAACTAGCAACAAGATAAAAATAAGTAAATAGGCTCTTTGTAATGACATTTTAAAAGTTTTATGCTGCCAAAAATAGGCAAAATCTAAAAATTAAATTCCAAATTCCAATAATTGATACAATTAGTGTTGGAATTTGGAATTAATAGTTTGTATTTCGTTTCGAACTAGCGCTGTAAATTTTTTGCTTCGATACTCATTGTAGCATGAGGAACAATCATCAATCGTTCTTTGCTGATCAATTTTCCGGTTACTTTACATACGCCGTAAGTTTTATTTTCGACACGGAAAAGTGCATTTTTAAGGTCACGAATAAATTTCTCTTGGCGAATAGCCAATTGTGAGTTCGCTTCTTTTGACATGGTTTCGCTGCCTTCTTCAAAAGCTTTGAATGTAGGTGAAGTATCATCAGTACCGTTATTCAAATCGTTCATGTAAGCACTTTTAATCAAATCCAAATCGTATTGCGCTTTCTCAATTTTTTTTAGAATCAAATCTTTGAACTCTGCTAAATCAGCGTCAGAGTATCGTGTTGCTTCATCTACCATGGTTTTTTTTTTATTTAGTAATTACTATTTTGGTTGTTATTTCGTCAAATTCAATAGCAGTTCCATTTTCCAAATTATCTTCAAAAAGAAGCACTTCAGTCAATGTCTCTGATTTTATGTATGCTTCATTATTTTGTACCGCTTCTTGCAAAGTTGTTTCTGTTTGCAAATAGACTTTAATTTTATCTGTAACTTCAAATCCAGAATCTTTACGAATGTTTTGAATTCTATTTACCAATTCTCTCGCAATTCCCTCTTGTTTTAACTCTGGCGAAATCGTGATATCAAGCGCCACCGTAATTCCGTTTGCATTTGCAACCAACCAGCCTTCGATATCTTGCGAAGTAATCTCCACATCTTCTAAGGTTAAAGTTACGGTATTTCCTGCAATTACAATATCAAGACTTCCTTCTCTATCCAATTGTGCAATTTGCTCTTTAGAAAACCCTTGTATCTCCTTGTAAATCAATCCCATATCTTTACCAAAACGCGGTCCGAGCGCCTTGAAATTAGGTTTAATTTGCTTTACCAAAACTCCAGAAGCATCATCCAAAAGCACGATTTCTTTAACGTTTACTTCTGCTTTTATCAGGTCAGAAACCGCTTCGATTTCGGCTCTTTGTGCCTCGTCAAGTACCGGAATCATTACCTTTTGCAATGGTTGGCGCACTTTAATCATTTCCTTTTTACGGAGTGATAATACCAATGATGAAATGGTTTGTGCCTTCTGCATTTTACTCTCCAACGATTTATTAACATAGTTGTCAACCGCTACCGGGAACTCCGCCAAATGTACACTGTCAAACTTTTCTGTCTGTGTTGCTTGTGTTAAATCTCTGTAAAGTTTGTCCATAAAGAACGGTGCAATTGGCGCACTCAGTTTACTTACGGCCAACAAACAGCTGTATAAAGTTTGGTAAGCCGCAATTTTATCTTGCGCATACTCGCCTTTCCAAAAACGTCTTCTGCACAAACGAACGTACCAGTTACTCAGGTTTTCTTGAACAAATTCTGATATAGCTCGCGCTGCTTTTGTAGGCTCATAATCAGCATAAAAACCATCTACTTCTTTTATCAAAGTATTCAATTCAGAAATGATCCATTGATCAATTTCAGGTCTTTCTTGTACCGGAATCTCCGCTTCTTCAAAAGTAAATCCATCAATATTGGCATACAAACTAAAGAAAGAATACGTATTGTATAAAGTACCGAAGAATTTTCTACGCACCTCAGCAATTCCTTCCAAGTCAAACTTCAAGTTATCCCAAGGGTTAGCGTTTGAAATCATGTACCAACGCGTAGCATCCGGTCCGTACTCTTTTAAAGTATCAAAAGGATCTGCAGCATTGCCCAAACGTTTGGACATTTTTTGTCCATTTTTGTCTAAAACCAATCCGTTTGAAACTACATTTTTATAGGCCACTTTATCAAAAACCAGAGTACCAATAGCGTGTAAGGTATAAAACCATCCACGGGTTTGATCGACACCTTCAGCAATAAAATCAGCTGGGAAATCTTGGTTTTGATCTATTTTTTCTTTGTTTTCAAAAGGATAATGCCATTGTGCATAAGGCATAGAACCTGAATCGAACCAAACATCAATTAAGTCGGTTTCGCGTGTCATTTGCTTGCCCGATGCAGACACCAAAGTAATTTCATCGACTACATTTTTATGTAAATCAATCAAATCGTAATTTTCTTCGCTCATGTTTCCGATTTCAAAACCTTTAAAAGGATTTTCTTTTTGAAAACCAGCAGCGATTGATTTTTCTATTTCGTTGTACAGTTCTTCAACCGAACCAATTAAAATTTCCTCTTGCTTATCATCTGTTCTCCAAATTGGCAAAGGAATTCCCCAATATCTAGAACGAGATAAATTCCAGTCGTTAGCATTTTTCAACCAGTTCCCAAAACGACCTTCACCTGTTGCTTTTGGCTTCCAGTTAATGGTTTCGTTTAGGTCGAACATTCTGTCTTTAACCTCTGATATTTTGATGAACCAAGAATCTAATGGATAGTATAAAATAGGCTTGTCAGTTCTCCAGCAATGTGGGTAACTGTGCACGTATTTCTCAACCTTAAACGCTTTGTTTTCTTCCTTTAATTGAATTGCAATTTCAACATCAACCGAACGCTCCGGAGCTTCGCCTTCGTTGTAGTATTCGTTTTTCACATATTTGCCAGAAAGTGCGCCAAGACCTTGTACAAAACGTCCTTGCAAATCTACCAATGGAACCGGAATTCCGTTTTCGTCTAGAACCAACATTGGCGGAATTTCAGGTGAAGCTTCTTTGGCTACCTTAGCATCATCTGCACCAAAAGTTGGAGAGGTATGTACAATTCCTGTACCATCTTCGGTAGTAACAAAATCACCTGTAATTACTCTAAACGCATTTTCAGGGTTTTGGTACGGCAATACCAACTCCATTAATTGTTCGTATTCAATGTTAACTAAATCAGCACCTTTACAAGCTGCAGTAACAAAAAATGGTATTTTTTTATCTTCTTCTTTGTAATTCAATAATTCGCTAACCTCAGTTACCTCAGTAAATTTTCCAGCAAATTGTTTTGCCACCAATGCCTTTGCTAAAATTACATTGACAGGTTTAAATGTATATTGATTGTAGGTACTCACTAAAACATAGTCAATTTTTGGCCCTACGGTAAGTGCAGTGTTGCTTGGCAAAGTCCACGGTGTGGTGGTCCAAGCCAAAAAGAAAGTATCCTCGAAAATATGACCTATCTCAAAAATACGTTGCAATTGAGGCAAGTTGTCTTCTTTTACTTTGAATTGTGCTACCACAGTCGTGTCCGTCACATCGCGGTAACTTCCAGGTTGGTTTACCTCGTGCGATGACAATCCTGTTCCTGCTTTTGGAGAATACGGCTGAATGGTGTAGCCCTTGTACATCAAATCCTTGTTGTAGATTTGTTTTAAAATCCACCAAACGGTTTCCATGTACTTGGATTTGTAGGTTACATACGGATCATCCATATCAACCCAGTAGCCCATTTTTTCGGTCAAATCGTTCCACACATCCGTGTAGCGCATAACTGTTTTTTTACACGCTTCGTTGTATTCTTCGATCGAAATGGTTTTCCCGATATCTTCTTTGGTAATTCCGAGTTCTTTTTCAGTTCCAAGTTCAACTGGTAAACCGTGCGTATCCCAACCAGCTTTACGCTTTACTTGGAACCCTTTTTGAGTTTTATAACGGCAAAAAATATCTTTAATGGCGCGAGCCATTACGTGATGAATTCCTGGTAATCCGTTTGCTGATGGCGGTCCTTCAAAAAACACGAATGGTTGATTGCCTTCACGTGTAGAAACGCTCTTTTCAAATATATTTTCTTTTTTCCAAAAATCAAGTACTTCTGATGCTACTGTTGGTAAGTCAAGTCCTTTGTATTCAGTAAATTTTGTGCTCATTTTATCCTTTTCTTTAATCGAAATGCGAAAGTAGTAAATTAAAGTTGAAAGTTGAAAGCCGTAGGTCGAAAGTTACACCCTGGGACAAAACTGAATCTCGACTGCGCACGATTGGACAAAGCACGATATCAGTTAAATTAGTTGATTTCAGTTCGAGCGCAGTCGAGAACTAATGCACTATCCCGATTGCACTCGATTGGACCAAATTGCTACATATTGGCAAGGATTGCAAATCTGCACTAATGGGGTTTCTCTTTAAAAATAGCAGCAAATATTGAAAAAGTTATCAAGAACATTATGGATTGAATTATTAAAACAGGAATTAAGTAATCCGATGCAGCATAACGATAAGCGAAACTAATAATCGTCACAGGAAAAGTTAAGATTAAAGCATATAAAGACCATTCTCCATAAAATAAATCACTACCTGAAATCGAACAAACAGATAATGTTCCTATTCCAACATAAATTATTGAAAATATAAATGCCTTTTTTCTCCTTTCAAGGAATAACTTGAGGTTTTCCACGGTTTAATATATTTCAATGATAATTTTGGTTTTCCACCAAAAGCCTTCCTTTTTTTTTATTTAGTAAAGTATTTACGGTCTTTTGGGTTTTATACACTGTTTTAAATTTCAATAGTTTTTATTGAATTTGACATTTCTTCGATTTCTTCATCCTTCCAAGTTCCTTTTCTAAAATAAACAGTATCATTTTGGTTTAAATTAAAAATAATTAAATCTTTAGAAATTTCACTCAATTGATAATTTGGGATCTACCCATCAATCATTACAAATAGGCAAGCAAATCTCTACTGCGCTCGGTTGGACAAAGTAGCTAATACTTGTGGTTACGAATTGAAAAATCGCGCTAGCGAGTTACATCACCCTATTGTTCCATCAGCAATTCCTCCTTTTTTAATCCATTTTCCATTCTCTTTAACCATAATTAGAATACCACTTGATCCAGTCTTATTCTTAAGGTAGGTTGCATGAATAATTACTTTTTTTTGGTCTTTTGTAAAAAGAGGTTCTGAAAAAATTACTTTTGGTATAGAGTCCTCAATCTTTTTGCTTTCTTGTAATAAAATAAGTTTTACTCTACTGTTTTTTAGATCAGATTCTTCCCATTCGTTAATAGTCCAGGATTTGTACTTTTGATTCATTTCATCAAGTTCAATTTTTGAAATGAGGCCATCTATCTCTTTTAAAAATACATTGTAAGCAATATTGTTTTCTTTTTCTGCCGGACTTTTTATCATTATGCCATAGGCATATGCTCTATAATAAGGATTTAAAACATTAATAGGATGAAAGGAACTGTCATTGAAGTAGGTTTCTTTAATTAAATAAACTGATTCATAATCGTCTAAAAGAACATTGATTATTTCTTCAGTATCACTATTTAATTGACTTTTTTGACTTTTACAAGAGAAGCATATCAAAAATACAAATAGTTTTAAAAAAATATTATTTTGCATAATTCTTATGTATTTGATTTTTTTAGTCAAAAAATGTTCTTTAGCGGCTCTTGAATTTGGATTCCATAATAAGCCCATTCTTTAACTTATCAATTAATTTTTAGCAAAAACAAGGTAAACCCTAACTGCACTTGATTGGACAAAGTTGCTTCTACTTGGGGGCAAAGATTGTCAATTCGCGAAAATGGGATTCAAATCCGCGATGGCGGGCCGATACCTTTAAGCGTTTATTAATGGATAAATTGTCTTTAGCTTTTTTATATTTAACTCTTTAAAATTCACTTCTAATATTTTATCAATTTTTGTAGAGTAAAAACAACTTATAAACAGAACTTTCTTGTCTGTTGTTTTGATTTCGGCATAGTAATAATCTTCAAAAGGAAAGTTTCCGGTAGAACTATTTAAGAATCTGTTAGGCGTCATAAAAAATGTTATTTCTTTTATGTTAGCTCTTGATATAAACTCCTCTTCATTTTTAACAATCTTTGTAATTCCGGTTTCATCAATTTTATAAATAATTCCTTTGCTGTTGACATAATGGTTCAAATGAATGATACCTACGGGAATTAAAAATAAAATTAAATATGGTAATGAGAATATTAAAATCGCTCTTTTTTCGAATGGTATTTCGGCGTATGCTAACAAGCCAATATAAGATGAAGTTATCATTAATAACAAAGACAATAATTTAAATTGATTCCATAATGTTATTTGTAGGATCATATTTTTCTCTTAGATTTTTTCTATTTCCTGTAAAGCTGCGACACCATATGTTGTTTCGAATAAAATTAATCCCTGTTTACGGATTTGTTAAATCTATCTAATACAAAACAATATTCCCAATAAGCCATTTGCTCAACTCTGTTGCACTAGCTGTTATGAAAAGGCTTTATGAATATAAAAGCCAATAAATTATGGTTTAATTTCTGTTATAGAGAAACCTGATTTTAATATTGTCACTGTGTCGATAATTCTTTGAGAATAAATTCCTCTAACTATTTCAGGAGAGTCTTTTAAATATTTCAATTTAAAAAACTCTCCCTTATTCTCTTTCGAAATATTTGTATGACCACTACCACTTTCGCTAGAATTGTATTTTTTACCTTTTATATAGTATGAAACGTGAATATTTTTTCCTTTTGGAAATTCTCGTATGCTATCAATTTTGCCGATTGTCACTAAACCATGTTCCTTTAAATCTTTTTCAAATTTTAAACTTACAAATTGACCATATATAATAAATACAGCAAAGGATCCAAAAAACAATAACTTAAAAAAATTTGATTTCTGTTTCATAATTTATTTCAATCTATAAATTCTCATGAAAGTTCGACGCTTTCCCATAACTCACATATAAACGCAACTCCATTTCAAATGTACATCTACAATAAATTACTTCATCTTCCAATCAGCAGTATTTCTTTCAGCTAATATATAAAGAAATCTTACAAAAATTGCACTTGCGTGTCAATTATCGTGATGTTGAGCGTGAAGGATGGAAGCGGCATCCTTTTATGGAGTTTACGGAATAAAAGATACAGCGCACAGCCTGACCCGGAGTTTTTACGCAGGGGCACGCCCAAGATTTTAGGAGAAAACCTCTTTTAAAACATCAAGTGATTTGGGTTTTCTGAATCCGTGGAGGTGGATGCTGTAATAATCAATCAAGATGCGGAGTAAAATTTGGCGTTCGATGACATGAAAGACTTTTTGACTGTTGTCGAATTTTAAATCGAGTAGTTTTTTGAACAAATTGGTTTCGTGCTCCGTGAGTGAACTGATGGCGTGAAAGGGTGTAAAGATGCCTTCGTTCATTTCGAAAAAAGCCATATCAACATCTGAAGTATCTGGGTAAAAACCGAGGTATTTGGTGGTTTCTAACAACAAAATCAGGTGGAAATTCGCAATCTCGTCATGATTGTCTAGCCAGTGAAAGGCGGTTTCTAGGAACGTAAAAAGAGCTTCGTTTTCTTCCTCTTCGTGAATGGAATGGTGCAGCATCTCGGAAATAAACATGGCCATTGTGCTCTTGTAAATATCGGAATGTATGGAGTGAAAAGCCGTGCCAATTTTTATCTCTTTGAAATTTTCTAAGGTGCCTTTGTTTTTGTGAACGGCCTCAATTTCAAGAATAGTCAAAGGCTGAAAATAAGCGATTTTTTGATTGGCTTTTCGGCTCGAAAAAGCATCACGAACAAAGTAGGACTTGAGTCCATGCGAAAGTGTAAAACATTTTACGATCAAGCTTTTTTCTTGAAATTTTAAAGAGGAAAGCACGATAGCTCTGGTTTTGACTTGCACGGTTTTAGTTTTAGGATTTGAAAAATTAAAAGATTGAAAGATTGAAGGATTTGAAGATTGAAAGATTTGAAGATTGAAAGATTTAATTTTTCCATCAAATTATCTAATGATCATTACTTTTTTTACGTTGGTTTCGGCTCCGTCTGGTGCTGCAATAAAGATTAAATACACACCTGAGGCCACTTTGTATTTCCCAAACGCAGTGGTATCCCACTCGATAGTACCGCCTTGTGCGATGGTTTCGTGTACCAAATTACCTGCCACATCAGTGATTTTTACCGAAGCGCGATCAATTAGTCCGGCCACTTTTACAGTACCGGTAAACTCAGGTCGCACTGGATTTGGGTACACGTAGGCATTACTCAAATCATCAGCCGCACCGGTAGCAGTGCCTTTGAACGAAATCATGCCTTTGCTTGTGGCTACAAATACTTCGCCCGTGGTAGCGTTGATACTAACATCGTTGATGGTATTGCTTGGCAGCGGCGAATTGTTAATAGTAAAATGATATTTGGTTTCTTGACCGTTGGGAGATACTAAAAACAAACCCGAATCGGCAGTGCCAATCCATTTGTTATTGGCGCCATCAACAGCTATGGCTGTGATGAATTGCTCAAACAATAACTCTTGGGCCAAATTATCTTCTTCAATAATAATCGGATTGGCTTTAATTTGTTCCTCATCATGAAAGGCACCAAGGTTAGAAACCACTCGCAAACCCTTGGCAGTACCAATCCACAATTGATTGCGATTGTCTATAACTGCCGTTCGAACATTAGCAACCGGTAAATTGCCTGTGTCTGCTCCGCTAGTAATTTTTTTAAATTTTAAAGGATTTTCGCTAAAGCCAATCACACCATCACCACTGGTAGGCAACCATTTTACACCGTTGCGATCAATAGCAATGTTTGCAAAATTATTTTCTTGCGGATCCGATAAAATACTTCTCATATCAAAGCTCTGCCATTGCCCATTGGGGCGTAGTACTTTGATTCCGTTATTGATTCGGCTGTTGGTTACCCATAAATTTCCAGTTTTATCAAAGGCGGTTCCGTTGATTCGGATATCAATGTAATTGGGTCCGCCAAAAGTAAGCGACTCCAAGCCGCTATTGGTTTGATTGAACAAAACGGTAGGGACTTCTTTTACTATTTTTAATAATCCCGAAAAAAAGGAACTAGCATAAACCTCATCTTCATTGGCAGGATTTACGATAATTTTTGTCATGGATTGCGCTCCTAAAACTCGGTTGTAAGGAATGTTGTTCCATCCTTCCGAATTGTATTTACTGATTCCAAAACTATCTAAAGGATACGGGTTATAATCAGCGGCATAGTCGCCGTAAACAGTCCACACCGACGATGGCGTAACCTGCATTGAGAAAATATTATTTCGAGACGGACCAATAGGAGTTGTGTTTTCAAAATTTCCGCCTGTCGTTATCAAAGTACGGAACAAACCATTCGCTGTAGTCCCGATATAAACTTGATTATTCAGCACTGTTGCACATGTAAAAGGACTTTGAATATCTGGAATTTGATTGCTACTAATTTGACGAATCATCACCATTTGACTGTTATAAATACTTACTGAATTAGCAGTTGTAAACACCAAATACTCCGAAAGTGCACGCATATTTACAGCCGAAGCAGGAAGTTGAGCAAAAGATGTAAATGTAGTTGTTGCTGGATTGTATCTTTGAATATTTCCGGAAGACGAAACGGCATACAAATCAGCTCCAAACGCGGCAATGCCTACCCACGAACCTGATGCTCTCGTTTGCCATTGTTGAAAGTCGTTTAAATTAGGATTGTTAATGGCAGCGCTGCGTATGCCTGCAGCGGTGGCTGCGTAAATAAATCCGTTATGAACTGTGGTTTGATAAATGGTAATCTCAGCACCATTATCACCAATAAAATAAGTATCGCCAAACTGAAGCGTTGTTAAATTGAATTGAACAATCCCAAAATTACAGGCTACATAAACAATTCCTTGGTGTTCAAAAAAGTGATTTATTTTTTTTAGATTAGGAGCAAGCTGTTTGTTAATAATGTCTACAAGATTCAACTTGCTTCCATCGGCGTCGTTCACTACAATTAACAAACCGTTTTCATAGCCAATTAAGGTTTTATTGGCTGTTTTACTGTACAACAAAGCCGAAATCGTTTGACCCGAAAGACCGTCTATCGTTGTAGTGGTTTTAATTTCGTTACTAACTGCGTTTCTGACAAATAAAGCATTCTCTGAAGCAGCTACTACAGCCGAATTTGTTTCGGTGATTGCATTGATTTGCGAGTACGAAAAATATCCCTGCCACGACAAGTTATTTTGAGCAAAAGTAGCCCAGCTTACAAGGACGAAAAGAATGGTAAAAAATTGTTTTTTCATAAGTAACGCGCCTAGGGCTTACAAATATAAAACAAACGAAACTCTTATAATTTTGTTGCCAAAAAAAAATGCCTTTTATCGCAATGATAAAAGGCATTTTAATTTTAGATTGTAACAATTTATACTACCCCTTGAGCAAGCATAGCATCGGCTACTTTTACAAAACCTGCAATGTTAGCTCCTTTTACGTAGTTTACATAGCCGTCTGCATCAGTTCCATATTGTTTACATTGATTGTGAATACCAACCATGATTTCTTTTAATCTACCGTCTACTTCTTCACTTGTCCAGTTCAAACGAATAGAGTTTTGAGTCATCTCTAATCCAGATGCTGCCACACCACCAGCATTAGCTGCTTTTCCTGGTGCAAAAAGTACTTTTGCGTTCAAGAATTCTTTGATAGCCTCTAAAGTACATGGCATGTTTGCTGCTTCAGTAACACACATTACTCCATTAGCAATCAATTTTTTAGCATCTTCTTCGTTCAATTCGTTTTGAGTTGCACAAGGAATAGCCACATCAACTTTTACTTCCCAAACGCTTTTTCCTTTGTGGAATTCTGCATTTGGATATTTTTCAAGGTAAGCTTCGGCTCTGTTATCTCCTCTTGCTCTCATTTCAAGCATGAAGTCAATTTTATCTCCAGAAATACCTTCTGCATCATAAATATATCCATCAGGACCAGAAATAGTAACTACTTTTCCGCCTAAATCATTCACTTTTAACGCAACACCCCAAGCTACGTTTCCGAAACCTGAAATAGAAACCGTTTTACCTGCGATGTGTTGGCCAATAGTGTTCAACATTTGCTCAGCAAAATAAACTACACCGTATCCTGTTGCTTCTGGTCTGATCAAAGATCCTCCGTAAGCCAATCCTTTACCTGTTAACACACCTGTAAACTCGTTGCGAATTCTTTTGTATTGACCAAATAAGTAACCAATTTCTCTTGCTCCTACACCAATATCACCTGCTGGAACGTCCAACTGTGGTCCAATGTGTCTGCACAATTCTGTCATAAACGATTGGCAAAAACGCATTACTTCAGCATCTGATTTACCTTGTGGGTCAAAATCAGAACCTCCTTTACCACCACCCATTGGTAATGTTGTTAAACTGTTTTTAAAAACTTGTTCAAAAGCCAAGAACTTTAAAACTGACAAGTTTACTGAATGATGAAAACGGATTCCTCCTTTGTACGGACCAATTGCAGAGTTCATTTGAATTCTGAAACCTCTATTTACTTGAATTTCTCCTGCATCATCAACCCATGGAACGCGGAAAATAATAGAACGTTCTGGTTCAGCAATTCTTAAAAGTAGGTTCTTGCCATCGTATTTTTTTTGCTCTGCAATAAATGGAATTACAGTCTCTGCAAACTCCCTAACAGCTTGAATAAATTCAGGTTCATTTGGATTTTTGGCCTCTACTTGAGCCATAAAATCATTTATTTTTAGTAACATAGATTTAATGTGATTAATTAAGAAAACGATTTCGTTATAATTTACAAAGATACATCTTATAAAAATATTCAAACTTAGTTTTTTTATTTTATCTTCCGAATTATCTTTTTTTTAACCTTCTATAAAAATTTGCATTTAGGACTTCTTCATTTAATCCAAATCACTGCAACTTTCGTAACTAAATAGTAAATTATCTGCTTTTTTTTAATTTTAAAATATTTTTAGAAATGAGCATTGTTTTTATATATTTGTCATGATTTGAAAATATCACTTCCTAATGATCAAACAGCTAATACCACTTCTAGGAATATTACTTGGATTTACCGTAAATTCCAACGCACAATTTGGCGGATTTTCACACGAGGTGGGAGTTATTGCTGGTCCAGTTGCTTTTCAATCTGACTACGGTGAGCGTTACGATTTATCAACTAATGCAGGTAATACTGGTTTTGGAATTGGACTTATACATTATCTCAATTTTTCATACAAAGCAGATTGTAATTGCTATACTCCTGAAACTTATTTTAACGATCATTTCAAATTAAGATCTGAATTATCATTCAACAAAACCAACTTGAAGCATTTTGGTCAATACGTTGATCCAAGCATTACATCACTCGGAGCACAGCAATTGCGAGCTATGGAAGGAAGTACTGCTGTGACAAATTTAGGAATGCAATTGGAGTTTTTCCCTTGGAGCATTCGTGATTTCTCAGCAAGAAATGGAAGTTTTGGTCCTTTTGTGAGTTTGGGTGGACAATTTAGTTATTACAACGCCAAAGCGTCATCATCTCTAGGAGAACTAGGAACACCACTCACTACTTTTCCTAAATACCTTACTCCATCTGAAGGAAGGCCGTATGGTTTTTCTACAGAAAGTGGAACGGTTTGGTCTGTAGTTACCAGTGTGGGAACACGTTATAAACTGAGCCCATTGCGCGATTTAATGGTTGATTTGCGCTTTCAATATTACTTTTCGAATTGGGTAGATGGCTTAAATCCTAACCCAGATATTTATAAAGAAAACAAAGCAAACGATTGGTTGGTTTGGTTCAACGTCGGATACATTTATTACTTGGATTAATTACACTTTGATTTAAAAAAGAAACCCCAACACTCAACAGTATTGGGGTTTCTTTTTGGAATTATGCGAGTGCTTGTTTTAAATCGTCGATTAAATCATCAGCATCTTCAATACCAACGCTTAATCGCACTAAATCATCGGTGATTCCTAATTCTTTTCGTTTGTCTTCCGGGATAGATGCGTGTGTCATTAATGCAGGATGATTCGCTAAAGATTCAACGCCACCAAGCGATTCGGCCAAAGTAAATACCTTCACTTTTTCAAGAAAGTCAATGGCATCCTCTTTTTTACCAGATACAAATGTAAAAGATACCATTCCGCCAAAACCGCTCATTTGTTTTTTAGCAATTTCGTGAAACGGATGACTTGGCAATCCAGGATAGTAAACCGTTTTAATTTTTGGATGATTACTCAAAAATTCGACCACTTTAGCACCATTTTCACAATGTCTTTGTACACGCAAATGCAAGGTTTTAATTCCTCGAAGTACTAAAAAACTATCCATTGGCCCAAGTGTGGCGCCGGTTGCAAATTGTTGAAAATGTAATTGTGCTCCTAAAGCTTCGTCTTTTACAATTAAAGCTCCCGCAATTACATCTGAGTGACCGCCTAAATATTTGGTTGCTGAGTGCATTACGATATCAGCTCCTAAGTCTAACGGTTTTTGCAAATACGGCGTTGCAAAAGTGTTATCAACAGCAAAAAGTATGTTCTGTTCCTTAGTGATTTTTGCAATTTCTTGAATATCGGCTAATTTCATCAAAGGATTGGTAGGAGTTTCAACCCAAACCATTTTGGTGTTTTCATTGATTAACGACTGGAATTTATCCAAATCATTCATATCTACAAAATGGAATTTTATTCCAGAATCCTTGTATACACGTGTGAACATGCGGTACGTTCCGCCGTACAAATCATCCATTGCAATGATTTCATCACCTGCTTTAAACGAACGCAACACACAATCTGTAGCTGCTAATCCTGATGAAAAAGCCAATCCACGAGTTCCGTTTTCGATACTTGCCAATGCATTTTCAAGTGCTGAACGCGTAGGATTTGCGGCTCTACTATATTCATAATCTGGATTTAAAGGCTGCCCAGGACTAGTTTGTACAAAGGTAGAAGTTTGGTATACAGGCGGCATTACCGCTCCGGTGCTAGGATCATGGTGTTGCCCACCGTGAATTGCTTTAGTATTGAATTTCATATGTCTTAATTTATTGTTTTTTAAAAATGATATTTGATTCGCCTGATTTCATTGGTGCATGCGACCAATTGAAAGTCATCCTCATCTCCTATCGTTTGATTTTATTACCTAAAAGTTTCACAAATTTACCCTTTAATTTATACTTAGCAAGTCACAACTTGATACCTTTGTATTTAATTAACAATTGCCTCATGAAACCCTATTTCTTTTTTGCCACGCTCTTGCTTTTATTAAGTAGTTGCACCAAGGACCTTCAATTTATAACCGAAACGTATCAGAAAAAATCTAAAATTGCGTGTGCTGAAAACTGCCCCCAAATTGACATAAAAATTCCCGTAGCCAGCAACAAAGATGTGGTAGCTGATAGCATCAACAAAAGAGTATTTTCGGTTTTAAAAGAGATCGTTTATTTTGGCGAAAAACCATACGAAGCAACCACCTATGATGGATTAACAAAAGCTTTTATCGATTCGTACGAGGCATTACAAAAAGATTTTCCCGGAGAAACAATGGGTTGGGAAGCTACTGTTTCGGGTAAAATAAAATACCAATCGGCAGCGGTGCTCAATATTGAAATTAATCATTACACCTATACGGGTGGCGCTCACGGCTACCAAGGATTGCGCTCTTTATTGTTTGACCCCACAACGGGAAAAGCTTTGACAAATGAAACAATATTTAATGATGTAGCTGGTTTTAAGGCTTTCGCCGAAAAAAAATTCAGAGCCAAATACAAAATCCCGAGTTCAGCATCGATCAATTCAACTGGGCTGATGTTTGAAGAAGATCAATTTGCGCTTCCGCAAACTATTTTTTACACCGACAAGGGATTGCTGCTTTATTACAACTCCTACGAAGCCGCCTCTTACGCCGATGGCCCAAAAGAATTACTCTTGCCTTACGACACTATTGACGAGTACTTGTCACTAAAATAAGATTTTCTTAGCACTACTACTCGCACTAGCCCTGACAGCAGTGAAAATCCTGTGGGCCCAAAACCCTATTTTTTCTTGGTAGAAAAGAGCGACCACAGGAAGCTCCTTTTATGCCTTAGAAAAAATGGTTTTGGACCCACAGATTGTAACGAATGGCAGGAAATAGCTCCTGAAATCCTGAATTATTTGCTTAAATAAATTTGCGAATCATGAGCATGCAACCTATGTGAAGACCTTCGTGAAAATTGCTAAAAGCCATGGCATCGAGTGCGTTGTTCAATACATGACCGCCAGTAGATGTGGTGTAAGATGTGTAATTTTGAAAAAGGTTTTGCTCAAAATCTACCTGAGTTTGCTGCAACGTATGCGTTAAAAGATGTTTAATTTCATCTACTTCGGCTTGTGATGCATCGGTTTCAGGGCGGGTTCCTTTCATATATTTTTCGACCAATTCATTAGAGACCAAAAGCGGCAAACCCGACAGTTTGTAAACCAAAATTTGCTGCGAAACGATAATGTGTCCGATGTTCCAAATCAAATTATTGTTGAATCCCGGCGGAATGGTATTGAGTTGCGCCAAGGAATAGTTTTCAAGAAAAGTAGAAATCATTTTTCTGCTTGTGGTTGTAACGT
Source organism: Flavobacterium sp. K77 (assembly GCF_021608205.1). NCBI lineage: Bacteria > Pseudomonadati > Bacteroidota > Flavobacteriia > Flavobacteriales > Flavobacteriaceae > Flavobacterium > Flavobacterium sp. K77. The sequence goes on along the minus strand of NZ_JAKIHO010000001.1, from coordinate 254,097 downwards.
CAAATACTTGCTTCATTTTTTTATATTTTTTGATAAAAATAAGCAATTTACGTGGCAAATGAATTTTCTTTGCAGAAAGAAATTATACGATTCATGGACAAAATATACTACCTCGCCTCTTGCGACACTTGCAGAAAAATCATTAAATCATTGCCAGAAAACCACAATTTGAGTTTTCATGACATCAAACAAAATCCGATTACCGAAACTGAATTGGAGCAAATGCGTGAACTTTCGGGTAGTTACGAAGCACTTTTTAGTAAAAAAGCGCAGCTTTACAAATCAATGGATTTGAAAAACAAAAACTTGACTGAAGCCGATTATAAGAAATACATTTTGGAACATTATACGTTTTTGAGTCGTCCTGTTTTTATCATTAAGAACAAGATTTACATTGGCAACAGCCAACAAAACATGCACCAAGTAATGCTTGCCTTTGCAAATGTCTAAACGCAATCTTGCGCTGATTGGCGCCACACTGGTATCGATTATTTATGGTGTCACTTTTACCATTGCCAAGGATGTAATGCCCGCGTACATTGATGCGTATGGATTTATTTTGCTTCGAGTTGGTGGCTCTGTATTGCTCTTTTGGCTGGCTAGGTTGTTTATGCCAAAGGAAAAGATAGACTGGAACGATTTTCCTCGAATCATAGCCGCCGCTTTTTTTGGTGTAGCCTTTAACATGCTTACTTTTTTTAAAGGATTGAGCTTGACATCGCCCATTAGTGCAGCAGTAATTATGGTATCGACCCCAATGATTGTACTGACACTTTCGGCCATAATTATGAAAGAGCGCATGCAGAAACGAAAAGTTTTTGGAATTGTACTCGGACTCATAGGAACAGCGTTTCTTATTCTGTATGGAAAATCTATCGGTAATGCTACCAATGCTGGATTGGGGAATTTCCTCGTTTTAGTAAATGCTATTTCCTACGGATTTTACCTTATTGTAGTCAAGAAATTAATGGATAAATACAATGCTTTTACTTTTGTAAAATGGATTTATTTGTTTGGTTTTTTAATGGTTTTGCCTTTTGGATGGAACGAATTTCAGGCGGTTAACTGGGCAGCAGTACCTGAGGTTATTGGCTGGAAAATAGGATTTGTAGTTATTTTTTCGACCTTTTTGACGTACCTTTTGAATTTACTTTCGATGAAGGAATTAAAACCAACTACGGTTGCTGTTTTTATTTATTTGCAACCCTTTTTTGCAACTGTATTCGCTATTGGCTTGGGTAAAGACGAATTGAGTTTGGTCAAAATTGGGTCGGCTCTCTTAATATTTACCGGAGTTTATTTAGTGACTATGAAAAAAAACTAGTTTACAGTGGACAGTTGTGAAAAGTAGTTTACAAAAATGAGATTTGATTACGAATTTGATTACTGAAAACTGCAGACAACACCCTAAAAACTGAGACTGAGACTAAAAACGAATCACTGAACACTTTTTCCTTATCTTTGCCCTCTTTTAGAAAACAATATGATACAATCAATGACCGGTTTTGGTAAAGCTACTTTGCAATTGCCAACCAAAAAAATAACAGTAGAAGTTAAATCATTAAACAGTAAAGGACTCGATTTAAATGTTCGCATGCCATCGCTTTACCGCGAAATGGAATTGGGTCTTCGAAACCAAATTGCACTGAAACTCGAGCGAGGCAAAGTTGATTTTTCTATTTTTATGGAAAGTACTGCTGAGCAAACTTCTACCAAAGTAAATGTACCTATTGTAAAAGCATACATCAGCCAGTTGCGTGAAGTATATCCACAAGCTGATGAAACCGAATTGATGAAAATGGCTGTTCGCATGCCGGATACCATGAAAATAGAGCGTGAGGAAATTGATGAAAACGATTGGATTCAAATTCAAACCGTTATCGAAGAAGCGTTACAAAACATCTTGAACTTCAGACAAGATGAAGGTATGTCACTTGAAAAAGAATTTCAATTGCGTATTGGCAACATTCGTCAATACATGACTGAGGCACTAGCGCTTGATCCAGAGCGTGTTCAGGCGATAAAAGATCGTTTGCAAACCGCTATTGCCGAATTGAAAGTGAATGTTGATGAAAATCGATTTGAACAAGAATTGATTTATTACTTAGAGAAACTAGACATCACCGAAGAAAAAGTACGTTTGACGAATCACCTAGATTATTTCCTAGAAACCATCAACGGAACGGAGGCTAACGGAAGAAAATTAGGCTTTATTACTCAAGAAATGGGACGAGAAATCAACACGATGGGTTCCAAATCGAATCACGCACAAATGCAAAAATTAGTCGTTCAAATGAAAGACGAATTGGAAAAAATTAAGGAACAGGTATTGAATGTGTTATAAAAGTAATTAGTACTTAGTCGTTAGTCCTTTGTATTCAACAACAAGGACTAAGGACCTAGAACTTTGGACTAATCATTATAAAGATGAAAAAAGGAAAATTAATCGTATTCTCGGCACCGTCAGGATCAGGAAAAACTACTATAGTTAGGCATTTATTAAAACAAGAAGACTTGAATTTAGAGTTTTCTATATCAGCAGCTACGCGCGAAGCTCGTGGTGAAGAAGTTAGTGGCAAGGATTACTATTTTATGTCATTAAAAGATTTTAAAACACACATTAAAAACGAGGATTTCGTAGAATGGGAAGAGGTTTATAGAGACAATTTTTACGGAACCTTAAAAAGCGAAGTAGAACGTATCTGGGCACTCGGTAAAAATGTGATTTTTGATATAGATGTAGCCGGCGGATTGCGCATCAAGCATAAATTTCCCGAAGAAACTTTGGCTGTTTTCGTGAAACCACCAAGCGTGGATGAACTTAAAAGACGATTAAAGGAACGCTCTACTGAAAGTGATGATAAAATCAACATGCGTATCGCTAAAGCATCTGTAGAACTTGCAACAGCTCCACAATTTGATGTGATTATCAAGAACTACGATTTGCCTGTTGCACTTGAAGAAGCATATCAATTGGTGAAGGATTTTGTTGAGGATTAAAATTATTACACAAAGTTTCGCAAAGAAAAAAAAGAGATACACAAAGCGTTAAAAATCCTTCTCGAAACTTTTAAAACCTTTTGCGAACCTTTGCGAAACAATTAGATATAAAAAAATTACCTATTGCCATTAAGGAAGCGTATCAATTGGTGAGGGATTTTGTTGAATATTAAAATTATTACACAAAGATTCGCAAAGAAAAAAAGAGATTCATTAAGCGTTTAAAAATCCTTCGTGAAACTTCTAAAACTCTTTGCGAATCTTTGCGAAACAAAATAAAAATGAAAATTGGACTTTATTTCGGAACGTTTAATCCCATTCATGTTGGGCACCTTATCATTGCCAATCACATGGCGGAGCATTCTGATTTAGATCAGGTTTGGATGGTAGTTACGCCACACAATCCTTTGAAGAAAAAAAGTACGTTGCTTGATGATTACCATCGTTTGCAAATGGTTTTTCTAGCTACTGAGGATTTCCCGAAAATCAAGCCATCGGATATTGAATTTAAACTACCACAACCAAATTATACGGTAAATACTCTTGTCCACTTAGAGGAAAAATATCCTAGCTACGAATTCTCTTTAATTATGGGTGAAGACAATTTGAAGTCGCTACACAAATGGAAAAACTACGAAGTAATCCTGGAACGTCATGACATTTATGTATATCCTCGAATCTCAACTGAAGAGGAAAATGTCGGGTTTAAAAATCACCCAAAAATACATTTGATTGATGCGCCGGTTGTAGAGATTTCAGCAACTTTCATACGTGACAATATCAAAAAAGGCAAAAACATTCAACCGCTGTTGCCTGCAAAAGTTTGGGAGTATATTGATCACAATAATTTTTATAAAAAGTGATTCTCTCATTTCGAATTTTTCGCCCAAAAAAAATAAGAGGTTCTTCTACTTTGACTTTATCCGAGAAATTACATCATTACTCTATCGCTGCTATTTTTAGTTTAGGAATACTCTCGTATATTTTTGATAATTACAACAAACCAATAATATACCTACTTGCTATTTTCGCTATTGGATACCTTGCCAGTTTTATTGTACGTTTGAATGAACATGAAAACATCAATGGCTATTTTGAAGGAGATTTTCAATTTAAAGATGATTACATGCAAGTCGATGACAGACAATTTGAATACCAACACATTACAAACTTCACTGTTTCCGCCGGTGATTACTATGGAAAACCAACTCCTGAATCCCGAAGCGGACCATGCTATACAAACGGAATAGGAAACAGCATCGCATTTACTTACAACGATGAAAAAATAAAATTCTTCTTCGAAATCAATACTCCTTACGAAGTGCGATTTTTCTTTGATCAAATCACCACTCTAATTTGCCAAGAAAAGATAAAATATTCGAGACAATACTTAAATCATATTCCTCAAGGCCATCGAGAAAGTACCGAATTTATAAATTTTGTTGCAAAACTCATCAAAGAAAAAAGAGTAGATTGTACTGAAGGTTTATTGCTTATGGGATATTCCTCAGATGAAGAAGCTATGGAAATGCGAGCAAAATATTGTTCCTAAATTAACTTAAAACCTTTTTCAACTCCATTTGAATATTCTCAAAAATAGTACTCAAATTATCATTTTTACCTGATAAGACAAAAACTGATGTGCTAGGCATTTGCTTGCTATTCCACAACATCTGGATTTTGTTTTCGGCTAGTAGCTTTTTTGCGTTGATATCCCAAACTACTCCTATTCCTGTATTTCTCGAAATAATTTCGAGCATTTCATATTCAGACGGAATGATATAGTTTGGAACCATCGACGGTCTTTTTTTGTTAAAGACATGCAACCAAAATAATTTGATATGTGGAATTTGAGCATTGTGGCTGTACCATTTTTGATCGTTTAACCAATGTTCAATGGCCGCAAAATCTTTAAGTTTTATACTTGTTTTTAATGGCGTGGCATCAATTTCTGGCGATCCTACAATTACCTGCTTGATCTCACCAACTTTTTTCTGAATGGTATCAAAGGTGTCAAATTGTTTAGTAACGACCGCAAAATCTAGTTTTTTTTCGTTAACCAATTCAAACAACGTGTCATTATCGTAGAAACTAAAGTCAATATACTCGAACTTTGATACCAAGGCACTACCCAAACTAGACATTAAATGTTTCGAAATTCCTATTGAAATTAAACGATTGGCATTGAATGCTTTAGCGCGAAAACCATTTTCTACATTTTCCAATCGGTCTAATGCTTCAATGATTAAATTATTGAGTAACTTAGCGTATTCAGTAGGTTCTACACCTTTTGACTTTCTATTGAAAAGCTTGTACCCCACGTGCGCTTCGAGCATAGATATTTGCTGACTAACAGCGGGTTGACTAATAAACAACTCTTTGGCAGCAGCCGAAAAATTTCCATTTTTGTACACTGATTTAAAGGTGCGGTACCATTCTAGATTGACCATGATATAAATATATTTATCACAAACATAATTTAAATTATTTTTACTGATAACATAATCGCCGTAAATTTGTACAAAGAAATTACAAGATGAAAAAGATCGCATTATTTGCATTACTAGTATTAACCGTGGGTTGCTTATCGGCAACAGCACAAAAAACAAAAAAAACTAAGATGAAAAAAGTATTATTTGTTGTTACCAGTCATTCTGAACTTGGAAACACAGGAGAAAAAACAGGATTTTGGACAGAAGAATTTGCTGCTCCATATTATGAATTACTAGACAAAGGTGTTCAAATTGATATTGCTACTCCAAAGGGTGGACAACCACCAATTGACCCAAAAAGTGAAGACCCATCTGCAGCTACAGAAGACACAAAACGTTTTGATGCCGACACTGAATTGCTAGCAAAACTAAAAAATACGCACAAATTAAGCGATGTAAAAGAGTCTGATTACGATGCGGTTTTTTATCCAGGTGGACACGGTCCTTTATGGGATTTAGCAACTGATTCTAATTCTAGTGCACTGATTGAATCTTTTTACACCAACAACAAACCAGTAGCTTTTGTTTGTCACTCACCAGCAGTGTTGAAAAACGTAAAAGTAAATGGAGAATTTTTAGTGAAAGGTAAAAAAGTAACTGGTTTTTCAAACACCGAGGAAGAAGCAGTTGGTTTGACTAAAGTTGTTCCATTTTTATTAGAAGATGCTTTAAAAGCTAACGGAGCAATTTATTCAAAAGTTGCAGATTGGAATCCATACGCAGTAGAAGATGGTTTGTTAATTACAGGTCAAAATCCATCTTCGTCAAAATTAGTTGCTGAAAAATTGTTGGCTCAATTGAATTCAAAAAAATAAGAGAAAGTCGCTAAGATACTGAGAAGCCATGTTACTAAACTATAAAAACTCAGCATCTTAGTGTCTTAGTAACTCTTTAAAAATTAAAATATCATGTTAAACTTCGAATTATACAATCCTACCAATTTAGTTTTTGGAAAAGGACAAATAGAAAAACTATCCACGCTGGTGCCTCAAGGAGCTAAAATTCTTTTGGCGTACGGTGGTGGAAGTATTTTCAAAAATGGTATTCACGAGCAGGTCATCAACAATCTAAAAGATTTTACAATTGTTGAATTTGGTGGAATCGAACCTAATCCGCATTTTGAAACTTTGATGAAAGCGGTTGACGTAATTAAGGAACAAAACATTGATTTCATCCTTGCCGTTGGTGGAGGATCTGTAATTGATGGAGTAAAATTTATTTCGGCAGCCGTACATTTTGAAGGAAATCCAATGGAAATTCTGCAAAAAAGATTGTTGATTAAGGACCTGTCTAAAGTAATACCTTTTGGAACTGTACTTACTTTGCCAGCAACAGGGAGCGAGATGAATTCTGGCTCTGTGGTAACTATCAAAGCTACTCAAGAGAAATTGGCTTTTGGAGGTTCGGCTTTGTTTCCAAAATTTTCTATTTGTGATCCCACAGTAATTCAATCGCTCCCAAAAAGACAATTGCAAAATGGTGTCGTAGATGCTTATACTCACGTTTTAGAGCAATATTTAACGTATCCGCACGAAGGTTTTTTACAAGATCGTATTGCCGAAAGTATTTTGCAAACCTTAATTCAAGTAGGTCCTGAAGTAGTTGAAAACCCATCCGATTACGCCTTGGCTTCAAACTTTATGTGGAGTTGTACCATGGCCTTGAACGGTTTGATTCAAAAAGGAGTTCCATCTGATTGGGCTACACACATGATTGGTCACGAACTTACGGCTTTGTACGGAATTGATCATGCTAGAACGTTAGCAGTAGTTGGTCCGAATTTATATCGCGTTATGTTTGAAACCAAAAAAGGAAAATTAGCACAATACGGAAAACGTATTTTCAATTTAACCGGAACAGATGACGAGATTGCAAATGAAGCGATTAACAAAACAGTAGCCTTTTTTCACACAATGGGAATGGACACTAAATTATCAGACTACACAAAAGAGTTTGACAATACAGCGAGTTTCATAGTAGACCGTTTCAAAGAAAGAGGCTGGTTAGGCTTAGGCGAAAAACAATTGGTAACACTTGAAAAAGTAAAAGCAATTGTAGAGCTGAGTTACTAAAAAAACTAGTTTCAAACATAAAAAAAGGCGTTCTCCAAATAAGGGAACGCCTTTTTACATTGTAAAATAACTAACTCACTCAATACGTACATTTGTTAAAACGCTGCTTATTAATTAGATACAACGAATCTGAAACAATAATATTGTACTACTATTGAAAAAAAATATCTGTTTTTTGTTTTTTTTAGACAAACAGCTACAAAACCATATTTTTCAAAGAATTGTATACTTTAATTAAATTTGCTTCATTACTCCTTTTTTAAGTACTTTTGATTAAATTCAGTAAACAATGACCGATAATAAAAAATTTGCAGTAATTGGTGGTGGGAGTTGGGCTACGGCAATAGCTAAGATGCTTTGCGTAAATCTTAACGAAATAGCTTGGTACATGCGTAATGAAGCTGCAATAGAACATCTAAAAACCTATAAGCACAATCCTAACTATTTGAGTTCGGTTGAGTTTGACGTTAAAAAATTAAAGTTAACAAGCGATATTAATGAGGCAGTGGCTTACGCCGATTATATCATTTTTGCTATACCTTCTGCTTTTGTAGGTGCCGAATTAGAAAAACTCACTGTTTCACTTGAAAATAAGATTATATTTTCAGCCATAAAAGGAATCGTTCCCGAGACAAGTTTAATTGTTGGAGAACATTTTCATGTAAAATACGATATTCCTTATTACAACATTGGAGTAATTACTGGTCCTTGCCATGCCGAAGAAGTAGCTATGGAGCGCTTATCCTACCTAACCATTGCTTGTGGTGATCCAGACAAAGCCAAATTGGTTGCAAAAAATCTTTCAGGCAATTACATTAAAACAAAAATTACCGACGACATTATAGGAACAGAATATGCAGCGATGTTAAAAAACATCTATGCTATTGCTGCTGGAATTGCTCATGGATTGGGTTATGGTGATAACTTTCAATCGGTTTTAATGAGTAACGGAATTCGCGAGATGAAAAAATTCATCCGAAAAGTGCACCGCATGAAACGCAATATTAATGATTCTGCTTATTTGGGAGATTTGTTGGTTACTGGTTACTCTGTTTTTTCTAGAAATAGAATGTTTGGTAACATGATTGGTAAAGGCTACACCGTCAAATCAGCAATGATGGAGATGAGTATGGTAGCTGAAGGTTATTATGCTGCCAAGAGCGCCTACAAACTCAATCAAGCCTATGGTGCTAAAACCCCAATAATTGATGCAGTTCACAGTATTTTGTACGAAGGTCAAGATGCAAAAGCAGTATTTAAAAAACTAACCGACAAACTCGACTAGAAAATCGTCAGTATTCAAAATTTAAAATAAACCTATGAGCGAAAGATGGAAATATCAGATTAAAATGGGTGGTATTTGGGGTTTATTTATGACGGTTTTCAATGTACTGTTTGACTTAAAAGAAACTCCATTAGCAGCACAAGTTGCCGCTCCTGCTTTTTATTTTAAAGCCTTGGCTTATATTTTAGTAGGGATATTTGTTTTGGGTTATTACACCTGGAAATCCCGACAGAAACAAAACCTATAATTTTTGAATAAGAAAAGAAAGATGAAAATACCAGCTTAAAGCTGGATTGATTAAGAATCTATACTTCAAATAATTAATGGCTCATCTCAGATATTAAACAATAATACTCAAAGAATTTCAAACAAAAAAAGCAGTCTCTCGACTGCTTTTTTTTGTATTACTATATTTTATTTAGTCTTAAATACTTCTGACAAAAATGAAACTACCTAACAATAACACCATCAACAAATAAAATTGGTACTTCTTCTACATCAGTTTCATTAATGGAGTTTGCTTTAAAAATAAATTTTTTATCGTATAATTTTCCATCCATGAAAAACGTGAGCATGAATTCATTGTTAAGCGCTAAAACACTTTTTTCGATCATTTCAACTTTCACTACAGAAACCGCAGGCACTTCCATAAAGGCATGGCGCAATAATGATGTTTTTTTCATTTCGCCATCAATGGTACCAAAAGCTTTAGAAACAACCATCACACTTTCTATTAGGTAATCGCTATCGTTTACGAGATAAGCATACCATACTTTCTCCATAAAATCGTCACTCCATTCTTGCACTGCTGCAAAAAAAACGTTTTCTACTTCGGGGATGATGATGTCTTTTTTCATTATTTAGTGAGTGGTGAGAAGTGAATGGTTAGTAGTAAAAGAAAATATTTCCTTTTCACCACTAACTATTCACATTTTTATATACTTGCTTTAAATTGCTCTAAGAAACGAACGTCATTTTCGTAAAACATACGAATATCGCCTATTTGATACAACAACATCGCAATACGCTCGATTCCCATTCCGAATGCAAATCCGGTATGTTCATCAGGATTAATGTTGCAATTTTTTAATACATTGGGATCTACCATACCACAACCGCCTATTTCTAGCCAGCCTGTTCCTTTGGTGATTCTGTAATCTGTTTCGGTTTTTAAACCCCAGTAAATATCAATTTCGGCGCTTGGTTCTGTAAACGGAAAATAAGATGGACGCAAACGGATTTTTGATTTCCCGAACATCTCTTTAGTGAAATACAACAAAGTTTGTTTTAAGTCGGCAAAAGAAACGTCTTTATCAATGTACAAGCCTTCTACTTGATGAAAAATACAGTGCGAACGTGACGAAACTGCCTCATTACGGAAAACGCGCCCTGGCGAAATGGTACGAATTGGCGGTTTGTTATTTTCCATGTAACGTACTTGTACCGACGAGGTATGTGTACGCAACAAAATATCAGGATTAGTTTGAATGAAAAACGTGTCTTGCATGTCACGCGCCGGATGGTATTCTGGCAAGTTCAAAGCGGTAAAATTATGCCAATCGTCTTCGATTTCTGGACCTTCAGAAACGTTGAAACCAATAGTTGAAAAGATATCAATAATTTGGTTTTTTACCAATGAAATTGGGTGACGCGAACCGATAACAAGCGGCTCGGCAGCACGAGTTAAATCGCCGTAAAAACCTTTGCTTTCTTCATTACTTTCTAAAGCTTCTTGAATAGATTTTACCTTTTCTTCGGCAGTGGTTTTTAGCAAATTCATAATTTGCCCAAACTCCTTTTTTTGATCGTTTGGCACATTTTTGAACTCAGCAAACAAATCTTTTAAAAGACCTTTACTTCCTAAAAATTTAATTCGGAATGCCTCTAATTCTCCTGCATTTTGTGTTGAAAAAGCTTGAGCTTCGCCAATATATTCTTTTATCTTATCTATCATTTTCCATCGGTACTTGAGAGTGCAAATTTAGGTAAAAGTTTTCAGTTTTCAGTCGCAGTTTCTAGTAGAATCATTCTGAAAACTATGACTGTGACTGTCAACTACGAAATTACTTCGCGTTCTAAAAAATAATTTACAATGGCTTCTTTCATCAAAACCGATTGTTCTCCTGCCTTTAGCGGTGGCAATTCTTCTTTTACGGTATAATGTGGCCAGCCGTCTTTATCAAAAAAATCAAATTCGTAAAAACCATAAGGTTCTAGCAACCTGCAAATAGCAATGTGCATGAGGTTTACTTTCTCGTCTTTTTTGAATTCTTGGTGTACTTTTCCTAATTCTTGTACTCCAATCAAATAAATTATGGCATCTAAATCTAAATCTTCGCCTTGCGAAAATTGATCAGACAGTATCTTGACAAGCTGTTCCCAGCGTTCTTTTAATTGTGCGTCTCTTGACATTTTTTTGAATTATGAATTATAGGTTATGAACTAGTAAGTCATCACCTTTACAATTGTATCACGCAAAGATAAGAACTTGAAAATTGACAATGGTACAGAACAAATCATTTATATTTGCGATCATAATTTTAACAACAATCAAATGGGATTTATTGATATTGTAGTAGGCGTTTTGTTGGTTTTTGCGGCTTACAAGGGTTTAAAAAACGGACTTTTTGCAGAATTGGCTTCTTTATTATCGCTATTACTTGGTGTATATTTAGCCATACAATTTTCGACAGCTGTAAAAAACCTACTTCTTGGCTTTGTCAAATGGAATCCAAATACCGTTCAAGTCATAGCCTTTATGCTCACTTTTGCTGCAGTGGTTGTTGCTGTTTCTTTGCTTGGGAAAATTTTAACCGGAATTGCTGATTTGGCTTTTTTAGGTTGGGCCAATACGCTTGGTGGCGGATTTTTTAGAATTTTAAAAACCGTTCTTATTTTGGGAGTTGTGTTCTCAATATTTGAAAAAATAAACTACCAAAATTTTTTAGCTAAAAAAGAAACTTTAGACAATTCACTTTTTTACAATCCTATCCAAAAAACGGCTAAATTTATTTTTCCTTCTATCGAAAAATGGTATGATGGGATGAAAAATAATGATTCAAAAACTGTTCAAGAGGACAAAAATTAATCCTTCACTTCCTTAATTGCACTACTTTCAATCCAGCCTTCGGTGCCATCAGTAAGTTCAATTTTGGTCCATTGTGCTTTGGTTTCAAATACGTAAACTTTAGCACCTTCATGCAAAACCAATAGTGGTTTGTCTCCATTTCGAGGCTGACTTGTAACTGCTGCTCTTTCTGCAAAAACTATAGCTGGTTTGTCATTATCAAAATGATTTTTTTCAATATTGGCAGCGGTTACACAAATCAATATTCCAGCAATCATCACGAAGATACTTCCAAAGAAAATTCTTTTCAGCACAGTATTTCTCGAAAAGTAATACCCTAAAAACACCAAAAAAACTAAGCCCGAAAATCCTACCGCAGACCAAGCCCAAGTATCATAATGCAACTTACCTGTGATGTTATGTAACAGTGCTGCGAGCCCAACTTTGGGAACTACTTTGATTTCGTCAATCGTTCTTTTTTGTGCAAATTTTAAATTATTAGCAGCAGCTGTATTTTCAGGATTTAGCACCAATGCCTTTTCGTAATTGTAAATAGCCGGTGCCACCGCGTTCAATTTATAGTGTGCATTGGCTAGGTTAAAATACAACTCGGACGAATGTTGTTTTTGGCTCAATACACTTTCGTAAGCTGCAACGGCTTCGGTGTACTTTCCTTTTGCATACAAAGCGTTGCCGTTCTCGAAGCCACTTTGGGCAAAGAAAAGTTGAGTTGAAAATAAAAGTAGGTATAATATGTTTTTCATAACATTTTAAACACGAAGGTCACAAAGAATTCTCAAAGAACACTATCAAAGTGATCCATTTATAACTCGTCTTACGCCTTCTTTTAGCAATTTAACATTAAAATTAATTAGTAATCCTAATCTACAATCTGATAATCTCAAATAGGTAAGCACTTGTGCTAAGTGAACATCGGTCAAAGTTTCAACTGATTTTACCTCAATTATAAACTTATCTTCAATCATTAAATCAATCCTATAACCTACATCTAGCTTTACCTCTTCATAAATTAAAGGAAGGGCTTTCTGTTTTTCTACTTTTAGATTACTTTTTTTAAGTTCGTAAAATAAGCATTCTTCATAAGCACTTTCCAACAGCCCAGGACCTAAAACTTTGTGCACTTTTAAAGCACTTTCAAATACAATTTTTGATATTTCGTCTTCAGTCATTTTATTTTGTAAAAACTTATGTGCTCTGCGACTTCTTTGTGCCCTTAGTGGTTAGCTAATTTGTTTCTCTAAATCAGAAATAATTGCGACCGCTTTATCAAAATCTTGTTGAATCGTGACACTTGATGACGGCGCATATCGCGCTATTTCGCAATTTTCAGTAAGCGTAATAAAATCAGTTACTACCGCTGGATTTGCATTTTTAGACAATAACAACTCTTGAATATTTTCTTTACTCATTTCAGAGGTTTCAATACGCAATTTCGCTTTTAAGAAATTATGCATCGCTTTTTCCAAAGCCACGTAGAACAATTCTTTGTTTTTGATTTGTTTCTTCGCTTCCGATAAATATTTTTTAGCCAATTTGTTGTTCATGCGGATTCTGTTTCCAGTAACATCGCCGGCAAGTGCTTCGCGTTTGTTTTGCACCAAAATCACAATCGGAATTAACAAAAATGGCAACAGCAACAGACCTAAAAAGCGGTTTGAACCAAAAAATCTATCTGAACTTACCGGTACTAACTTCGTTTTGGTTTGGATATTTTTGAATTCTTTTACAACGACCGCTTTGTTTTTATTGCCAGCAACAGCAGTAGAATCAACTGGTGATGGGCCATCAATCACATTGATCATCACCTCAGGCGTTTTAATGGTTTTATAAGTTCCAGAGTTCAAATCAAAATAAGAGAACTGCATTGGTTTTACGGGATAATTGCCTTTGTATTGCGGAATAATGGTGTAACTATCCGTTGATTTTCCAGCCATACCAGAAAGTGGCGTATTGATGGACTCACTATGAACAGGATCATACATTTCGAGTGCGTTTGGCACAACCGGTTTAGGCAAACTAAAGAGTTTTAAGTTTCCTTTTCCGCTAACGCTTACGACCAAATCTAAACTTTCTCCGTGCTTCAATGTGGTTTTTGAAGGCGTAACTTTAAAATCAAAATTACCCACAGCACCAGTAAAATCATCTGGCTTTCCAGCCTCAGGCAATTGTTTTACATTGATGGTTTTGGCTCCAGCCGATACCGTTTTGGTTGCGTCAGCTACTACCATACGCCCAAACATATCCCTACGATTGGTTGGTAATTGCACATCAACAGAAAGTGATAGGGGTTCTATTTTTAGTTTTCCTGACTTTTGCGGATACAGCACTACTTTTTTAAGCACAATATACCTAAAGTTTTGTCCTTTAAAAATTCCTTCTTCGGCTACTAACTGCTTGATTTCGATGTTTTGACTCCAAAAATCATTGTATTTTGGTTTGCTAGCTTCACCTAAATTTGACATTCCAATATTAAAACTGAAGTACAACTTGTAAACCACCGTAATTGGCTCGTTAACATACGGATTGGTTTTCGAGACATCAGCAACCAAATACAAATTTTCATCTACGTTAATCTGAGGATCGCTAGGATCGCGAGGCTGCTGCGTTGCGGCAGTAACTGTGATTTTTATGGGAGCGGTTTTATAAATTTGACCATTGTACTCAATAGCTGCAGGCTTTATTACAAACGTACCTTTTTGATTGGGTGACAAAAAATAAGAATATGCTTTTTCAAATGAACTGCGGCCATTAACCCAAGATTGGCTTACTTGTTGACTTGGACCAGCAATAATACGAAAACCGTCAAATGAAGGCTGTACGAAGTTGTCGCCATCTACATTCATCATAAAGTCAATTCGCAAACGCTCGTTCAAACCCAAAGTTGTTTTACTCACACGCGCCTCAAACTGCACTTGTGCACTGAGCGTACTGCATACCAATAAAACAATTGCCGCTATATATCTTTTCATCTTCACACTCTGTAATTGCATTACCAATCTTTTTCAGTTTTAACTGGTTTACCTTTTACTTTTTTGGCGTTTACTTTATCTTGAATTTTCTTTTCTTCTTTATTTACTGCGTCTAATAAATTCTCTAAACGCTCTTTTGAAATTCCTCCCGGAGCAGGTTTTGGTTCCCCCTTTTCGTTCGGGTTCGGTTTTTTGTTTTGCTTGTCCTTGTCGCCTTGGTCGTCTTTTTTATCTTTATTTGGGTCATCCTTTTTATCTTGATCCCCGTCTTTTTTATCGTCCTTTTTGTCGTCTTTCTTGTCTTTGTCTTTTTTATCGTCTTTTTTCTTGTCGTCTTTAGGCGGATTGTCTTTCAACATTTTTTTTGCCAAAGCATAATTATAACGCGTTTCCTCATCGGTAGGATCATTGCGCAAAGCGTTTTTGTAGGCCTCAACTGCCTTTGTGTAATCTTTCTCATTCATAAAAACATTGCCCAAGTTGTGCAGCGCGCGGTGCTTTTCAGGACGTGTTTTGGAATTTTTTAAAGCTTTTGCAAAAGCAAATTTAGCCTCAGAAGATTGTTTTTGTTTGTAAATGGAGTTCCCAAGATTGAAAGGCGCAGTCGCTTTGTTTGGAAATTTAGAATCCGAAATACGATACATCGCTTCCGCATCTACAAACTTACTTTCTGTATATTCTTGGTTTGCTTTTGGTAAAATTCGATCTTTTTGTTGCGCAAAGCAGCTTAACCCCACAAAGAGCACCAATAAAAGACATCTATTTTGAATTGTTTTCATTTTTTATTTTTAACAGAATCAGTCGTGCGCTTACGATGATGCTTTTTCGTTGAACAAATCTAATTTATTAACCCAACTTGTTTTTCTATCCAATACAAATACATCGATCAACAACAACAAGAAACCTAAACCTAAAAACCATTGAAATTGCGATTGGAATTCGGCCATTTCAGTTGCCTCAAACTCTGTTTTTTGAATGTTATTGAGTGTGTTTTTGATGTGTTCTACAACTTCCTTAGTATTATTACCGCTTACATAACTGCCTTTTGTTGTTTTTGCAATCAATTCTAAACTGGCTTTATTCAGTTTGGTAATTACTATTTCATTGTTATTGTCTTTTTGATAACCTTCAACCACACCGTTACGTTTCAAAGGAATATTAGCTCCTTTTTCGGTACCAACTCCAATGGTAATAATTTTTAAACCGAGTTTGTTCGCTTCTTCTGCAGCAGTTTCTGCACCTTCAGAATGATCTTCTCCATCCGAAATTAAAATAAGCAGTTTGCTAGTTTTGCTTTTTTCGTCAAAATAAGTAGCCGATAATTTAATAGCCTCGTCAAGCGAAGTTCCTTGTGAGGAGACCATTCCTGTATTCATACTTTGCAAAAACATACGCGCCACACCATAATCTGTAGTGATAGGCAATACCGGAAATGCACTGCCTGCGTATGCCACAATACCAATTCTGTCACTGCCTAATTGCTTGATGATTTGCGATACCAATTGTTTGCTTTTATCCAAACGGTTGGGAGCTACGTCTTCGGCTAACATACTTTTGGACACGTCCATGGCAAAAACAATATCAATACCTTCTCGTTTTACGGTTTCCATCTTGGTTCCAATTTTTGGATTAACCAAAGCAAAAACCAATGCCAAAAGCGCTACAAGTAACAAAACCAATTTTGCAACTGGCTTAAAAATCGACGCATCGGGACTTAGTTTTTTAACCATTTCAAGTTCACCAAACTCGCGCTGTTTTTTTCGTTTCCAATACAAATTGGCCATAAAAACAAGCACCACCAAAGGCAGGATTACTAATAGGTATAAATATTTCTTTTCGTCTAATTCCATTTTATTTCTTTTAGTCGGTGTTCTCTTTAACTAAGAATTCGACTTTTATTATACAAAGCTTTTGAAAACTGTATTTCGTAAACCAAATTCAGCTAACAGTAAAAAACCAGCAATCCAGACAAAGAGTCTGAATTTTTCGTCGTAATCATAAAACTTGAGTTCCTCGATTTCAGTAGTTTCTAGCTTATTGATTGAGTTATAAATTTCTGCTAATTTTGAATTGCTTGTTGCTCTAAAATACTGACCTTCGGTTTTTTTGGCAATATTTTTCATCAATTGCTCGTCAATTTCTACTTTCATCATTTGAAACAAAAACTCTCCATTTGGCGCAACTGCGTATGGAAACATGGCCATTCCATTAGTTCCAATACCAATCGTATATACTTTTATGCCGTATTGTTTGGCAATATCTGATGCCGTTTCAGGCTCAATAAAACCAGAGTTATTTACTCCATCGGTCAACAGAATAATTACTTTACTTTTAGCTTGACTGTCTTTCAATCGGTTCACAGCGGTAGCTAAACCCATACCAATTCCGGTACCGTCTTGCAGCACATTGTCGTATTTGATACTGTTGATCGCATCTAAAATAATTGCTTTATCGCTAGTTACAGGCGTTTTAGTGTACGCTTCAGATGCATAAACCACCAAACCAATTCGGTCATTCGGACGCTCTTGCACAAAATCGGCTGCAACGCGCTTTAGCGCTTCCATACGATTCGGTTTTAGATCCTTGGCTAACATACTACCTGATACGTCAATTGCCATAACGATATCAACACCCTTGGTTATTTTTGTTTTGTTACTCACATCAACCGTTCGTGGTCTTGCTAAGGCAATGATAAGAGAACAAAGCGCCAAAACACGAAACACATTCAAAACAGGTTTTAGTTTTGTAATCACGGATTTTGTTCCTTTGAAACCATCAAGTGAACTCATTTTTAGAGTAGCCGATTGTTGGTTTTTTTTCTTCCAAAACCAAAATACAACTACTGGAATCACAAGAAACAACCAAAAAAATTCTGGGTTTAAAAACGTTAATTTCTCCATTAGTTGCTCGCTTGTTTTAATTCAACAGTATTCAAAACACGCTCTGCAATGGTGTTGCCGTAAGTATCTCCTTCTTCATGGAAAATGAGTAATTGTTGCAAACCACCATCTTGACTAAAAATAAGTGCCTCGTAATACATTTTGGCTGTATTTTTATTATTGCTATCCAATTGCGAGAAAGTACCGTAGGCTTTTAGACCCTTAACACCTTCGGGAGTTTCGAATTCCTCCTGTTTTACGATCATGTTCTGTGCGCCTTGTGCCTCAAGCGATTGCAAAGCTCCATCCATAGATTTGGCCAAATCAATTTGCGTTTCGGCTTTGTATTTAAAGGTAGAAACCAAGATATAAAAACGATCTATAAGGCTACCGTAGCCAAATGATTGCATCTCTTTGATCAGCGCCATTCCGTTTTTAGGAAGGCTTTTGGTCAAATCTACTCTTTTTAAAACCTTAGGTGTTTCAATAATCACACCCGGATTTCCGTATTCACTTTTCACCCATTCGCCCTCTAAAAGTTCTTTGGTTGGGTGTCCGAGAATCGTGTCCTTCACATAATCAAATCCTTTGGTTACAGAGAAATAAACTGTTGTGGCTAACAGAACAAAGGCAACAGCTGCCACTGCCAAACTGATTCTTTTTTTGCGTTCTTTGCGCAATTGTAATTCAATTTGTTTTTGTCTTTGCGCTTCATTCAGTAGCAATTCTTCTTGGTCAGGAACCTCAACTGGAATGGATTTATCCAATGTTAAAATCACTTTTTGAATCTTGTTACGGTCTTCTGTAATTTCAAAATCAAGCGGTTTTACCTTAGCAAATTTCACCAAATCGGCTTGTTTTAGAACACGCTCTAAATTTTCAATAATGTCTTTTGAAAGCTTCATTTTCTTTTTAAGAGATGCTGCTTTTAAACCTTGAATCAACTCTGATGTAGTGCTTTCCATGGCCGGAATTTCAATCGCCTCTTCAATATAATTACGGGCGATATCAGTAAGCTCACTGTAAT
This sequence comes from Flavobacterium sp. K77, assembly GCF_021608205.1. Taxonomy (NCBI): domain Bacteria; kingdom Pseudomonadati; phylum Bacteroidota; class Flavobacteriia; order Flavobacteriales; family Flavobacteriaceae; genus Flavobacterium; species Flavobacterium sp. K77. Next base: position 235,285 of record NZ_JAKIHO010000001.1, on the reverse strand, counting down.
AAGCCTTTACTTCTCCTTTTTGCCATAACTCTTTTTTCTCCAGCGTATCAAGCAAGTTGGTTGCTTTTTCGATTGGCGTTTTGTAAACCTCTTCGGCAATTTTATTGCGTTGTCTTCGTTTTACAAACCAATACACTCCCGCTCCAATTCCTGCTAAAAGCAAAAAGCCCAAAAGATATTTCCACCAATCGCCAACAGCATCCTCTGCAGGAGCTATGTCTTTGATGTCAAACATTTTTTGCTTTAAAGTGTCTACTTGCACATTGGCTACCTCAACAAGAAGCGAATCAGTAAAAAACGGTTTGCTGTTAATGAAGATTTTCACGCGAGGAATAACATACCTACCAGAATCAAACTGCGTTAAGCCGTATTTTTTGATTAACTCATATTTGCTATCCATTCGAATTGTGTCGATGGGATACGATTGAATCACCTCAAGCGCGCCAATGTTTCTAAACTTTGGAAACACTACTTTAGCCGAAGTATCAACCGTCGTTTTGATAGACAACTTGAACTCGGCTCCTATTTTATTTTTAATAGTATCAAGGCTGGTGACTACTTGTTTTTGTTGTGCAAAAACGGTGGTAGATATCAGTATTAATAATATGTAGAATTGTTTTTTCATGTTTTAGTATTGAACCTTTCTCGATTTTTGATGGAGGACTAACGATTTTTGATTTGCTTTGAAAAAGTTGGTTACCTTGACTTGAAATAGCTTAATAATTTAGTTACGTAACTTTCATCAACCCTTGTGTGTACTACTCCAGATCCTGATTTACTGAAAGTTTCTTTAAAATAATCAACCTTTTCATGGTATTGCTTTTCATATTGAAAGCGCAACTGTTTTGATCCCGTATTAATCAACTCAATGGCACCTGTTTCAGCATCTAGCATCGGGACCATACCTAAATCTGGCATTTTTTCCTCTCGACTGTCGTAAACTCGAATTCCGGTTATATCGTGCTTTTTTGCTGCAATTTTCAAGGTTTGCTCATAGCTGTGCGCCATAAAATCAGAAATTACAAACACAATAGCTTTTTTCTTTTGAGTTCCAGATAAAAATTTTAAAGCTTGAGCAATATCGGTTTTTTTACTTTTAGGTTCAAATTCTAAAAGTTCTCGAATAATTCTCAATACATGAGAGCGTCCTTTTTTGGGCGGAATGTACAATTCGATTGCATCTGAAAATAAAATCAATCCTATTTTATCGTTGTTTTGAGTAGCCGAAAAAGCCATTGTAGCAGCAATTTCGGTAACGATATCTTTTTTAAACTGATTTTTAGAACCAAAACTTTCAGAACCCGAAATATCAACCATTAACATCATGGTGAGTTCGCGCTCCTCTTCAAAAACCTTTACGTGTGCCTCGTTGTAGCGTGCAGTAACATTCCAATCAATAGCACGAATATCGTCACCGTATTGGTATTGACGCACTTCGCTAAAGGTCATTCCACGTCCTTTAAAAGATGTATGGTATTCACCCGAAAAGATGTGATCACTCAACCTTCGGGTCTTAATTTCTATTTTACGTACCTTTTTTAAAAGCTCTTTTGTATCCATTTTTTTTAGTTTTCAGTCGCAGTTTTCAGTTGCAGTGACAAGACGTGATCTTGTACACCGTTACAGAAAACTGAAAACTAATTTTTAAGGTACTTCTACTTCGTTTACGATTTTGTTGATAATGTCAACAGATGTAATGTTTTCAGCCTCTGCCTCGTAAGTAACTCCAATTCTGTGGCGTAATACATCGTGAACTACCGCACGTACATCTTCAGGAATTACATAGCCACGGCGCTTGATAAAAGCATAACATTTAGCCGCATTAGCCAAGTTGATACTACCACGAGGTGATGCTCCAAAACTGATTAAAGGTTTCAAATCAGCTAATTTGTATTTTTCAGGATAACGGGTAGCAAATATGATATCGAGAATGTATTTCTCTATTTTTTCATCCATGTATACTTCACGAACAGCTTCTTGCGCACGTAAAATTTGCTCTACAGAGACAACTGCATTTACTTTTTCGAAACTACCTTTCAAGTTTTGACGAATTACCATGCGCTCGTCTTCCATTTTAGGATAATCAATAACCGTTTTTAGCATAAAACGATCTACTTGCGCTTCTGGTAATTGGTATGTTCCTTCTTGCTCTACCGGATTTTGAGTAGCCAAAACTAAAAATGGGCGGTCTAATTTAAAAGTAGTGTCCCCAATAGTAACTTGTTTTTCTTGCATAGCCTCTAAAAGCGCCGATTGTACCTTAGCAGGCGCACGGTTGATCTCATCTGCTAGAACGAAATTAGCAAAAATAGGCCCTTTTTTTATGGAGAATTCGTTTGACTTTATGTTGTAAATCATGGTTCCTACCACATCGGCAGGCAATAAATCTGGAGTAAACTGAATCCTGCTAAACGAACCTTGAACTGCTTGTGACAAAGTATTGATAGCCAAAGTTTTTGCCAATCCTGGCACTCCTTCTAACAAAATATGGCCTTGACCCAAAAGTCCAATTAACAAGCGCTCTACCATGTGCTTTTGACCCACAATAACCTTATTCATTTCCATTACGAGAAGGTCAATAAACGCACTCTCTCTCTCTATTTTTTCATTGATCGCTCTAATGTCTAAAGTCGCCGTATTTTCTTCCATTATTTTATGTTTAAAAACTTGAATTAAATGCCTTTGGTTTGAAGCTGCAAATTGAATTTTTTTTTAGAAGTAAGATGTTAAAAAATGGTTAAAACTTAAGTAAAATAGGTAATTTTAAGTACTAATTGTGATACAATTTTTATAATTTTAAGAACTTTGAATAATAAAGTTCGAAAACGTAAAAAAGCCGTTTTTTACAAAAAATAAAAAACATGATGAAAACAAATTTATCCCCCATAATTGCTGGTGTAATGAATTGGGGAATTTGGGATAAAAATCTCACTTCCAAAGAAATGGAGAACATGATTAATGTGTGTTTGGAGAATAAAATTTCTTCGTTTGACCATGCAGATATTTATGGTGATTATACCACGGAAGCCACTTTTGGAAAAGCATTTGCAGCAAGCAAAATAGCGCGCGAAAAAATACAGCTGATTTCAAAATGTGGCATCCAGATGGTTACTAGTAACAGAAACAACGCCATCAAGCATTATCAGTACTCCAAGGATTATATTATTCAATCTGTCGAGGCCTCTTTACAAAACCTACACACTGATTATTTAGATGTGTTGTTATTGCACCGACCAAGCCCATTAATGCAGGCTGATGAAATTGCTGAGGCGGTAACTCAATTGCAAAATCAAGGTAAAATCGTTGATTTTGGACTTTCCAATTTTACGAATTCACAAACTGAATTGATTAGACAAAAAACACCTGTTTCCTGCAATCAAATTCAGTTTTCAGCCACGCACCACGAGCCTATGCTAGATGGTAGTTTGGATTATATGCAACTGCACAACATTCGACCAATGTCTTGGAATCCGTTAGGATCTGTGTTTAGAGAAGACAATGCGCAAACCCGACGTTTGAAAAAATTATTGGCTACTTTGGTTGCTAAATACGAATTAGGTTCAGACACATTATTGCTTGCATGGATTTTACAGCATCCTTCTAAAATAATTCCAATTGCAGGTACAGTAAATGTTGCTCGAATTCAATCACTGATGAAAGCTGCTGCTTTACAATTGGATCATGAAGATTGGTTTGCTATCTGGACTGAAAGCATGGGGAACAAAGTTCCTTAATTTAGATCAAGCGCCTTTTTAATTTTTAAAAAAATACAAATGAATAAAACCGCATTAATAACTGGTGCTACCAGCGGCATAGGTAAGGCAACAGCCCAACTTTTAGCCAAAAACAATTTTAATGTGATCTTGTGCGGCCGTCGAGAAGACCGCCTTGAAGAACTTGCTCAGGAGTTAAGCAACATCACTCAAGTACACACATTGTGTTTTGATGTACGCGATAAAGAAGCAGTTTCAAATCAAATTAGCTCCTTGCCAGCTGCTTTTTCAACCATCGATGTTTTGATTAACAATGCTGGAAATGCCCACGGACTGGACCCGATTCAAACAGGAAGCCTTGACGATTGGGACGCCATGATTGACATTAATGTAAAAGGACTTTTATACGTTTCTAAAGCGGTAATTCCGAGTATGATTGCCAAAAAATCAGGTCATATCATCAATATTGGTTCAATTGCAGGCAAAGAAGTTTATCCAAACGGAAATGTCTATTGCGCCTCAAAACACGCGGTAGATGCTTTGAACCAAGCTATGCGAATTGATTTGAATCCGTTCGGAATTCGAGTTGGAGCGATACATCCTGGTGCAGTTGAAACCGAATTTAGTAAAGTGCGCTTTAAGGGCGATACTAGTAGAGCAGCTAGTGTTTATAACGGATTTGAGCCGCTACGTGCCGAAGATATTGCAGATATCATTCATTTTGTAGTAACAAGACCATACCACGTTAATATCGGTGATTTACTGGTGCTACCTACCGCTCAAGCAGCAGCAACTATTTTAAAGAGAGAATAGTAAAAAATTGTAATGATTAAAAAATTAACCGCAGCTTCGCAGATTTTTAATTAATTTTAAGTCCGTGAATCTGCGGTAATTTATTTTACAAAGAACCTAAACATAATTAATTCTTCAATGACGATTTAAGATATTGGAAATAAACATTAATCAAGAACAATGATCAACAAGCGCCTTTTGATTAAAAATTTACTCGCACACAATGACGAATGTAGTTTTTATGATAAAAAGCGACAGTTGAACCTTCATACTCGCGAGGGAAAAGCCAAGTTCCTGAAACACATTTGCGCTTTATCTAACTCCAATCCTACCAACAATTCTTACATAGTCGTCGGTGTCGAGGATCAAGATAACACAATTGTAGGCGATGATTTTTTTGACGATAGCCGAATTCAAAATCTTGTAAACGCCTATCTAGAAAACCCTCCCAAAATTCAATACGAGAATGTTCCTTTTCCTAATTTACCAAAGGATAAAGTTGTAGGATTGGTAACTATAAAACCCAAAAATAAAGTCTCTAGTTTTAAAAAAGGCATTCATACCATTCCTATAAACAGTATTTTTATCCGTGTTGGTAGCAATACCACTCCGCTTGAAGGCAAAATAGAATTCAATTTTACCAATGTTGAGACCGTAATTGGCATCGAAAACAATTCCCGAAACAGCATTGCGCACACATTAGATGGCGTAATTGAATTTATGAATTTCAAACATAAAGACATTGCCCCCAAGTACAAAGTTTTTAAAGAGTTGTTTGTGATATGTTGGGCGGGAATTACTAAAAAATCTAAAAACAAAACCTATTTATCACGAGTAGATATTGAGCTCGTAAACGAACAAATTAAATTGTTTTACTCTTCTCAAGATGTTGTAGAAATTTTCTTTGACGATGACAGTTTCACCATTATTGAGTATGTACCTCTAGGATTAAATGATCAAATGCAATACTATCCGCTAGAAAAACAAACATTACATTTTTTTGATAACGGTTATTATAAAATCGAAACAGAGTTTCTTTTCCAGCCACCTGAATTTGATAAAAAAATTCTCTTTCACACTTACAATTCTAACTTGGCATTACTCAAAAAGATGAACTCCAATCAGCCTTTGACATCGCAAGAGCAAAAAGATTTATTGCATTTGCCATATACGTTTATGATTTGTTATTTGAACGGATTTGAAAAAGCCAAACAAAATTTGATTGATGCAAAAACAATTCTGAAACCATTTATTCCTGTATATATTTCGTTTAAAGAAGCTCTGAGGGTTTTACGAAAAATGAAATACGACACTTAACTATTACATGAAAGTATACCTAAATAATTGAAAGTCTTCTTCAATTGCATTAAATAAAAATCTAGATGGGGAAAAAAATTTTTGCTTGTATAAAGCCAAAATTAAGAAGGTGCCAATTGCTTTATTTTTACTTTTTAATACTCTAAAGCAGCATCTTAAAAGTTTATAGCAATTAACACAAAAGAATTGATGTAAAAAATTCAGAAAAAATTAAAAATAATTTATAATATCTGTAATCAATTGACACATCATCTTTACAAGAAGTAACGTTATTTTAACCAGTGTACTCATCAGGGAATTGGTTTAAATTTCCGTAAAGATAACTGTAATAATTGAATTACACAATCATTTGTAAGTACATTTTTCACAACTGTTTAACGATTTATGATTACCGTGTTTAAAACAGTAAAAAATGAATTTAGCTCAAAACAATACGTCTCAAATTTCATTGTTTTCACAATTAGCTTAAATAGTGCTTTTTTTCTGCTATTTTTGCAAATACAAATAGACAAAATTCAGAATGAGAACACTCGTTATAGGCGATATTCATGGTGGCTTGCGAGCGCTACATCAAATCATGGAGCGTGCCAAAGTTACCAAACACGACACTCTTATTTTTTTAGGAGATTATGTAGACGGATGGAGTCAATCGCCTCAGGTACTTGATTTTATTATTGATTTGCAATCACAACAAAATTGCATTTGTATTCGCGGCAATCATGATGATTTATTACTAGAATGGCTTGATGAGAGCAAAGACAACCTTTTGTGGTACAAACATGGTGGCGAAGCAACTGTAAAAGCCTATGAAAGTGTAACATACAGCCAAAAACAAAAACATATCGAATTCCTTAAATCGCTTAAAAATTATTATTTAGACGAGCACAACAGATTGTATGTTCATGCCGGTTTTACGAATGTGAATGGCGCACAATTTGAATATTTTCCGGGTCAATTTTACTGGGACCGTACTCTTTGGGAAACCGCCTTATCCTTAGACGATCGGATGGCGCTTGACCATCCTTTTTATCCAAAAAGATTGAGCATGTACCATGAAATTTTTATTGGTCATACTCCCGTAACGCGAATTGGAGAAACGACACCTGTTAAAAAAGCCAACGTATGGAATGTAGATACGGGAGCCGCGTTTAAAGGTCCGCTTACCATTCTTGATGTTGACACCAAAGAATTTTGGCAAAGTGAGCCGCTTAATCAATTGTATTTTGACGAAAAAGGCCGAAATTAATAAAACATAACAACTAATTTTTACGAATTTAAAACAGAGGAAATGAAAAAATATATTGTACTTTTTGCACTTGTACTAACAGCTAGCGTAGCTCAAGGCCAAGCTTTTAAGGGTAATGGTGATACTAAATTTGATCTTGGAGCAATACTACAAGATGGCGGATCCGGAATACGTGTTGCAACTGATTTTGGTTTGGGAGAAAATATGTCATTTGGCTTTGTAACTTCCTATTTGCTTTCTGTTTCAAATGATGCCTTAGGAAACAAACCAGATTTTGGTGACCGAATTGATTTAAAAGCCCGTTTTAATGCTAATTTAGGAAACGTATTTGAGCTGGATGAAAAAATGGATATTTATCCTGGATTGGATTTAGGTTTAAGAAATTTTGGTGCTCACTTGGGTTTTAGATATTTCTTTACACAAGGTTTTGGTGTTTTTACTGAAGCAGGAATTCCTATTGCTAGTTACAAAACAAATCCAATTGGTTTTGATAAACTAAACAATCAGTTTACTTTTAGTATAGGAGCGTCTTTCAATTTGTAGAACAAAACTATTATGAAACAAAAAAAGGCAATTTGAGATTTCAAATTGCCTTTTTTAATATTTCTATTTATTCAATTACAAATCAAATTTAATTCCTTGTGCTAAAGGTAAACTTGTGGTGTAATTGATTTTTACAAACTTGCTTTAACAAAAATTCGCTTTAATACACCATTCTTTTCGATTCCTTGAACAATTAAATCAAACCTTCTACTTGTTTTGTGAAAAACCTCAGAGTGTATTAATTTAACATAGCCAAGATATAATTCTCCTTTAAAGACTTTTACTGCTTTTTTATCATATTCATTAGTTGGCTCTAATTCATATCTCAAAATATCATTAACAGAAACTTTATCAGATGGAATTTGAGCCTCAGTCAAATTAGCAATTTCTGTAACAAAAGATAAAGAATCGACGGGATTAAAATTTGCTAAAAACTCAAAATTATCAGTAGGCAAGAGACCTTGGGTAAAAGCCAACATATAAAATTTATCTTCCTTCTTATTTAAATCAACATTCCAAAAATCATAAAAATCTTGTAAATCTGGTCTTTCACTACGCATTAAACGTTGTCCGAAAATTTCAATTACATTTTCTCTATAATCTATAAACGTATCCGGAAAACCTTCATAATGGACAAAACCTAGCTTCTTAGCTTTTTCTACACCTTCCTGATTATATTGAAAGCGGATTCCTTCTAAGGTACTTTTTTTAATAGTACCAACAGAAATTCTTCTACTACCTTTGCCTGGTCTCCAGATAAGGTGTATGTTTCCTATTGCTTTCATAAATATTGAATTAATTTTTCGATGCGCAAAGTTACCAATTTAAACATCAATTGTTTTCTTGTTCCCGATAATTTAAAGTTAATTAAATCTATTGGGACATTTATGTCAATATTTTCTATTATCTCTTTAATTGATTTAGGGTTATATTTTTCCTTAACCCTCACGATAATTTTTTTTGTTTCATCGGGATGGTTTTCCAACAATAATTCTATAAGTTCAAAATGTTTTCTTTTTTTTAAATTTCCCTGCCAATGAATTTCTGATTCTCCTTTCCGAATATATGCCTCAATCATCTGTGAATTATTTAGCATTTTCAAAACTCGTTCATCTGTATGCTCTCTACCAAGACAACATCCACTATCATAAATTGGCGCAAATTTATGTGGGGCTAAATCTGCTTGTACAATTAGATCCGATTTACTAAGTTTACCATTAGTATCGTGCACATGAATAAGCTTTTCTCCCAGTAATCGATTAAGTTTATTCTTAATTTTACTAAAAAACCCAATTTTATTACTATTTATCTCTCTTTCAATATTGTCAAAAATTTCTTGATAATAAGCAATTATGCCCCAATTTTCTTGGTGCCTATCTGAATTCCCAATAACACTATCGAATACAATAATCTCAATTATATTTTGAATATAATTTCCTAAATGAAATTTATCTAACGCATTGCATATAAATTGAAATGTATAATCCTTTTTATGTAAACTTGGAATATATTTTGAATTAAACCCAGTCAAATAAGCAACTCCCTCTGTAAGTTTATTTTTAGAACTTAAAACCATTGACATTGACAGGCTACCAATTTGTTGTTTGTGATTACTATCATATGCTATGTTATAGTCCAACATATGAAAGCAAAGGAATTGTCCAATTTTAGATGAAACAATTTCAGACCAAAATTCCGTTGGATAGCGTATTTCTCTTAAAGGTGTCTCCTTTGAACCTTTAAAAAAATACTCTTCATTTGTTTCGGGATGCAAAGCGATATATTTACTACGAGTTCCCCCAGTACTATAATGAACATTCTTATGCCAACCTGAAATATCTGTAAATGTTGCTTCTAAATTGGTCATACGTCGTTTTTTTGTCTAAAATATAAAAAACCGCTTTATCTCAATCAGAAAAAGCGGTTTTGATAAATTATTTTTAAATAAAAGATTACAAATCAAATTTAATTCCTTGTGCTAAAGGTAAACTTGTGGTGTAATTAATGGTATTAGTTTGGCGACGCATGTACACTTTCCAAGCATCAGAGCCAGACTCACGACCACCACCTGTTTCTTTTTCTCCTCCAAAAGCACCTCCAATTTCGGCGCCAGAAGTTCCAATGTTTACGTTTGCAATTCCACAATCAGAACCCGTTACTGATAAAAACAATTCAGCTTCACGCAAATTGTTGGTCATAATAGCAGATGATAATCCTTGTGCTACTCCGTTTTGAATTGCAATGGCATTTTCTACCGTTCCTGAATATTTTAACAAATACAATACTGGTGCAAAAGTTTCGTGTTGTACAATTTCAAAAGTGTTATCAGCCTCAGCAATAGCTGGTTTTACATAACAACCACTTTCAAATCCTTCGCCAGAAAGTACTCCACCTTCGACAAGAATATTTCCACCTTCTGCAACCACTTTTTCAAGCGCTTTATTATACATTTCTACAGCATGTGTGTCAATTACAGGACCAACATGGTTGTTCTCATCTAATGGATTACCAATACGTAATTGCTTGTAAGCCGACACCATAGCATCTTTTACCGTATCGTAAATACTTTCGTGAATGATCAATCTACGTGTTGAAGTACAACGTTGACCTGCTGTTCCTACTGCACCAAATACAGCACCAATAACGGTCATTTTTATATCCGCATCCGGAGTTACAATGATGGCATTGTTTCCACCTAATTCTAACAATGATTTTCCAAGACGAGCAGCAACCGCTTGCGCTACAATTTTACCCATACGAGTAGAACCTGTTGCAGATACCAACGGAACGCGTTTGTCATTAGTCATCATTTCGCCTACTTTGTAATCTCCGTTGATCAAACAAGAAATTCCTTCAGGAAGGTTGTTTTCTTTAATTACTTCGGCAATAATATTTTGGCAAGCAATTCCACAAAGAGGTGTTTTTTCAGATGGTTTCCAAACGCAAACATCGCCGCAAATCCAGGCTAATGCTGTGTTCCAAGCCCAAACTGCCACTGGAAAGTTAAATGCCGAAATGATTCCTACCACTCCTAATGGATGGTATTGCTCGTACATTCTATGTCCAGGACGTTCAGAATGCATGGTTAAACCGTGTAATTGACGAGATAATCCCACTGCAAAATCACAGATATCAATCATTTCCTGAACTTCGCCGTAGCCTTCTTGCAATGATTTCCCCATTTCATAGGAAACTAATTTACCAAGAGCTTCTTTATTTTTACGTAATTTTTCACCAAACTGGCGTACAATTTCACCGCGTTGTGGCGCTGGCATTGTTTTAAAAGTTTTAAAAGCCTCTGTTGCTGTTTGCAATACTTTTTCGTAATCAGCGGCAGTAGATGTTTTTACTTTACCTATTAACTGTCCGTCAACAGGCGAAAAACTTTCTAAAATTTCACCATTTGAAAAGGAGTTTTGTCCGGTTGAACTTCCTTCGTTTATATCTTTTATGCCCAATTGCTTCAAGGCTTCGTTCATTCCGAATTGATTGGCTATTGTTATCATTCTAACTTTTTTGATTAAAATTGTTATATTTATCTACAAATATATTGATTTCAGCTTGAAAAATACACTTTGGTATTTTATTTTGTTCTAGCCCCGGTAGTAGCGGCATCTCCCGATTTTAAAAAACAAGGCTTTTTTGGCCGTAGTTTTTTTAATCGGGAATACAGCGGATGACGGGAAAAAGCTCCTAAAAAAAACTAGTCTTTAGAAACAAATTTAGGATCGGCTTGCATGACCGTTCCGCACGAATCGCAGGTGCGCAAGCTTTCTGAATTATAAAAATGTTTGAAATGAGGCAGAAAATCCTTCTCTATGTTATGGAGTTCAAAATAAACCTCGTGCAATTTGTGATTGCAGTTATCACAAAACCACAGTAAGCCATCGGTAAAACCCTGACCCGCTCGTTTGCGTTCAATAACCAACCCAATTGAACCCTCAGAACGAACCGGTGAATGTGGTGTTTTGGCAGGATTGAGATACATATCGCCAGGATTTAATTCCATTTCGCGGCGCTCTCCATCTTCTTGAATAATTACTTTTATAGAACCTTCAAGTTGGTAAAATAGTTCTTCGGTTTCGTTGTAATGATAGTCTTTACGGGCGTTGGGGCCAGCCACCACCATAACGATATAATCTCCTGATTCTTGGTATAAATTTTTGTTACCTACGGGCGGTTTGAGTAGGTGACGATTTTCATCAATCCACTTATTGAGGTTGAAGGGTTTTGCGATTGCCATTTTAGTATGAGTTTCAAAGTTACTAAGCCACTAAGGTACTAAGATTTTCAATGAATCAAGCGACTAATTTTTACCAAAAAAGCGAAGGTGGCTGTGTGTTATTTTTGCTTGATCAAATAAATGTAAACGGGAAAATGGTCGCTAAAACCAATTTCAGAAGATGAATGCCGCAACGGATATCCTTTAAACTGACCGCTGTTTTGGATGAGAAAAGGCTTGTTGTAAATACCCGCTTTCCAGAAACGATAGCTAGAAAAATCAGTGCGGATTAAAGTTTCTGAAATCATTATTTGATCAAAAATATCCCAAGCATCACGATGCGCAATGGTTCCTTGGCCTTTTTGAGCCATTTCTTCAAAAGGGTTAAAGATGCCAAACGCTACTACAGATGCTTTTTTAGCTTTGGCGCCAAGCCCTATTTTTACGCTTTTATTATAAGGTCCGTCATTGAGATCGCCCATAGTGATGATTTTTGCTTCGGGATTAATTCGCTGTAACGAATCAATTATTTTTCTGTTCAATAAGCCTGCTGCCTCGCGATACGGACTTGATTTTTTTTCACCTCCAGAGCGAGATGGCCAGTGGTTTACAATAATATGAATTTCTTCGCCTTCAAGAAAACCGGTTACTAAAAGTTGATCTCGAGTGTATACTCTGTAATTTTTGGTATTTACTTCAGGATTATCATCCGTGATCTCAGCGGCTTTATCAGCTACCTCATCTTTTGTCACATTTCCTTTTTTGTAAATGTACAACGGGATGTTGCTGGAGCTTGTGGGTTGGAATTTACTTTTTTGATACAAAAGCGCTACATCGATTCCGCGTTTGTCTGGCGAATCAAAATGTACGATGCCATATTCTTTCTCTAACAAAAGTGGCTGTTTGACAAGATCTTCAAGAACAGCTCTGTTTTCAATTTCGCAACCTCCAATAAGCGTTGGTGAATCTGCATGCTCTCCAGTGCCAATTGAAGAAAGAACACGAGCTAGATTGGCTAACTTTTTTTGGTATTTGTCGAATGTCCAACGCTGTAAACCTTTTGGCGTCCATTCCTCATCAAAAGTATCTGGGTCATTTATAGTGTCGAATAAATTTTCGAAATTATAAAAAGCTACGGTGTGAATGCTGTATTTTTTAGTTTGTGACGAGGCAATTGTAGGTAGGCCGAGAGAAAGGAGCAACAGAATTCTAAATTTCATTGTTTTTTTTTTTGAGTTACAACGTACCGATAATCAATTACTTTAGGTTAAAAGTAGTAATTTGTATTGAATTTCGCATTGTTTTAGAAATGACTATCTTTGAATTTATAAACAAACACTTTTTTCAGTTAACGCCAATTCATGAACTACTATACATTCAAGCAACCGACAAGACATTCTATTTTTTATTGGTTGCTATTTCTTATTTTTGTTTTAGAAACCTCATACAGTCAAGCTCAAACCACTATGATTACACCACCTTATTTGCAAAAAGGAGATACCGTTGCTCTTGTAGCTACAGCTCGAAAAAACATTGACAACAACCTACAACCTGCTATTGATTTATTACATAGTTGGGGACTTGAGGTTGTCATTGGAAAAACAATTGGCTTAGACAATAATCAACTTGCAGGAACTGATGAACAACGTGCAGCCGATTTTCAAACACAGTTAGACAACCCTAACATCAAAGCAATTTGGTGCGTAAAAGGCGGTTATGGTACAGTTAGAATGGTTGATTTATTAGATTTTACACAGTTTAAAATGAATCCGAAATGGATTGTAGGTTTTAGCGATGTAACTGTTTTGCATAGTCATTTGAATACTTTAGGTTTTCAATCGCTTCATGCCATTATGCCACTTACTGCGCCACGAGCAACACCACAAGCCATAACATCACTCAAAAAAGCGCTTTTTGGTGAATCGCTTTCTTACCAAGTTGCCGCTTTTAGCAAAAACAAAATAGGAACTGCAACCGGACGTTTGGTGGGCGGAAATTTATCGATACTCTACAGTTTGTTTGGCTCTACCTCAGCAATTGATTGCACCGATAAAATTTTATTTATAGAAGATCTTGACGAATATTTGTATCACATAGACCGTATGATGATGAACTTAAAACGCAATGGTTGCCTCGAAAGCATCAAAGGAATTGTTGTAGGATCAATGACCAAAATGAAAGACAACGATATTCCGTGGGGAAAAAATGCGATCGAAATTATTGAAGATGTAACGCAAAAATACAACATTCCGATTTTGTACAATTTCCCAGCCGGGCACATTCAAGACAATAGAGCCTTGATTTTAGGACAAATGGTTACACTAGATGTTCAAGAAAAGGGCGGAACGCTTACTTTTGAATAAAAAATCCTCTACCCCAATTTTTTTGAAGGAGTGAGAGCCTAAACGAAAGAAGTTTGAGGACTTATGCAGTACATTAAATTCTGTTTTTTTCATTGATGAATTTTAGTTGCAGAAGTTAAAAACTTGAAACCTCAAACTTGAAACAAAATTTTTAAATGGCTGAACACAACGAACTTGGTAAACTTGGCGAAGAAATGGCTGTTGAATTCCTGCAAAAGGAAGGCTATACTATTTTGCAAACCAATTACACGTTTCAAAAAGCAGAAATTGACATCCTGGCTCAAAAATCAGGTGTTCTTGCTGTTGTCGAAGTAAAAACAAGATCTTCTTTGGATTTTGGTTTACCACAGGATTTTGTGAAGCCAAAAAAAATACAACTACTAGTAAAGGCTGTCGATGCATTTGTCACTCAAAATGATCTTGACCTAGAGGTACGTTTTGACATCATAGCTATTCATAAAAACGATAAATCTTTTGTTATTGAGCATCTTACCGATGCCTTTTATCATTTTTAATGACTTTTTTACATTGTTATATTTGTAACAAATTGTTTTTTTATTTATATTTGCATTCAAATTACACAGTAACTACATAAAACGCAACTACAAATTAAAAAAATCCATCATGAAAACTGTTTCTTCAATTGTTGAAAATTACATCAAAACAAAACCTTTTTTACTAAATGCTTTGTCATTAGGCATTATCAATTTAACTTCGTTATCACGTAATATCATGACAGAGTTAGAAGCCGATTTTGGTAAAGAAGTGAAGCAAGGTGCTGTAGTAATGGCATTGAAAAGATTAACAGAGGAACTGGATTTTAGACTCAACCACAAGATTAATAAAGTCATTAAAAACATTGGCGAAATCACCGTGCGATCAGCCTTGACAGATTATACTTTTGCAGCCTCAGAAACAGTTTTGAACAAACAGGCTGATTTAATTGCGGATATCAATGCATTACCAGATATTTTTTATACTTCATCAAGAGGAGTAAACGAAACAAATATTGTAGTGAGCAACAGCATCAATCATCTTGTAGACAAACATTTTGCAAACGAAAAACTGATTCAGAAACTAGATGATCTGGCATCAATCACTGTAAAATTACCCAAAGAAAACATTGTAGTTCCTGGAATTTACTATTTCATTTTTCAGCGTTTGGCTTGGGAAGGAATTATTATCAACGAGGTAATTTCGACATCAAACGAATTCACTATTTTAGTAAGTGAAGAACAAGTGGATGTGGCTTTTAAAGTGATAAAGGATTTGAAGAATTAAATTCACTTTCTAATATTTAGGTTTTTGTTTCGTTCCTCTAAAATTAATTATTTCAATACATGATTTTTTATAATTAACTTGGTAAACAAGATAGTTATTTCTATCTATGGTTGCTTTATGAAGATTTTTAAAGGATTTAGACTTTGGATAAAGGTCAGGGAAATGACTAATTTGCTTAATAACTTGATTGATATTTTCTTCCAACTGCAAAATTTCCCTGAACGTCCATTCCGCTTCTAAATATTCAATAACAATTGCCAAACCTGTATCGGCTTGAGGAGTCCATTTAATCTCTAACGCCATTTGGCAAATCTGTTCATTACAATTTCATGACTTACAAACTCGTAATTTTCTGCTTGTTTTAAACCGATTTCAATTTGCTGTTTTTCCTCTGAATTCAAATCAGTAAACCAATCCTTTTTACTGGTTTTTAAAATGATTTCAAGTTTTTCCAATAAACTTTCGTCAATAGTTGTCAACTCTTGAATCAAATTATATTTTCTGGTGGCTAAATTCATAACTTAAAATTTTAGTTTAACAAAGTTATCTTTTTTGATAATGGTAAAAAAATAAATCGTCAAATTTAACTAAGTGTTTCATTTTTAAAATATTAAACAAATAGATTTTATTAATATTGATTTAAGAAAATGACAAGCATTTTATTTTAATTCTGGATGGATATCATCTTCTGTATTTAAAATCAAATCAGGACCCAATGATTTTAAAACATAATCACCTTCTTGTTTTTTGTAATAAAATCTTGCAGGTTTTGATTCTTTAAAATTGAATTCACTATTAAACAACTCATCATCATTAAAAAACTTGTTTTGTAGTTTCAATTCTGGTAAACTATCAGGATACTTTCCATTTTTACTTTTATAAAACTCTAAATCTTTTACCATTTCATTCAATTGAATATTTGTAAATTGTATTAAATGTTTTTCATGAAAATCGCTGTTTAGATAAATAAACCAAAATATAGGTGTGAAAAGAATTCCTCCTAATCCAATTAATTTCATTTTTTTATCTTTCCTTATAAATCCCTGAAACAATAGAACTCCGCCAGGAATCAATCCAAAATTGGGAATCAATCCTACAAAACCAAATTTATATAGGCTTTTGGAAGTTATTTTTTTAAAAAATGATTTTTCCTTAGTAGTATTAGTTGTCAATTATTCAATTATTTAAAGTTTATTGAAGAAATATTTTTTACTCCCCACCCAACATCTCCATCAATTCCAAGCACCTACGCGTAGTTTTGGCATCATCAAAGGTTAAGAGCAAACGTAATCCTGCCGGAGTTTGCTTTTCTTTCATTCGACAAATCGCACTATTTTTTTGAACAAAATTCACAACTTGCATAAATCGCTTGGATTGGTAGTAATCCGATTGTTGATCTGAAACAAAATAACCAATCATTTTGCCTTGCTTCAATACCAATTTCTCTATTCCTATTCGTGTAGCGATCCATTTAATACGAATACTATTCATCAATGCTTTGGCGCGTGGCGGCATAGGTCCAAAACGATCAATCAATTTATTTTGAAACACGATTAATTCTTCTTCGTTTTTGATGGCGCCCAACTCATTGTATAAACTCAATCGTTCCGATACATTATTGATGTATTCATCAGAAAACAATAGTTCAAAATCAGTATCTATTTGAAGGTCTTTTACATATTCCTTGGTTTCAATATTATTTTCTTCAGGATACAAATCTTTGAATTCGTTTTCTTTCAACTCATCAATAGCCTCGTTCATAATTTTTTGATAGGTATCAAAACCAATTTCGTTAATAAAACCGCTTTGCTCACCGCCCAATAAATCTCCTGCACCACGAATCTCTAAATCTTTCATAGCAATGTTAAATCCGCTACCTAATTCACTAAACTGCTCCAAAGCCTGAATACGTTTACGAGCATCTTCGGTCATACTTGAATATGGCGGACAGATAAAATAACAGAACGCTTTCTTGTTGCTACGCCCAACTCGACCACGCATTTGATGCAAATCAGACAAACCGAAATTATTGGCATTATTGATGAAAATCGTGTTCGCATTGGGTACATCCAATCCGCTTTCGATAATGGTTGTTGCGACTAAAACATCGAATTCACCGTTCATGAAAGCCAACATCAACTCTTCAAGTTTTTTACCATCCATTTGGCCGTGACCGATTCCGACTCTGGCATTGGGAACCAAACGCTGAATCATTCCGGCTACTTCCTTAATATTTTCTATTCGATTATTGATAAAGAAAACCTGTCCGTTTCGCTGAATTTCATACGAAATCGCATCTCGAATAGTCTCTTCGCTAAAGCCAACCACATTCGTTTCAATAGGATATCTATTTGGCGGAGGTGTTGTAATAACTGACAAATCTCGCGCTGCCATCAATGAAAACTGTAAGGTTCTCGGAATTGGAGTTGCCGTTAAAGTTAAAGTATCTACATTAGCAGCAATGGTTTTGAGCTTGTCTTTAACGTTTACACCAAATTTTTGTTCCTCATCTACAATCAATAGTCCAAGATCTTTGAAAACTACATTTTTGTTGACCAATTGATGCGTTCCTATGACAATATCCAATTTGCCTTCGGCTAATTGTTTTAAGGTTTCCGCTTTTTGTTTGGCGGTTCTAAAACGGTTTAAATAGCCAATCGACACCGGCATATCTTTCAATCGCTCGCTAAAAGTTCTATAATGTTGGTAAGCCAAAATAGTTGTAGGAACCAAAACGGCAACTTGCTTGCTATTATCGACTGCTTTGAAAGCCGCACGAATAGCCACTTCGGTTTTACCAAAACCTACATCGCCACAAACCAAGCGATCCATCGGACGATCGCTTTCCATATCTGCTTTTACCTCAGCCGTTGATTTAGTTTGGTCAGGCGTATCTTCGTAAATGAAAGAGCTTTCTAACTCGTTTTGCAAATAACTATCGGGTGCGTATTGAAATCCTTTTTCGAGTCTTCTTTTGGCGTAAAGCTGAATCAAATTGAAGGCAATATGTTTGACACGCGCTTTGGTTTTTTGTTTTAAAACCTTCCAAGCGTTAGAACCTAGCTTGTAAATTTTGGGTGGCGTTCCGTCTTTGCCGTTGTATTTTGAAATTTTGTGGAGCGAATGAATGCTTACGTACACAATGTCATTATCGGCATACACGAGCTTGATGGCTTCTTGTGTTTTGCCTTCGACTTGTATTTTTTGCAAACCTCCAAAACGACCTATTCCGTGATCAATATGCGTTACATAATCGCCCACCGAAAGTGTCGTGAGTTCTTTTAAAGTTATATTTTGCTTTTTTGAATAAC
The DNA here is from genome assembly GCF_021608205.1 of Flavobacterium sp. K77. Classification (NCBI taxonomy): domain Bacteria; kingdom Pseudomonadati; phylum Bacteroidota; class Flavobacteriia; order Flavobacteriales; family Flavobacteriaceae; genus Flavobacterium; species Flavobacterium sp. K77. Next base: position 216,497 of record NZ_JAKIHO010000001.1, on the reverse strand, counting down.
CATTTTTGATGTTGAATTTATGGTAACGTTCAAAAATTTGATGGTCAGTGTAGCACGTAATTTGGTTTTCTTCGTCAATAAAACCTTGATACAATGGCAAAACAACAGTATTGTATTGCTTACGGATATTCTCAGAATTGGCCTCGTCTAAGGTTTCGAAGATATCATGAAAACGTTTGGCTTGCGCATCATTCGAACAAAACAAATAATTTTTGAAACCATTAAAATGGTTTTCATTCAAATTATTCAACAACAAATCAAATTGTTTATTGAACGAAGGTTGCGGCTTGATGTGGAACTCCCATTTTTGAGTAGTTCTAAAAATAGCCTTAGTATTGAACTCAATAATCGAAAAATCTAGCGCGCGCTTGATGAATTGTGTTTGGTTCAAAAACAATTGCTCTGGCTCACTACGTTTGATTTCTTGCGATAATTTAGCAAAAGCGGTTTCGGCACGAGCAAATTGTTTGTCTAACTCTGTGCATAAATTTTCAGTGTTTTGAATACAAATAACCGTTTGCTCTGAGATATAATCTAGAAAACTTTCACGGTTTTCTTGAAAGACTTTATTCTCGACATTGGGAATAATGGCAATTTTTTTCTGAGGTAGAATAGACAACTGCGTCGCTACATCAAAAGTACGGATACTCTCGACCTCATCGCCAAAAAATTCAATTCGGTACGGATTATCATTCGAGAAAGAAAACACATCAACGATTCCTCCACGAACAGAAAACTCGCCCGGTTCGGTAATAAAATCGACTCTTTTAAATTCGTATTCGAATAAAACTTCGTTTATAAAATCGATAGAAATTTTGTCACCAACAGCCACTTTTAAAGTATTGGTGTCTAATTGCTTTCGAGTTACCACTTTTTCAAACAAAGCCTCCGGATAAGTAACAATGAGGGCTGGTTTTTTACGAGAGTTGATGCGGTTCAAAACTTCGGCTCTGAGCAAAACATTGGCATTATCGGTATCCTCAAGCTCGTATGGCCTACGAAACGATGCTGGATAAAACAACACATCTTGTTCACCCACCATTTGTTCTAGATCATTCAAATAATAAGCAGCTTCTTCTTTGTCATTGAGCACAACTAAAAACGGAAGCTCCGCCTTTTTAAAAACAGCACGCAAAACAAAGGAAAGAGATGATCCCACCAAGCCCGAAAGCTGCATTTTTACCTGATTTTTTTCGAGTAAGCGCGCTGCAATTTGTATGGTTTTGGGAGCAGTATCGTAGGTTTGGTATAAAACTGATTTACTCAACGCGTGGAATATTTGGATCTACAATAGGCGTATTAGGAATGGCTCTGCTGCTGTCTAGCATGCGCAGCAAATCAGATTCACCTTCTTCTAACTGGATTTTACTTTTCTCGACAATTTCGTCCATTTGTCGTTGAACGGAAAGTAATTCGAGATTAATTTCAGCCACCAAAGCACTGACTTTTTTGTCTGGAATAACGTCTAAGTGCATAAATAAATCCAACATCCGCACCTTGGTTGTTAGGGATGCAATGCGGCTACGTATTTGTGGTTTATCGTATTGGTACGGTATACGTTCGCCAAGCGCTATTACTTTTTTAGATAATTCTGCCGATTTGCGTTGATAAGCACGAACAGAGGCTTGCGGTTTTTGTGCCAAGGCATCCAGAAAAAGGCGCAACTCGTTCCAAGAGGCAATACTCGTTTCAGAAGCTTCGGTAAGTGGTGTGTCATAAAAATCCCAAGCCTTTTGTAATTTTTTTACTAAAACTTCCTTTTTTTGAACCTCCTTTTGTGTGTCTGCCAAACGATTGTCATCCTCATTTTTACAAGAAAATAAGAACAAAACGAGGCAACAGCAAAGAGCAAAATTATATTTCATATTTTGTGTCATTAAAGCACAAAGTTACAAACTAAATTGGCAATAACGAATGGTGGTTTTGGGTAATGTCAATCTCGCTTGAAACCATTTAAAATTCGATTTACTAGCTATACAATACTGCTTTTTGACTCTGTATAATCTATCAAAATAGAATCTGAATTAAATTTGTTTTAAAAATAATGGTTATAACTTTGCCATTTTGACAACAACCAAATGGAATTCACCAATAAAAAAACCAGTATTTTCGTTTTAGATTAAATTTAATGTAGTGTTTTGTGGTTTTTATTGCTGTTTTTATCAAAAGTTGTACTATTTGCGAAAACGTTATCTTTGTTTTTCAAAACAGAAAAAGATGAGTACTAAAATATTGATTATAGGCGCTTGCGGCCAAATAGGAACAGAGCTTACGCAAAAGTTACGCTCGATTTACGGAACCGAAAATGTGATTGCCTCTGACATCAGAAAACTGAACGTTGATGTAGTAAATTCGGGTCCATTTGAAGTAGTAAATGCTTTAGATTTTAATCAAATTGAGCATTTGGTCGAAGTTCATCAAATTACCGATGTATATTTAATGGCTGCACTATTATCGGCAACAGCCGAGAAAAACCCTGCCTTTGCATGGGATTTGAATATGAACTCTTTATTCCATGTTTTGAATTTGGCGAAAGCCGGAAAAATAAAAAAGATATTTTGGCCATCAAGCATCGCGGTTTTTGGACCAACAACACCCAAAGAAAACACACCTCAATACACGGTTATGGAGCCATCAACGGTGTACGGAATCAGTAAGCAAGCAGGCGAGAGATGGTGTGAATACTACCACAATGTGTTTGGTGTTGATGTGCGCAGCATTCGTTATCCTGGTTTAATTAGTTGGTCATCGCCTCCTGGTGGCGGAACTACAGATTATGCTGTAGATATTTATCACAAAGCACTAGCCGATCAAAAATACGAATGTTTTTTATCCTCAGAAACTAAAATGCCAATGATGTACATGGATGACGCTATTGCGGCAACCATCAAAATCATGCAAGCACCTGTGGAAGAAATTAAGATTCGTTCTTCTTACAACCTTGCAGCTATGAGCTTTACGCCAACAGAAATTGCTGCCGAAATCAAGAAACACATTCCTGAATTTACGATTACCTACGAACCGGATTTCCGTCAGAAAATTGCCGATAGCTGGCCTGCCAGTATTGATGACAGCAGCGCTCGCAAAGACTGGAATTGGAATCATGAGTTTGATTTAGCAAGCATGACAATTGATATGCTGGAGCATTTGAAGTAAACTTTTTGCACATAAACAAAACGCCGCAAAATTGATGTTTTGCGGCGTTTTTTTGTTTGTGATATTTCAAACTTCCAAACCCCACACTTCCATTTAAAAAACAATCGTTTCCTAAAAAAACAGAAATCACCCTATAATTATGTAACATTATCATTTTAAAAATAAATGTAGCGCACTGATTATCATTATTTTTGATAAAAACTAGAACGTTATGAAACTTAAATCAAGTGAACCTTTTTGGTTGGTAAAAAACGGAATTCTGCACTCCTATCCATCGTTACAAGAAAATATTTCTACGGATATTTTGGTAGTAGGTGGCGGTATCACGGGAAGTTTGATTGCGCATCAATGCATCAAAGACGGTCACAAAACGGTTTTAATTGACAGACGAGAAATAGGTCATGGCAGTACATCAGCAACAACCTCGATGCTGCAATATGAAATAGATGTTCCATTACACGAACTCAACGATTTAATAGGTCCTGAAGAGGCAGCCGCGAGTTACTGGGCTTGCTACAGATCAATAGACGATTTGCAAAAGATTGTTTCAACCATAAAATCTGACTGCGGATTCAAGAAAAAGGATTCCCTTTACTTTGCTGCTTATAAAAAAGATGTTGCTTGGCTGAAAGATGAATTTGAGGCCCGAAAACAAATAGGACTTCCTGTGCAATGGCTCGAAGCTGCTGACATTGAAAAACGTTTTAAAATAAAAAATTCGCACGGCGGCATTTTATCACAACAAGGCGGAAGTATTGATGCGTTTCAATTGGCACATGATCTTTTGCACTACAATCATAAAAAAGGTTTGCAAATATTTGACAAAACTGATATTAAAAACACAAGCTATAACCAAAACAACGTTGTAGTTACAATCGAGCATGGCAGCACAATTACTGCCAAAAAAATCATCTATTGCAACGGCTTTGAAAGTACTGAAATTATTAAAGATAAATTCGTGAACCTCTTGTCAACCTACGCCATGGTTGGGGAACAATTTGAAGACGATCAAAGTCACTTGAGTGAAACTCTTTTTTGGAACACCGCAAAACCTTATATGTACATGCGCACCACAGATGACAACAGGTTGTTGATAGGTGGTGAGGATGAAGACTTTGTTGATGCTTCAAAACGTGATGCTTTACTTGAAAAAAAATCAGTCAAACTAAAGAACTATTTGAAAAAAATGTTGCCAGATTACCAATTCCAAACCGATTTTGTTTGGGCAGGTACTTTTGGAGAAACTAAAGACGGATTACCCTACATAGGCGAACATCCTAATTTTCCGGGCGCTTATTTTGTGCTTGGTTTTGGCGGTAACGGAATCACCTTTTCTGTCATCGGAATGGAACTTGTTGCTGACATGCTACAAAACAAAAAACATCCACTGTCAGATACTTTTAAATTCAGACGATAATTTGTTTTCCAAATAACAAAAAGCCCAAGTAAACCATAGTTTATTTGGGCTTTTGTGTGGAGCGTAAAAAGAAGAACTTACTTTTTCTTTTTTGCTAATAACGTCTGTAATTCTTTGTACTCTGCTTCAGATTGTAATTCAATTAAATCCCGAAGTTTACCGTTTTTGAGTACGAGGGCATATTTTTTTCTAACCGATGTCGACTTATCTTGCACGGATACAATTTGCTCCAGCGGAATCGTATTGCTACCCGTTTTTTTTATAAAATACTGTCGCAAACCCACCGCAGCTGCCATACCAATTAACAACCAAATTAGTTTCATTAAACCAAACTCCACTTGAGAATTGGATAGGTTCAAAATCACATTGACAAAAGTCACGATGAGCAAGAGTCGTACAATTAAAAAATGACTTTTTAAACTGTCTATAATTTCAAGCGAAGCAGTTGCTTCATTGTATTTGAATTTCATGTGAAAAAATAATTAAAATCTTAAAATAATTTTTGAGAAGCCCGCGTTTTAACACGCTATGAATAGCAACTGATAACTAAACTTTCTTTATTTAGTCATAACTTTGCAAGTCGGACCGCGACCCTGACAAAATTAATCATAATTCAGTTTACCAATTCAATTTGAATGATAAATATCCCTCAAATTTCGAACCTTCGGTTTTATACCGAATCTTCACTTGCAATAGATAGCATCAGTGAAAAAAAGGAACAAAATATTCATAATAAAATAAATTCTAGCTCGTACGAACTCTTTTGCCGAAACAAATTTCGAAAGCCGCTATTTGATTTGTACGCCATGTTTAACCCATTTAATGAAGCTAACAAAGCCTTTTACCCTTTTATACCCTATTTGAAAAAAAAGCTTAAAAAAGGGGATGTAATTTTGGATATTTGGAGTAGAACTGGCTGGTCTACCGCTATGCTATCAGGCTTGTTTCCTGAACAAAAAATAATCAGTATTTGGGAAGGTGACACTGATGTTCTGGGTTACAATGGGTTTGCTTATTGGTTTTCTCATCAAGAAATACCCTCAAATGTTGAAATTTATTTTTGTAACCTTAAGGAAAAATTACCTTTTGAGGATCAATCTATTGCTTTTGTTTTTGGATTTGATTTGCTACACAGACAATTAAAAACAAATTTAATTCCGGAGATTTTAAGAGTTAGTCAAGATAATGCATTGCTTGTTTTTCCGCACGTTCATTTATCTAATAATGAACCTGTTCCTTATTTTTCTAGATGCGGAGACTTGATTCACGGTCGTGATTATGAAGCATTTTTTGAGCAGTTAAAACCTATGAACAAATCAGCTTATGTGTTTTCAGAGCCTGATTTGTATCGTAAAAGTTTTGATCAAAATTTTCAAGCTAAAGCAAATCCTAATACAGGAGATTATAACGGATTAATAGCCATTGCACCAACTAAAATAGATCTTGAGAGCGAACTGCAGTCCTACAATTTTTTTGATTATTTCGATATCAAGGCAGCTAATATTTTACTCAATCCACTCTTAGAAGTTGATAGTAACAATCAAATTATTTACAGAAAATCCGATTTAGAGGATGAGATTTTAAACTTATTGCAAAATCACCCTGTGTATGAAGCGCAACTTGAAAAAACATTGGGTTACCATCTTTCGAACGAAGAATTAATTTTATTGTATTGGGCCCGAAAATGCCGCAGTTGTAGCTTCATTCAAAAACAATTGGGTTTAAATGAAACTAATTTTAAAAAAATAATTACTAAGTTAGAGCGACTAGATATTTTACAAATTGTACCCATTACCTCAAAACAAGTACGATTACAGCACTATTTCTCTCACCAAGAGTTTATTGATGCCCCTGAGCTCATGAACTTACAAACCTTGTGGCAAAGATCCGTTAGAAATTTTCCAGAAAACACCTTTGCGTTTGATCGTACTGATGAAACTTTTTACAATTACAAGGAGTTTAATGAAATTGTAAATTGCATCACGTACACCTTACAACAAAAAGGATTTAAAAAAGGAGATACGATTATTTTAGAGGCAGATATTCATTTTGAAGCTATGGGCTTATTTTGGGCCTGTATGAATTTAGGTGTTGTGTTTGTACCTATCAATAGCGACCTTCCTGAAGCTCTTTTTAATGATTTAATTGTACAATACCAGCCAAAAATTATTTTTTTAAACTACTCTACTAAAGCAATCGAAAATCCTAAGGCGGAAACTGTTTATTTTGATTCCGAAGACTTCAATGAAACGGGTACAAAGTTATTTTTTTCTGATTGGTTACTTGAAAACGAAGAGATGACACCATTGTTATCACTTCATGAAAATGATCTTGCAGTGATTTTGCATACATCTGGATCAAGTGGTAAGCCAAAAGGGGTATTGTTAACGCATGGACAATTGTTTCAAAGCGCTATCAATATGGTAACAACATATAAAATTACAAATCAAGATAAATACCTTTCAATTGGAAATCTTGATTCTATGAGTGGCCTACGCAATGCCTGCTTGGTTACCGCTACTGCTGGAGCAAGTTGTGTTCTTCCGTCAAAGGATGAACGCAATAACATAAGTGCGCTTTTAGATGGTATTTATGAAGCAGACATTAGTTTTTTGGTGGCGAGTCCTAGTTTACTGAATCAATTTTTAACTAAAAAAGAAGTAAAAAATAGATTGGCGAAAGTGAGCACCGTTTTAAGTACCGGAAGTAATTTATCGAAACAATTGAAAGAACTATTTTTTGAAAAAACAACTAAAAAAATCTTGAACTACTACGGCTTGACTGAAACAACGGGCTTTTGCCTTGGAGAAACTCATGTATCATACCAAGATATTGGACATAATATAGGCAAGACCATTGATTGTATTGCTCAAATTGTTGATAAAAACAATCAAGAAGTACCCATAGGAATCATTGGCGAACTGCGCATATATAGTTATTGCAATACCCAAGGATATCATTCCAATAATTCTGATTTTGATGGAGTTCAAACTTGGTTCTACACTGGAGATTTAGCCAAAAAAACGATACTTGGAACCATCGAATTAACAGGGCGAAAGAAAGATTTTATAAAAAATGCTCGTAGTGAAATTGTATATTTTCAAGAAATTGAAGACGTAGTGCAAGCACTAGGAGATGTTGTAGACACTGGACTAATCTCTTTTTTTGATAACGAATCAGAAAAACTAGCTTTGTTTGTAGAAGTAGTAAACCAGAATAAAACACCAGAAATTGGTATTGGAACTATAAAAGAAAAAATTTCGAAACAATTAGGCCAGAGCAAAGTACCTAGCGTCATTAAAATAATTGAGAAAATGCCACGTACAAGCCACGGAAAAATTATTAAAACAGAATTACAAAAGTATTTATGAATTGTATACAATTGCTAGATCGCGCGCGATTATATCCCAATAAAAAATTTGCTGTTTTAGCAGATAATAAAGCTATTACTTATCAAGATCTTGTTTCAACTACAAATCAACTTAGTGTTTATTTTGATAAACTCGGTTTGCAAGCATCGGATAAAATTATATTGTCTACAGCAGACCACCAAAGTTTAGTAGAATTAACAATTGCCGCATATTCATTTGGCCTGACCGTGGTTTTATTAGACTACAATACCAAATCATCTAGGGCACATTCTATCATAAAAAATTGCGAACCAAAAGCTATTTTTTTAGATACTTCTGTAAAATTAGCCTGGGAAGTTACGCATGAAAACTGCATCGAAATACAAAGAACTCAAGTTGGAAAGAAAAAATTTCTGAGTAAAATTTTTGCACAAAAAACTACCGATTCTAACACAGACATTAACAACAACTCGTATCCGGCTTGTTTACAAAAATTTGAAAAGGTACCATTGCAAAACCATAAAGCGATTGACCCTGAGAGTATAGCATATATAATGTACACATCAGGTTCTACCTCAGATCCAAAAGGTGTTGCAATATCTTATGATAGCTTATTTAGTCATTTAGAAACATTACAAAAAGTGTATGAAATGAATGAAAGTTCGGCTATTTTAAATGTACTTAATCTATATCATGCAGATGGAATCAATCAAGGTCCACTTCTAGCTTTTTATTGTGGTGCCACTTGGTATTGCCCTTTTAAACTCGATACTTCTAAACTCGATTTAATCTATTACGCAATCTACAAGTATAAGATATCACACTTATTTGTAGTTCCTACTTTGCTTTCCTTTTTTGAGAAATACCACGAAGATTTTGAAGATAGTTTTCAAACTCCCGACTTTAAGTACATCATTTCAGTAGCAGCGCAACTTGAGGAAAAATTATGGACTTCAGTTTCGTCTCTTTTTAAGGTTCAAATATTGAATGTTTATGGTTTGACCGAAACTGTTAATGGCAGTTTGTTTTGTGGCCCCTCATCAGATTCTTTTAAAATAGGAACCGTAGGAAAACCTGTTGATTGCGAAGTAAAAATTATTGATGAAAATGGTACCGAAGTAGGACCAAATAAAACCGGTGAGTTAGCTATTTCTGGTAAACACATCATGAAAAAATATTTTGGTAACCCTACAGCAACCCTTGAAGTACTTATTGATGGATGGTTACATACCGGCGATTATGCACAGCAAGACGAACAAGGGTTTGTTAAAATAATTGGTCGTAAAAAAAGCATGATCAACTCTGGTGGTTTTAGGATTCAACCTGAGGAAATTGAAGAAGTAATATTAAACACTAATGAAGTTCATGATTGTAAAGTAATTGGCGTTTATGACGCTGTTTTGACTGAAAAAATAATTGCCTGCATTCAACTAAATGAAGGTAGTACTTTAAATGAAATACAACTTTACAAATACCTACGAGAAAATTTAGAGCAAGAAAAAGTGCCTCATGATATTTATTTTGTTGCTGATTTACCGCGTGGTATAAGTGGCAAAATACAAGTAGATCAACTAAAGAAAAATATTGAGCAGCAATTAAAAAAACCAATTGAGAATAGCGCAGAAACACTCGAAACTATTATTCAAACTGCGGCTACTACTTTTAAAATTGACAGCAATGACATAACTGAAGCAAGCTCTTCAAATTCTCTTTCAGGATGGGACTCATTGAATAACTTGATTTTTATAACAACACTTGAAGAAATTTTTTCAATTCAATTTACAACTTCAGAGATTATGTCAATGACGAGCATTCGCTCCATTCACGCCATGATTTCAAAAAAAATTAATTAATGAACGAAACGAGTCCACCGCTAAAAGTTTGGTTGTATACTGTGAGTACCATTTTAGTGCTTGTATTAATTTCTGTATTTGGTTTACAAACTGAAAAGAAAAATAAACAAATCGAATATAAAAATATCAACACTAAAGTCAGAAAAATTTTAAAAGTAAATAACAGTTCTAATGCCGCAAGACCATCAGTTGTTTTTTTAGGATCATCTTTAATAGGTCATGCCTTATATAACCTAAACGCAATTGATGAAAAATTTGAATTAAAGCAAACAAAAGCAAGTCCAAAAATTTGCTCCATAGCAATTAATGCTCTAGACAATGAAAAAATTAACAAATTAAAACTTTTTGAAGAATTAGTAAATCATCCACCAGATTATCTATTTATTGAGATCAATCACATCTTGGTTGATGGTGAAGAAACTGAGTTAACCTTGAAGTATCTAAAAATTGCTATTAATAATTTATTTTTTTTTGTCAAAAATACAATTGGATTGGCTCCAGAAAAGACAATAAATTTCTTTAAAATCACACCCGAAAACGCTTTATTCCATGATCAGTTTAACATTGAAGATTATAAACAATTATTACAAAAAAAGCGTTCTATTAGATTATTTAATGAAAATAAAATTTTAAACGAGGCTTGTTCAACGTTACAGCTTAAAAAGACAAAAATTATTTTTATAGATCTTCCTCGTGCTCCTCAATTAGAACAAATCTGGTTAAGTTCTACTCAAAAAAAAGCTTGGATCGAAGTACTAAAAAAATACCAAAGAACCTATAAAATAGACTTCTGGAAGTATCCTAATCTATTGAATAATTCTGACTTTGTTGATGGTGGCCATTTAAATTACAAAGGCGCAAAAAAATACCAAGATTGGCTAATTACTCAATTTAAATTATTACCATGACCTTAGTCTATCATTTGTTTTGCTTTGCTATTCCTATGGTTATTTTATCATGGATTTTGCCAAAAAAATATGTTTTACAATCGCAAATTATTTGTACTGGATTATTTATTCTTTATGAGTCTCCATTATCTTTTGCTTTGTTGACATTTGTCACGATAGGAAATTTTTACCTTCTACATCACACAAAACTAAAACAAACCTTCAAAATAGGGATTAGCTTACTGTTTTTGGCGCTATTGCTATTGACAATAAAAATAACTATTGCTTTAGAACAAAATTGGGTTGTGCCTTTGGGAATTTCTTATTACACGTTTCGAAATATTCATTACACTTTAGAATTTTTTAAAGATAAAGTTAAAAACCCAAACCTATTGTTCTACTTGAGCTATAATTTTTTTCTACCTGTATTTATTGTTGGTCCAATAAACCGCTATGCTGATTTTGTGAAGGATTGGCAAAGAAGACGCTTTAATCAAGACTACTTTTCTGATGGATTACAACGCATATTGTATGGCTTGTCTAAAATTGTTATTCTAGGAAATTATTTATTTACGTTTAAGGCAAACCTTTTTATCAAAAATTTAGATCCAAGTGACATTTGGCTACAAAATTACTTAGAAACTATTCGTTTTGTTTTGAATGCTTACTTTCAGTTTGCTGGGTACTCTGATATTGCAATAGGTCTTAGTTTATTGATGGGTTACCGGATAACTGAAAATTTTAATTATCCATTTTTAACAACAAACATGCGCGATTTCTGGACAAAGTACCACATGTCGTTATCGTCTTTTTGCAAAGATTATATCTACACTCCTATTAGTTCATACTACAGAAAACCACTGCTAGGCGTGGGGATTACGATGATTGTAATTGCAATGTGGCATGAAATTTCAATTCGTTACTTGATTTGGGGAATTTTGCAGGCAATAGCCATTTCTGTAGGTTCCTTTTTTCAACAAATACCAAAAAACTTAGTAAGCACTTTTTTAGGACGGCTGTTTGTACTTCATTTTTTTGCTTGTAGTGGCATCATTATCAGTCATGAATCGCTAGCAAGTGCAATTGAAACTTACAAAATTTTATTTCTAATTTCATAACCATGTATTCTTTTTTAAAAAAATACTTCCATAAAAACACAGCCTTAATTCTAATCGTAATATGGTATACCATATTAATAATCTATCTTCTAAGATTACTTTTGGCTGATCTTGGAGAAGGACAATTTCGTTATATTGGCTGGTAACTTTAACTACATAAAAAAAATGTCTACTTCTTCAACAACACTTTAAAGATGTTGATCAAGAAGTAGACATTAATTTTATTAAAAAGAATTATTTAAAAACGTTATTCTCTTTTTTAATATCAGCCATTAAACTGCTTGGGTCAATGGTAATACTTTTTATAGATGATTTTGCTTTAGGAAGATTCAACTCGTAAGTTGGGTATGCCCAAGCCCAATCAGAAAGTACGGTTCTTTTAATTGCTGGATACGGATTTTCTTTTTCAAAACTCATCATGCGCAACGGCACATAAAAAGTTTCTACTGTTCCATCTGTATATTCTACAAGCAAATCAATTGGCATTGGCATTCTACCAATTCTTTCTAAAACTACTTTGGTTTGACCTGCATTTTCAGTTACTTCTTTAATTCCGTAATCAATTGTGTTGGTTGTTTGTGTCCAATCTGTTAAATACCAATCTAAGTTAGCACCTGAAACTCTTTCGGCAGTTCTTTTAATATCATTCGGTGTAGGATGCTTGAATTTGAAATCGCTGTAGTATTTTTTCAAAGTCTTCATCAAATTGTCTTTCCCAATCAAATAAACTAATTGTGTCAAGAAAAGTTCTCCTTTACTGTACGAACTAATACTGTACACTCTGTTTTCATCAAAACGATCGGCGTGTGTTCCTTGAGGCAATTCTTTTCCTGAATTAACCATTGAAAAATATCCTGCATAACCTCCCGAAAAAGGATTTTGTGCTTTTTTCTCTGCAAGTTCATTCATTCCTAAATCTTCTAAGAACGATGTAAATCCTTCGTCCATCCAGCCGTGTTTAGATTCGTTGGAAGCCAATACGTGTTGGAACCAAGAGTGCGCCATTTCGTGAGCTGTTACGCCCAACAATCCTTCAAATTTTCCTTGACCCAAAATCAAAGTACACATGGCATACTCCATTCCGCCATCGCCACCTTGAATTACCGAATATTGTTTGTACGGATAATCGCCCACGGTTTTGTTGTAAAACTCCATCAATTTTACAGTTAACGGCTGTAAATTTTTCCAGTTTTCAATGTATTGCGGATTGTTTTTGTACAAAAAGTGAATATCAACACCATTTGGACCTTTAGCAATATCATGAATATAGTTTTTGTCAGCTGCCCAAGTAAAGTCGTGAACCATTGGTGCTTTAAAATGCCATGTTAGTGTTTTAGCTTTTTTAGGAATGGTAACCACTGTGCCTTGATCTTGGTATCCGTGACCAATTTCATTTGGATTTTGCAAGTAACCTGTTCCACCTAAAACATAGTTTTTATCGATAGTAATTTTTACATCAAAGTCGCCCCAAACTCCGTGAAATTCTCTTGCTATATAAGGATCAGCGTGCCAACCTTCAAAATCAAATTCGGCCAATTTAGGATACCATTGCGCCATTGACAATTCAACTCCTTCAGCATTATTTCGTCCTGAACGACGAATTTGTACCGGAACTTGTCCGTCAAAATCTAGTGTAAATGTAGTTTTAGAATTCGGTAAAATAGGCTTTGCCAAAGTTACTTCGAGTATGGTTCCCACCTCTTTTGCAGCAGCGGCAACACCATCTTGTTTGAAATTCGTTACGTGTAAAAACCCAATTTCGTTAGGTTTCAAATTTTTAATGCGACTTTCTTTTACTTCTTTGTCACCTACTTTTACTTTAGAGACCATTCTGCCATCAGGATCTTTGATGTTTTGAATGCGCGCATCCATTTCGCTTCCTGGCTGAAAAGCGTTGTTGAATAAATGGTAATACACTTTTCTTAACGTATCCGAAGAATTGTTAGTATACACCAGCTCTTGCGCTCCTTTGTACTTATAGGTAGCTACATCGAGTGCAACTTCCATTTTGTAGTTTGCATGTTGCTGCCAATACGCATTACTTTGTGCCCAAACACTACCAAAACCAGTAGTTAAAAGAGCGCATAAAAATAGTTTTTTCATAAGTGGTTAAAATAAAAAATGGAAGGACGATTTGTCCTTCCATAAAATTAAGTTTTTATTAGTTATTTTGACATTTTCTCAGCCATCAATAATGCGTTGTAAGCATTTACAATTTTACCTGATTGTGATAGTGTGCTAAACGAACGTTTGTCTGTTGGTTTTCCGCCTACAATTACTTCGGTAGTTATTGCAACTCCTGAATCCATCAAGATTTGTTTTACTTGTTTGGCTGATAATTTTGGATAGTATGAACGAATCAATGCTGCAACTCCTGCTGTGTTTGGCGCTGCCATTGAAGTTCCTTGTAAATATTGGTATTCGTTATTTGGAGTGGTTGCATAAATTTTTACTCCTGGTGCAAAAACGTCTACATTTAATTTACCAATGTTAGAAAAACGAGCGACTACTTTTTCTCCGTACTCATAATTCAATGCTCCAATTGTAATTACGTTTGAAGCAAACTCTTTTACTTTATCATCAGAATCGTTCGGGAAATTTTCGGCAAAGTCAATATCTTTCGCATCGTTTCCGGCTGCGTGTACAAAAAGCACGTCTTTTTTCTCTGCATATTTGATCGCGTCATACACCCACTGCTTGTGAGGTGAAAAAGCCTTACCAAAACTTCCGTTGATTACTTTCGCGCCATTGTCTACCGCATAGCGAATTCCTAATGCAATATCTTTATCGTACTCATCTCCGTCTGGCACGGCACGAACTGTTAAAATTTGAACATTATTAGCCACACCATCTCCACCTAAATTGTTCCCTCTAACTTGAGCCACAATCCCGGCAACGTGTGTACCATGCAAAATTTCGTTTTTATCTGGACCCATTACGTTGTTGTTTCCGTACTTGGTATCCGTAATATCGTTTGGATTGTCACCAACCACTTTACGATAATCTGTTTTCAGGTTGTCGCCATTAATAAGTGCATCTTGAGCATCTTTTTGTTTTTGAACTGCAACTTTCAACTCGGCAACTGGTAAACCATAACCCAACATTTGTTGCATTGTAGTTTTGCTTTTTAGTAAATCAGCATCTTGAGTTGTAATTGCTTTTACCTCTTCTGCGGTATAAACAGCTTTACCTAAATGCTTCGCAATTGCAGCATCACTTGTGGTTAATGTGCTAATCATTTGCTCCGATCGTGCTTTGATGGTAGCTGCTTCGGCCACTTTTTTATCATTTACTGCTTTGGCTTCTTGAAATGTTTTTTCGTCTACCAAAGTTTTATCTCTAATGATTCTTTCGTATTCAACATTTTCTTTGGTAATATCACCCAAGAAATTCCAACCGTGAATATCATCAACGTAACCATTTTTATCATCGTCAATACCGTTTCCTGCAATTTCCTTAGCATTGGTCCACAAAACCGATTTTAAATCTTCGTGCTCGATATCAACACCTGAGTCCACAATACCTACAATTACTGGTACTCCTTTTTTACCTTTTAATAATTCAGCGTAAGCTTTATCAACACTCATTCCAGGAATGGTGTCGCTTACGATATCAAGGTGACTCCAACGTTTCAATTCATTTTCGGTTAAAGCCGCTTTCTTCTGTATATTTAACGGTGCCGAAATTGGAGCTAAATTAGCTGTCGCAGTACTCGAAACTTGTTTTGCAGCACCACATCCTACTAAAGCAAGCATGGCAAAAGCAGAAATGTAGATAGGTTTGATGGTATTCATGGATATTTACTTTTAAAAATTTTATAAAATATTGGTCTAAAATAATTGATTTTGTTACACAAATAAAAGGATTAACACTACGTTAAGATTTCATCGCATCTGTAAACTTGTTGTAGTCGAACTCCTTTTTCAGTTTGTGCTACAATAACTATTTCATTGTGGGCATCATGCTCTAAAAACAAATAGTATTCTTGGTTTGCGGCTGAAGTCAATAATTTAGTTTTTTCTGGCATGGTAAGTAGTGGCCTTGTATCATAACCCATAACGTAAGGTATGGGAATGTGCCCGGCTGTAGCCAATAAATCAGCGCAAAAAACGATGGTTTTACCTTTATATTGAATGTGTGGAATCATCTGTTTTTCGGTATGTCCATCTACAAAAAAGATTCCAAATCCTAATTCAGATTTTTCAAGAAAATCACCTTCGGGTCTTTGTATAAAATGCAATTGACCGCTTTCTTGCATGGGCAAAATATTTTCAGATAGGAACGAAGCTTTCTCCCTCGGGTTAGGTTTTGTAGCCCATTCCCAATGATTTTCGTTGGTCCAAAACTTAGCATTTTTAAAGGCTGGTTCATATCCCGTTTTGTCTTTATTCCATTGTACACTTCCTCCACAATGGTCAAAATGCAAATGCGTCATAAATACATCCGTAATATCGTCGCGGTGAAAACCGTATTTTGCCAGAGATTTATCTAATGAATGAGAACCCCATAAAGAATAGTATCCGAAAAATTTATCAGATTGTTTGTTTCCCATTCCGGTGTCTATCAAAATCAAGCGGTTTTCCTCTTCAATTAATAAACAACGTGCCGCAATATCAATTAGGTTATTGGCATCAGCAGGATTGGTTTTGTTCCAGATGGTTTTGGGAACCACGCCAAACATAGCACCGCCATCTAATTTAAAATTACCGGTTTCAATTGGATATAGTTTCATAATGTATCAAAATTGTATGCTCTAAAATTAAGCATATTTATTGATACCGACCTAAAAGTGTGTAAAAACAAATTGCACCCAAACCAATACACAATTGATTTGCAATGATTTAAGTGCAATTTGACTTGAGATTATTTTTTTAATTGTTGAAATAACTGTTGCAGCTTTTTATTTGCCTCAACTTGGTGCGGAGTAGATTTAACCAACTGTCTAGTGGTTGCAATGCGCTGCTTTGTAACAGGATGCGAACTCAAAAACTCCGGAACGATAGAATCACCTTCGTCTTGAAGTCTTTTAAATAAATTCAACATTCCGTTAGGATTTACTTTATTTTTAACAACAATAGCAAAACCTTCACGATCAGCTTCTTGTTCGAACTCACGAGAAAACGACAATGATTGAAAACTATTTACGTTATCGCCTATGGTAGCCATTATTCCGTTGGCATCACCTAAAATTGCTGAGATAAACAAGTAACCAGACAAGTTGCGACAAAGCATTTTCATCGAATGGCGATTGTTAACGTGCGCGGCTTCGTGGCCTAAAAGTGCAACTAACTCATCGTAATTTTGCATCTTGTCTATAATTTCGGAATATACCACAATTGTACCATCAGGCAAAGCAAAAGCGTTTACAATATCCTCTTCAACAAATATGAATTTCAATTTCTTTTTATTGTTGAGTTGTAACTCTTTTGCGAAAGCGTTTAAGACTTTGGATTTATCCGAAGCTACATCTGAGAACAGCAAATTATCGCTGATAAACGTTCCGCTCATGGTATCATCAAAACTCTCAGGAATTAGCGCTACTGATTTTTCTCCCACCCACGGAATGGCGTAAACATAGGTCAGACCAATTAAACCCAAAATCACGAGTGCCAAAACAAGATGAAATTTCATGCCCGATGCCAGCATTTTTTCATACCAACCTACTTGATTGTTTTCTTTACGAAATTTTAAAATAGCAGCTGCAAATGTGGAGTCTGTAATTTTTAAAATTGCGATGCCATCCGGTTGCTGTTTTTGCAATTGCAGGGTTGTACCCACGTTTTCAAAACTCAGTTCACCCAGCAACCAGCGCCCTACTGTAGCTGTTTCGGTTTGAAACTGTAGAACACCATTTAATGTGTTCAAAACAATAGTTACTGCTTGCGGGGCGGCTGACTTGCCATCAAAATAAATTCCTGCGGCTTCTTGGTTCATATTTTTAAACGATAAAATCCATATCTAAAAAGTCACTAACGTCTTCGCCGGTAGCATCTTTATAGTTTTCTTCGGTTTGGTGTAATGTATTCAAATCAATATTACCGTCTAATTGAATGTGGTCAAAAATAAATTTCATAGTACGCGTTACTACCCAAGAGTAACCCAATCCTAATGTAAACACAATTAGCAACATATTAATTACGATCAAGCCAATAAAATCAGCACCACTAGCAGTCGATGTAAACTCGATGCGTTTGTCATCTTTGTGTAATGACAAATTGTTCACATAGTATTCAAAAATTTCTTTTTGCCACCAGAAGGAGTAAATTCCGAAAGTAAAAATTGTCAAAAAATATCCTTTGATATTCATCAATAAATAATCGCCACCATCACCATCGTAATTCATCTCGGCATCACCAAAACGAATATTGCCGATAACATACCTGCGTAAATTCATTTGAAACCATGAACCGTAAATACCCAAAGTAATAATGGTAAAGAAAACCCACTTAAAAAAAAGTTTAACTAATTCTGCTTGATCACCTCGGTAACCAAAACGAATTCCTCTCCATGTCGTGCGGGACATTCTGTAACGGTACGATCCGTGAATGGCCAATGGCATAATAGCAAAAATCCCTAAATAAAGAACCAAAATACCAATACCTTGATGACCTAAGTAGGTAAGTGCACCCAATATTCCAAACAAAATAAAAAAGACTAATAAAGCTTTTAAAAATCCTTTGAACATCTCCTTACCAGTACCATGAAAAGCAAAGGCATCATCATTTAAAGTGGTTTGACCGAATAAAAATTGTAGCGTTTTGGCCTTAGCCCACGGATAATAAAGTCCTAAAGTAACGATAGTTAAGAGCCAATTGACAATTACGATACCGAAAAAAGTTTCCCCTTTTCCTTTAAAATCGAGTTGATAATGCATTTTGCTTGGTACATTTTCTTCCATAAATAGTTTTTTTGGTTTGTTTGTAAGTTATAAAGCGTTAAAAGTAATATAATAAAATTAAAATGCGCAAATAACTAAATTCTATTTTTGCATTAGTTATAATAATGTTATCAATTATGGAAAAAGTATTTTAAACACTATCTTTGCGTTTAATTTAGACAAAATCAATATAAACATGATAAAGGTATCTGACACTGCCAAAAAGAAAATTATCGACTTAATGCAAGACGATGGTTTTAATGCTGCTACAGATTATGTACGAGTAGGTGTAAAAAGCGGCGGCTGCTCTGGATTGTCATATGATTTAAAATTTGACAAAAACAAAGGAGACGATGATAAAATATTCATTGACAACGACATAACTATAGCGGTTGAGAAAAAATCATTCCTTTACCTAGCAGGAACTATTTTAGAGTTTTCTGGTGGATTAAACGGAAAAGGTTTTGTATTTAACAATCCGAATGCAACAAGAACTTGCGGTTGTGGCGAGAGTTTCTCTCTTTAATTTAAAGATTGAAAAATTAAAAGATTAATGAAAGCATGACAAAATCATTTGAAGAATTTGATGTTCATAAGAAAGGTGTTGTCTTGACCAAATTAATTTTTGAATTATTAAACAATAAATCTTTAGAAAAAGAATTTGGTTTTAAAGACCAAATAAAAAGAGCTGTAGTTTCAATTACAAATAATATTGCCGAAGGTTCAGAATACAATAGTAATAGACAATTTACAAGATATTTAAAAATCTCCAAAGGCAGTTGTGCGGAGGTTAGAAATATGTTGATATTAGCAAGAGAGTTAGGGTTTTGCAATCAAGAGGAGATTCAAATAGGTTATAATTTAACAATTGAAATTTCTCAAAACCTTTCTAATTTTATTAAATATTTAGACACAAATAATAAAGGTTAATGTTCAATTTTGAATCTTTAAATCTTTAAATCTTTAAATCAAAATGAGTAAATACACAGAAGACGATTTAAAAATCGAACTCGAAAATAAAGAATACGAATACGGATTTTACACCGAGCTGGAAGCTGAGACGTTTCCTATTGGTTTAAATGAAGATATTGTTCGTGCCATTTCACTTAAAAAAGAAGAACCACAATGGATGACCGATTGGCGCCTTGAGGCTTTTCGTGCTTGGGAGCAAATGGTAGAACCAGAATGGGCTAACGTACATTATGAAAAACCAGATTTCCAAGCAATATCATACTATTCTGCACCAAAAGCAGTTGATCCTAATAAAACTTTAGATGATGTAGATCCGGAACTTTTAGAAATGTACAAAAAGTTAGGTATCTCTGTTGATGAGCAAAAAATGATGAATAATGTGGCCATGGATATCGTAGTTGACTCGGTATCGGTAGCTACAACATTCAAGAAAACTTTAGGCGAAAAAGGAATTATTTTCATGAGTATTTCTGAAGCCATCAAAGAACATCCAGAATTAGTACGCAAATATTTGGGAACTGTAGTGCCACAAAAAGACAACTTTTACGCTGCCTTGAACTCAGCCGTATTCTCTGATGGATCTTTTTGTTACATCCCAAAAGGAGTGCGTTGCCCAATGGAACTTTCAACTTATTTCCGTATCAATCAAGCCGGTACAGGACAATTTGAAAGAACCTTACTTATTGCCGATGAAGGAAGCTACGTTTCATACCTTGAGGGCTGTACAGCACCAAGTCGTGACGAAAACCAATTACACGCTGCAGTAGTGGAGTTAATTGCACTTGACGATGCCGAAATAAAATATTCAACCGTACAAAACTGGTATCCTGGAAACAAAGAAGGAAAAGGTGGTGTGTATAATTTTGTAACTAAAAGAGGAATTTGCGAGAAAAACGCAAAAATTTCTTGGACACAAGTAGAAACAGGATCAGCTGTAACTTGGAAATACCCATCGGTAGTTTTAAAAGGGGATAATTCAACGGGAGAATTTTATTCGATTGCAGTAACTAATAATTACCAACAAGCCGATACGGGAACTAAAATGGTTCACCTTGGTAAGAACACAAAATCGACTATTATTTCCAAGGGAATTTCTGCTGGTAAATCACAGAATAGTTACCGTGGTTTAGTACGTATTTCACCTAACGCTGATAATGCTCGTAATTTTTCACAATGCGACTCTTTATTAATGGGGAACAAATGTGGAGCACATACATTCCCGTACATCGAAAGTAAAAATCCAACAGCAAAAATTGAACACGAAGCTACGACAAGTAAAATTGGTGAAGACCAAGTTTTTTATTGCAACCAACGTGGTATTCCAACTGAAAAAGCAATTGCATTAATCGTAAACGGTTTCAGTAAAGATGTATTGAATAAGTTGCCAATGGAATTTGCGGTAGAAGCACAAAAATTATTGGAAATTTCTCTTGAAGGTTCGGTGGGATAAAAATTAGACAACCGATAGAAAACTAAATGAATCTTAATACCTTAATGGTTTAAAATAAAATCTAATGTTAAGCATAAAAAATTTACACGCCTCAATAGGCGACAAAGAAATATTAAAAGGAATTAACCTGGAAGTAAAAGCGGGAGAAATTCACGCGATTATGGGACCAAACGGTGCTGGAAAAAGTACCCTTTCGGCAATTATTGCAGGAAACGAAAATTATGAAGTGACCGAAGGACAAATCTTTTTGGATAACGAAGACATTTCAGAATTGGCTCCAGAGGAAAGAGCGCACAAAGGTGTTTTCCTTTCGTTTCAATATCCTGTTGAAATTCCGGGAGTTTCGGTAACTAACTTCATGAGAACAGCTATCAACGAAACACGTAAAGCAAATGGTCAGGAAGAAATGCCTGCCAACGAAATGCTGAAAGTGATTCGTGAAAAATCAGAATTACTAGAAATAGACCGTAAGTTTTTGTCACGTTCTTTAAATGAAGGTTTTTCAGGTGGAGAGAAAAAGCGTAATGAAATTTTTCAAATGGCGATGCTAGAACCAAAATTAGCTATTCTTGACGAAACCGATTCTGGACTAGATATCGATGCTTTGAGAATTGTTGCCAATGGTGTTAACAAACTAAAAAGCGATAAAAATGCTATCGTAGTGATCACACACTACCAAAGATTACTTGATTATATCGTTCCTGATTTTGTTCACGTTTTGTACAACGGAAAAATTGTAAAATCTGGCGGAAAAGAATTGGCCCACGAGCTAGAAGAAAAAGGATACGACTGGATTAAACAAGAACAAGAAGCTTAAAATTTTGTTTGAAGTTTAAAGTTTAAAGTTGCCTCATGATAACTTTAAACTTTTAAACCTTAAACTTTAAACAATATAAAAATGGATTTAAAAGAAAAATTAATATCGTCTTTTATGGCTTTTGAGGAGCGCGTTGATGTTCACACTGAACTACACGACCTGCGTACCGCTGCCCTAAAAAACTTTGAAACCAAAGGTTTCCCAACTAAAAAAGAGGAAGCTTGGAAATATACATCGCTTAACGCAATTCTTAAAAATGACTTTACCGTTTTTCCAAAACAGGAAAACGCTGTACAATATTCTGATGTAAAAAAATACTTTTTACATGAAGTTGATACCTACAAAGTGGTTTTTATTGATGGTGTTTTTAGTTCGCATTTATCAGCTACAACTCACGAAGGAATTGATGTTTGCTTACTGTCTTCTGCCTTGACAAAACCAAAATACAAAACAGTTATTGACGCGTATTTTAATCAAGTTGTCAACAAAGAAGAAACTTTGACTTCATTAAACACGGCTTTCGCCAATGAAGGAGCGTACATCAACATTCCGAAAGGAAAAGTGGCAGACAAACCGATCGAAATCATGTATTTATCGACTGGTAATGAAGCAGCAATGCTAGTACAACCGCGCAACTTGATTGTTGTGGGAGAGAACGCGCAAGTGCAAATCATCGAACGTCACCAAAGTTTGAACGAAAATGCAGTATTAACCAATTCGGTTACTGAGATTTTTGCACAAAAAAGAGCCTTTGTAGATGTTTATAAAATTCAAAACGATAACGAAGCTGCTAATTTAGTTGATAACACATATGTATCTCAGCAAGAAGAAAGCAGTGTTGCTGTAAATACCTTCAGTTTTGGAGGGAACATGACTCGTAATAATCTTAATTTTTACCATTTCGGGGAGCATATCGTAAGCTACTTGAACGGTATTACCATCATTGGCGATAAGCAGCACGTAGACCACTACACCTTGGTACACCACGCCACTCCAAACTGTGAAAGTCATCAAGATTACAAAGGAATATTCACTGATAAATCAACCGGTGTATTCAACGGAAAAATCTTTGTTGAAAAAGAAGCTCAAAAAACAAATGCGTTTCAAAAAAGCAATAATATTTTGTTGAGTGACAAGGCTACCATCAATGCCAAACCGCAACTAGAAATTTTTGCTGATGATGTAAAATGTTCTCATGGTTGCACCATCGGGCAATTAGACGAAACAGCATTGTTCTATATGCAACAACGCGGAATTCCAGTTAAAGAAGCAAAAGCTTTATTGATGTACGCATTCTCTAATGCAGTAATCGAAAGCATTAAAATACCAGAGTTAAAACAACGCATCACCAAAATTATTGCCAACAAACTTGGCGTAAAAATGGGATTTGATTTATAGTTTTAACCACAAGGTTCGCTATAGACAAAGGGCGCAGAGTTTCACAACTTTGCGCCCTTTCTATTTCAATTATTTTTTTACTGCTTTGAGAATGTCTCGTAGCATTCCATTAAAATCAAACTCCGAATTCTCTTTTAAACCCATTCTAACAATCACAATATCCATTGATGGAATGATGGCTACCATTTGGCCTTGAAAACCGCTACAGTAATACATATCCTTTGGAACATCAGGGAAAAATCCTCCAGCGTTTAGCCAAAATTGACCACCGTATCTACCTCCTGAGGTATTTGTAGGTGTTGCGGTGTATTTCACCCAACTTTCATTAAAAATTTGTTCTCCGTTCCAGTTGCCTTGATGTAAATAAAGTAAGCCAAACTTAGACCAATCCCGAGTAGTCGCCCAACCGTAAGATGATCCCACATAATTCCCTGCCATATCGGTTTCGATAACCATAGAATTCATTCCAATTTTATCAATTAAATCCGTGTACCAAAAATCTAAGTATTCTTGATGTGTTTTAAACTGCTTGCGCAAAATTCCAGAAAGTAAATTCGTCGTTCCAGAGGAGTAATTCCAATGGGTATTGGGTTTATGAGCGGCTGGTTTCTCGAGTTGCGCTCGGGTCATATCTTCGGCTTGGAAAAGCATTTTGGTAGCATCACAAATAGAAGCATAATCTTCCACCCATTGCAAACCAGAATTCATGTGGAGCAAGTCACTTGTTGTAATTTTTTTACGTTCGTCATTTGCCCATTCTGCAATAGGAGCTGGAGCATCAATGTCAAATTTTCTTTGCTTTTCTAAAACTCCCAACATGGCGCTCGTGATACTTTTGGTCATAGACCAACCTAAAATTCTACTGTTTTTAGTAAATCCTGTATCGTATTTTTCGGCAATAATTTTGTCTTTATAAATTACTAATAGGGAACGAGTTCTCTTTTTCAATTCTCCTTTCACATCAAAAGCATTGGCTACAGCCGCATTCAATTTGGTATAATCAACGTTAGCAAAAATGGTATCTTTAGGTTCGTTATTTCCGTATGGAAAAGGTAAATTATTGTTCAATTTTGTTCTTTTGGGAACCAAATACGGTTTTGAAACATCAAAATCATCGTTAATTAAAGTAACTCCCAAACCTTCACGGTAAATGGCTTTTCGTTCCTTTAATCCATAAACTGAAGCAGTAGCAAACTTTCCAGCCTCATCAATTTGATTTGTTGCCAAATCGATCAAATCAATATCATTATCGCCAGCTTCAATCATAGCTTGTGATCTACCATCTAGAAAATGACCCGAAGCAATACTTTTGGCTGAAAAACCAGAAATTAAATCGAGCTTTGGATAAGTTGTAAAACCCACATATACAATTCCGATTAGAAGAACAACCGAAGCAATTTTAAATATTTTTTTCATAAACCATTCTTTTGACTGCAATTTATTAAAAACATTTGAATTAGGTTGGTTTAAAAAACGACTGTTTGGCAAATAATTTGGCTATCAAAGCATAACAAGAAAGTATGAAAAACTTGGGTTTCTTAATTTCAAAACGGTTTAATTTCAGTACTTTTGTATCTAGATTTTTTCTACGATAACTATGCTAGACATTCAAAAAATAAGAGCCGATTTTCCGATACTTACTCAAAAAGTAAACGGTAAACCATTAGTCTATTTCGATAACGGAGCTACCACTCAAAAACCACAAGTGGTGATTGATGCGATAGCGAAATACTACCAAGAAATCAACGCTAATATCCATCGCGGTGTACATACCTTGAGTCAATTAGCAACTGACGCTTACGAAGAATCCCGCAAGAAAATTCAAAATCACATCAATGCAAAATTTGCTCACGAAGTACTTTTTACCTCGGGAACTACACACGGCATCAATGCAGTAACGAATGGATTTGCTTCGATTTTAAAACCGGGTGATGAAATTTTAGTTTCGGCATTGGAACACCATAGCAATATTGTGCCTTGGCAAATGTTGTGCGAACGTACAGGAGCAATTTTACGTGTCATTCCTATGAATACGGATGGCGAGTTAATTATGGCAGAATACGATAAATTGTTGTCGGATAAAACTAAGGTCGTAACAGTGAATCATATTTCGAATGCGCTAGGAACGATCAATCCTGTTAAATACATGATTGACAAAGCACACGCAGTAGGCGCTGCAGTTTTGATAGATGGTGCACAAGCTGTTCCGCATTTAAAACCTGATGTACAAGAACTAGATTGTGATTTTTATGTTTTTTCAGGACATAAATTGTGCGGACCAACAGGTACCGGTATTTTATACGGTAAAGAGGAATGGTTGAATAAATTACCGCCGTATCAAGGAGGTGGCGAAATGATCAAAGAAGTGACTTTCGAGAAAACAACTTATGCAGAACTACCTCATAAATTTGAAGCAGGGACGCCTAATATTGCTGGAGGAATTGCATTAGGAACTGCGGTTGATTATATGAACTCGATTGGTTTTGACAACATTCAGCAGCAAGAAAAAGAATTGCTTGAGTATGGAACCCAACAATTATTAACCATTGAAGGTTTGAAAATTTACGGTACTGCCAAAGAAAAAACATCTGTGATTTCATTTAATATTGAAGGAATTCACCCGTACGATATTGGTACCATAATTGACAAATTAGGAATTGCAGTTCGAACAGGACATCATTGTGCACAACCGATCATGAATTTCTTTGAGATTCCTGGCACCATAAGAGCTTCGTTTGCGTTTTACAATACCAAAGAAGAAATTGATAGCCTAGTTGCCGCCGTAAAAAGAGCCCAAAATATGCTTGCTTAACGCTTAAACACAACCTTATGAAAACAGTACTAGCTTTAGTGGCCACCGTGATTCTTGGATCTACATGCAGTAACAAGAAACAATCTGATTTAGAAAACACAGTGATCGAGTACACGGCTAATACGAGAGGTTTTTATCAAAAAATTACCGTTGTCAACCAAGAATTGAGTATAAGTAAAGACAGAAATGAGACTGAAAAACCAACCACAACTCCCATTTCTGATGCAGATTGGAAAGAACTTATAACGGATTTTCAAACTATTGAACTTGACAAAGTGGAAACATTAAAAGCGCCTTCTGAAAAAAGATTTCACGACGGCGCAGCAATGGCAAATCTGAAAATAGTGCACAAAGAAAAGACCTATCAAAGTAAAACATTTGATCATGGTACTCCTCCAAAAGAAATTGAAAAATTAGTAAACAAAATCAATGCTTTAGCTGAGGCAAATTAAACACGAATAAACATGACTATAAAAGATATACAAGAGGAAATAGTAGAAGAATTCTCGATGTTTGATGACTGGATGGATCGTTACGAATACATCATTGAACTGGGAAAAAAACTACCGCTTATCAAAGACGAATACAAAACAGAAGATAACATCATCAAAGGTTGTCAATCAAAAGTATGGTTACAAGGCGAGCAAGCCGACGATAAAATTGTGTTCACTGCCGATAGTGATGCTATTTTAACCAAAGGAATTATTGCCATTTTGATTCGCGCTTTTAGCAATCAAAAAGCCGCCGACATACTAGCTGCCGATATGGATTTTATTGATGAAATTGGCCTGAAAGAACACTTGTCGCCCACTCGAGCTAATGGTTTAGTTTCGATGATAAAAAACATCAAAATGTATGCTTTGGCTTTTGAGGCGAAGAACTAAATTTCCTTTTACCATATAAGACATATAAGGGCATATAAGTTAAAAATGAAAAATTACGTTAAAACTTAAATATCCTGATATTACTTAGATACTATAAAAAATAAAAAAATAAAAACATGACACAAGAAATAGACACTAACGAATTAGGAGAAGCAATCGTAAAAAAATTAAAAACTATTTACGATCCAGAGATTCCTGTAGATATTTACGAACTAGGCTTGATTTATGACGTAATGGTAAACACAGATTACGAAGTAAAAGTTCTTATGACACTTACTTCACCAAATTGTCCCGTTGCAGAAAGCTTACCAAAAGAGGTAGAAGACAAAATTAAATCTATCGAGCATGTAAAAGATGCCGAAGTTGAAATCACTTTTGACCCGCCATGGAGCAAAGATTTGATGAGTGAAGAAGCTAAATTAGAATTGGGGATGTTGTAAAATTTGTTTCAGGTTTAAAGTTAAAGGTTGAGCAACTTTAAACTTTAAACCTTTTAAACTTTTCGAAATGGAAGAGATAATTAATAAAGTAGCCAATAGTGTACTCGAAGTTTTTGATCTTGAGGATTATTATCCAAAAGGGATTCGTACGCAAATTGACATCTCACAATGGCTTGCTGAAGGATTTTTGTTAAGAGAGAAAGATTTCAGAGAAAGTCTGAAGAATCACGATTGGTCTCAATACCAAGATCATTATGTAGCCATTCATTGCAGTACTGACGCAATTGTTCCGGCTTGGGCATCGATTTTAGTGGCTACGCAGGTAGCGCCTTTTGCAAAAAAAACAATCAACGGAACATTACAAGACATTGAAGCTTCTTTATACGAAGAATTATTGCCAAAAATAGACTATTCGGTGTATCAAGACAAACCCGTTATCTTGAAAGGATGTTCTAAAAAACCAGTACCAACCCGTGCTTATGTGGTTGCTGTACAACATCTACAACAAGTAGCCCGCAGTATTATGTATGGTGAAGCTTGTTCGGCCGTTCCTTTATTCAAACGAGGAAAAGAAGATTCTAATCGATAAAACTTGCCGTTTAACAACTTTTTTTGAACGATAACGCTGCAGATGTAATTTTGTATTTAAAATAAAATACATGAAAAAAATTATACTTAGTATGATGTTAGTGTCGACCATAGGTTTGGCGCAAGTAAACGAGAAAGAAAATTTAAAAAAAACAGAGGCTGCTGCCGCAAAAGTAGGAGCTGATAAACCGGACGGCTGGTTAAAATCAGGGACCTTTTCGCTAATTGGAAACCAAGCCACATTCAACAATTGGCTTGCAGGTGGACAAAGTAATATTGCCGCTAACTTATTAATCAACTACGATTTCAATTATAAAAAAGGAGATCTTAATTGGGACAACAAAGTAATTGTAGGTTATGGTATTGCTAAAATTAAAAATGCAAAAACTCAAAAAACAGATGACCGCCTGCTGTACAACTCTTTAGTGGGTAAAAAAGCTACTGGATATTGGTTTTACTCTGCGTTTTTTAATTTCCAAACACAATTAGATTCTGGTTTTGATCCCGCTACTCAAACCAACAAAATATCTCATTTCTTTTCACCAGCTTATTTTCAATTGGGACCAGGTATGATGTGGAAAAAAAGTAATACTTTTAAATTTAACATTGCACCAGCAACCTCGAGATTAATTGTGGTACATCCACATTTTACTTCTCCAGAAGCTTTAGCATTAGCCGAAAAAACAACCTCTTTTGGAGTGGCCGAGGGCGAGAGTACTCGTTATGAATTTGGTGCCGCAGTAAATGGCTATTACAAATTCAATGCGATGAAAAATGTCTCAGTAGAACAAATTGCCAATTTATACTCGAATTATTTAGATACTCCCAAAAATGTTGATATCGACTATCAAGTTAATGTAGTGATGACTATTAATAAATACTTATCAACCAATTTTACCTTTCAAACCATTTATGATGACAATGCCTTTCAAGGATTTCAAACTCGTCAAAATATTGGTTTAGGTGTTAATTATGGTTTTTAATTTTAAATTATTTCATAAAAAATGCATTCTGAAATCTTTTTAGAATGTATTTTTTATGAATTATATCTTTATCAATCTTTGCCTTTTCAACTTCCTCTAAACTCGCATATTCAAACTTTAATAAAACCTTTTCGACAAATGATCCTACTGAAAATAAATTTTGTGAAGAGGTAAAACTAGATACATCAAATTTAAAACTTTACTGCTTATTATTTAGTTGAGCACTTTTTGAATATCTAAAACTTCAAAAAACGGATTACCATTAAACAAGTATTGTAAAAAAGGAATGTGATTGGACCCATAAATAATCAAGTAACATTCATCTTGCTTGTAATCTACTTGCCGCATGACATTATTGAAATTTCTAAGGTTTGCTCCGTACCAAAACGAACTTACATATTCTAAAGAGCTCATATCACTACCGGTTCCCATACTTAAAAAATAGTTCCATTCGTTATACTCTGCTTGCTGTAATTTTTTCTCAGAATTAATGTGTTGCAAAAACTTATTCAATGGCACCTTTTGCAGGAGCGAATCTAGCTTGGGAAATTTGTATGGGTATTTCAAATCATAAAATTGAGCATTCGTTCTGGTTTCATCATTAAATTTACCTAACTCCAAGTATAATTTTCTAACTGCCTCATCCACCTTGTTTTTAGGTTTATAGGTGCTATCCGCTAATTCTTCGGGTTGGTAATTCATACCGATTACCTTTTTATGATTGAGGATTTTGGCCGTTTTCATTCCGAGTTGGAAAATTTCATTGGCTTTTACACTTCGTTTCTCAGGTTCTTTTCCTTGCAAATAATCGTTGTAAATACTGTCATAAAAAGGTTGATTTTTCGGAGTAAATTCAAGGAATACCTTCGTAGGCTTGTATTTAGCAAGTTTTGCTACTAAACTAGCAACCTCCTCTTGTCGCTTTTGCGAAAATAAGTCTGAATGCAACTTGCTACTGCTTTCTAAACTTTGATTAAAATGAAAAGTCCCTAATAAAATAACTTTTATTCTTTTGGGATTGTCTTGCCCGAAAGAAACACAACTTATAAGCAAGGCGAGTATCAATAGGTACTTTTTCATAGCGATCTGTTTTAGAGTTGAGTTAAAACGTTTATTTATTTTGGCAACGGACTTCTAATTTTATTTTATTTGAAACTGTTGCACCATCCAATGCGAAGCATGTTCCGATATTAATTCTTTTTTTAAACTTTCGTTCCTCGTATCTAAGTATGAATATACTTTTAAAGGAACCGACTTAGGAAACTCCTGCAAACTTTTTGCTAACAACGCACTTGATTCACTGAACTTGCCAGCCGATTGTAGAGCTTCTACTTTATAAATTTTGATAATAACGGGCACAACGCCAAAGGTGCTTTGCAATTCGGTCTCCAAATCGTCTAACAAATTATTCTGAAAAGTAGCATCCGGTACTTTTCCATTAACTGCCGTTTGGCTGATATGTTCTTGATACGCTAAAAACAAATTCAAGATATGGAGGTTTTTAGCATCTTTATCAGCATACAATTTCTGAATTCGCTCTGACATACTAGCTTGTAATTCACCTGTTTCCGACTGTAAAATTTGTTCGTAAAAATCAGTTAACAAGTTAAGTACCGTTTGGTCTTTGGTATCAATTTTGGCGTCTTTTTTAATTTGTTGTACAAAGGAAACGTAGTCTGCATTTTTTTGTGAAAATGAGTTGAGACTGATTAAAAGCAAACCTGCTAAAATAATTTTTTTCATGAATTTGTAATGTATAACTATGTTTTGGTTTAAATTTAAAAAATAATAAATCTGTATATTTTTAGCCACCAAATGGATAACTGTCTGTTAAAGAATAAATTACAATACTCCTATCCATTTTTATGTGACTAACAATCTCTTTTCGAAACTGTCACCCGCTATTCCTTCGAATTTTTTGATTGCTTGCGCATGCGCTTTGGTCCGTACCAAAGCCAAAATCCGGTTACGGTAAAAATGAGTAATGCCAAACCCATAACCGAACTATACACCACCTTCAATTCTCCGCCCGTGGTACCAAATATTTGATCTAAAAACGACCCGTCGTGAATGGTTTCTATAAAATCAGAACGACGGCGTGCTACTTGTAGCAAATTACCGGTAGCGCCATCCAATTGTACTTCCCAGAAACTATCGGTAAATACAAATTTTACCATTCCTTTATCTTTTCGAATATCGATTCGGTCTAATTCAAGCGAGAGTTGAGGATCAATTGAATCGTGTGCAATTTTACACGCCTTTTGATGCAACTTATCTAGTGGCAACCACTCTTTCAAATTGGTTGATGTTCCTTTAATTGATTGTGGTAATAGTAATCCGTTACTATGTTTTTTCCATCCCAAAAACAAACCACTTAATGCAATGACAAAGAAAAACACAAAGAGTAAGGCACCTGTTTTGCGGTGAATTTCTCTGAAATTTCGTAGCAACTTTGCTTGATTTTGTCGTTTATTTGATGGGGTCATTTAATTGTTCAAAAGATTGAAAATAGTACCAAAGTTCAAAAATACATATAGCTTTTAAAGCTCTGCGTTTGTTTTCAAATATACTGAAAAAAGAAACTTATACAAGACATTTCGTACCCAACTATGCAACTGAAAAGTGTTAATTATTGTAAATAGCACTTTAAAATGCTACCCTAATGCATGAAGGATGGAAGCGGCATCCTTTTTATACCTTTTAGGCTACTAGCCTTTTGAAGGCTAGTAGCCTAAAAGGTATAAAAAGATATAGCGAACAGCCTGACGCAGCTGCAACGATAGTGAAAGCTGGGGCATGCCCAAAAAAAATCCCTCTTGAAATTCAAAAGGGATGTGATATAAGGTTGTGAAACGATTAATCTATTTCGGATTCATCGTCTTGTTCCTCGTCTTTCTCGATGGCGTCATTGTAATCTGGATACAAAAACTTGTTGTACGGGAAACGGGTTATGTGTATCTGGCGCACAGACTCGTACACGCGTTCTCTGAATTCTTCGAAATTTTCTTTGTGTGTGGCCGAGATAAACAAAGCGTTTTGCTCTCCTACTCTACTCATCCAAGTGGCTTTCCATTCCTCTAGCGTGAAGTGTCTTGGTGTTTTTTCGGTCATCAAATCGTCCTCGTCAATGACTAGTGGTTTGTAGGCGTCAATTTTATTGAACACCATAATCACCGGTTTGTCATGCGCCTTGATGTCTTGCAAGGTTTGATTTACCGACTCGATATGGTCTTCAAAATCTGGGTGCGAAATATCGACTACGTGCAGCAATAAATCGGCCTCGCGCACCTCATCAAGTGTACTTTTGAAGGAATCAACCAACTGCGTAGGCAATTTTCTAATGAATCCTACGGTATCCGAAAGTAGGAAAGGCAAGTTTTTAATAACCACTTTACGCACGGTAGTATCTAGCGTTGCAAAGAGTTTGTTCTCTACAAAAACATCACTTTTACCCACAGCATTCATCAAAGTAGATTTACCAACATTGGTATACCCAACTAGCGCCACACGAACCATAGCGCCACGGTTGCTGCGTTGCACGCCCATTTGTTTATCAATGGTTTTGATTTTGTCTTTGAGTAACGAAATACGATCACGTACGATACGACGGTCGGTTTCAATCTCGGTTTCACCCGGTCCGCGCATTCCAATTCCCCCTTTTTGGCGCTCTAAGTGCGTCCAAAGTCCTGATAAACGAGGCAACATATAAATACATTGCGCCAGTTCAACTTGGGTACGGGCATAAGAGGTTTCGGCACGTTGCGCAAAAATATCTAGAATAAGGTGGGTACGATCTAGAATTTTACATTCGGTGATAATCTTGGATATATTTTTTTGCTGTGACGGCGATAATTCGTCATCAAAAACTAGGGTCGAAATTCCATTTTCTTTTACAAAAAGGTGTATTTCTTCTATTTTTCCGGTACCAACAAACGTTTTGGGATTAGGGCGCTCCATTTTTTGCGAAAAGCGTTTGATTACCTCTCCACCAGCGGTGTAGGTTAAAAACTCTAATTCGTCTAGGTATTCGTTTAACTTTTCTTCACTTTGATTTTGAGTTACGATACCTACTAAAGCGGTTTTTTCGAAATTGATTACTTCTGTTTCTAACATGTTATTGAATAAGCTACAAATTTACGGATTTGTCAGCGACTTACGAAGCTATCTGATTATAAAAAAAGAACGTTTGAACAGAATGTAACTTCGGTCAAGCCAAAGGAAAGTTTTAACTCGAATATGAATCTAAAAAAAAATCAAAAGCAGGCTTACGGACATTAAATGCAATTTGTTTTAAAAATAAAAAATAAAGGGCTTACTTTTGTAATTAAGGGGTTTTCATTGGACTTATCATTGTTGAATGGCTTTTGCCAAATGAAAATCGAAACATTAATTTTTAAAATTTTATTTAAAAATGAAGCAATTCTTTTTTACAACCGTAGTTTGTTTCCTGTTTTTGGGCACGATACAAGCGCAACAATTGCAATCTCCGAACGGAAAATTAGTTTTGGAGTTTGCCCTACAAGCAAATGGAACACCAAGCTACCAGCTGAATTATAAAAACAAGGCGGTAATTAAAACCAGTAAATTAGGTCTTGAATTGAAAAATGACAAGAAATCATTACTAAATGATTTTACGGTTGTTGATCAAAAAACAAGCAGTGTTAACGAAAATTGGCAACCTGTTTGGGGCGAAGTTGCCACCGTAACAAATAATTACAACGAACTAGCCATTACTTTAGAGCAAAAAGAAACGGAACGTAAAATGATTATTCGTTTTCGTTTGTTCAATGACGGTTTGGGTTTTCGCTATGAATTTCCTTCGCAAAAAAACTTGACTTACTTTGTAATCAAAGAAGAAAGAAGCCAATTTGCCATGACTGGCGATCATACTGCATTCTGGATTCCGGGCGATTATGATACACAAGAATACGATTATACCACCTCTAAACTATCCGAAATTAGAGGGTTGACAGAGAAAGCTACAACTGCCAATGTATCTCAAAAATCATTTTCGAATACAGGAGTTCAAACTTCATTAATGCTAAAAACTGCTGACGGATTATACATCAACCTACACGAGGCGGCATTGATCAATTATTCTTGTATGCACCTAAACCTTGATGATAAAAATATGATTTTTGAATCGTGGTTAACTCCTGATGCTAAAGGTGATAAAGGCTACATGCAAGCGCCACAACATTCACCATGGCGTACCATTATCGTGAGTGATGATGCGAGAGAAATATTAGCCTCTAAAATGACATTGAACCTCAACGAACCCAACAAAATCAAAGATACTTCATGGATTAAGCCTGTGAAATATGTGGGCGTTTGGTGGGAAATGATTACTGGAAAAAGTTCTTGGGCTTACACAGATGAGTTGCCGACTGTACAATTGGGAGTAACTGATTTCTCAAAAGTAAAACCAAACGGCAAGCACGGAGCTACCAATGCCAACGTAAAAAAGTATATCGATTTTGCTGCCAAGCACGGTTTTGATGGAGTTTTAGTTGAAGGCTGGAACGAAGGTTGGGAAGACTGGTTTGGTCATTTAAAAGATTATGTTTTTGATTTTGTAACGCCTTATCCTGATTTTGATGTAAAAGGTTTGCAAGCTTATGCTACAGAAAAAGGCGTAAAGATGATCATGCACCACGAAACTTCAGGATCGGTGCGCAATTACGAACGCCACCTAGACAAAGCGTACCAATTCATGAAAGACAATGGATACGATGCTGTAAAAAGTGGTTATGTTGGGGATATTATTGAAAACGGTGGCAATCATTACAACCAATTCATGATCAACCATTACCAATACGCTATTGAAAAAGCAGCCGATTATAAAATTATGGTGAATGCTCACGAAGCGGTACGACCAACAGGAATTGCGAGAACCTATCCTAATTTAATAGGCAACGAAGCGGCAAGAGGAACAGAATACCAATCTTTTGGAGGATCAAAACCAAACCACGTCACGGTTTTGCCATTTACACGTTTAGTTGGTGGACCAATGGATTATACTCCAGGAATATTTGAAATGGATTTGAGCAAGTTGAACAAGGACAATAATTCTCATGTAAACAGTACACTTGCCAATCAGTTAGCTTTGTACGTGACTATGTACAGCCCACTTCAAATGGCGGCTGATACACCAGAGAATTACGATCGTTTTCCAGATGCGTTTCAGTTTATTAAAGATGTTGCTGTAGATTGGTCTGATAGCAAATACCTTGAGGCAGAACCTGGACAATACGTTACTGTTGCGCGTAAAGCCAAAGGAACAAACAACTGGTTTGTAGGTAACGTAAATGGCGAAACACCGAGAACAGCAACAATCACATTTGATTTTTTAGAGAAAGGTAAAAAATACAATGCTGTAATTTATGCTGATGCAAAAGATGCCCATTATAAAACCAATCCGCAAGCTTACACCATTCAAAAAAAGGTAGTAACTAGTACTTCAAAAATTAAATTATCTAGCGCTCCTGGTGGTGGTTACGCCATTAGTTTAATAGAAATTAAGTAATAGTAAAAAAGGCTGTCAAATCAATGACAGCCTTTTTTTATGAAGAGTAAAAACGTTTAGTCTTAATTTACTTTGATAACTTTGATATCAAAAATTAAAACAGAACCTCCGGGAATACCACTGTAATCAAAACTACCGTAACCCAAGTGTGCCGGGATTAATAACATTCCGCTTCCTCCTTCTTTAAAAAAAGGAATTCCTTCGGTCCAACCTTTGATTACCTGTTGCAATCCAAAAGAAATTCCTTCTGGTTTACTTTGATCAAACACATTTCCGTTGGTATAATATCCTTTGTACGCTACAGTCACATTAGATGTTGCGGTAGGCTGTGCTCCCGTACCTTGCTCAGTAACCACATAATACAACCCAGTACCTGTTGCAGTAGCCGTTAGGTTTTTTGCAGCGATATAATCTGTAATTTGTTTTTCATTTTGCGCTGTAAAATCGGTTGGCTCTTTGTCGTTGTCAGACAAACAAGAAACAAATAAGAACGAAATCAAAGCTAATACTGTATATTTCATAATGTAATTTTTTAGTTTGCTGGCAAATATACTAATTTCAGCGAATGAGTAAGTTAAAATTATTTTTCTCCATAAAGTTGTACATCATCCACCATAAACGAACCATCCAGAGCTAAGTTCCGACCTGATCCTACAAACTTGAATGCTATGTTAATTTTGCCTTGATAAGCAGATAAATCAATTGGGCCACTGCCAATGAATTGATTCCAAGGCGTTGCTTGAGTTGGCAATTTCGGGTTTAATTTAGTCCAAGTGGCAGTAGTTACATTCAACCCATTAAAATCAGTTGACACGTAAACCTCCAGCGCATTTAAAGGCGAATCAACATCCAAATGATGCTGTGCCGCTCTAAAAGTGAGGATTTCCTTGGTGTACACATCCATATCAAATTTTGGCGATATTAACCACGCAGTATTGTTCAACACTCGAGTACCTGAAAAGTAAAACTCCGCATATCCGTTTCCTGACGAAACACCACCGCGCCAAGCTAATGATCCGTTTTGTACAATATTGGCCCAGCCTGGTAAACTAATAACAGAACGATCTACAACAGTTTTAAAATCTTGATTAAAAAAAGGAATGGCTCTGTTACCAGTCATCACTATATCTTTAGCCGAGCGTGGAAGCAGTTGGTAATCATCTCCAAATTTGGTCAAAATCCCTCGAACAGTCCCGTTTCCTTCAGGTATTTTTTGAGCAGCAAAGTCGGCAAAACTGCTCGTTCGAACATACAACTGATTGCCA
This sequence comes from Flavobacterium sp. K77, assembly GCF_021608205.1. Lineage (NCBI taxonomy): Bacteria > Pseudomonadati > Bacteroidota > Flavobacteriia > Flavobacteriales > Flavobacteriaceae > Flavobacterium > Flavobacterium sp. K77. The sequence goes on along the minus strand of NZ_JAKIHO010000001.1, from coordinate 179,704 downwards.
CTTTTATCCACTATATTCCAATTACTTGCTCCTCCTACATTATTGGTTTCTTCAAAAAAACTACGCCCAATGGCTTCTTCTGCAAATTGAACATCTTTGATTTCAATAAGTGTGTTTAAATTGGCATCATTAAACACCTCTTGTAAACTCATTTTGCGTACCAACGCCCCCTCCTGAAGCTGCGTACACGAAGCATTTACTATTTTTTTATAATCATTTTGCGAAAGCCGCCCCACTCCACCTTGATTAAAGGCATTCACATAGAGACCACCAATTCGTAAACCTCCAAAGTATAAATCGGTGTACAAGTCTTTTAGTTTAATATACACTTTTGTGCCCACTCGATACTCAATATACAAGTTGCTCACATCAATAGGAATGCTAAAACCTTGCGCCGCTGTGTTGGCTGTAGCCAAAGTTTGAAAGGAAATCGATTTGAAAAAATTCCCTCCTTCATCACTTGATACCACATAAGCCTCAACCACATCATCGTATTGGTATTGGGTTGCGGTGGCAGTTGTTTGAGCTAATACCTTAGCAACTGTAGCTGTCACCGCAATGTCAGACTGTGTACATTTTAATTCTGGTACAGCTGTTTCCTCAGGAACGCAACCTACCAAAAAGAATAAAAAACTTAAAACAACTATCGTATTTTTAAACATTGTTTTCATAACTATCATATTACAAGTTGATATAAAAATTGACAAAATAAGTACGGCCATAACCATAAAAATACTTTGGTCCAAAAGAAGGTGTTCCGCTTGAAACATCTTGGTTTCGCTCTCTAAAATTAGCATTACGAGCTTGCTCAAAACCACCTGTTTTGAAACGTTGATTCAGCACATTATTCACACTAAAAAAGACTCCCAGATTTTTACCTTTCACAATCCATGATTTGCCACCTACAAGATTCAAAAGCATAATAGGATCGAGTTGTTCTTGCTGCAACAACTCTTTGCCACGTTCAGGAGTAGCCTCTGGAAAAGTAAGTCCGCTACTTGGGTTTCTGTAAAAAATATCAGTCCGCGCTATTGGCGATACATCCAGAAAACTATGAGACAAATAGTTTATGGTGCTACCCAACCACCAATATTTAGGATCACGATACTCGCAACCAAAGGAGTACGCTCGCTGCGGTGTCCCCGATTGTTTATAGTTGGTTAATGCAGCTTTGCCGAAATCAAATTGAGCATTTTCATTGGTTGTTGCTGCTTGCGCGTCATTAACCAAAGTTACATTCGGATTACTTGCATACGTATGCAAACCAAAAGCTCCCGCTAAAGTAGTCTTAAATGTTGCCGTCCATTGATACTCTAAACTCAACTCTGCACCTGTATTTTTTTTGTTTAAACCTGTTAAAGTCTGACTCACAAAAGCATCGGTACTCGCATATCCAGCACCATCGTCAAAAATTCCTTCGGCATAGAAAAAAGATACTTTGGTGATATCGCGTTGTAAGGTGTGGTACGCCGTAGCACGCGCCTTAAACAATGGAGAACGATAGGTATAACTCAACTCTAAACTACTATTGCGTTCACTTTTTACATTGGGAACCAACACATTATTGAGTCTAGCGTTTGAAAATACATTTCGTAACGCTGGCGCTTTACTCAAGTGAGCCGCATGAAAACTGAGGAGTTGCTTCCCAGAAATTTTGTAAATCAAACCCGCTTTAAACCCAAAATTTTCAAAATGTACCGTTTCGCTTTTTCCAAAGGAGCTGCTGGGATACAAACCATTTTTGTACAAGCCCTCTCTTTGATACACCGTATTGGAATAAGTTTGGGCTACATAAAAATCGACATCATTATAATTGAATTTAAACTGTGTAAAAGCGTCAATTGTTTGTGCTGCGTAGTTAAAATTATAGCCATAAACATCTCCCACCACAACCTGACGGTTCGGATTATTTAAATCAGATTGTGATTCATCGCCGTTGTAAAAAGCATCAACATCATTGTAGAACTTGCCTCCTAATAAATCCGTTAACTTTTGGTAATTGCGTGAAAAGAGTTTCTTGTACGAAGCAGCAGCGTTCAGACTAATATTATCGGACAGTTGCGCATTCAAATTGGTTGTTGCTGCTGCCACCTGATCATTTACAACATCATCGTAAAGCACATACTTGCTTTGAGCAGGTTCATAGCCTGTGATGGCGCCATTGCTATCGGTTACAGCGGTTTGATTGGCCATATACAAAGCTCTCCAATCTAACTGTGGTTGTGCTAAAAAGGCAGCTTTATTTTTGGCGGCATTATCTTCATCTGGCGTAAAAGCCCCAGAAAACTCCCCGTCATCAGGAGCGTAAAGCGAACTGTAAAAACTAGGTAATTTGCGATAATAAGCTGGATCCGGACTGTTGGCATTTTGAAAATCGATATTGCTATTGGTGATGGTTCCCATTTGATACATTAAAGTGGTGTTCAATTGGATTTGTTCTTTAATTTTAAAAAAATGTTGCAACATCACTATTGGTTCTTCGACCGTTTTTAAGCGCGCATTTCGTTTTTTTCCGTTTTGGAAACCCCAATACGAATTGTAATTTTCGGAGGTGAGTTGTGTGACCTCATCTGTATTTGGTGAATTTTTTGCTCGGGTGTTGGGTGTGTAAAAAGCAGTCAGATTTAGAGAATGACGTTGATTGAGTTTCTTTTCGATACTCACGAAAAAAGAATTCGCATCATACGAAGTGCCGTCAAAATAGCCCTCTTGCGCCCATCTTTTACTGGCCGAAATAACATATGCCCAACCCGATGAACTCATACCTGATGCGTGAGTAGCCATAGAACGCCAATTGTAATTGCTATTGGTTCCTGAAAAAGTGAGGCGCGTTCCCGGCCGATAAATAGAAGCTCGAGTATTTATTTCCTGAGTACCCAAAAGTGCCCCAAAAGTATAATCAGAAGGTGTGGTGCCAATGGTAAACTCTTGATTACGGAGCGCATCATTGAGTCCGCCCCAATCGCCCCACTGCGGTCGGCCATCAATTATTTTATTCATGCTAACGCCATTAATCATCATTATGGCCTGTTCACTATCTAATCCTCGGGTTCGAAAACGGGCTTGTCCCCAATGAAAAGCCGCCGCTTGTAAAAAAGCATCTCGGGTAGATTGTAGCAGGCCCGCCGTGTTTTCGGAACTGGAATTATCATCACTAAAATCACTTTCAGATAAAGCTATAATACTAGATTGCTGCTCGAAGGATTGGTCTTCTTGAAGTGGAATTGTACCTAAATCTAGGATTTGATTTGCGGTGAGTTCAATAGGAAATAACGCATCTTGATAACCTTGATTTCGCACCAAAAGATACCATTTGCCTGCCGGAATTTCTTGAATTTGAAAGCTGCCATCAGGATTGGTAATTTGCATTTGTGAGGTGTTTTGAATACTCACTACGACACCTGCAATAGGAATTTGAGTTTTGGCATTTACAACTGTACCGCGAGCAGCAGCATTATTTTGCGACCAAACACTATTAAACAACAAACCAAAGCACAAACAAATTCCGAGTTTTACCATATCCAATGCATTAGATTTTTACATCAACAAAAAATATTTTTTTAATTCAGCATGCCCAAAGTTCAACCAAAAGATATGACTTAAGGTTGAACAGCAAGCAGGCTTTATACCCACTTTTTTGCGGGTACTTCGTGTTAGAATTAAAAAATAAATTTTGGAAAAGTGGTATAAATCTTAAAGCTTAAGGCTGATGAATGGTATTTGAATTTCAAGCACTTAAAAACAATTCGAACGAATTATTATGTTAAAAATAACAAAAAAAATTATTAGTTGTTTCTTTTTTTGAAAAAAATAGCAGTATTTTTCTTTTTAAAAAAAATGAGCTGTGTGAGAAAAAAGAATACGACAAACATAGCCCTGATCGCAGCAGGTATCCTTTTTTATAAACGCTACTATTTTTGGTGTTGTACCACTACTCGTGTGCGTTTATAAAAAAGATACGGCTAAGAGCGGGAATAGATAGCTACTGAAAAGAGCATGACTGGTCCTACAAAAATTACGCGATAGCTTTTATTCTGGAAACCATAAGTGTAATTAACAGTCCGAAAACACCAATGAAAGCGAAAGAAAAACGCAGACTTGACAGCTCAGCGATGTAACCAATAATAGGCGGACCCATTAAAAAACCTAGGAAACTAACGCTTGAAACAGTGGTTAAGGCCACACTTGGCGATACATTAGGCGTTTTGCCCGCTACGCTATAAACGGTAGGGACAATGGTTGAAACTCCTAAACCAACAAACATGAATGCAATAGTTGAAGGAATAACAAAAGGGAAAAATACGGCTGTAAAAAGCCCAGCAGAAATCATGACTCCGCTAATTTGTAATACTTTTTTACGACCGAATTTATGTATCAAACTATCGCCAACAAAGCGTCCGCTGGCCATCATGATCATAAACGAGGTGTAACCCAAAATTACTAAGGCACCCGGTGCTTTTATTACATCTTTAAAGTAGACTCCGCTCCAGTCAAACATGACTCCCTCGCTGGCCATACAGCAAAAACCGATAACTCCAAGCCATATCAAAGTAGGATCAGGTTTAGAAAATAATTTTTTCTTGGCGGCTTTAGCAGTTTCTTTGGCTTTGATTAAAAATTTGTAATTGAAAACCATTAATAGAAGTACTAAAGCCCCTACGATAAGAAAATGAGCATACGGAGATAGTTTAAAAGCGAGCATACCTAAACCTACCAAGGCACCTGTAAAACCGGCAAAACTCCACATACCATGAAAGGAGCTCATGATGGTTTTTTTGAATAAGACTTCGGTGTACACGCCTTGCGTATTTACAGCAATGTTAGAGAGATTTCCGAAGATACCAAACACAAACAAACCAAGCGATAATTGCCAAGCCGCGGCAGCCAAACCCAAATTGGTTAAGCTGAGCACATACATAAAAAGTGAAAACATCAAAACTTTGTGACTTCCAAAACGAGTAACCAATTGGCCTGAGAACGGCATAATTACCAATTGCCCCATAGGTAAGGCAAAAAGAATACTTCCTAAATCGCCTTCGCTAAGGTGCAATGCTGTCTTGATATCCGGAATACGGCTTGCCCAAGTAGCAAAAGACAAACCCATGCCAAAATAAAACATAGAAACCGCCCAACGAATGCGGTTTAAATACGAGATTTTGACATCTTTATATGATTTTTTGAATTTGGCTTTGGTACGAGACCTGTTTAAAAAGTTGAGCACAATCAAAATAATGAATTTAGTAATTAGAGGTGTAAAATTACAAAAACCAACTATTGATTGTGTCAATACAACACTAATACCAATTAATACAACGTTATTGTTTATAAATAGCTATTAGCAAGCCATTATTTTGAAGGCTACTTTAAAGTGAAATTACTTTTTGTGTTGCGCTACTTTGCAATGCTGCCTCGATAATTTGCATTACATGAACACCATCTTGGCCCGTTACAGGCTCAACGATATTGTTTGTAATTGAATGATACACACCATCAAAAAACGCCATATAATTGCCTTGTTGTGTAGGTACGAATTCTTTTTTCAAAATTCCATCAACTTCAGTGTGTAAAAAACCTTGTTGCGTTTCGGGCTCTGTTCCCCAAGTTGCTGTGTTGGGCTGCATGCCAAGTTTCAAATTATCTTCTTGCACATCGGCGCGGGTTTTTAAGAACGATCCTTTTTTACCATGAACAACAAACGACGGAACGGCTTCGCGAACAAAAAAACCAGCTTTCAAACGTACTCTAAATGAATTGTAATACAAAAGAATATCAATACAATCATCAACCAATGAATTTACTCTCGTAATACGAATATCAGCAAAAACAGCTGTTGGCATTCCGAACAAACACAATGCTTGGTCTATTAAGTGTGGGCCCAAATCTTTCAGAATTCCGGCACCATCATTAGTTGTTTCTTTGTGTTGCTTAGGACTTAACAAAGGATTGTATCGATCAAAATGGAATTCGGCTTCTACAATTTCGCCCAAAAATCCTTCTTGAACCACTTTTTGAACCGTTTTGAAATCGCTATCCCAACGGCGGTTTTGAAAAACGGCCAATTTCACCCCTTTTTCTTGAGCAATTTGGGCCAATTCTTCTGCTTGAGCAACTGTTGTGGTAAAAGCTTTCTCGACAATGGCATGTTTTCCGGCTAATAAAACTTGTTTGGCATACTCGTAATGCGTTGCAACGGGTGTGTTCACAATTACTAAATCAACTTCATCTTGTAAAACGGCTTCAAGCGTAGGATAACTTTTTACGTTTGGAAAATCAAGTTGAATTAACTTTTTACTGCGTTCCCACGAGCCTAGCAATTCAAATCCGGAATGATTGGTTATAAAGGGTGCATGAAATACTTTTCCTGACATTCCGTAGGAGAGTAATGCGGTTTTTATTTTTTGCATAAAATAAGTTTCAATTTTGTGACATGTTCATTTTAAACATATAAGTCATATTGGGTCTCGAAGTTATTTAGGAATCAAGCAAACCCTTAACTTTTCTTAATATCTTAATGGTTAAAAAAAAGAAAACTTACCTGACTTATATGTTTACAAAACCTAAAGTTTAGCTCGCTCGTATTGTTTAGGCCAAGCAATTTCTGCATTTAAATCGTGTGCAAATGTCAATCCCAAATTAGGATCTCTCAATGATTCACGCGCTACCAAAACCAAATCGGCTTTTCCAGAGGAAACAATTTCCTCCGCTTGAGCTGCCTCGGTGATTAAACCAACGGCTCCTGTTAAAATGCCTACTTCCTTTTTTATGCTTTCCGCAAAAGGAACTTGGTAATTCGGACCAACAGGAATTTGCTGTTGCGTTACCGCTCCGCCAGAAGAAGCGTCAATCAAATCGACTCCTTTTTCTTTTAAAATTTTTGATAAAGCAATCGACTCTTGTAAATTCCAACCACCTTCAGCCCAATCAGTAGCTGAAATTCGAACGAACAAAGGTAAATTCTCCGGCCATTCCGCTTGCACTGCTGCTACTATTTCGAGTGTGAATCGGATTCGATTTTCGAAACTACCACCGTAAGCATCTGTTCTCGTATTAGACAAAGGCGATAAAAATTGATGCATCAAATAACCGTGAGCAGCATGAATTTCCATTACCTGAAAACCCGCTTGAACCGCTCTCTTAGTAGCCGACTTGAAATCTGCAATTACTTTTTGAATCCCATCTAAATCAAGTGCTACAGGCTCAGGATCCGTATCGTAGAACGGAATTGCACTTGGCGCCACGGTATTCCAACCACCCTTTTCGATAGCTACTTTTCGACCACCGTTCCATGGCGAAGCAGCACTGGCTTTACGTCCGGCATGAGCTAACTGAATGCCAGGAACTGAATTTTGACTGATAATAAAACGGTTGATTTGCTGCATTTTCTCGATTTGCTCGTCTTTCCAAAGTCCTAAATCTTCTGGCGAAATGCGTCCTTCTGGCGATACCGAAGTAGCTTCTTGAATAATCAAAGCTGCGCCACCACTGGCACGGCTTCCTAAATGTACCAAATGCCAATCGTTTGCAAAGCCATCTACGGCAGAATATTGGCACATCGGTGAAATAGCCAAACGGTTTTTTAAGGTGATACTTTTTATTGTTAATGGAGAAAATAATGCTGATGTCATGCTGAATTAAATTTAAAATGAAAGAAACACTGTAATAAGGTTCCAAAAAAGTAAAGTTAAGGCTCTATTACCAAAGTAAGAATTGAATTTTTGATAATTAACAAACTTTTAAAAAGCGATGGTACAAATATTGTAAAATATACAAACAGAAAACCTTACTTTTGTGAGTTATAAAAGAACTAAAAAATTAAAATGGACATAGTTATCAAGCTTTCTCAATTTTTATTGAGCCTATCATTACTGATTGTACTTCACGAATTAGGACATTTCATTCCTGCCAAATTATTTAAAACCAGAGTCGAAAAATTCTACTTGTTTTTTGATGTAAAATATTCTCTTTTGAAAAAGAAAATTGGCGAAACCGAATACGGAATCGGGTGGTTGCCACTAGGCGGTTATGTGAAAATTTCGGGGATGATTGATGAAAGCATGGACAAAGAACAAATGGCTTTGCCTCCACAACCTTGGGAATTTAGATCGAAACCAGCTTGGCAACGTTTAATCATCATGTTGGGTGGTGTTACGGTCAATTTTATTTTGGCTTTCATTATATATATAGGAATGGCGTATGTGTATGGCGACATTTATATTGCTAACAAAGACTTGAAGGATGGAATGCTGGTAGAAAATACGATCCTACAAAAAATTGGTTTCCGCACCGGAGATCAAATAAAAGCTGTTGATGGAGAAACTATCGAGAAATTTGATAAAGAATTAACCCTAAAAGTACTTACTGCAAAAGAAGTCGTTTTACACCGCAATGGTGCTGATACTACTGTAAAACTTCCTATTGATTTTGTAGATCAACTTGACAAAGTTGAAAAAGGAGTTTTATTAGATATCAGAATGCCATTTGTTGTTGGTGCAATTTCAGAGGGATCAAAAAACACCAATTTACAACCAAAAGATATTGTTCTTGCTATTAACGGTACGCCTACTAAATATTTTGATCAAGCCAAAACCGTTCTTGAAAACAACAAAAATAAAACTGTAACCGCTACAATACTTCGTGAAGAGAAGGAATTAAAATTACCGGTTGTAATATCGGCTGATGGAAAACTTGGTATTGGAATTGGTCGTTTGGGTATGGAATCGCTAGAAAAACTAGGCTACTATAAAGTAAGTAAGCAACAATTTAGTTTTGCCGAATCTATCCCGGTAGGAATCACCAAAGGAAAAGACCAGCTAGTTGGCTATGGTAAACAATTAAAAATGATTTTTAGTCCAAGCACCGGCGCGTACAAGCAAGTAGGCGGATTCAAAGCTATTTTTGATATTTTTCCTAAAACTTGGAGCTGGGAAGTATTCTGGAATATCACCGCTTTATTGTCAATAATGCTCGGAGTAATGAACCTTTTGCCAATTCCGGCACTTGATGGAGGTCATGTGATGTTTTTATTATACGAAATTGTTTCAGGCAAAAAACCTAGCGATAAATTCCTAGAGAATGCACAAATGGTTGGTTTTGTTTTACTTATCACACTCTTACTATTTGCTAACGGAAACGACATTTACAAAGCGATCATCGGCAAGTAAAAAAAATGAAAAAAAGTTTGAAATTTATTTGCAGAAACCAAATGATAGCCTATCTTTGCAACCGCTTAGACAAACAAACAGAGTTGTTCAAAAGCAAATAAAAAAGACGTTCTTTAAAAAAAATAAAAATATACAGTTTCCTCCTTAGCTCAGTTGGTTAGAGCATCTGACTGTTAATCAGAGGGTCCTTGGTTCGAGCCCAAGAGGGGGAGCTTTTTTAAAAAGACTATCAGCAATGATAGTCTTTTTTTTTGGTTTAAACTTTTTCGAACCTTGGTTCGAGTCCGCCACGGCGGAGGAGCTTTTAGAAAATAATAGAATTTCTTTTTAATTTTCAATTAGAAAGTTACTTGGGGATATTGACCTTTTATTTTGAGTTAAAAGGGAGTACTCTGTCTTGAAAAGGTAAGTCTTTTTAAAACCCCGATCAAATGTCGGACTCAAACTAAGAGATGAAGGGAAAAAATAATTTTATAAGCTAATAATCCTTTTTACTTGGAATCACTCCACGAATTCCACCTCTCGGATTTTCAACATCATTTTTATATCGTGGAATAATGTGTATATGACAATGCGATATCGTTTGTCCAGCATCCTCATTTATATTTATACCAATATTAAACCCATCTGGTCGAAATTTTTCTTGAAGTATGTTTTTTAATTTATTCACGACAATCCAACAGGCGGTTTGTTCTTTTAAAGTCAAATCAAAATAATTTGAGACTAATCTTTTAGGGACAATTAAAGCATGGCCTTCTGAAACTGGAAACTTATCATAAAATGAAAAAACTGTTGCTGTTTCAACAATTAATTCTCGTGTATCTGCTCCAATCAAAAAAGGGCTTAAATCTACGTTTCCTTTGTTTAAAACAGTATAATGTTGGTACTCGTATATTTCGCAGTTTTCGTTCTTATAAATAGACAAATAACCTAATCTGATTAAACATTGATAAGTTTCTTTTTTATGGATTTTGTGAATTCTAAAACCTTCGTGTTGAATATCTCTACGAACAGCAAAAAAGGCTTTTCCGTTTGGCTTTAAGAGACTCGACACATTCATTAAAACCTCAGCTTGCTCTTCAGGAAGTAAAACATTTAGAACATAAAAGCACAAGATTGTATCATATTTTTCGGTTGGACTTGTTGGAAAATAAAAGGGATCGTATCCGGTAATATCAAAACCTTCATTTTTCAATAATTCTACATCTTTACCAATACCACAGCCAAAATCTAAAACTTTACCCTTAATCTTTTTTTGATTTAGTAAAATCCTAGCAGGATAAGAAAGTGATGTTCTTTCAATTGCTGTTAAGTGACTATTTGGGTTTTGGCTACTCATTCATAAATAAAAATCCGTTATTACTAGCAATGGTAATCAATGGTTGAATGGTATTTGAAAATTTATCTTTTTCAAAAGCATCAATACTGGGAAAAATTGTCAGAAACTCATCCATATATTTACTACTTAAACTATACTGCTTATTGATTTCAAAAGCTAACTTTTGTAATTCATAAAATTTGTGGAAATGCTTATCAAACAACGGAAGTTTATCGCTTTTTGAAGAATTGAATTTTTTTTCAATTGGCAACAAATTCCAAATTAGATCGTGTGAAACAAAAGCATGAGGAACGAAATGATCTAAAGCATAATTCTTTTCATCGAAATATAATTTAGTATCGGTAAAAATACAATTTATGTGCCCTAACTCTTTGAAAACAGGTTTCCAATATTGATTGGTTTGTTTAGCTAAACTATTTCTAATTGCAGGTTTAATTAATTTATTAGGAATGTCAGGTACATTTGGATTTCTGACTTGAAGAAACAAAGTCAAATTCCAATAACAGAAATCTTTAATGATTTTTGCGTTGCTTCGCAAATAATCAATCCAAATCGGATTAATGCTGATAAAGTTCTTGTGTAAAGCATACAAACTATCATTCAAAAAAGATTGCGAATCCGCATAAATTCGCTTGTAATGAGCAGTATCCGTCTCTCCCGCTAATTTAGGAAACCAAGGCGTCAAAAACCAATGAGGTACGTTTTTATCAAAATGCATTAATTCTTTAATGGTGACTTTGTTTTCAGATGTTTCTAAACGTTGATTTAGGCTTTGTTTTTTCTCATCAATAGTGAGTAATGCTTCTGCCTTTAAAATCCTTTCTACTGCCATTTGAATGTTGTCTTGTTTTCCATACGACACATGAAAGTAATTTATCGTATACCAAGAATTGCTTATCATTCTTGCAAAAATTTTTCTTTTTTCAAGTTTCAAATGACCATCTTCAACTAATTCAATAATGGCAAGCAACCAATAAAATTTATAAGTAGCAGAAGTGCTTCTGAAAACAGAAACCAATTTATTGACTGGTAAATTATTTGAAGTAGGAAGGTTCATCAAGCTTAGATTATTAATAATTTATTCCGTTAAAGTTTTTTTCCACAATTTCGACAAAACTTGTCTGACATATTAATAGTTGCTCTACAATCGCTACAATTAATAATTTGTGAATCTATGTTTTTAATTATAGGCTTATTAACATTGTAGAAATGTTGAGGAATTTCATCGACAAATGACGACTCGTTTCCTAATTCTGTAATCAGAAATAATTCGTCTTTGGCTCTTGTTATTGCAACATAAAACAATCGTCTTTCTTCTTCAAGTAAAACATCATATTTTATATCCTTAACAACTCTAAAAATAGCATCATCTAACCAAATGTCTGGGAATCCTCCGTTTCCTTCAGTTAAACCAATTATAAAAACTGCTTTAGCTTCAAGCCCTTTTGACGCGTGAATGGTTTTAGATGAAACAAAAAGTCTATTTTCTTTCAGTGCAGCCAAATACGGGCTAAACATTTTTGATCTTCTATACAAAACTAGAATATCATCTTTACCCAGACCACCTTGATACAATTGTCTTACTTTATCAACTAAAAATTCTACGCCATCATCTTCTGTACTTTTGGCTCTATATATTTGAATTTTACTCGGCATTTCATTAAATGCTCTAACATCTTTGCTGATTTGGTTTTTATTATGTTTTATAACTTCATTGCTTGCACCAACAATTGTTTGCGTACTTCTATAATTCACATCTAATTTATGTACCTCACAATCTTTATAATGCATTTCAAAATTGACAATGTAATCCACATTTGAACCTCTAAAACCATAAATACTTTGCCAATCATCTCCAACACAAAATAATTGATTGTCAGGTTTTAATAACAAGTCTAAAAATTTTACTTGCAAACCATTCACGTCTTGAAATTCATCAACCATTAAATACTTATATTTACTTCTATAAAGTTCTCTAACATCTTGATTTTCTTTTAGTAATTTAACGGCTAAAATTATCAAATCATCAAAATCTACGTAAGACTTATTGGTGCAATATTTTTTATATTCTTCAATAATTGGAATAGCTAGTTCATAAAAAACTCTAATTCTTTCATGATCACTTTCACCTGATTTTTCTAGCAAATGTGAAGGCTCAATACCTTCGCCTTTCATCATAGATTGTAAACGCATGACGGTTTTTAAAAACTCATCTATTTTATGATGGTAACGATGAAACTCTTCTTCATAACTTATAGAAACATCTTCTGTTATGTTTTCAGTAATTTTACCTTTAATAATTCTCTCCATGGTTAAATTGAAAAGAATTGAATTATTCATTATAGCCTCATAAGTAATAGCACAATTTTTACCACCTTCAATAAATTGCCTTTCTTTATCCTCCATTTTATAGCTCTTGTCGGTAACGTGCTCTAGATAAAGATTAGCTTGAGGAATAAAAAAATCTGGTTTAAAATTAAAGTCTTTGAAGTTGCTTACTTTTTCATAAACATATTTTATATTATGTCTATACAACCAATCAGCAATATCACGCTCCGATTTTGACTTTACAATTTCACCTTTTAAGGTAGTATAAGTTTTTTGCCCTTCATTAGTGTAAACCTTTATTTCTTTATCAATAGAAACCTTTTCAACATAATAATCTAGTATATAACGTTTTAATTTCAAGATATAATCACGATCTCGACACGCTAGAACTAATATTTTACTAATAATATCTTTCGGCTTTTCATTAGCAAGAATATCCTTTGCTTTCAAATCGACTTCATCGGTAGTATTGTCCGTAATTAGTTTGAATTTATTATCAAAAACTGGATTGCCATTATCACGAAGAATTTTATAACATAAGGAGTGAAATGTTCTAATTGTTAAATTCGAAATCCACGGTTGTTCAAGAACTCTTTTTCTTCTTTCAACCTCTTTTTGTTGAACAGTTGTGTATTTATTTTGAATGTAGGATTCGTAAGTATTTGTTTGATCACTTGCAATAATCAATCTATCAATCATTTCATTAGCAGCATTTTTTGTAAATGTAATTGCTAGAATGGACGAAGATTTTACTTCTTTTTCAGTAACTAAATAAAGAAGTTTAGAAATAACTGTTTTTGTTTTACCAGAGCCTGCACCCGCTAGAACTAATACTCTCCTAGCTTCTGAAAGTACCGAAGCTTTTTGTTTTGGATTTAAATTGTCAATTATTTTCATTTATGTGCGCTAATATCATACTGAAATTGTACGATAATATTATTTATTTATTTTAAACAGGTAGTTTTTACTGCCTATAATTCTATTTGGATTAACATGTATTTTCGAGAGACTAACCTCATTCTGCAAAATTAAACTTATATGAAGTAATGTATCAATCCAGTCAAATTTGAACATTAATCAAAGTGATGATTTTAGTTACTTTGTTTTTACTCAATTGTATAAAAAAGCAACTATTTTCATCATCAAAAAATATTGTACGTTATTTTTATTAACTGAAAAACTAATTTTTAAAGATAAGAAAATTATTAAAAAACATACAAATCAGTATTAGATTAATAATCCAAATAGGAAAATCATAAATTTAATAACACAAGTCCGCTACTACGTAAGAACTTTTTAGATAGACTATCAGCAATGAAACGTCTTTTTTCTTAGTGCAGTTTACAGAATTATTTGCCTAAATTTTCATACTATCATTTGAACCAGAACAATTTATATTTATATTCCCAATATTTTTCTTATTTTCCCGTACTAAAATTACAGCAATATGTTACGACGAAAATTTATTGGAGCTACTACAGCAATTGGTTTGGCAAGTTTGATGGGATTAAAAACCAAGACAACATCGCAATCTGTGCTGCACCAAGTTTACTTTTGGTTGAAAAATCCAGATTCTGAAGCTGATAAAAAACAACTTATCACAGGCTTAAAAACACTAGAATCAATACCAACAGTGCGACAAATTTACATAGGCACCTTAGCATCAACGGAAAAACGCGAAGTAGTTGATACCTCTTGGCAAGTATCAGAATTGTTGTTTTTTGAAAATGAATCCGACCAAAAAATATATCAGGACCATCCCATTCACTTAGAATTCGTAAAAAAATACCAACACCTTTGGGAAAAAGTCCGCGTTTTTGATAGCATTACACAGTAGCTTTTTCAGAAATAATCGCAACAATAAGTCGTTAATAATCTTCAATTTACGAACAATAACTAGTTGAAAAAGAACGGAATTCCAAAAGCACCTCATCTGCAAACAGTTCACAACCAAACCATTTGATTATTCACTATATTTGAACAGTAGTCAAAATACAAAACCACTTTGATCATGGCTTTTAATTGTAACAACAGTTGAAAATAAAGTTCTAAATTGTGTTTTGATTTCAAAACTATAAACTAACTAAAAACCAAACCATATGAATCGAACGCATTGTAAAAAAGTCTTTTATGGCCTTATCATTGCAGCAGCATTAGTGAGTAACGCACCAAGCGGATTCGCTCAAAAAAAGAATGTAAAAAACAAAAACACGGCAGCCATTGCTACAGATAGTGTTTTTAACGCGCTCAAATGGCGCAACATCGGGCCGTTTAGAGCCGGTAGATCCTTGGCTGTTGCGGGTCACGGCAGTCAACCGCTCACCTACTACTTTGGGGCTACCGGTGGCGGTGTCTGGAAAACCATTGACGGCGGAAACGAATGGTTTCCTATCTCTGACAGTGTCTTTAAATCGTCTTCGGTTGGTGCTATTACCGTGGCGCCTTCTGATGCTAATGTGATTTATGTAGGAATGGGCGAGGCCGATATGCGCTCTAACATTTCCTTTGGCGATGGCGTTTATAAATCAGTAAACGGCGGCAAAAGCTGGGCAAAAGCAGGACTAGATAAGGCTGATGCTATTGGTAATATTGAGGTACATCCTACTGATGCCAACATCGTTTTTGCAGCAGCAATGGGAAATCCTTTTCAGTCGAACCCGGAGCGTGGTGTGTACCGATCAAAAGATGGCGGAAAAACATGGCAATTAGTCCTTTCTAAAGATGCTAAAACCGGAGCGATGTGCGTTCGCATTGATCCTTCTAATCCACGAATTGTGTATGCTACCTTATGGGAAGCATATCGCAACGGACACTCGATGTCTTCTGGAGGAAAAGGTTCTGGACTTTACAAATCGACCGATGGTGGCGATACTTGGGTTTCTTTAAACGAAAAACCAGGAATGCCTGTTGGTTTGCTTGGGAAAATAGGAGTTGCTGTTTCGCCTGTAAACTCAAACCGTTTGTATGCTTTAATCGAAAACAACAAAGGCGGATTGTACCGCTCTGACGATGCTGGTGAACACTGGCAACTGATTAACGAAGACAAAAATCTATGGCAACGTCCATGGTATTACATGAATTTACAAACCGATCCTAAAAACGAAAATGGATTAATTGTTTTGAATGTTGATGCTTGGAAAACCAGCGATGGCGGCAAAAGTTTCAAAAAAATAAATGTGGGTCATGGTGATACACATGATGTTTGGATCAACCCGAACAATCCTGATAATTTTATCATTGGTGATGATGGTGGCGGAGAAGTTACCTATAACGGAGGCGAAACTTTTACTGCCCTAGATGTACCTACGAGCCAATTTTACCACGTTTCGGTAGACAATGAATTTCCGTATAACATCTACGGTGCACAACAAGACAATTCTTCTGTTCGTATCGCTTCAAGAACCAATGGTTATGGCATAGGTACAGAATCTTGGTATCCGGTTGCGGGTGGCGAAGCGGGTTATATCGAAGCTGATCCAACCAATTCTGACATTACTTTTGGTGGTGAATACGATGGACAATTAAGTACTTTCAACAAAAAAACAGGACAGTCAAAAGATATTTCTCCTTATCCAGAATCGAACATTGGAGCGCCATCTAATGCTAAAAAATACCGTTTTCAATGGACTTACCCGATTGTTTTTTCGCCTCACAATCCTAAGAAAATGTACGTGACCTCACAAGTGGTGCACGTTACCGAAGATCAAGGAAACTCATTTCAGATCATAAGTCCTGACTTGTCGCGTAATGATCCTAAAACTACTGGAGAAACAGGTGGTCCGATTACTTTAGACCAAACCGGTGCCGAAGCCTATGCTACTATTTTCACCTTATCAGAATCGCCTCTTGAAGAAGGAGTTATCTGGACAGGATCTGATGATGGTTTGATTCACATTACGAAAAACAATGGTGCCAAATGGGATAATATTTCATTACCAACAACGCTTTTACCTGATTTTTCATTGATTAGTATGATTCATACTTCTGAGCATCAAAAAGGGAAAGCTTACGTAGCGGCGAACAAATACATGTACGGAGATCGCAATCCGTATTTATTTAAAACGTCTGATTACGGAAAAACATGGACCAAAATAACGAACGGAATCCCGATCGACGAATATTGTCGTGTATTGCGCGAAGACCCAAACAAACCAGGATTGCTTTATGCTGGTACAGAACGCGGTATTTATGTTTCATTCAATGATGGCGATTCATGGCAAAAACTGAACTTAAACCTTCCCTTGACACCAATTCGTGATTTGCGTGTTCACAAAAGAGAGAAAGATTTAGTAGTGGCTACACACGGTCGTGCGTTCTGGGTTTTAGATGACATTACTCCATTGTACGAAATCAAAGACCAAGTAGTAAAAGCGGATAAACACTTATTCAAACCACGCCATGCCTACCGTATGTCAGGTGGTCAAAGCGATGATACTAGCACCGGAACCAATGCGCCAAATGGTGTTATTGTGCGTTACTACTTTAAAAAGAAACCTACGAACGAGATAAAACTGCAATTTACTACTCCAAAAGGAGATACCATTATCACCTACTCGTCTACAAAAAACTTGAAAGGCAAAGAAATGACACCTTCAAAAGAGTTTTATACCGATACTAAAAAAGCACAACCTGGAACAATTTCAGCACAAGCTGGTATGAATTCTTTTGTATGGAACATGAGATATCCTAATGTAACCGAAGTAGAAGGTACCAATGTAATGTGGGCTGGTTCTGGAGCTGGTGCAAAAGTAGTTCCTGGTACTTATACCGTTAAACTCTTAGAAGGAAAAACTGTAATTGGCGAAGCAGCCTTCGAAATTAAATTAGACCCAAGAGTAAATACAAGTGCAGCCGACTTGCAAGAACAATTTGATTTGCATCAAAAGGTGAACAAAAAAGTGGACGAAGCACATAAAGCGATCAATAAATTACGTAAAATTAGATCGCAAATCAATTCTTATATCTCAAGTGTAAAAGATGCTGTGCTGGTAGAAGAAATGAAAAAAATGACAAAAACTACTTTAGAAAGTCTAGATGCTATCGAAGGAACTTTAATGCAACCAAAAGCCAAAGCACCGCAAGATGTATTGGCCTACCCTATTCAATTGAATGATAAAATGGCTGGTTTGGGTTCAAACATTTCTTCATCAGAGTCAAAACCTACACGCAATGCGTATGTAGTTTACCAAGATTTAGCTCAAAAAATAGATGCTCAAATCAGTAAATTACAAGAGCTGATGGACAAAGATGTCAAGGCTTTTAACAGCTATGTGATGCAACAAAAAGTACCCGCTATTATTTTAGATGAGGATAAAAAATAAGTTGCAACGAATATAAAATTGTATAAAACCAAAAAAGGGACCGTTCATTGTGAACGGTCCCTTTCTTCTTTTAAAAATATTTGTTTTTGAAAAGTTAAAGCAATTGTTAAAAGTTGGAATAGCCATCTAAATGCATCCACTTTTTATCACTGTTAAGTTTAAAAGTGCCAATATGTTCTTTATTCCACTCGTGTGGGCCTATCAAGGATAAAAAATGAACCCCTTGCGCATCGCGATACAAATGGTAAATCTCGCCAATAACTGGCTCAAACGAAAATTTGGCACTATACACGAGTTCGTTCCATTCGTATTCTTGCATCAATTTTTCGTATTGCAACTTGAGTTCATTGAACTTATTCCCCAATTCTTTATTCACATTGTCAATTCCTCTGCTTTTCCAAGAAACTACATCATCAACACGAATAACTGGTGCACCAACACCTGTTGCGTAGGGCAAAATATTGGCATTGTATCCCGCCTCGGCAGTATAAACAACATTATCTGGTTTTTTATCTTCCATTTATTTTCAGCTTATGCAAAGAATAATTATTTTGTTTTGTTTAAATTTTATTCGGCAAAGTTAAACAAAAAATAGTTTTCTAGTAGCTAATCCTGATTACTTTGAATTCAAAAATAAAAATAGTTTCATTGTGTCTATACAACACATATTATTTTTTGTTACATTTGAAACACTTCAATTTAAGCTATTGACCTGAAAATAAACCCGTATGAAATCAAAAATTGTAATACTACCCTCTTTGCTGCTACTTGCTGTAGGCTTGCAAGCACAAACCAAATGGACCGAAACCAACAAAAATACCTATAAACTGGTAGCCAACAAAGGAGGTCAAACCTTAGGCTACTCACCACAATCAGGTATCAAAATCATTCAAGTAGATGGATTTGCGTTCAAAGACTTGAATAAAAACGGGAAATTAGATCTCTATGAAGATTGGCGCAAACCCGTAAACGAACGAGCCAAAGACCTAGCCGCACAAATGACCGTAGAACAAATCGCAGGTTTAATGTTGTACAGCAGACACCAAGCCATTCCAGCGCAAGAAGCAGGCATGTTTACAGGAACCTATAACGGAAAACCTTTCTCACAAAGTGGTGCAAAACCTTCCGCTTTATCGGATCAGCAAATTGCCTTTTTAACCAAAGACAACCTGCGACATATATTAATGACCTCGGTAGCGTCGCCAGAAATTGCAGCACAGTGGAACAACAATATTCAAACCTTAGTGGAAGGAATCGAAATGGGAATTCCAGCCAACAACAGTTCCGATCCTAGAAACGGCGCCAATAAAGATGCCGAATACAATGCGGGTTCAGGCGGAGCTATCTCTCAATGGCCAGAAGAATTAGGTCTAGCTGCCACTTTTGATGCTGCAATTACACAGCAATTTGGGAGTATTGCTGCACAAGAATACCGCGCCATGGGAATCGCAACGGCGCTTTCGCCTCAAATTGATTTGGCAACTGAACCAAGATGGAATCGATTTGTAGGTACTTTTGGCGAAGACCCAAAACTAGCCACCGACATGGCAAGAGCCTATGTAGATGGTTTTCAAACTCCACAAAAATCCATTGCAAACTACAACGGTTGGGGACATCAAAGTGTAAATGCCATGGTGAAACATTGGCCGAGTGGTGGTCCTGAAGAAGCCGGACGCGATGGACATTTTGCCTACGGAAAATTTGCAGTTTATCCGGGAAATAATTTCGAAACACACCTAAAACCATTTACCGAAGGCGCTTTTCAACTGAATGGATCTACCAAAAAAGCATCGGCGGTGATGCCTTACTACACCATATCATTTGGTCAAGATAAAAAATATAATGAGAACGTAGGAAACGGGTTTAGCAAATACATCATCACTGATTTGTTGCGAGATAAATACAGCTACGATGGTGTAGTTTGTACCGATTGGCTCATTACTGCTGATGAGGGTCCGAAACCAGATGTGTTTGCTGGAAAATCTTGGGGAGTTGAATCAATGACCGTGGCCGAAAGACATTACAAAGTGCTGATGGCTGGCGTAGATCAGTTTGGAGGAAATAACGATATCAAACCTGTTCTTGAAGCCTATCAAATGGGTGTAAAAGAGCAAGGCGAAACCTTTATGCGCAAGCGTTTTGAGCAATCAGCAGTTAGGTTGCTTTTGAATATTTTTAGAGTAGGATTATTCGAAAATGCCTATTTAGACCCGAACGAAACCAAAGCTATTGTTGGAAAACCCGAGTTTATGAAAGCGGGTTACGATGCCCAATTAAAATCCGTAGTCTTGCTTAAAAATCAAAACAAAACGCTGCCAATAGCCAAAGGAAAAACGGTCTATGTACCAAAACGCACTACACCTGCGGGAATTAACTTTTTTGGACAACCTTCGCCAGAAAAAATAGAATATCCAGTTAATTTAGAATTGATTAAAAGATACTACACTGTAACCGATGATCCAGACAAAGCTGACTTTGCAATGGTTTTTATCAAAAGTCCGATCAGCAACGGCTACAGCCGAACGGATAGAGAAGCTGGCGGAAACGGATATTTACCCATTAGTTTGCAATTGAGTGACTACACCGCCGTTGATGCAAGAGTGCAAAGTATTGCTGACGGTGATCCCGTGATTGATCCTACTATCAACAACCGTTCGTATGTGAATAAAACGAGTAAATCCAATTCGTATCCTGATTTAAATACCATTTTAGATACAAAAAAAGCCATGAAAGACAAACCAGTTTTAGTAGCTGTATCCATTTCAAATCCGATGGTTTTTAGTGATTTCGAAAAAAATGTAGATGCAATACTGGGAGATTTTGGCGTACAAGTAGAAGCTTTGTTAGATATTGTTTCTGGTAAAACAGAACCGTCTGGCTTGTTACCTTTACAAATGCCCGCCAACATGTCTACTGTTGAAAAACAACTCGAAGATGTACCCCACGATATGATTCCGTACCAAGACAACGTTGGAAATGTCTATGATTTTGGTTTCGGATTAAATTGGAAAGGTCCCATCAAAGATGCCCGAACAGCCAAATACAGTGTCAAAAAATAAAACACAATCTCTCAAAACCACCTACTCAAAAGGTGGTTTTTTTATGAAAAAACTTTAAATTTTTCATTTTTCAATTTACATATCTATCCGTTGAGTAAGGGTAGTTTCTAATTATAATTTTTCGTCAGTTCGAGTTTTTTTCGATAGAAAAAAGTATCGAGAACAAGAAAAATTTCATTAGAAACGATTCTCGATACATTTATTGTTCCGTTTTACTGCACAAAAAATACTCGAATTGACGTTTTCAATAATTAATAGAATAAATTACATAATAATTAAACGCAACGACTTGATTGTGTTAATTCGAAGTAAAAATTAAATCCAATCATCAATTTTTATTTGGCATTTAGTACCTTTAAAGACAATTTTGTTAAAACTTCCATCATGAAAAAAATAACCCTTGTTTCCCTTTCTATATTCTCCATGCTCGCACTAAATTGTGAGGCACAAACCAAACCAAATGATGTAGTTATCAAAGACGAAGTTAAAAATTACACCTTAGAAACCGTTGCTTCGGACATTGCCATTCCTTGGGGAATGACTTGGTTGCCAGACGGTGCGCTATTGGTGACAGAAAAAAGCGGCACATTGTTTCACATTAAAAACGGACAAAAAACAGCCGTTAAAAATGTTCCAAAAGTATATACTCGTGGACAAGGTGGTTTGTTGGATATCACTCTACATCCAGACTACGCGAAAAACGGTTGGATTTACATGACTTTTGCTTCCGAAGAAGGTGAAGGCACGGGAGGAAATACCAAATTGATTCGCGCTAAATTAGTTGACGGTGGTTTAACCCAAATTGAATCGTTGTACAAAGCAACTCCAAATACAACCAAGGGACAGCATTTTGGTTCCCGAATTGTTTTTGATAATGATGGTTATTTATTTTTCTCAGTAGGAGAACGTGGCGAACACTTTGTCAATCCACAAGATATTACACGTGATGGTGGAAAAATTTATCGCCTAAATGATGATGGAAGTATTCCAAAAGACAATCCTTTTGTGGGTAAATCAGGAGCTAAAGAAGCTATTTACACTTACGGAAATCGCAACCCACAAGGAATGGCAAAAAATCCAGTTACAGGCGCCATTTGGGAAACCGAACACGGACCTCAAGGTGGCGACGAAATTAATATCATTCAAAAAGGAGTGAATTACGGTTGGCCCGTAGTGACCTACGGTATCGATTATGATGGCACTACAATTAGTACTCAAAACGAAAAACCAGGCATTGAAAAACCAATTTATTACTGGCTGCCTTCTATCGCGCCAAGCGGAATGACATTTGTAACCAGCGATAAATATCCAGATTGGAAAGGACATTTGTTAGTAGGATCATTAAAATTTCAGTACCTTGAATTGGTCCAATTAAAAGGAAATGAAATTATAGGTCGTCAAAAAATTGCCACCGGAGTCGGTCGTGTACGCAATGTAGCGCAAGGTCCCGACGGTTACATTTACATGGGTGTAGAAGGAAAAGGAATTGTGAAAATTATACCTAATTAAATCATGATCAACACAAAACTATTTTTGGGATTGAGTATGGCATTGCTTGGAAGCATCGCTACAAAGAACTCTTTTGAAACAGCTACATACAGCCGCATTGATAAAAACAACAACTTTGTAACTAATCAAAATCCAGGTAAAGAAATCTATGCCGATTTTTGTATGCAATGTCACGGCGCTACAGGCAAAGGCGATGGAACTAATTTTCCGCCTTTGGATGGTTCTGATTGGCTAAAAAACAAACGTACGGCTAGTATAGCTGCGGTTAAATACGGTCAAAGCGGTCCAATTACGGTCAATGGAAAAAAATACAACAGCAGTATGCCTGCAATGGGACTTACCGATCAAGAAGTAGCTGATGTAATGAACTACATTATGACTTCGTGGAGCAACAAACAAACCAAAGCTGTAACTGTAAAAGAGGTCGCCGCTATTAAAAAGTAAAGTTTTTTAGAAATTCATTTTTAAAAGTAATAGGCTACCGAAAAACCTCCATAATAATTTATTGGATTTCCGGGATAAAAATAACGAGGCGCGGCAGTACCAAATCCTACTGCATTTGGCAAAATATTAGCAGCATATTTTTGATTTAAAGCATTGTTCACTCCAACATTTACTTCTGTTTTCAAACAATTAAACAAGGTAAATAAATAAGTCAGTTTACTATCTAACAGCGCATACCGATCACTGTATTTGGTATTACTGTCGTTCATAGGGATTTTACCAACGGTTTGTAAAGCGGTATTCCAACTTACTCCCATTTTTGTTTGCACATCAATTCCGAAATTAAATTGCGATTGCGGTGCGCCCGTGAGTTGATTTCCAGAATAATCAGCATCACCATCTACAAATTCGTTGAACTTAAAATTATTCAAAGTTCCCGAAGTATAGGTTTTAATTTGTACTTGTTCGCTATTTAAAACAGCATAACGCAACACAAACTCAAGACCAAAATGTGAGCTGCTACCCGCATTGATACCTACAAATTGATCTTCTGCAGTGCGGCGTGCGACTAACAAATTTTTGATTTGAGTAGTGTACAAAGCAACTTCGGTATATAACTTTTGACCCAACCAATTTCCTTTAAAACCAACTTCATAATTCCAACCTAATTCTGGCTTCAAATTGTTGTTAATTTGACCTTGAGGCGTTAAGGTTTCTGAAACTGATGGCACTGAAAAACCGTTGCTAATTGCTGTATAAAGATGTTTTCCTTTACTTACTTGATAGGACAATCCTACTCGTGGCGACCACACAGCGCCAAAGGAATACGGATCACCTTGATTTGTTTCGTTTTTTAATGAATATGAAGTTTCATTGAAAGCCAAACCCGTTTCTAATTGCAGTTTTGCATTTAGTTGCAACTCCATTTGAACAAAAAAAGTGCTGTAATTTCTATTTTGATTTACAGTACTGAAAGCATCTCCTTGCACACTTCCTTGACCCGGCTGCGATTGATACAAATTGCGATACAAAGTATTGTTATATTTTTCCTTGAGCAATTCAGTTCCAAAACTCAGTTCCATGGGTACTGAAAAAAGTTGGTCTTTGAAGTTGGCATGCGCTCGCAACCCTAATGTATTGGTGTTGTCTTCTAAAATATCAAAAGGTCGTGGTTCGTAAGCCACTTTGAAACTACCAAAAACACTCGTTTGTAAGGACCATTTATTTGTAAATTGATGTTGATGTGCAATTCCTAAAAGTACCTTATCGTAAGATTCAAATCCTTTTGCGGCAGCCCAAGTAGGAGCGGCTTTCTCGGGATTGTTATTAAAATCATTTTCGTTAATCGAACTCGGGATAAACGCTTTCAATCGTGTAAAGGTTCCCAAAAAAGACAATTTCCCTTTGGTTCCCAATTGCTGCTTGCCGTGCAAGTTGAATGTTTTACGGTTGTAGTCACTGTTCGCTCTAAATCCGTCTTGCTGCACATTGGCAAAACTGCTGTACCAATTGCTTTTTGCATTAGCAAACCCAACAGTATATTGTTGGTGTAGTAAACCAAAACTGCCTAAAGTGGTAGCCGCTTTTGCAAAATTTTCTCCCGCAGGTGTCTCTTTAGAAAACAGTTGAATAACACCGCCCAAACCCGATCCAAAACTCGTGGCATTGGGTCCTTTTGTGATTTCTATTTTTTCAATTGCGCTTAAATTTAAATCGTCAATTGTGGTTTCTCCTTCGCCGGTAGTTAACGGAATCCCGTCAAAATAAGCTTTGATTTTGGTAGTGCCAAATTGTGCGCGTGCACCAATACCACGAATCATAATTCGGTTGGTGTTCAACGCGCCTTGCTGCATGCTCACTCCTGGAATTGTATTCAAAACCGGAGTTAAAATCAAACCATCGCTTTTATTGATTTCAGCAGCAGTAAGTATTGCAACAGCCGCAGCAGTTTTTTGAACGCTTTTTTGAATTGGTCTGCCTTTCAAAAGAACTTCTGGTAGAGAGATAGTATCTTTTTTCGCTTGCGCAAAAGTTAAGCAGGTACATTGAACTAGAAAGAAACAAAGAATTATTTTTTTTAACAAGAGACTACTATTTAGGGGTTTAAATTGGTGCTTAAAGATAATCTTTTCTCGCACTTAGCTCCAAAGGAAAACTAAATTCATTACTTCAAAAACCGTAAATTATGTAACGGTTTCAAACTTTATTTCAACCAATAATGAATACCTTGCTGTTATAATTAATCTAACTTTATTGCTAGTAATTCCTCAATAATGAAACCCGTTTTAAATCTACTTTTTGCTTTAACATTTTCACTACTATTTTTTTCTTGTCAAAATGAAAAGGCTGCAAAAAAACCAGCCACTGCTCCTATTACAAAAAAAATTCAAACCCAAAAACCACAGCTTGACACAATAGATTACAACAAGCGCATGCTCGCTTTAAGCAACCAAGACACCACCGGAAGATGGCCTGCAGAAAGTCCGTATCCGTTGGTGGGTGCTGTTTTGCCATACCATCGCATCATAGCCTTTTATGGTAATTTATACTCTAAAAGAATGGGCGTTTTAGGCGAATATCCAAAAGACGAAATGCTTCAAAAACTACAATCAGAAGTAGCCAAATGGCAAGCCGCTGATTCAACAGTTCAAGCAATACCTGCGCTACATTATATTGCAGTTTCGGCGCAAAGCAAACCCGGAAAAGCCAACAGGTACAACATGCGCATGCCGTTTAAACAAATTGATACCTTACTAGCTTGGGCCAAACCTATTAAGGCATTGGTGTTTTTAGATGTGCAAATTGGCCACAGTACCGTGAAAGAAGAAGTAACGCAACTAGAATCGTATTTGGCCAAACCCAATGTGCATTTAGGTATTGATCCTGAATTTTCGATGAAAGAAGGTCACGAGCCTGGCAAAAAAATTGGTACACTTGACGCCTCAGATATAAACGATGCAATTGCCATTTTGGCTCGAATTGTACACGAGAAAAAGCTTTCGCCAAAGGTTTTAGTAGTACACCGATTTACACAAGGAATGGTTACCAATTACCAAAACATTAAAAAAGTTCCCGAAGTACAAATCGTGATGCATATGGATGGTTTTGGAAGCCAAATTCTAAAAAAATCAACTTACTTACGTTACATTTATAGAGAGCCTGTACAGTTTACGGGTTTCAAATTATTTTACAAAAATGATAATTGGAATAACTGGAGCATGTATACGCCAGAACAATTGGTTCAGCTTACGCCAAAGCCAATTTACATTCAGTACCAATAAATTTGAGTGAATTACTGGTTGAAAAATCACCTTTAAAAACTAAAAAAGCACTATCATTTCTTGTGAAACGATAGTGCTTTTTTATGTTAAGGCAAGTTATACATTACCTACCTGACAACCACCCCTCAGGATTGATTAAAGTTGAGTTTTGAGAAATCATAAACTTTAAAACTGTCTTTCCGGTATCGCCATTAGTTCTTACTTTCCCAATGCTTTGTTTAATGCTTACTTTATCGCCTTTACTTACTGATACTGAACTTAAGTTTTGATACACCGTAAAATAATCACCATGCAAGATGGTAACGGCTTTGTTCACTGGCGAAATTACCATTACACTTGTTACCTCACCGCCAAAAACCGCACGAGCACTTGCTCCTTTTTCGGTAGTAATTTCAACACCACTGTTGTGAATGGTAATCGTATTAAAAAGCGGGTGTGTTTGGTTTCCATACCCTAGAGAGATAAACCCTTTTTCAACAGGGTAAGGCAAACGACCTCTGTTGGCTCTAAAATTATCCGCTATTAATTTGGCCTCTGGCGTCAATTCAATTTTTGATGATGAAACTGCCGCTTTAGATACTGGTGCGCTTGGGTTTGCTTTTGCTTTTTCTAGAGCTGCTTTTCTGTTTGCTTCGGCGATGGCTTCTCTAATTAACCTATTGATTTGCCTGTCAATTGTTCTGTATTCTTGCTGGCGTTTTTTAATTTCTTGCGCAATCTTGTTTTTGTCCTTCTTAATAGAATTCACCAACTTAAGTTGCTCTTGCTTTTCTTTTTCCAGAGACAAACGTTCTTTTTCGTTCTCGGCAATCAATTTTTGTTTGGCCGTTTTTTGAACGTCTAGCTTTTGATTGAAATCGGCTAATTTGTCTGTTTTAGTTTTAATTTCTTCCCCTTGCGTTTTTCTGTAGCTTGTGTATTGCTTCATGTATTGCGCGCGTTTGTAGGCTTGCAAGAAATTTTCAGACGACAGTAAAAACATGGCTCTACTCTCACTAGACCTGCTCTTGTATGATTTCACAATCATTTTAGCATAATCTTCTTTTAAAATCTTTAGTTCTTTTTTCAGTTTATTAATCTGCACTTGATTAATATACATGTCGTTCTTAAGCAATTTGGTTTGCTTTTCGGTAGTGTTAATTAATTTTTCCTTTAGCTTAATTTTATTGCTTTGAATCGCGATAACGTTCACGACCGTTTTTTCTTTTTTCTTAACGGATTGTAAAAGTTTTTCGTTTTCGCGAATTTCTTTTTGAATTTGCTCTTTGCGTTGTTCTAATTTTTCTTGTTGTGACTCTTGACTCCAAAGTAAGGAAGTCATACAAATACAAATTAGGCTTAGGATCAATTTTGGCATGTGAAAAAAATGTTTTGGCAAATTTACTTAATTAAAATTCTTTTGTAGCCATTTGGCACACTATAAGGAAAAGAAAGTTCTTCGTTAAAAGAAATTCCGTTGTACTCCAATTTTATATCAGTAGTTCCTTTTTTTTGTTGCGTTTGAATAGCAATTTGCGTAGGCAACGTTCCTTGTGCATAATCTTGGTGTGCGCCATACTCCACTTTAATGGTACGTTCTTCAGCAGCTTGAGCCACTTCTTGTTTTTGAACTAAGTAACGTAATGCATCTAAAAAGTATGATTTTGAGGTGCTACCACTATCTTGATCTACCAGTTGGTAACTTTGCTCTTCAAGTTTAACTTGATACTTGCCTTTGTTTAAATTATCGATAGCCTTACCCAATAATAAATTTTGCACTTTTTCATAATCTAAATCAGTACCTAACCATTGGCTCAAACTACTAAAATCGCCTTCAAAATAAGTTCCATTTAATTTCTCGTAATAACTTACTGCTTTTGGTGTAATTAAGGCTTTGGCCATCGTAATACCCAGAAAACGAACACTTACCAAAATTTGTTCGTCTTTTTGTATTTTAATTTCAGCCGTTACGTTTTGTGTTAATTTTTCATCTGCGTAGCGTGCGCTCGACTTAATGTACAATGTAGAAAAATCGATTTTATTGTTGTAATGCTGCTCAATAATTTTTTTTGCAGACATTTCAGCGCTAGCAACTGCGGGAACTGCAGGAGCTTCAGGAGTTGTTCCAACCGCCATTGATTTGGACTTGCATGACAACAACGACACTGAAATTATAAAGAATAGGACACATTTTTTCATTATTTTTTTGCTTTAAGTAATTGATTGGCTTTTGCAAAATACAAGTCTTTTTTCTTGAAATCGCCCAAACCGTTATAGGCTTCTCCTAATTGGATGTTGAAATTCACTTCTAAATCCAATTGTTCTACTACATAATCCATGCCCATTTCGAGATAATCCTTTGCTTTCTTGAATTGTTTTAATTGATTGTTGGCCAGACCTGCATAATAATAAAAGGTAGCCTGTGTTGGAAAACTCTCTACCAAAGCAGTTGCTTTTTTGTCTATTTGGTCAAATTGCTGCACTTCAGTAAGTACTTGCAAGAGCAACAAATGCGTTGCGATATCGCTGTCAGCATTGGTTTTCAGCGCTCTTTCGTAAAAAGGAATCGCTTTTTGGTACAGCTTTTTGTTTTGAAAAAACAGACCTATTTCTTTTGCAACGTTGATGTTTGGATCATTATCAAAATAAGAAACCGCTTTTTCTAAATCAGCGCTGTACTGTGGATTTTTATTGACATAAATTAAAAATTCGTTTAAAATACGATGTTTAATTTTGGAGTCGATTTTGCTACTTCCCAAAACAGTATTCATAGCACTGATAGCTTTTACGGCGTCATTATTATCTAAATAATTTTTGAATAAACTCACCTGCGCCCACTCTGAATTTGGTATGGCTTTTTCTAATTTTTGAACAACTTCAAAAGCTTTTTTTTCGTCGTTATTTTTAGAGTATAAAAAAATCAAATTTAAATAATTCGATTCCTCCTTTGGATTCTTTGCAATGAGTTGTTCGAGGTTTACAATTTCCGAATTTTGATATTTCCCTACTGATAGAATTTGACTTTTGTACAATTCTCTTCTATCTGTTTTTCCAACGTTTTCGTTGAGTTCTTGTATCAAAGTTAAGGCTTTGTCATATTGATTGGTAGCCATATACAGCGACGTTAAATCCTCTTTGTACTTGGAATCGATTGGAATTAATTTGTTTAAAACCGTGATTCCCTGTGCATAGTTTTTGGTTTCATAACTCACATCGTACATGCCAATGTAATTCCACTTATTCTTAGGATCGATGGTGCTGGCTTTTTCAAAAAAAGTAAAGGCTTCAGGATAATTTTTTAAGGCTAAATAATTTTTCCCTAACTCATAAAAAACGGTAGCGTTGTTAGGGCTGATTTTATCGGCCTTTTCAAGAGCGACAATGGCTTTATCGTGATTTTCGATTCCTTTTTGCAGCAAGGATTCGTAGAATAGTTCATGAAATTGATCCGTATCAACTTTGATTTCTTCGGGTTCAATTTGTGCGCACAAATTTGTTTGGAATCCAAAAAATCCAATTAGTAGCAGTACAAAAAATTTGTTTTTCCTATTCATAATTAAACGTAATACTAGTACAATTGACACAAAATCAAAACCTTTTTGAAGTAACAACTCACTGATGTGAATCAGTGAGTTATTACCGTATTTTACTCTAAAACAGAATAATCACCTATGCTGATGCTAGTGAAATTACCATCAAAACTAGCATGATTTCCAATCATGGCATTGTCTAAAACTGCATTTTTGATATGCGAATGCGTTTGTACCAAACTGTTTTTTACCGTACTATTTACCACATGACAACCGTCACCAAGGGAAACATTTGGACCAACAGTAGCATTAATCAACACTACGTTTTTACCAATATAACATGGTGGTATAATAGTTGCGTTTTCTAGTTTTACACTTTCATCAACTAAGGATTCACCATCATTATGTAAAAAACCTAACATTCTAGAATTGGTTTCTACAGTCACGTTTTTGTTACCGCAATCCATCCACTCCTCCACTTTGCCAGGGACAAATTTCATGCCTTTGGCCATCATTTGTTTGATTCCATCATTGATTTGGTATTCGCCTCCGTGAATGATGTTATTGTCAAGCACTAACTGCAATTCGTTTTTAAGTACTGCAATATCTTTGAAATAGTAAATCCCAATAACTGCTAAGTCTGAAACAAAAGTGGCTGGTTTTTCAACCAACTCAACGATTTCATTGTTCGCATTTAATTTTACCACACCAAAAGCTTCTGGTTGGTCTACTTGTTTTACCCAAATTACGCTATCTGCCTCTTTGTCTAAGTCAAAATCGGCACGAATTAGGGTATCGGCGTAAGCAATTACCGCTGGTCCGCTCAAGGATTCTTTGGCACACATGATAGCGTGACCGGTTCCTAAGGCTTCGTTTTGGTAATAAATGGTTCCTTTGGCACCTAGTTTTTGGGCTATAGCCAAAAGTTCTTCTTCCACTTTTTGACCAAAACTTTCATGAATGATAAAAGCTACTTCGTCAATTTGTTGATTTAAAACTCCCGCGATGTCTTCAACCAAACGGTGTACAATAGGTTTGCCGGCAATAGGAATTAATGGTTTAGGAATGGTTAATGTATGTGGGCGAAGGCGTGATCCACGACCCGCCATAGGAACGATTATTTTCATGTTTATTTATTGAAAGATTAAACGATTGAAAAATTTAATGATTATCATAAATCTTTAAATTATTCAATCTTTAAATTATTAAATTTATTTTACTTTTTAACCGCAAAGTTCACGAAGGATTTCGCAAAGCTCGCAAAGTTTTTTTTATTCTATTTAGCCACAGATTTAAAAGATTAAACGGATTTTTGAAACTTTATATTTGAAATTTGTCGTTTAATAATTTTCTAAAACTGTTAACTTCTACTGATTACTATGACTGAATACTGCGACTGTTTACTTTACTCCCGTACTACCAAAACCACCTTCACCTCTTGAAGTTTCTGTCAGTTCCTGAACTAGAGTCCACTCGGCGCGTTCGTGTTTGGCGATAACTAATTGCGCTATACGTTCTCCGTTTTGAATGGTAAAATCTTCATTGGATAAATTTACTAAAATAACTCCAATTTCTCCACGATAATCCGCATCTACAGTTCCGGGTGCGTTTAGTACGGTTACGCCATTTTTTGCGGCTAGTCCGCTACGTGGTCTTACTTGTGCTTCGTACCCAATAGGTAGTTCTATAAAAAGACCTGTTTTTACGATAGTTCGTTCTAGTGGTTTTAAAGTAATTGGGTCTGTGATATTGGCTCGTAAATCCATTCCTGCCGAGGCGATGGTTTCATAGCTAGGCAAGTCGTGTTGTGATTTGTTGATGATGTTGATATTCATAATGTATTTGTTTGAGCTAGTTTTCAGGATCAGATTGTCTTTTTTAGGAAGTGCGCTTTTTTAGCCGTGACCAAAGTGGAAAGCCTTTTTTTATAAAATTGTATTTTCTTCGAGGGTGAAAAGAGCGACTGCAAGAAGCTCCTTTTGAGCCGTAGAAAAAAACAATTTTAGGAAAAAGCTTGAAACGAAGGGCGCGATAAGCTCCTACAAAATTTGATACTACTTCGCTTTACGTTTTAGTATTTGGGTTAATAATTCTTTTTCGTTGTGGTATATAATATAAAGGAACACGAGCAATAACGGGATTCCTACGAAATAATTCTCCCGGAATCCGTAAAATGAAATCGCTGAAAAACCAATTGAAATTATGAGATACATAAAAATTTTACGGCTGTCATACGGTATAGGGTAATATTTGTTTCCGAAATAGTAAGAGATGGTCATCATGCTACCATAAGCGGCTATGGTGGCTATGGCCGATCCGTAATAACTCATGGTTGGGATTAGCAGATAATTGAGCGCTAGTGTGATAATGGCTCCTACGATAGAGATATAAGCACCTACATACGTTTTATCGATGAGTTTGTACCATACGGAAAGGTTGGTGTAAATGCCAAGAAAAAAATTAGCCAAAATAATTAAAGGCACTACTTTCATAGCTTCCCAATAGGACTGGTCTCGAATCATGATTACCTTTAAAACATCGGCAAAAACGATAACCGAGAGTAATATGAACGACCCAAAAATGACAAAATATTTGGTTATTGTGGCGTAGGTTTGCGGTGCATCTTTACTATCAGCATGACTAAAAAAGAAAGGTTCAATTCCTAAAGTGTAGGCCGTACGGTACAAGACCATGAACAAACCGAGCTTGTAACAGGCTGAGTAAACGCCGACCTCTGCATCGGCAATATTGGCTGGCAATAGTTCCGCCAATAAAATCTTATCAAACTGTTCGTTGATGGCAAATGCAATTCCGGCTACCATAATAGGCATTCCGTATTGCATCATGCGTTTCCAAAGTTGGAAATCAAAATGCCATTTTAGTTTTAAATAACTTGGTGACAACACTACAAATGTGAGCAAACTGGCTACAATATTGGATACGAAAATATAACCTACCTGAAAATCAGCTATGTACAACGAGCCTAAAAACCCATCAGGAATTGATTTTGTAATTGCGGGTAAATAACTCAAAAAGAATAAGTTTAGGACCAAATTAACTACAACATTTCCTATTTTGATTAAAGCGTATTTTATAGGTTGCTGGTTGACTCTTAATTTTGAAAAAGGAACAATCACCAAGGCATCAAGCACTAAAATCCAAATGGTGTATGTAATATATTGCGCATCAAGACCAGACCAAATGGCCAATTTATTGCGGAAAAGTAAGGCTATGACCAAAAATACAATTGAGGTCCAAAAAAGTGAAACGGACGCTGTTTCAACAACAGATTTTTTATCATTCTCTTTATTGTAAAACCTAAAGAAAGCAGTTTCAAACCCATACGCGAGAAGTACATTAAAGAAAATCATGTAAGCAAAAATGACAGAAACCTTACCGTATTCAGCTTTAGGAAGTAAATCAGTGTATAATGGAACCAGAATAAAACTGAACATTCGCGGGACAACCGTAGCGAGTCCGTAAATGGCTGTTTGTTTAAAAAGATTTTTATATAAACCCAAAATTATTTTATTTTACAGAGGTCAATAGGAACAAAAATAGGCAATTGTGTGGTGACTTTAACCATTGGTGAAGCAGATATCCTAATTGATTTGTGAAAACTGTTTTCTAGAAAAAGTAGCATTCTTAAGATAAACCGTCTTCGTTGATAATTTTTAAGAAATGAAAACCTTTGGGCGCGTATCCTTGGTTATAATAAAAACGATGTGCATTGAAGTTTCCTGTAAAAGCATCTAATACAATCATAGTGCAACCAAGTTCTTTGGCTTTCGCATCTACATAATCAGTCATCATTTTACCAATTCCTTTTTTACGGTGATCGGGGTGAACAATAAAATTATCAATTTCGAGGTACTTGCCTGACCAAAGCTTTGTTCCAGACCACAAACCAGAAAGTCCTACACAAACAGCGCCTTCAAAAACAGCAATTTGCTTGTAGTTGTGCGGAATCATATCCGTAAGATAGGCATCGTATTTTTCGAAAGTAAAGTTGGTGTACAAATGTAGCATGACATCGTATTGCGCCAGCATTTCTTCTTTGGTAGTAAGTTCTATAAGGTGTAAATCCATGTTCGTTTTAAAAATGTAAAATTAGAGAAAAAATCAGAGGAATAGAAAAAGAAAAAACAAGGAAAACGATTATGTTTATGAACTTAACCAGGAAATTAAATTTATCACAAACCAGAGTACAAAAAAAAGAGCCAACCGAAGTTGACTCTTTGTATTATAAAACGATAACATGTTTATCTTTTCAAAGCCTCGGGTTTTGAAAATTTGAAAAAATACGTTTTTCTTATCCTTTCAAGCTTCGCATTTTGAAGATTTGAAAAACTACGTTATTCTTATCCTTTCAAAGCCTCTGCTCCACCAACGATTTCTAAGATTTCGTTTGTAATTGCAGCTTGACGCGCTTTGTTATATGTTAATTTCAATTGATTTCTCAATTCAGTTGCATTATCCGTTGCTTTGTGCATTGCTGTCATACGTGCTCCGTGCTCAGAGGCAAAAGAGTCACGGATACCTTTATACAATTGTGTTTTCAATGATTTAGGAATCAAAGTCAACACGATTTCTTCTTTCGATGGTTCAAAAATATAATCACCAGCAGTTTCAGCTGCATTGGCTTTTAAAGATGCTAACGGTAAAAATTGCTCTGTTTGAACAATTTGCGTAGCAGCATTTTTAAATTGGTTGTAAATCAACTCAATTTTGTCATACTCACCTCCAACGAATTTCTCCATTAAAGCATCCGCTATTTTAGCAACATTATCAAAAGTCAAATCATCAAAAACAGTACTTTGGTTACCAACAACGTTTAAAGTTTTGCTCAATACGTCGTTTCCTTTTTTACCAATGGCAAAAACATCAACTTGTTTTCCTGTGTAATAATCGGCACGGTTTTTTGCTTCTTTGATTGCATTGGTGTTAAACGCACCTGCTAAACCTCTGTTAGAAGTAATAACCACCAACAACACTTTTTTAACTTCGCGTTGTGTAGTGTACTCACCACCGGCATCACCTTCTAAAGTAGCAGAAAGATTTTGCAATAATTCCGTTAATTTTTCGGCATAAGGGCGCATTGCTGTGATCGCATCTTGTGCTTTCTTTAGCTTTGCTGCAGAAACCATTTTCATAGCCGATGTAATTTGCATCGTCGATGAAACGGAAGTAATTCTATTACGGATTTCCTTTAAGTTTGCCATTTTTTGTATAGTGAAATGTGAATCGTAAAAAGTGAACAGTTATACTATTCACTTTTCACTTTTCACTAAATTAGTTAAATTTTGCTGATAATTCTTTAGCTACAGTTTCGATTACATCTGTAATTTCGTCTGTTAATTTTCCTGCTTTCAAAGCATCAAGTGTAGGTCTGTGCTTCGCATTTAGGAATTCTAAGAAATCTTTCTCGAACTCTCTTACTTTGTTCACAGGAACATTTTTCAACAAGTTTTTAGAACCTGCATAAATAATAGCTACTTGATCTTCAACAGTATAAGGATCATTCAAACCTTGTTTCAAGATTTCA
The DNA here is from genome assembly GCF_021608205.1 of Flavobacterium sp. K77. Classification (NCBI taxonomy): domain Bacteria; kingdom Pseudomonadati; phylum Bacteroidota; class Flavobacteriia; order Flavobacteriales; family Flavobacteriaceae; genus Flavobacterium; species Flavobacterium sp. K77. The sequence goes on along the minus strand of NZ_JAKIHO010000001.1, from coordinate 144,208 downwards.
ACGTTTCTTTTTCCTTTTTCGATCACATTTAAAGTAACAGCATCCAAATCAGAACCAAATTTAGCAAACGCTTCCAATTCACGGAATTGTGCTTGATCTAGTTTTAAAGTACCTGATACTTTTTTCATTGATTTAATTTGAGCGTTACCTCCAACACGTGATACCGAAATACCTACGTTGATCGCTGGACGAACTCCTGAATTAAACAAATCACCATCTAAGAAAATCTGACCATCAGTGATCGAAATTACGTTAGTTGGGATGTATGCAGAAACGTCACCAGCTTGAGTTTCAATGATTGGCAAAGCTGTTAATGAACCACCACCTTTTACAATAGATTTCAATGAATCTGGTAAATCATTCATGTTTTTAGCAATTCCGTCATCAGCAATTACTTTACAAGCACGCTCTAATAAACGGCTGTGTAAGTAAAAAACGTCTCCAGGATAAGCCTCACGTCCCGGTGGTCTTCTTAATAAAAGAGAAACCTCACGGTAAGCAACCGCTTGTTTAGATAAATCATCATAAACAATTAAAGCAGGACGACCTGAATCTCTAAAATATTCACCAATAGCAGCACCTGCGAAAGGAGCATAAACTTGCATTGGAGCTGGATCAGAAGCATTAGCTGCAACAATCACAGTATACGCCATAGCACCTTTTTCTTCTAACATTTTAGCAATTCCTGCTACAGTAGAAGCTTTTTGTCCAATAGCTACGTAGATACAAAATACTGGTTTTCCAGCATCGTAAAATTCTTTTTGATTTAAGATAGTATCGATACAAACAGTTGATTTACCTGTTTGACGGTCACCAATAACTAGCTCACGTTGTCCACGACCTACTGGAATCATTGCATCAACTGCTTTGATACCTGTTTGTAATGGCTCAGTAACTGGCTGACGGAAGATAACTCCAGGAGCTTTTCTTTCCAATGGCATTTCGTATAAGTCTCCACCAATTGGTCCTTTTCCATCAATTGGAAAACCAAGTGTGTTTACTACACGTCCTACCATTTGTTCTCCTACTTTAAGAGAAGCAATACGTTGTGTTCTTTTTGCAGTAGAACCTTCTTTGATACCAGTAGATGGTCCTAAAAGTACCACACCCACGTTATCTTCTTCAAGGTTCAATACAATAGCTTCTAAACCATTGTCAAACTCCACTAACTCTCCATATTGAACATTAGAAAGCCCGTAGATACGAGCAATACCATCTCCAACTTGAAGTACGGTTCCTACTTCTTCTAGTGTAGCACCAGATTCAAAACCTTCTACTTGCTTTCTTAATATTGCTGAAATTTCAGCAGGTTTAATTTCCGCCATCTTACTTTATGATTTAAACACTTAAATGTGCAATAAACTAATTACTTAACTCTCTTTTTAATACTTGTAATCTGTTAGCAACAGAAGCATTGTACTGCTTGTCACCTATTCTTAAAATAAATCCTCCAATAATTGCTGGATCTACTATATTTTGTATGCTTACCTTTTTATCAGATAACAATGCTATTTTAGCCAAAACTTTTTCTTCTAATGCAGCATCCATTGGTACAGCAGTAGTTACTTGCGCTTGCTCCATTCCGTTAGCAAAGTCAAATAATTTCCCGTACTCAACTGCGATAGATTCTAAGATTTCGAATCTCTTGTTTTCAAATAACAATTGAAACAAACCTTTAGTAACCGCATTGCTATCAGCAAAAACTTCTAATAAAGCATTTTGTTTTACTGTAACTTTGATAGTTGGGTTCTGAATAAAAGTACTCAATTCTAGGTTGCCATTGATAGCTGTAGCAATACTATTCATATCACTATTCACTTCAGTAGCCACACCTTTAGCATTAGCTAGGTCTAAAATTGCTTTTGCATAACGACTTGCTGCTCTAGTACTTGCCATAATTAGTTCAATTTAACGTCACCCAACATGTTCTCAATCAATTTAGTTTGAGATTCTTTGTTAGATAGTTCTTCTCTTAATACTTTTTCAGCAATACTCAAAGACAAAGTAGATACTTGTGATTTCAATTCAGCCATAGCAGCATTTTTCTCAGCAGCAATAGCTGTTTTCGCTTGCTCGATCATACGTGCACCTTCTGCTTGCGCATCAGCTTTTGAATCAGCGATCATTTTTTCTCTCATATCACGAGCTTCTTTCAACAAAGCATCACGCTCTAAACGTGCTTCTTGTAAAATACGCTCATTTTCTGCAGTTAAATTTTGCATTTCTAAACGTGCTGTTTCGGCTGCAGCCAAAGCAGAGTTGATAGAATCTTCTCTTCCTTTTACGGCGCTTAAAATTGGTTTCCAAGCAAATTTACCAAGCAAGATAAAGAAAACTATAAAGATGATAGAGGTCCAAAATATTAAACTCTCTGGTGCTGTTAAATTCATATTTTTATATTTAAAAAGTTTGTTTTAGAAATAAAAACTTCTTGATACCAACCGTATCAAGAAGTTTTAAGCTTTAATTATTGTGCAATTAACGCAACAACTACTGCGAAAAGTGCAACACCTTCAATAAGTGCAGCAGCAATAATCATAGCAGTCTGGATTTTTCCAGCAGCCTCAGGTTGACGAGCAATAGCGTCCATTGCAGAACCACCAATTTTTCCAATACCTAGACCTGCACCAATAACAGCTAATCCAGCTCCGATTCCAGCTAATACCATAATACTAAATTTAATATAGTTAATAATTAATAAAACACAAATTAATGGTGGTCGTGCTCTTCAACAGCCTGACCAATAAACAATGCAGTTAACAACGTAAACACATAAGCTTGCAACGCAGCAACCAACATTTCAAGTACACTCATGAACAATACGAAAGCTCCAGAAATTGGTGCAACCGCTACTGTTTTGAATATAAATATTAATGAGACTAAACTCAAGATGATAATATGCCCTGCAGTGATGTTAGCGAATAAACGAATCATCAATGCGAAAGGTTTTGTCAACATACCAATAATTTCTACTGGTATCATAATAGGATACAATGCTTTTGGAACTGGTGGCAACAAAATGTGTTTCCAGTAATCTTTGCTTCCGCTGAAACTAGTTACGATAAAAGTAAACAAAGCCAATACAAATGTAAAGAAGATGTTACCCGTAAGGTTGGCACTAAATGGGAAAAACGGTATTAAACCAATAAGGTTGTTGATCCAGATAAAGAAAAAGATCGTTAACAAATACGGCATGTATTTCGCGTATTTTTTGATTCCGATATTTGGGATAGCAATTTCATCTCTTACAAAAATAACCAACGGCTCTAAGAAACCAGCGATTCCTTTTGGTGCTTTTGGGTTTTTCTTGTACGATCTTGCTACTGCAAAAAATAAGAAGAATAAAACCAAAGCCGACATTAACATAGAGAAAACATTCTTAGTTATAGAAAAATCAAGAGGTCTTGCATCAAATTCAAATGCACCGTTCTTTTTTTGATCTTCAGTTAATGTTTCAAATTTATCTGCGTAAAAAATAACTTCATTATAACGAACCAATTTTTGACCGTTTACATCTACAACATGATGTCCTTCGTTATCGTGGTGAAATTGCTCTGCTGAGAAAATTTCCAAACCAGAGTTTGTCCATAAAATAACAGGTAAGTAAAACGAAATCGGGTGACCCGCCCAATCAGCAATATGGAATTCATGCGAATCACCAATGTGCTCATTGATCAATTCCGTAGCATTGAATTCTTTTTCAGCAGAATGACCCGCTTCAGCATGCGCATCAGCAACAGTTGCCACGCTTTCGGTATGATTTTGAAGACTATCCGCGGCTGGGTTTGCGAAATTTACCAACGGCATACACGCTACAAAAGTAACTAACAGGAATTGAAGTGATTTTTTTGAAATTACCATTATTAATTGTGTATCTGATTTTACGTTTTTAAAATTTTTTGCAAAGGTACATATTTAATTCAAAATTGAAAATTATAATGATGTTTTTAAAAAATCAATTTTGAGCGCTATTGCATTATTTGCAGTCAACCTATCTTTTATTTATCAATCGAACCGCAAAAACGGTTTCAAAAAGTAAAAATAGGAAATATGGAATGAAAAAAGCTCCGATATTGAGATTAGTTGCAACGTTTTCGGCTTTAATTAATGGCCACAAAAAAACCACTGCTGCCATCATCTTTATAAATGTGGTTCCTAAAAATGCAAAGCCAGTAAAATCAGGAAAATTTTGATTCACAAAAAGCAGTAATACATATATAATTATAGTGGTGATTAGTAAAAATCCATAAACGCTCTCTGTGCTGTAAAACAGGTCTTTTTGATAACCAGAAGTTTGTACTGTATAATACTGTACGACAAAAAGTAATAAGGTAAAAGGAATTAAAGCCTTAAGAAAAGGTAAAATTTTATTCATTTTTAGAATTGTTTAAATTTTTTACTTGCCGTATTACATTATACAAGGCAATAAAAACAGAAATTAGTGAAAGTACGATAGTATAAACAGAAGAATCAGCTTGACTGTAGTTATCATCTAGCCAGATACCAAGATAGGTGAAGCCAAAAATAATGGTACCCATTTGAAAAGGTATTGCTAGAAAGACCAACCATTTGGCATTATTTTCTGCTTTCTTTTTCATGTACCTCCAAGTTTTTAGATTGAATTTGCATCGTACAAGCCGCAGAGAAAGTTGCACCTGGCTCTACTGCTAATTTCCCAACAGTTACTTGTCCTTGAATACTCGCCTTTGCTTTTACACTCAAAAGCTCCTGAACTTTGATGTTGCCTTCAAATTTCCCCTCAATATCTGCGTTCTTGCAGATAATATCTCCGGTAACACTTCCGGCGGGGCCAATTACAATTTTACCAGCAGTTTGAAAATTACCCACCAAGTGACCGTCTAATCTAAAATCAGCTTGCGAAATAATATCTCCTTTAATAGTGGTTCCTTCAACAATCCTATTGGTTTTACCCAAAAGATCGGTGTATGATTTTTGTTTTTTATCGAACATAGTTATTTTTTTTCGAGGGCTAGGTAACTCTCTAAATTTTTCTTGATTTGCACAATCCTATAATTCTCTGATGCAATAATTATAGCAGGTGTTAAAAGATTGTATTTTTTATTTTCTGCTAAAACTGTTAAGATATCTGCAGCGTAGTTTTGTGTAGGTATCCCGTGAATTGTCATAAACGCATTGTTATCGGTATATAAGTCATAAGAAAGGTATAGCTTTTGTAAATTCTCACCCTCAAAAAATGCTTTCAAACTCGCCTCCAAAGCTTTTGTCTTTTCATCGTCACGAGCGCCTACTTGGTATAAAATTTTGTAGTTACTAGCTACAGCAGTCTTGAAGTTCAATTGTTCTAATACTGGAATTTGTTCTTTTAAAATCAAGGCTGCACTTTTACCCTCTTCACTATTAGGATAATTGTCTACTACATCTTGCATGGCTTTTTTGTAGGCTAAAAGGCCTTTAACTTTTCCTAGTGTATTAGCCTTTAGCAATTCGAATTTTGAAACAATTTCGTCACCAGAAAACTGTACAATCAAATTATCAATGTTAGATAAAATCGTATTGAAATCTTCCTTTTCGAATAATTTATACCATTTGTTGTACTCCGTTTCGGGAGAATCAGCTATTGCTGTTGTACTTTGCACATTTTGGTTGATAATTTGCGCATAACGAGAATTAGGAAACTCCTGTGAAATTCGAGTTTTCATAGCTTCGGCCTTGGTAGCATTTGTTGTTTGATACAATTTAAACAAATTATACAGCGTTGGTAACACCAGCTTTTCCTCTGGATTGTTTAAAAGTAACTGCTCTAACTTGCTTATTGCTAGTTCGTTTTCTTTGAATTTTTCTTTATAGACAATACCTAAATTATAATAGGCGCTGTTACGCTCTTTGGCAATACTATCTAATTCTTTTGCATCAGTGGGTAATTGCTTGGTATAAAAAAGCGTACTGTATTCTGGCTTTTCAATAGTAGCAACGGCAGCTGTTGAATCTGTTGCTGTAGTTGCATCATCAGCGGCAACAGTAGTGTTGCCTACTTTGGTTCCTGAAAAGCGCCAATTGCCATTACGTGATCTATCGCCCCATAATTTTTTAAATTCGACTTTACCAAATGCTACAGTGGTTGCGTTGTAAAAATAAAAAGAACTACTACCCGGCTGTGGAGCCCCAATAGGATTCATAGACGGAGGCGCCATACCAGGAACAGGGGCTGCATTCAAGGTATCAAAACCACCACTAGGATCAGCAGAACTAATAGACGCATTTCGTTCACGGTTTTCTTGAAGTTCTTTATTTTTAGCCTCGAGCAATTTTTTTTGTTCGTCTTTTTGTTTGAGTTCTGCAATATACTTTTCGTAAAAAGAGTTTTGCTGCTCTGGAGTCATAGCAACAATTTTTAGAATACTGTCGTTGCGCTTCGCAATAGCTTCGTAGGCAATTACTTCGTCCAGATTTTTTCTGATTTTTTCAATTTTAGCAAACTCTCTTGTGTTATTGTTTAGCTTGACCAATGTACTATCGTAGTACTTTGCAGCTGAAGCGTAGGAGGCATTCTTGAAATACATGTCACCCAAATTGCGGTAGTTGGATGCTACCAAATACGAATCTTTTGAATTGGTTTTGAGTGAAGAATTATACAAAGCAATAGCCGCTTTTTGATTGTTTTGCTTGTCTTGAAAAACTGCCATTTGATGAAAAATCAAATCTTTAAAAGGTCTGTTCTCTCTATCTTTAAGTAATTTATTAAATGTTTTTACAAAGAGAGCTGTATCTCCGTTTTGATAATCAAATAATTCTGCTTTTTTGGCATGCGCTTGCAAAACAAATCTGCGCTCAGCCTTTCGGTTCATTGCAATGATTTCTTGAAAGGTTGTTACTGCACTGTCTTTGTAGCCGGCTTTTTGATATAATTGTCCTAAAACAAAACGATATCTGGCTTTTTCTTGATTGACTTTGGTGAAATTAATGGCTTGTTTTAATTTAGCAACTGCGCTGTCTTTTTCTTCTAAATTCAAAAAAGAGGCTGCTAAAAGTGCATTGGCATCAGCGTAAACTTGCTTTTGTACTTTACGGTCATCTAATAATTTACTAATGTTTTTGATTACTTGTGCATCGTTACCCAAACGCATATTGGTTTTTTCGCGCCAAATTTTTGCTTCGTAAATTTTGCTGCTGTTGGGATATTTATAAAGGATGTAATTGAATGCATCGAGTGCAGGTACAAAACGCTGGTCATAGTACCTTGCTTTTCCTAGCATAAGGTAGGCTTCATCTATCTGGAAATTTTTTTCTTTGCCTCCAATATTCATGGAGTGTTTTTGAATGGCTTTGGTTGCCTTAGTTTCGGCTAATTCAAAGTCTGGATTTTTGGCTTTTTCGGGTGTAAATTCATCCGAAACTTGCATTTTTTCAATGGGTAAAATATCCCAAAAATTATCGTCGCTACCCATTTGAAGGGACTTAATACCTTTGTCTAGACCTACTTGGCCGTTGTACAGAATGTTGTATTTTGTGCTCAAGGCATGCGAATTTCTGGCTAAAAAAGTGTCTTTTTTGGTGGAACACGCTACTACTACAGCAAGGAAAAGGAGTGTAAGTAAGGATTTGTATGTATTGATTTTCAATGGAAAACGTTTTTATCAATTAACTATGAAATATACTTTTTAGTATATGCATTGGTAAAAATACATTTCTTTTTGATATCGTGAAAATTATGAGCTTTTATTTGGCTGCAACGGGTTTGCGTAAGGGATTGCAGCGGCATCCTTTATTTTTCGATTTTTGGATCGAAAATAAAGATAGAGCGTAAAGCCCGACCCGAAGTTTTTACGAAGGGTTACGCCATAAAAAAGCTAATTGTTTCAATATTCACACTGAAATAGCGTGAGTACTGCAACAATTAGCGGTTTAAATTAGGGTTTTTTTTACTGAAATTATACGGCAAAAAATGCTTCTAATTCTTTTAATGTTTCTTCTGAGGTTTGAATGTCTTTAACCACTTGGCCTTTTTGCATGGCTACAATACGGTCACTTACCTCAACGGTGTGCTGCAAGTCGTGGCTTGAAACCAATACGGTCACGGCTGGATCATCGGCTAGTTCTTTGATGATTTTTTTAAGTCGAAATTGCGTGGTTGGGTCAAGGTTAGCAAAAGGCTCATCGAGAATAACCACGGACGGATTACCAATTAAAGTAGCAATGATACCTACTTTTTTCTGGTTTCCTTTAGATAAATCGCGCAGGTATTTTTTGTTTTTTAAGATTTCGCCATTAAAAAACTCTTCGTGTTTGGCAAGTAACGCATCAACATCAGCTTTGTTTTGACCGCGTAAATCGCCTATGAAATAAAAATATTCTTCGGGAGTTAGATAGCTTATTAAAAAACTTTCATCAAGAAAAGAGGCGGTGAAAGGTTTCCAAGCCTCGCTTTTACTTACATCTATGCCGTGGTTTACTATGTTCCCTGTTGACGCCTGGATTAAGTCTAGCAAAAGACTGAAAAAAGTGGTTTTTCCAGCGCCGTTGTTACCCACTAAGCCAAAGCTTTCGCCTTGTTTGATTTCTAATGCTTCTATATTTAATACGGTTGTTCCGTTGTATGTTTTGGTAAGGTTGTTTACTTGTATCATTGTTATTAGTTTAATAGGTTGGTTTGTTGTTGTCTCTTTTTTTTAAACCATTAAGAAAATTAAGGATTTGTAAGCTTGCTCAGTGAGAGTCCTAATTATCCTTTTTGTTTGTATGCTGCTATGGTAGCGTATTTTTCTGATTTATATGTTTTTTCGATTAAGGTAAATGCTTTTTCTTTGAATGCAAAACCAATTACGCCAAGAAGTGCTACTAAGGCCAAACCGGTTGTTGCACTGTCAAATCTTGAACCTAACCAATACACGAGCATTGGTAAACCTAATTGTGGTAATGAGATGAGCATGGTTTTTATGTTGAATGCTTTCTTATCACCAAAGGCACCTTTGCCTGAACTTAAATCGATGGGGGTTTTGGTAAATGCACCACCAAGTAACACCAAATGCGAGTTGACTCCGATGTTATAAATAGCACCTACAATTATGGTTAAATAAATTTGCCAACCAAAATACAAATAGGGCGCAGCTATTACTGTGGTTATAATTGTAGCTATTACCATTAACCACCATTTTGAACTCAAATACCCACGGTACGGGATATTTTGTGTCATCATTAATTGGTAATACGAGCTGTCCCAACTTGGTACGAACTGCCCAAAAGTTATTAAGAATCCACCAGAAACAAAGATTCCCGCAAAAATATGCATCGTAGGATTGTTATACATTGGAATACCATTGGTAAAGAACAACAAGCCATAAAATAGAAACATGACACTCAAACCAACTGTAGTTTTGGAACGCTTGTTTCTTTTGATTAATTTGATGTCGTTTTTAAGGAAGGTACCGATGGTTCCAAATTGGTTCAACCAAGTTAAGTCTTCGGTTTTTGCTTCGTCGTGTTTAGTAGATAAGCCTGCATCGAGGTACAAGTTATTTTTGAAATATTTAAATGAAACAATATACAAAGCAATTAGTGCCAAAACCGGAATACTAAACGCCCAATAAGTGTTGTAAAAAGACTGAAAAACTGGTCCCATGAAAGCCGTAATATCAAATATCTCATAATACTGCAAGCCGGCTAAAACTGCTGAAAGTCCCAAGAAAATCATGAATAATCCGTCTTTGTTGCTCAATAAAATATTGATGAAATTATTGCAGTACAACAGTGCGTAAATGGCCAAGTACCAAAACACTACCAATAGCGGATTGTAACCTTCAATAATCAAGACTACACTAAACGGAATCAAGAAAAATGCGTGTAACAAATTAAAAAACGAAAGGATTGTTTTGCCTAACGAAAAATGGACGATGGTTTCTCTTTTAATCGGAAAATTCAATAAAGGACGAATATTGAGCACTGGAATTTTTTGAAGCATCATGCGAACAATTAAATCCATCACCACGTAATAAAATAAAAATTGATTTAAGGCTACAATAGGATCCAATTTCATTTTTTTGAGGATATAGAATGCACCTACTCCTAATCCTAAAAATATTAAAATGAAATAGGCCGCAACAAAACCCATCAGGATTTTTAGCGCCAAGTTAGATGCGAAAGAGGCTGACCTTGTGAAAGCCTTCCATTCGAGATAAAGGAATTTTGAAATCATCTTTTGGTTTTTTGGTTTGCTAGTAAGTAAGTCAAAGTCAGAAAATGTTACAACGAAGTAATTTTTTTTGAAAGAAAAGTGCTCTTTTGACTTTGTGTTTTGGTTTTTTAAGTGTCGGAAATTTACTCTTGTAGGTAGTGTTATTTGTCATACTGAGGAACGAAGCATCTCAGCCATCAAGAGCAAACAAATCATCAAGAAAACCCACGTAAGGATTTATGGTTTTACAAGCGATATTTTCTTTACAAACTCAAAATGTTTGTATGCTAGTTTCAAGTAAATTCCGGTGATTACAATGTAAGCCATGGCTGCGCAAACTGATACGAAAGCAATTTTAACATCTGGATGATTTACTTTAACTGGAAATAAACCAATCCCCATCATAAGTAAAAAGATCATTATGCCAGCGCTTTTTTTCTTTATCAAATAACTATAAGTAGTTTGGTGTTTTGACTTCCAAATTAAAATCCAAGCTAGAGCAACCAACCCAAATTCTAAAAGAACTAATGATCTCAGGGTTCCTTGAATATCTGCAAGAAACAATCCGAGGCTTGAGTTTCTGACAAAAAGCAAGAATACGACCGTAAGCAAAGATGAAATTGCAATTGCAGTTAAAAATTGTCTTTTCACTATTTTGTGGCATTTGACAGTCATTATTCTTGGGTTTGTAAAACCTATAAATCCCGAAAAGGATGGTTTAAATTCTGGCTCCCATTTTTCAATAACTTCCTTAAAAGCAACATCAAAAGCACAATTTGCATTCTGCATTTTCTCTTCTATTTCAGTAGCGATATGATCTAAAACTTCTACTTTCAAATCGTCAAAATTCAGTCCTTTTGCTATTAAAATTTGATTGATAGATTCTATTTGTTGGGTGGTTAATTTCATCTTCTAAAGATTAATTCAGTTGGTATTGTTTTTTAACTTTTGCTATATGTTTTATATCAAGATATATTCCTGTTGCACAAAACAAAAGTCCAATGACCCAAATACAAATAAGCGGTATAATCAAAAGATGATTCTGCTGGATTTCATCTTTAAATCCATTAGACAAGTTAATTCCTATTTGGGGAAATGACAATATGCTGGTTAAACTTAAAGAATAGTAACTTACTGCTAAAAACCGTTTACCTTGAATTTTATAATTCCTAATAAAGTGATACAGTCCCGGAATTGCAGAAACTAATAACAATGCAAACAAAACCTGAAGGTACTTACTAGGTTTCTCAAAGTAAAAAGAACCTTGGTAGGCGAGAATTCCTAACACAATACTTCCAATAATTTTGGGGAATTTTAAAAATTCCGCAATCATTTTTCGTTGACTTCTATTGTATTCCTTTTGTAAAATACCTTTTCGTTCTTCTTGAATCGATTTAAAACTTGAATGCCCTACAAACTTACTTTCAGCACACTGCTTGACTTGAAGAAAAGTAAGTTCAGGATTCTTCTCCCAAATTTCCTCCATACTAGTAACCATGTGATCTGTAAATTCTACTTGCAATTCATACCATTTGATATCTAAGGATTTGATGTAATTGGATACGTATTCTATTTGTTCGGTGGTTAGTTTCATAAAATAAAGATTAAACTAATTTCAATTTTTTAACGATTTTAAAATGTTCACTAGCCAACATTAATTGAAAGAAAGAGTACACAAATGGAATACATAATAATATACAGCCTACTAGATTTTGCAAAAAAGAATTAGTAGCATCAAAATGTTTCAATGGATCTCTATAGATGTTAAACTGTAAGCAAAATAAAAAAACGACCCAACCTCTGAAAAGAAACAATCTTCCGTACATAGTTTTAATTGTAGATCTCCAAATCAAGAACATACTTATACTGGTACATACCATCAAAAGGGTATAAACTCCTTGTAAAGCTAAACTAATGGCTTTAAAGGTTTCTTTTTGAAATGTATTTGAAACTATAAAAGCTAGTAGAGACCCGAAAACAAGAACTGAAAAAAATACATGTAAAGCCTCTCTTTTAGAATAAGCGACTAATTTGTCTACTACAAATTGAGGTGCTTTAAAGAAAGCTCCTAACCAAGCATAACTTGAAGAAATTACTAGTGCACTTTTCCATTTCTCAAAAACTGATTTACAGACACTGTCAAATGAAATTTCTTCCTGACTCATTCTTTCTTCAATTTCTGATGCTATGTGGTCAATTATTTCTAGCTTCACATCTTGATAAACAAGACCGTTTAAAACTAAAGTCTCTTCTATTTGTGCTATTTGTTCGGTGGTTAGTTTCATCTTCTAAAGATTAATTCAGTTGGTGTTTTTTTTTGATTTTGTGTCTAAAATTAAATACAATTTTTAGAGATGCTTCATTCCTCAGCATGACAAACTTGTAGAAAATAAATTCTAATTAAATAAAAATCTTCTTTGGAATTGATAATGCTTAAATCCTAAATAAATAAAAGAAAGTAAGTACATAAAAAGGCATCCCATTGACAGTACAAACAAATTTTGATTGGTTGCATCATGAGGTATATTTTCATTGAAAATAAAAGCTAACCAAACAAAAATCACCGGGAATCTTGAATCAAATGAATGCCTAAAAGTGGACGATGCCTTTGATTTTGAATTGAAAAATTTAAAAATAAACATCAATAATATTGTTCCAATATAGGCGTAAAAAAACACTTTCTTAATCCATAAAATAAACTGTAGCTTTGAATTGGAATCCGATACTAATTGAAAACTAAAAAACAATAGTAGAGAGAGTACGATAGTTGTAACTATTTCTAGTTTTATTTGATTTCTAAAAGCATTTCGCGCCAATTTAGGATAATATGTATTCAGGGAGAAAAAAGCTCTAGTTGGTTGTAATTCAGAATTCCAATTTTCAAAAACCTGATTAAAAACTACTGAAAAGTCATTATTTGAAACTTCCATTTCATTTTCAATTTCAGTAGCAATATGGTCTAAAACCTCTACTTTCAAATCGTCAAACTTCACCCCTTTTGCAATTAAGGTTTGGTTGATACATTCTATTTGTTGGGTGGTTAATTTCATTCTTAAAAAATTAAAATTCTAAACTTGGCTTAGGGTTCACTAAACTCTGCATGTTTCTGATGAAATCTTCGAGTTCTGAGAGTCGGTTTACGGTTTCCTTTTCACCTGCTTCGGTTAGTTTGTAATACTTGCGCATGCGGTTGTCTACTTTTTCAATTTCGACATCCAAAATTCCTTCCGCCTCCAATTTATGTAAGGCAGGATACAAAGCGCCTTCGGTAATATTCAACTCGCCCGCAGTAATCGCTTTTACTTTCTGAGTGATTTCATAGCCGTACATCTTGCCGTTTTCCTCCAGCAATTTCATGATAATCGTATTCAGACTTCCTTTGTACAATTGTGAGTTTTTCATTTTCATTTTCTTTTGGAAATACAAATATACATAAGATTCTTATACATAACACTTCTAGGTATGTAAATTTTCAATTACTTTAATTTAAGTTACCTATTGACTTTAGTATCTTTGTAAAAAAAAATTATCACATGTCGTCTTTTTTAAAACTTATTATAAAAGAAGTAAAACGCGAAACTAAAGATGCAGTTTCTTTACTTTTTAACGTACCACAAGAATTAAAAGCCAATTATGCTTTTATTGCTGGTCAATATTTGAACTTAAAACTAACCCTTGACGGTCAAGAAATTCGCAGAGCCTACTCTATTTGTTCTTCGCCTGATAGTGATGAACTTCGCATTGCTGTTAAAGCCGTTCCTAATGGTTTGTTTTCGCAATTTGCCAACACCAAACTCCAAGCGGGTGACGTTCTTGAAGTAGGTACTCCGGAAGGAAAATTTACTTTTGAACCTCAGGCTGATCGCCAACGCAACTACGCTGCTTTTGCGGCAGGAAGTGGAATTACTCCTGTAATGTCGATTTTAAAATCAGTTTTACATAACGAGCCAAACAGCACTTTTGTTTTGGTTTATGGTAACAAATCACCCGAAGACACAATTTTTCACCAAGAATTGCACGATTTGCAATTGCAATACGTAGGTCGTTTGTTTGTGCATTATGTGTATAGTCAAGCTAAAGTTGAAAATGCTTTATTTGGACGTATCGAAAAATCAAGCGTGAATTTTGTTTTAAACACAAAACACAAAGAACTTGAGTTTTCCAAATTTTACTTGTGTGGACCTGAAGAAATGATCAATACCGTTTCTGGAGTTTTAAAAGAGCACAATGTAAAAGAATCAAATATTAAATTTGAATTGTTTGCTTCGTCAACCAAAGAAAATAAAATCGAAAAATCATTGGGCGGTCATTCAAAAATTACTGTTTTGGTAGATGACGAAGAGACTACATTTGAAATGTCGCAAAAGCAAACCGTTCTAGATGCCGCTTTAAAACAAGGAATTGATGCTCCATACTCTTGCCAAGGCGGAATTTGCAGCAGCTGTTTGGCTCGTGTTACCTCTGGTACTGCTGAGATGTCGAAGAATTCTATTCTTACGGATAAAGAAATTGCCGATGGTTTGATACTTACCTGTCAAGCGCATCCTACATCAGACACGATTTATGTAGATTATGATGATGTTTAGGCCATTAGAATTTTAAAATAAAAAAATCCAAATTTCAAGTTTACTACTGAAATTTGGATTTTTTGTTTTCGCTAAAAATTGCTATTATTTACAAGAAAGCATTCCATAAAAACATGCTTTTCTGGCGCTTATTCTCCTCTTTATCTTCGCCATAGCTGTACCAATCTTTTGTTTTTTCCTCAACCAAAGTTTTAAGACCATTCAAATCATACATTTTTTTGGCCGTTATAGGTTGAATGATACTCGTGTCTTTTATTTTTAAATCTACTTTGGTAGCAATATACGAGGTGTACAAACGTGGTATTGATAAACCTAAAATCATTCCTGGCAATCCATTTATAGTGCACGGACCTCCTGAAATGGTGATATCATCGGTGTAAAAAGCAAAAACATATACTTCGTCAAAAATTTTGCCGACAGCTTTTCTACAATTGTAACCCGCAATTTCACGATGTTCATTTGTAATTTTCCATTCAATTTTTGGAATACTATCTGTTATTACAAAATTGGTTCCTACAATTTGTTTTTGAACGTTCATCTTGCGATTCGCAAAATCAAAAAACCAAATATTCTCTTCGTCTGCCTCTTTTTCGTAATTCGGAATTTTAGTTTTTGGACTCCAACGGTCAAATTTAAATAAGCTTTTATTATTCTCAAACGTATAGTTGTAATACGAAATTTTAAGATCAGATATGCTCTCTTTCATTTGCTCATTCCAACTGTCATTACTCATTGTTTTTTTAAGGTTGGTGCTCACTTCATATTCAATAACCGCCTTATCTACAAACTGCTGAGCAAAACAATTGCCAGTAAATACAAGTAGCATGAGGTATACATAATAGGTTTTCATAGTGTTGTGTTTTTTTATGATTTAAAGAAAATTGCTTTCTCTTATTCTATTTTTTTTCTTCTACGTTTTTATTTTTAAAATTCCATGTAAACCCAATCATGGCATATCTTTTCAATCTGTCGTTACGCTCCTCACCAATCGTATTTTCATAGATAAATCGATTAATTCCCACGTTTTGATTCAAAATATCTCTCACTAAAAAATAAGCAGTAAACTCTTCTTTCTTAAAGGTGCGTTGTAATCTTGCGTTCCAAAGTTGGTTAGAAAGTTGGTCTTGAAATTCAAGTGTTTTTTGACGGGCGTACCAATTGTAATCTGATTCAATTTTCCATTTTTGTGTTAAATAAACGCCCGCTCTAAAACCTAGCTCATTGGTATTAAAAGACCTAACTTGATTGTTTTGCGAAGTACTATTACGACTGTTTGAGAAGGTGTTGCTCAAAGTTAAATCGTATTTTTTTTCTTTCGATTTGTTAATATAAAGACCAAAACTAGAGTTCAAATTATCCGAATTATTAATTTGTTTGTTGATGCTATTTACAGACCTGTTGTAATTAAGAGACGGATTCAAATTAACAAATAGGTTCAATTTTTTTAATTTAAAACCATAACCCATATAAACATTTGCTGAAAAATTTCCATTGGTATTTATAGGAGTCGTTACTGTTTTTGCACTTTCTGGATCGATATCTCTGTTAAAAGAAATCAAGTTTGAAGTTGTTCTAAAAGATACACTCTGAAAAAAATTGGTTTCGGTTAAAATGCTATAGGTGCTGTGTGTAACATTAAAACTGTTAGTAAATGATTGTTTCAAATCTGGATTACCCACAACTTGGTTGAAAAAATCCTGGTTGTTTCGAAGCGGTTGCAACTGATCAATAGTTGGTTGTCTTGTAGCTCCTTGATAGCTAAAACGGAGGTTACTATTGCTTTTGTATTTATATGAAAAATTTGCCGATGGGAAAAAGTTGGTAAAACTACGGTTATACTCTTTGTTTTGAGATAAATCTTGTAAATCAAAAAAAGTAAAACCAAAACCACTACCAAAACTGTAAGTGATCTTTTTTGCATTGTAACTCAACTTAATTAAAGGTTTGTGTGTTGTAATGTTTTGCTCAAATTGATTGGATAACGAATCAACAACTACATCATAACGTCCGCTCAAGTCCGAGAAATCGTAGGTGATAAAATTACTATTGCCGCTGTTATTTGTAATTTGATAAGACAATTGCAAGGCCATCTTTTTACCCAAAGGTTCTGTATAAGTCGTATTTACACTCACATTTTGTGTGTTTTTCTCGCCTACTTTATTTTGATCTACTTCATTACTAAAAGCCAAAGCTCCGCCTTCGTAACTTTCATTAGTTGATTTCAAAAAATTATTAGAGTTGCTGTTTAATGTGTTCCAGCTGCTATTTACAGACAAGGTTCTGCGTGGTTTTGCAAATTTATGTTTGAATAGTACACTTGCAGAAAGCGCTTGCTTATCAGAATTTGTGGTAAACATTCGCTCTTGTCTGTTGCGCAGCAAACCATCGTTCCCTCTAGTATCTCCGTTAGTAAATTCGTCACTTTCGGTAGTATAAAAATTAGTTTTTGCCGTAACCTTTAAGGTATTAATAGAGTCAATTTTAACATCATAAACTATGTTTGCTTTAAAATTATCTCTGTTTACGTTACTTATCGTTGAGCTGTTTTGATTGAGTTGCGTGTCGCCTACTTGTGTTTGCGTATTTCGGCTACTGTTGTTTTGATAACTTTGACGGTTGTATTTAGGAGACAAATTCAAACTGTGTTTGTCGTTCCATTTGTTATTGTATTGCAAACCCGCATTGGTATTTTTAATAAATCCATTTTGAGTATCTACATACGGCTCGTCATCATTTTCACCACCGGTCCACTCATAGCTCACATTACCATCATCATCCATGTTCATACTTACATTACCATCACCACCTCCAAATTTATCACTGTCCTCCCAACTTAAACCATCTTGACCCGTATTACCATTTAATAAAAAAGCTGATAGTTTTCTTTTTCCTTTAAAACTGCTCACCAAAATATTACTGTTGTTACGTGAATCATTATCAGCTGTGGGCTCATTTGCTCCGTCAATTTTACCAAAATAGCCTTTCTTTTTATCTTCTTTCAACTTAAGATTGATCGTTTTTTTAGTCTCGCCGTCGTCAATTCCTGTAAATTCAGCTTGGTCGCTTTTTTTATTGAAAACTTGTACCTCTTTAATAGCATCGGCACGTAAATTTTTTACGGCCATACCGGGATCATCACCAAAAAATTCTTCGCCATCAACCAAAACTTTTTCAACCGTTTCACCCATAGCTTTGATTGTCCCGTTTTTATCCACTTGAATTCCGGGTAATTTTTTTAGAAGTTCCTCTACGTTAGCATTGGCATCCACTTGAAAATCGCTGGCGCGGTAACTAGTTGTATCGCCTTTAATCTTGATAGAACCCGTTTTAATGACCACTTCTCGGAGTAATTCCATTTTACTCATTAAGTTGATGTTGCCTAAGTTTCGGTCTGTTTCGGTTAAAGTAATATCATCTAAATAATCAGCATATTGACTGTGAGAAGTCATCAAGATATAGCTGCCTGGTTTTACATTGTTCAATAAAAATTTTCCGTCTTTATCAGAACGTGTAAATTGATAAAGCACGGAATCAACGGGTGTTAATAATGCGATTACCGAATTGTAAATAGGTGTTTTTTCGCTTCCAGCGGTTAATGTTCCTGATACTTTGCTTTTTTGGGCAAAAGCTGTAAAGGTTACAAAAAATAAAATGGCAAGAGTTACCCTAAAGTTTGACATAAATACTAGTTGGTTTTTAGTTAATGCATTTTGAAACAAATAAAAACTAGTATTGTGGCACTTTACTGCCAAGCCTAAATTTTATTTTCGTTACTTACAACGCAGACAGACCAAAAATAGTATTATTCGTACTACGTAATCTTTACGAATTGTTATAAATGTGTTAAAGTTTTTCTTACGTGAAAAGGCTTTTTATTCGCAATCGGAGGTGATAAAAACAGTTGCAAAAAGCTTCGACAGGAATTTAAAGTGCTTTTTGAATTTTGGTAACTACAGTTTCAGGAGTAATTGTTCGCATGGCATCTTCGTAACCTGGCACATTTTTATTGCCGTAAACCGAAGTTGGTAACATAGGAAATTGTTTTCTGTCAGCGGTTAATGCGTTTTCTAAAGATTGATTGAATGGTAAGAATCCGGCAAATGGATGCGTTGCGCCCCAAAGTGTAATCACTTTAACGCCTAGCATGGCGGCAATATGTGCATTGCCAGAATCCATAGAAAGCATTACATCTAGATTACTAATAAGTTGTAATTCTTGCTGAAATTTGATTTTTCCAGCTATTACCACCACATTTTTATACTGTGACGCTAAGGCATTTAATTGTTGAATTTCATTCACTCCGCCACCAAAAAGTAAAATGGCTTGGGTTGTATCTAATGCTAATTGATCAATTACTTGTTGCATTAAATCGAGTGGATATACTTTTGAAGTGTATTGTGCAAAAGGAGCAATTCCGATTAATTTCTTGTAATTTGTACCAAGTAATGCTGCAATTTCAGGAGTCAAAACTGCTTTGGAAGGATACTCGGGTTGAGATAAATCAACTGTAAAACCGAGTTGTTCAAATACTTTTACATGTCTTTCAAACATGGTAGGTAATTGCTGAAATACTTTATTTTCGGCACGAGTGAGTTCTTTTTTGCCTTGTCGGCCTTTATCAACCGCTGCTACTTTTTTACCGCTTAACACAAAAAGATTTCGAACAATTTTAGAGCGTAATACGTTGTGTAAGTCAGCGAAAGCATCAATATGTAAACCTTTCAAATCTTTGAACAAACGCAACAATCCAAGAAATCCTTTGTGGCGTTCTTTTTCATCAAAAGCAAAAAAAGTAAGGTTTGGGATTCCCTCGAAAAAAGGCTTAAAAAAAGGTCTGGAAATAACCGTAATCTTAAGTTGTGGATGTTGGTTTACTAGTGCTCTTACAACAGGAACCGTCATGGCAACATCTCCCATTGCGGAAAGGCGCATTACAGCGATATGTGTAGCGGTAATTGACAATTCGTGTGTTTTATTGTGCTTACTAGCCCAGATTGAAATGAAAATCCCGGAACTCAAGCGGCAACGTTTTTGGGTTTAAAAAAGCGACCATCGGAAGCTCTTTTTAAACCCATAAAAACGGCACTGCTTGGGTGAGGAATTGTAATGGAAAGCTGGAATAGCTTCGTAAATTATTTTTTATTTTGGTACAAAACAGGATTCAATTCATCATCATTGTACATTTTCATTTGCTTGTACACTTTCATGAATTTGTCGCCATTTTCAATATCTGTCAATAAATCATCAATTGCAGTTGACAAATCAGTGCGCTGCTCAAGCAATACATTCAATTTAGCTTGGCATTTGTCGCGGTGGTCTTGCGATGCTTCTGCACGGGTAGCCTCCTCTTGCATGTGGTAGATTTTTAATGCTAAAATAGACAAGCGGTCAAAAGCCCAAGCAGGACTTTCAGAGTTGATTTTGGCATTTTCTTTTACCACAACATGGCTGTATTTTTGCAAAAAGTAACTATCAGTATACTCAACCATATCGGTACGTTCTTGATTAGAAGCATCAATTCTTCTTTTCAAAGTTAAAGCCGCTACCGGATCAATGTTTGGATCACGAATAATATCCTCAAAATGCCATTGAACGGTGTCAATCCAGTTTTTGTGGTACAACAAATGTTCAAATTTATCCTTTGGATAAGGATTGTTTATAGGCTGATCAACATTATCAAACTGGTGATAATCGATGATACTTTGCTCAAATACGGAGTACGCTAATTTTGAAAACATATCTTTATATATTAAAAAGCAAAGATACTTTTTATACTTTTATCCCATCAAAAAATAATCACAAGTTTAAATACCTTAAAATCGTCATGCAAATTCATTATCTATCAGAAGGAAACAGCGTATTGAATCACTTTTTAGCGCAAATTCGAAATGTTACCGTGCAGAACGATAGTATGCGTTTTCGCAGAAATATTGAACGCATTGGCGAGATTATGGCGTATGAGTTGAGTAAAAATATGACCTACAAAACCTTAGCGATACCAACACCACTTGGTACAAAAACAACGACTGCTATAGCTGATCAATTGGTATTGTGTTCTGTGCTGCGGGCAGGATTGCCTTTGCATTTAGGTTTTTTAAATTATTTTGATGATGCCGAAAATGGTTTCATATCGGCTTATCGAAACCACCCCAATAACGATGAAAATTTTGAAATTTTGGTACAATACCAAGCTATTTCTGATTTAAACGGAAAGAATTTGATTCTAGTAGATCCGATGTTGGCGACGGGGCAATCACTCGTGGCTGTTTTTAATAAACTAATGGAAAATAGTGCGCCTAAAGAAATTCATATTGCAGTTGTAATTGCTGCTCCCGAAGGTATAGCGTACCTAGAGCAACATTTGCCAGACCATTGTCATTTATGGGTTGCGGCCTTAGATGAAAAGTTGAACGAACAAAGTTATATTGTTCCCGGTTTAGGCGATGCTGGCGACTTGGCGTATGGTAAAAAACTATAACTGCGAGAAAAAAGCAAACAAACTACACAAAATTAATACACCAAATACAAGCTCTTGTTTGAGTTTTTCCTGCGGAATTTCGATATGACTGCTGGCCATAATGGCCAAAGGTGCCATGGTGAAAATGAGAATGTCGTTGCTTTTATTAGCCGATAATACATACACCAAAATACCAATAAAAAGCGCAGCAACAATTTTTTTATACGATGTGTGCAACAGCTGCGGTCTGTTGGATAAAGTAGCCAACATGGATACCACAAAAAACAAAACCACCGTAGCGTAAAGCGACAAAGCTCCGTTTTGATAATTATTAGTAAAATAATCTAAGGCAAAGTCAACTTGAACGCTGTTAATAAGATAATTTACAAGGTCAAAATTGAATACCGTTCCAAAAAGTAAAAATAAAATTACCGACACTACAAAAGCGATAAATGGTAAAATCCAGTTTCTGTAATCACGGGCTACGTGAAATAAAATAGAAATAAAAACAAGTACGATGTACAAAATGTTCCAAAAATGAAACAAGGCTGCGATGAAAATCCACAACGAGGCATCAAATATTTTTTCTTTAGATGCTTTAAGCGATTGCAAAGAAATCAATCGGCGTAAAGCCAAAAGCAGAAAAAAGTTAGAGACAATCAGGTTGGTATTGTTTAACACATCTGGAAAAAACAGCAGAAACAAAAAGTAAAAAAATACAGTGTAAGTACTGTCTTTACTCAGCCCGTTGCGCTTAGCTATAAAATCCGTTAAGAAAATAGAACCAATCAAGACTAAAAATAAAGCACCCATTTTTACCCATTCAAGAACCGCTATGGCAGCAGGATGTGCTTGCAAATGGTACAACGAAAAGAAAACCAGCATCAATAGTACCACTAATGCAAAATTTAACGGTGTAGATTTTCTAAAAACACTTGTTATCATACGGATATTTTATACTTTTGTGGTGGTAAATATAAGACTTGTTTAAAAAGTAACTGTACTTGCTAAGAAAGAATCTTTCTTTTGAAGCGTTAGCAGTCTGAATTACTGAATGATTTAGTTTAAAAATTAATTTGACATATTATGAAGGCATTTTTTGAAGGCATACAATATTTATTCGTAGATATTTTATTTGCTCCACTAGATTTTTTACGTTCATTAGAGCTTACTTCTTGGTTTGCAGCTAACACAATCAACTGGATTTTTATGATTATTTGTGCAGCAGCAATCGTTTACTGGATTAAGCAATTACGTATTTTTGACGATGCAGGTACTGAAAATCAAGATACCACAGCACATTCGTTCTTAAAATAAAAAAGCAAAACCTCCTGATGGAGGTTTTATTTTTTTAAGGATATTACTTTAGGTCGTTGCCGATATCTTTTCTAAAATACATTTTATCAAAATGAAGTTGATCTATGTTTTGATAAGATTTTTTTGTGGCCGATTCAAAATCAATTCCATACGATGTAATGGCCAAAACTCGTCCGCCGTTAGTTACTACTTGGTCATGTTCTAGTTTTGTTCCTGCATGAAAAACGATCGAATCAGTTACGTTTTCAAGTCCAGATATTACTTTTCCTTTCTCAAAATCTTCAGGATAACCGCCAGAAACTACCATTACGGTAGCCGCACTACGAGAATCTACTTCAAGTTCTATTTCATTCAAACGTTGATCGGCTACAGCCAAAAACAGCTCGACTAAATCAGTTTTTAATCTTGGAATAACTACTTCGGTTTCAGGATCGCCCATACGCACATTGTATTCAATTACGATAGGTTCGTTGTTTACATTGATAAGTCCAATAAAAACAAATCCTTTGTACGGAATTCCATCTTTTTGAAACCCATCAATTGTAGGTTTTACAATGCGAGTTTCTATTTTTTCCATCAAAACAGCATCAACATAAGGCACAGGAGAAACAGCACCCATACCGCCTGTGTTCAAACCGGTATCGCCTTCACCAATACGTTTGTAATCTTTGGCTGTTGGTAAAATTTTATAGCTTTTTCCGTCAGTCAAAACAAAACAGCTTAGCTCAATACCGTCAAGAAACTCTTCGATAACCACTTTGGCACTTGCTGCACCAAATTTTTGGTGAACAAGCATATTTCGTAATTCTTGTTTGGCTTCGTCCAAATTTTGGATAATCAACACCCCTTTTCCGGCTGCCAAACCATCCGCTTTTAAAACGTACGGAGGTTGTAAAGTTTCTAAAAAAGCACAACCATTCTCTACTGTTTCGGCTGTAAAACTATCATAAGCAGCAGTAGGAATGGCATGTCGCATTAAAAATTCCTTTGCAAATTCTTTACTACCTTCTAATTGCGCTCCTATTTGAGATGGCCCTATTACCGGAATCGAACTCAATTGCGGATCTTTTTGAAAATAATCAAAAATACCTTTTACCAAAGGATCTTCTGGACCAACCACAACCATTTTTACTTGATTTTCAAGCACAAAAAGTTTAAGTGCGTCAAAATCAGTTGGGCTAATAGCTACATTGGTTGCAATGGCAGCGGTACCTGCATTTCCTGGGGCTACAAAAAGTTTTTCGCAAAGCGGACTCTGAAGCATTTTCCATGCAAAAGCATGTTCTCTACCGCCAGAACCCAAAAGTAAAATAGTCATGTGTGTTGTTTTTAGTTGTGGCACAAAAATAATTGCTTTTGTAATCAAAAAATAATTAATTACTAAAAACTTCCTTTTTACAACGCGTAAGTTGCTACTTAATATTATTTTTGAAAAAATTGCTACTGCTCTATGCTACCATTATTTGATTTATCGCTTCAAATCAATGGCTTTCAAATCAAGAAGGCTTGTGCTGAGTTGCGTGCTATCAATGCAATGTCAGCAGAAGAACACCAAAGTTTTCTAGCGCAAAAAAAACAGGAAATAGTTGCTTATCACCTGAAAAACAATCCTTTTTTTGCTGAATTAGTCGGTAAAAATTCATCACCCAATTGGGAAGACTTACCTGTTTTGACTAAGGCTAATTTACAAACGAACTTGCAAGATCGGCTGTCTTTATCTTACAAGTCAAAAGCTTTATATACCAATAAAACCTCGGGATCTAGCGGTACTCCATTTGTATTTGCCAAAGATAAATGGTCACATGCTATGACTTGGGCATCTAATAAATACCGATTTGGTTGGTATGGAATTGATTTCAACTCCTCTCATCAAGCGCGTTTTTATGGTATTCCACTTGATTTTGTTGGCTATAAAAAAGAACGTTTTAAAGATTGGTTGGGTAATCGGTACCGATTCCCGATTTTTGATTTATCAGATGCGGTTTTAGCCAATTATGTACAGCATTTTCGAACTAAAAAATTCGATTACATCAATGGTTACACCAGCGCAATTGTGGTATTTGCTAAATATTTGCAACAGCAAAATATCGTTTTAAGAGATATTTGTCCGAGTTTAAAAGTATGTATTGTCACCTCCGAAATGCTTTTTACTTCAGATAAAATACTCTTAGAAAATCAATTCGGAATTCCGGTTGTGAATGAATACGGTGCCTCAGAACTGGATTTAATTGCGTTCCAGAACCTTGAAAACGAGTGGCAAGTAAATGCCGAAACACTGTTTGTTGAAATTCTGGATGATCAAAACCAAGTAGTTCCCAATGGCACTGCCGGGCGCATTGTAATTACCTCTTTGTTCAATAAAGCACATCCTTTTATTCGTTATGATATTGGCGATATTGGAACGCTTGATGAAAGAAGTACACTCCAAAAACCTATTTTAAAGGAACTTATAGGTCGTACCAATGATGTGGCTGTTTTGCCTAGCGGAAAAAAAGCAGCAGGCTTAACTTTTTATTATGTGACCAAAAGCATTATTGAAGATGATGGCAATGTGAAAGAATTCGTCATCAAACAGACTGCTTTGGATCAGTTTGAGATTGAATATGTGAGCACCACAGCATTACTTTCTGAGCAAATACAAAAAATTGAAGCTGCTATTGCCTTGTATTTAGAACCCAACTTGCATTTTACCTTTGTCCATAAAGAAAAATTAAACCGTAGCCAAAGAGGAAAATTAAAACAATTTAGTTCGTTGTTGTAGTTACTTTTTAAATCTTGGTTTTATCAAAAGTTGCACTACCAAAAAACCTATCAAACAAAAACTTGCCTTTATAAAATTGTAACCATGAAATTGAGTGTAGACTGCAAAATTATGCTTGATCAACTCTAGTTTTGATGCTGATATAGAGTTATTTCTAACACGATAGTAGGCCAAACTTTCAGGAACTACGTGAGCTGTCTTTGTTTTTTGTAAAATGAATAACCAATGCATCCAATCTTGCCGTTTTCGGGCTGCAGGAATAGGTACAGTGCCTAAAATACTTCTATCATAAATACCTGTGAGATTGCCAACAAAGTTGCAAAAAAACAAGTGCTGGTATCGCAATACTAGCGGTGCAGTAATGGTTTTGTTGAGTGGCAATCCAACCTCATCTATACAATCGTAAAAAGAATAAGTAAAGGCCAACTGGTGATTTTTCATGAACGCAATTTGGGTAGCCAACTTGTGTGGTTTCCACAAATCATCAGCATCTAAAAAAGCAATGTATTTTCCTTTGGCTACTTGCAATCCGGTATTTCTAGCTACGCCTGTCCCTTCATTTTTTGGCAATGCAATACAATGAATACGACTATCATTTTGTGCCAAAGCTTTGACAATGGCAACCGTTTCATCGGAAGAAGCATCGTCAACAATGATTAACTCCCAATTGGTATGGGTTTGGGCTTGTGCCGATGCGATTGTTGCCGCTATGAATGGAGCAGAATTAAAAGAAGGAGTTAGTATCGATACCAATTCGTTTTGCATGTTAGTACGCTTTTGTATCGCCTCGTAAGGTGTTGTAAATAGTGTCGAATATGATTTTTATATCCAATAAAATAGACCAATTTTCCATGTAAAAAATGTCGTATTTCACACGGTTAATGATGTCTTCGTCTGTTTCGACTTCGCCACGATAACCTTTGGTTTGCGCCAAGCCGGTAATTCCTGGTTTCACAAAATGACGCACCATAAACTTATCTATTTTTAGCGCATACATTTCGGTATGACTCACCATGTGCGGCCTAGGACCTACAACCGACATGTCTCCTAGCAATACATTAAAAAATTGAGGCAACTCATCAATACTTGTTTTGCGCATGAATCGGCCAATTCTTGTCACTCTAGTATCGTTTTTTCGAACCTGATTGATGTGTGCTTCATCGTTAATTTCCATCGATCTGAACTTGTAGCAATTAAATTCTTTATAATTCAAACCGTTTCTCTTTTGGATAAAAAACAATGGCCCTTTGGATTGCCATTTGATTATAATTGCTAGTATAATACTTAGCCAAGATAAAACACCAATGATTACCAATAATGAAAATACAATATCAAAAATGCGTTTTATAAATTTATTGAGTGTATCATCTAACAAAATATTGCGCAAGGAAATCACCGGAATATAATCGTAATACTCAAAAGTGAAATTACGAGAAACGATTTGTTTTTCGCTAGGAATAAACTTGAGTGTTTTTAAATTATTATCCGCAAAATACACCAAGTCATTAATTTGTTTTTGACTTAATTCGCCCATGGCGCAATAAATTTCATCAATTTTATTTTCGAGTACAAATGCAAAACATTTTTGCAATTGCATTGATTTCTCTTTTTCCAGGTCAAAAACATGTTCTAACTGATAACCATAATCTGGATTTTCGGTAAAAAAATGTTGCAACGGAGACACGCTTTTGGCATTTCCAACCAAAATTACTTTTCGGAAATTCCCTCCGTAAAGTACTCTGAATTTTTTAAGAAAGTAGTAAATACACAATTTTACCGTCATGATTAGGGCAAAAGTTGTACTGGTGTACACAACTATTTTGTGAAAACTCGAGTTATCAGAATGAAAAAAGGCCAAAGCCATGCAAAAAAGACCAAACAAAATAACTTGTTTTAAAGCACAATTAAGAATAGCGATTACTTTGGTATATCGGTACACTTCATAAAAACCCAAACTTGCAGCAATGATAAACCAACTCAAACTAATACTGAGCGGGTACAAAATGAAATGCATA
Organism: Flavobacterium sp. K77; assembly: GCF_021608205.1. Classification (NCBI taxonomy): domain Bacteria; kingdom Pseudomonadati; phylum Bacteroidota; class Flavobacteriia; order Flavobacteriales; family Flavobacteriaceae; genus Flavobacterium; species Flavobacterium sp. K77. Next base: position 116,922 of record NZ_JAKIHO010000001.1, on the reverse strand, counting down.
GGAAAATCTATCAGATAAATTGCACCTATATTGAGAATGCTCATATCAACTATAAAAGAAAAAGGACGAATGTAGCCCGAATATCTTCCTGTTTTGGTTTTCACTTTTGGTTCGAATTAAAAATAGTACGCAATTCGCACTTGCCATTTACTAAGTTGGGCTAAAATAACTTTTCTAGAGGAGTATATTGGCTGATTGATTGAAACTTTTGTATAATTTAACCTCTACTTAAACTAGCCTTTTCATAGTACCAATTTACCTCTCGGTTAACTTTTGCAATCAACTTAAAATATATATTTCGAAAAATCTTTGTGTTCCTCTCTAGAAAGTTCCTCTGGTGATAAAGATTTAAAATACTCATAAGTAATTTTCATTCCATCGGCACGGCCAACTTTAGCTTCCCAACCCAATAATTCTTTAGCTTTGGTAATATCTGGCTGGCGCTGCAATGGGTCATTTATTGGTAAGGGATGGTACACCACTTTTTGATTGGTACCTGTGAGTTTAATGATTTCTTCGGCAAAATCTTTAATGGTGATTTCATCTGGGTTTCCAATATTTACGGGCAAAGCATAATCCGAATGTAACAATCTAAAAATACCTTCTACCTGATCGTCAACATAGCAAAAAGAACGGGTTTGCATGCCATCGCCAAAAATAGTTAAGTCCTCGCCGCGAATAGCTTGACCTATAAAAGCAGGAATAACACGACCATCATTGAGGCGCATTCTTGGTCCGTAGGTATTAAAAATTCGAACAATTCTAGTTTCTACACCATGAAAAGTGTGGTACGCCATCGTGATTGATTCTTGAAAACGTTTGGCTTCGTCATACACGCCGCGTGGGCCAATAGTGTTTACGTTGCCATAATATTCTTCAGTTTGTGGGTGTACCAAAGGATCGCCATATACTTCAGAAGTAGATGCAATAAGGATTCTAGCTTTTTTAACTCGAGCAAGACCCAACAAATTATGAGTTCCTAACGATCCAACTTTTAAGGTTTGAATTGGAATTTTTAAATAATCTATTGGACTTGCAGGCGATGCAAAGTGTAAAATATAATCTAAATCGCCAGGAATATGTACAAACTTGGTGATGTCGTGGTGGTAAAATTCAAAATGTTCTAATTGAAACAAATGTTCAATATTTTTTAAATCTCCGGTAATCAGATTGTCCATCCCGATTACAAAGTATCCTTCTTTAATAAAACGGTCACAAAGGTGTGAACCTAAAAATCCTGCAGCGCCGGTGATTAAAATTCTTTTCATGAAATATTTTTGTGTTCGCAAGATATAAAAAATGCTTATTTGAAAGCACAAATATGGCAATTATATTAGTTATTCTGAGTTGATACTAGGCGGTACTAAACTTCAAATACGACCTTGTATAAAAGTTTCAAAAAAGACTATTAGTTAAGAATTTCTGTGTTTTGAAGAAGCTGAAGTATTTGAGGTAGGTTGTTTTCTTATGGTACGAATGTTTTTAAATATACTTTGCTTTACAGTTCTTACTTTAATTATTGCTTTTGTGTTTAAATGCGAGCATTGGTAAAAAGCTATTTAGTTTTAGTATCCTGTTTGATCCAAGCTGCAGTAATTCTTACACCATCCTTTAGAGTATATGGTAACGGTCCACAAAGTTTTTCTAAAGAAGTCGTATCATATACCATATTTGTAATTAAATTATTCAATCTAAAACTAGTAAGAGGTGGGTTTTTCCAACCTAGTTTTTGAAGATAATCTCCTATTTTTGAAGCCATTTTTAAAGGTAAAAAGGCAATCGTTTTTGATTTTTCTTGGTGAAATTCGTGTGCAATCATATCAGCCCAAGACTTTAATTCTAAAGCGGGATAATCTGCTAGGTAGTAATTTTGTTCGAGTGCTTCTTTTGGCGCAAATAATATTTTTTCGAGTTGATATGTAGTATTATGTACAAAACCAAAAGATTTTTTAGGGTTGTAATTGTTTGGGATAAAAAATATTTTTTTGCGAACGGTATCAAAAAATGTTCGGTACGGAATTTCGAAAAAAGGTCCCCAAATAGAGGTAGGTCGGACAATTACAAAATCATGTTTTGCCTTTTCTTGAACTAATTTTTCTCCAATTACTTTGCTTTCGCCATAAAGATTAGGAGGACAAAAATCATCAAATGATTGTGGAATGTAATCGATTTTACACACCATCCTACTTGAAGCATAAATCGTTCTTTTAATATTAGGATGTGTATTAATTACTTTTATCAGGTTTTCAACTCCTTCAATATTTGCAGCATAACCTTCAATTGATTGTGATTCATTTAGATCTGTACGAGCTGCTAAGTGAATTACATAATCAGGTTGAAATACATAAAAACAAGCTTGAAGCTTTTTTATATCAAGAATATTCCCTTGTATCCAGTTATCTACAAACACTTTATTTCGCGGGCTCTTTACATCATAATTGCCTACTTCATGATTTTTTGATGATAAGTATTCGACAAGGTTCGAACCTATAAAACCAGAACCTCCTGTTACTAGAATCTTTGCCATAGGAGTTACTGCTTAGTTGTAGTTTTTTTATACAAAAAGTCAACTTCAATATACTTATTACTTCGGCCTAAATTGAAATCAAGCATGCCTGAAAGTTCAAAGCCAATACCCATTAAATAGGCATTCATCTCAGCAAACGACGGCTGATTAGTGTACAACTGCTCTAAATTAGCTTCGATTATTATGTATTCGATGTTTTTCAATGAGGCTTCAGCTCCTTTTAATACTTCCAACTCGTATCCTTGAACATCTAATTTTAGTAACACAACTTTATTTTCGGAGGCACTTGTGAGCGCAAGAGCATCTAACTTTTTTATTTGCACCTCTATCTGAGATAAATCATTTTCTTGATTTGGATAATGAATATTTGTGGTACTAATATTTAAAATCGAACTGATGTGACCGTACTTATTTTTATTAAAATTGATAGCTCCATCTTCGTTTCCTAAAGCAAGATTGTAGGTTGTAATATTAGTATTTGACTTAAATTTTTTTGCGATTTTTTTGTATAAATCTGGTAAGGGCTCAAATGCATGCAACTTAGCCTTTGGATATAAATGGGTGGCTACGTTTGAAAACTGTCCTGAATTTGCACCAACATCAATAATGGTATCTATATGCGGAACCGTTTTCTTTAAATTAGAAACTACTTCAAACGAGGCCAATGAAAAAATTTTTCCTTGCACTAGTTGTAAAACCCATCTAGACTTCACAACGATAAACAATTGCTTGATCAGTGTAGAATACCTCATTATATTGTCATTATTTTTTTTATAAAAAATCTTATTTTTAATGGTGCAAGATAAAATAAAACCCTCACAATTTGAGATTTGTTAGTAGTGTTTTGTTAGCATTTTAGAATTAAAAAAAACGAGTTCTTGAGTGAATAATTTATTAAATGCAACCCAAATTAAATATTTCGAATAAATATCAAAATAGTAATTCAGTTCTACGTAGTACATTCTTCGCTTATAAATTTACCACTGTAAATCTAAATAACTAGTCTGTCTAGCTTATTTAAAATGAATCCTTTTGGCCGTAAGATCCTTCTCAAATTGAGGTAAAATACTTTCGATAGCAACATTATTAATAACGTACTGTCTTGCCTTCAAGCCCATTTCTTTGGTTTTTTCCGGTTCTGATTTCATTTGAAAAAGCACAGTCTTAATCTGCTCCACAGAATTTTCAGAAAAGTAAAAACCTCCCTGCGAGTTTTTAAAGGTTTCCTTTATTTCAGAACTAGCATGACCTGTAATTATAGATGGCTTTGCGCTAGCCATCATACCTAGAATTTTTGAAGGCATTACAAGATCTTTAAACTCTGGTTTTTGAAATAATACATGCACATCAGCATGGCATAATAAATTACTTAATTCAGAGTACTGTACTGGCGCCAAATAGGTACAATTATCTTTTCCTTGTAATTTTCGTACTACTTCTTCTCGTTTTGCTCCCTCTCCTACTAGATAAAAATGAAAATCTGGATGCGCTTGCATAGCTGTTACAAATTCAATGTAAAAGTCCCAATCTTGTTTTTCGCCAATATTACCTGAGTAAAGAATATTAAATGTATTAGATCTAAAAACAGAATTAACCGATTTCTTATCAGGATCAATTACGGAATAGTCAATCCAATTAGGAAAAAAAACAGGAACAAGAGTCGCTTTTTCTGCTAATTTAGACATCATTCCTTTACTAATTGTACTAGTATAATCGGCTCGGTTAATGATCCATCTTTCAATTGAAAATAACATTTTTGTGTACCATTTACTTTTAGAATCTGATACCATATTACAAGCAGCATCAAATTCGAAATCTTGTATGTGCACCCAAAGCATTCCTCCGTTAATACATTTTATAAACCAACCCAAAATTATCGAAAGTGTAAACGGCATGATCACGATAATAACATCTGCTTTTTTCACTTTAAAAGTATTTACCAAGGAGCCCATAAAAAAATGAAGCATTTGTAAAACACGTTTAAAAAAATTAGGCTTGGCGGGTGTATATTGCTTGAATCTATATACTTTGACATTATTTATGGTTTCCATGAAAAACAACGAACTATTCACATAATTTTCATGTATTTGCCATTGCGGATAATATGGTACTCCAGAAATTACACTTACATCATGTTTTAAGGCTAAAAATTCAGCCATACCAGTCGTGTATAAACCTATGCCACTATCCTCTGGAAAATAATTATGCCCAATAATTGTTATTTTCATAAGTCCCTTTTACCTACTTAAGGTTTCTAAAATTATTTCTTCAATCGCATTAATAAACCTAGTTTCGGTAAAGGTTTCTCTAGCAAATACGCCATTTGCAATCGCTTTCTTTTGTAGTTTATCCCAGTTCTCAATCGTGTACTTCAATTGTTTATACAAATCATCTTCACTTTTTTCAAGACAAAAAACAGCATTTAAATCTGAACAGATATCCGGAATTCCTGCATGTTTTGTAGTCACAATAAAAGCATTAAAGGCCATTGCCTCTAGGATACTAATGGGTTGTCCTTCCATGCTGAAAAATGTTGGCAAACAAAAAACATTACCCCAAATCAACAAATCTTGCTTAGCCGTACCTGATACGGTCCCTAAATAGGAAACGTTATCTAAGTTCAAAAATAAATCATCCAGATTATTGCTTGCAATTGTATTACCTGCAATTCTTACTTCGAGCAACAAACCTTCGTTTTGAAATCTTTGCAGTACTTTAAGCAAAATATTTATGCCCTTTTCTTCCAATAAATTACTTAAAAAAAATAGCTTTACTTTTGAAAAATCTTTACGCTCATGCAACACTTGTTCTGAAACTACTAGTTGATCCTCAACAAAATTATAGACTTCATAAACAGACTCATTTGCGATGAAAGGAGTTAAGTTATCCCTAAGAGACTTACTAAGAACAATTCCCGAATCAAACGAAGCAAGGGTTTTAAAAAAGAATTTCTTTTTGAATCCTTTTAAAGAGCTATATTCTTTTTTGAGATGGTTACTGTGCAGATGCACTACAAGTTTCTTTTGTAAAATTTTTGCCAAGAAAATAAAAGGTGCATATTTTAGAACTCCAAAAAAAGTAATACCTATAGTAATATAGACTACTTGAGCACTCCAAATTTTGTACAACTGTAAATAGGTTTTAAGAAAAGATAATTTATCGATCGAAAATTGTCCAATACTGCTATTTACAGCCTCTGATACTTCTGTATTTATTTGTGAAACATGCCAGTTTTTCATGGAAAATCCATTTGCAACAACTTGATTTGACAAGCTAATTCCTTTTGGTGGTCCGGGAAAAGGTCCTATTAGTAACAGATTTTTTCTCATTGTAAAGTACGTTTACCACACTTAGAAGTGTAAAGTTGCATACAGATTACAAACGAGTATAAGATGATGCCATTTTGCCGTTCTAAAACACTTTCAAAAAGAAATGTAAGCATAAAAAATAGCAGCATAATTACTGCTTCAATATTTTGTTTTTTGATAAAGTCTAATAGAATACAACCCAATGATAAAACATAAAGAACAATACCAAAAATACCTGTAGCAATTCCTATTTGTAAATATTGATTGTGAGCATTGTAATTTTCTTTTGCTAAAACAGTATAACCATCTCTTGCTAATTCGTGGCTCAACACCTTTTGAACATCTCCTACGCCAACACCCAAATAATTTGAATTCTCAATTGCTTTTTGACTTGTACTCCATAAAATGTATCTAATCCCAGAGGAAGTTTCCTTATTGTTAATAACCTTACTGCTATCAAAAACTTCTAAAAATCGGCCTCTAATCTCAGCGACAGAAAGCGACAAAAGGAATAAAGTACTGAAAATTAATACTAATCTAAGAGTCTGTTTCCTGTCACTTGTGCACACTACAAATACACCAGCAAGTACAAAAAACGCTACAATCACTCCTTTTCGAGCCAGAATTAATAGTCCACTAATTATAATTAAAAACAAAATGGCATTCGCAATTTTGCTTTTAAATCCTTGCATTAAAATAAAAAATAAAGCTACTGAAAAAAATAGCGAAAGATAAATAGGATGCTCATTAAAACCCCAAAATTCATAAGTTATAAAAGAATAACAGTAAAATAAATCATGCTTTTGACTAAAATAACCCAGTTGAAATAAGTAAAAATATACCAAACAAGAGTATATACTAGCCGCAATAATAAACGTTTTTTTGAAAATTTGGTTGAATTGTATTCGTGCGTCGTGTGTTAGAAATAAATACCCTAGCGGAATTGCAACAATTGGAATGCAACGTACTAAAACGGTTATTCCTTTTTGAATATTTTCAGAAAACAAAAGACTAACAGCATAGATAAGAAAAAATGTACTAGCTAAAACAAGAGTTTTTAAATTGACTTTTTTCTTTATTTCATTTTTACGAATGTAAAATAGACTCCAAATAAAAAACACAAACACGATTAAAGGTTTTACTTTAAAAGGCAGTAATACATACAAACCACAAAAAAAAGCTACATAGGACGCCATTTTTTCAAGAGTCACGCCTTTCATTACACTTTTCATATTTTACTTGTAGTGTTAGATTTTGTTTTATAGGGTAATTTAACAGCTTTAATAATAACGTAGAACCCATAAAGCACCATGGAATAATAAATAAACCGATGTGAAGATCGCAGGTTGTACTCAAAACTATGAACAACATATAAAACTAAAAGTAAAAATTGCAACGCCGCCCAAAAGTATTTTTTATACAGCACTTGATTTTTTATAAAATGATCCATGACCGAAAAATAATAACCCAATGCAATATAATACAAACAACTAAAAACTGGATATTTTGCCATTTCGCCAATAGCAGTGTAAGGAGCAATCTCGTTTATTCTTAATCTTGAAGCGATTGCATACCAATTTGTCAGTCGTCCTGGCAAAGGACTTAAAGTGGTAATTAAGTTTGATACAGAAGCATTTTTATATAAGACTATGGTCTCTGAAGTAGCATAAAATCCAAAAATGAAAGTATAATAAATATTCATTGCCGTATACTTGAACAATATCTCTGGTTTAGAAATTGTGACTTTGAGATATGGAATTAGACCATGCATATTAGACTCTAAACGCAGGGAAATGTTGTACCCAAAAAATAAGATGACAAACGGAATAAAAAGTAAAAAAAATATCTTTGCCTGTTTTTGAGTCAAAAAGACGGCATAACTCACACCAAATGCTACAAGATAAATAGTAGCTGACCTACTGCCTACTCCTATTCCTATAGTCATTGCAATAAAAAAAGCCGTTAAAGCAACCGATTTATTAGTTCTATAAAGTATACCAGATAAAAGACATAATACAATCAATAAATTTTGATACATGATTTTGAAAATAGAGTTTTCCTTAGGAATATAAGCCACTCTAAAAAACAACAAGGATCCATAATCAATGTAAATTAAAACCAAACAAACCGCGGCTATTACTATAATTACGGTACGTATTTGACTAGTATTTATCTTTATGTTTTGAACATTAATTAGCTTTATACGCTGTTTCGTTAAAACAAAATATGATTTATTAAAAAAACCATATAAAAAAACACCTATGACAAAGAGCGCAAGCATTTTTATATACACTAAAAATGTTCGGTCAAACTTATTTTTACTAATAAAATCAAAATCAAAGAAATTAAATTTCTCGTGTCTTGGATAAAAATTATGATATAAAAATGTTGAGGCTAGTACGGCAATAAAGAACAAAACAAAAACATCAACAGGAGATAGCAAAAATATTTTTCGCTTCCAATAGAACGTGCCTATCAGCAAGATTAGAAAAAATAAACTTACCATCATTTCAAAAATATTAAAAATTACAGCTCTTCAAGCGCTTTAATAGTAGCATTTGCGTTGTAAAAATTAGCCGTATGGCCAACAATATACATATACAAATCACCTTCTTTTTCATCCATTAAAGCAATTTGAGGACTTGATTCAGGACCTTTAAAAACTTTTATAGAGTACGTTGGTGTTTTATATGCTGTGATACTTTCTGCATTCGTAGCTTCATACCATCCAGCAGCATTTTTACCGATAAAAACTTTTCCTGTAAATCTATTCAAAACAACCACTGTATATTCATTATCTTGTACTTGATACAATTCCATTTGGTACTTTTGCTTATTTACAATTTCTTTTGAACTGAATGGATCCGTTTTCTTTTCCTCTTCTTTGCAAGAAACTACTAGCATTAATACAAGTACTAAATAAATAAAGTTTTTCATTTTTTATTTTTTTTAATTCAATTTTTTGCACAAATATAGTTGCAATTTTTAATTTTCATCATTGAATTTTACTATAATAACCACCGCATTAGTGCATTTATTCGAATGGTTTTCAGGGGAATTAAAAAAACGTTTTTCTTTTAAATGCAAAATAAAAAAGAACCAAGACCATAATTACATCTACACCAATTCGAAGTGTTATTAAATTTGCAAAAGATATTTGGTCTAAAAAATACATCAGCATCACCACACAAACATATAACATACACGACAACAATAATGCATAATTGTATTCTTTCAAAGCACCAAATGCGACTAAAGAACAACTTCCTAAAACAACAGAGCAACTTATTACAGGAATAAGTACCACTAAAAGCTCTAATAAACTCGAATATTTTGACATTTGAGTCCCACCAAAAAAAGTCATGAATTCAACTGAAAAATAAAAAATAATTACTGCAAAAAGCAACGAACTACAAAAAGTAAAGAGCATTAATTTTTGTAAAAACACTTTACTTTTGGTTCTAACAATGGAAGGAAAAACTGCTTGTTGAATAACTTCAAATGGAAACACAAAAGCAAACAATATTTTAGAAGCAATATCAAAACCAGAAACTAGACTTTTTGAACAGAAATATCCAATTAAAAAAATAGTTCCAAAGTTCAAAAAAAGTGTAGAAAATCGTCCTAAAAAAAACAAATATCCTTCCTTAAAATAATGTTTTAGAACTGTGCAAGGAACAAGTACAAATTCAAATTTGGCGATCTTAACCAAAAAATAAAAACCCAATCCTCCCCAAACAAGATTAGTAACAACCAAAATCAACACATATCTGACAAGGTCATGCGTATTATTTACAAACAAGAAAGTGAGGACAACAAGCAATGTTCGCGAAACAACACTCACAATTGCGATGGGTTTCATTTTTTCTATTCCTTGAAAATACCAGATCGGAAATAGAATTTCGCCAATTCCCATACACAGCATTAAAAAAATTAGGTGGATATGCTTAGCAATTTCTGCGTTCAAAGAAAATAATCCCACGAGCACAAACCCAATGATAAACAAAAGAGTTTTTATGGTTAAAACAGTCGAAATTATCTCATTTATTTTCGATTTGTTCTCTTTGTTTTCAACAATGTATTTTGCAACATACATATCAAAACCAAAATTAACAAGTATCAAAAAATATTGGGTGAACGAATCAACCCAAGTCAAAATACCATAGCCTTGTTCTCCCAAGGTACGCACCAGATAACCCAACAACAGATACTTTGAGACAATATTAGCAAACTTCACTACTCCAAAATAAAAGAAATTTTGGGCAATTTGAGTGCTAAATGACTGGTATAATTTTTTCAACATGTACTTTCCAGTTAGTTTTTGCACTGTTACAGTGCCTTATCCCATGTTCTAATAGTAATGTTAAATGCTTTTTTAATTTTTTCTTTATTTAAAACACTATAGCTCGGACGCTTGGCAGGTGTTGGATAACTGCTACTCGGAATTGGTTTCAAATCAATATTAACATTATTTACCTCAAAAATTTTCTTAGCAAATTCAAACCAACTGCAGGAGCCTTCATTGCTAAAATGATACAATCCATGCGCTTGGTGATTAGGATTTTTTGATGCAAAAAGAATAATTTGTACCAATGCATGAGCCAAATCAACTGCATGCGTTGGCGTGCCTATTTGATCGTCAACAACTGATAGAGAATCTCGTTCAGCTCCTAGACGCAACATAGTTTTCATAAAGTTCCCTGCAAATTGTGAGTATACCCAAGATGTTCTAATGATGAAATAAGCACCAAAAACCGCTTGAATTGCTTTCTCACCGTCAAGTTTTGTTTGCCCATACACACTTTGCGGATTAGGCAAATCGGTTTCCACATAGGGTTCTACCGCAAGTCCATCAAAAACAAAATCAGTGGATACGTGCAACAATTGCGTTTTAAATTCATCACAAACCTCGGCTAAATATTGTGCGGCGTTTGTGTTAATTGCAATTGCTTTTTCAGGTTCTTGCTCTGCTTTGTCAACCGCAGTATAAGCTGCTGCATTGATACAAAAATCAGGTTTGTATTTTTCAAACTGACTTTGAATGGCTGCTTTATCGGTAATATCTAGCGTTTTTGAATCACAAAACACAAAATCTATTTCAGCGTATCCTGAAGCAATATGCTGCAAGGCTTGGCCTAACTGACCGTTGGCACCGGTCACAAGCACTACCAAACGCATTTGGCTTGATCTAGATTAGGTAAAATTTGATCTTTATCGGAAATCAATAAATCTTCTTCCGAAAATTTCCAATCTATTTGCAAAGCAGAATCGTTGTATTTTAATCCACCTTCCGACTCTTTATTGTAAAAATTATCACATTTGTAGAAAAAGGTTGCCGTTTCGCTTAGGACAACAAAACCATGTGCAAAACCTCTTGGCACAAAAAACTGCCTCTGATTTTCAGCAGATAGTACAACCGAAACATGCTCGCCAAATGTCGCAGATTCGGGACGCAAATCGACTGCTACATCAAGTACCTCGCCACTTAAAACACGAACCAATTTAGCCTGCGCATGCGCTCCAGTTTGATAATGTAATCCCCTAAGCACTCCTTTAGTAGAAAATGATTGATTGTCTTGTACAAAATGAACTTCCTTTTGCACACCGTCTTGAAACGTTTTGGCATTGAAACTTTCCATAAAGTAGCCTCTTTCATCTTGAATTACTTTGGGTTCAATGATGCAACAGCCTTCTAGTTTGGTTGTATTAAATATCATAAATTATTAAATTATCTCTAATAAATGCGAACCGTATCCGCTCTTTAGTAAAGGTTGTGCTATCGTTTTTAACTGCTCTGCCGAGATGTAACCCATTCTAAAAGCAGCTTCTTCAATGGAACCAATTTTTAATCCTTGACGCTCCTCAATTACTTGTACGAATTGAGAGGCTTGCATTAACGAATTGAATGTTCCTGTATCAAACCATGCAGTACCGCGATCGAGAATACTTACTTTTAATTTGCCTCTGCGCAAATATTCTTTGTTGACATCAGTAATTTCAATTTCTCCGCGTTGACTTGGCTTTATATTCGCAGCTATAGCAACCACATCGTTATCATAAAAATAAATTCCAGGAACTGCGTAATTGGATTTTGGTACTAATGGTTTTTCTTCAATAGAAAGTACATTTCCCTCCGAGTCAAAATCAACTACACCATATCGCTCTGGATCGTTTACATGATAGGCATAAATAATACCACCATCAGGATCGTTATTGGCTTGCAAAAGTTGTGACAAACCTGTTCCGTAAAAAATATTATCTCCCAGTACCAAGGCTACTTTATCGCCTCCTATAAACTCTTTACCAATAATAAAAGCTTCGGCAAGACCATTTGGATGTTCTTGCATGGCATATTCAAAACGACAACCCAATTTAGAACCATCGCCTAACAATTGTTGAAACAAAGGCAAATCATGTGGTGTCGAAATAATCAAGATCTCTCTGATTCCTGCCCACATCAAGGATGACAATGGATAATAAATCATAGGCTTGTCATAAATAGGCATCAGTTGTTTACTCACTGCTAGTGTTAACGGATGCAAGCGCGTACCTGAACCTCCTGCTAGAATTATTCCTTTCATGGTAGTTATTTATTGTATTTAACTTTTAGTTTTTGATAAAAACTAACGAATAGGCTACCAAATATGAACAGTCCCACAAACAATAATGGAGCTAAAAATTTAAGTTTGCCATTGATAGATTTTACATTCTTGATGTTGGTCACTAAACTAATTTCTTTGATAACACTATCAAAGTTGATTTTATCCAAACGATTATTACCTTGCTGCTTGATTAGTAACTCTTTATTTTTAATCAAGTCGTTTAGCTGCGTATTTTCGTTGTAATATACCAAACTACTGCCTGGTCCTTTCGGATTTTTGCTAAAATTGTTGACTAAGGTATTTATTTGTTTGATTATCGAATCATTCTCTTTACGGGTCATTTCCAGGTTTTTCAAACTTTCTTTTTTGATTTCCGAGAAATATTTTGAATCATTCAAATACGCCTGCAAAGGTTTCACAAAATCATCTTGACCTACTTTCTTAACTGTAGAAATAGACAATTGATGAAACGGATAATTCTTGCTCGTTAATTCGTTTTCAATTGACTTTGCCGCGCCGCCTTCATCGGCCATGAGTTTTACTAACTCTAAACGCTGCTCATCATTACCTACAAATTTATAGACGTCAATAACTGGAGTTATCTCTATATTTCGTAATTTCAACCTCGTGTCAAACCCTAATTTTTGCAAAAACAAGCTGTCGTTTTCTTTGATTTTAGAATTTAGCAGAGCCACTTTGCCATACAAATAATCCGTAGAGCCAAAATTTGGCATCACAATGATTTCATGATCATAAGCTGTTCTGGATTTATCTAAAAAAAAACCAAGTCCTGCTCCCAAAACAAACAAAACAATCAATACCAAAACATTTCGTTTCAGGAACAAAAAACCTTCAAATAGTCGCAAAAAAACACGATCTACAAAAAGACCCATTTTTGAAAATATTTGAGACAAATCAACTTCTTGATCACTCGAATTAAGTGGCCTATTTTCGCTCATAGGATTGTTATTTTACGTTGAAAATTTGTTCCAATATTTTAATGGTAATCAAATAGGTAGGTTTTACACCAGTTGTTCCTAAACCACCCGAAGCTAATGTACTTCCTGTTTCTAAAGGATTATCTGAGGCATAATAAGCATAACGAACTTTTATATCGCTTGGTACACTTCGTCTGATTTTTGAGGCCGATTGAATGGCTTTTTGATAGTAGGAACCTTCCATTTCAAGACCAATAATTCCCCAAGTTGATTCGTGGAAAAACTTTAATAAATCTCTGTTCTGTAATGAAGTACCCAAAACAGTTACCATTGGACCTGCAAAGACAGCAATGTCATTTCCTTCAAACATGTCGGCAGTTAGTTCGTTTTCAAAGAAATAATTGTCAGCAGTTCCTTCGTTAATATGTGCGTTAGGAATCATGATATCTCCTTTTCCTCCTTCAAGAATTCCTGCTTTACCCATAATCGAAACCGATTTTACATTCAACAAAGTATCTTTCTTGAATGGTTTCAATAACTCATCAATAGTTTCATAAGCTTGTTCTCCAAAAGCATAATCCATAACAATTAGCACCGGTTTTTCAGTATCTACTTGCGCCGTAGGAAACGATGTTTTGGTCCAATTGATTTTAGCTGTATCAAAAATTTGTACATCAATATTAGTTCCTGATGTATCTGGCAAAGAGATCATTCCTTGTTTCAATGCAACTGCTGTAACTTGATTGCGTACCTCATCAGCACCTGATCTACTTAGCTCCTCATAAATAAAGAAATCTGATTTGTCTTTGAACTTCGTTTTCAACACTTCGGTAGCAAAAATCGAATTCATCACACTGTGCATGTTGGCACTGATTACGTGAATTGGTCGGTCTAAAAGCTGATTGGCTTTTAAAACTTCTTTGATATTGGTTGCCCAAATTTCGCCGTGAATGTGGTGTCCTAAACGCTCTCTTAAAATAGGGCTGAAAGTAATCGTTCTTTTATTATCCTCTACAATTTCTTCAATGGCTAGTTTACCCAACCAAAAAATCACGTGTAAAAAACGGTCTGGAGCAGCTGCTGAACCAAAGGCATCATAAATATCTAAAACCTCAGCAAAAGTTCTCCCTAAAATGTTAGCTGCATGCGAAATGGCTTTTTCCTTCTCTATTTGAGTTAGCTTTTTCTTTGATGAAACGGCCTGCTCAAGCTTGATCCAATCACGAGAAACCTCGCCGGCATCATCTAATAAAACACGGTTTCTGATTTTATGTGATTCGATAAAAACAAAAGTCAAGTGCGTTAAAATATCATAAATATCAGATCTTCCTCTTGTAATTTCCACATTCATTTGCTCCTCGTCAATACGGTAGCAATTACGACGTCTTTTTGGAGGAACAATCGCTTGAAAATGCGATTTTGAGTAACCTTCATCCGAAGTAAGATTAATAAAACGACATTCTTCAATTCCTACTGGCAAACGCTCAATTACGTATAAAAGTCCGTTCAATTCTACTTTCTCTTCGGCAATATTCCCGTAAATCTCTGGTCGTAATGCTAACAATGCTTCGCGAAGTGTATCACCAGAAACTCCCATTGGTTTGTAAAATCCTCTATTAAAAAGGTGGCGCATTGTAATGTACATTTTTTCAATGGCTGCCGATGATTCTTGTGCTCTAGAGCGCGATATATTTTTTGTTTCTTTCATTTTCTACTTATTTTTTAACCTGCAAATGTATGACATTTATTGGGTCTTTAACAAATCTGCTATTTTTCTGTCATTAGATAAGCGCGGCACTTTATTTTGGCCACCTAATTTACCAATCGATTTCATAAAATCTTGGAAACCGTTTTTAACTACTTTGGTAACCACTACTTTTTGCAATACCTTGCCCACAATCAAATCGTCATAGTAAACATTTTGTTTGCGCATGGCATTATCTAGCGCTTCCCCAAAAGCTTTGCTGTCCTGTGGTTCGTTCTCAAACTCTATAAACCATTCGTGATACGGCAATCCCTTGGATGGCGTGATTTGTGGGGCTACTGTAAACTCGTTAATTCTGATTGATGTTCCAATAATGGCTTCTTGCAAAGCACTTTCTACCTCTTTGCCGATAACATGTTCTCCAAAAGCCGATATGTAATGTTTAATTCTGCCCGATACAATTATTCGGTACGGTTTTAAACTCGTGAACTGAACGGTATCACCAATGTTATACCCCCAAAGTCCTGCATTGGTAGAAATTATCAAAACATAATTGACATTCAATTCTACTTCACCTATGGTGTAACGTCTTGGATTTTCGGTATAAAATTCGTCACTTTTGATAAACTCATAAAAAATTCCGGAGTTCAACAATAGTAACATTCCTTTTTCCTTTTGAGAATCTTGATAGGCAAAAAATCCTTCCGAAGCGGGAAACAATTCAATGCTGTCTACTTTTCGACCAATTAAATTCTCGAATTTAGCCCGATATGGTTCATAGTTCACACCACCGTAAATGAACAAATTAAAGTTTTTGAAAATTTCGCCCACAGGCTTCCCTCCTTTTTGATGCAGTTTTTCAAAATACATTTGCACCCACGACGGAATCCCGGAAATCACAGCCATATTCTCATGAAACGTTTCTTCTACAATCGCATTTACCTTGGTTTCCCAATCTTCGATGCAATTCGTCTCCCAAGACGGCATTCTATTTTTTTGAAGGTATTTTGGAACAAAATGCGCTACAATTCCGGATAAACGCCCTAGTTTTATTCCGTTTTTTTCTTCTAAAATCGGACTTCCTTGCAAGAAAATCATTTTACCATCTACAAAATCAGCCTTACCAGTTTCGTGAATGTAATGCAAGATCGCGTTGCGGGCGGCCTCAATGTGATACGGCATTGATTCCTTAGTCAACGGAATGTACTTTGCTCCAGATGTAGTTCCTGAAGTTTTGGCAAAATACAACGGTTTCCCTTTCCACAGAATATTGGCTTCACCTTGTACCACTCGGTCAACATAAGGTTTCAGCGCTTCGTAATCGCGCACGGGAACGTACTTAGCAAAGTCGGCCGCAGTTGTAATTTTATTAAAATGGTGGTCCTTGCCAAAAGCCGTATGTTGTGCTTGAGTGATTAATTGCTGCAGTACCTTTTGTTGAGCTACCACTGGATTTGTAGCCCAAACTTGGGTTTTTTGATAAATATTTTTGGCAAAAATCTTTGCTATAATTGATTTTAATGACATCCTGATGAGATACTTTTGAAATGTAAAATACGATTTATTTCGAACTTTTTCTTTTGGCCGCAGCCGTATTTGATGCTGCTTTTTGCTCCTCGATAGCCACTTGTTTGCGCAACTCCAATTCTGCTTCTGATGGAGCTAAATCTAATTTTTCTGCTGTTACTTCAGAAGTTTCTAAAATAGAATCTTTGTTGAATTTAGCATATTCTAACTCACCCGTTAAAACTTTCTTGATGGCTTTTAAATACAAATCATTCTGTTTTATGGCTTTAGAAAGCGAATCTGATTTGAGAGCCAATTCAGTAGCCTCTTTTTTCAATTGCGATGACGAATAGCCTGGAATGAACTCTCGTAAAGGCGTGAATGCAATGATAAATGTAGTTACAAAAATGATTAAGATAGCACCCACACTAGCTACAACAAAAACATTCATTAAGGTGAGTTTTAATGAAAAGGTCTCTTCAAAAGTATCTTCGTTTAGAATTACGAGACGTCTTTTGTTGAATAAATTTTCTTTTATGACTTTTCGCTTTTGTCTTTTTTTGGACATATTCATTGATTATTGAACAAATATAACAATTATTGTGCTTGCATTTACTGCCTTTACAGCAATACAAAAAGCAATTGGTGCAGTGACGTTAATAAATTTTTAACGCTTCGCCCATTAAATAAATGCTGTAAAATGAATTTGTATTCAGTAATTCTATATACCTTTGCTATTAGGTTATTTACAAATTTGCTTCGGCATAAATTATACTATCATGGGAAGATTAGGTGTTACAGAAATCCTTATAATATTAGCTGTCGTTTTATTACTTTTTGGAGGTAAAAAAATTCCAGAATTGATGAAAGGTTTAGGAAGCGGAATCAAAGAATTCAAAAACGCAGCAAAAGACGGTGAACCAGCCAATAAAAAAGAAGAAGCTTCTACAAAAGAATAATTCTTTATAACTAGAATAGAAAGACCCAAATAGCAACTACAATTGCTGTTTGGGTTTTTTTGTAAATTTTTTTGATACTTTTTTTTATATTATTACATCAATAGCTTCTTAAAATTTAATTTGAAAACATTGAAAAAATAACAACAGGATATAATAAAAATCAATTTGCTAAAAACTAAGACCACAATCAAAAAACAATGAAAACAACTCTTGTAACCGTATTGCTTTTAAGTATTCAACTCCTTTTTGCACAAGAAATAACAGGTTCTTGGCAAGGTGAACTAGACGTTCCAGGAATGAAATTGCCACTAATTTTTCACATTAAAAAAGAAGGTGAAAAACTCATTTCAACTCTTGACAGTCCAAAACAAGGGGCCACAAATATTCCGGTTAGTACAACAAGCTATTCTGCTGATCAATTAACGCTTGAGCTTCCTGCATTGGGAATCTCCTACTCCGGAAAAGTAACAAATGAAAGTATTAACGGTACTTTTAAACAAGGTGGAATGGAATTACCCTTGATCCTTTCTAAATTGAACAGACCGCAAACTCCTAAAGCACCCTTTACATATAAAACAGAGGAAGTAACTTTTATCAATTCCTCCGATAAAAATACTCTAGCTTGCACACTATCTGAACCGAACAATTTCAATAAAAAAGAGCCAATTTTGATTATGATTACTGGTTCAGGAAAACAAAATCGTGATTCAGCGCTTTTTGGCCACAAACCCTTTGCAGTAATCGCTGATGATTTTGCTAAAAAAGGTATAGCCACTCTCCGACTAGACGATCGCGGAATTGGTGGCTCATCAAAAGGTACTCCTGATGAAACTTCTTTTAATTACGCTACTGATATCAATGCAGCAGTATTATTTTTAAAAGCAAAAGGTTTTGAAAACATTGGTTTAATTGGTCATAGCGAAGGCGGTATGATTGCTCCCATTGTGGCTAGTACAAACAAAGACGTTAAATTTTTGGTGTTGATGGCTGGGCCAGGTCAACCTATAAACGAACTTCTAGTACTGCAAAATTATTTGGCGGGAAAACTAGCGGGTATGAGTGAAGAAGCGCTTCAAAAAAGCAGTCAAATAAACAGAATGATCTATGATTTTATAAAAAATTACAAAGGCAGCACTTTTGATTCCGACTTTGATAAGTTTATAAATTCATCCTCAGAAAAATTGCCAGACGATGTTAAAAAACAAGTATCAAATGCTTGGTTCAGATATTTTATTGCTTTTAATCCAGACGAATATGTTTCTAAAATAAAGATTCCAGTTTTGGCTATCAACGGAAGTTTAGACTTTCAAGTACCTGCTAAAGAAAATTTGGAAGCCATAAAAAAATCATTGACAAAGGCTAAAAACAAAAATTTCGAAACCTACGAATTTCACGGCATGAATCATCTTTTTCAGGAATGTACAACAGGTGCTATGAGCGAATATGCCGAAATTGAGCAAACCATTTCACCAAAAGTGCTTGATAAAATGAGCTATTGGATAATCGCTAGAAAATAAAAACCGTTTGCTTACAAATTTAGAAATCCCAAAATTCAATGAACAGTATTGAATTTTGGGATTTTTCTATTTTACAAAACCATCGTCAACTGAATTCGCTTTCTGTCTTCATCGACTTCCGTGACTTTTACGGTAACATGTTGGTGGAGTTTGACCACTTCGTTTACATCGCTTACAAAGCCTGCTTTTAGTTGAGAAATGTGTACCAAACCACTTTCTTTAATACCCAAGTCTACAAAACAACCAAAATTGGTAATGTTATTGACAATTCCGTTCAAAATCATTCCTGTTTTTACGTCTTTAATAGTTTTTACATTCGGATCAAATTCAAAAACTTTTGCAGATTTTCTGGGGTCTAAACCAGGTTTTTCTAATTCCTTAATAATGTCTTTTAAAGTCAATAAACCTATTTCAGCCGTAACATAATTTTCTGGTTTGATTAAGGCTGTTTTCTCTTTGTTTCCAATTAAATCAGTTACTTTCAACTTCAAATCTTTGGCCATTTTTTCCACAATTGAATACGCTTCAGGGTGAACTGCCGAGTTATCCAATGGATTTTTTCCGTCTTTAATTCGAATAAAAGCTGCTCCTTGCTGAAAAGCTTTTTCGCCCAAGCGAGGTACTTTTTTAAGTTGTTTTCGATCCTCAAAAGGACCATTTTCTGAACGGTAATTCACAATATTTTCGGCTAGCTTCTCTCCTATTCCACTCACATAGCTCAACAAATGTTTACTCGCCGTATTGATGTTTACTCCTACTGAATTCACGCAACGCACCACAGTGGTATCAAGTTCTTCCTTCAATTTACTTTGATCTACATCGTGCTGGTATTGGCCTACGCCAATGGCTTTTGGGTCAATTTTTACCAACTCGGCCAAAGGATCACTCAATCGGCGACCTATAGAAACCGAACCACGAACCGTGACATCAAAATTTGGGAATTCTTCACGAGCAATTTTTGATGCCGAATATACCGAAGCACCCGCCTCTGAAACAATGAAAACCTGAACCGCTCTATCAAAAGCAATTTTTTTGATGAAGAATTCGGTTTCGCGCGATGCTGTTCCGTTTCCTATTGAAATTGCGTCGATGTTATAGGCGTTTACCATTGATTTTATCTTTTTCATGGCCATAGCGGTTTCGTTTTGTGGCGCATGAGGATAAATGGTTTCGTTGTAAATTAAATCACCTTTTTCATCTAAGCATACTACTTTACAACCTGAACGAAATCCTGGGTCGATGGCTAAAATTCTTTTTTCCCCCAAGGGTGGCGCAAGCAATAACTGCCCTAAATTAGTAGCAAAAACTTGAATAGAATTGGCATCAGCCTTGGCTTTCGCTTCTTGCAAAGCTTCGTTTGAAATGGCAGGATTTAGCAATCGCTTGTAGCTATCTTCAATGGCTAATTGCACGTGTGGCGTGGCTGGACTGTCTCCTTTTAAAACCAATTCGTCAATAATATCATAGGCTTCATCGAGATCTACTTCGACTTTAAACTTGATAAAACCTTCGTTTTCGGCACGAAGCATTGCTAATAATCTATGCGAAGGTGCTTTTGTCAACGGTTCAGACCAATCAAAATATTGATTGAATTTTTGAGCGCCTTCTTCGTCTTTTTTGGTTTTTACTACTTTAGTCGTGATGGTTGCTTTACGCTCGTAAAGGCTTCGTAATTGTTTACGAACAAAAATATTTTCGTTGATCCATTCGGCAATAATATCTCGTGCGCCTTGCAAAGCGGCATCTTCATTCATCACATTATCGTTCAAATATTTAGTAGCCAGGAAATCAACATCATCTTTGTTTTGAGCCATGATGATTTTCGCTAAAGGTTCTAAACCATTTTCTCGAGCCACATCAGCTTTGGTTTTTTTCTTCTTTTTGAAAGGCAAATACAAATCTTCTAATTCTTGTAAATCAAAACTTAGTTGTATTTTTTTATCTAATTCTGGCGTTAATCCGTTTTGCTCTTCAATTGATTTTACGATTGCTTCTTTGCGTTTTGCAATTGCTTCGTATTCTTTTTGAAGCTTGGCAATTTGTTCAATTTGTACTTCATCTAGATTTCCAGTGGTATCTTTTCGATAACGGGAAATAAACGGAATCGTACAATCTTCTTGTAAAAGTTGAACTGTTTTTTGAATATTTATGGCGGCTGTAGCAACCTGTTTTTTAATGAAATCTATATTTGTCATTGTCTCTATTTTCTAAAGGCTAAAATAATATCTTTGACTTCAATTTAAATCAAATGACTGTTTTATTCTATTACTTTTTTGTGATAAACCTAATTGCTTTTGTGAGTATTGGTTATGATAAATATTTAGCTAAAAATCAAAAAAGACGAATATCAGAACGAACTTTGTTAAGTTTTGTATTTTTTGGCGGAACAATTGGTTCAGGAATTGCAATGATAATTTTTAAACATAAAACAGCCAAAAAAAGCTATTTATGGAAGTTTTGGTTACTTACTACTGTACAAATCTTACTGCTTTTTCTGGTCTATTATTTTGGTCTCTTAGGTAATAAAATCTAAATAATTCCCCTTACTAATCACGTCAAAATTAGCTTCTGGATACGCTTTGGCGAAAGCCGTAGGAATTTTTGCTTTTCTGTTTTCGTTCCATTTGAATTCGTACCCTCTCAAAATACCGTTTTCTTCTTCAAGCCAATCTAATTCTTGTTGGTCATAAGTTCTCCAGAAGTAATTAAAAACCGTTTTCTGTGTGTAATTTTGATTTTTTATACGTTCCGAAGCCAAATAATTTTCCCATAAGGCTCCCACATCTGTTCTGGAATCTAACCGACTAAAATTAGCGATAATTGCATTCCGAATCCCGTTGTCATAAAAATACCATCTGTTTGATTTGGTTACTTCTTTGCGTAAATTTTTACTAAAACCAGTAACTTTATAGATAACAAACACTTTCGAAAGTAAATCCAAATAACTTTCAACAGTATTTTTAGAAATACCCAATTGTCTTGCTAATTCTTGCAAGGATACCTCCTGCCCTATTTGAAAAGCAATTAACTTTAATAAATCCAGAATTTTATTGGATTGTTTAATTCCTTCGTAAACTAAAATATCTTTAAGTAAATACGAATTCACGATTTCTTTCAGGTAGTTAATCTTTTCCTCCCATTCTGGATATTGCTCTAATTCTGGATAGGATCCAAAAAGCAATCGTTCTTCTAATTTTTGAGTGGTTTCTTTAAAGTTTTCATACTTAGCAAATTCCATTTGTGCCAATGGAAATAAGTAAATAGTATTTTTTCTGCCTACTAATGGCTCTCCTAACTTACTAGATAAGTCAAAAACCGAAGATCCTGTAGCAATAATTTTGATGTCATCAATAGAATCAACTATCAATTTTAAAATGAGCCCGATATCAGGAATGTTTTGAGCCTCATCAATCACTAACAATTTTACTTTATTTAAAAGACGTTTATAATTAGCAACTGACCTTTCTTTGAGTAAATCAGCATCTTGAATATCTTCGCCATTCAAATGCAAATAATCTTCTTTTGGAATGGTAGCAAGATAATTTTTAATAAAAGCTGTTTTACCCACACGTCTTGCACCTAATAAAATCAATACTTTATTAGGCAAAACTCTTTTAGAAAACAATGTATCTATTCCTCTTTCTAAAAAATTCATAAGCTTGAATTTTAAATATTTAGATACAAATATACTTAAAAAACGTTAATTCAGTCAGTACATTGACCGAATTTACATTAATTCAGTCAGTACGTTGACTGAATTTACATTAATACATTCAATAGAAAATAAAAAAAGCTCGGTTTTTCACCGAGCTTGGTGTAATTATAAAGCTGCGAAGCAGCCAAAATTTTATTGACAGGCTATTTTATTGACACGATTTTGGTGTCTGCCACCTTCAAAATCAGTAGTAATAAAAGCTTCTACCATTTCTAATACTTGTGGAATTGAGGTAAAACGAGCAGGAATACTTATAATATTAGCATCATTATGTTGGCGTGCTAAAATTGCAATTTCTTTGGTCCAACATAAAGCGGCACGAACTTGAGCATGTTTATTAACAGTCATTGCAATTCCGTTTCCGCTTCCGCAAATAACAATTCCTAAATCAGCTTTACCTTCTGTTACATCAGTGGCCACTGGATGCCCAAAATCAGGATAATCAACGCTATCAACTGAATCAGTTCCGTAATTGGTTATTTGATGTCCTTTTGCGATAAGCATTTCAACAATTGCCTTTTTGTAATCTGGTCCGGCGTGATCGTTTCCTATTGAAATTTTCATTTTGTATGTTTTAAGTTGTGTTTTGCAAATTTATATAAAGTATTCAACTATTAAGGAGTAAATACCACTAAGTTTGTTGCCACAAATTGATTGTTATAAACACAATTTTCGGGCTATTTTTATAGTCTTATTTAAAGACTTAATAATGAAATATTTAGCAGTTATTAACAATTTTAATAAGTGTATAAATACTTGTAAATCAGTATAAAATGTATGATTTAAATGTTAAAATTTTGCATTGTTAATACCAAAACGCAACTACTTGATATTCAGTTAACTTTAAGTTAACATAAAATGTTCATAACTTGGGATAGAAAATAAGAAGTATTTTTTGGTTGAATCGAAAAAATAACTAATCAAAAATTGACTTATTAATTCCTAATTTAGTTTGATGAATTTTTAGAAAAGTTATCAATACTCAAAACCACTTTATCAACTGAATTTTTAAAAATACTTATTTACAATTTTTAATTGTTTACAATTATCAACCGTTGTTAATTAAAATTGAAAAGACTTTTAAAATCAACTATTTACTATTTTACAAGTATGTTGATAACTACAAATAACATCTTAAAACTGAAATACAATACTATTTTTAAAAAATTTATTGCCACTATTAACACACTATAATAACAACCAAGAAGATTTTAAAATTTAAATTTTCTTTTTGTTTATTTTAATATATGTTCACAACTTTCAAAAAAGAAAATTCAAAAAATTTTAAAATTGATCTCAAACGATTTTCAAATTGTTGTTCAGGTGATCCAAAAGAGCTTGTACTTTTTCAAAATCGTTTTGATGAATTTTGAGTTTGATTCCGCCGTAGGCAAAACTTCCAAAGGGATCGACTGAAACAAGATTTTCGTTTTCGAACAAATGTACAATCGATTCTTGCTCGAGCAAATGTTTGATAACTATAATTTCGTGAGCGTAATTGAATATGGCAATCGTTTTAAATGTGTCCATTAGTGTTGTTTTTATAAAGATACAATTATTCCGTTATAGTTATATTTTCTTTAAAACTAGGTTGCTTTGGTCGAATACAGTTTAGTATTTCGTAATTTTAGACTTTTAAGAACAGATTTATGAGTAAAAGATTAAGAAAGCCGATAAAGAAAGAGAAAGATTTCTCAGATAAAATTTTAAAAATACTATCGCAAAGTGCCAATAAAGCATTCAATTATAAACAAATAGGAGCTAAGTTAGAATTAGATGATACCGCTAGTAGAAATCAAATCATTAAAGATTTAAAAATATTAGCCTCACAAAACAAGATTATTGAGTCGGAACCAGGGAAGTATTTGGTAAAAGCTGCCAGTCAAGATTATTACGAAGGTAAAATTGATATGACGGGTCGTAAAACAGCCTTTTTTGTTTGTCCAGATCTTGAGGATGATGTTTTTATTCCTACTGCAAACTTGAATCATGCTTTAGATAAAGATATCGTAAAAGTATATGTGTATAACCGCAGAAAAGGAAAACGTCCTGAAGGTGAAGTAATTGAAGTTATAGAACGACACAAAACAGATTTTGTAGGTGTAATTGATATTCAACCTAATTTTGCTTTTGTGTCTACAGCCAATCCTAAAATGTATACTGATATTTTTATTCCAAAGGATAAAATAGGCGAGGCGGAGCAAGGTGATGTAGTTTTGGTGCATATTGAAGATTGGCCAAAACGTGCTGATAGTCCGTTTGGGACTGTTGTGAAAGTTTTGGGTAAACCAGGTGAACATGATACTGAGATTCATGCTATTCTTGCTGAATACGGTTTGCCATCAGAGTTTCCTATTGAAGTTGAAACTTATGCACAAAAAATAGATACTTCGATTACGGAAGAAGAAATTGCCAATCGTCGTGACATGCGTGATACATTGACCTTTACCATAGATCCAAAAGATGCTAAAGATTTTGATGATGCACTATCATTCAAACAATTAGAAAATGGTAATTACGAAATTGGAATTCACATTGCTGATGTATCGTATTATTTAGAAGAAGGAACCATCCTTGACGATGAAGCTTATCAACGTGCTACATCGGTTTATTTAGTGGATAGAGTAGTACCTATGTTGCCTGAGGTGTTGTCAAACTTTGCGTGTTCCTTGCGTCCGAATGAAGAGAAATATACTTTTTCGGCCATATTTGAAATTACTGATAAAGCGCAAGTTGTAAACCAGTGGTTTGGTCGAACCGTAATTTACTCGGATCAACGTTTTGCATATGAAGAAGCGCAACACATCATAGAAACGAAACAAGATGTGATTCCTGTAGAAATTTCGATCACTGGAGCAGCTTATCAAGTTCCTGCAGAAATTGTTGCAGCAACGCTTAAAATGGACGAAATAGCTAAGATTTTTAGAAAAAAGAGAATGGCTGATGGTGCTATTTCTTTTGATAAAGTAGAAGTAAAATTCAACTTAGACGATGCAGGTGAACCTCAAGGTGTTTACTTTAAAGTGTCAAGAGATGCCAATCATTTGATTGAAGAGTTCATGCTTTTGGCTAATAAAAAAGTAGCCGAATACATTGGTAAACAAAAGAAAACCTTTATTTATAGAATCCATGATGAGCCTAACGAAGACAAATTAATAGCCATGCAAACCGTAATTGCTAAGTTTGGTTACAAAATTGATTTCAGAAACAAAGGCGATATTTCGAAATCTTTGAATCAATTAATGGCGGATGTTAATGGTAAAAAAGAGCAAAATTTAATTGATACATTGGCTATTAGAAGTATGAGTAAAGCCAAATATTCTACTGATAATATTGGTCATTACGGACTTGCTTTTGAATATTATTCGCATTTTACATCACCAATTCGTCGTTATCCTGACGTTATGGTACACCGTTTGTTACAGTTTTATCTTGATGGAGGAAAATCTGTTGATGAAGAAACGTATGAAACCAAATGTTTATATTCTTCAACTATGGAAGGTTTGGCAACCAATGCGGAGCGTGATTCTATCAAATACATGCAAGTAAAATACATGCAAGATCATCAGGATCAAGAGTTTTTGGGTGTAATTTCGGGTGTGACAGAATGGGGAATTTATGTTGAAATTATCGAAAATAAGTGCGAAGGAATGGTACGTATTCGCGATATACGTGACGATTATTACACTTTCGATGAAAAACAATATGCCCTGACAGGTGCAACTTCGGGTAGATTATTGCAATTAGGAGACGAAATTTTCGTTAAAGTTAAAAATGCCGATTTAGTTAAAAAACAATTGGATTTTAATTTTTTAAGAAGAAATGAATAATAATTAATTCAAAAAAGTATGAAAAAAATAGCACTATTGGTTTGCCTTGTTGTTGCACAATGGAGCCAAGCACAAGTAACTAGAAATTTAGGTGATTTTGACGAAGTTAAAGTTTTTGACAAAATCAAAGTATTGTTAATTCCCGCCAATGAAAATAAACTCGAAGCCACAGGAGCTCGTGCTGCTGATTTAGAAACAGTAAATAAAAATGGCGAATTAAAAATCAGAATGCCGCTTACTAAATTATTGGCTGGAGAGGATATTACTGTAAAATTGTATTTTAAAGAAATTCAAGCTGTTTCAGCAAGTGAAGGAAGTAGTGTAGAGAGTGAACATGTTTTTAAGCAAACTAGCCTTACTGTAAATTCTAATTCAGGAGCAAATGTTAAACTAGAGCTTGACGTTGATAATGCGACGGTAAAATCAAATTCTGGAGGAATTGTTCACCTAAGCGGAAAAGCGAGCACACAAGACGTAAAAATTACTTCTGGAGGTATTCTTGAAGCAAGAGATTTAAATACGTCACAAACTAGTATTAATGTTTCTGCAGGAGGACAATCAGAGATTCAAGCAAGTGTGCTTGTAAACGCAAAAGTACGTGCTGGTGGATCAATTTTTATCTACGGATCACCCAAACAAATCAATAAGGAAGTATTTATTGGTGGTACTATTTTGGAAAAAAAGTAGTACTTTGCCTTTCCTTTTAGGATAATAAATAGATTTTTAATGATAAACGATATACTGTCTGGAATTCCGTGGGGAGTTTTTCTAAGTTTTATGATTGGTCCCGTTTTTTTTATTTTACTAGAAACGAGTATTATAAAGGGATTTCGTGCAGCTTTGGTTTTTGATTTAGGAGTTGTTTTAGGTGACGTTGTTTTTATTGCAATTGCTTATTTAGGCAGTTACAGATTGATTCAAAGCTTGAAAGACCAGCCTGCTTTGTTTATTTTTGGAGGAGTTATCATGTTGGCTTATGGTGTGATTTCATTTGTTCAACTCAAAAAAGTCGAAAAAATAAACACTGATTCTATTGACAGAGAAATTGTAAAGAAGAATTATTTCAGTCTTTTTATGAAAGGTTTTCTACTTAACATTATCAACATTGGTGTGTTGGGTTTTTGGTTGGCAATTATTATATCTATTGGCCCGAAATTAGAGATGCAAACACCAAGAATGTTGACTTTTTTCGTATCGGTGATCTTAACTTATTTAATTATAGATTGTTTTAAAATACTGTTGGCTAAACAATTAAAAACAAAACTGACTCCCGTAAATATTCTTAAAATAAAAAAAGGAATAAGTGTAGTGATGATGGTTTTTGGGATCGTTTTAATCACTCAAGGTTGGTTTCCTGAAGAAAAAGAAATGGTTAAAAAAGCATTTGAAAAAATAGACAATAAGTAAAACTAAATTCTAATTAATTGACAAAGCCTTGATTCTAATACAATAGTTTCAAGGCTTTTTTATTTTAATATGTAAGTCATTTAAGCTTTATATATCAATTGTTTTCTTTACTATTCTCTTTGGTTCATGCTTAATTTTCTTAATATCTTAATGGTTTAAAAGAAAGAATTGTTCTAAAAATAAATCATAAAAAAAACCTCCAATTTTCTCTGATGGTTAGTAGTTTATCCTACGAATCTATTGGACGGATTCGAACCGTTATTTTATCTTATTTTTTCTAAAAATAAATCATAAAAAAACCTCCAAATTGCTTTGAAGGTTTTAGAGGCATGTCCCTATGCTTGGGGACGGATTCGAACTATAACTTTACCTTATTTTTTCTAAAAATAAACCATAAAAAAACCTCCAAATTGCTTTGAAGGTTTTAGAGGCATCGTCCGGATTCGAACCGGAGTAGGAGCTTTTGCAGAGCCCAGCCTAGCCGCTCGGCCACGACGCCATTGTTTAACGGATGGCAAAAGTACTTAAAAACTTTAATGTTTAAAAGTATTCACTTTAAAACTTTTAAAAATATTTTTTAGAACTCACAATTCACTTTTAGTTTTAAGACCGGAATTCTTCAATTTCGATTGTAACTGATTCAACATCACCACCAATTGGCGGATTTAATTTTGATACTTGTACACGTGCTCTCGTAACACTTTGGCTTTCGTTAAAAATACGTTTGATGATTCGGTCAGCTACATGCTCTAATAAGTTAGAACGAATAGCCATTTCAGTCACGACAATGTGATTTAACAGCACGTAATCTACTGTATCTGCTAGTTGATCAGATAGGCGAGACGTGGCCAAATCAGTTGTAATATCAAGGTTTACCAAGTAATCTGATCCTATTTTTGATTCTTCAATCAAACATCCATGGTAAGAATAGGTGCGGATGTTTTTTAATGTTATAATTCCCATTTGTACTTTTTAAACGTATTTGGTATAAAGTAATTGTAACACTGTGGTAGGTTTCTAACAAACAGTAAACATTAAACCTTAAACTTTTTTATCTTTGCTAAAATAAAACAAAAAAATGTCAACTGAAGAAAAATCACTCCATTTTATAGAACAAATCATAGAAGACAGCATAGCAAACGGTTTCCCGAAAGAGTCTTTGCGTTTTCGTTTTCCACCAGAACCAAATGGTTATTTACACATTGGTCACGCTAAGTCTATTTGCTTGA
Organism: Flavobacterium sp. K77; assembly: GCF_021608205.1. Lineage (NCBI taxonomy): Bacteria > Pseudomonadati > Bacteroidota > Flavobacteriia > Flavobacteriales > Flavobacteriaceae > Flavobacterium > Flavobacterium sp. K77. Next base: position 87,679 of record NZ_JAKIHO010000001.1, on the reverse strand, counting down.
ATTTTGGTTTGGGTTTAAAGTACAATGCGCCAGTAAATTTGCGTTTTGATGATACTAATCCTGCTAAAGAAGAGCAAGAATATGTAGATGCTATTAAAGAAGATTTGCAATGGTTGGGCTTTGAATGGGCTGAAGAACGTTACGCATCTGATTACTTTCAACAATTGTATGATTGGGCTGTAACGATGATTAAAAACGGAAAGGCGTATGTAGATAGTCAGTCTTCTGAAGAAATGGCTGCTCAAAAAGGTACACCTACGCAACCAGGTGTTGATGGACCATATAGAAACCGTTCAGTTGAAGAAAATTTAACTTTATTTGAAGGTATGAAAAATGGAGATTTCCCAGAAGGAAGTCATGTTTTACGTGCCAAAATTGATATGGCTTCTACCAATATGTTGATGCGTGATCCATTGATGTATAGAGTCTTACATCGTCATCATCATAGAACAGGTAATGATTGGAAAATTTATCCAATGTATGATTATGCACATGGAGAAAGCGATTTTATCGAACAAATTTCGCATTCGATTTGTACCCTAGAATTTGTAATGCACCGTGAGTTGTACAATTGGTTTTTGGATCAAATTTATGACGATACGAAAGTGCGTCCGAATCAATACGAATTTGCTCGTTTGAACTTGAATTATACCGTAATGAGTAAGCGTAAATTACTCCAATTGGTTCAAGAAAATATTGTAAACGGTTGGGATGATCCTAGAATGCCAACAATTTCTGGTTTACGCAGACGTGGTTATACCGCTAATTCTATTCGTAAATTTTGCGAAATTATCGGAGTTGCAAAACGTGAAAATATCATCGATTATTCGTTGTTAGAATTTTGCTTACGCGAAGATTTAAACAAAACTGCACCACGTGTAATGGCTGTTTTAGACCCAATAAAGTTGGTTATTACCAATTATCCAGAAGGTCAAGAAGAGTGGTTAGATGCTGAGAACAATCAAGAAGATGAAAGCGCTGGATTCAGAAAAGTACCTTTTTCAAAAACATTGTTTATTGAAAGAGAAGATTTTTTAGAAGATGCTCCTGCTAAATTTTTTAGATTAAGTATTGGTCGTGAAGTACGTTTAAAAAATGCCTATATTATCAAAGGTGAATCTGTTGTAAAAGATGATTCTGGAGAAATTATTGAAATTCATGCTACCTATGATGCAGATAGTAAGAGTGGAAGTGGAAGTGAAGCTAGCCAACGTAAAGTTGCTGGAACATTGCATTGGGTTTCAGTAGCTCATGCTTTGGAGACTGAAGTTCGTTTGTATGACAGATTGTTTTTAGATCAAGCTCCTGACAGTCATAAAGATAAAAACTTCTTAGATTTTATGAATCCGAATTCACTTCAGGTTGTAAAAGGTTATGTAGAGCCTAGTTTGGCTACTGTAAAAGCAGGTGAGAAGTTTCAATTTCAACGTTTAGGATACTTTAATGTTGATAAAGATAGTACGGCTGAGAACATTATTTTCAACAAAACTGTTGGATTAAAAGATGCTTGGGAAGAAAAGGGTAAAAAGGAAGAAAATCTTTTGATGAACACTCAAAAAGATTTGAATAAGTACGTGAAAGAAAAGGATGAAACTGCTGCAGCTTCTCTTTTAATTCCTATTATTGAAAACATTAAGAGTGTTGATAACTACAGTTTGTTAGTGCAAACAGTTGCAAAAAATATCAAAAACGACAACAATGCGTTGTTGTTCGCAAATTTGATTATTCAATATTCTGATAAAGTTGAAATCAATTCGTTTGATGCAGATGTGGTTCAAAAATTCTATACAATGTCGTTAAAAAGTCAATTAGCTTCGGTGCGAGTTGCTGCAATTTTGAATTTGAAAAATGATGCTGATAATTTAGTTTTATTTGAAGCTGTTTTATCAGAATTGAAAAATGTAGAAAAAAACGAAAAAGTGCTTGCTTTACTAAATTAGAAAATCACTTTTTTAATTATAGATATTACCAATACTAAAACTCCTTTAATCGGGAGTTTTAGTATTATTAGTAATTTCTATTTTATTTTTAAAAAATATTATTTTTAACTATTAAAATTGACTTTCATATTTTAAATTTAAGCTATTATTTTTGTTTAGTTATCAGTTTATATGTTTTTAAAATTTTCGTTTATTTAAAGTAATTTATTTAGGTTTTAGGGTGAAAAGTGCTGCTTATTTTGGAATTATGGTCCAATTTGCGCAATGAGTTTTAAAAATGGACTTGTTTTTGATTTTTTCACGTGAAATTTAATTTTTTGAAAATTTTAAAGAAGAATTTTGGTTACCAATTTTATTTTAAAATGAAAGAGTAGGTGATTAGTCAATTTTTGATTTAGTTTTAAAAATAAGTACAGCACAAAAAAAAGAGGCACTTGGCCTCTTTTATTATTTTTCCTCTTCAGGAGTTTCAGTTTCGTTTGTTAGCGGTTCTTGAATTTGTGTTCGCTTTCTATTTTCAGATGGTGCTGATTTTTTTTTCATTAATTCGCCAACTTGGTTTGAAGCACTAAAAGAAGCAATCATATTATTTAGCATATCGCTTCCGGCTTGTGGTGAATTTGGTAACAAAATTAAATTCGAATTTGTGTCGGCGCCAATAGCTTGTAAAGTGTCATAATGTTGCGTAACTACGATTAAAGCCGATGCTTCTTGGGAGTTGATACCTACACTGTTTAATACATCCACACTTTCTACGAGACCTTTAGCAATTTCTCTTCGTTGGTTAGCAATACCTTGTCCTTGTAAACGTTTGCTTTCTGCTTCTGCTTCTGCTTTTGCAACGATTCTAATTCTAGATGCTTCTGCTTCAAATTCTGCTACTGTTTTTTCTCTGTCCGCAGCATTAATTCTGTTCATTGCATTTTTAACTTGAATGTCTGGATCAATATCAGTTACCAAAGTATTTATTATTGTGTATCCATACGTAGTCATTGCTTCGTTTAGTTCACGCTTTACAGCGATGGCAATATCGTCTTTTCGTTCAAAAACATCATCTAGTTTTAACTTAGGCACTTCGGCACGAACTACATCAAATACATAAGAAGTGATTTGATCGTGTGGATATTCTAGTTTGTAAAAGGCATCGTAAACCGTTTCTTTGATTACCATAAATTGAACAGAAACTTTTAGTTTTACAAAAACATTGTCCTTGGTTTTTGTTTCGATGATTACATCTAATTGTTGGATTTTTAAGTTAACACGACCTGCAATGCTATCAATAAGAGGAATTTTTAAATGTAATCCAGATTGTCTGATACTTAAAAATTTACCAAAGCGTTCAATAACAACCGCTGTTTGTTGTTTTACGGTGAAGAAGGAGGACAGTAAAATAAATAGACCAAAGACCAGTAAGATAATTAATGCAATATCCATAATGTTTTTATTATTAGTTAAAAATTACCTCACAATTTACAAAAAAACTTTAGGTTTGTCTTTGTTAATATCATTAATATGAAAAAAATAAGTTTTCTTGGAATCCTGGTTTTTTGTACTAGTATTTCTTTTGCTCAATACAGGTATAAAGATGCTAATCGTATAGGTATTTCTGTAGGAACAAATTATTTTAATTTATTGACACCTGATTTTGAAACCAATCCGGAGTTAGGGTGGAATGCCGGCCTTTCAATGAGAGGTAATTTTTATAACAATTGGGATTTGGTTTATGCGATGCAGTTTAGTGAGCAAAATTTTTCTGTTACAAATAGTAATTTAGAACGCATTTCGTATAAATTAGCGAATGCACAACTGTCCCTACTAGCTAGTTGTAAAGTAGTCGAAAATCATTTGAGTTTTGAATTTGGTCCCGCAGTTCAAGTGAATGGAAAGTTAGGTTTGAATGCTAGTGATGAAAACGATTTCATAAAAGGAACTACTTTGTTAGCCAAGGATTTAAAAAGTGTTTCAAACATTAATGTATATCCTGTTGTAGGTGTTACTTTTGGACTACGTCATTTTAGGGCTAACATTTCCTATCAATATGGTTTGCTTAATACCTTTAGCAATGTAAATAATAGCAGTCCAGCCTCGCAAATTAAAGGGAATGCTAGTATACTTAATGGTAATTTTATTATTTATTTATAGTACAAGTTTGTTTAAAATTAAAAAAGCTTCTATCCTTTGTAGGGTAGAAGCTTTTTGATTTTATAAACTTGAAATAGCTTTGTTGATTCTGGAAATAGTTTCTTCTTTGCCAATAACTTCTACAATGTCAAATAGGTGAGGACCCTTCAGTGCTCCAACCAAACTTAATCTAAATGGTTGCATAATTTTTCCCATTCCAATTTCGTTTTTTGTCATCCAATCTTTTACGATGGTTTCGATATTTAGAGATGTGAAATCAGTAATTTCTTCGACCACAGAAATTAATTCTTGCATCAATGCAGGAGTTTCAGCTTTCCAGTTTTTGCTTGCTTTTTCATCATAACTTGCAGGAGCCACAAAAAAGAAATCACTCATTTCCCAAAATTCTGATACAAAATGGGCACGCTCTTTAATTAAAGAAACAATTTTAGTAAGCTTTGATTCTTCAACAGTAAAACCTTTTTCAACTAAAATAGGAGAGAAGGCCTTTGCTAATTTAGCATCCTCTTGTTTGATTAAATACTGATGATTGAACCATTTATTTTTTTCAGGATCAAATTTAGCTCCTGACTTATGTACTCTATTTAGGTCGAAGTTGTTTACCAATTCTTCCAAACTAAATAATTCTTGTTCTGTTCCGTCATTCCATCCAAGTAAAGCTAGAAAATTTAAAACGGCCTCAGGAAAGAATCCTTTTTCTCTGTAACCAGAAGATGTTCCTTCATCTGTTGTCCAATCTAAAGGAAATACTGGAAATCCCATTTTATCACCATCTCGTTTTGATAATTTTCCGTTTCCAACAGGTTTCATGATTAGCGGTAAATGTGCAAATTTTGGTGCTTCCCAGCCAAATGCTCTATACAATAAAACGTGTAAAGGCATTGAAGGCAACCATTCTTCTCCACGAATTACATGTGATGTTTCCATTAAATGATCATCCACAATATTTGCTAGATGGTACGTTGGCATGCCATCGCTTTTGAATAAAACTTTATCGTCTAAAAGGTTTGTATCAAATTTCACATCACCTCGAATAATATCATGCAAATGCAAAGTCTCATTTACAGGTGTTTTAAATCGAATTACATAATGTTCGCCAGCTGCAATTCTTTTAGCCGTTTCTTCAGTAGAAATTACTAGAGATGTATCTAATTTTTCTCTGTTAGTGTGGTTGTATATAAACGTTTTTCCTTGTTCTTCCTCTAATTTTCTAGCCGCATCCAAGGCATCTGGAGTATCAAATGCATAATATGCATTGCCTGAATTGATCAAATCATCTGCATATTTTTGGTACAGATCTTTTCTTTCGCTTTGACGGTAAGGACCAAACTTTTCGTTTTTACCAATGGTTTCATCAGGAGCAATTCCTAACCATTCTAATGCTTCCATAATATATGCTTCGGCACCAGGAACAAATCGGTTTTGGTCTGTGTCTTCTATGCGTAAGAAGAAGGTTGCATTGTTTTTTTTAGCAAACAAATAATTAAATAATGCGGTACGTACACCGCCTATATGTAAAGGTCCTGTTGGACTTGGTGCAAATCGCACGCGTACTTGTTGAGACATTTTTATAAATTTTTACAAAGATACACTTTCAAAATTTTTAGTGATAGTTTTTTGATTGTTAGTTGTATGTGTCGTTTTATTGCGTGCCATTGATTCTTGAATTTTTTTGTACACTCTAGCGTTATAATTACTATTTTTATTGGTTATATTTTAAATCTAATTCAAGTGGAAATTCAAAAGCTTATTTACAATAAATTAGAATCTTTTATTAAAAAATATTATACCAATGAATTGATTCGAGGTAGTATATTTTTTATAGGTTTGGGATTGTTGTATTTTTTGGTTACTGTTTTTATCGAGTATCTTTTATGGTTGCCACCTGCAGGTAGAACTTTATTGTTTATTGCTTTTGTTGGTACCGAATTGTTTTTGTTAATTCGATTTATCGCTTTTCCAATGTTTAAACTTTTTAAACTTAAAAAAGGGATTAATTATCAGCAAGCTTCTTCAATTATTGGTAATCATTTTCCTGAAGTCAGTGACAAGTTGATTAATTTTTTACAGTTATCAGAGAATAATGTAGTTGGTAATAATTCGGAATTGTGGTTGGCTTCTATCGAGCAAAAAGCAAATGATTTGGCGCCAATTCCTTTTGTAAAAGCTATAAATTTTAGTTCTAATAGACAGTATTATCCTGTCGCAATTGTTCCTGTAATATGTATTTGTTTCATTTATTTCTCAGGTAATAGTGCGGTTATTTCACAAGGTTTAAATCGTGTAGTTCGATTTAATACTGCATTCTCTCCGCCAGCGCCTTTTACTTTTAATATTAAAAATAAAGATTTTATTATTCAACAAGGGATGGATTTTATTCTAAACGTGGAAACGGTCGGTAAGGTTGTACCTGAAAATGTTGTTGTAAAAATAGGAGATGAAAGTTATTTCATGGAAGTTGTTGGAGGGTCTAAATTCCAATATAAGTTTAGTAAACCTGCATCCGATATTGATTTTAGTTTAGAAGCGAATGGAATAGAATCACAAGATTATCATGTTTCTGTTGTAGCTGTTCCTGCTATCGCAAATTTTGAAATGAGGTTAGATTTTCCTGCATACATTAATAGAAATTCAGAATCAGTTAAAGGAACTGGTAACGCTATTGTGCCCGAAGGGACGCGTGTCAGGTGGGTAATGCTTACTCAAGCTACTCAAAGTGTAGTCTTTAATGATGGGATTCAGAATTTTAAATTTAACCGAAGTGATAATTTATTTAGTTTCGCTAAAAATATCAATCAAGATACAGAATATCAAATAGTTACTTCCAATAGTTTTGTTCAGAACTTTGAAAAATTGAATTATCGATTAAATGTTGTGAAGGATTTGTTTCCTTCTATTAATGCTGCTGTAGTTCCTGATAGTTTGAAGGTAGATACTAAGTATATTGTTGGCCAAATTGCTGATGATTATGGCATATCTAAATTGCAAGTAGTGTATTATGATAGAGATAATATCTCTAATGTTAAACGTGGAACAATAACATTTAAGAAAGGTAGTATTGATCAATTTGTTTTTGCTTTTCCTGCTAATTTACCTGTTCAGAAGGGTGTTGTTTATGATTATTATTTTGAAGTTTTTGATAACGATGTTATTCATAATTTTAAGAGCAGTAGATCCGCTGTTTTTTCTAGTCGAGTAGTTACTGATGCTGAAAAAGAGCAGGCAGTGTTACAGCAACAAAACGACAATATTCAAGGTCTGCAAAAATCCCTAAAGGCACAGGATAAACAAATTGACGCTATTGATAAATTACAAAAATCGGGCAAAGAAAAAGACAACTTCGGTTTTAAAGATCAACAAAAAGTTGATGATTTTATTAAACAGCAATCCAAACAAGACGATATAGTTAAAGATTTTGCTAAGAAACTTAATGACAATTTGTCCCAATTTAAATCTGATAAAAAAGATTTGAAAAAAGAAGAATTGCAAAAACGGCTTGATAAAGCTGAAGAAGAAAGTGAAATGAATAAGAAATTATTAGATGAACTGCAGAAATTAAATGATAAAATTCAGAGTGAAGAACTACTGTCTAAATTAGATAAATTCAAGCAAAATAGTAAAAATCAAATTAAAAATTTAGAACAATTAGTGGAGTTGACTAAGCGGTATTATGTCGAGAAAAAGGCAGAACAAGTAGCTGACAAACTTGAAAAGTTATCTGAATCTTTGGACAAGAATTCAGAGTCTGAAGAAAATAATACTATTAAAAAGCAAGAAGACATTAATCGCAATTTTTATAAAATTCAAAACGAGTTGAAAGAATTACGTCAAGAAAATAAACAATTAAAATCACCATTAGACATCCCTAATGATGCTGCTAAAGAAAAAAGTATTGATGATGATTTGGATAAAGCTAATGATGATTTAACCAAAAATAAACAAGAGAAAGCCAAATCGAACCAAAAGAGTGCGAGTAAGAAAATGAAGGAATTGGCTCAAAAGATGCAAGTCGAATTAGAGCAAAGTGAGAAAGATCAAATGCAAGAAGATGTCGCAATGCTTAGAAAAGTATTGGATAATCTATTGGCTTATTCCGTATCGCAAGAAGATTTAATGGAGCAATTCAAGGGGTACAAAACTGGTGCTCCCTCTTTTAATAAAAACATTAAGATTCAGCAAGATTTAAAGCAGCAATTTAAGCATGTTGACGACAGTTTATTTGCTTTGTCTTTACGAAATCCTAAAATCGAGGGAAACATAACAAAGGAGATCGGGAATGTAAGTTACAATGTTGATAATGCAATTAGTAGTTTTACGGAAACCCAATTACCTAAAGGTATATCTCATCAGCAATATGCGGTAGCAGCCTCGAACAAACTCGCTGATTTTTTGAGTGAAATTTTGAGTAATATGCAAATGCAGTTATCTGGAATGGGTAACGGAAAGCCGCAACCTGGTCAAGGTAGTGGTATGCAATTGCCAGATATTATTCAAAAACAGGATGGTTTAGGAGAAAAAATGAAACAGGGATCCAAGCAAGGTAATAAATCTGGTAGTGGTAAACCTGGTAGTGATGGTAAAGCTGGAATGAATGGAAGTGGGGGAGAAGAGGGCGAAGGTGATGCAGAATTGATTTTACAAATTTATCAAGAGCAGAAACTACTTCGTGAATCGCTGCAAAATGAATTGAATAAGCAAGGAGCTGGTGGTTTAGGACAAAATGCTGTTGAGCAAATGAAGCAGCTGGAAAAACAAATTCTGAACAAAGGTTTTAAGAATGAAACTTTACAAAGGATTTTAAATATTAAACAAGAATTACTTAAACTTAAAACGGCTCTCCAGCAGCAAGATCAGGATAATACTAGACAAGCTGAGGGATCGAAAAAAGAATTCAACAGTCGGGTTAATGCACTTCCAAGTGCACTTAGTGATTATTTAAATAGTATTGAAATATTAAATAGACAATCGCTACCTTTGCGCTCGAATTTTAATCAAAAAGTTCAAGAATATTTTAATAAAAAATGATCAATTTTAATTACGAAACTGACTTCGAATTAGACGATGAGACTGCTTTTGAACAGTGGTTAAGTCGCGTTATTGAGTCAGAAAATAAAAAAGAAGGGGAGATTAATTATATTTTTTGCGATGACGATTATTTGCATAAAATCAATATTGAGTATCTTCAACATGACACACTCACTGATATCATTAGTTTTGATTATTGTGTAGGTAGTGAAATAAATGGTGATGTTTTTGTGTCCATTGAACGTATCAAAGAAAACGCATTAGATTTTAATGTTTCTTTTGATGAAGAGTTAAAAAGAGTATTGGTTCATGGTATATTACATTACTGTGGATACAAAGATAAATCTGATGATGATGAGATACTGATGCGTGTTAAAGAAGATGAAAAAATATTATTGTTTCACGTGGAACAATAAACCAATTATAGTAATATTATGTTTCACGTGGAACATGTTTTACCTTTTCTTTGTTTAATTTGTTTCACGTGGAACAAGTACTTTAATAAATCAATGATGCCTCTTTAGGCGTAAAGAATGATATAATGTTTCAAAACGAATATGATGTAATTGTTGTTGGTGCAGGGCACGCGGGTAGCGAGGCCGCGGCAGCGGCAGCAAATTTAGGTTCAAAAACTCTGCTGGTTACAATGAGTTTGCAGAACATTGCACAAATGTCTTGTAACCCTGCTATGGGCGGAATTGCCAAAGGGCAAATTGTTCGAGAGATTGATGCGCTTGGTGGGTATTCTGGAATAGTTTCTGATCGTACTGCAATTCAATTCAAAATGTTGAACAAATCCAAAGGTCCTGCAATGTGGTCGCCGAGAGTTCAAAGTGATCGTATGCGTTTTGCAGAAGAATGGAGAATGATGCTCGAAGGAACTCCTAATCTTGATTTTTATCAAGAGATGGTGAGAGGGCTGATTATTGAAAATGGAAAAGTAAGAGGAATTAAGACTTCCCTTGGTGTTGAGATTCGCTCCAAATCTGTTGTACTAACAAATGGTACTTTTTTGAATGGATTGATTCATATCGGAGAAAAACAATTTGGTGGAGGTAGAGCTGGCGAAAGTGCAGCTCACGGAATTACTGAAGATTTGGTTGCTGTAGGTTTTGAAGCGGGAAGAATGAAAACGGGAACACCTCCTCGTGTTGATGGACGCTCTCTTGATTTTTCAAAAATGAATGAAGAAAAAGGTGATGCGCGCCCGGATAAATTTTCTTATTCGGATGTGACCAAACCGTTAGTTCATCAAAGATCTTGTCATATGACCTACACTTCTTTGCAAGTTCATGATATTTTACGTGAAGGTTTTGATCGTTCACCAATGTTTAATGGTCGGATTAAAAGTATGGGTCCGCGTTATTGTCCATCTATTGAAGATAAAATTAATCGTTTTGCTGATAAAGAAAGGCATCAACTTTTTGTTGAGCCAGAGGGCTGGAATACTTGTGAAGTTTATGTAAATGGTTTTTCAACTTCTCTTCCTGAAGATATTCAATTCAAAGCGTTGAGTTCTGTTGCAGGTTTTGAAAAGGTAAAATTTTTTAGACCTGGATACGCGATTGAGTATGATTATTTTCCTCCTACCCAATTAAAGCATACGCTCGAAACTAAGTTGGTTGAAGGTTTATATTTTGCTGGACAAATCAACGGGACAACAGGATATGAAGAAGCAGCTTCGCAAGGTTTAATGGCTGGTATTAATGCGCATTTAAAAGTTCATGAAAAAGCGCCATTGATATTAAAGCGTGATGAAGCTTATATTGGAGTTTTGATTGATGACTTAATTACCAAAGGTACAGAAGAGCCATATAGGATGTTTACTTCGCGTGCAGAGTATAGGACTTTGTTGCGTCAGGACAATGCTGATTTTAGATTGACTCCGATGTCGTATGAGATAGGTTTGGCATCGGAAGTTCGTTTGAGAAGAATGGAACATAAATTAAACGAGTCTGAAAAGATGGTTGCTTTTTTCAAAGAAACTAGTGTTTCAGTTTCAGAAGCTAATCCAATATTAGAATTAAAAAATACTGCTTTGATTTCGCAAGGGGATAAAATGTTTAAAGTTTTTTCTCGTCCGCAAATTGATTTGGAAGATATCATGAAATTTAGCAAAGTTCAAGAATATGTTCAAGAAAATGAATTGGATCAAGAAATTTTGGAACAAGCCGAAATTCAAGTCAAATATTCTGGTTATATAGAAAAGGAGCGAAATAATGCTGATAAATTAACTCGTTTAGAAGATGTAAAGATTCCTGAAAACTTTGATTATGAAAAAATCAAGTCAATGTCAATTGAAGCAAAACAGAAATTGAGTAAAATTCGACCGGTTACTATTTCACAAGCTTCAAGAATTAGTGGTGTTTCACCAAGTGATATTTCAGTATTACTTATTTACATGGGGAGATAGTGAATCTTGTTCCACGTGAAACTACGGTCGGAAGTCCCGTCATTACTCAGAAATGACAGAATAAAATAATTTTTTAACCCTGAAAAACGCTATTTGTGGTTTTCAGGGTTTCGTTTACTAATAAAAACAAAAGCATATTAAATTAATGGATATTTCAAATCAACAGCCTTTTTTAACTGTTCAAGATCATTCTGTTTCTCAGGAAATTTTTAATTTATACTATGATTCAAATTTAGACATGTTGGTTACACAGCCACAACCTAGTTTGGATCAATTGGGTAAATATTACGAAAGTGACGATTATATTTCACACACCGACAGCAAACGTTCTCTTTTTGAAAAAGCATATCATGTAGTAAAAAGTATTGCGCTCAAAAATAAGTTGAATTTGATAAATCTTGAACAATCGTCAAAAGGAGCTATTTTAGATATTGGTGCGGGTACGGGAGATTTTCTTGCTGTAGCAAAACAAAATGGTTGGACTACTACTGGAATTGAACCTAGCCCAAAAGCTAAATCCATTGCAATTTCAAAGGGAATTTCATTTGTTGAGAATACAACTGATTTGGCTAACTATTCTTTTGATGTTATTACAATGTGGCACGTATTAGAGCATGTTCCAGATCTTGATTTTCAAATTAAAGAACTTAAGCGGTTATTAAAACCTAGCGGAACTTTAATCGTGGCTGTTCCTAATTTCAAATCTTTTGATGCAAAGCATTACGGAAAATTTTGGGCAGCTTATGATGTACCCATTCACTTTTGGCATTTTTCTAAAAAGGCGATCGAACTTTTATTTGCAAAGGAAAATATGAAATTGAAAAAAGTACTTCCAATGAAATTTGATTCTTTTTATGTTAGTCTATTATCAGAAAAATATAAAAATGGTAAAATGAATTTTATCAAAGCTTTTTTTATCGGATTAAAAAGTAATTTGAAGGCAGCAAGTACTAAAGAGTATTCCTCACACATTTATGTGCTAAAAAATAAGTAAAAATCATTTTAAGGCCAATTACAGGCTTTTTTAGGTGTTAACTATGAATTTGTATGTCTTTTTTTAGATCTTTCTTTAAAATTAATATATGAAACACGTTTTAGATAGGTGTAAATGATGTTTTTTATTGAAAACATAAGCTTTGTTTATGGAATAAAAATCAGTTGATTTTTTGCAGTTTTTGCCAATCCTATCTAATTTTTTATATTTTTGTCCTTATTACTAAAAAACTAGAAATTCACAAAATGAAAGCAATGATTCCAAATTTTAAAAAAACTACTCTTTCTCAAAAAAGTAAAAAAGCATTAGTACTCGTTGCTTTATCTGTTGCGTTAGTAAGTTGCAACAAACCAGCCGAAGCTGCAAAAGAAGTAAAAACTGCTTATGTTGATACAGCTGAATTGATGAAAGAATACACTGAAGCAAAAGATCTAGAGGCTAAATATAAGTCTAAAGCGGAAGAAAAAGGCCGTCAATTGGAAGCTGAAATCAATCGTTTCAAACAAGAAGCAGCTAATTTTCAGTCACAAGCGCAAGCTAACGGACAAGAGTGGGCTCAGAAAAAAGGTGCAGAATTGCAAAAAAGAGAACAACAATTAGGATATGCAGAACAGGCGTTGACTCAAGAGTTACAAATGGGAATTAGTAAAGAAAGAGATTCGTTAATTAGTGGAGTTAAAAAATTTATTAAATCTTACGGAAAAGAAAAAGGATACGCTTACATCTACGGTACTGGAGATGCTGCATCAATATTATATGCTGAAGATAAGTTTGATATCACTAAAGATATAATTAAAGCCTTGAACGACAAGTACAAAGGTGCTGCTAAAACAGAAGAAAAAGTAGCGCCAAAAAAGTAAGTAGTAGGGGTTATTAATTCAAAAATATGCCTTCGTCTAGTAATAGATTGAAGGCTTTTTTTATGCGTTTCTAATTCAAATTGTGATCTATTATTTATTCATTTAATAGTATTTTTTCATTTCTATTTAACCATTTTATCAAACGGAGCTATTTTATTATGTTAGTGAGTAATTAAGATTAAAAATTATTACACCCTCTTTTGTTTTAGTCACATTTTCAATACTTTAGTATTTTATTTTATACGCCATGCAAACTATATCCGAAGCTGCTTCTTACACCTTACGATTTATCAATCAAACGCAACGATCTGTTTTCTTGACTGGAAAAGCAGGAACTGGTAAGACCACTCTATTGCGTGAAATTATTCAAACAACTCACAAAAATACTGTAGTAGTAGCTCCAACGGGCATTGCTGCGCTTAACGCCGGCGGAGTGACTATTCACTCGATGTTTCAGTTGCCTTTTGGTGGTTTTATTCCTGATAATTCTGCTCCTCAGTTTTCTGAAAGTACCAAGTTTGAAACTAAAGCAACCTTACGTAGACACTTTAAAATGAGTGGTTTAAAAAAGGCTGTTATTCGAAATATGGAGCTTTTAGTTATCGATGAAGTAAGTATGCTTCGTGCTGATTTACTGGATGCTATGGATTTTATGATGCAAACTGTTCGAAAGAAAAATCTCCCTTTTGGTGGCGTGCAAGTTTTGTATATTGGAGATTTACTGCAGTTGCCGCCGGTGATTCGTGACGAGGAGTGGAGTACTTTAAAAAATTATTACCGTGGAAAGTTTTTCTTTCATTCGCATGTTATTCAGCAACATCCGCCTTTATATATTGAGTTATCAAAAATCTTTCGTCAAACTGATGATGCTTTTATTTCAGTTTTAAACAACTTGCGCAACAATCAAATCACGCAGCAAGATCTACAAACACTTAACCAATTCGTTAAACCTGATTTTGATTTAAAAGCCAACAAAGGATATATCACCTTGACTACTCACAATCATAAAGCTGATGCGATGAATGCGCAGGCATTGGCAGATTTGAAAGGAGAATTGATAACCTATAAACCTGAAATTACAGGTGACTTTCCAGATAAAATTTATCCTGTAGAGCAAGATTTAAAACTTAAAGTGGGCGCTCAAATTATGTTTGTGAAAAATGACTTGTCTTTTGACAAGCATTATTTTAACGGAAAAATGGGTGTCATTAAATCACTTGCTAGTCAAGAAATTCTGGTACACTTTCCTGAGGAAAATAAAACCATTGAGGTTGAAAAGTATGAGTGGCAGAACATTAGGTATAAAGTTGATCCCGCCACTAAAGAGATTGAAGAGGAGGTTTTAGGGACTTTTGTCCATTATCCCATCAAATTAGCGTGGGCCATTACGGTGCATAAAAGTCAAGGATTAACTTTTGACAAAGCTGCGCTTGACGTATCGCAAGTTTTCTTGCCAGGGCAAGCATATGTTGCATTATCGCGTTTACGTTCGTTAAATGGCCTTGTTTTGCTTTCTGCGTTGCGAATGAATGGCATTTCTAATGATCAAGACGTAATGGATTATGCGAATAACAAGGCTAGTGAGGATTTTTTGGCCAACGCTCTACATTTTGAAACCAAAAATTTTATTCATCAGTACCTAGTTCAATCTTTTGACTGGAATGATGTGGCACAAGAATGGCGCAATCACCGCTTTAGTTATAATGAAGATGCTCAAAATTCCGAGAAATCAAAGCACGTGCTTTGGGCAAAAAAACAAGCAAGCGCAATGGATGAATTACTCGCGCCATCGCAAAAATTTATCAAACAACTGCATTCACTTTTCAGTCAAGAAACTGCCGATTTAAATCATATTGCGGCGCGTGTTCAGGCTGCTTATTCTTATTTTTTTAAATCGTTGGATGATCTTGTGTTTGAGATTTTATGGAAAATTGAAGAGGTTAAGCGTAGCAAAAAAGCCAAAACTTTTTTTGATGAATTGACCATTTTAGAGGAAATGCAAACCAAAACGGTTTTGCGATTAATGAAAGCCAAATTGTTGATTGAAATTGTAGTGGCTGGCGAAACGATCTCGAAAGAAAACCTAAGTTCAAGTGAGATTAAATCATACATCAGTCGAAAAACTGAGGCGATTCAAAAGCAGTTCAAAGAATTGAATGTGACCTTGATCGATGATGAAAAAGATTTGCAGCGTTACACATCCAAGAAAGGAAAAACGACTGTTCCTAAAAAATCTACCGTGCAAGAAACCTACGAGCTGTGGGTAGAGAAAAAATCGATTGAAGATATTGCGGCGATAAGGGTTTTAACCAAACAGACTATTTTCGGACATTTTGTAAAATTGATTCAGGCTAAAGCAGTTGCTATACATGAATTATTGCCCGAAGATAAACTTCAAGACTTGGCCGCTGCTTTCGCAGGATATAAAGAAGAATCGCTTAATGCATTAATGGAACAACACGGCACCAAATTTTCTTGGGATGAAGCGCGTATGTACAAGGCTAGTTTGAATTAGGCAGGAATTAAATAATTTTAACTTGGTTTCGAAAGAGGTGTCAATTACTCATTCAATTTATGTTTTTAGCTTCAAAATAGCCGTTTTCAGATATGTTTTTAAAAACTACTACAAAAGCGCCATACAAATACAATTTAAACCGCAAACTGATTAAAAACACAGTTTGTGTTAGGAATATAAATTACATAGCCCAGATAGCAGTGAAAATCCTTGTGCGCGGCTTTTTAGCGCTCAAGATTGTAGCGAATAGCTGGATTAAGCTCATAAAAAAATCCTCAAACAACTTGCGTTATGAGAGGATTGTATTTTATTTTCAAAAGCTATTTACAAGGACTGAATTAAGATCCAAGCATCGGGATTGTGTTTTTCGTTGATTTCTTTTTTTGCTTTTTCAGCTTCGGCAAAAGTGGCATAGCTACCGTAAAGAACAGGAAAATAACCGTTTTTGTTTGGAGCGATACGCTTCGCATTGTAACCCAATTGAGTTAAAGCTCGCAAGGTTTTGTTAGCGTTAAACTCTTCACGATATACACCCGCCATGATATGGTAAGGCATTTTTGCTTCAGGAGTAGCTTTTACAGTTAGTGTTACGGCAGGAATTGGGTTTTTGATAAAAAAAGTAGCTTCTTGTATTTTATTTTGCACCTGTTTTTGCACCGCTGTTTCCACCAAAAGTCTTTCTGAATTGATTTGATTTTGATACATCGGGTAACCTACAGTACCAGCTAAACCTAGTGCTATTGCTACAACTGCAGCATATTTCAAATACGGATTAATAGAACGAACAGCTTCGGTTTCTAGAGTATAAACTGGAGTTTCGTTTTGAACTTCGATAGTTTCATTCGTAACCTCAGTCACTTCTTGAACTACTGGAGAACTTGTAAACGTACTTAGTCCGAAAGAACTAGTTAAATAGTTTGTTGTTTCGCTTGGCGTAAAAACTAAATTGTTTTCAGCGTTCAAACGTAAATCACCGATGTTTTTAAGCACCAAAATTTGTTTTTCTTCCAAAGCTTTTTTCCATGCAAAAACTTCGTATTGAATGGCGCTTACGGCATATTCGTAAGAGGTTTTTTCGGCCAATGCAATGTGGTTAGCTAATAAACCGTCGTTGTTTTTTAAATTGGTGTTAAAAGCAATTCTCTTTCTAGGCGGAGAGAATGAATTCGTAGCTTCATTTCGCCTAGCCGACTGGATTTCGGTCAAGAAAGCTCCGAAACCAGGAACGGTAACACATTGATAACGGTAGAGTAACTGCGCGATGTATAGTTCGATTTTCATACTTACAAAGTTATACAACGAAAATAGTTATCAAAATTTTATTCACAATTTTTATTAACAATTCCGACAAAAATTTATACATTTCAGCCTCAAACTTTTAGCATGAACGAACAGGATTTATTTTATTTGCTGGCACTGCAGCGCGTAGAAGGAGTTGGCGATATTATGGCCAAAAAATTATTGACTCATTTAGGATCTGCCGAAGCTATTTTTACCAGTAAATCAACACAGCTTGCTGCGATTGATGGAGTAGGAGCTATGCTTTTAAAAAATTTAAGAGATAAATCGGTTTTTGCGAAAGCACAAAAAGAATTGGATTTTATAAAAGAAAACAATATCAACACAGCTTTTTTTCAGGACGCAAACTATCCAGAGCGTTTGAAGCAATGCGTAGATGGACCGCTACTTTTGTTCAGTTCCGGGAACATAAATTTAAATAACCGACGCATCATAAGCATTGTGGGTACCCGCCAAATCACTGCTTATGGAACTGAGTTTTGCAGGCAATTGATAGCTGATTTAGCACCACTTGATCCGGTGATTGTGAGTGGTTTTGCTTATGGAGTTGATATTGTAGCTCATCAACTTGCTATGGATTATAACTTGCAAACTATTGGTGTGGTAGCTCATGGTTTAAATCAGATTTACCCGAAAACGCATAAAAAGTATGTGTCCAAAGTGGAACAAAATGGTGGTTTTCTGACTGAGTTTTGGAGTTCTTCTAATCCTGATAAAGAGAATTTTGTTCGCAGAAACCGCATTGTTGCGGGTATGTGCGAAGCTACAATTGTAATTGAATCGGCTGAACGTGGCGGATCGCTCATTACAGCCAATATGGCTAATGATTACAATAGGGATGTTTTTGCAGTTCCCGGACGTGTTACTGATAAGTACAGTCAAGGATGCAACAATTTGATTAAAACACAAAAAGCAAATGTGCTTACTAGCGCAGCCGATTTGGTTTATATTTTAAATTGGGATATTCAAAAAGAAGTAAAACCCGTGCAGAAACAATTGTTTGTAGAACTTGATCCCGAAGAGCAAAAAGTATACGATTATCTGTTAAAAAAAGGCAAAGAGCTTATGGATATTATTGCTTTGCAATGCGATTTGCCTATTTACAAAATATCAGGAATGTTGCTGAATATGGAATTAAAAGGCGTAATACGGCCTTTGCCAGGCAAATTATTTGAAGCAATATAAGTAGAAAAACCGCAGATTCGAAGATTAAATTTTACTATATTCTATGAATCTGCGGTTATTTTAGAAAGTTAATTATATTTCGAATCCTAGTTTTTCGCGTACTTTGGCTAGTACCACATTGGCCACAGCCGAAGCTTTTTGAGCACCAATTTTTAAAAGGGCATCTACTTCAGAGAGGTTATTCATGTAGTAGTTGTATTTTTCTCTTTCTGTTTTAAAGGTTTCGCAAATCAATTCAAACAAAGCTTGTTTGGCATGACCATAACCGTAATTTCCGCCTATATAATTGGCTCGCATTTCAGCTAATTGTTCTTCAGTTGCCAATAAAGCATAAATAGCAAAAGCATTACAAGTATCTGGATTTTTAGGATCTTCGAGTGGTGTGCTATCCGTTTCAATACTCATGACTTGTTTGCGTAACGCTTTATCGTCTAGAAAAATATTAATTATATTGTTAGCTGATTTACTCATTTTTCCGCCATTGGTCCCAGGAATCAACATGCTATCTTCTTGAATTTTAGCTTCAGGAAGTACAAAGGTTTCGCCCATTTGATGATTGAATCTTGAGGCTACATCGCGAGTGATTTCAAGGTGTTGCAATTGATCCTTTCCTACAGGTACAAATTCAGCATCGTACAATAAGATATCAGCAGCCATAAGCATAGGGTAGGAGAACAGTCCTGCATTTACATCATCCAAACGATCTGATTTGTCTTTGAATGAGTGTGCCAAAGTCAAACGCTGGAACGGGAAAAAACAGCTCAAATACCAAGACAATTCTGCTGTTTGTGGCACATCTGATTGTCTGTAAAAAACCACTTTATTAATATCCAATCCACAAGCTAACCAAGCAGCAGCGGTACTGTAGGTATTGGTGCGTAAGGTTTCTCCATTTTTAATTTGAGTTACCGAGTGTAAATCGGCAATGAACAAAAAGGATTCATTTTCAGGTTGATTTGATAATGCTATTGCAGGTATAATTGCACCAAGTAGGTTGCCTAAATGCGGAGTCCCTGTACTTTGAACCCCAGTAAGTATTTTTGCCATTATGATTTTAACTTTTCCCGCAAAGTTCGCAAAGATTTTCGCAATGTTGGCAACGATTGTAAAGTTTTTCTAATAAGTAGTTTTCCAAAACAAATTCTTTTATTTTTATTTGCTCACGATTTCTTAATTTTGAAAGCATGAGAGCATTTAAAATTATTTTTTGGGTATTGTGGCGCGTTTGGTTTTATATTTTGATGGCCATTCCTATATTGGTGATGTTTCCTTTTTTGGTAGCCTCTATTTTGAGGGAAAGCAGTTACCCTTATTTCTTTAAAATGGCCAGGATTTGGGCCAAATGTATTCTTTTTGGAATGGGGTTTCGCTATACCGTAGAGCGTGATCAAGAAATGGAAATAGGAAAGAGCTACATGATTGTGGCCAACCACACCTCCATGACCGATATTATGTTGATGCTAGCCATAACCAAAAACCCTTTCGTTTTTGTAGGTAAAAAGGAATTATCGAAGATTCCATTGTTTGGATTTTTTTACAAAAGAACTTGTATTTTAGTAGATCGTGGCTCTACCAAAAGCCGAATGGAAGTGTTTGATCGTGCTCAAAAAAGGATTAAACAAGGACTGAGTATTTGTATTTTCCCTGAGGGCGGTGTTCCGGATGATGAATCGATTGTTTTAGATAGTTTTAAAGACGGCGCTTTTCGTTTGGCTGTAGAACACCAAATACCAATTGTTCCAATGACTTTTGCTGATAATAAAGAGCGTTTCTCTTATACTTTTTTGAGTGGAAGCCCAGGTTTAATGCGTGTGAAGTTGCACCATCATGTGGAAACCAAAAACAAAGTAGAGGCAGATAGAAAAGAGCTAAAGGAGCAATTGTGGAATCTTATTTACCAACAATTATTAAAGTTTGAAGCCAGTAAAATTAAAAACTAAAACTCACGCCTGAATATAAACCTATGAATGCAGGCTTAAAACTGCTGTTGTTTTGAGAAAAAGTATTGAATTGGTACTTCATCATCGGTTCCAAGTTAAAGCGCAAGGAAGGCTTTATTTGATACGAAAAACCAACACCCACATTGGAGCTAAAGTGTACCGAATTTAAATTATTAGCCTCACCCAACGGAATCCTGCCTTGTTCACTCAAGATTGAAATTTTATTTTGACTTAAAAACAAGGTACTAATACCACCGATAAGGTTAATTCCCCATTTTTTATCAATCAGTGCATACGATAGTTCCATAGGCAACTCAATGTAACCCATTTGTTGGTTGATTTGTCCAGCAGTAGTTTCTTGTAAGTCTGTTTCCAATGAAATTAAAGTTACCAACGTGTTTTCACTCTTAATTACGATAAGTTGGTTTGTTGTATAAGTGATGTTTGGTAGATTTTTACTCATTAAACCAGTAGAATAAACAATGTTTTTGGTATTATAATCTAATGCCAATTTGTTTAAACCGCTGCGTATTTTTACTTTCTTGTTTAATGCATATTGAACTCCTACGCCGTAACTAAGATTTTGCTCGGCTGATTTTGGATTATTGGCAAACTGAGGGTCAATTGCTGAACCTCCAGCGTTAGTATTTAAAAATATTGGAGCTACAGTAGGTTTAATTTGCCATTTTTGTTGACTTTTTTCAGTAGTCACCACTGATTGGACTCCGTCTTTTTGTTGCAAAAGAATTTCTAGTGCGTTAGGGTTAGTTTTTTGTTCCTCTTTTGCGTCTGAATCCGTTGTTGCTACTGCAGGATTGACATTGCTTTTGTTGATAAATGAGTTGCTTGGATCAATGTTGCTTTCATTATCCAAGTTTCTTTTGTAGCTATTTAAATTATTACTCAACTTATCCGTGTTTTTTTCGGTTTCCTGAATGTCATTTTGTACTATACTATTTTTTGTAAAAATTTGATTTTTAATATTATAGCTGCTTGTATTGGTTGTAACAATATTATTTTTAGGATTTACTTTTACAGATGGATTGGTGGTAATCGTTGGATTAGAAACACTTGTAGGCGGAGCCGACACAACCTCACTATTTGGTTTTGTTGAAATACTGGTTTTGCTTTTAAGTATTGGCTCGTCTTTTGGGTTTGTTTTTTTTCCTGTAGCTACTTTATTTTCCTGTAATTCAAGGGTTAAATTTTGGTCAAACAGAAAAAAACAACCCAATACTAAAGCGGCTGCTATACCTGATGATTTTAGCCAAAATGGAACTACTCTTCGTTTCTTTTTGTGCTGTAATTGTGCTGCAATTTGGTCCCAAGTGCCTGCAGCAGGAGTCGCTTCAAAATCTTTGAATTGTTCCTTGAATAAACGATCTATATTTTTGTTATCACTCATTTGGCAGTAGGCAAGGGGTTTATTTTGTAGTAAAGCTCTATTTTTTCTTTCAAAATCGTTCTTGCTCTGGCTAAGTTTGATTTTGTAGTGCCGGTACTTATTTTGAGCATTTCGGCTATTTCTTTATGCGAATAATCATCTAATACATACAAGCTAAAGACGAGTCGGTATTGGTCTGGTAGCTCTTGAATCATTTGCAGTAGGTAATCTAGCGGAATGTTTTCGTCTTCAATTTCGACTTCATCTGCTATTGCAATGGTTTCATCTACGCGCTCCATGAATCGTACGTTTCTGAATTTTTGCAAAGCCGTATTGATCATTATACGTTTGGCCCATCCTTCGAACGAACCACTTCCGCTAAATTGATGTATTTTATTGAAAATGATCAAAAATCCATCTTGTAAATTGTCTTGAGCATCAACGTAACTACTAGAATAGAGCAAGCATACCCCAAACAGTTTTTTAGAAAACAGTTGGTATACTTGCTCTTGTGCTTTAGGGCAGTTTTTTTTACAATCAGAAATTAATTGATCAATGCTCACTTTGCTGTAGAATGATTAGTTGGTAACAGGAATTTCTACCTCCTCAAAGATATTATTTCCTGCAGCATCTTCGCCTTTATAGAATTTAAAAATGTAAGACCCCGTATTGGTTACAAAAAATTGAAAAGAAGTTTCAGATTCTGGCGGAAGTGCTGCATTACAAACTTGATCGTTATCTACCACGGTTTGAACACCAATGGTGCGCACATTTAAGTTTTTGTCATAATAGATTCCCTGATAATAATGACACGATGTTGGTTTTTGGTATTTTAAAGTTATAGTATACGTTTCACCCAATTTAAATTCAGCAGGAACGGTATAACTCGCTATTGGTAATACATCGTAAGTGTAATTATTGGAGTCGTTATCAGTACTACAAGATGCCATACTGACTAATAGTAAAGTAAGTGCAATTAGCTTTTTCATCATGTTTGTTTTAAAGATAAATATTTTCCGCTTACTGTTTTACTTGGCGGCTAATTTATAGATGTATAGACTTTTGAAAGGTTGCGTTTGGGCTAAAAAAAACCCGAATAGATCGGGTTTTAAGTTTTATGCTTCAGCTAATTCTTTAATTTTAGCTTTTATTTTTTCTTCTAATTCATCAGCTAATTCTGGATTGTCCTTGATTAATGATTTAACCGCATCACGACCCTGTCCTAATTTTGTTTCGCCGTAGCTAAACCATGAACCTGATTTTTTCACAATTTCAAATTCAACTGCTAAATCTAAAATTTCACCAGTTTTCGAAACTCCTTCGCCGTACATGATATCAAATTCAGCAACTTTGAAAGGTGGTGCAACCTTGTTTTTAACGATTTTTACTTTGGTTCTGTTACCAATTACATTTTCACCATCTTTAATTTGAGTAGAACGACGAATATCCAAGCGTACAGATGCATAAAACTTTAAGGCGTTACCACCCGTTGTTGTTTCTGGATTTCCGAACATTACACCAATTTTTTCTCTTAATTGGTTGATAAAAAATACGGTACAATTTGTTTTACTGATAGTTCCTGTCAATTTACGCAATGCTTGTGACATTAAACGAGCATGTAAGCCCATTTTAGAGTCGCCCATTTCGCCTTCAATTTCACTTTTTGGCGTAAGCGCAGCAACTGAGTCAATTACAACAATATCAATCGCTCCTGAACGAATTAAGTTTTCAGCAATTTCAAGTGCTTGTTCTCCGTTATCAGGTTGCGATATGATCAAGTTTTCGATATCTACGCCTAACTTCTCAGCATAATTTCTATCAAAAGCGTGTTCTGCATCAATAAATGCTGCAATTCCGCCTGCTTTTTGAGCTTCAGCAATAGCGTGCAAAGTCAGAGTGGTTTTACCAGATGATTCTGGTCCGTAAATTTCGATGATACGTCCTTTTGGATAACCGCCTACTCCAAGAGCTAAATCTACTCCCAAAGATCCTGAAGAAATTACTTCTACCTCTTCAATGGCTTTGTCGCCCATTTTCATTACGGTTCCTTTGCCGTAAGTTTTGTCTAGTTTGTCTAGCGTAAGCTGTAGTGCTTTTAATTTTGATTCTTTTTCTGTGCTCATCTTCTCTTTTGCCTTTTCTTTCATTTAATTGCTTTTTTTATCGCTGTAACCATTTGAATTGTTGTGAATTGCAATTCAGTAGTTGATTTTGATTTTTAAGATTTGTTTTCGTAAAAATACTTTTTTTTTCAATTGAAAATTTTTCTGTTGGTAACAATTTACCTCTGCAATATTATTTTTTTATACAAATAATGCTCGCAACTCTGTAGCTTCTTCGGGTTTCATTTTTCCAGCCAATACCAAACTCAATTGTTTTCTGCGCAAAGCAGCTTCAAATCGTTGTTTTTCTAGATCGGTTTCTGGTATAATTTGAGGTACTTCAACAGGTCTTCCGGTATCATCTACGGCTACGAAAGTGTAAATAGCTTCGTTAGCTTTGGTTTTATTACCAGATTCGCGGTCTTCTACCCAAATGTCAATGTAAATTTCCATTGAACTTTTGAACGAACGCGACACTTTGGCTTCGACCGTAACTACACTTCCTAGCGGAATTGCTCTGTTAAAAGCCACGTGGTTTACTGATGCTGTAACTACAATGCGGCGCGAATGTCTGCGTGCAGCGATACTTGCGGCACGGTCCATACGGGCTAGCAATTCGCCACCAAATAAGTTGTTTAGCGGATTGGTTTCGCTTGGTAAAACTAAATCAGTAAGTGTGGTTAAAGATTCAGAAGGATATTTTGCATTCATAATTTTTGTAAAACTAAAAAGGTTATAGTTGTGTAAAGTGTATGTACTTTGAATTAGTTTAACCAATACACGGCTAAAATTGCGGGAATAAAATAAATGACAATTGTTCTGGCACCATCATAATCTTTGGCTAAACGTTGACCAAACAACAGCATCAGTAATGTGATACACGAAAAAACAGCTCCGTAAAAACCAAAAACCCTACCATTGTTGATGAATAATTCAACGCAACCTACTACGCTAAGTACTCCTGATATTAGTTCTAAAACTAGAATGTTTCCTAATGCAAGTGGCACTTGATTTTTAAGCGGAGTATTAGCAAAATGGCCTTTTAACCATTCTACATTATCTTTCCAATAAAATAGTTTGTCGTAGCCTGATTGTAAAAAAGTAATGGCCAAAAAAATCAAAATTAAAATAGAGGTAATGTTGTTCATGTGTTTATTTTTTGTGGATTAAACGGGTAAGTTTGATAGATAAATCAGTCAATATGATTTTTGCGTTTCCGTTGCGCTCGATATGATACATTGCATTAGATAGCTCAGTGAAAATGGCTTGAATGTTATTTCCGTTCACGAAGGGTGCAAAATTTTCGAGCTTGAATTTTTCGACTTTTGGTTCAATGTAAACTAAGTTTTTGGTCTCGTAATTGAGCAGTAGCGCTTGTCGGAACATTTCGATGCAAAACTGTAAAAACTTCTTTTGTGTTTCACGACCCAAAGCGGCCACCAGTTCGCTCCATTGAATTAAATCTTGAATGGCTGCTGCATTTCCTTTGGCTCTAAATGCTGCACGAACCCAGTCAACAAACCATTTTTCAAAATAAACAGTTTCGCTATCGGGTTGCAATAATTGCAATGCTTTATTGTAGTTGCCTTGTGCTTGATGTGCAATACGTAAGGCTTCATTTGCTGCAATGTTTTGGGTTTTTACTAAAGCATCTGCAATTACGGTTTCGGGTAAACCATTAAAATGCAATACTTGACAGCGCGAACGAATAGTTTGTAAAATATCTTCCTCGTTTTCAGAGATTAAAATAAAAACCGTTTTATCCGTTGGTTCTTCTAGTAATTTTAGCAATTTGTTAGAGGCAGCCGTATTAATTTTATCGGCCATCCAAATGATCATAATCTTATAACCACCCTCAAAGGATTTAAGTGCTAATGATTTTAAGATTTCCTGCGCATCATCAACTCGAATTTCACCTTGCTTGTTTTTTACGCCTAGCATTTGATACCAATCAAACAAACTTCCGTACGGATTATGCTCTAAAAATTGGCGCCATTCGGCTATAAAATCAATACTTTTAGGTTTGGTTTTTACATCTTCGGTGCTTACCGTTGGGTAAATAAAATGCAAATCTGGATGCGAAGTTTTTTCGAATTTTAAATTGCAGGCAGTATTTTCGCCAGTATTTTCGCCATTTTGATTGTTGCAAATAATGTATTGTGCATAAGCAATTGCCATGGCAAGTGTGCCACTTCCCTCAGGACCTACGAACAACTGTGCATGTGGAATACGACCTAAATTAGCACTTCGTGTCAAGTGATTTTTAATGTGTTCTTGCCCTAAAATTTCTGAAAATTGCATGTAGCAAAGATAGCAGAAAATGGTTTAGTCTAAAAGTTTAAATATCAAACTTTGCAATGTCAACCCGCTAGTCTAACAGTTAAAATCAACTTGATAAAAGTATTTTGGTGTTTGTTACTATTGCTATAATGCAAGTTATTCGACAAAAAACAACATTATTTATTGATTTACATCGATTTCGTTGCTGTTAATTTAGTTTTCAATCTTTTTTGGAATTTATTACTAATTTAAAAGTTCTATATTTGTTGCTCTTGGACGTATAATTAATCTAAAAATACACACTGATGAAAACACTAAATGATTTCGATTTCAAAAATAAAAAAGCTTTAATTAGAGTAGATTTTAATGTGCCTTTGGACGAAAACTTCAATGTTACTGATGCTACACGTATCGAAGCTGCTAAACCAACCATACAAGCTATCTTGGCGCAAGGCGGTAGTGTCATTTTGATGTCGCATTTAGGAAGACCAAAAGGTGTAGAAGAAAAATATTCTTTAAAACACATTTTAAAAACTACTGCTGAGGTTCTTGGCGTACCAGTTCAATTTGCAGCTAATTGTGTTGGTGAAACAGCTACAACAGCGGCGTCTCAATTGAAAGCAGGTGAAGTGTTATTGCTAGAAAATTTGCGTTTTCATACTGAAGAAGAAGCGGGTGATGTTGCTTTTGCAAAAGAGCTTGCCTCATTAGGAGACGTGTATGTAAACGATGCCTTTGGTACTGCGCACAGAGCGCACGCATCGACTACTATTATTGCTCAGTTTTTCCCAGAAAGCAAATGTTTCGGTTTGTTATTAGCCAAAGAAATAGAAAGCTTAAACAAAGTTTTAAAAAATAGTGAAAAACCAGTAACAGCAGTTCTTGGTGGATCAAAAGTGTCATCGAAAATTACGGTTATTGAAAACATTTTAGATAAAGTAGATCACATGATTATTGGCGGTGGTATGACTTTTACTTTTGTTAAAGCGCTAGGCGGAAAGGTAGGAGATTCTATTTGCGAAGATGATAAACAAGAATTAGCTCTTGAAATTTTACGATTAGCTAAAGAAAAAGGCGTTCAAATTCACATTCCAGTTGATGTAATTGCAGCAGATGATTTTTCGAATACAGCTAACACAAAGGTGGTTGATGTAAATGAAATTCCTGATGGATGGCAAGGTTTAGATGCAGGACCAAAATCATTAGCAAACTTTAAAGAAGTAATTCTAGCTTCGAAAACTATTTTATGGAACGGTCCATTGGGCGTTTTTGAAATGGAAAATTTTGCAAATGGGACCATTGCTTTAGGTAATTTTATTGCTGAAGCAACTTCTAATGGTGCCTTCTCGCTTGTTGGTGGTGGTGACTCTGTTGCCGCAGTAAAACAATTTGGTTTAGAAGACCGAATGAGCTACGTATCAACCGGTGGAGGAGCAATGCTTGAAATGCTTGAAGGCCAAAGTTTACCCGGTATTGAAGCAATTTTAAAATAGATTTCGATTAAATAAATAATCAAGCTTTGTTGCTTTTTTTATAAATATACTAGTCTTGTAAAAACCTTAGTACTTTACTGTAACTAAGGTTTTTGCACGTTAAGAGGTTATTTATCAGATGAAAAATAGATGAAAAACGGAATTTGTATTGCAAATTGCACTATCGTACTTAGTTATTTACTTACTTTTTGAAGAGATATTTTTAGTAATTTCATTTTTTTAACCTGTAAACAGTTCTTAAAGTGACTAAAATTCTTTCTAAAAGGAGCAAAGATTGCATTTTTAACAATATTTAGTGAAATTTTTAGTTTAAACCTCTTAAGTTTGTGAAAAGCAAATTTATAATCATTTGAAATATAGGTCTTTGATCGTAAAAATATGAATGTAAAAAATACCATTGCCGCAATTGTACTGTTTATTTCAGCGCAAATGTTTGCACAAAACAATCAGGAATTACAAGCTAATATAAAACTAGAACCGAAGATTTCATACCTGGATTCTATTAAAAAAACATTTGTCAAACATCGATTGGCTGCAAGTGTAGACAGTTTGTGGATTAAAGAGTTAACTAGTTTAGATCTGTACAATACAATTTCTGATGATATTCAGAATGGGAATTTTGATCAAAAAATTGATTTTGAACTTCCAACCGATTTGCTTAAAAAACGTTTGGCCGCAATGGATGCCAAGTCTCCGTTTAATATTGAGTACAACATAGGTTTAGAAAATATTATTAAATCCTTTTTAAAAAATAGAAAAAGATCTTTTGAGCGTTTGATGGCCGTATCGGAATACTATTTTCCGCTTTTTGAAGAAGCATTGGCTAGAAAAAATGTACCGTTAGAAATTAAATATTTAGCCGTAGTAGAGTCGGCACTAAACCCTAAAGCGGTCTCTAGAATGGGAGCTACTGGTTTGTGGCAATTTATGTATCAAACAGGAAAACAATACGGATTAAAAATTGACTCGTATGTTGACGAGCGCAGTGATCCACTAAAAGCAAGCGAAGCAGCCGCGAATTATATGACCAATATGTTTAAGATTTTTGGCGATTGGGATTTGGTTCTTGCCTCTTACAATTCAGGGCCAGGCAATGTTTCGAAAGCAATTCGTCGTTCTGGAGGGCAACAAAATTATTGGAACATTCGTAAAAATTTACCCAAAGAAACTCAAGGGTATGTTCCTGCATTTTTAGCTACAATGTACATCTACGAGTACCATAAAGAGCACGGAATTGTTCCTGAAAAAGCTTTTATCAAACACTTTGCTACCGATACTATTCGCATCAAGCAACAGCTAACTTTCAAACAAATATCTGATTTATTAGATGTTCCCGTAGCACAATTACAACTTTTAAATCCTTCGTATAAATTAAATGTAGTTCCGTATTACCACGATCAAGAACATTTTTTGCGTTTGCCACAAGACAAAATTGCTGTTTTTGCTTCTAACGAGGACAAAATGTATGCTTATGCACAACACGAAATGGATCAGCGTGAAAAACCATTTCAAATGTCTAGAGCTGTTGTAGTAAAAGATAGCATCGGTACTAAAGCTAATGATCCTGGTCCTAAATCATCTTTTTATAGAGTACAACGCGGTGATAATTTGTCAAATGTTGCGGCTAAATATGATGTTACTGTAGCTGAGATTAAACAATGGAATAATTTAAGGAGCAATTCACTGGCTTACGGAAAAAGCTTGAGAATTGAACCTCCTACAGGTAAACAAGATAAGATTATAACAAAGTCAATTCGAGAAACAAATCCTGTGGTTGCAGTTAGTACAAGTTCAAAAATCGTCAAGGATGATAAAGAAGCTACCACATCATCAGAGGCAATTTATGTAGTACAAAAAGGCGATAACTTGGGTAATATTGCCAAAAAGCACAATGTTTCTGTAGCTGATATTCAAAGTTGGAATGGCCTTACTACTGATGCTGTTCAAATAGGAGCTACCATACAAATTGCTAAATTAGAAGTAGATACAAAACAAGATCTAGCAAATGCTCAGGAGCGCAGAGATGTTGAATATGTAGTGCAAAAAGGCGATAACTTAAGCGCAATTGCTTCTAAATTTGGAACGTCTTTAAGTGATATCAAACAATGGAATAAGTTAAATGATAACACGATAACAATTGGTAAAAGCTTAATTGTTGCCAAAGATGAAATTGCAATTGTAACCGATAAGGCCTCAGTAAATTCTTTTAAAACCAAAGCTTCAGCGATGAAGAGCAAAAGTTCAAGCTCTGATTATTACGTGAAAAAAGGGGATTCTTTATTCAGTATTGCAAAAAAATATCCGGGAGTTACTACCTCTGATTTGAAAAAATGGAACGGTATTAGCGGTGAACAACTCAAACCTGGAATGAAGCTAAAAATTAACGGATAAACCGATTAACTTCAATAAATTTGGGTTTTATTTTATAATCAAATCGTGATGCGTAAAACCTATTTTCTAATGTTGTTTGTGTCTTTGTTGTTGTTTTCTTGTAAAAAAGAAAGCAGCGAACGCAACCGTCAATCTTCAGGAAAAATAAATACAATTTCGGTTATTATCGATGATCAACTTTGGAATGGTGAAATTGGAGATAGTATTAGAAACAAGTTTGCCTCTCCAGTAATTGGACTACCTCAAGAGGAACCCTTGTTTAATATCAATCAGTACCCTGTTAAGTTACTTGAAGGTTTTATGACCGCAACTAGAGCTATTATTGTTGTTAAAAAAGCAGACAAGAATACTTTCGAAATCAAAAAAAATCAATACGCCTCTCCTCAAAATGTTTTCCACATAACTGGTAAAACCGCAGCCGATATTATTACTTCTCTTGAAAGTAACGCTCCTCAAATGCTGCAAATTATTAAAAATGGGGAATTGACCGAGACCCAAAAACAGCATCAATCAGCGCTTATTGATCCAGCAATTATTAAAAATAAATTTCATATCGGCATTGCTATTCCTACAGGCTATGTTTATGTTTTGCAAAAACGTAACTTCATGTGGCTAAAAAAGGAAAATATTGGTGGTAATACTAGTATTTTGTTATACCAAATTCCGTTGGGAAGTATTAAAAAAAATGCCGAAGCTAGTAGTAGCATTATCAAAATGCGTGACTCTATTGGTAAATTATACATTAGTGGCAAGGAACCCAATACCAATATGATTACTGAAGAGGCATATGCTCCGTATTTTGCAAAAATAGAGTTAGATGGTAAAATAACCTACGAGACTAAAGGAACTTGGCAATTGAATAATGATTTCATGTCAGGACCTTTCATCAATTACGCTATTGTTGATCGTGCTTACAACAGAATTTTAGTATTAGAAGGTTTTTGTTACGCGCCATCCAAAGATAAACGCGATTTAATGCACGAATTAGAATCCATTATAAAATCAGTCACGGTTGTAAAAAGAAAGCGTTAAAATGCTTTAATTTGCATTTCAAAATAAATAGAACACAATGACAATTCAATGGGAAATCAAGGCGTTTGATGCGCTTACAGTACATGAACTATACGATTTATTGCAACTGCGTAGTGAAATATTTGTTGTAGAGCAAAACTGTGTTTATTTAGACCTTGACGGGAAAGATAAAGTAGCCTTGCATCTTTTAGGAGTTTATGAGGGTGCAATTGTAGCACATTCTAGATTGTTTCCTGCTGGTGTTAGTTTTGATAATGCATCAATTGGTCGTGTTACTGTATCTGCAAAGTACCGAGACAGAAAATGGGGTCATGAATTAATGCAACACTCTATTGCTGGCATTGCAGCTCATTTTAACGAAACCAAAATCACAATTGGAGCGCAGTTGTACTTGAAGAAATTTTACGAAAGTCACGGATTTATTCAAACTAGCGAAATGTATTTAGAAGATGATATTCCGCATATTGAAATGATTCGTGAATAGTTAAATTTTTAATATTAAAAATTCAACGCGTCGGTCTAATGCATCTCCTTGCCCTAAAGGATACCTGTTGCCGCAACCGGCATACTGCATACGCAAACTGTTAATTCCTTTTGAGGACAAATACTTGTATACGCTTTTGGCACGGTTTAAGGACAATTTTCGTTCTTTTGTGTCTTTGTCAATAGCATCTTCGTAATAACTTGGAGTACAACAAACATGACCTCTTATTTCAAACTCTAAAGTTTTTTTCTTTTGCAATAGGATCACAATCTTGTCAAGTTCGTTTTTGGTAGCGGCTGTTAATTTGCTGCTTCCTAGCGGAAACAAAATTGTTTCTAAGTAAATGCGGTCACCAACTTTTTGATTGTCTCTAAACGAATTGTAAATTCCTTTGCCATAGCTGTTCTTTTTGACCAAGAACAAGTCGACTCTACGATTTTTAGATCGTATTTCGGATAAATTTTCAATATCATCTTTTTGAATGATGACACGACCTTTGCCTTCAATAATGACAATTTTATTTTGATTGAATCCGTTGGCAGTCAGGATATCTTGCACTGTCATCACCCTTTTTTTAGATAAGTCGTAGTTGTAATCTTTTGCGCCGCGGTCATCGCAATACCCAAATATTTGTATAGATTCGATTTTAGTAGTATCGACGGTTTTCATAAAATCAACAATCACTTGTATTTGATCTTCGGGTAATTTGTGTTTGTCAAATTCAAAATATACCGTAGTCACTGCTCTGTTTTGAGAGTAGCAGGAACTAAAAATCAAAACAATAAGCAAGTGTAGCAATTGTTTCATTACATTTTTAAAATGGCTTTATATTCGGTAGCCGAGTTGAATATAGCTACTCCTCTTTTAATTTCAGTGTTATTTTTGGTGTAATATTGATACAAACCTTCTTGATACTGATATCTCTTGATGATTTCGTCAAGCAATAAATTCTTAATTTCTTTTTGGTGTTTGTCTAGTAAAGCACTTTCTGATTTTTGCAAAGCACTCAATAATTGCTGGTATTCTGCCTGAATAGATTCGTCTAGATTTTCTTTTTTGGCTGCGGCCAAAGTATTCTTCAGGGCCACTTCAGTCTCCGTGTCAAAATTAAATTTTTGGACTTTTAAAAACTGCTTAAAGTCAGCATAATCCGCATCGGTAATCACAGGGATTTGCTTTCCTAAGTTCGGATTTTTATAATAATACACGGTGGCATAATTAAAAATTCCATCATTTCGAAGTAATGCATTGGTAATTGGGCTTGATTTGGCTTCGTCTAATTCTACGTCGGGTTGAATACCGCCACCATCATACACGGTGCGTCCTTTTCGGGTTTTAAAAGCATTAAAATTCTTGGCTTCGGTTTTAATAGCCATGCCATTTTTGTCTTTTTTAGAATAATCCAAAGCTTGAATACATCTGCCAGAAGGTGTGTAATAGCGAGAAATAGTCACTTTTAGTTGTGTGCCAAAGGTTAAATCAACAGGTCTTTGCACCAATCCTTTTCCAAAACTACGACTACCAACAACAACAGCGCGGTCTAAATCTTGCAAGGCTCCAGCAACAATTTCAGAGGCTGAGGCACTTCTTCCGTTAACTAAAATTACCAATGGAATTGTAGTGTCTACCGGGTTTTGAGTGGTTTTGTAAGTGGTGTTATGTTTTTCAATTTTCGATTTTGTAGTTACGATAACTTCGTTTTTTTCTACAAAAAGATTACAGATGTTTACTGCTTCATTTAATAAACCGCCCGGATTGTCGCGCACATCCAAAATAATGCGTTCAGCGCCTTCTTTTTTGAGTTGTTCAAGTGCTTCTTTAGTTTCATTCGAAGCTTTTTTGTTGAAATGCGCTAGAACAATATAGCCTGTTTTGTCGTCAATTTTTGCAAAAAACGGTACTGATTTAATAGCAACTTCGTCAAGAACAATTTCGGTTGTATTTGTTTTTCCTTGACGTAGGTATTTGATGGTAATTTTGGTATTTTTGGCACCTTTTAAAAGTTGCGAAGCATCATCTTTAAAATCAGCTAAAAGCACATCTCCAATTTGAATTATAGCATCGCCAGGACGCAAGCCTGCTTTGTCTGCCGGAAAGTCTTTATAAGATTCTTTGATAATCAACTGATCTTCCTTGCGGGTTAACATGGCGCCAATACCGGTGTACTCGCCAGTATTATTGATCTTAAATCGAACGACATCTTGCTCATTAAAATAAACTGTGTACGGGTCTAAGTTGGCAAGCATTCCTTTTATCGCTTTGTCCATTAAGTCTCCCGGATTGGTTTCATCAACATAATTCCTGTTCAATTCTTTGAAAAGAGTGGTGAAAATTTCAATTTGCTTGGCTATTTCAAAAAAGTCGTCTTTAAAACTGCTTCCAATAAACAGAAAAGAGGAAGCAACAACTGGAATTATAAATTTTTTTTGAAGAAAGTTCATAGGTTGGTGTAAGTAAATTAGAAGTCACTAAAATAACAATAAATCGTTTAATAGTTGGCTATTGACAGCTGAAACATTCGATAGAATTTTCAAATGTCGTTAACCTTTTACGATTTAGTACTGTCTTGGTTTTCGGTTGTTGGTTTCGGACTGTTTTGAGCCACAAACTTTTCAAACAATTGTTTTGTTTTTGTGTTGATTTCTTGATAAGTCAAGCGTTCTTTGGTTTGGTAAAAAAACATAAACGAATATGGTTGGTCCAGATTATCAATCAAAAGGTGTTTGTTTAATCGGTACGTTTCACGCAAAACGCGCTTAAAGTAATTTCGATCTACTGCTTTTTTAAAATTCTTTTTTGAAACGGAAACTCCCATTTTTATTTTCCCGTCCAAGGTGTCGTTTGGGCCAAATGAACCTGCTTTGTAAACCAATCGCAAAGGGTATTTTGAGACTGATTTGCCCTCAGTAAACAACAATCCAATGGTGATTTTGCTCTTTAATTTTTCTGATTTTGGGTAGGTGAAATTCATTTTTGCTGAATAAAAAATTGGTAGTATAACCCGCAAATTTACGATTTAAGCAATAGCAAGTATATTATTTTGCGTTTAAATAGTGCTAAAAATATATTTATTACTTTTGTCGCAAAATTGTAACAGCATGCAAAAACTAATTTCCTATCCTATTTCCGTAATTTATTATCTGTGTTTCGGTCTTACCTTGGTTATTTTTCACCCTATTCAATGGGTTTGTTTCAATGTTTTTGGCTACCAAGCCCATAAAAAAAGTGTTGATTATTTGAACTTTTTTCTGGTAAAGTGTACCAACTTACTAGGAACGCGTTATACTTTTAAAAATGTAGAGAGCATCCCGAAAAATGTACCCTTGATTTTTGTGTGCAACCACCAAAGTATGTATGATATTATTGCAATGATTTGGTATTTACGCCGTTTTCATTGTAAATTTGTAAGCAAGAAGGAACTAGGCAGCGGTATACCCAGTGTTTCCTATAATTTACGTCACGGCGGATCAGTTTTAATTGATAGAAAAGACCCTAAGCAAGCCATTCCGGTTATCAAAGGATTGTCAGAGTATATTGAAAAACACAAACGATCAGCAGTTATTTTTCCTGAAGGAACCCGCAGTAAAACTGGTGTTCCCAAAGCTTTTTCTCAAACAGGCTTGAAAATTTTGTGCAAAAACGCACCTTCATCCTACGTAGTTCCTGTAAGCATAAACAATTCTTGGAAAATAGTTAAATATGGGTTTTTCCCCGTAGGTTTAGGAAATCGCCTTACCTTTGTAATACATAAACCGCTAGCAGTGAGCGAATACAACTTTGCTGATTTGATGGAGAAAACCGAAACAGCAGTTGTTCAAGGAATAAAAATTTAATTTATATATAATGTCAATAAAAAACATTCGATTAGAAGTAATGCAGTTTTTGGAAAAAAACGTAGATAGCTTTGTCGATCAGTACCTGATTCCTGTTGAAAAAATATGGCAACCAACTGATTTTTTACCCAATTCTCAAAGTGAAAATTTCTTTGATGAGGTTAAAGAATTACGCGAAATAGCCAAAGACTTACCATACGATTTTTGGGTTACGCTTGTAGGTGATACCATCACTGAAGAAGCTTTGCCGACCTACGAATCTTGGTTGATGGATGTAGAAGGTGTTGATAACGTGGAGCGCAATGGTTGGGCTAAATGGATTAGACAATGGACAGGTGAAGAAAATCGTCACGGTGATCTATTAAACAAATACTTGTACTTATCAGGTCGTGTAAATATGCGGGAAGTTGAAATGACTACGCAACATTTGATCAACGACGGTTTTGATATTGGTACGGGTACAGATCCTTACAAGAACTTTATTTACACCAGTTTTCAAGAGTTAGCTACCTACGTATCGCACAACCGTGTGGCGCAAATGGCTAAGAAATATGGTGATAACAAACTATCTAAAATGTGCAAAATGATTGCTGGCGATGAAATGCGTCACCACCATGCATACAGCGAGTTTGTGAACCGTATTTTTCAAATTGATCCAAGCGAAATGATGTTGGCTTTTCAATACATGATGAAAGCTAAGATCGTAATGCCAGCTCATTTTTTAAGAGAGTCTGGTGAAAAAATTAGTAGTGCTTTTGAGCAATTTTCTGATTCTGCACAACGTATTGGGGTATATACCGCTGCTGATTATGTAGACATCATGCAAAAATTGATCGACAAATGGGAAATTGATAAGATAGGAAACTTAACTGACGAAGCTGAAAAAGCGCGTGATTATTTGATGAAATTACCAGCTAGAATGGCTAAAATTTCAGAACGATTGGTGATTCCCCAAGAATCGCACATCTTTAAGTGGGTTGAGCCTGCTTTGGTGCGTTAATCAATTCAAACAAAATTATAAGATGTTGAATGCTATTGTATAAACGATAGTGTTCAGCATTTTTTTTAAACCAAATTTTAATGAACTCAGAACAATTAATTACAGATACAATTGCTTTTGTAAAACAAGAATTGCAAAATGCAGAGGGCGGCCACGATTGGTTTCATATCGAGCGTGTGTACAAAAATAGTTTGCTTATTGCTAAGACAGAAGCCTGTGATGCTTTGGTAGTACAACTGGGCGCTTTGCTGCATGACATTGCAGATAGTAAGTTTCACAACGGAGACGAAACCGTAGGACCGAGAGTAGCCAAAGAATATCTAGAATCGAAAGCAGTTTCTCAAAATGTTATTGATCATGTGGTGCTCATTATTGAAAACATCTCGTACAAAGGTGGTAATTTTGAAAAGAAATTCAGTTCAAAAGAATTGGATATTGTTCAAGATGCCGATCGATTAGATGCGATTGGAGCGATCGGAATTGCTAGAACGTTCAATTATGGGGGTTTTAAGAATAGAACGCTCTATGACCCTGAAATTGGCCCAAGAACAGGCATGAGTAAGGAGGAATATAAAAATAACGATTCGCCTACGATCAATCATTTTTATGAGAAGTTATTGCTTTTAAAAGATAAAATGAACACCGAAACTGGTAAACAAATAGCACAACAGCGTCATAAATACATGGAAGGTTTCCTTTCTCAATTTTATGCCGAATGGGAAGGAGAGAAGTAGTAACAAAAAAGAGAGCTCAAATGGCTCTCTTTTTTTTGTTTTTTATTTCCCAGTAAAAACTGCTTTTCTTTTTTCTAAGAAAGCCGTTGTTCCCTCTTTAAAATCTTGCGTTCCAAAACATTTACCAAAGGCTTTAATCTCGGCTTCATAGCCGTTTTTTCCTTCTTTAAAGTTGGCATTTACAGCCTTGATAGCTTTGCCAATGGCATATGGAGAGTTTTTAATTATTTTGTTAGCAATAGTCATACAAAACGCTACTAGTTCTTCTTGAGGTACCACGTGATTAACTAATCCCATTCCGTGAGCTTCGGTAGCTGTTAGCATTCCGGCAGTCATAATAAGTTCCATAGCGCGACCTTTTCCAACTAATTGTGGCAAACGTTGCGTTCCTCCGTAACCCGGAATTACGCCCAATGAAACTTCAGGTAAACCCATTTTTGCATTGTCTGATGCTACTCTAAAATGACATGCCATCGCCAATTCTAAACCACCACCCAATGCAAAGCCGTTAACCGCTGCAATTACAGGAGTTTTTAAATTTTCTATGAAATCGAATAATTTTTCTTGTCCTTCAGCAGCCAATTGCGTTCCTTCTTCAATAGAGAAATGAGCAAATTCTGAAATATCAGCACCAGCAACAAAAGCTTTTTCACCGCTACCAGTTAGTACAATCGCTCTTATTTCGTCATTTTTGGCCAATATTTTAAACGCTTTGTGCAAGTCAGAAATCGTTGCAACATTTAGCGCATTCAGTTTTGTAGGACGATTAATGGTAACCGTGGCAATGTTATTTTCAGTTGTAATTAAAATGTTTTCGTAGTTCATATATTTTGTTTTTATGTGTGCAAAATGGGTAGCGATACCGTAAAAGTGGTTCCTTTTCCGAATTCGCTCTCAAAGGTAATTGTTCCTTTATAATTTTCAATAATGTTTTTTATGATTCCAAGACCAAGCCCCATTCCACTGCTTTTAGTGGTAAATTTAGGTTCAAAAATACGATGTACATCACTTGCCTGAATTCCAACTCCATTATCTGAAACGGTGATCAAAACGGTATTCATTTCTTTACGAATGGTAACGGTAACTTTCTTTTCCTCTTGCTGCTCCGGTATGGACTGAATGGCGTTTTTGGCCAAGTTGGTAATTATCCTAATGAGTTGCGTACGGTCAATTTTAGAAATAATTTCGGGTGATTCGCTTTTAAATTCAATATAATCTTCGTTAAAAATATCCATGGCAAGCTCAACCACTTCAACTACATTCAGTGTTTCGTTTTGTTGTGCTGGCATCGAAGCAAAGTTTGAAAATGCCGAAGCCACAGCGCTCATGGTATCAATTTGTTGAATGAGTGTTTCAGAGTAATCATTCATTTTTTGTTTGACGTTGGCATCAGTGGGGTCAAATTTACGCTGAAAACTTTGCACGGTTAAACGCATTGGAGTCAACGGATTTTTGATTTCGTGCGCCACTTGTTTGGCCATTTCGCGCCAAGCGCCTTCTCGTTCGCTTTGAGCCAATTTAATAGCACTTTTTTCTAATTCATCCACCATGGCGTTATAGGCTTTGATTAGCAAATTAATTTCTTTGCTGTTGGCCTCCAAAACAATTTTTTCGTTTTTTTGGTTCAAGCTAGTTTCACTCAACTTGTCAGAAATGGTTTTGAGTGATTTAGTAATATAAGATGATAAAAAATAGGCTAGCGCAAAGGCCATTACCAACATAAAAGTATACACTTGGCCTAATCGAATCAGGAAGTTTTTGAGCTCGTTTTCGTAATAGCCATCATCCTCTACGTAAGGTAAATTTAAAATACCAAGAGGTTTGAATTTGTCGTCTTTGATTTGACTAAATGCCGAACGGTTTTTTTTACCTTCAATCGTTTTAATGTCTACATACCTTTTTTCAATAGAAGAGCGTACGAGTTTTAAAATGTATTTCGGGATAGGTGGCGCTACTTTATCAACTGAAAAGGACTCTTTTGAGGATTTTAATAATTTCCCATCCAAACTGTAAATATTGATTTCAATATTGTGGATGTGTGCCAATTCGTGAATTTTATCTTTAAAAATCAGATCTAAATTCGCGGCATTCAAAGGATAAGTGGTCGTAGAAAGAATAAAATTAATGTGCTGTTTTACTGCATTTTCATTGCGTTCAAGGCGTTCTTGATGGTATTCTTTAGCTTCATTTTTAAACTGAATAATTGATATTGAGGCTAAAATTACCGAAGCCATTAATATCAATACAATCATGGACAGGAAAATCCTAATCCGTAGTGAAAGCATAGCTATTTTGAAGCTTGTGAACATGTTGATTAATTTACAATATCGGTTTACTGTCTGGTTTTGAATCAAGAATTGTTTCGTTCTCTAATTTTTTTATAAAATTTAAAACCAAGCATGATAATAATAGAGAAAAGAAAAATCCCAATTACTCCGTATATCCAATTGACGGCGTTTTTTAAAATCACTAAAAACACCACAGCAAACAAAATAATGGTAGCTCCTTCATTCCATAATCGCATGAAATTAGTAGAATATTTTACTTCATTTCGTTGCAATTGATTGAAAATTTGCTGGCACTTGGCATGGTACAAATACAGCGCAAAAACAAAGCCAAGCTTTACGTGCATCCATGGCATTTGTAACCAAGCTTGGCCTAGTTCCGTAAAAAACAACATCCAAAAAGCAAAAACACTTGCTAGAATCGCTGATGGCCAAGTGATGATATACCATAAGCGGTACGTCATTATTTTGTATTGGTTTTGTAAGATTTCTTTTTCTGGTGAGGGTTTTGCAGCAGCTTCAATTTGATACACAAACAATCGTACGATATAAAACAAACCTGCAAACCATGTGATTACAAAGATGAGGTGTAGGGATTTAATGTAATTATAGAATTCCATTTTCAATATTTTTTAATTTTTTATTCATTTCTCGGTGCAAAAAGTAAGCAGTGAGCACTGTTGAAAGTACATCTGCAATAGGAAAAGCAATCCATACGCCAAAAATACCTAAAAAATTTGGTAGAATGAGTACCAACGGAATCAAGAAAAACCCTTGCTTACTCAAAGTTAAAAGCAATGCCTTTTTAGCTTTCCCAGCCGCCTGAAAATAAGCCGCACCAATTAATTGTATTGCTATAATGGGCGAAGCTGCAAAAACCCATCGCAAAGCATCGGGAGTTTGTTGCACTACTTGTGGGTCGCTTGTAAAGATTGAAACTATAGATTGTGCAAAAACTACGATTATCAAAAAAATAATTGTTGCTAAAATTGCCGCGTATTTTATAGAGAGTGCAACACTTTCTTTGACACGTGCGTGATTTTGCGCTCCGTAATTATAACCAGCAATAGGTAAAAAACCTTGTGTAATTCCTAAAATAGGGAACAAGGCAAACATTAACATGCGACTTATAATGCCATAAATAGTAACCGAGTGTTCGCCGCCGTAAGTGTATAGAGTGTGGTTTACAATAATCGCCAAAATACTTACTACTCCTTGTCGGGCAAAGGTGACAAAGCTAAGCGTAATAATTTCTTTGCTAATAGCGGTTTGTAATTTGAAATGTTTTATTTCTAGTTTTAGTTCGCTTTTAAAAATAAAGAACCAGCCTACAAATAAAAAACAAGTAGAGTAGGAGATTGCTGTGGCCAATGCAGCGCCTTGCATCCCCATATTTAAAAAACGAATAAAAAGAATGTCTAAACCAATATTTACAAAGGCCGGAATGATCATAGCCACCATAGCAAATTTTGCTTTGCCTTCGGCACGAATAACATTGTTTCCCATCATACAAAGTGCTAAAAAAGGAACACTTAAAATAATTGGCATAAAAAATTCTTTCGCAGGTTTTAAAATAGCACCTTTTGCTCCAAAAAGGTGTAGCATTTCAACACTAAAAAAAAGGCCAGCCACTACAAAAATAGAGGCTAGCACAAAAGTTAATGTGATTTGATTCCCGAAGGTATAAAGCGCTTTTTCGCGATCTCCGGCGCCTAGTGCTCGTGACAGTACAGAGCCACCACCAACCCCAATTGCCATACCAAGCGATGAGATCAAAAATGTTATAGGAAGTACCACGGTAACCGCAGCAATTGCTAATGAGCCAATCCATTGTCCTACAAAAATGGTGTCGATTAAAATGTTGACCGACAAAAATAATATTCCAATTGATGCGGGAACGGCTTGTTTGAACAAAAGTTTTTTGATGTCCTGCGTGCCTAATTCATCGGCTTTTACCGCCATTTATGCAGTAACAGTTTCGGCTGTTGCAGTACTTGTTGTCGTTACTTTTGACCAATTTGTAATCCAGTTGCTTACTGTTTTGCACCAATCATCACTATCATTTAAACAAGGAATTGCCATGAATTTTTCGCCACCGTGGTGCAAAAATTCTTCGTTGGCTTCCATTGCAATTTCTTCCAAAGTTTCTAAACAGTCAGATACAAATGCAGGAGTAACTACAGCAAGATTTTTAATTCCTTTTTCAGGCATTTTGTTCACCTCTACGTCAGTGTATGGTCGTAACCATTTGTCACCCGCTAAACGAGACTGAAAGGTCTGGCTGTATTTTCCTTCTGGAATTCCCAATAGTTTAACTACCTGTTTGGTAGTTTCGTAACATTGATGACGGTAGCAAAACTCATGCGCTGGTGATGGTGTGTTGCAACAAGATCCATCAATTTTGCAGTGTGATTTCGTAACATCTGTTTTACGAATGTGACGTTCTGGAATTCCGTGGTATGAAAACAACAAATGATCATAATCAAAACCTTCTAAATGACCTTTAATGGAGTCGGCTAAGTTTTGTAGATAGTCAGGTTTGTTGTAAAACGCAGGTACTATCGTGAATTTCATTTCAGGGAAATATTTTTTGCGGTGCTCTTCGGCTAATTCTAAAATGGTTGTAGTAGAGGCCATAGCGTGTTGTGGGTACAACGGAAACAACATTACTTCGGTCACTCCTTTGTCGTGCAGTTCTTGTAAACCAGACAATAAGGATGGATTTCCGTAGCGCATTGCCAAAGCAACTGGCACATCAACTTGCGCTTGCACTTTTTCGTGCATACGACGCGAAATAACAACAAGCGGCGACCCTTCGTCCCACCAAATTCTTGAGTAAGCTGCAGCTGATTTTTTAGGTCTCGTTTGTAAAATGATTCCACGTACCAATAATGCACGCAATAAAAACGGAACGTCTATCACGTATTTATCCATCAAGAACTCATCTAAATACGGCTTTACATCTTTTGGGGTTGGACTTTCTGGAGAGCCTAAGTTTACTAATAATACACCTTTCATGTTGTTGTTTTTTGTTAGAACAAAAGTAATTAAACTTACTTTTTATATCCGGAGATTAACTATTTTTTATTTATCGTTTAATATCTAAAATCAATGCCCTAATTCATGTTTGGGTTAATAGACATTAGGTATTTTTTTGGCGTAGTGGCAAATTTCTTTTTGAACGCTGCAATAAAATGACTGCCGGTACTATAGCCGATTTTTAATCCTACTTCGTTCACGTTGTAGGAGCCGCTATCGAGTAGTTTGCGTGCAAAATCCATTTTGTAATCAAATAAAAATCCGTAAACGGTGTCGCCATAAATTTGTTTGAATCCCATTTTCAACTTTTTGATATTCAGCCCCACCTCGTCTGCTAATTCTTGCAATCCCGGTGGCTCTGCCATGTTTAAAATGATGATTTCTTTGGCTTTTTTTATTTTGATTACATTGTCTTCATCAATCAAGAACGGACATTGCTCCGCATTTGGATCCTCGGTACGGTTAAAATACAAGCTCAACAACTCGTAGCCTTTCCCTTTGTAATACAAGTTTTTAATAGAAGGATGCAAATTGTAATGAAACAATTGCGACAATACGATTGCCATTGATGGACTTATATTTCCTTCGTTATAGTATTTTTTGTCCTTATTATCAGCACTCAAAAACGTGATGTAATCAGCTTCGGTAGAGAAAAGAGCGTGAAATTTTTTTATAGAAATTATTACAGAAATAACCCATGAATTTGGAGCTAACTCTAAGTTCAAGGGCAGTTCTTTTTGCGGATTGTATAAAAGCAGCGACTTTTCTTCTTTTAGTTCTAAAGCATAGTTACCCTGATTAAACAAAAACTTGGCATTTCCTTTTAGACCAAAATGAAATTGAATTAAACCACTTGTAGTTTCACGCTGCGCAAACAATGGGGCCGAACTGTCGTTTTGAAACCGAATTAACGTAAAATCGTTTTCAATGTTAATTTCTTCTTCCATGTTTTGATTTCTTTTTTAAAATTTTCAATCCACAGCTAGGCATTAGATTGTTTTTGTCTTTCAAAATTAAATCTTTTTCACGGTTTTATAGAGCGTACGCCGTAATTTTATACAAATTTTATTCTTTGTGCCTTATTTTACGGTAGCATCAATTTCGATGTTAATCTTGTTTGATACTTTTCGTTTTACAACAGCAGGAATAGCAATATTGTAATCACTTGCATTTACTGCAAAGTTCGATACAATCTTAATACCTGCAGCAGTCTTACTAATTTTTGCAGTCGTTTTAACATCATTCGTTTTGCCATGCAACTCTAATTTACCGGTTAGCGGAAACTCTTTTGGTGTTTCACTAAGGTTTTTTACGTCAAAGCCAGAAAGTTTACCTTTAAAAGTAGCTTTTGGGTATTTATCGCTTTCTACGTAGTTTTCGTTAAAATGTTCCTCCATAAGTGCCACTTTAAATCGAAAACCTTTTACTAGTGCTAAACTTGCAATTTCTCCTGTGTTAGGATTCAATACAAATGTGACATTGTTGTTCGAGGCTTTAACTTCTTCAAAAGATGAAACCGATCCTTCAAAGTTAATTTTACCTGTTTTAGTGATCATTTTTTCTTGCGCAAAGCCTGTTAGAGTTAGGCATAATAACGCTAAAGTTATTAATTTCTTCATTTTCAATTATTTATTGTTCTAATAATCCGTCTTGTTGCCATTTTGCAACTAAATC
The DNA here is from genome assembly GCF_021608205.1 of Flavobacterium sp. K77. Lineage (NCBI taxonomy): Bacteria > Pseudomonadati > Bacteroidota > Flavobacteriia > Flavobacteriales > Flavobacteriaceae > Flavobacterium > Flavobacterium sp. K77. The sequence goes on along the minus strand of NZ_JAKIHO010000001.1, from coordinate 43,635 downwards.
TATCGTAGCTTGTGGCATCCTTGGCCCGCCTTGTGGCATTAGTAAACCATTACCGTTAGGAAGAGAGATGCGGTTTAATAAACCACGATTTGTAATCGATTCTTTCACCTGTGCGTATGTTACTAATGAATTGGGTGCGCCATTTCGTGGTACTGCAGCATGGCAAACTACGCAATTGTTGTCAATAATTGATTTAATGTTTTGATTGTAGGTCACTTTGGCCGTAGAATTAGGAGGTGGCGTTGTTGTAAGTGTTTCTGAATCCTCATTGCTGCAGCTTGTCAAAAGTGCAACAAACGTTAAAGCTGTGAATACTAATTGTGATTTCATGTTTTTTGTTTTAAATTTAGCGTAAATTATTAATTTTTAAATAATTACCAATAGTAGTAAATTATAATTGCATTTACGATAAAAACGAAGCTTTAGTTTTAATTAATATTAAAAAAAAATGACAAAACCATAAGAATCTTTTTCTCGTATATTTGATAAATTTAAAAACTTGTACACCATGAACAAAAAAATACTTGTAGGAATTGCACTTGTAGGAGTAGTTGCTGTTTCTTCTTATCTGTTTTTATACAAAGAACATCGCGATATTAAAACTGAAACAGCTGATTATGTGGTTTCTATTCCTAATATGGATGTTGAATTTCAAGCCAATGATAGCGTTGCCAATGCCAAATATTCAGACAAAACTATTGAATTGGTCGATGTGGTTACTAGTGTTGATGAGGCAAATAACGGAATTGTGTTAGGTGAAAAAGTTTTTGGAACTTTTGCAGAAAAAACATCGCTTAAGGATTTGACGGGAAAAACTATAACCGTTAAAGGTAGATTTTTAGGTTATGATGAATTAGTAGAAGAGTATAAATTAGATCAAATTTCGATAATTAAATAAACAACAATTTTAAAAACCCAAACACATGAAAAAATTAACCTTTTTATTACTTCTATTACCCTTATTGACTTTTGCACAAGATGATTTGTTAGATGGTGTTGAAACCACTTCTGGCAAAGAGAAAGTTACTTCTGCATTCAAGGCGCTTAAAATTGTAAACTTAGAATCTACTAAACTTGCTGCAAAAGGCGATTTATATTTTGTTGTAGCGCACCGTTTTGGATCTGTTAAAGATGGCTTTGAAGGATTTTACGGTTTAGATAATGCCAATACACAAATAAAATTCATATATGGTTTAACCGAAGGTTTACATGTAAGTGCTGCACGTAATCAGTTGGCGTATGATTTTGCTGCAAAATACGCTTTGTTTTCACAAGTTAAAGATGGTTTTCCGGTTACTATTGCTGGTTTCAATAGTATGTCTATCAACAATACATTAAAAGAAAGTTTGTATCCAAATCTAGAATTCAGTGATCGTTTAACCTACGTTGGTCAATTGTTGATTTCTCGCAAGTTTTCAGAAAAATTATCACTTGAGCTTGCTCCATCTATATTTCATGAAAATTTTGTAAATAATCCTTTGCAGGACAATACGCAATATGCAATAGGTATGGGTGGTAGATATAAGTTTTCTAAAAGATGGTCTTTAAATATTGATTATGCTGCTCATTTAAACCGCGCAGGAAATTCAGTTTTCAATAATCCACTTTCTATTGGTTTTGATTTGGAAACGGGTGGACACGTTTTTCAAATGCACTTTACCAACTCACAAGGAATTGACGAAGCAGGTTTCTTAGGAAGAACAACCGGCGATTGGAACAAAGGAGATGTTTTCTTTGGATTTAATTTGGCCAGAGTTTTTTAAGAAGTTAAAAACGAGGAGTTTGTACTATTTTTATTATTTAAAATGAATTTAAATAGCTTTTTTAACACATTTTGAAAAAACCAAGTTAAAATAGTGCACGTATATCAACACAAATACAACAAATAAAAAACAACAAACCTATGAAAACAAACAAGATTTTTAAAAAGGTACTTTGGGCAGGACTAACTATAGTTGTGTTGTTTATTGCCATTTTTATCTTTCATATTATAACGGCTAAGCCCGCTGTATATGATACTCCCAACTTACAAGTGAGCCGAATCGATTTTAAATCAAACATTGACTCTGTGCAAGCAAAGAAAATTTGTGCCGACTTGAGAACGATAGACGGATTGACTTCTGACTCTATCATTGTAAAACGAAATGTGGTTGTATACTTTCACAACAACAAGATTACTAACTCAGAGAAAGTTTACAATGAGTTAATGACAAAAGGTAAATACGATGCACAACGCTACATTTTACCAGAAAGTTTTGCAAGTAAAGAGGTTTGCCCTGTAGATCAAAACAGCGCGAGCTACAAATTATTCCAAAAAGTAAATCAATTTTTTAATTAATCCTTAAATACTTTTATTATGAAACATTTTTCAAAATTAACACTTGGTGTGTTATTAGTTGCATCGGCAACTTTGGTTTCTTGTAACAATGATGATGATGCTGCACCAGCTGCAGAAGCTTCAATCTACACTCGTTTAGGCGGAACTGCAATGGTTGCTGACCCAGATAATTCTGGTCAAATGATCGAAGCTGGAAGATTGTCTTACCGTAAGGTAGTAAACTCTACTATTGGTCTAATTGTAGCTGATGTTCAAAACAATGCATCTGGAAACTTGGCAGCACACTTTGCACCAGTTTTAAGAGAAACAGGTACTACTCAAGCAACAAGTATCGCTAAATTATCAGATAATCTTACTGATTTTTTCTCTTTCAATACAGGAGGAACAAATGCAGTAAACACTTATTCTGGTCTTAACATGGTAGCAGCACATAACCCAGCTACAAACGCACGTATGGGTAAAAAATCAAATGCTGCTGAGTACACTAAATTTGTTGGGTACGTAGGTGCAGCTGCAAATGCTAATGGTGTTGCTTCAAACACAAAATTATATACTGATATTGTTGCAGTATTAGAGTCTTTAAGAGCTCCAATCGTACAAGAATAGTATGAAAAGGTTAAAAACGCTACCTTTTATGGGTAGCGTTTTTATTTCTTTTTTGTTAAATCAATAATGTAGAGTAACGTATTTAAAATTAAATAATTTTTCCAAATACCACTCGATGTTTTGAACCCTAAGCGATATTTTTTAAAATCGCAAATCTTGGAAAAACAAACCCTTTATTTAGAATTAATATATATAGCGCTGTGTTTAAAGCTTGATTTCAGTGAAAACCGACTCTTTTTAGAGCAAAAAAGGCACTAATCAAATTTTTAATTTCATAGCGATATAAAAAGTACCTCTAGCGTTGTTTTTATAAAATAGTTAGTAATAATTTTGTTGAACTTTTTAAGGAAAGTATAATATGGAAAAATTTAGTATGTCCAAAAACACCACTTTTTATGCTTTAGGCTTAAGTTACAAGAAAGCAGACGCAACCATGAGAGGGAAATTTAGCCTTGACGCTAGTGCACAATCAGCACTTTTGGCGCAAGCTAAAGAAGAAGGAATAGAATCCTTAATTGTTACTTCTACTTGTAATAGAACCGAAATATACGGATTTGCTAATCATCCTTATGAGTTAATCAAATTACTTTGTGAAAACAGCAATGGCTCTGTCGAAGAGTTTCAAGAAGTAGCTTACATTTATAAAAGTCAAGATGCTATTAACCACATGTTTCGTGTAGGAACAGGTTTAGATAGTCAAATATTAGGTGATTTTGAAATCATCAGCCAAATCAAAAATGCATTCAAAGTAAGTAAAACAGAAGGTTTAGTAAACACCTTTATGGATCGCTTAGTAAACTCGGTTATTCAAGCGAGTAAAAAAATTAAAACAGATACTGAAATATCATCTGGTGCAACATCGGTTTCGTTTGCATCAGTTCAATATATTATTCGCAATGTAGAAAACATTGGTAACAAAAACATATTGCTTTTTGGAACTGGAAAAATTGGTAGAAATACTTGCGAAAATTTAGTAAAACATACTAAAAACGGTCACATCACCCTAATTAACAGAACAAAAAATAAGGCGGAACAATTGGCCGGAAAATTAAATGTTGTTGTTAAAGATTATGCCAATTTGCAAGAAGAAATTCAGCAAACAGATGTGCTAGTTGTGGCTACAGGAGCAAAGAATCCAACTATTGACAAAACACTTTTGAATCTTAAAAAGCCGCTTTTAATTCTGGATTTATCCATTCCAAGAAATGTAAATCCTGATGTTGCTGATATCGATGGTGTTACATTAATTCATTTAGATTATTTATCTCAAATGACGGATGACACTTTGGAGCGCAGAAAACAGCACATTCCTGCTGCAGAAGCGATTATTGAGGATTTAAAATTAGAGTTAAATACCTGGATGAATGGTCGTAAATACGCGCCAACTATTCATGCACTAAAAGCTAAGTTAAATGATATTGTTGCGACCGAATTGGCGTTACAAAGAAAAAAAACAATTAACTTTGACGAGGAACAAGCGGATTTAATCAGTTCAAGAATCATTCAAAAAATAACTAATCATTTTGCAAGTCATCTAAAAGATGAAAACACATCAGTAGACGACAGCATTGATTTTATTGAAAAAGTGTTTCAAATTGGACAGTTGGCCCCAAAAGTTGTACCTTCAGCAATTGAAGAAAAATACAAGATTAATTTGTCTTAAAATTACACAATAAAATAATCCTTTCGTTTTTTAAGGATGCAATCGTAATATGGCTCAAAAAGTAATTAGAATAGGAACTCGCGATAGCGAATTGGCACTTTGGCAAGCTCATACCGTCCAAAAAAAACTAAATGATTTAGGGTACAAAACTGAAATTGTAGCCGTAAAATCGCAAGGCGATATTATTCTTGATAAGCCTCTTTATGAATTAGGAATTACCGGAATTTTTACCAAAACACTCGATGTAGCTATGATTAATGGCGATGTTGATATTGCGGTACATTCTATGAAAGATGTTCCAACTGCATTACCACACGGAATTGTTCAAGCAGCCGTTCTCGAAAGAGCCAATACACTCGATATTTTAGTACACAAAGGCAATCTCGATTTTTTAAATCAAACTGGAACTATTGCTACGGGTAGTTTGCGCCGTCAAGCGCAATGGCTTAATAAATACCCGAATCATACTGTAGTTGATTTGCGCGGAAATGTAAATTCACGCATGAAAAAACTACAAGAAAGCGACTGGAGTGGAGCTGTATTTGCAGCAGCAGGATTGGAAAGAATCAACCTTAAACCAGAAGATTATATTGATCTAGACTGGATGATTCCTGCACCGGCACAAGGCGCAATGTTGGTAGTTGCCATGGCCGACGATGAATTTTCAAGACAAGCTTTGCACGAGTTGAATGATATTGATACAGAAGTGTGCACCCACATTGAAAGACAATTTTTAAGAACGCTCGAAGGCGGTTGTACAGCTCCAATTGGTGCTTTAGCCGTTTTTGTAGATGACGATATTGTTTTCAAAGGCGTTTTGTTTTCTATTGATGGAAAAGAAAAAATCGAAGTAGAAAAAACCGTTCCAATGCAAGACTGGAAAAAATTAGGGTTTTATTGCGCACAAGAAATTCTTGAAAATGGTGGAGCAGCACTTATGACATCCATCAAAAACAGCTTAAAAAAATAATGGAGCAAATTAGTATTTTATCTACAAAAACACTTTCTGGGGTTCAAAGAAAAGCGGTTCTCGATGCCAACTTTGATCTTTTGGAACAAGATTTTATCGAAATAACAAACATTCCATTTTCACTTCAAAATATTCAAGAAAATCTTATTTTCAGTAGTCAGAACGCTGTTTTAAGTTTGTTAGAACAAGACGGTTGGGAAGGTTTACGAACCAAAACTGCTTTTTGCGTAGGCATCAAAACCAAAGAATTACTGGAGCAAAATGGTTTTACAGTAGATGTTTACATGGACTACGCTTCAGAGCTAGCCGAAATTATCACCTTAATTTACAGTAAAAACAGCTACACTTTTTTTAGTGGTAATTTGCGTAAAGAAACTTTACCGCAAGCACTAAAAGATGCTGGAATCGTGTTTAATGAAATTGAAGTGTACCAAACTAAGTTGGCACCATTTAAAATTTCAAGTCTAGAAAATTTTGCTGGCATCCTCTTTTTCAGTCCATCGGGAGTAGAAAGTTACTTAAAAGAAAATAAGCTAAAAAAAGAAGTTTGCTTTTGCATTGGTGAGACTACCGCGGCGGCTTTAAAAGGAAAAACAAAGAGCATTGTGGTGGCCGAAGAGCCAACTATTGAAGATTTAATTATCGGACTCATAAAATATTATACAAAAGAAGGCGAATAACGCCCATCAAATAGATCAAAACAAACCCTCAAAAAGGAATTAAAAAATAGAATTATGTTAAAAAATGACTTGTTTTTAAGAGCGCTAAAAGGAGAAACTGTTGAACGCCCACCGGTATGGATGATGCGTCAAGCAGGAAGGTATTTACCAGAATTTAGAGCTTTGCGAGACAAATATGATTTTTTCACTCGTTGCGAAACACCAGAATTAGCTGCCGAAATTACGGTGCAACCTATTCGTAGAATTGCTCCAGATGCTGCCATTTTATTTTCGGATATTCTTGTTGTGCCTCGCGCTATGGGAATTCACGTGGAATTAAAAGACAATTTAGGTCCAATAATCCCGAATCCTATTCGTACGATGGAACAAGTAAACCAAGTTTTCGTTCCAGATGTAAATGAAACTTTAGGTTACGTTTTTGATGCTGTAAAGTTGACAAAAGAAATGTTGAACGATGAGGTTCCTTTGATAGGTTTTGCGGGTTCACCATGGACTATTTTTTGTTATGCTGTTGAGGGCAAAGGGTCTAAAAGTTTTGATACAGCCAAAGGATTCTGTTTCTCAGATCCAGTAGCAGCGCACACTTTATTACAAAAAATCACTGATACCACTATTTTATACTTATTAGAAAAAGTAAAATCAGGTGTGAATGCAGTACAAATATTTGATTCTTGGGGCGGTATGTTGTCGCCAGTTGATTACCAAGAATTCTCATGGAAATACATCAACCAAATCATCGATGCCTTAGCTGAAGTAACTCCAGTTATTGTTTTTGGAAAAGGATGTTGGTTTGCTTTGAACGAAATGGGTAAAAGTAAAGCCTCTGCGCTTGGTGTAGATTGGACTTGCTCGCCTAGAAATGCACGTTATTTGTCAGGTGGAAATATCACACTACAAGGTAATTTTGATCCATCAAGATTGTTGTCACCAATTCCAACCATCAAGAAAATGGTTCACGAAATGATTGACGAATTCGGAAAAGACAAATATATTGTAAACTTAGGCCACGGTATTTTACCAAATATTCCGGTGGATCATGCCAAAGCATTTATTGATGCGGTGAAGGAGTATAAACAATAGCTTTTAGCCTAAAGCTTTATTAAAAACATATTTGGAAAAGATAAATAATTTGATGAAAATAAAAATTAACAACAAAAAAAATATTATACCAATAGGTCTGTATTTACTTTGGATTGTTTTTGTTTTATATTTTTTCTTTTTTAAAATAAATTCTTTTTCAAATGAAACTCCTTGTGGAGCTGGATATATGATGATAGGTCTACCTATTTTCACTATTCTTTTCTCTTTGTTTGGCTTATTAATATTGACAGCAATTAATTTGTTTTCAAAAAAGAAGTATTACACTGATTTTGAATTTATATCAATCCCTTTTATTGTTCTAATTGTGATTGTGATATTTACAATGTTTATTTAGATTTAATGAAAAATAAATTTTACACCTACATACAAAATCTCCAAGACCAGATTGTTGCTGGCTTAGAAGCTGTTGAAGGTCATGCCAAATTCAGGGAAGATCTTTGGGAACGTCCTGAAGGCGGCGGAGGACGAACACGTGTAATTGAAAACGGAAATGTAATCGAAAAAGGCGGTGTCAATATTTCGGCAGTGCACGGAAAATTACCCGATTCGATGCAGAAATTATTTAACGTTGGCGAAGCCGATTTTTTTGCTTGCGGATTGAGTTTGGTTATCCATCCTAAAAACCCAATGGCACCAACGGTTCATGCTAATTGGCGTTATTTCGAAATGTATGACGATAACGGAAATATTATCAAGAGTTGGTTTGGTGGCGGACAGGATTTAACGCCCTATTACTTATTTGAAGAAGATGCGATACATTTTCATCAAACTTGCAAAACAGCTTGTGACAAGCACAATCCAGAGTTTTATCCCAAGTATAAAAAACAATGTGATGCCTATTTTTGGAATGCACACCGTAATGAAGCTCGTGGACTAGGTGGTTTATTCTTTGATTATTGCAAAGAAACCGAACAAATGTCAATGGAAAACTGGTTTAACTTTGTAACCGAAGTTGGAAATTCATTTCTTACCGCTTATGTTCCAATATTAGAAAGACGAAAAAATTTAACATTTACCGCAGAACAAAGAACTTGGCAAGAAATCCGAAGAGGTCGTTATGTTGAATTCAATTTGGTGCATGACAAAGGCACTTTATTTGGCTTAAAAACCAATGGAAGAATTGAGTCAATTTTAATGTCATTACCACCACACGTTCAGTGGGTATATGATCATCATCCGGAAGCAGGAAGTGAAGAAGAAAAGTTATTGAAAGTGCTGGAGAATCCTGTTGAGTGGATGGTTTAGCTCCATAGGAGGGTTATATGTACAGCAAATAATATTATTTTTATTCATTTTAGCTCCGTAGGAGCGCAACATTGATAGAAACAATATTGTTTTGATTGAGCACCATAGGTGCGATATATTTATAGAGAATTATATCGATTCATTTTAGCTCCGTAGGAGCGCTATATTTATAGCAATCATCAGTGCGTTGTATTAATAACACATAATGTATGTAATTAAAATTGAATTTCGTAAGAATGACATCTTTAACCAACATCAATTTGTAATGGCAAACACCTATTCTCAAATATATATCCAAATTGTCTTTGCTGTAAAAGGGAGACAAAATCTAATTTCTAGTACATGGAAAGATGAATTGTTCAAATATATCACCGGTATTGTTACAAATGAAGGTCAAAAACTGATTGCGATCAATGGAATGCCAGACCACGTTCATATTCTAATTGGCTTAAAGCCAAATAAAGCTTTATCAGATTTGGTGAGAGATATAAAAGCCAATTCATCAAGATTCATAAATGAAAAAGCTTGGATAAATGGTAAATTTGAGTGGCAAACAGGATTCGGAGCATTTACTTACAGCCATTCGCAATTGACAAATGTTATCAATTACATACAAAATCAAGAAGAACATCATAAATCAAAAACATTCAAAGAAGAATATGTAGAATTTTTAAAATTATATTATGTCGATTTTAAAAATGAATATCTTTTTGATGATGTTTAATTAGAGAAAAATATGTTGCCCTTATCGGGCTTAAAAACAGCACAATAAAACAAATTACTATAAACATTATGCTCCTCTGGAGCTTGAAAAACTAAAAATATGTTCCCATTACAAAGAGGTCGCCGGTTAAGAGTCAACGAATCCATTCGTTCCTTAGTTAGAGAAACTACATTAAGTCCAAGTGATTTTATGTTCCCTATGTTTATTGCCGAAGGTGAAAACGTACAAGTTGAAATTCCATCTATGCCTGGAATTTTTCGACGTTCTATCGATTTAACGGTTAAAGAAGTGCAAGAATTATTCGATTTAGGAATTCGAGCAGTAAATATCTATGTAAAAGTCGATGAAAATCTCAAAGACAACGCCGGTACTGAAGCTTGGAACCCAAACGGACTCATGCAAAACGCCATTCGTGCCATCAAAGCTGCTTGTCCAGAAATGATTGTCATGCCTGATGTGGCTTTGGATCCGTATTCTATTTATGGTCATGACGGAATCATAGCAAATGGCGATGTTGAAAATGATAGTACCAACGATGCTTTGGTAAAAATGGCCGTGTCTCACGCACAAGCCGGTGCCGACTTTGTAGCGCCAAGCGATATGATGGACGGACGCGTACTACGCTTGCGCCAAGGTTTAGATGCTGCAGGGTATCATAACGTGGGCATCATGAGTTATTCTGCCAAATATGCTTCGGCATTTTACGGACCTTTTCGGGATGCTTTAGACTCTGCTCCTAAAGACGCTGATGTAGTAGTTCCAAAAAATAAAAAAACCTATCAAATGGATTATGCCAATCGTCTTGAAGCCATCAAAGAAGCACTTTGGGATGTTGAAGAAGGCGCTGATATGGTCATGGTAAAACCCGGGATTGCGTATTTGGACATCGTTCGCGAGGTAAAAAATGCAGTTCATGTACCCGTAACCGTATACCATGTTTCTGGCGAATATGCCATGATTAAAGCCGCTTCCGAAAGAGGTTGGCTAGATCACGACCAAACCATGATGGAGCAGTTAATGTGCATCAAGCGAGCAGGAGCCAGTTTAATTTCGACTTATTTTGCCAAAGAAGCCGCCATACTTTTAAATAAAAAATAATGAAAAAGATCCTCTGTTTAGTAGCCGTTTGTTGCTTTCTATCTTGTAAAAAAGAAGAAGCCAAAAAAGAATCCTTGTACCCAACAACTACTGAAACCGTTGCTCAAACTCCGGTAGAATTAGGAAAAGAAATTTTTGAAGGAAAAGGAAATTGTATCGCCTGTCACCAAATTGACAAAAAGGTAATCGGTCCCAGCTTACAAGACATTGCGGCTATTTATAAAAGTAAAAATGCCGATATGGTCACGTTTTTAAAAGGTGAAGGCGAGCCAATTGTAGACCCAAGTCAATACGAGGTAATGAAAGCTAACTTTGCACTCACAAAAGCCATGTCTGACGAAGAATTGAAAGCGCTAGAAGCCTACGTATATTCTCATGTAAAATAAAGTTTTTTAGGAGCTTTATCCTGCTATCCGCTGTATTCCCGATAAATTAAAACTACGGCTAGAAATCCTTGTTTTTCTAAATCGGGAGATGCCGCTTCTATCAGGGCTAAAATCAAAGACCATTCACAAGTACGAATGGTTTTTTTATGACCGTATGTAGTCTACAAAGATTATTTTTTTACCTTTAAAAAATGGAAACGGTCTACATCAAAACGCCTTTAGGAATTGCTGCCATTACCGGTGACGTAAATGGTGTTTCTGAAATAACAGTGTTAGAAGAGGGTGAAATATCCGCTCAAATCCCCGATTTTTTACAAGAGGCAGTGCAGCAACTTCAAGAATATTTCAATTCGCAAAGAACTAATTTTACCTTTAAACTCAATCCCAAGGGAACTGAATTTCAACAAAAGGTGTGGAACGCATTACTCGATATTCCGTTTGGGAAAACAAGAACCTATTTAGAACAATCTAAGTTTCTTGGTGATCCAAAAGCCATTCGAGCTGTGGCCTCTGCTAATGGGAAAAACCCATTGTGGATTGTGATTCCTTGTCACAGAGTCATTGGTAGTGATGGTTCTCTTACAGGTTATGCAGGAGGATTATGGCGTAAAAAATGGTTGTTGGAGCACGAAAATCCAACTAAGCAACAAGCTCTTTTTTAGTTGTTTATCAATAAAATTCTTATATTCGTTTTATCAAATCGGTGTAAAATTAAAATCTGCGTGCCATACCATGATCGAAAAAATTAACCTTAATAACATTCTCTTTCTTGATATTGAGACCGTTCCTGAATCTGAAAATTACGATGCTTTAGATCCTGAAATGCAATCGCTTTGGGAACATAAAACCCAATATCAACGCAAAGAGGAGTTTTCTCCCGAAGATTTTTATGATCGAGCAGGTATTTGGGCTGAGTTTGGTAAAATTGTTTGTATTTCGGTTGGTTATTTTACCATCAAAGGTGACATTCGTAATTTTCGAGTAACGAGTTTTTTTGGCGAAGAGAAAAAAATACTTTCCGACTTTAATAATTTACTCAACAATCACTTCAATCAACCGCAGCATGTCTTGTGCGGACACAATGCCAAAGAATTTGATATTCCCTTTTTAGCTAGGCGAATGATTATCAACAATATTGCAATTCCAAACAAGCTCAATTTATTTGGAAAGAAACCTTGGGAAATTCCGCATTTAGATACATTAGAATTGTGGAAATTTGGCGATTACAAACATTTTACTTCTTTGAAATTGATGTGTAAAGTACTCGGCATTCCTTCTTCAAAAGGCGATATCGATGGAAGTCAAGTAGGTCATGTGTTTTATGTGGAAAAAGACATTGACCGCATTGTAACTTATTGTGAGCGAGATACGATTGCTGTAGCGCAAATTTTTCTTCGCTTGCGTAGAGAAGAGTTGTTGATAGAAGATGAGATTATTCATGTGTAAATTTGAATATCAATATCAAAATGCAATGTCAATTTTAAAATTCTTTCATTGAAATTGACATAGTAATTGACATAGTAATTGACATTGAATATCGATTTATTACATTTACAAAAATTATTAGTTATGGTATTGAGCAGATTTTGGTTGGTTATTTTTATTTCATCAATTGTTTTTGTGGTAGTTAGTTTGTTCAGTTCAAACACCTATACAATTGATTATGTATTAAATGGAAAAAAAGACGACCCGATTTTGATTTCTGAAAAAATGCCGGAGCAATTGCCGCTTTTTATCAAAGACAGTATCATAAATGCACCAGATCAAACCATGATAGTCAATCGTGATACTTTAAACTCGGATACAACTTATGTTTTTAAAAATAAAACGGTAAAAATCTACAGTGGCGTGCAAAAATCAGATGGTTTATTGCCTACCTGTAAAAGTACTTTACTCGATTTAGTTTTGCCATTAATGGCCTATTTGGCTTTCTTTTGTGGGTTGATGGAACTGTTAATTATTTCAGGTGCTTCTGGAAAATTAGCCAAAGGATTGAGCCCTGTTTTTGTAAAAGTATTTCCAAGTATTCCTAAAAACCATCCTTCGATTTCGTATATGACTTTGAATTTTGCGGCTAATTTTCTTGGCTTAGATTCGGCCGCAACGCCTTTTGGCCTTAAAGCCATGGAAAGTTTACAAGAAATAAATCCTGAAAAAGACAAAGCGAGTGATGCCCAAATAATGTTCATGTGCTTGCATGCCTCAGGACTTACTTTGATAGCTACTTCAATCATTGGCTACCGTGCTGCTGCAAATGCAAGCAATCCAGCCGATGTAATGTTGCCTTGTATCATTACATCATTCATAGGTACCATTGCAGCCTTTTTGATCGTGGGTATCAAACAAAAAATCAATTTTAAAAGTGCGTCATTGGTATTGGTTTTAATTACGTTAATCGCAGCTATTATTGGTTTGCTGATGTATGTGAACCAATTGGATTTAGTTGGTAAAAACTACTTTACATCTAATCTGTCAGCTTTAATTTTAATCGCTATTATTGCGTTCACTTTAATTTTTTCATTCTGGAATGAAAAGAAATTTACTGCTGCAAGCACTACCGTTTTTGATGCTTTTGTAGTGGGTGCTAACAATGGCGTGAAAACGGGGGTAACTATTTTCCCTTACGTTTTAGGGATGTTAGTTGCTATTTCCTTGTTTAGAAATAGTGGTTTGTTTGAAATCATCAGTAACGGAATTGCCTTTTTATTCTCAAATATGGGTGTAAGTAAAGAGATTACAGATGCTTTGCCAGTAGCCTTGCTACGTCCATTTAGTTCTGCGGGTTCTAGAGGATTTTTGATTGATTCTATGAATACTTTCGGTCCAGATTCCTTAACGGCGCGTTTGAGTAGCATTTTTCAATGTAGTGCCGAAAGTACTTTTTATGTAATTGCGGTTTATTTTGGGTCGGTTAATATCAAAAACACCCGTTACGCTTTAGGAACCATGTTGCTAGTAGACGTAATATGTGTAATTACGGCAATATTTGTGGCGAGCTGGTTTTTTTAAGCCAGTCGAAAAATTTCTGAAAAATGTCCCGAGACTAAGGCTCTCAATTTTGTGGTGATTAATTATAACGGATTAAAATCCGTTGAAAAAACTAAAAACTAATAATTGAACTTTCGTAGGAACACAACATATTGTTAAATTTTGATTTGATTTCGCACGCAGCAATTATCTACTAGGATTTTTAATCAATTTTTCATTCTTTTGAGGGATTCAATAATTTTTTAAATTCATATCACAATGTCAAAATATACCAAATACATCGCCATCGGTTTGCTAATTCTTTTTTTACTAACAAGTATTTTAACGTAGTAGTTTAGCGTTGCTTTTTGAGTAACTTTTAAACTTACACCAACTATTTTATCTTTGTAAAAACATTACACCATGGACTTTATTTATCAGGATCCTTATCCTATTTTAAAAGACGATACACAATACAGAAAAATATCTTCAGACTACGTAAAAGTAGAACAGCTGGGCGATAGAGAAATCCTTACTGTTGATCCAAAAGGTTTGGAGTTGCTTTCGCAAGAAGCTATGAAAGACGTTTCTTTTATGCTTCGTACTTCACACTTAGAAAAATTACGTGCTATTTTGGATGATCCGGAAGCGACAGATAATGACCGTTTTGTTGCGTATAATTTATTGCAAAATGCTGCGGTTGCCATTGATGGTCAATTGCCATCGTGTCAAGACACCGGAACTGCAATTGTAGTGGCAAAAAAAGGAGAAAACGTATACACAGGTGTGGATGATGCCGAGTGGCTTTCAAAAGGGATTTTCAACACCTACCAAGAAAAAAACCTGCGTTATTCTCAAATTGTGCCGATCAGTATGTTCGAAGAAAAGAATTCAGGTTCTAATCTTCCGGCTCAAATTGATATTTATGCCAAAAAAGGAAATACGTACGAGTTTTTGTTTTTAGCAAAAGGGGGCGGTTCTGCCAATAAAACCTATTTGTACCAACAAACGAAATCCCTTTTGAACGAAAAGTCAATGGACGCTTTTGTACGTGCAAAAATTATGGATTTAGGAACTTCTGCTTGTCCGCCATATCACTTAGCGTTTGTATTCGGCGGTACTTCTGCCGAGGCTAATTTGGCTGCTGTTAAGAAAGCATCAGCGGGTTATTACGATCACTTGCCAACTACAGGAAACATGGCTGGTCAAGCATTCCGTGATTTAGAATGGGAGCAAAGAGTGCAACAAATTTGCCAAGAAAGTGCCATTGGAGCGCAGTTTGGTGGGAAATACTTCACGCATGATGTACGTGTAATTCGTTTACCACGTCATGCCGCGTCTTGCCCTGTAGGTTTAGGAGTTTCGTGCTCTGCCGATAGAAATATAAAGGGAAAAATTACCAAAGAAGGTATTTTTGTAGAACAACTTGAGGTGAATCCTGGGCGTTTATTGCCTGCAACTCCGCCACATTTAGAACCTGCTGTAGAGATTGATTTGAACCAACCGATGGCGGATATTCTTAAAAAGTTATCACAATATCCAATTAAAACGCGTTTGAAACTGAACGGAACTTTGATTGTAGCGCGTGATATTGCACATGCTAAAATCAAAGAACTTTTGGATGCAGGTAAACCAATGCCAGAATATTTTAAAAATCATCCGGTGTATTATGCGGGACCAGCAAAAACTCCAGACGGAATGCCATCAGGTAGTTTTGGTCCAACCACGGCTGGAAGAATGGATGTTTACGTAGAAGAATTTCAAAAAGCTGGTGGAAGTATGATTATGCTTGCTAAAGGAAATAGAACGCCACAAGTGATGAATGCTTGTAAAACCTACGGTGGTTTTTATTTAGGCTCTATTGGAGGTCCTGCTGCCATTCTTGCTCAAGACAACATCTTGAAAGTAGAAGTAGTTGACTTTGAAGAGTTAGGTATGGAAGCAGTTCGAAAAATAACAGTAAAAAATTTCCCAGCCTTCATTATTACTGATGATAAAGGGAACGATTTTTTCAATAATTTGTAATTAATAAAAGCAAACTATAAACCGCACAAGCGTGAATGTTTGTGCGGTTTTTTTGCTTCATAAATCTAATTTTATGTCATTTCAAGAAACATTTTCTGAGTTTTATTCCAAGGTTAAAGCAAGTTTGCAGGATGGTACTTTTGCCAAATTAACGCTGGCTAAAACCATTGGGAACACTTTATTGATGAATATTTATGTACGGCCAGTAGTGGTGGAAAATGATTTACAATTGGAGGTTAAGTTTAAATTTCAGCAAGAAGAATTATTCGAAATTCACTCCATAGACAGCGCATTTGATCGTTTATTGCCCTTTGTCAATAATCCGTTTTTGTCAGCAATTTTGTTTACAACAGAGTTTGATTTGACCTACAAATTAAATAAAAAAAGAGCGGTAAGTATGGTGGAGCAATTTCCTAGTTTCACACATGCAGCAACAACGCTAACCGAATATTTAGAAAATAAATAGGAGTACTTAAAAGTCATAAAAAAACCTCAAATGGAGCGCATTTGAGGTTTTTTTATAGGATTTGATGTCTATTAGTTGATATCCATTTCAGGAATATCACCTTCAATTATCAAGTTAGCCTCGGTAGAAGCGATGATGTGTTCCACTGTAACACCTGGCGCGCGCTCTAAAAGCTTAAAACCTGCCGGGGTAACCTCTAGTACCGCAAGCTCGGTTACTACCTTTTTAACGCAACCTACGCCCGTTAAGGGCAAAGAGCATTTTTTAAGGATTTTTGATTCACCTGCTTTGTTTACGTGCATCATGGCTACAATGATATTTTCGGCAGAAGCCACTAAATCCATTGCGCCGCCCATACCTTTTACCATTTTACCTGGAATTTTCCAGTTGGCGATGTCGCCATTTTCGGCCACTTCCATAGCGCCAAGAATGGTTAAATCTACTTTTTGAGAACGTATCATGCCGAAACTCAAAGCGGAGTCAAAAAATGATGCGCCTGGCAAGGTAGTTATAGTTTGTTTTCCGGCGTTAATGATGTCGGCATCTTCTTCTCCTGCAAACGGGAATGGTCCCATGCCTAAAACGCCATTTTCACTTTGAAATTCAACCGAAATATCAGTACGAACATAATTAGCCACCAAGGTAGGAATTCCAATTCCTAGGTTAACATAATAGCCGTCTTGTACTTCTTTGGCAATTCTTCTTGCTATATCTTCTTTTGTTAAAGCCATAATTTTATTTTTGAAACTGGTAAGGTTTTTATAATTTGAGTATTCTTAAATCATAAAATGAAGTCCATATAATTCTTTGCAAACTGAATATTACTTTTGTCTCACAGTTCGTTGTTCAATTCTTTTTTCAAACGTTTCTCCTTGAAAAATGCGTTGTACCATAATTCCTGGAATGTGAATTTCATTGGGGTCTAATGCGCCTACGGGCAAAAGTTCTTCTACTTCGGCAATAGTAATTTTTGCTGCTCCAGCCATGCTAGAGTTAAAGTTTCGCGCAGTTCCTTTAAAAATTAAATTACCTGCTTCGTCACCTTTCCATGCTTTTACAATAGCAAAGTCGGCTTTGTAAGCGAGTTCCATGATGTGCATTTTGCCATTAAATTCGCGAACTTCTTTTCCTTCGGCTACTTCAGTACCGTAACCTGCAGGTGTAAAAAACGCAGGAATTCCGGCTTGTGCAGCACGGCATTTTTCTGCCAAAGTTCCTTGAGGAGTCAATTCCACTTCTAGCTCGCCTGAAAGCATCTGACGTTCAAACTCGGCATTTTCACCCACATACGATGAGATCATTTTTTTTATTTGGCGCTTTTGCAAAAGCAATCCAAGACCAAAATCATCTACACCGGCATTGTTCGAAATACAGGTTAAATCGGTTACGTTTTTTTGAACCAATTCGGCAATACTATTTTCTGGAATACCGCATAATCCAAAACCGCCTAGCATGATAGTCATGCCATTTTCAATGCCTTGAAGTGCATCTTGAACGGTATTTACTTTTTTGTTAATCATAAAAATAAGGTGCTATTTATCGAATTTTAATCTATTGATGAATTGAGTTTTAAATACGATTGCCCTAGCCCAGATAATAGTGGAAATCCTTTTTAAAAGCGATTTTTCATCGCTTTTAAAAAGATTGCAACGTATAGCTGGATTAGCTCCAAAAGAAAATTTTACAATTCAAATTCTTCTGTATCTTGCTCTACAGCAGTCGTGTCTACTACTTTTTTCGGTACATAACAATCTACTTTGATAGATAAGTTAGCCGGTCTTTCAAAAGGTTCTTTGGATACTTTGAGCGCTGGATCTTCGTAACATAATTTCATGAAATAACCCCAAACTGGCAAAGCAGCTGTTGCTCCTTGACCGTAAGTAATACTCTTGAAACGTGCCGAACGGTCTTCGCAACCTACCCAAACTCCGGTTACTAAGTTAGGTACCATTCCCATAAACCAACCGTCCGATTGATTTTGTGTAGTTCCTGTTTTTCCTGCAATTGGGTTTCTAAAAGCATATGGATAACCTGTCCAACGGTTGTCTCCATTCCCACCTCCAGTGGTACGCAAACGGTCACCTGAACCGCCTTCGGTTACGCCTTCCAATAATTTTACAACAGCGTATGCAATGTCTTTATTCAGTACATCGTGTGATTCTGGAATAGGCTCGTATATTACAACACCGCTTTTATCTTCAATTTTGGTGATGAATTGTGGTTTTACATAAACTCCTTGATTAGCAAATGTGCTGTAAGCAGCTACCATGTCTTGTACGGTGATTTCTACCGCTCCTAAGGCAATCGATGGTTGCGTTACAATCTCTGATTTTACTCCTAGCTTATGCGTTAAATCGATAACAGCTTCAGGACCAACTTTGTCAATTAATTTTGCCGATACAGTATTGATCGAGTTGGCCAAACCTCTTTTTAAGGTTACCATTCCGCGGTATTTGTTATCAGAGTTTTTAGGTTCCCAATCTTCGGTTACGTGGTGACGCCCTTTACGAATCATGAACGGACCATCCACAATTGAGTCGCAAGGTGACATATTCAACTGTTCGATTGCTGTAGCATAAACGAACGGTTTAAAGGTAGATCCTACTTGTCTAGCTCCTTGACCTACGTGATCGTACTGGAAATATTTGTAATTAATACCGCCTACCCAAGCTTTGATGTTTCCGGTTTGTGGCTCCATAGCCATCAATCCTGATTGTAAAAAGTGTTTGTAGTAACGAATAGAATCAAGCGGAGTCATGATGGTATCGCGCTCGCCTTTCCAGGTAAAGACTTTCATTTTGGTCTTTTCGCTAAAAGATTTTATGATTTCGTCATCGGTTTTATCCATTGATTTCATTACCGACCAACGGCTAGAAGATTTCATAGCTTGGTTGATAATTTTTTGCGTTTCTACAGCAGAAATGTTAACAAAAGGCGCATTTTTGTTGTCCTTTGATTGGTTAAAAAACTCCTCTTGCAAGTTGGCCATGTGCGCTTTTACAGCTTCTTCAGCGTGCAACTGCATTCTTGAATCGATGGTAGTGTAAATTTTAAGACCATCTTTGTAAATATCGTAATCTGATCCGTCTGGTTTTTTATTCTCTTCTACCCATTTTTTCATGTAATCACGCAAATATTCTCTAAAATAAGTTGCAGTTCCGTCTTTGTGAGTTTCGAGTTTAAAGTTCAATTTAATTGGTAAACTTTGTAATCTTACTTTTTCGTTTTCCGAAATGATATCGGCTTTTTGCATTTGCAAAAGAACCACATTACGACGGTTTTTTACACCTTGCGGATTGCGGACAGGATTGTACAAACCAGAGTTTTTGAACATTCCCACTAATATTGCCGACTCACTTATGGTTAAGTCTTTTGGCTCCTTAGAAAAATACGTTTTGGCAGCAGAACTTACTCCAACTGAATTGTTTCCAAAGTCATATACGTTGCAATACATGGCAATAATTTCATTTTTAGTGTATTGTCTTTCTAAACGAATAGCAATAATCCATTCCTTTATTTTTTGTACAATTCGAAAAGGAAGAAACTTTGAACCTTCCCCGTGAAATAATTGTTTGGCAAGTTGTTGTGTCAACGTACTCGCTCCACCGCTAGTTCCTAGGCTAAAAATAGCTCTAAGGGTACCACGACCGTCAATACCAGAGTGATCATAAAAACGAGCATCCTCAGTAGCAACAAGGGCTTGAACTAGGTTTTTTGGTAAATCAGAATACTTTAATTGCGATCTGTTTTTTTCGAAATATTTTCCAATAACTACTCCGTCAGCAGAGATGACTTCGGTGGCTAAGTTAGAATCTGGATTTTCTAAATCCTCAAATGATGGCATAGAGCCAAAAAGTCCCCAAGAGGCAAATAGGAAGAATAAACCAATACTCCCTAATCCGATAAAGAAAATTTTCCAAAATTTCTTTTGGTAGTAAGCGACGTCTTTAATCTCGCTTTTTGTGCTAGTGTTATTTTTTTTGATTGCCATAAAACTATTTTATTCTTTTTTTTCGATTCTAAAACCTACATCTGTAATTCCGTTAAGTGCTGTAACTCCTGGAACTTTTCCGTTTTCGCGAACTGCTTGTTTGATATGTACTTTGTATTTTGAACGTAGTCGGACGTTTTCTTTATAAAAGAGTTTACTTTCTTTCACATCCGAAAATCCATCACCCAAAAGTGTACCATCAACATCGGCCATTTCATATTCCAACGTGTCTACTTTTGTAAATCCGTTAGGTAATTCCATAGCAACAATCAAAAACAAATTGTTGTATTGGTAGTTGTTGTTCGCTCTTAAGTTGACAAACAAGTTGTATCTCTTGGTCGAGTCAAGAGCCGGAATAGCAAAGGTTACGGTACTGTCTTTGTGCCAAGCTGGACCGACAGATTTATATTCGTCAAAACTTCTTTTCTCGTCACAAGAGCCAAGAAGTATGACTGCTAATAAAAAAAATGCACTATTTTTTATCCACATTTTTAGTAATAATTATAGGTTTTCTAGGGCCTGCCGGTTTCTTGTCAGCAGGTGCTGGCTTGTTGGTATTGGCTGGTTTGTTTGCGTTTTGTGGTTTGTTATTGTTGTTTTTTGGGCGTGGTGGTTTAGGTGCTCCGTTGGCAACAATAGCGTTCTCCGGATTTGGTTTACGCTTGCGGTTGTTCTTTTTCTTGCCTTTTGGTTGGTCAAATCGCGTTAAACTTTCTTGACCCATGGCATTGTTAAAGTTTTTCTCCGGCTCTACAATAACCTCAATCGCATAATCTTCAAGAGATGAAACTTTATTTTTGAGCTTATTCTCAGCAATAATTTCTTTGACTTGGTCTATTTTTAAAACGTGCCAGTTCGAGAAATTGTTGGTATAGGCAAACCACATCAATCCTTTGAAAATATCTTGTTTTTGGCAAATAGCATCCCCTTTTTCGGTGCTTAATTTTGTTTCAAAATCAGGAAAATGCTTCAAAGCATCCATGTAAGTGTCTAGCTCATAGTTCAAGCAACATTTCAGTTTGCCACATTGCCCTGCTAGTTTTTGAGGGTTCAAGGACAGTTGTTGGTAACGCGCTGCTGAGGTATTTACACTTCTAAAATCAGTCAACCAAGTTGAGCAACACAACTCTCTTCCGCAAGAGCCAATTCCGCCCAAACGAGCTGCTTCTTGACGGAAACCTACTTGTTTCATTTCAATACGGGTGCTGAATTCTTTAGCAAAATCTTTGATTAATGCTCTAAAATCGATTCGATCGTTTGCGGTGTAATAAAACGTAGCTTTTGATCCATCTCCTTGAAATTCAATATCCGAAATTTTCATTTCAAGTTTTTGAGCAATTGCCAATTCACGTGCGCGAACCTTCATTGGCTCTTCGCGGTCACGAGCTGCAGACCAAATATCAATATCTTTTTGAGATGCTTTACGGTAAATTTTTGGAATTTCATTGCTGTTTGGGTTGGCTCCTTTTTTCTTCATTTGAATACGAACCAACTCTCCTGTTAAAGTAACAATACCGATGTCGTGACCAGGTGATGCTACCGTAGCAACAATATCACCAATGCTCAAAGTAAGTTTTTCAGTATTGCGGTAAAATTCTTTACGACCGTTTTTGAAACGTACCTCCACACAGTCAAAAGGGGCTTCGCCGTTAGGCAAACTCATATTCGAAAGCCAATCAAAAACCGTCAATTTATTGCAGCTATCGGTGCCGCAAGTCCCATTATTTTTGCAACCCTTTGGTGCGCCACCATCAGAGGTTGAACAACTTGTACATGCCATAATCGTATATGTAGTGTTGTGACAAGCACAACTTAAGTTCTTAAAACGTTTAATTTGTAAAGATAGTATTTTTTAATTTTATGCAACAACGCCAATTTGGAGCAATCACTCATAAAATTATACTAAAAAACCCACTGCAAATGGCGTTGCAATGGGTTGGTTTTGTTTGCTTTACGGCAGTTGAGTTACTCTACAATGCGGTATAGTTTGTCTGATAACCGAATTCTGAAAGGCAATTTGAAAGTACAAGTATCTCCAGCAATAGCTTTTTGTTGCGCCGTTCCGTTCACCATCATTTCCTCAATGGTTAAAATTTGTTCTCCGGTAGTGCTGCCTTTTATCATTACATTATCGCCAATTTTCAACTCATTTTCTTCAATTAAAAACTGACCAATGTTTGATTTTGGGAAAAAGTGAGCGCCTTTACCCAAATATTCTTTCTTGATTTTTACTACTTTTTTTGCAATCGGTTTTCTTTTTGCCAATTCAGTCAAATCAGGAATAGCCGCTAACGGATCTGTATTATTTTTAAAAAGCAACTTGTCTGATTTTCCTTTTTTGAAAATCTTATTTCCGTTTTTTATTCCTCTTCGAATGGCTTTTTGCTCCTCTTCAGGTAAGTGAATTACAGTCACACATTCAACCGAACAACAACCTTGCATTTTTTCTTTGCAAGAATCACACTGAATAAAAAGCAAGTGACAACCTTCGTTTTCGCAATTGGTATGCACATCACAAGGCGCACCACATTGATGGCATTGCGAAACAATATCATCTGTAATGCGTTCGCCCAAACGGTGGTCAAAAACAAAGTTTTTACCTATAAATTTGCTCTCTAGATTTTCTTCTTTTATTTGCTTGGCGTAGTTGATAATACCACCTTCCAGCTGAAAAACATTCTTAAAACCTTGGTGTTTAAAGTAAGCCGATGCTTTTTCGCAACGAATTCCTCCAGTGCAATACATCACCAAGTTTTTATCTTCTTTAAAGTCCTTTAATTGCTCATTAATAATTGGCAACGACTCTCTAAACGTATCTACATCAGGAGTGATGGCGCCTTTAAAATAGCCAATTTCACTCTCGTAATGGTTTCTAAAATCGACTACAATTGTGTTAGGATCGTCTAAAATTTCGTTGAATTCTTTCGCTTTTAGGTGCACACCTATGTTGGTTACATCAAAAGTTTCATCGTTCAAACCATCGGCAACAATTTTGTCACGCACCTTAATCGTCAGTTTCAAAAACGAGTGATCGTCATGCTCCACCGCAATATTCAAGCGCATTCCTTTCATGAAATCGTATGCTTCAACTGTGTCTTTGAAGGCATAAAAATTATCAGCAGGCAATGATAATTGTGCATTGATTCCTTCTTTGGCTACATAAATTCGGCCTAAAACATCTAAAGGATTCCAAGCACGGAACAAATCGTTTCGAAATTGAGTGGGATCTTGAATTTGCGCATAAGCATAGAATGACAAAGTGAGTCTTTGTTTTCCGGCATCATCAATCATGATGGCTCTTTCCTCTGCGCTTAAGGTGTTGTACAGTTGCATGCTATAAACAGTTTAAGTGAGAAATGTATTTTTTGCAAAAGTAGGCAAAAAGGTTCAGAGGCGCAAAGTTTTGAAGGGACTAAGGTCCGCAATCAATAAACAGATTCTTAACTTTCCTTTAAGTATTAATTGTTTATTTTTTTTAGGAGCTATTTCCAGCTGTTCACTATATCTGTTGTGGCGAACCCCGCCACAACAGGATGCCGTTTCCATCTGGGCTAGGGGAGTTGTGGTAAGTAGAAAATTCAGTTTTCAGAGTTGATTTTTTGGTTGAGTTCATTTCGTATTAACTCCATTATTTTCCTTGATGTCGGTATCCATGAAAATTTATGCCAAAATTCATCAGATTTTTGATGTTCAGATAATAATATTAATTCTTTATCTTTTTTTGTAGTAAATATAAGTTCTTCGTAATAATCATGCACAGGGTTTGGTGGAAAAAATTTATGTTTCTTAAAATATTCTTTTTTAGAGTTTAATTCTTTCTTATGTTCATAGAAGTAATTTAGAAAGTCAATGATTTTTATTTGATTTTCTTTTTCATCAATATTCGGAGATATAAACTTTTTCGTAAAGGCTTTTCCATTTTTTAACCAAATAATGTGTGTATTCAGAAAACCCTCTTCATACATTGGTTCTTCATTTATTGAAGTTGTCTCGCAGCCTGTACAATATTTATTATAAATGATTATCGTATCAATTTTTGCATTTCGTAGCTTACTAATAAATTTTTGAGTGTGTACAGAAGATTTTATGATTAAATTGTTTTGTCCCCAAAAAGTGAATGGTAAAAAGAAAAGGAATATTTTTAATAAGAAATGGTTTTTCATAAATGGCTTATAGCTATGGAGAACTATCAAATATACACATCTTTTTAGCACAAAATATCTTCTAGCCCAGATAGCAGTGGAAATCCTTTTTTAACCGCTTTTTAGCGGGGAAAAAGATTGAAACGAATAGCTGGAAATAGCTCCAAATAAAAAAACCACGCCGAAACGTGGTTTTAAATTTTATACTTTGTCAAGTATTAGCAATACTCGTTGAAAGCGTCTTTTAGGTTTTCAGCAATTAGTTCTGCTGGGCGACCTTCAATGTGGTGACGCTCTAGCATGTGTACTAATTCTCCGTTTTTGAACAAAGCCATACTTGGCGATGATGGAGGAAAAGGGAACATGTGTTGTCTTGCAGCATCAACAGCATCTTTGTCAACTCCTGCAAAAACAGTAATTAATTGATCTGGTTTTTTACCACCTTCTAAACTCATTTTTGCTCCTGGGCGTGCATTACGCGCAGCACAACCACAAACCGAGTTTACAACTACAAGCGTTGTTCCTTCTGCTTTTAATGCGTTTTCTACTGCTTCTGCACTATGTAAATCTTGAAAACCTGCTGCAGTAAGTTCTGCTTGCATTGGTTTTACCATTTCTTCTGGATACATATCTTTTATTTTAAATCATTAGTAATTAAGTCCTGCAAAGTTACAAAGTTTACATTCAAGAACAGAACTTCAATTATAAAGTTTTGTTATAGTTTGATTGTTATTTTAGGGCTTTGGCGGCCACGTGAAAAATGGCTTTGATAAACAACATTTTCGGACATTTTAAAATCACCTGAATATCTTCTTTTAGCGAGGTTTCCTCATCTAAAAATTTAAAGATCACCGCTGGATTTCCTTTTTTGAACATCGAAGAAAAAATGTGCGAACCCAATTCGTTTTTTCTATCTAAAATGTCCAACAAAAGCAAATCATACCACCAGAATTTGGTTTTTTTATGAAATTTAGTAAAGTCGGTTTCTCTTTGTAAAAAAGCTACCAATTTACTTGATTTTTTATCGGAATTTTTGAAAGTATAACCCGTACTCGCCTTGGTCCATCCGCCAGAGGTACCAATGTTGATCACGTTTTTAGTATTCGATTTCCAAAAAGGATAACAGGTCATCGGGATGCTGCCTTGTTCTTTTTCAACAATTTCATAGTTCGTAATTCCTAGTTTTTCGATATATTGTTGTATTTCGTTTTCGTATTCTTCTTTTTTTAAATGTTGGTGCGAAAACAAAGTGTATTCCAGTAAAGCTTCGGTTTTAGAGGTGTGCAACACGTACATAAAACGAGTATTTCCTTTTTGTGCTACCGAAAAATCCATGAACGTGGCTTGCTCATTATTGAAAACAGCTTGCTCACTTTTGATAAACCAACCTATAAAATGCTGTTGTAGAACAGGATATTTTTTCTGATTTTCTGCCTTTTGTCTGTGGTAAATACTATTGAATAATTTCGCGCACGAAAAAGATTCGCTTTCCGTTTGTACCAAAATTATAGTTTCAGATTCTTCAATAGTCATGACTTTCTGATTCAAGAAAGTGACGTTTGCTTGTTTCGAAAGCAAATCAAAAACTTGGTTGTAAAAATCAAGTCCTTTCACCATATTGTAGTGATACGGTTGCAAGTCTAAATCCCTGCGAAAAACTGCATTGGCAAACAAAGCCGAATCCCATTTTTTAGAAATAGCTGGTTCCCAAAGTGAATCGGTTGTTTTCCAGAAACACCAGGTTCTATCATTGGTTTTTTTGGAGTTTTCATCCAGTAACAAAATACTTTTATCTGCAAAAGATCCTGATTGAACCATTTTGTAAACCGTCATTAAAGCCGAAAGTCCCGCGCCAGTAAAAATATAATCGTAATGTTTCATGGCTCAAAAATACAACTTTAAGAGCAAAAAATTAATCAAAATGATAACGCAGACCTATAAAAAAGCGTCTCCCTTGATTAGGTCCGTAGGCATAGGTTGGGTCAAAAGTGAGTGCAAATGGATTATCAGCCGTAGGGATTATCGCTCCTGAATTATCAACTTGAACATTTTTATCAAAAGGATCATTGGCGCGTGCTATCAAGAACGGATTTTCACGATTGGGTGTCCAATTAAGTAGGTTTTTAACACCAGCGTACAACTCTAGATTATGAATTTTTTTGAAAGTCATTTGTATATTCTGAATACTGTACGGTCTAGAAATTTCGCGACGCGGATCAAGTTCGCTTAGCAAAGGCAAACGCATCGGTCCAGTAAGATTTCCTGTAAAATCTAAAGATAAAAACCAGTTCGGAATATCATAACTAAATCCCCAACTCACAGAATATCTTTCTGTAAATAGTGGCCTCAAACTAACACCGTCTTGTGTTGTCATGGCATCAAAGTAGCTAGTCCCAATGTTAGCTTTGAGTCCAAACGGGCTAACCCAATCAGCATTGGCGCTGAGTCCGAAAATAGTGGAGTTGCCGTTTAAATTATCATAAATTATTTGATTCGGGTTGATGTCGTAATTTGCAAAAATTCGGTTGGTGAAATAAGTGTACCAAGACGCCAATTCAAGATTAACTACGCCCGCATTGGTCAATTTGAATTTTTTTAGGTAATTTAAGTTTAGGTTGTATGAGGTTTCTGGTTTGAGGTTAGATTGTATCACGACTTCTCGAGCGCCTGATAAAGCTTGATGATCTTCGGTAAAAAGGTTGACAATTCTAAAACCCGATCCAAAATTGAATCGTAAGATATCTGTTGGTGTTGGTTTGAATTTAAATGCAAAACGCGGTGTAAAAATGGAACCGTGATTGTCATTGTAATCATAACGTAAGCCAATAAGCGTGCTGGTTTTTTCGTTGTGGGTGATTTCATCTTGAGCAAAAGCACTGTAAATTTTAGAATGATTTGCTGTTGCCGTTGCGGGCGTGTTGTCATTGTAAAATTGATATCGAAATGCCGTACCAAAAAGTACGGAGTGGTTATTCCAGTTTTTGTCCCAAATGAATTGGCCAAATGCTATTTTCTGATTGGCTAAAAAAGTAGAGTTGCCATAAACGGAGTTTTGGTCGTGGCCAATAACCGAAAATTGAAAATACATTTTTTCGGCTACGGGTAGCTCGTATTTCCCCAAAAATTCATAACGCGAAGTGTAAATGCTTTCGCCATACACTTGGTCTCCGCCTCTAAAACTCTTGTTCCATTGCATTTCTCCGCCCCAGCGGTCTTCATAAAGGTATCGAGATACAAGGCTAAATTCTTTTTTAGAAGCTCTGTTGATGTTTATTTTAGAGAAAAAAGAAGCTCTGTTTTGCAAAGAAACATCGGTAAAATTGTCTTTGTTGTTGTCAATGGGATTGTTGTAAGTGAAATAATTTACACCAAATAGAGCTGTAGCCTTGGAGCCAATATTGGCTTTATAACCAAGGTCAACATTCGTTTCGAGCCAAGATGTAGTAAAAACATCGGCTGTAAATAAAGGAACTGCAAACGGTTTTTTAGTAATAATGTTAATTAAACCGCCTACTGCCTCACTGCCATACAGCGTAGATGCCGCGCCTTTTACTACTTCTATTTTATCAATCATGGCATTTGGAATGCCTGAAAGGCCGTAAACGGTACCGAGAGCGCTTACAATAGGCATCCCATCAATAGTTACCATGGTGTACGGGCCGTCAAGTCCGTTAATGCGAATGTCGCCAGTATTACACACATTGCAATTGTTTTGAGGTCGTAAACCATTTACGTTTTGCAAGGCATCCAAGACATTGCTGGTTGGGTTTTGTTTTAAAAAAGTCGCCGAAATAATCTCAACAGGAACAGGATTTTCTAACCTTTTAACGGGTTTTAGTGTGCCTGAAACTACTACTTCATCAAGTTGATTTTCAGTATTTTCAAGTGCAAAATTAAGTATAATTTCTTGCTCATCTTTTATGTTGACGTTTTTGTTTTTTGTTTGAAAACCGTTTGCTATTACTTGAATGGTGTAATTACCATTTGGAATTTCAGAAAAAAAATACTGTCCTAAACTATCGGTTTGAGTGACAAAAGTGGTTTTTTGCAAGGTAACTTTTGCGCCAAGTATCGGTTGATTGTTAGAGCTTACCATTCCCGATAGGCTTTTTTTGTTTTGGCTGTAGCCGATAAAAAATAGCAACAGCATGCTTATTACAATTGTATTTTTCATTTTATAAAAATATAAATTTAGACAAAGCTAAAAAATAATTTATTAAAAAAGCGATTTGTTTAAAAACAAACCGCTTAGTTCCCCCAAATTAACCAAAACTATAGGGATTTATAAACTTATTTAATGGTCGCCATTGTTTTCGAATCCCATTAAAGTGAGACGAAATGGTGTGTTTGATACTTTTATTTTTTTAATGTCATTATTATTTTTAATGTTGGCCATCCATAACTCGCCTGTTGCAGGTGCAGTGATATAAACAAATCGCTGCGTGAATTCCATTTGTGGTTTTTGCGTTGCTGTTTTTAAAGTTGGCGCAATGATATTTCTTTCAGTTGCAGCTACAGTGAGTGTATTTAAGTCGTACGAAATAAAATTTCCTGAATGCAATAAGATGCCAAGTTTACTATTGTCGTAGCTTACTTTACATTGCATGATATCGGTATTTTCAATTATTGGTTTAACTGTTTTAGCAATAACATCGATCAAGTACGCACCTTTTGCAGCGGTATACCCAACAAATTTGCCTTTGGTGTTGGTTTCAAGTATTGTTCCAAACCATGCAGTTCCAAAACCTTCAGGATGTGGAATTAAACTTTGTTCTCCATTGTTTTTTACCACCAAAATCCCGCTTGCCGAACCAAAAACAGCTTGATCACCATATGCTGCATTGCCATGTATTCCTTTGGTTGCAATAGTAGAGGCAAATAATTCTTTACCAGTTTTGTCAATTATTTTTACTCGCTCAGGAAGTGTTCCAGGAATAGAATTGTCTTTTTCAGTAATAGCATATGTGCCATTCGCAAAAACAGCCATAGCACCATGATGCGCTCTTAATCCGGTAGTAATGGTTTTCATTGTAGCGCCATTTTTGTGGATTTCTGACTCTAGACCTACTGTTAATGTACCATCACCATCATTGAAGGTTAGGATTTCTCCAAAATTACTTTTAAAGTGTGTTGGCTTTGATGAAATACCTGTTAAAGCACCAAATTTTGGTGTTCCTTTTATGTCAACATGATCACCATGAAACTCTAGTCCAGTATCGAAAGTTTCTGTTAAATTGTTTTCGCGGTGAATGATGCCTGCAAAACGCCCAGAAGCACTCGTGTATAAAGCTGATTTAGGGTGTTTGGCTTCAAATGAAATGCTGTTGCCTTGTAGTGGATTTACCAAGGTTAGTGCTGTTGTGGTTTCATCTGAAATTAAGACGCGTAGGTGTTTGAATTCAGCTGTGCTTTCGTCAACTACTGTATCGTTGTTGTCGTCATTCGAGCAGGATTGTGTGACTAGAGCAAGGGTTGCAAACGTTGCTAAAAAAGCTAAAGATTTTTTCATTATTGTTTTTTATTTAGTTTTAAAAATTACTATTCTACTGTGATTGGAAAATCAACTTCAATATCTGTTGCGCCACCGGCATTGGTAATGTCGCCTAGAGCTACATTTGAGGCATTTTTGTTCGGTCCGTGTCGTAAGCTGGCTCTCAAAGTGCCACTTGCTGCAGTGGTCGTGGTAAATGTAAACTCGAGCCCTAGTGGCTTGCCATTTTTATCAAAATTGCTTGGATTTTTAGAATAGGTAAAGGGTTGCACTGTACCTGTTGTTTGAAAAAACATTTGGTGTTCGGTAGCTTCAGCTATTATCTCAGGTGTAATATCTATTGCCGGTATTGCTAAATCGTCTCTAAATGTTATACTTCCATTATAGGTTTTAGATCGCTCAAAAGGACTGCTAATACTAATTTGTGGTGCATTAGCTCCTTCGCCATCAAGGTCTTTGTACTCAAGTACAATGGTTTTTCCAACTGTGGTTGGTACAAATTGTAACCTAACAGTTGTGATGAACTCTCCTTCATTCGCTGGTGCAACCACATCGTCAGTATTGGAGCAGGAGTTAAGTACTAAGGTCGAAAAAACAAGGGCAAAAAATTTAAAAAAGTGCTGCTTTCGATTCTTCATGAAGTAAGATGTTTTATTTTTTAATCTGTTAATGCAATTATGTTGCAAATATATTTATTATTTTTAATAACGCAACAAAGTTGCAATAAAATAAATATATTCTCTTTTTACCTTATTACGTTAGTGTTTTCCCGTGTTCAAAAGCCTAGCTAATACAGTTACGGGTAATTTTTTCATGTGTGTTTTTGGTTTATAAAATTGAGTAAGTGTGCCGCTATGATTCCTGAAGCACCAATGTAAATTAATGGGGTATCGATTTTAAAAATGATTTCCAGTAAAATACTCAGGAATAGAAGGGCGAGCGAGCTGGTTAAAAGGACTGCAACAATCGTCTTCCCGTCGCGCAGTGCGGGTATGGCTGCGCAAAGGCCAATGCAGGCAAATAGTAAATCAAAATAGGGATTGTGATTGACCATTACTGGAAACATACTCAGTATAGGCAATGCTAAACAATGGACTAAACACAAAATAGCGCTAGTTACACCCAAAAAATCTGGAGCTAAGGCTGTTAATTTTTTCATTTTCTTGTATCTTTGATTAATGCAATAAAGTTGCAAATGTATGGTTTTTATCTAAATGCAACAACGTTGCATTAATATATTTTAAAATATGAAAGCAAGCCGCAATACCACAGCAAAAACAACCATTTTAGAGATCATAAAAAATGCCGCAGTGGCTTTATCACATACCGAAATTCAGGCGTTAAGTCAAAACGTATGCGATCGGGTTACTATTTACCGTGTTTTGGATCGTTTGGTATCCGAGGATGTGATTCATAAAATTGTAAATCATGACGGTACCATAAAGTATGCAAGTTGCCATCATGAGCATGAACACGATCATGACGTAGAACATTCTCATACGCACAATCACATCCATTTCAGTTGTACTAAATGTTTAGCAGTGACTTGCCTTGATGAGGTAAAGCCCGTATTTAGTCTTCCTGATAATTATTTGGTACATGATTTTAATTTCACCTTATCAGGTCTTTGCCCAACTTGTTCTTTATAGTTTAGACTTGTCTAAAAATATTTTTTATATTAACTTTTTTGTGTAAGTTTGTCATTACATAGGTTTTGCGCTTTTTATGCACTTGAGCAAAAGAGATGTTGCAATACCTTAATTGTTTGTTATGACTTTTTCCGAAGAGAATTATTTAAAAACTATTTACCATCTTTCTGCTATTGAAAATGCAGCAGTGAGTACGAATGCTATTGCTGAAAAGATGGATACCAAAGCATCATCTGTCACGGATATGCTAAAGAAATTAGCCGAAAAGAACTGCATCAATTACATCAAATACCAAGGAGTTTCACTAACCGATACAGGAAAGTTAGCAGCCAAAATGATTGTTCGAAAGCACCGTCTGTGGGAAACATTTCTAGTCGAAAAACTCGATTTTGCTTGGGATGAGGTGCACGAATTAGCAGAGCAATTAGAGCATATCAAATCAGAAAAGCTCATCAATAAACTGGATGATTTTTTAGGGAATCCAACAGAAGATCCCCATGGTGACCCAATTCCTGATGCTCAGGGTCGTATTCTTAAAATAGAAAAACAACTGCTTTCTGAATGTGAAAAAGGTAGAATCGGAATTTGTGTGGGTGTAAAAGATACTTCGTCTGATTTTTTAAAATACCTCGACAAACAAGAAATTGCTTTGGGTTCTCAAATGGAGATTATAGAAAAAGAAAGTTTCGATGCTTCTTTGCGTATTCGTGTGGGCACGAGTGAAATTACTATATCTCATAAAATTGCTAGTAACATTTATATTCAATAATTATGTTTCAATCGTTAGTTGATTATTTTACCAGTATTGATCCTATTTTAGCTGCGCTCTATGCCAGCTTATTTACGTGGTTTTTAACTGCATTAGGTGCTTCGTTTGTTTTTTTATTCAAAACCATGAACCGAACTGTCCTTGATGGTATGCTTGGTTTTACAGGTGGTGTAATGGTGGCAGCAAGTTTTTGGAGTTTATTGGCTCCAGCAATCGAAATGACAGGCGGAGAAGGTTTTGCAAAGGTAATTCCTGCAGCTTTTGGTTTTTCGCTTGGTGCGGTTTTCATTTTTGGGATAGACAAAGTATTGCCTCATTTACACATTAATTTTAAAGTTTCCGAAGGGGTGAAGTCTCCTTGGCAACGTACCACATTGTTGGTTTCGGCAATTACGTTACACAATATCCCCGAAGGTTTGGCGGTTGGTGTTTTGTTTGGTGGTGTTGCTGCCGGAATTCCTGAGGCGTCAATAGGAGCAGCCTTAACCCTTGCAATTGGTATCGGGATTCAAAATTTCCCTGAGGGAATTGCTGTTGCTATGCCATTACGACGAATGGGAATGAGCCGCTGGAAAAGTTTTATGTACGGACAGTCTTCAGCATTAGTAGAGCCTGTTGCTGCTGTTTTAGGTGCTTTTGCGGTTACTTTTTTCACTCCTATTTTACCTTATGCTTTGGCTTTTGCCGCAGGCGCTATGATTTTTGTGGTTGTTGAAGAGGTAATTCCAGAAACTCAACAAGATAAAAATACTGATATTGCCACTTTAGGTTTTATTGGAGGTTTTATAGTTATGATGGTGCTGGATGTGGCCTTAGGTTAGGAAATAAGTTTTTTGAAAAGAATCAATTAAAATTTATAGTCGCAGATGAAAAAGTCAATTCTATTCCTTTTTATGATGATTAGCAGTTTAGTTTTGGCTCAAAGCCAAAAGCCTGCTAAAGTAAAAATAATCACTGTCAAGCAAAAAGTATGTCGTAGTCAAAAAGGGTTTCAATTTGTTTTAAAAACGATCGAAAACGACTCGCGTTGCCCAGAAGTAATCACTTGTATTTGGGCAGGAGAGGTAAGTGCTGTTCTGCAAGTCTTCGACGGACAGAAACAAGTTGAAGAAACAACTTTGGTTTTTAACGAAAAAAATAAGGAAGCTAATATAAAATGGTTCGCAAAGTATTTACCATTTGAAAAGCGAAAAATTGAAAGCTTGCTGGTGAGGCCATATCCCGTTGAAGGTTCGTCAATAAAACCTGCGGATTACGCCATACAAATAGGCTACATAAAATAGTCTAATTGCAGCCACAGTCAGAACTTCCACAATTTTTATCCTTTGATTTCTTCTTGAAAAAGAACTTTTTGATTAAAAAAGCGACTGCAATAATTAAAGTAGCAAATGCTACTATTTCTTGAATATCCATATTGTAAAGATAAGAAAAAGCAACCTGTCGAGGTTGCTTTTTAGTTGGTAATCACTTTCTAATTAAAGAGTGTGTATTATTTGTTGTTTGTTATTAAAAACGAGCTCCTAAAGATACAAAGAATGTTCTTCCTTCACCTGGTAAAATACCTGGTCCAGGATATCCACCTGCTCTACGGGTAGCGTAATCTTTGTTCAATAAGTTATTAATTCCAGAACGAACATTGTAGCGTTTTAAGAACTTGTATTCAGCTGATAAATCCAATACTTCATAACCGTTTAGTAATCCTGTTACACCGTTTGCTGAAGGCGTAACTGTGTTGTTTGCATCTGTAAACACTTTACCTGAAGTTTTGTATTGTAATGTAGACGAAAAGTGGTCAGTACTATAGCTCAAACCTACATTGTGAATGTAACGTGGCGCGTTTTCAACACGATTACCCTTTAAGTTAGTCGTTGCAATAGCCGATCCTGGTCCAGAAGGTACTACGAAATCAGTATAACGAGAATCAATAAAACTAGTCGTTACAAAAAGATCTACGTTTCCGAAAGTTTTTTCGACACTAAAATATTTAGTGATGTTTACGTTTACAAAGCCTTCAATTCCTTTGTTTACGGTTTCTCCTAGGTTGGTTCTGAATAAGAACGTACCTTGAGTTGGGTTATCATTATTTATAAATTGTCTTACGCCGCCAATACGGTTGTTGTAGCTCAAGTAGAACACACTAAAATCGAAGTTCAAAAATCCTTTCACAACACCGCGGTATCCCAAATCAGCATTGTATCCTGAGGCATCTTTTAAGTTTGGATCTATCACATCTGTTACAGCTGGCGGAGTAATATCTGAGAATAAAACTGGTCTAAAAGCTTGTGTTATATTTCCATATAAGTTCGTTGCGCCGAATTTATATTCCATTCCTAATCCAAACAAGGGTTTGTTTCTAACCATTTGTTTGCTTTCAAACGGAACATCATTTCCAGAAGTGATTCCGAAGCGACCTTCTCCATCAGCGGTGATGTGCTCAAAACGAACTCCAGGAACAACACTCCAATTATCGGTCACCTTAAATTGATTTTCGGCAAAAAAAGCAATGTTTTGAGTTTTAAATTGCAAGTCTCTTGGATATTTTGCTGACGTACTTAAGTCGAAATCAGATCCTGCAGTTCCTGCTCCTTCTTGTTGTCTTTGCGTTTGTGCTTGGTAAGCACGAACTCCAAATGCCAAAGTGTTTTTATTTTTGCCTAAGGTGTACGTATAGGTGTTTCTGTTTTCGATTCCGAAATTTTTATAAAAATCGCGGTCAACTCTTCTATTTCCGTTAGTGTCAGGATTGTTTGGTGTTGCTGTATTTCCAACACTATTTCTTTCTCCAATTAATCCAAAAAGTTTAGTATTCGATTTAATAGAAGGAGACAATTGCGTGTCTAGTGTTAACGCAAACAAATTCCAAGGGGTTCCAAACCAGTTTCTCTCTCTAAAAGATTGTCTAGAATTTGCAGCAAATTGCGCATCTGTCAAACCGCCTGCTTGTTGCATTTGGTAATCCATATTGGTGTATTCTGCTGCTAATTTTGTTTTTTCTGTAAAGGCATATTCTAAAAATACGTGTGAGTTACGTACTTTGTATTGGCTGTTTTCTCTCCATCCATCGGCACTACGAGAGTGGTTGTAGGCATAATAAGAAAACTTGTTGATTTTGCCACCAATAGCGTTATAACTGCTCATTAAGTTATAGCTTCCGGCTGTGTTTTGAGTTTCAAAGCTGAATTTTTTGTTTTGCTCGCGTTTTAAAACGTAGTTCACCATTCCACCAAACTGAGGGCCAAATTGTAATGAAGCACCACCGCGAACTAGTTCAATGTTTTCTACTGCTTCTAAAGGTGGGTTGTAATACGCTTCTGGGTAACCAAAAACATCTGATGAGATATCGTAACCATTTTGTCTAGTGTTTAATTCCCAGCTGCGATTTGGACTTAAACCACGAACTCCGATGTTAATTTGAATTCCAGATCCTTCATTTTCCCAAACAGTAACACCAGGAACACGTGAAAACACTTCGCGCGCATTGTTGGTAGTCAGGTTAGAGGTAAAGGCAGATAATTTTAAAACTTCATTCTTTTTTCCTGAAAAAAGCACGGTTCCTTTCACATCTGGTTGTCTTTCTGGGCTTTGTTTAAATGGGGTAACGGTTACCACTTCTAAATCAACAATCAAAGACTTTGCTCTTAAAATACTGTCCTTTTGTGCTTGTGTAAGTTCTTTTTCTTGTGCAAATGCAAACACAGAAGTAAGTATTGCAACTGTTACTAAACTATTTCTCATTTTTATTTAGATTAATTCTATGCAGCAAAGATAAAACGAAAAACTTATTTAGACAAATTAAAAATAATGATTTTTTAATTTTTAACTGTTGTTGAGGTTGAGGATAGATTCTGGCTCTTATTGTAGGATTTGAAAAGCAATCAAGGCAACGGCATAAGCAAAGGCCGACATGAATAAAAGCTGGCCAGCAGGCCATTTCCAAGAGTTGGTTTCCTTTTTTGTTACTGCCAAAGTACTAGCACATTGCATGGCAAAAGCGTAAAACAAAAGTAGAGAGATTCCTGAAGCAAAATTAAATA
The DNA here is from genome assembly GCF_021608205.1 of Flavobacterium sp. K77. Taxonomy (NCBI): domain Bacteria; kingdom Pseudomonadati; phylum Bacteroidota; class Flavobacteriia; order Flavobacteriales; family Flavobacteriaceae; genus Flavobacterium; species Flavobacterium sp. K77. The sequence goes on along the minus strand of NZ_JAKIHO010000001.1, from coordinate 7,290 downwards.
CTTTTTCGCCTGTAGCGGGATTGATTTCAGCTGCCATTTTGTTTTTGATAGTCACTTCATTTTCGCTACCGCCTACGCTGTAAATGGTTGCCAGTGTACCTACAAATACTTCTCGGGCCGCAAACGAACTGATGATAGCAATACCAATTTTCCAGTCGTAACCTAATGGAGAGATAACAGGTTCAATGGTTTTACCCATAATACCAATATAGGAGTTCTCTAGTTTTTGTGAGGCAACTGCATTTTCAAAATCAGCAGACGATAATGGTTTGTTGATGGTGTTTTGGGTAACAATTTCTTCCGCTTTGTTGAATTTTTCTCCCGGTCCATAAGAGGCCAAAAACCAAAGCACGATTGAAATGGCAAGTATAATTTTACCCGCGCCAAATATAAAAGCTTTTGTTTTTTCGATTACGTTGATACCTACATTTTTAAACAAAGGCAACTTGTAGTTCGGCATTTCAACCACAAAATACGTTTTACTTTGAATCTTAAGGATTTTATTCAAGATATAAGCCGAGAAAATGGCCATTCCAAATCCTAATAAATACAACAACATCAAGGTCATTCCTTGCATGTTTAAAAATCCGAACAAGCGTTCGTCAGGAATAACAAGTGCAATTATAATTGCGTAAACGGGCAGTCTAGCGGAACAAGTGGTAAATGGTGTAACCAAGATGGTGATCAATCGTTCTTTCCAATTTTCAATATTACGCGTAGCCATAATTGCAGGAATAGCGCAGGCAGTTCCTGAAATAAGCGGCACTACACTTTTACCTGAAAGTCCAAATTTGCGCATAATTTTATCCATTAAAAACACCACACGGCTCATGTATCCACTTTCTTCAAGGATGGAAATAAACATAAACAAGAAGGCAATTTGAGGTATAAAAATTAAAATTCCTCCAATACCAGGAATAATTCCTTGCGAAATCAAATCGGTTAAAACACCGGCTGGCAACTGCTCTGCTGCGAGCGAACTCAATGAGGCAAAAGAGGCGTCAATAAAATCCATTGGAATTTTTGACCATTCAAAAATAGATTGAAAGATGACAAACAAAATCAAAAAGAAAATCGCATAACCCCAAACTTTGTGTGTAAGCACGCGATCAAGCTGGCTGCGGTAATCTTTGGCTACGCTGCTATCTACTTTTAAACCTACTTTCAAAACATCGTTAATAAATTGGTAACGTTTGATGGTTTCCTTTTGCTGTAAGCGTTTTAAATCAGAGTGTGATTTGGTAAATGAACTGCGAATTTCATTTCTATCCAAGTTCAAAAAGTTCACATCTTGCGTAATTACCAACCATAATTTGTACAAAAGTTGGTTTGGAAATGCTTTGCGCAAACTATTAAAATAATCCGGATCAATAACCGAAGCATTCAAGCAAGGTTCGCTCGAAATCGATTTGAAGCTCACAATTAACTGCTTTAATTCTTCAATTCCGTAGCCTTTACGTGAACTAACCAAGGCAATTTTGGTGTTTAAATGTTTCTCTAAGTAAGGAATATCAAGAGAAATTCCTTTGAACTTCATTCTGTCAGCCATGTTGATGACAAGAATCGTCGGAATTTCAAGGTCTTTTATCTGGGTAAAAAGTAATAAGTTTCGTTTTAAATTCTCCACATCGGTAACCACAAGAGCTACGTCAGGGTATAACTTATCGTTTTTATTGAGTAATAATTCAATAACAACATTTTCGTCAATAGAACTGGCGTTCAAGCTGTATGTTCCTGGTAAATCCAGAATGTTGGCTTTGATGTTGTTGGATAATTTACAAAAACCAATCTTTTTTTCAACGGTAATTCCAGGATAATTCCCCACTTGTTGATTCAATCCTGTAAGCTGATTAAAAACCGAAGTTTTACCCACATTAGGGTTGCCAATTAAGGCTACATTGATGTTTTGTTTGCTTACCATAGGTTGGTTTTTAATAGGTCTACTGCAATCTCTTTGGCGGTTTCTACTCTAATTGCCACATGTGAACCATTGATGTTTAAAAACAAAGGATCACCAAAAGGGGCAACTTGTAACAGCTCGACCATATTGCCAGGCAAGCAACCCATTTCCAGTAATTTTAATGGAACGGTATCAATATCAAAGTCTTTGATTATGGCTTTTTCGCCTTTTTTGAGAGAATGTATCGTTGTTTGCAAACCTTATTTAGATTGAATTAAGATTGCAAAAATACACATTTTAAAGGAAAGACAAATGTTAATTATTTCAATAATTAGTTGGCAGATTTAGAGGTATGTTGACGTTTTATTTGCGGCCGAGAAAATCACTGAAAAATCGCCTTAGTCAGCGGCCTCTTGTTCACACAAAAAGTTAATGTCTTCAATCAATTTCTTGATGTCCTCTTTGTTGGTCCCGTCATAAAAACCGCGAACTCGTCTTTTAGCATCTACCAAAACAAAGTTTTCGGTGTGTACCATATCATACAATTCACTTGGCTTGCCCAGTTTTACAGCCAAGTACGATTTTCTAGCCATGGCATAAATTTCTTTTTTATCGCCTGTAACTAAATTCCATTTGGCATCGATTACATTGTGTTTTTTGGCGTAAGCCTTAAGCACAGGAACGCTATCCGTTTCAGGAAATACGGTATGTGAGAGTAATTTAACTTTAGGATTTGTGGCAAAAGCTTTTTGAACTTCTTCTAGATTCACTGACATTTTAGGACAAATAGAACCGCAAGTAGTAAAAAAGAAATCGGCTACATAAATTTTTCCTTCGTAATCTTTTTGAGTAATCGTGACGCCGTTTTGGTTCACAAACGAAAAATCAGCAATGGTGTGGTACTTGCTTTTGTATTGTACCGTACTGTCTACCAATTCCGGATTCACATCGGCTGGATTAAAAATAGGTAATGATTTTGCTGGCTTCAAAGCGTTGTAAAATAACGTAAGTATAACGGCCGAAAGCACGAAGAACACTCCTAAAAAAAGACGGTATTTTTTAAATAGCTGTAACATAATCCAATTTTGCCACAAAAGTACAAAATCGGAGCTTGTTTTTTGGTCTTATTAACACAATCTTAGTGCTAGTGGAATGCGCTTAAAAAACAAAATTGTTACCCAATTCGATTAAACCTTTTTGATTTTTTAATGTCCAATCACAATGTTTTGTGATTGTTTATAGAATCGTAAGCAATCACAAAATTTATTAATAGCTTTGTTTACTTAACTAAAAAACTAATTAAAATGAAAAAAACCAACAATAAGCAATTGCTTTTTGTGATTCCTGCAATGATGGCTTTTGCAGTGGGTCAAGCCCAAAGTAATCCTGCGGCTAAGGAGCCAGGGATTAATGTGAATTACATGGACAAAAAAGTGAAGCCAAGTAACGATTTCTTTCGTTACGTAAACGGAACTTGGTTAGACAACACCGCCATTCCAGCTGATAGAACCCGTTGGGGAAGTTTTGATGAATTGCGTCAAAGAACAGATGCGGATGCACTAGCTATTTTAAAAGAGGCAGCAACCAACCCAAAGTACAAGTCAAATACCGATCAAGGTAAAGCGATTAATTTATACAAGTCTATTTTGGACACCATTGGTCGTAACAAAATGGGAATTGCGCCATTGAAACCTTTCCTTAAAAAAATTGATGCGGTTAAAAATGCTAAAGACCTTGAGGCATTATTAATCGAAATGGAGCCAATTGGCGGAATTGGTTTCATGGGAGCGGGCGTTGGTACTGATGCTAAAAACAGTAGTCGAAATGTTATTAATGTAGGTCCAGGTGGAGTAGGTTTACCTGACAGAGATTATTACGTTTCAGAAGATGCCGACTCTAAAGAAAAACGTGCAAAATACGTGCTTCACGTTGCTAAAATGTTACAATTTCTTGGTGATAAGCCAGCCGTAGCTCAAGCAAATGCTGAGAAAATTTTAGCGCTTGAAATCGCAATGTCTAAACCAAGATTAGACAGAGTAGAGCGCAGAGACCGTCGTAAGTCATACAACCCGATGACTTTGGCCGAGTTGAGTAAATTAACGCCATCAATCAACTGGAATAATTATTTTACTAAAATTGGTTTGGCAAAAGTGGATACCGTTATTGTATCACAACCTAAATACATGGTGGCACTTGAAACGATGTTGAAAGAAAACAAAGTGGACCAGTGGAAAGCCTACATGCGTTGGAGTTTATTAAACAGAGCTTCAAGCCAATTGTCTACCGATATTGAAAACGCTAACTTTGAGTTTTACGGGAAAACCTTGACGGGAGCGGTAAGCCAAAGACCACGTGACGAAAGAGCATTGCAAACCATTAATGGTGCTGTAGGTGAAGCTTTAGGGAAATTATATGTAGAGAAAAAATTCCCAGCTGAGGCTAAAGCCAAAGCAGAAAAAATGATCAAAAACATTTTCCGTGCTTTCGAAAACCGAATTAATAACTTGTCATGGATGTCGGCTGAAACTAAAGTTAGCGCCTTGGCTAAATTGAATAAATCCAGAATCAAAATTGGATATCCTGACAAGTGGAAAGACTATTCTGCTTTGACTATCAAGAGTCCAGAAGAAGGCGGAAGCTACTTTGAAAATGCTTTGAGCATGGCCAAATGGCGTTTTCAAGAAAACATTGCAGAGTTAAACAAACCAGTTGATAAAGAGCGTTGGGGCATGTCACCACAAACGGTAAATGCGTATTACAACCCATCAAACAATGAGATTGTTTTCCCAGCAGCTATCTTACAACCACCGTTTTACAACTACCAAGCTGATGAAGCGGTGAATTATGGCGGAATTGGTGGCGTTATTGGTCACGAAATTTCACATGGTTTTGACGATTCAGGATCGCGTTACAACGCTGACGGAAACTTAGTTGACTGGTGGACTGCAGATGATTTAAAACAATTCTCAGCTTTAACAGGAGCATTAGCGGCACAATACAGCGCATTGGAGCCATTGCCAGGAACTTTTGTAGATGGTAAATTTACATTAGGTGAAAACATTGGTGATTTAGGTGGTGTAAACGCAGCTTATGACGGTTTACAATTGTACTTGAAAGAAAACGGAAATCCAGGCTTGATTGATGGATACACTCCTGAGCAGCGTTTCTTTATTTCTTGGTCAACGATCTGGCGTTCAAAAATGCGTGATGAAGCTTTGAAAAACCAAGTAAAAACCGATCCGCACTCTCCAGGAATGTACCGTGCGTATGTGCCTTTGCAAAACATCGATACTTTTTATCAAGCTTTTGATATCAAAGAAAATGACGGGATGTACATTGCACCTGAAAAACGTGTAAGAATCTGGTAATTCAGTACCTTATAAATACAAAACCCATTCGTTAAGGCGAATGGGTTTTTTTATGGCCTCAAGTCAAATTTTAAAGAGAAGAAAGCTGTTGTTTTTTAGGAGCAGTACTTTTTTGCTCCATACACTACTCGTCCCGCTGTGCGCTGTATTTTGCTGTGCAATCCCGAGGTGTCGGGACTTCCCCAGCAAGGATGCCGCTTCCATCGGGGCTACAGTAGTTCGTTTTATTTTCATTACAAAATCAGCAAATGGGATTTGTAAATACCTAAGCGGTTTTATTGTCTTTCTCTCAAGTCTTTTTTAATTGCAATAAGAATTGATTTATGAGAAACTTTGAGATAACATAATGTGTCAGTAGTTATTTATTTCCCTTCAGTTCTTCAATTTTTAACTTTAAGTATTTTCGAACTAATAGATATAAGTCTAGGATTAAGAGCAATGCAATAACTAGTAAGACAGCTGGAATCAGTGCAATTAAGGTTTCTAACATAATAATTTTGTTTGTTTTTTATTTTTATATCGTTTCTAAATTTTATAATAATCGAATGGGTATTTTAAAACTTGTTACATCTCAACTTAGGCTTAAGATCAAAACTTATACAGATGAATCAAAAATTCAAACACATTATTGGTTTTGGTTTGTTTGAAAACATTTGTACCAAACAGTAACAAGTAAATCGTTACGTAGTTGATGATGTGAAAACAATTTACTACCAAGAAACTAAGCAAGTAATCGGTCCATTTTTTATTGGTAAACACCACAAGTACGTGCCAAAACAAGAAGGCATAATTAATAAACAATACATACAATTCAATAGTTGCTTTGTGCAGTATAAAAGGGAAATACAAAGGCGAAATAATTAGGTCTAGGGTAAAAAGTAAAGCATTAAAATAAATCCAAAACACCACATTTTTAGCCAAATTAAATCGCTTTCGAAACAGCGACCAGGTTACTAGAACGGCACACGGAATGGTAAACAAAGTTCTAAATTTAGTAGCTTCAAATACGGTTCTACCAAATTCATTATAACCAAAAGGATTGTCGGCTAGGTGTACTGCATCTTCATAATCGTATATTTTATCACCAATAATAAGTAGGAGTGTAGCGGTGATTAAAAAAAAGGTTACTGGACTAAAATAAGTTTTACGCTGACCCGCAAAATAACCATGGTATACTTTTTTAGGATGCAGAAATAAATCTTTCACCAATTTTAAAATCCCTTTGTCGGTATGGGTAATGGAGTGCCAAAACTCGTGAACTAAATCATGCATGTTCAATTCGCTCACACTTGATTTTTGCCCGCAATGCGAACAAAATTGCCCTTCAAAGGTACGGTCGCAGTTTTTACATAAATGGTGCTGCATAAAAGGTTTTTTTGGTTGGTTTGGTATTGTAACTATACAAATGTAAGATAAATAACGATTAAAAAACCAATACCGCATCTCGACTGCGCTCGATGTGACAAAACCATCTGGTGCTCGTTTGCAACGAGTACCTACTTACTTTATTAACGTAAACAAAGCGTTTGTGACGCGGCTCTATTACATACATTACCATAAAGGCTCCACATTTACGTTACAAAAAACAGTGTTTTCTTCTTCATAATTATCCATCTGGTGCTCGTTTGCAACGAGTACCTACTTACTTAAATACCGAAAACAAAGCGTTTGCAACACGGCTCTATTAAATGCATTACCATAAAGGTTCCACATTTACGTTACAAAATCCCTCTGGTTCCCTCTTCATAATTTCAATAGCTACTATTTACAAAGTCTCCCTTTTTTAAAGCTATTCCTGTTTGATTTATAAGCGTTAGAAACGCTTTTTTTGTATTAGCAAAAGACCAAGCATTTGATGAGTACGAAATTCAAGTAGTAATTGCTTCCTATATTAATTCTTTAAGAGAAATTTTTAGTACTCCAAGGCCATAAATAACGCTACGTTTAAAATTAATGCTTGATGCTTCTGGGAAGTATTTTGTTGGGCAACTTATCTCGCCAATTTCAAAACCATTTTTGAAA